>DATGMF010000044.1:0-192112 GCA_035293765.1 Ktedonosporobacter sp.
TCTGTTGGCTGGGGCACATGATCTCGTTTCCCTCTTCGATTGTTCAAGTGCTTAAGTTGACGCCTAAGGGGGACACCCCGCGCCCCGCAAGGGGCTGTGCCCCTTGACCCCCTCTTCTTCAGAGAAGTAAATAGCCCTGTCCTATTCCGGCCCTGGTGGCGAAGTCAATGTTTATGCTCGATACCCACGATGTTCAACTTGAACTGAGCACGATTTTTGACTTCGTCGCCAGTATCACTTTCGGACATGAGCTGGAACAATCCAATTGACAAAATAGATGCGCTAAAAATGGGGTGAGGCCTCGTTTAGCAGTTGGGAGAGTTTACCCTTTTCCAGGTTCAGTGATTACTCCTGTGGGCAACCCTGGCAGGAGTTTGCCAGTTCTTAATGAAAAAGGGGGATATATGCCATTCTATCAGGAGAAACAAAAGGTCGGCGGCAACCAGTATAACGCAGAGGGTGATATGTACATTGGCAGCGTGCAAAATGTGGAGGAGCTCGATAAACTGCTGGAGAATCTGAAACAGCAACTTGACCAGGCCCGCCAGCAGGGAAATCTGGCTGCGGATATCTCCACGGATGCTGAAGAACTCGTGGACAAAGCGCTCAAACAGGCGAAAAAGCCCACTCCTAACAAAATGCATATTCTGAAGTATCTCAACGCAGCGAAAAGCATTGTAGAAGGCGTCGCCGCAGCCAGCGGCATTGTGACCACCCTCGTGCAGGCTGTTGAGGCAGTCCAGAAGATTTTTTAAAAATGAGCAATTATTAGCAAGAGAATCAGCGCGTGCGAAGGGACCAATAAAAATGAGCGATTATCAACAAGAGAATCAGCGCGTGCGAAGGGACCAGTTTAACGCTGAAGGCGATATCAATCTGTACAGGGGGGGCTATCAACAACAGGGGCAGCGTGTTGGCAGAGACCAGCACAACGTTGAAGGCAATTATTATGATCAGCGCCGATTTGAGGAGAATGTCGGGCGTGACAAAGCCGGGCGTGATGTCAATCATAATTACTTCAGTACAAACACATCAGGATACGCTACAGGAGCAAAACACGTCGCACGCGCCTGGGTGACAACCATCATACTCGTCCTCCTTTTCTTCTCAGGACTAATTGGCGGAGGCGTCTGGTGGTTCACCGCTCACCCCCTGAACTTCCAGTTCTTCACAGATCCTTCTCAGGGTCTCAACCAGATGTTATACGGAACTCCCGCGAAATCGCTTGAGCAATTTTGCAGTAATCTGGCCTCCGGGAATACCCAGGGAGCATATGACGACTTCTCGTCGCACCTCAAAAATACCTACACCTTGAGCCAGTTTACCACTGATTGGACTGGCAGCAATATTCCTGAACATTGCACTGGTACAATCTCGATCAGCGATGCAAGCAGTGCAAGTGGCACCATTGTAATGACATCTACCGTTATGAACAATGGTGGATTTAGCACGAAAACAGTCACTTACAATGTGACGGTCGTTTCAGACAACGGCATCTGGCAGATTGATTCCTGGCAAAAGGCCAACGGTTGACAGAACAGCGTTTTCCTCGAAGGAAAACGCTCCTGAACAGCCCGCCTCTACTCGTCTTTCCCGTCGGAGGAAAACGAGCAAGCGGGCTGGATGAAAGAAGAGTCTCTCTTCCAGTGGTAGGGGAGTGCCAGAACCTGGGGCAATCAATCGACAAGACTTTAAGCTCCGCCGTGCTGCATTTCAGGCACACGATCCGCGATATTCCCGCCGCGATTCTAGTACAGATATTCCGAACATCTGATCTTGACAAATGTTCTCAATGCCAGATATACTTGCTCTACATAAGCTGTTTTTGTTCTCATATCTATTCGTGTAGTCCAGTTGCATTAAGAACATATGTTCTAGCTAAATACTAGAATGTAGAAGTACGGACAGCTGCCGATGAGCATAGATAGGAGCGTCGGGGTAGGAGTTGAGATTGGTGGGGGAAAAACGACAGTTGCATTAATAGACAGTCAGGGGAGAGTTTGTCACCGTTGTCAGGCAAAAACGCTGAGGGGGCGTCCGGCTTTGGCGACCCTTGACCCCTATCTGCGTGTGATTGACGCGGCGCTTGCCTATGCCCAGGCGGAGGGCTTGCCTGTGCGGGGGATAGGCGTGAGCATTCCCGGCTCGCTCGATGTTGAAGCGCGTCGCCCTCTCCAGGTGCCTATCTTGCCTGCTCTCAATAGTTTTCCTCTGAAAGATCTGCTGGAGACGCGTTATCGTCTTCCGGCGCATCTGCATGTGGATGTCGATGCGGCTATGCTGGGGGAGCAACGTTTTGGCGCAGGTCGCGGCTTCCGTCGCTTGCTCTTCTTAACCGTCAATGCCGTCGTGGGCGCATCTGTTGTTGCTGATGGCGTACTGGTGCATCAGCCCCAGTACGTTGGTCATATCTGCCATGTATCGGTTTCCGCCTCGGGGCCGCGCTGTAGCTGTGGCAAGCGTGGTTGCATTAATACTCTCGTCTCAATGGATGCGGTACAAAAAATGGTGCAGCGAGCTTTGCGCCGTGGCGACGAAAGCCGCTTTACTCAGCGCCTGCTCAATCATGAATATTTCAGCCCGCAGCTTTTAGCCGAAGAGGCCATGCGAGGCGATAGCGTGGCGGCACAGATTTATAGCGAGGTTGGTCGCTGGCTTGGGGCCGCCATCGCGAAATATATTAACCTCTTTGAGCCTAACCTCTTGATCCTGGGGGGCGGCGTCTTGCCTGCCAATGAGCTATTGCTTACCCATGTGCGCAGCTCTCTCACAACTTCCTCAAGCTCCGCAGCGCAAGTCTGTACAATGGTCGAAGTCGTCGCTGCTGATCTGGGGAGCGATGCCGCGCTAATTGGCGCAACGGTGCCATTGTTCTAACTGCTAACGCTCGCAACCAGCTTGGCCCCGCGAGCATAACGGGAGCAACGGGAAAATGAACAAGCCCTGATTCTCCAGTTTGTTGCAGTAAGTTTTTAGGGTGAAGAATGTGGGAATGAAGCGGTAATTGCACCCCTTTGGGGCAATTACCACTACGAATAGCGTTCTCTGCTTTAGAATTCCATCGTCTCATAGAATGCCCGCTCGCGGCTCTCCAGATGGGGAAGCGCCTCGCCTCTGACGTATTGCTCGAAATGTGGGGTTGCCATATGCGCTTCATAGCCTGCTTCACTGACGTATTGCTCGTATAGGAAGAACAACTGCGGATCGTCCTTTGAGCGGTGCGCCTGGTAGAACAGACAACCGGGCTCCTGCTTCGAAAGCGGCGTCATCTTCTCGATCACGCGCGCAATGGTCTCTTCCTGCCCTTTTTTCGCCCGCCATAGCGCGGCCACAACAAATGCCATTGGTTACGCTCCTTCCTTGCTCATACGATTGCTTAAAATGCCGGTACTCGTCATCTTTGCGGTGCCAACAATGCTACCAGGTGCAAGAGTTGCTTATCTGAAAGTAGAAACGGCCAGCTCTTTTTGTGTCAGAAACTCCAGCAGAACAGGCATGCCTTCCTGCGTCTGTCGAATCCCTCGGCGGATGGCCGGGACAATCTCGGCTGGCTCCGTGACCCGTTCGGCATAGCCACCCAGGGCGCGGGCAAAGTCCGCGTAGTTGCCAGAAATATCGGTGCTGCGATACTTTTCTGTGGCCGCTTTCATCACTGGTAGTTCAATGGCCATCGAGAAGTTGTTCAGCAGGATCGAGAGGATAGGAATGCGCTCGCGCACCGCCGTCTCAAAATCCATGCCGGTAAAACCAATGGCCGCGTCTCCCCATACATTGATGCATAGCATCTCGGGACGCGCCAGCTTTGCTCCCATCGCCAGACCGAGTCCATACCCGAGCTGTGTCGTTTTGCCCCATCCGAGATAGGTCAGGGGTTCCTGAGCGGCCCAGAACGGCGAAAGCTGGTCGCGTGGACTGCCCGCGTCGTGCGTGATAATCGTCTGCGTAACATCCACCGTGTGGAGCAGGTCCCAGATGACGCGATAGGGGGAAAGGGGAATCTCATTGGAGGCCAGCTTGGGGTTCCACCGGTCGAGCCATTGCTTCTTCACGGTCTGAATTTCCTGCGCCACTTGCTCGGTTCGACCGCGAGCTTTACCGCCAAGCCGCTCTTTGACGGCTTCGATGAGCATGTTCAGCGTCAAGCCCGCGTCACCGAGCAAGCCATAGTCGATGGGCTGGTCCTTATTGAGGTCCGCCGGGTCCAGCGTGGCCTGGATCATGACCTTATCTTTGGGGATACGTATGCCGAAATTGGTGGTAGTAAAACTACAGCCAATGCCGAAAATGACATCGGCATCCCTCAAAAAGTCGTGAACGGGCTGCGGCATGGCGAGACCGCCGGAACCAAGCGAGAGGGGATGTGTTTCGGGAAACGCGCTTTTCCCTTGCAGACTGGTGGTAACGGGTGCCTCCAGCAGTTCTGCCAGTTCGCGTAGCGGCTGCCAGGCCCGCGCATAATGCACCCCTTGTCCGGCATAAAAAACCGGTCGCTTTGCCTCGACCAGCGCCTGAGCGACACGCTCGACCTCCTGAGGATCGGGCGCGTACCGCACGCGGGGCGTGGCGCGATAAGACAGGGGCTCGGCGAATTCCTCGGTGAAGAGATCGGCAGGAATCTCGACCATCACCGGGCGCGGTCGTCCGTTTTTCGCCTGCGTAAAGGCTCGCCTCAGCGCACCCACGACCGCAGTCGCGGTACTGACCTGCTCGACCGATTTGGTAATGTGTTGGAAGTTGAGCAGGGCGTTGAAGTTGGGAGGGACGGTGTTGATCGACCGGGGATAGCCAGCGGGCAGGACCACCAGGGGAACCGATTCCCCGTAGGCTTGAGCGACCCCACCAAAGGCATTCTCCGTCCCCGGGCCATGCTGCATCGCAAATACGCCGATGCGCTCGCCGGATGTCACGCGGCTGACGGCGTCGGCCATATGCAAGCCGGTGCGTTCCTGTCGCACGATGATCGTACGAATATCCGCTTCCGCAGCCGCCTCAATGATCGGATTGACGGGGTAGCCAATCAGAAATTCGACCCCTTCGCGCTTGAGAATCTCAGCGATGACACGAGAAACGCGCATGGAACTGTTCCTTTCCTCACCCTTCTGGTGAGCGGTCTCCTCAAATAAGACAGAAAACGGCTCTGTCAGAACTCAGCCTCTGAAAATCTAGAAGAGGTAAATCCACAGATGAAGGCACTCTTCATCCCTCGTATTGTACCATCAGCAGTGTTAGTTCAGGTGGTATGGAAAGAAACAAGAAGGGTGGTCAGAGAGTCGTCTTCTCTGCATAGGAGCACTCGCCGGATGAAGCTCCGTCCCGCAGTATACATATGTGTCATGGGAAACCGATTCATCAAATGTAATTGAAGAATCAGATTCTTAGGTCATCATACCCATAAACATGGTCGCCATGCAAGAGTGGGCTTTCAGTCTTGAAAAGACCTTATCACTTCCCTGACTATAGCTGACGCTGTAGCAAATTTAAGACTGCTGGTTCAGTAAACAGTCGTAGGACTACTGGTACTGAACTAGAAATGATCGATGTGCTAATTGAAAGGGCTGATGCTTTGAAAGTGATGAAAGGCCATTTGGGATACGAGGTGTTGAGTGTTTTCGCCAGCTCTAATTTTTCCTTAACGGCTTTTGCCTGTTCTAACTGATCTCTGTCGATTAAATTTTGCAGCCGTTTTTCTAGTATGTTGATTTCTGTACTTTGTTTTTGTTGAGATATTTCGCCTGTATCAATCATCCCCATATGTATTTTCCATAGAGGTATTGTGGCTGCCCAGACAACGAGGAAAGAGGCAAACCCGCAAACGAGCAATATGAACCAAAAATTTATGATGCATAAGGTCTTCATATTGCCGCCCGTCTTATAGCCACTTACCAGGAGCAATATAACAGTTACCAGAAGAAATAATGAGAAGGACCACGTTGGCAAAAATAACCATTGACAGAATTTGCCCAGTTGCTTAAGGCCACCACAGCGGTCCAGGTGAAGCGGATTGCTCGTGATGTGAAAATCCCGCACCAATTCCCCCAGGTATTTGCCCGATACAATTATTATGAATAGTATCGTGCCAAAAGAATAAAATAAAATTATTTCTATGACTGCAAAAAACACTAAGGAAAATAGAAATAGAAGTAAAACAAACGCGTCAACGTGACTCTGAGGGAGAACAAGAGATTTTAAGTAATCTATGGTCTGGTGATGATCTATTTTACTTAGAATTGCTGTATAGCATATGGTGTATAGAATGCCACAGAAGCCAAAGAGATAACTTATACGCCCGCTGAGAGCACACTTATATCTATCAAGAAAAAGCAGATAGTGAGCTGCGATAGCTGTGTCAGCATGTTTCCAGTTATCATCAATACGAACAGCACCGAGACGCTTGTTATTGAAGAGATCTCGCAACGTTTTTGGTACATATCCTCGCCATATGTTGAAAAACGATAATAGAAGGATCGCACCTATGACGAGAAGCACTATTTCAATAGATCCGGTGGCTAGTTTAGTATATCCGATAATCAGGTTGACGAGTTGTTCAGGAAACGAGGGCTCAGGGATCGTTTTACCGCAAGAATAGTTATCAGGATAGATATGGCGGAGTTTAGGTCCATACAATTGACAGAGGCGAGTAAAAAATAACGCACCTGCTATAAAATAGAGCAAATAAGAAATAAAAATGTATAACAAACCCCACTTGAAAATATGCCTGGTTACCTTCCTCTTGGGAGGCAATACGTCGAAGTTCTTCACTATATCGTTTATCTTCTTACGTAGCGCGTTATAGTTATTGGAGTGTTGAGGTGCTCCTGATAAGTTGGTAGTGTTAGATGTAGCCATGAGCAATCCTCCTGGTAAAGCGGATCTCCATGTATCTCTACAAAAATAATCTACCCGTAGTGATCGCTACCATCAGTCAATCTTACTTCTTATATTAAATTATAAACAAAGTAAAATATATGTCAATAGTGTAAGACATCCCTATAAATAGACATGGAATAAGTTGCTGATGGGGAGATAGAGCTTCCTTACTGAGTCTGTTAGTTATTTGTATTGATAGTGTTATTGAAAGCTTCGAAGGGTTCCTGTGTGACTGATAGCGCGTGCTTCCCCCTCTATTTAAAGGGAAAATCGATGCTATTGATTTGTTGCTGTTGTTTTATGTATATTGCTTATATAGAAAATAGTGCATAATATTTACACTTTATTTTATATTATAGAGAAAAGAAGCTTTTTGGGAATCGGGTTGATTGGATCGTATTGAAGAATCGGGCTCATCTCGATAGAGGCTTGTCAGCACTCAGTGAAGGCGAGTTCGACTGCTTTGTCAGGAGGTCATCATGGAACATCAGGATCAGCAGCCTACTGAAAGGTTAGAGACTCAGATAGCACAATGCTCCGAGAAACGCCGGGATAAGGACTGTACGACGCAGCAATTTTATCGCTCCCCGCAGGTGCTTCTCATCGGAAAAGCGCAGTGCCTCATGGCAGGTGCTCCATTTGGTGGTGATTACGATGGACAAGGTGGATACAAACCATAATGTTTCCTCATGAGGTGATAGTAATTGTAGAGAAGTGAAAGCTCTTAGGGATTGGGTCAAAGAGGATCGAGAATCATATTGAAGTGCCTGACTCACCTCAATGGGAGCCCATTAGCATTCAATCGCAAGTGAGTTCGATCACTCAGTCAGGAGGTAATCGTGAAACGTCAGAATCAGCAGCTCATTAAAACGTTAGAGACTCGGATGCCACATAGCTCTGAGGAAAGCTGGGGTGAGAACTATACGCCGCCGCGATCCTATCGCTCTCCACGGGTGCTCCTCGTTGGAAAAGCGCAGCGCCTCATGGCTAGTTCCGCAGCCGGCAGCGTGTACGATGGACAAGGTTTGTATACCTATCCATAATGTCTCCTTATGGAAGGATAGCGTATTGTTTGATCGGGAAATATGATGATCCAGTTCATTCTTAGGGCTGAAGCAGGGAGGACAGAGGGCGACTATTGTTTAGCGTCCGATGTCATCTTCCTGCGTATTCAGGATGGATCGGCGCGCTTGCTCGACCTGGGTGGGAACTTCTACGCGCTTTCTCAGATGGCGGCACAGATGCTCTACGAAGCTCTGCACGAGAACACAGCAGCGGTAGCAGCTCATATTGCGACGGAGTATCACGCTGACGTATCTCATGTGCAGAGCGACCTGCACGCGTTTTTGCACGGTCTGGAGGAGAAACGGCTGATCTCCCATGTTCGGCGCTCCCGAAGATCGTTCCAGAGCAAGCATGCATTGTCTTTATTAGTACTCGCGCCCTTGTTACATGCCATCTCTGTCTGCCCATGCTCTCTACAACGGAAAACCTGGGCATTATTGACGCTTGCCTGTGTTGCGGTTCGACTCTTTGGATGGCCTCGTACTGTTGCGAGCTGGCACTCTTACTTAGTGCGGACGCAATCCACACAGAAAAATGCTTCCGGCGATATGACCGCAGAGTTAGAGCAATCCATTAAGGATATAGACGAAGCCGTTCGTAGCGTGGCGGCTCGCCATTTTTTGCATGTTGAATGTAAAGAGCGGGCGCTGGCTTGCTGGTGGCTGCTCTGTTCTGCTGGCTTTGCTGCTAGATTAGTGCTGGGCGTTCACCTGTTCCCGTTGGGATGTCACTGCTGGTGTGAAGTGGGACAGCTTGTCCTTAGCGATGATGAGGGTAGGTGCGAACAGTTTATGCCAGTATACAGTTATGGGGGATAGCTGGTCGTACTGTGCTTTCAGGCGTTCCTTCTGACGAAACAGAGAGAGTGTATGCAAGTAGGATTTACGGTTGTGCGTCGCGCAAGGGATATTGAGGTTCATGTCAGTGTACCGGATAATAACGATCAGAGCGCTCTGGTGACGCATTCACATGTGGATGACTCTTTTGCACTGCTCATCGGTCGTCTCTACTATCGGCAAGACCTGCTCTCTGAACTTCTGGCTGTATGTCCGAATGATGCTCTGAATGAATGTCGGGTAAATGATGCTGCTCTTGCGCTAGCCGTCTACTGCCATCTGGGCCCTGCATCCCTGGAACGATTAGAAGGAGATTTCGCACTTGTTATCTGGGATGCGAAGATCTCTCAATTGATTGGTTTACGCGACCCGCTTGGAGGGTATCCACTCTTCTGGATACAGCAGGATAGTACTGTTGCTCTTAGTACCAGCATACGACCACTTCGTGCTATGTTGCCGCAATGCCTGCTTAATGAGGCATATCTTGCCGAGTTCGTCATGATGCAAGCTCCTCGCAATGAGGGTAGTAACGAGCAATGCGCTTATATGGGGATACATCGCGTCTTACCTGGGATGATGGTCATAGCAAGAGGGGATACAGAAGCTATTGAACGCCGGGCTTACTGGGATTGGCTCAAACAGATCAAAGATCCTGGGACCAATGATCTGGTAGCTATTGCTGAGCACTACCGGAAACTGTTACGGGTGGCCGTTCAGGAGCGGATGCGCGGCTGTACCCTGGCACATCTGTCCGGGGGCATGGATTCGACATCCATTGCACTACTGGCGCAGGATATTGTTTGCTCTGGAGGTGGAGAGGCTCCCTTACATACGGCTTCGCTGGTATATGATCGCCTTCCCCTTTTGGCGCGGGAACGCTCATATATAACAAGTGCTTTATGTCGCAAAACCGCGCTGGTAGAGCATCTCCTGCCAGCAGACGACTTTTTGGATTTCGATATCTTCTCTGATCCGCCACCACACGATGAACCATATACAGTATTGCCCAGCCTGACTATGATGCGGCCATTTATCGCGCTAGCCGTTGAGATTGGCGCTCTTACCATCTTAACGGGTCATGGAGCCGATGAGATTCATGCTCAGCTTCCTTACTACCTCGCCGATATATTACGACGACCTCTGAGGCGCAACCCTGCTGGCTCCGGCAATGTCTGGCAAGAAGCGACGAAATGGGCAAAGGCACAAAACTGTAGTCCCTGGAGCATCCTCGTACCATTCGGCTTCCATCCCATCATTGCGCCCTGGATAGCCGGTACCAGGTGGGCAGACTTCCTTACAAAAAAAGATGCTGATTGGAGCATTCCTCCCTGGATCACTCCAGAATTTGCCCGTCGTCATGACCTGCGAAGTCGTGTTATCGAGAATGCTCGGCAACTGTACCGGCAGAGTCAATACACGAGCCTCTCCGTTACCCTCAATGCGATCACAGCTAGAGCAGGCGACGTGTTTCGCTGGTCGGTCGCGGCTCCCCTGGGGATCGCCAATGCCCATCCGTTTCTCGATCCACGGCTCTTGTCTTTTGGTTTAGGGATGCAGTCGAGGATTTTGCCAGAACCGGGGAGCGTAAAACCGGTACTTGCCCAAGCTATGCGTGATATTCTGCCGGATGCCATCAGATACCGGCAGCAGAAGGGGCATTTTAACGAGGTCTACTATCTGGGATTGGCCCGTAATCTGCATCATTTAGAGACCATGATTCGACAGGCTCCTATTGAAGGTATGATCAAGAAAGAT
This sequence comes from Ktedonosporobacter sp., assembly GCA_035293765.1. Lineage (GTDB taxonomy): Bacteria > Chloroflexota > Ktedonobacteria > Ktedonobacterales > Ktedonobacteraceae > DASRHT01. The sequence goes on from DATGMF010000044.1 coordinate 10,524, forward strand.
ATCTTGACCCAGCACCTCCAGGCAGGGAGTTTGGCTGGAGGTCCCGTTCGCCAGTTGCAACATCTCAACTATATGCTCTCACTTCTCAAATGGCTGTGTATGGAGCAGGAAAGCAAAAACATTTGCGCTGAGATAACGCACAAGATATACTACGAATCATGGTAGATATGCGCATTCCCATCATTGTAATAGATGATACGCCCATTAAACGGCGTGGGGTCTGCGAATTTGTGGAAGAGACCCCTCTGCTCCATCTCAGCGGTCAGGCCGGGAATATGGGTGAGGCCATAAAACTGACGGAGGAGTTGAGTCAGCAGCAAATACAGAATCCTACGCTATCAAACTGGCTGGTGCTCTCCGACTTGCGTCTGGGCAATGACAATGGTATAGAATTGGGGCGGGCGCTGCTGGAAATCGCTCCTGGCTTGCGCGTTGTCATTTATACGCAAGAGCCTAGCTGGACGCTGGCTGCCGAGATGTTTCGCCAGGAATATACGCGGCGCGGCACTCCACGTAAAGCGCACAAAGGGGCAAAAAAGACACAGGGACTGCATGGCTATGCCCTTTTTAATCACATCGAGCCAGCGTACCTTGAGCGTATCGCGCTGACCGTTGTCTCTCACCACGAGACGTTCATCGATAGTGAAGTGCTCAACTACCTCCTCAAACGTCTGCGCGGGCAGCGACTCACTCCGCGTCAGGAGGAATGTGCCTCGCTGATAGCGCAGGGCTTGAGCAATGATGAGATTGCCTTACGCATGGGCTTTCTCAGTCCCAAAGGGGGACCAAATATTGGCCCTCTGGAAAACCTCGTCAGCGAGCTCTATAGCTTTTTCTCCATCGAAGGCTCTCCCAGCGATCCCGGTAGACGCGTCCTGCTGGCTCATGCCTATGAGGCATATGCTGGTCTGCGGCAAGAGACCCTGTAGCATGTACTACACTTGCTCATTACCTGTGGTCCCTGCTCGCATTATCTGTGGCAATTTGCAGATGGAAGGAAGGGGGATACACAGCGTGATGATCGTGCCTTGCCCAGACTGTGGGCGAGCGATGGACCTTATTGCCAGCGTTCCGTTGGCCTCGCGAGCCTTCAGACGGGCTTTGAAGAGGCTGGTCTTCTCCGGCGCGATGTGGTCGGCATCAAAGCCACTCCCATCGTCCGTGATACGCACTTCCAGTACCCCTCTGGCATAGGTAGCCTGCACAGTAGCGTGATTCGCGGCTGCATGATTGTAGATATTGAGCGAAGCCTGGGTGACAGTGTAAGAAATAGCCTCCGAGATCTTTGCCCCCTCTTCCGTTTGCTCCAGTTCAGGATCGAGCCTATCCAGCTCCCTTAAATCAGCCTCTATCTTCAAGGGCGATTCTGGATGGAGCCCGGGCAAATCCTCGCGCAGCAATTTTTCCAGGTGAAGTTTCAGGCCGAGACTGCGTCGCTGATAGGCGTCTTCGACCAGCATCTGTAGCCCTCGCAGATCACTCTCTAATTCTTCGCTGATCGCGCTCACCTTTCCTATAGCCTCAATAATCGGTTGGGCCGTAACCTTCCCGTCAGGATCACATGCTGCTGCCATATGCAATTTACGCTGCCAGTATCCGAGTAAAGAACGAATGCGCTGGGCTTGCTGTTTGGGCTGGTCGTGGATGCGCTGCGATAGAAGCGAGCGTAGATGGGCGTCAGCGTGCAATAGGAGCGAAGTCGCGCGCTGCAACTCCAGATTGGCCTGGCGCAACTCGCCAGCAGTGCGTTGCTGCTCTTGCAAGGCAGCCTCACGCTGCTCCAGCGTAATATGCAGGCGATCAATCAGACGCAGTGAACGTATGGCGTAAAGCAGGATGAATGGGTAAACTGCGACCAGAATATAGAACATGGGCAGGGGGAGCAATGTCTGTCCAATCAGCAGAATGGGCAGCACTCCCAGGCAGAAACCAATGCCCACTCCACCAATCCACAAAGTCAAAAGATCGCCTACGCGTCTGCTAACGTGGGAAGGGACGGGATCAAGTATCTTGCCAAACCATCTCGTCGGCAGCAAACGACCAATGCGTATCAGCGAAGTGATGCCGATGCAGAAGCTGATAATACTGCCGATGACGGCATAGCCCAGGCTGAGCAGGATATTTGTGCGTATGAGCACATAGCCGAAAAAGATGTAAGAGAACCACTCATAAGCCAGCAGTGCAGCCAGCGGGAGATATGGAAGGGCATCTATGTGCATCCGTGGTTGGCGAACGGTCGTCAACGCCTCAGGTCGATAAGTCAAACTGAGATGGATAAAAGCCGCGCCCAGCAGGGCGAAGGAGGGAATCCAGATCAGCTGAATGACCATATCTGTTGGGTAGGGTTGCTGCACGTTGCCCCAACTGCTAGAAAGCAGCAGCAGGATCGCAGGTGGGAGCAGTGTCATGCCCTCAACAGCGCCGGACCAGTCCGCAGCCGTCGTAAGTAAAAAGCCGCCAACGATCAGCCAGCTAATACCTGCCAGCAAAGCCAGGCCATAATTCTGCCACCACATATCCCAGGTAAATATCGCTGCCGGACGGCTATAAAATGCAGTACTATTGTTCTGCCTGATGGTATAGATAATAGGCTCTCCCTCATGAGCTTGCTCATAGGCGTGTTCGATCCCGGCCCCTCCTGGCAATCCGTTAGCGGCAATGATGTGACTGTTGCTGGTAAGCGAGTCTGCTTTCACCTTGAAGGGAGGAAGTTGCATAGGGACAGAAACGACGATAATCTCTCCGCTGGTATCAATCGCCCAGAAGAAGCCGCCGAAGACCTTGCCGACTTGATTGAGCAGGCGCATCTGACCCGTTCCACTGATCAGCAGCAGGGTTATGGCAACCAGGATATAGAGGAGCGTTAATCTTGGTCGTAACCGGTGCCACCAGCTCTGAGTTGTGCTGTCACTTGCATCTGATATGCCCTGGTGTACTTCCACTTGACTCTTTCTCTCCAGGGAGGCGTAGGAATCACTGTTTATTCTCGACTCGCCTGAGGTCATGAAATAGTGTAGCATGTTGCTTCAGATCGGTGCAAGGTAACCAGGTGGTCAGTCCACATTGAAATTGACAGGAATGGTACATTAAAGAAAAATGGGAGAAGCACAGAGAGGACGAACCTCGGTGAAGAAGTTACCTCCATGATACTCTCCCTCATCGATTGAATATCGTATGAATAATCAGCAAGAACAGTTTCAGCGAACTCATACAACTGATGCAAACACGCTCAAAGAGATCGTGCATAAAGCCACGAATACCACCATCGAGCGGATTACTCGTATCAACAGAGGGCAGTCTAACGAAGTATATTTCATCGATCTCAAAGAGGGATCAATTGTCCTTCGAATTGCGAGAGGATTTGACTACGATATCTTTGCCATTGAACAATGGGCCATGCAGGAAGTAAGTCGCCGTGGGGTTCCTGTGGCTGCTATTTTGACACAAGGCTCGATGGTTGAGAGGGAGGAGGTGATCTACTATCAGGTTCAAAAGAAATTGACGGGCGAGCCGATGGATAGCCTGCTGGCACAAGGAAAGATTGGACGCGCTCGATCTCAAAGACTGACTGAACAGGCTGGCGAACTCCTTGCAGCTATTCATTCCGTATCGCCATTTGGGTGGGGAAGAATCACTACCCCAAATCACGGGACATATGAGTCATTTGAAGAGAGGGTGTATGCCCTTCAAGAAGACGCTGAGAAGTTTGACAACGCCCTCGCTCAGTTCAACACTCTTGGAGTTCCTCGATTTGAAGATGTGTGGCAGGGATTGTGTTATTTTGCATCATTTGTGGTCTGTGAGCCGGTTTTATTGCATTACGATCTCACACCAGACCATATCTTGGTTGATAGCGATGATCGCATTACCGGGGTGATTGACTGGGGAGCCGTTCACAGTGGCGATCCCGTACGAGATCTCGTCCGCTGGGATTATTGGGACAGCTATGCATTTTCCATCGACTGGCTCGCCTCCCCCTACGGTCAATCACTCATGCAGAGTCCAGGTTTTGAAGCACGTCTGAAACTGGCGCGAATCATTGATGCCCTCCTGTTATTGAGTACCTCTACCTACGTCATGCCAAGCATTGCTGACGCGAAACATGCCGCATTGGTGATTAAAGACATGCTCAAATAAAGAGTGACAATGGCGATCAGGTGAACAGCTAGTTCACCTTTCAAGGGGTGATAGCGTTTCTCAACTTTACAATACCCCACGCTTTACAGAAGGCCGAACTCAGCTTGATAATTTGCCGTTTGTGTGATATAGTTATAGAAATAGCTGCATGGGTGTACAGCTATTCAGAGAAAGGCGGTTGAGCAATGCTAGCGCGATCAACAGAGGCTCCTTTAGTTGCGAACAATCCTGGAGAGGATGTGTGCCAGGAGCGCTTTGTCCATGCCGAACAGGTCGGAGAGGTAAGACGCCACCGGCTTTCTACAGAAGAAGCGGCGCGTATCGCCACTTTTTTTGCCGTTTTGAGCGATCCCACGCGCTTACAGGTGGTGCATGCCCTCTTTTGCTCTCCTAACGGCGAACTTTGCGTCTGTGATCTGGCCGCTGGCCTGGGGCGCGATGATACCACCATCTCTCACCAGTTGCGCGTTTTGCGGAACCAGAAGATCGTCGCTATGCGCAAAGTTGGCCGCGTCGTCTATTATCGGCTGATCGACGCGCACATTCGCCAGTTGTTGCAGATGGGCCTGGCTCACGTTCGTGAAGATTGCTGTTTTGACCAAAAAGTTGAGGTGGAGGTATGAATAGTGTACGCCATAGTCACGATCATATGCATAATACTACTATAAGCCATAATCATACACATGATCATAATCATAATCACAGCCACGATCACACCCACGGCATGGCCGGGCGGACCTTACGCATTGCGTTTTTCCTGACGATTATCATTTTGTTCGCGGAAGTTGTGGGCGGCGTGCTTGCTAACTCTCTGGCCCTGCTCTCCGATGCCGGTCATGTGGTAACGGATCTGTTCGCGCTCGGCCTGGCCTGGTTCGCGGCTACTCAGTCAGAACGACCATCCAACGAGCGCAAGACCTTTGGGTACCATCGCGTCGGCATTCTGGCGGCCCTGGTCAATGCCGCCACTTTGATTATTATTGCCGGTGTGATTATCTGGGAAGCGATTCAACGCTTTCAGCACCCTGAGCCTATCCAGCCGCTGGTGATGTTTGCGTCAGCTATCGTTGGCGTTGTTATCAACCTGTATATCGGCTTTGGCCTGCGTAAAGAAGAGGATAATATTAATGTGCGCGCGGCTGTGCTGCACGTTTTTGGTGATGTGGGAGCATCGGCGGGCGTGATTATCGCCGGTATCATTATCCTGCTCACTGGCTGGACGATTGTTGATCCGATCCTCTCCGTTGGCATTGCCCTCTTGATCGCCGTCGGAGCCTGGCATATTCTGGGTGAAACGACCAATATTCTGCTCGAAGCCGTTCCGCGCTCTGTCTCCATCACGAACCTTGTGCGTGATATGAACGCGGTCGAAGGAGTGAAAGATGTCCACGACCTGCATGTGTGGAGCATTGCCAGCAACATGAATGCCCTCTCCTGCCATGTCTTGATCGATAATATCCCAACCAGCGCCAGCTTGTCCATCCTGCAATCACTCACAACATTGCTCAAAGAGCAATATCAAATTGTGCATACGACCATTCAATTTGAATGTGAAGGGCATGCTGCAACCAGGTGTGAATGCACAGAACTCTACTGCCGCCTGGATTCTGCGAGTAATCATAGTAAGTGAGCCAGTACCATACATCCCGGTTCCACTGGCTTTGCGATCATACCATCAACTTTTAGTCGTCCATTGCTCGCTTCCCTTTGAGAGGACAAGGGGTTATACGTTACTTGCTTCTGCTTTCGTAAAGGGCTATTCCAACTGCTACGGCTAAATTCAGGGAATCTACCAGGTGATTTTGTGGAATAGCCACACTTGTGCCAATCTCCAGGTAATTATCTCCCAGTCCTGCCGCTTCATTGCCAAATATAAGGCTAAAAGGTGTTTTAAAAGCAGCATCAGGTAACTGTATTTCGCCATTTGTCATAAATGGATAAAAATGTTGCTGATGATCTTTCTGATAATCGATAAAGCTATCAAAATAAGAAAAATGAATCGAAAATACTGCACCCATCGAAGCTCGAATAACTTTGGGGTCAAAAAAATCCACTGCTGGTCTGACAAGAGCCAAATTACGCATTTGAAATCCGAGCATAGTGCGGATGATGGTGCCAAGATTGCCAGTATCGCTTGGATGGACGAGCACGATATGGTTGGAATGATCGTTCAATTTGCTGGTATACTTTTTGAATACACCTAAAGCATAAATATTCTCCTTCGGAGAAATCTTATTAAGCAGACCATCATTTATCTCGACTTGAATAGTGTGTTTGTGGCATAACTCCCATATTTTTGAGATCCCGATATTTGTCTCGCCTTTGGTGCTTACAATAACTTTCATCACATGGGTTGGTTGCCTCATAAGGAGTTCAAGCGTTGGGAATACGCCAAAAGTGTAAGAATAATCAAGTGACTTTTTGTATTTATGCAAAGCTAAATCCTTTTTCATAGCTCATCTCTCTGACATCTAAGGTTTTTAGTGATTCAAATTCAAGAACATAATAAAATGAAAGTGATGCCTCTGTCCAAAAAATCAGGACTGATGAGAAACCCAACGAGAAAAGATGGCTGTAGAAAGCTGTCGTCCTCTACTCTGCTCAATCAGTGTCATCTCACCCGAAATCGTAGAACCATCATAGCCAGCAAACATCTCCTCTAAAGTATACTGTAAACTTAATGCTGAAACCCTGATAGCATAAGCAGTTAAAACAGCAAACAAGGGTTGTTTACTGAGCAGAGAACGGCATATTTTAAGCAATACCGGTAGCGAGTCATAAAGCTTCCATATTTCATCTTTCGGACCGCGACCGAATTTGGGTGGGTCGATAATCAATCCGTCATAGTGAATTTGCCGCCGTACTTCCCGTTGCACATATTTAAGCGCGTCGTCAACGATCCAACGGATAGGCTGATCTCCTAATCCTGAAAGCATCTGATTTTCCCGCGCCCAGCTAACGGCCTGTTTCGAGGCATCCACATGAGTCACATGAGCGCCCGCTTTGGCCGCAACCAGCGTCGCCAGACCAGTATAGCCAAAAAGGTTAAGAATCCTAACCGGTCTGTTCGCTCTTTGAATGGTTTCGCTGAGCCAATCCCATTGGCTCGCTTGCTCGGGAAAGACTCCTAAATGGCGGAAAGAAGTAATTTTAGACCAAAAACTCATCGTTTTATAATGCATCACCCATTGGGGCTCTACGGAGCGATTAAATTGCCATTTACCGCCCTCTTCACTATCGCCACCCCGGAATATGGCATCAGCGGCTCTCCATGTTTCCTGCGGCAAGGCAGGCAGCCACAAAGCTTGAGGCTCTGGTCGAACAAACCTATACGGGCCAAACTGCTCTAGCTTAGCGCCTGCGCCACTGTCTAGCAGCGCATAGTCGATCCAATTGGATGGTGAGAGGAAAACAAACGTAAAATGTGATTTAGTATCCATAGTTCATAATACTACCAATAAATTAACTCTGGTCACGAAATATGTGAACATTTTAACTGATGCTGTTCTGCTCGTCAACATCCTGATTATCATGAGCCAGGGCTGTTAAGGCTGCCGACGGTCTCGGCCCGACACCATGCCGCGTTGTGGCTCTTCCGCACTTTGCGTGCTAGCATACAACCCATAATCGTAGATAAAGTGAGAGGAAATATTTCCTTCTCTCAAACAGTATCCACGGGGGGCATCTCCTAACACATGCTTCAGTTTACGTTCGCCGGTTTTGAGGTCCAGCAGATTACCAAAGTCGAGACTATGCTGACGATTACCGCTCGCGCACTCACGAAAACGAGGGTTTGTCCTTCCTGTAGTGAGGAAACGAGCCGCATCCATAGCGACTACCAACGGCACCCTCAAGATTTGCCGATCAGCGGCCTCCAGGTTCAACTGATCTTACGCGTGCGGCGTTTTCGCTGCCTCAATTCACAGTGTGCTCGGCAAACATTCGCTGAGCGCTTACCAGAATTGCCGGTCGCAGCCAGGCAAACCGGCCGTTTGGGAATCATTGTGGAGAGCATTGCTGTCGTTCTGAGCGGGCAAGCTGGCTCACGGCTGGCTGAGCAATTAGCCATGCCGGTGAGTGCCGATACGCTTCTCCGACGAGCCAAAAAGAAGAGCCCGGCGCTCCCCACTCCCCGAGTCCTTGGGGTGGACGATTTCGCTTTTCGACGAGGACACACCTATGGAACGATCCTCGTCAATTTAGAAACACATCGGCCAGTAGACTTGCTCGAAGACCGCAGCGCAGCATCCCTTGCCCAATGGCTCAGGCAACACCCGGGTGTGGAAATCATCAGCCGAGACCGTTCCAAAGACTATCAGCGTGGAGCAACTGACGGCGCTCCAGCCGCCCAGCAGGTCATTGATCGTTGGCATCTCTTAAAAAATCTTCGGGAAGCCATCGAGCGCTTCCTCAGTCATACCCAGATGCCGACAGAGATAAGTGAGGACGACAGGCTTATCATCTCGCCCCGTCAAAAAAGAACCGGTGGCGAGCGAGTCCGTGCCGAGGGATCACGACAGAGGCGACTTGCGCTCTATCAGCAAGTCAACGAACTTTATCAGCAAGGAGGGACTCTCCTGGGGATTGCCAGGCAACTCCACCTTGGTCATCGCAGGGTGCGCCACTTTGTCCGATCTCCCCATTTCCCAGAATGGGGCAAACCTGCACGTACCAAGAGCGCGATTGATCCCTATCGCACGTATTTGCAAGAACGGTGGCAACAGGGATGCCAGGAGACTGGTCCCTTATGGCAAGAGTTGCAAGCGCGCGGCTTTACCGGCAGTCGCATGATGGTCTATCGATGGATTCAGGTGCAAAGAGAGAAGCCAGCTTCGACTCCTGTTCTCATGCAGGAGCAGGCGAACAGGACATCTCAAAGCATAGCTCCGCGCCACCTCGCCTGGCTGTTTCTTCGTGATCCTGAACATCTGGAACCACAGGACAAGCAGACGCTCTCCCTCATCCGAAAATCACAGCAGATCGAAATGGCCTATGGATTGGCCCAACACGTTGTCACCTTGCTCAAAGCGCGCAATGCTCAACCGCCGGACACCTGGCTCTGGGACTGCCGACAGAGCGGGATCAGCGACCTGGTCACCTTTGCTCAGGGATTGGAGAAAGAGGGCTCGGCTCTGCACGCGGCCTTCACCCTCCCGTACAGCAATGGGCCTGTTGAGGGAAAAATTCATAAGCTGAAATATATTAAGCGCTCGATGTATGGCCGAAGCGGGTTTCCGCTTTTACGTCAAAAGGTTTTGAAGGCGGCATGAGATCGCACGCAAAGTGCGGAAGAGCCATAACACGGCATGGTGTCCAAGACTGTGCCTCTTCACATAAGTGATTAACAGTACCGCTGCTGCACTTCTTCTAGGCAATATTTTAATTGTTCTGCCAGGCGCCGCACAACTGGCTCTTCTAGCATAGTAACGTGAGTTCCTAGAAGTACTCGGACATCTACGGCTTGTGCTGTAAACTCTTCCCATCCCAGAGTAAGATCAGTGACTCCTCCATCAGCTACCGTACTATTGATCTGGTCTACGACTCGTAACAAAGTTATACGACCAGGGTAGACTACATTCGGCAGGTAGGTTTGTCCCGCTTTCAAATGGGCCAGATCAAATTGTATATAACGATGCAAAACCTCAATAGGAGTGCCTGGCGGTACAAAGTTTACCGCTCGTGCAAATTCTAAGAAGTATTGCAATCGCTCTTGTTGTGTCAGCAGACGCACTTCGGCATCTGATAACAATCTGGGAAGTTGCGCATTTGGAAATTTATTCAAGAAACGACCTGCCAGGTATTCAGCCAAAAAGGCAATAGCTTCTGCCTCGTCCTCATCAGCAAGTTTGCTCATTCGTGAAGGAGCTAGGGTATCTAGCAAAACAAGTAGCGCGACTTCATGTCCTTGTTGCTGTAACCTATAAGCCATCTCGAAGGCTATACTTCCTCCAAGTGACCATCCTCCTAAACAGTACGGTCCCTGCGCTTGAAAATCAAGAAGTGCTTGTATATATCGCTCTGCCAGATCCTCAACCCTGATCGAAGGCTCCTGGTCGGAGAGGAAAGGCTCTTCAAAGGCATAAAAAGGCTGATCCGAGCCTATATGACGTGCCAGGTCCAGATAACAAAGGACTTCTCCTCCACGCGGATGTACGCAATAAAAAGGAATTTTCGAGCCATGGGGTTGGAGCCCAACTAAAGGAGATCGTTGACGAGAATAGCTTTGCTCCCAAAGAACGCTCGCTAGCTGTTCAACGGTTGCCGCCTTGAAAAGGGCAGAAAGGGGAATTTGCTGGTTAAATTGCTTCTGAATTTCCATCACTAATCGTACTCTTAAGAGGGAATGTCCTCCTAATTCAAAAAAGTTCTCATTGAGACCAATGGGATGTACATTCAAAAGATCCTCGAAGAGCTGTAAAAGTTGCAGTTCTAATGTTGTACGGGGAGTTTCGAACGTCTGCTCTTGTCCAGAGTCTGTTTGGTGAGGTGAAGGTAATGCCTGACGGTCTAGTTTGCCATTAGGTAGAAGTGGTATTTTCTCAAGGGGGATAAAAGCCGAAGGTACCATATAATCAGGCAGCAGTTCTTTAAGAAATTCACGCAATTCATAGGAGGTGGGTGAGCAGTCTTGAGAGGGAACGAAATAGGCAACCAGGCGCTTTTCTTCAGCAACATCTTCTCTTACCTGGATGACAACGTCTTCTAGAGCGTGATGCTGACTAAGGACTGCTTCGATTTCGCCCAATTCGATACGGTATCCGCGTATCTTTACCTGCTGATCGATACGTCTCAGAAACTCAATTGTTCCATTAGAATGGTAGCGAGTTAGATCGCTGGTTTTATAAAATCTTGCTCCTGGCACTTTGCTAAAAGGATTAGGAATAAACCTCTCAGCAGTAAGATCTGCTTGATGAAGGTATCCGCGTGCCAGGCTAGGCCCGCCAACGTACAGTTCGCCAGGAACTCCGCTTGGAATTGGTTTAAGAGAAGCATCTAGTATATACACCTGGGTATTAGCAATGGGGCATCCAATGAAAGGCAATAGGCTAGCTTGTTCGCTAGAGGTAACAGAACCAGAGGTCGTTACGACAGTGTTTTCTGTTGGTCCGTAGTTGTTCACTAAAACAAAAGGAAGAGAGGGGGAGGGATAGGTGTGAAGGACATCTCCTCCTGTGAGCAACACTCGTAAAGCCAACTTATCAGGCCAATCCAGCATCAAAATACTTTCTGCAAGTGGCGTTGGTAGAAAGCTGATAGTAATGGCGTTGTATATCAGCCAATTGCGTAACTGCAAAGCGGAAATTCTGATTTCCTCATCGGGTATGTAAATGCAGGCTCCTACTGCAAGATATGGCCATAATTCCCAAACAGAAGCATCAAAGGCAGGTGCAGCCACCAGAGTTGCATGATCTCGCGATGATATCAGAAATGCTTGTTGATGCCAGAAGACAAGATTCAAAAGCCCTTCGTGTTGTAATAGGACCCCCTTAGGAGTCCCCGTAGAACCAGAAGTATAGATAACATATGCCAGGTTGCTAGAACTCACTAAACTGCTTGGATTGTCTGCGCTTTCGTGCGCAATGGTCTGCCAGTCAGCATCAAGATAGAAAGTACGTATTTGCAGGCTTGGCAGTTGTTCAGCGAACCGCTGTTGAGAAAGCAACATACATATATGACTATTCTGTAGGATGTAGGTAAGTCGCTCCTTAGGATAAGCAGGGTCGAGGGGGACATAAGCTCCTCCGGCCTTTAAAATTCCTAATAGTCCTGCCAGCATGTCCAGTGAGCGTTCCACGCAGATCCCGACCAGCACTTCAGGACCCACACCTTGCTGTTGTAAATAGTGGGAGAGTTGGTTGGCACGTCGGTTCAGTTCATCGTAGGTTTGGTGATTGTCGCCATCTACGGCGACAACGGTATCTGGTGTTTGCTCAGCCCGCATCTCGAACAAATGATGAATGCATTGATCTTGCGGATAGTGGGTTGTAGTCGCATTCCAGGCAAACAGTAGATGTTGCTGCTCCTCCTGCGTCAACAGAGGTATTTCGTCGATGCGCTGCTTTGGATTGACACTGATACTCTGTAAAAGATTTTGATAATACTTGGCCATACGCTGAATGGTAGCGGCTACAAATAAGTCGGTATTATACTCCCAGAGAAAAGTAATACCTTTCTCTTCTGTTTCAGTTTGCGTTCCAATCAGTTGTTCTGCATGTGGAATCACTACAATATTGATATCAAATTTGGCTGAGTGATTGCTCAAGCCCTCGATCACCTCTACTTGCAAATCAGGCAGATTGAGACTTGGCAATGGGGAATCGTGGAAGCTAAAGGCAGCCTGGTACAGTGGAGAGTGGCTGAGACTACGTTCTGGTTGCAACGCTTCCACAACTTTGCCAAAGGGCAGGTCCTGGTGGGCATATGCTTCCAGCGTTATTTCGCGCACGCGTCTGAGCAGCTCTTGAAAGGTAGGTCGGCCAGAAAGATCAATACGCAGCGCAAGCGTATTGATAATCATACCGATGAGAGGCTCTGCCTCTTGCCAACGGCGATTGGCGATACCGGTGCCAATACAGAGATCATCTTGATTGGTATAACGATGGAGGAGCGTGAAAAAGGCCCCCAACAGCAACATGTAGAGGGTGACACCTTCCTGCCGACAGCATACGCGTAGCGCCTCCGAGAGAAATACAGGCAGTTCAATGCGCAGGACTTCTCCCTTAAAGCCGAGAACCGCAGGACGAGGACGATCAGTAGGCAAGTTCAGCAGGGCGGGACTTCCAGCTAATTTTTGCTTCCAATAGACGAGCTGTTCCTCAGCTTCTTTACCACCCATCCACTGACGTTGCCATTGCGCGAAGTCTGCGAATTGAATAGCCAGGTCAGGCAATGAAGAAGGCTTTCCGGCGGCGAATGCAGTATAGAGTTCCTGTAATTCATACAGGAAAACCGTGAATGACCAACCATCATGCACCAGGTGATGTTCCACATGCAGTAAGATATGCTCTTTTTCGCTCAAGCGGAGGAGCGTCCATCTTACAAGAGGAAGCTCTGTGATAGCGAAAGGTTTCTGAAACTCTTCATCCATCAGATGCTGTATGGCCAGTTCACGTTCTTGCTCTGTTTCCAATTTGAGATCAATAAGCAGGAGCTTGACCGCCTGGGGCCGGTGAATAAGTTGGATAGGATGGCCATCTACAGTAGGAAATGTTGTCCTGAAGATTTCATGACGCCGTACTATCTCGCTCAGGCTGGCCTCTAATGCCGCTACATCGAGCCGACCTGTCAATCGCAGCATCGCCTGAGCGTTATACGCCATATTGGTAGGCTCAAGCTGTTGCAGGAACCAGACGCGTTCCTGCGAAAAAGAAAGAGGTAGATTGTCTCCACGCGGGAGGCGCTGGATAGACGGGATCGGTGAGCGTTGTATGGCATTACGCTCGATATAGCTGGCCAAATCCTCAATGGTAGAATGGGTAAATAAAATAGTGAGAGGTACCTCCACCTGAAGGCTGCTTCGTATTCGCACTGCGATTTGCGTTGCTAATAGGGAATGCCCTCCTAACATAAAAAAGCTATCGTGAATACCCACTCGATCCAGGTGGAGCATTTCACACCAGATCTGTGCCAGAGCTTTTTCGCACGATGTGCGAGGTGAGACAAATGCCTCTAAGAATGCAAGGCTCTGTGAATCGGGGGCTGGTAGCGCTCTACGATCTATCTTCCCATTCGGAGTGAGCGGCCACTCTTTGAGTACAACAAAGGCACTCGGAAGCATGTGGCTGGGCAAGGTAGCCTTCAAATCAGCAGGTAATGTCCTGAAAATGGGAGCATACTTTTGGTTTACAATGATATAAGCTACCAGACGGCGTTCTCCGGGTTCATCCTCACGGACAACGACCACGGCCTCGCCTACCGCCGGATGAGCGTGTAAGATTGCTTCTATCTCTCCTAACTCAATGCGAAAACCCCGTAGCTTGACTTGGGTATCGCTACGGCCAAGAAATTGGACCTGCCCGTCAACGAGATAGCGGGCAAGATCTCCTGTTTTGTAAAGACGCATGCCCGGCTCATCCCCGAATGGATCAGGAATGAATCGCTCCGCTTTTATTCGGGGGGACTTATGAGATTCTTGGTCAGTAATGCTATAAATAGGCATATTCGGGGATTTAATAGTAACTTTTGGAAATATTGGCTCGGACAGAGTATTTCGAATCTTGGTAACTCCTTTACACTCTTTGCCTTGCCATTACTCGTTTTCAAACTCACTGGCTCACCTCTCGATCTGGCTTTTGCGACTGTGGCAAGTAATCTTCCATATCCACTCTTTGGACTTGTACTAGGCGCCTGGGTTGATCGGGTCAGGCGTCGCCAACTGATGATTAGCGTTGATATTGCACGCGCATTAATTATTGCTTTAATTCCCCTCCTCGCAGTTTTTGGCCTGCTTTCTGTTTGGTGGATCTATCTGGTAGGCTTCACGGTTTCCACTTTATCAATATGTTTCGACGCGGGTGAGTTTGCCGCGATTCCCAGTTTAGTTGAGCAAGATTACCTTGTCGTTGCAAATGGGCGGCTTCAAGCCAGCTATTCTGCAGCAGCAGTGCTTGGACCTCTTCTGGCGGGTCTTTTAGCCGCGTTGTTTCCTCTACCGACAATCTTACTTTTTGACGCGTTTTCATTTCTCATTTCAGCATTTTCTTTAGCTCTGATTGAAATTAGCTTCAATCAGCAAGAAAGCGAAGATAAGCAAGAGACTACGAAACTTTACCAAGAAGTTTTTGAGGGGCTACGTTACATCCTGAGTCATCCAGTGCTTCGCGCTATTTCGGTGATGATGGCCCTGATTAACTTTGTAGATATCACCATCGGCACACAACTCGTATTTTTTGCTAAACACCAACTTCAAGCTAGCGATGCCCAGGTAGGTTTGCTTTACTCGGTGGGCGGTATTGGGGTGATTGTTCTCGCACTAGCAGCCGATCCACTAAGGAAAAGATGGTCTTTCAGCACTGTAGCACTAGGTGCTCTTATGGCCGATGGATTGTTAACTGTTATTTTTGCATTTACAAGTTGGTATTGGATATCTCTGATTCTCTGGGCGAGCATCTCAGGTCTTGGCATTCTCTTCAATATCAATACAACTAGCTTACGCCAGACTATCGTTCCTAATCGTCTACTAGGACGCGTGCAGAGTGCTTCTGCTGTACTGGCGTGGTCGACTATTCCGTTGGGTACCTTCTTTGGAGGGTTGGTCGTTGAGCGTATTGGGAGCATAGCGATTGTTTATGGAGTTATCGGGTTGATAATTTTCCTGATCGCTTTCTCTTTCTCATTCACGGCACTAGGGCATGCCAAACGCTATCTTATGTCAAAAGGGCAGACCGAGAGCTAAGTTATAATTAGCTCTTCTAAGTACAAACCGGACTATTAGTTCATAGAAATGGAGCAAAAATCATGCCGACGTCTAGTTCTCATAAGCACGTCATCCCCCGCGGACTAAGTCGAGATGAATTCTATGCACATCTCGGTCGTACTCCCCTTTTCGTTGCTGCTGGAGCGACCGAGTGGATGCCACAATTTGGTCGCAGTGATTTTGAGCAGCTTTGTTTATCACTCGATGCTGTCGGGGATACCATTGGTTTTAAAGACGATGCGCAGCCAACAGAGCGGCAATATGTAGAATCAAGGATAGCCTGGAAGCTATTTGAACAAGCAAAGGCTCAAGGTGGTAAACCGACGATAGTGCTCGAACAGGTTGAACATGTCCATACCCCAACACGTCGGGTACTCCGGCAGTTTGACGTGCCCTGGCTCTGGTCACGGCTTCCTACAGTTTTTATGACCTATTCTTCACCGCAAGGAGGTATTGGCGTTCACTTTGATGACGATGATAATATTGTCGTACAAGTTCAAGGTAGCCGTCTTTGGCGTGTTTCGCGGGACCCAGTGATTCCCTCTTATCCAAATGTCTGGAATCATGATATAGGTATGAGATTGAATGAACAAAATTCGGATGAGTGGATCTTGGGACCTGGGGACCTGCTCTATATCCCGCGCGGCCATTGGCATGAGGGGATTAGTTTGGAGGAATCGATCAGCGTGACCTTCGGCTGGGATAGTCTGCCCGCATTTGAAATCCTGGCCCATATCCTGGTTCATAAAATGGTGACACAACCTTCCTTGCTTCACAATGAAACTTTGCCAGAAGCTCTTCACGACTTACTCAGTACCTCTGAAGGTATACCGGATACAATATTTTCTCCGGCATATAAAACTCTGGTTGCCTGTACTGGCACATATCTCAGCAAATTCTGCCCTGAAGATATTCGTTCCTATCAAGGAGAGACGCTATTCACACCCGACCCACGCAGGTTTTCGGAATCCATGCTTTCGTTCCTTCACGATCAGATGTCGCAGATTGCTCCAATAGCTTTCACACGCAACGATGTTCGCCTTGGCCTGGCTGCTTTTGTAAGTTATCCACTTGTTCCTCGGCCTGCAGCTAGCAAGAAGCGTCCACTCCATCTCGATTCGGTCCTGGTTCAGTCAGATGCAACAGTACTTTCCTATTCTGTAGCAGAAAAAGTTTGTACGTTGTTTGCGTTTGGGGAATCTTTCAATCTATCAGGCAAATGGGAACGCTTTTGTCAAAAAATATGTAACCAGCTTGAATTTTCAGTGAAAGAAGCATGGAGTTGGATACAACAAGAACGCTTGGAATCGTTAATTGAGGTGTTAACTTTGTTGGTCGAGCAGAGATTCCTTTTTCATCAAGAAGACGGCGCATGAATTCGCAGGTTTCTCTCTGCTAAAAAGCAGAGAGACTCTGGAGGGAAAGAGACTAGTTCAAAAATGAACGATCATAGTTGTTATTGGCAGTTTATCACTTTGGAACCCGCCATTTGCTCAGATATTTCTTTTAACCGGGTAGATGTCATCGTTGTAGGTGGCGGTCTAATGGGTGTTTCGGTAGCCTACTGGCTGGCACGTTATGGTGCAAACGTCCTTGTGGTCGAGCAGAAAAAGCTCGCCTGGAGTGCAAGTGGCCGTAATGGCGGAATTGTTACCATCGGGCCTGCTGATGAGTATATTGACGCCATTCGGAAATTTGGACGCTCCGTAACGCGTGAGATTACCCAATCTACTGTCAATAATCATCAGTTATTGGAAAATGTGCTTGCCGAAGAGCAGATCGAGGCAAACTATTACACGGGAGGCTTTCTTTCATTAGCCTGCTCAGAAGCTGAGCTGCGCACATTAACAAAATCTACCTCTCTCATGCATTCAGATGGATTTAGTGCTCAGATGATAGAACGTTCACAATGTGAGCATTTAATGGGAACTCGGCTTGGCAAACGGTTTATTGCAGGATCTTTCAGCCCAGATGATGGTATGATACAGCCAGTAGCCTATGTACAAGGCTTAGCACAAGCGGCAATACGTCGTGGCGCAAAATTTCTCATCAACACATTTGTAACCAGCTTATCACGAGAAAGTCATCGCTGGCTTATTTCTACATCCCAGGGATCTTTTACGGCTGAACAAATCGTACTGGCTACAGGTGAGGATATCGAAAAGCTCCTTCCTCCTCTTGAGCATGTTATCCAGGCCGTATATGACCGGATAATTGTGACAGAACCCACCACAATCCAAATGCAGGTGAGCTGGGCAGCTAATAAAGTTTCGGAGTATGGACGCCAAGCGAATTCAGGCGCTTTGCTCATTGGAGGCTTTTCAGTCAATCATAGAGGTAAGAAAAACTTTGATCTTCAAAAAACGCAGGCTTGTTTAGCAGCATATACCAGCAAAGCTTTTCCTGAGCTATATGGGCTTAGGGCTATTACTACCTGGGTTGGTACGATGGCCGTGACGATTGATAACTTGCCTATTGTAGGAGCGTGGCCAAAGGAAAAGGGGCTCTGGTTGATCACAGGTTTTGGTGGTCATGGCTTGCCATTCTCTCAAGTAGTGCCCTGCTCTTTGGCTAAAGCTATCATCTCACAATCTTCTGCCGATCTGCCTTCCTACTATAGCCCACAGCGTTTCTTCAGGGATTCTAACATGTTGGGAGGTACAGCATTTTCCTCTATTGAATAGTAATTTGATAGATATGATTTTCTCTCTTGCTTTAATAAAAAAAAGAACTCTGGTTATATATTACGTTGAATGAGAATACGATAAGCAAAATCCAGCATACGTTCTTGAAAAGTAATCGATTGCTCGATTGACAACCCAGCGTGGCCAGCATCGAACCAGTCAATTTCGAAGGATTTCCCCAGGGTCTGCATTTTCTTGGCGTATTGCTCCATCTGTCGAGGTGGGCAACGCAAGTCATTACACGCCTGGATTACGAGCAACGGGGCCGAAACCTGTTCTACATAGGTAATCGGCGAACTGGCACTATACTGCTGCGGGATTACTTCGGGTGTGCCACCCATCATAGCAGTCAGATAGCCTTTCGTCCAATCAGTTCCTTCATAGTATTCCGAAGTGAAATCTGCTGGTGCAACCAGTGCCATACCGCCCGCCCATAGTTCAGGATACTTTCCCAACGCCATGAGTGTCAGATAACCTCCATAAGAGGCCCCTGTTACAAAAATCGCGCCTGACTGTGCGATACCTTCATCAATGAGCCAGTCGTGGGCCGCTACCATATCTTCTACCTCCCAATGCCCCAAATCTCCCCAGATCTGCTCTTTGAATTCTCTCCCGAAGGTCGTGGAGCCACGATAGTTAATAGACACGTAGGCATATCCATGATCAAGCCAGACCTGGGCATCCGGGTCGTATACCTCACGCGCAACTTCAAGAGGACCGCCATGAGCGAAGAGGATGGTTGGAAATGGTCCAGCTCCATCCGGTAAACCTAACCAACCCTGTATTTCTGTCCCATCTAAGGAGCGGAAACGAATAGACCTGAATGGACGTGTGGGTAAAGGCTCACCCGGGGAGAATAGCGTCGCACTTCTGTTTCCTGTTTGAGCATCTAGCATGACTAACTGGGGAGGATGTGTAGCATCAGTCCAAAGGCTGAAGATCTGTCCCTTAGGGCCAAACTCTGCTTCGAGATAGGTTCCTGCCGGATGGCTCAAGTGCGTCAGTGTACTTGTTTCCAGATGATAGATGTAAAGCCGATCAACGGCTTGTAAAACCTGACGTAACAGGAGAGAGCGGCCATCAAGTGACCAATCAAGAGCCTCAAGATCTCCTGCGAGATCTCCTATTGCTAGCTCAACCCGCTCACCGCTTCTAGGATTCCAGAGCAAGGGGCGAGAAAAGCCAGATCGGTCTGCCATAGCTAGCAACCGCTCATCGCCGGTCAGAGGCGAGAAAAGAACAGCCCGTATACTTCCATCTGGTATATCTGATATCTCGCCTACCTGCTTGCCGCTTGACGTCTCAAACGCAATGAGGCTATATTGCCGCGCCAGGGCATGTTCCGTTGTTGCGATAACAACTAGACGAGCATCGGACGATAAGGCTACATCATCAATAAATTTCGGGCTACGGTACAATTCCCGAATTTTGTTCATCTTCCCATCTTCATGGAAGGTAAGACAGTAGAGCGGGAAACCGTTAGCCTCCGTGGGAGTGAAGGCAAAGACTGTGCCATTCAGGCTCACTGCGCAACGATACAGAGCGGAATAGTGCGACATAGCTGGAGTGAGATCCTGCGCTTCCTCCCCATCCCAGGGAATACGTACATAATGGCCTCTTTCGTTACCTTTTTGATCATGCAGATAGTAGACATAGCGGCCATCAGGAGAAATTGTCCCTGTAAAAACTCCGCCTTGATTGTGAGTAAGCGGTCTGAGTATCCCCGAAGAAACATCCCAGGCGTAGATCTGGCTTGTTCCAGACATTGCACTAATAACTATACCTCGCTCAGGTAAATAGCGAGCAAGCTTTGCACTCCAGAGGGAGGCTGCATCGTAGCGCTTCTTCCAGGGAGCATTTGCCTCAAGCTGTGGTATTGCGGGCATGTTACTCTTTCCTAAAATAAATAGAAAAAAGGTCTGAGCGACAATCGTTCTATGTTTGACCAGAAAGCTGTTGAGTTCTGTACTTGCAATCAATTTGGAGGTTTCTGGTTGACTATATTGTAAATCATTTAATTCCATAATGGCAAATCTCAATATCGATATGATAGGGCTTTTCGACTTTCGAAAAAGAGGTGTAAAAGGGGGATGCGATGCATATTCGACTTCTCTAGACTGATGGGCAATTTGTCTGGTATAATGTTGTGGTAACTTGCTGCTCTCTGTTAACCGTTTCTCTTACCTGTAATCTCATCAAAATGCGTCAAACCTGGCTTCGCACTAACTTCGTATCGTTACCAACCGATAGTATGCGATGAAGGAGCACATTAATGGCAATGCAAGAGCCGAACACACAGGATTTTATTACCTCATTCAAAGGCTTCATGGATAAGGCCGTGGCGCAAGTTCCAGCTAAAGAACCAATTTTTTTAGATGCTCTACGCACTCATTTTGGGACGGAACCTAAGAATCTGCCTACAGTCAAAGAGAAGATTGGGAAAGCAGATCATCCCAATCTCCATCTGGCTCTAACCAGCTTGCTTGCTCGCGAGGGATGGCGAGCAGAACTGAGGGGTTTTGTTATACCGTATGAGCATATGGGCATCAAATTTAGCAGTCTTTTAAGCACCCAACAGAACACAGAGATAAAAGAGGGGCCAGTCGAATACGTAAACATTATGCTCCACGATGATCAAGTACTTGTATGTGTTCAAACAGGCCTCTACTTCATTTATCATCATGATAGGCCGCTAGCGTTGCTACTGCGTGGCATTCGTGATTGGGGAATGGGTGGCGGTGTTGAAGTTGATGTAATGGCATCGGAACTCGCAGAAGCCGAAAATTTCCTTGCAGAGCTACGTACCACTATGCGTACAAACAATGTCTATCGCAGCCATGTAATATCACTTAGCAAAGACAATCAAGGTGTCATTTCTGTTCAATTTCACCATCTTCCTCAGACCACGCGCGATAATATCATTTTACCAGCGGGCGTATTGGACCGCATTGAGCGTCAGACGATAACGTTTGCAAAGCTGAGTGAGAAGCTCAAGGCGGCGGGCCGTCATATCAAGCGCGGCATCCTGCTCTACGGCGCGCCCGGTACAGGCAAAACGCTCACTGCAATGTATTTGGCGAGCCAGATGCCCGAACGCACCATCATCCTACTCACGGGCCGCAGCATCGGACTGCTCGAACAATCATGTAGAATGGCGCGCTTGCTGCAACCGGCAACGGTGATCCTGGAAGATGTTGATTTGATCGCAGAAGAGCGGACGCGCCAGGAGGTGGGCTGCAATGCGCTGCTCTTCGAACTGCTCAATCAAATGGATGGTCTGGCGGATGATGCTGACGTTCTCTTCCTGCTGACAACAAACCGGCCAGATATCCTTGAACCGGCATTGGCGGCGCGTCCTGGACGCATTGATCAGGCTATTGAAGTCCCCTTGCCTGATCGGACCTGCCGACAACGGCTCTTTGATCTGTATGGGCAGGGACTCACCCTTCAGCTTGAGCAGCTCCCACAACTCATTGATCAGACAGAAGGAGTGAGCGCAGCATTCATCCGCGAATTGATGCGCAAGGCAGCTCTGTTTGCCGCCGATGAGAATGACGATCTGATCGTGGAAGATCGCCACATTGAGGAAGCTTTGCACGAACTTGTCTTTGAGGGCGGCGAACTGACAAAGCGACTGCTAGGCGCCACCAGAGCGTTTTAGTGCTTTGTGACGCTGTTTGCCGCCGCGATGATGCCTCACTGATGAATAAAGTGAGGCATCATTGCAGATGGTGATTGGAGAGGATATACTTCCTCTTAGGAAAGTCAGCAGCAAAGCCGTTCTTGCTAACATAACAAAGGAGAACAACGCATGCCTCTGCAACCCCATGTGCAAGCCTATCTGGAGCAGGCGGCGGCACTCAACCAGCCGCCAATCAGTGAGCAGACTCCCGAACAGTTGCGTCAGGCGCAAAGACAGGAAATGGCGGAGTATGGCGCGCCAGAACCTGTTGCCCACGTTGAGAATCGCACGATTCCCGGACTAGGCGGAGAGATCCCAATCAGAATCTATACACCACAGGGAAGCGGCCCCTTCCCTATCCTCGTCTACTTCCACGGTGGCGGCTGGGTGGTCTGCGATCTGGATACCCATGACGGTATCTGCCGCAGTCTGGCGAATAGAGCCGGGTGCGTCGTCGTTGCCGTGGATTATCGGCTGGCACCCGAGCACAAATTCCCTGCCGCCGTCGAGGATTGTTTTGCCGCAACCAGATGGGTAGCCGCAAATGCTGCCGCGCTCAATGGCGACGCGAGCAGAATCGCTGTCGGCGGCGATAGCGCGGGTGGCAATCTTACCGCTGTGGTCACACAAATGGCGCGCGATCAGGGGGGACCAGCTCTTATTTTTCAGCTAATGAATTGCCCCTGCACCGATTTCAGTATGACCGCCCCATCCATAGAGCGTAATGGCAAAGGCTATGGTCTGGATAAAGAGGATATGATCTGGTTCATGAACCATTATTTAAACAATGAGAGCGAGAGAACGGACCCTCTGGCCTCTCCTCTGCTGGCTAAAGATCTGAGTGGGCTCCCTCCCGCCTTGATCATTATTTCCGAGTACGATCTTTTGTGCGACGAAGGCGAGCAGTATGGGCAACGTCTGAAAGAAGCGGGGGTTCCCGTGACGATCAGTTGTTACGAAGGGATGATCCACGGCTTTATCGGCACCCCGTTGGATCTGGAAGAGCGCGGCATGGACGAATGTGCCGCAGCTCTGCGAGCCGCCTTTGCCTCGAAAGCGGCTGTTTAAAATTAGCTTATTGCAAAAAATCGGATGGCGCTTTGTCCAAAGTGCCATCCGATGCCTGGAAAGAAAACCAATCGATGATTCGTTTTGATGATCAGGTGGCTCTCATCACTGGCAGCGGACGCGGGCTGGGAGAAGCCTATGCGTGCCTGCTAGCAGAACGGGGAGCGCACGTTGTTGTCCATGACGCGGGCGTTACGCTGGATGGTCAGGGTTTTGACGCGAGCGTGGCCGAGGGGGTGGTGAAAAAGATTACGGCTGCTGGTGGGAGCGTGATTGCCTGTTACGAGAATCTGGAGACGCGTGCTGGCTGTAGACGTGCGGTTGAATGCGCGCTGGAGCAATTTGGTCGGCTGGATATTCTGGTGAGCAACGCGGGTTGGATAGATCGCACTCCGCTAGAACAGATCACGCCGGAACTATTCACG
This sequence comes from Ktedonosporobacter sp., assembly GCA_035293765.1. GTDB lineage: Bacteria > Chloroflexota > Ktedonobacteria > Ktedonobacterales > Ktedonobacteraceae > DASRHT01. Next base: position 33,936 of record DATGMF010000044.1, read on the forward strand.
CGTATCCTCGATATCCAAGTTGCGGCCCCTCTCTGGCTGGCCCAGGCGGCCCTGCCGATGATGAAGCAGCAAGGCTATGGGCGCATAGTCTTGACCTCATCGGGCATTGGATTGTGGACCGAGGGAGAGCGGCCTGAACTATCAGGTTATGCAATCGGTAAGGCTGCCCAGCTAGGATTGATGAATGCACTGACTGCTAATGCAGCAGGTGAGAATATTCGCGTCAACATCATCTCACCCGTTGCCGCAACGCGCGTTTATACCGGCGAGGTGGCTCCTGGGGAATTGCGTCCTGAGCAGGTCGCGCCCGGCGTGGCTTTTCTTGCTTCTAGCGCGTGCGAGATATCAGGCACTATCCTGCGGGCCGGCAATGGACGTTTCTCGATTATGCGCTGGCAGATCGGCCCGGAGGTCGATTTTGGCGCTGAGCCAGCCACGCTGGAAGATTTTGCAGCCCAATGGAAGAAACTTTTCTAAATCGGCAAGTCGCAAAACTTACCTGCCACTCTACCTTCGGGGGTTATTTTCTCCTTGACAAGCCTATGACCATGTCGTAAAATAATGACTGGAAAGTCAAAATTACGACTGACTGGTCAATATATGAATAAACATGTCAAAAAGAGAGCAACGGGGGGGAAGGTCTCGGTTTTTTAAAGAGGTGAAGAAGGTATGCAAGGAGCGCAAGTACATCGTTCTCTAAAAGAGAAGCAGCGCCAGGAGCGCGAGAATCTTATTCTGCAAGTCGCTGAGGAAGTGTTAGCGGAGAAAGGGTACCATGAGACCTCGATGGACGAGATTGCTATGCGCGTCGGAGTCTCTAAAGGGACCCTGTATCTTCATTTTCCCGGCAAAGAGGGCCTGATGATCGCCATCTTTGCGCGGGATATGCAAAACTTCTCGCAAGCGGTAGATGATGCTATCGCACATAGGCTGACCGCTCGTGCCAAACTGGAAGCCATCCTGCATTTTCTTTATAGTGGCTTTTTTAGCAAGCGAGCTCAACTGCTTTATACCGTCAATAATAGCATGGAATTGCGGCGGCTTTTCATTGAGAAGGGGGGCTGTATGCGCGATATGTGGGAGCATCTCGCCAATCGCATTATGGCTTTACTGGAAGAGGGGAAGGCGGCCAACGAATTTGATAAAACTATCCCAACCGAAGTTATGCTGAGTGCGTTTTTTAGCCTGCTGTCCCCAAGAAGCTATGAGCGCCTGATTGTAGGGAGTCAGGTGTCGGCGGACGAACTGGTGAGGCATCTAGGGAAAATCTACTTTAAAGGTGTAGCAGCGCTATAGCTCCCCGCTTCATCGTGGGAGGTTTGAGAGGATTATTGAGGATTACTTATGGCAACAGTATCACGCGCATCTAATACAGATAATCTGGCAAGAGATAGAGAAAACTTGAATGACTTTGAGCAGCCCCGTTACTCCAAAAGAGATACTCTCCTGACAATGGCTGGTGTATTGATGGTCATGCTGCTGGCCTCGCTTGACCAGACCATCGTCTCAACAGCTCTGCCGCGCGTCATTGCTGAACTTCATGGCATTGATCGCTACACCTGGGTCGCGACCGCGTACCTGTTGACGTCAACCGTGATGGTGCCCATCTACGGCAAGCTTTCGGATCTGATCGGGCGCAAACCCATCTTTCTGTTTGGCGTGGTGATATTCCTGATTGGCTCGGCTGCTTCCGGTGCAGCTCAGACGATGGACCAGTTGATTATATTCCGCGCCTTCCAGGGGATCGGGGCCGGAGCTCTCATGCCTATCGCAGTTGCTATTGTGGGCGACCTGTTCACTCCGCGCGAGCGTGGTAAGTGGCAGGGGATCACCGGAGCTGTCTGGGGACTCTCGTCGATTGTGGGTCCGACGGCTGGTGGCTGGATTACCGAAAACTCTACCTGGCGCTGGGTCTTTTATGTCAATCTCCCAATCGGCATCGTAGCTCTGTTGGTATTGATCTTCCTGATGCCAACGTTGCATAACAAGACGAAGCAAGTCTCCATTGACTATATTGGCGCCACGCTGCTGGTGGCCGGAACCGTGCCATTGCTGCTCGGCTTTACCTGGGCGGGAACGACGTATCCCTGGCTTTCACCACAAATTATCGGTATGTTCGCCGGTGCGCTGGTCTTCCTTGCTGCCTTCATCGTCTACGAGGCCCGTCTGGAGCAACGTGGAGGGCAGCCTATCATTGATCCGAGCCTGTTCAAGAACAGCATTTTTGCCATCTCGACGCTGATCACTACCGTTTTCGGAATGGGGCTGTTTGGCAGCATCTTCTTTATCCCCCTGTTTGTGCAGGGAGTTATCGGCACCTCGGTCACCGATAGCGGCCTCATCCTGACGCCGCTGATGCTCACATCGATGGTAGCAAGTATTACCTCCGGCCAACTGGTATCGCGCCTGGGCAAGTATAAGTGGATCGCTATCGTGGGCATGATGATTAGCGTCGTCGGTACCTGGTTGCTGGTGCGGTTGGATGTGACCGCGACCAATACCGATGTCCTGCTGGCGATGCTGGTGCTGGGTTTTGGCATGGGCTTTGGCATGGCGCTGTATAATCTGATCGTCCAGAATGCGCTGCCGCGAAAGATCGGTCAGGCAACATCGACCCTGGTCTTCTTCCGCTCAATTGGCGGCACTATTGCCCTGGCGGCGATGGGATCGGTGATGACAACCGCCTACCTGCCCGCGTTCCATAATGCCTTGCCGGCAAGCGTAAAGCGGGCCATTCCACCCCAATACCTGAGCTTCTTTGACAATCCGCAGGTCTTGCTATCGCCCGACGCTCAGTCGCAAGTACATAGTACGTTTGTAGCTTTTGGGGCGCAGGGCGTTCAATTGTACAACAGCCTGATTAACGCGGTGAAGGTCGGCCTGACCCAGGGCATCCATAATGTCTTCATCCTGAGCCTGGCGATTATGCTTATTGGCATGGTGGCGGTGTTCTTCTTGAAGGAGATCCCCTTGCGCGGTGGACGCTCCAGCAAGAGAAGCGAGGCTGCGAACAATATGGAGGAAGGGTCTCCAGAGCCTGTTGCTCCGGTGGGGCTTCACTAAAAAACTCCATCCGGCAGAAGGAGGCGTTAGTTCAGAACATACCAGCGCCTCCTTTTCTTATAGCCCGAATGTATGACAATATCTTCATGGTTTTTGGGAACAGGTGCAAAGTGTCTTCCCATCTGGTATAGTAGTGGTGAAGGCAGGTATTGCCATACCAGACTACGTCGGTATTATGCGGGGGATAGGTGATGATGGAAGTGGAGCAGCAATGTGGGAAAATCGATACGCCGGGAGTAATCACAACGCTACTCAGTGAGTTTAGCGCGGTCGCCGACTATCGTACATTACGGGATAGCCTGCCCCGGCGGCTGGCTGGTTTGTTAAAATGCCGGTGCGTCCTACTCTATCAGCGCAGCGGCGAAACTCTGCAATTTGTCTCAGGGTCCTTCGATGATAAGCCGGGGTGGTCCTCCTCCTTGCTCGCTGTGGCCCATATCAATCCCATCAACCTCAATAGTGATGTACCCGAGGCGTGCGCCTGGCGTGAGCGCCATAGCGTTGGTCAACCCGCGTCTGCTCCCACTCTGGCGGCTACGCCCTTAATTTATCGTCAACGTGGCATCGGCGTGCTGGTCGCGATACGCAGCAAAGAAGGGGAGAAGGCGCATCATCCAGATCGTTGGGTTGGTGATGAGATGCAGGCTTTGGAAGCTGTGGCTGGCGTCGTGGCGCTTTTATTAGAAAATACTCGTTTGTTGGAACGCGACCGCGAGCGCATCCATGAACTCGCGCTTTTGAATAGTATCAGTAGCCAGATGACCTGCTCAATGTACGATCTTGAGCGCGTGCGCGGGGTTATCGTCCAGCGTGCGCGAGAAATTTCTACCGCGGACCTTTGCGCAATAGTTGAGCCTTCCACGCCTGAGGATGCCATTGCCTGGATGGCGCCAGAGCTGCAAGCGATGCTCTTCCAGCGTTTTCGTGAATATCATTCGCTTTCCCCCGTCATTGTCGAGCGTCCGGGGCAGATTGATGATCCGTTTATCGGTGAATGTCTTAAATACCTGCCTTCGACGCTCAAAACGCTCTTTGTGGTTCCACTGCTGCGTGGGGGCGCTTTTAGCAGACGTGGAGGTTCATTGTTGCGTGGAAGCATTGGAATGACGCACAATGACGCATCAGAGCCACGGGTGCTGGGTTTTATCATTGGAGCATATTATCAGCCGTGGAAACTGAAGCGCGCTGAAGTTGTGCTGCTGCAAGTGCTTGCCAGCCAGGCCAGCGCCGTATTAGAGAATATCCACCTGATGACTGCGGTGCTAGAAGCCCGCAACGAGGCCCGTAAACTGCTCAGGCAGGTATTAGATGATCGGCGCATGAAAGAACTGATCCTGGCAAGCATTCCCAGCGGACTGATCACGACTGATCAGAAAGGCGATATTACCACCTTTAATCGAGCGGCAGAGGCAATCCTGGGATATCATCCGTACGAAGTATTAGGCCATCCTTTGCACAAGTTTCTTGATCTGCATGCATTACGATCCATTGGCGGAGGAAGCGCGCTTCCCGTCTCCTCGGCTTTGCTGGACCAGCAACGCGACGTTCTGCACAATATGATACAGACCGGTACCGTCGTTACGATGGACCGTCATGGACGGGAAATTGTGCTTGATGTCGATGTCTTGCCCTTATGCAAAGAGCAAGACGGGCAGGTGGGCACCCTGGCAACCTTTACCGATGTAACCTCCGTCCACCGCCTGGAGGAAGAGAAACGCCGCCTGGATCACCTTGCGTCGCTGGGTGAGATGGCTGCCAATGTTGCCCATGAGGTGCGCAATCCCCTGGCATCAATCAAAACGTCAATGCAACTGCTCAAGGAGGACCTTTTCTTCTCTGCTCAATCTGCCACTCCCGAACAAAAAGAGGGGCAGGTCGAATGGGCGCGGGAATCAATCTCGGTTGTGCTGCAAGAAGTTGACCGTCTTGATACGCTGGTGCGCGACCTCTTGCTTTTCGCCAAACCATGTCATCTGCATCGCGTTCGCTGCAATATTGCGGCCATGAGCGACCAGACGCTCAAGCTGATTGAGCCGCAGTGTATAGAGTCGAATATCACTGTTCATCGCATCTACGGCGCTCTGCCACCGCTATGGGCAGATGCCGCTCAGATTGAGCAGATACTGTTTAACCTCTATATCAACGCCATTCAGGCTATGCCCGATGGAGGCATTCTTACTATCTCCTGCCATAGTATCTCGGCTGATAGCGCCATCCGCGAGGCGGGAGGAGCTCAGACAACCGTAGACCAGGGAGGGGATAGTGGCTATTCTCTGACGGTGAAACGGATACAAACTCCTCCAGTGCAACAGTGGTTGGAGATAGCGGTCAGTGATACCGGGACGGGTATTCCTCCTGACCAGCTTGAGCATATTTTTCAGCCGTTCTTTACTACTAAGGCGCATGGTATCGGCCTGGGGCTGGCGATCACGCGACGTCTGGTAGAGGATCATGGCGGTTACATCCGAGTGGAAGGACATTATGGCTATGGCGCGACCATCGCAGTGCGATTGCCGCTGCTAGAAGATGCGGCTCTTTCGCAGGAAGAGCAGGAAGAGCAGGAAGATGCTGAGGAGAGTGAAGAAGTGCAAGGGCAGGGTGGGCAGCTATGAGCTTGAGTATACTGATTATTGATGATGAACCCCATTTACCGCACCAGTTTGCCCGCTTTCTTAGAAAGCATGGGGGCTATGAAGTTTATACAGCCGCTGACGGCGAGTTGGGATTGCAGGAGCTACAGCGCAATGATGTTGATCTGGTATTGCTCGACCTGCGTTTGCCCAAACTCAGCGGGCTGGAAGTGCTCACGCATTTGCGAGAGATCGATCCTGAGGTACCGGTTGTTATACTCACCGCTTATGGAGATGTGCAAACCGCAGTTGCCGCGATGAAGCTGGGAGCCTCGGACTATCTGCTCAAGGGCTTTGATCTCGACGAATTGCTTATAGTCGTGCGGCGGGCTTTAGAGACCAGCGCCATGTCGCGTGAACTGCGCCAGTTGCGTCGTGAGCGCAGCGACAACTACCACTTTACTCATATTGTAGGGCACAGCGAGCGCATGCGGGAGGTTTTTGATCTGGTGGCGCGCGTAGCGCCCAGCGATACCGCGGTCTTAATCACAGGGGAGAGTGGAACCGGCAAAGAGGTCATTGCCCGCGCTATCCATGAGCAGAGCCAGCGAGCTTCTGGCCCCTTTCATCCTTTGAATTGCGCCGCCATTGCTCATAACCTCCTGGAAAGCGAGCTGTTCGGGTATGAGCGTTATGCTTTTACTGATGCCAAGAAGCAGAAGCGGGGCCTGCTCGAACTGGCTGATGGGGGCACGCTGTTCCTCGATGAGATCGGTGAAATGCCTCTCGATATGCAGGCCAAACTTTTGCGCGTGCTGGAGACGCGCTCGTTCTTTCGCCTGGGCGGAAACCAGGAGGTCAAAATTGATGTGCGCATTCTGGCCGCGACCAACCGCGATCTTGAGCAGGCAAAAATGGAGGGAGCGTTTCGCGCTGATCTTTACTTTCGCCTGGCCGTGCTGGAGATCAGGTTGCCTCCCTTGCGTGAAAGGCCCGGCGACATCATGCTGTTCGTCTCACATTTTATAGAAGATTTCAATAAGTTGCTGGGGCGCAATATCCGGCGCATCTCCCCTGAGGCGCAGCGTCTCCTGCTGGCATATAGCTGGCCTGGCAATATTCGCGAGCTCAAGAACGTCATCGAGCGAGCGATGATCCTCAGCAGCAATGATGAGCTGTTACCGGCTCATTTGCCACAGGAAATCGTCGGCGCGGATAGCAAGAATATCTCTCCTCTGGATCCCTGGGAGCAGTGGTTAAATATGTGGCCGCGGGGCAGCGTCTCCTTTGAGGATGTCACCGGGCGCTTCGAGCAGCATCTGATCCGCTGGGCTCTGGAGACGGCCCACCATAATCGGACGCGGGCCGCCGAACTGCTCGGTTTTACCAAAGTTGACCAGTTGCGCTATCTGATGCGCAAACACAATTTGTTTCAAACTCACTAGAGAGGAGTACAGGCTTAATCGGCATTGGTCGCATCGACAACGCTCTCATGGTTGAGCAGTTCCGTCTCCAGTTCCTGCCAGGCAAGCTGCTCTATCTGGAAATTGCTCATCTGCTGTCGCTGGGTCATTGACTCCTGAAACTTCGCTGTCACCCGCTGGCGAAAATTTGCCAGGATCGGACGCTGGACCTCTGGTTTTGGCAGAACGCGCAGTTGGATCTCATTGGTATGGCGGAAGTCACTTTTATCGAAGGCCAGCGATATCAGGTCGCTAAATGTTGCGAGGAGATTTAAACGTTGTTGAGAAAAGTACTTCTCTTGCGTACTGGAAGCCAGCAGGCATCCCGCAATGCGTCCCTCAAAGCGAATGGGGGCGGCGGCGGCGCTGACCTCAAACTCGTCCTGGACGGCGGGTAGGGTGTTGTCTTCACGCAGGTTATCGTCATTGATAATATGATGGACCTCGACCGCATAGCCTGAAAGCGATTCCAGCCCCAGAAAGAGCACGTCGTGTTCAAGATCGGCTGTCCAGGGAGGCGTTCCTTTGCCAGCTCTTTCTCGCAGGCTATGCACTTTGCCATCGACTGGAGAGGGTGGCATACACTGAACCAACTTGACCGCCATCCCTAGCTGGCTAGGATCGAGCTGCGCCAGAGCCTGTTTTAATACGACCTCGCTGATGCGCCAGAAGCGTAAGCTCTCGGTCGTGGTGGTGCGGATACTTAGCACCTGAGCAAAAAACTCGGAGGGGATCTGCTCTGTGGAATCTTCCAGGAGCCAGGATTGGATATCGGGATAAAGTGTTTCCAGGGCATCAATCAGTTCCTGGCGCTGATTGGGATGGATCACCCGTACCAGGTGTATTAAATGGGGCCGCTGGGGCTTCGATTCTCCGCTGGCCCAGCGCGAAAGGGTCATGGTGGTGACGCCAAGAGCTGTTGATAGGCGCTGACGTTCGCCTGGGGATTTGATGATCCCTTGTAAGATAGTTGACCATGCTGGAAGAGGAGTGACCATACCTTTCCACCTCATTGAAACTGCAAGAAACTCATCCGGTCTTGCTTTCTATGATAACAGAGGTGCGATAGTGAGTCAACTGCCACATTAATATTTTGTGTGGAAATTTCTCGAAATGCGTCCAACAAGCCATATCGATAGCAAAACTAGTTGTACTTGAGTCGTGAAATCTGTATCATAGAAAATGATGGTAAATCAGGCAGGAAAGTGTAGATTGCGCAGGAAAAGGAGTGGAGGATGCCCAAAAAGATCATTGCCGTTGATGATGATAAAGAAGTGCGTGAAATCATGACATTTGTGCTCAGCCGGCATGGCTTCGAGATCGCAACTGCCTCCAATGGACAACAACTACAAGATTTGCTCAATTTGCAGCTACCCGATTTGATCATTCTAGATGTCATGATGCCAGGAGAGGATGGCTATCACATCTGCCGTACTTTGCGAGACGACCCACGAACTCAGCATATCCCGGTGATTATTATCACCGCTCATGCCGAAGACATTTATAAACGGATCAGCCTGGATCTAGGGGCGGCACAGCATATAACCAAGCCTTTCCATCCATTAGAACTGGTAGAAAAGATCAATGCCCTTCTGAAATGAGAACGGAGAAGATATAATTATCATAAACACATATCCAAAATTGTGACGTAAAAGACTTGTCTCAACGCTTAAAAATTGGTATCATTACAAGCAAGAGCGTCCTGACGAGTTCAAGGAAGCAGAGCGGCATGCCAAACAGATACGAACGCGAGATTGAAGAGATTCTGCGCAATCTAGAGAACGCGGAGCCTAAACCAGCTTTACGACCGAAATTCGGCAAGCGACCACGTCAGAAGCCAGGTCCTGGCATCCCTGCGCGTCATCGTCCGTTCTTTTCGTTTAATTTCTCGATGACGGAATGGTTGCTCGTTGCTGGAATTGTCGCCGCGCTGGTTTCCGGTGGTTATGCCTATTTACAGGATAGGCAGGATATTTTCACCGCGATCCTGGCAACCGTCGGCATTGTATGTTTAACCCTGGTCGCATTCTCGCATTTTCTATTCCGTCCACGCCGTTCCCAATCAATGCGTTATGGGAATGTCACTGTTACCCCTTTACGCCGTAGCCCTTTCAGTGGCCTCAAGACGCAGTGGAATCTCTTTTTGCTCAAGTTGCGCTACCGGCGCAAAAAAGAGCACTAGATGGCGTGTTCTACCCGTTAGCGATACCAGGATACTTCCCTTTGCCGATGCATACTTTTTAAGTGTGGGGTCGCATAGGCCATTTTTGCTGTTATGTGGTATCTGGCTGCCCCTTTGCTTTCGCAACGCCAGGGGTAATTGCTATAATATTGGCTCTGACTGTAAAAGATGGAGCCTGGTAGACAAAATTTTTAAAAGGTAAAAAGGAGCTTTTGAGTTATGAATGAACTGGTAGAACGCCTCTCGCAAGGGGAGCATCCGGTTGCCGTTGGAGGCCCGAAGCCTTCTCTGGAAGAGTTCAAAAAGCGCATAGAGGATATGGGGTATGTCTTTATCAAGTTTACCGGAACGCGCGGTGGAACGGATCTGGGAGTTCGCGTCGATAAGGCAGCCGTTGATCTGAGTAAAGCCGATTTTGCTCAGGCTACCGGCACGGCGCATGTCGAGGGGACCCTTACCCTGAACTATGTCAAAGTGCGCTGCGTGGCTGATATCAATCTGGCAACTTTGGAGGGCACGGGGCATCTGGTGATCCTGGAAGAGGTTCATCCCTAGCTGAAGCCGCTACAAAACCAATCTATCACCAGCCTTTTCGTGAGATGAGATGGAAAGCATTCAACCACTCATCTGTCGCGAAAAGGTATTTTTTTAGCATCAAACAATAATTTTACATTTTTCTGCGGCTTCTTTAATACTCTCATGGAAGAATGATTTTTGAGTAAGAGACAGCAAATTGTAGAGCAGGCAAGAATAATAATGTTAGTTTAATGGTAACGTGGTAACATGCAGCATAGTCAGGGAAAGGCCGTTCTGTAACTTGTTGCGAGGACAATTTACGATGAAAAAGATCATTGTTTCAATTATCGTTATAGGCACCTTTGTCATCTACAGCTTTATCCATCACTCCGGCTTTACTGCCGTCCTGCCGGATACTTCAGTAGGCTCTCGCTCCTCATCGGGTTCAACCACATCCCCCTCGGATACGCCCGGAGCTACGGGGACACCTGGGGCGACTGGCGCGCTTTATAAGGATGGCTCATATACGGGGAGTGTAGCTGATGCGCAATGGGGCGTTGTACAGGTCCAGGCGATCATTAAAGGTGGCAAGATTACCGATGTGCAATGGCTGCAATATCCCAATGATCGTAGCCGCTCAGTCTATATCAATAGTTACGCTGACCCGCAGCTTACCAGTGAGGCGATCCAGGCTCAGAGCGCCAATGTTGATGCCGTAACGGGTGCGACCGATTCCAGTGACGCATTCATGCAGTCTCTCTCGGACGCCCTTTCTCAGGCGCATAGCTGATGAAACATCTGGAGCTCCTTATGGGCATGCCTGTTGCTGTTGAAGTCGTTGATCTTGCCGTTACAGCAGCAGATATCGAACGCGTTTTTGCTTACTTTCGCGCGATTGATGCTACTTTCAGCACGTACAAAGAGGATAGTGAAATTTCGAAAATAAATCGGGGTGAGCTTTGTGAGGTGGAGTATAGCGACGATATGAAAACGATCCTGGCACTGAGCGAGCAAACCAGGCGTGAAACGCAGGGATACTTCGATATCCGCCATCATGGCATCCTTGACCCTTCAGGCATAGTCAAAGGCTGGGCCATCCTTCAGGCTGCGAATTTATTGAGAGCAGCCGGATTTGCCAATTTCTACGTTGATGCGGGCGGCGATATCCAGGTGGCAGGCAAAAAAGGTGGCAATCCCTGGCGCATTGGTATCCGCAATCCGTTCAACCGCAAAGAGAACGTGAAGGTTCTGGCAATCACTGATAGAGGCGTTGCCACCTCCGGCACTGCGATTCGCGGGCAACATATCTACAACCCCCATCAGCCGGATAAGCCTCTTCAGGAGGATATTATTAGCCTGACCGTTATCGGTCCCAATGTCTATGAAGCTGATCGCTTTGCAACAGCGGCCTTTGCGATGGGGAAAAAGGGCATTTACTTTATTGAGCAACTACCGGGGTTTGAAGGATATATGATTGACGCGTCCGCGCGTGCAACGTTTACCCGTGGGTTCGAAAGGTATGTGGTCTAATATGCTAACAGGTATCGATTATCTGCTGGATAGAATCACGATGTATCGCCTGGCGCTCTATGTCCTGGCTGGCCTGGTGGCTATCGCGATGGTTCTGTCATATCTCCAGCTCCTGCCCTTTTCGCCACTCGAGTTGCTCGTCTCGACTGCGTTTCTCATCCTGATTTGCTGGGCTGCTAATTCAATTCTCGCTGGTATTTTTGCCGTACCGGCCAATATCGAGTCAACCTATATCACGGCCTTAATCCTGGCATTGATCATTGATCCGGCTAAATCGCTGGATAATTTCATGTTTCTTGGCTGGGCCGCGATCCTGGCGATATCGTCGAAATATATTCTTGCGCTCAATAATAAGCATATCTTTAATCCCGCCGCGATAGCCGTCGTCATTACCTCATTTGCGCTCGGTGAATCCGCAAGCTGGTGGATAGGAACGGCGAGCATGTTGCCTGCTATGCTCATTGGTGGCGTGCTGGTTGTGCGTAAATTGCGCCAGGGCGAGGTAATAGCACTTTTTATTGCCACTTCTCTTGTGACCGTTTGTGTGGTCAGCCTTTTGCAGCATCTTTCAATCGTACGAGAGCTACAGCAATTGCTGATCGCGGCCCCGCTCTTTTTCTTTGCCGCGATCATGCTGACGGAGCCGCTAACCGCGCCTCCTACTCAAAAGCTAAAATACATCTATGCCTTGATCGTCGGTGTGCTGTTCATTCCTCAGATTCATCTTGGTCGTATCTACTCTACCCCTGAACTGGCGCTGGTCGTTGGCAATATCTATTCCTACGTCGTCAGTCCCAAGCAAAAGGTCGCGCTCAAGTTGAAGCGGAAGAGTAAGATCGCATCCGATATTGTGGACTTTGTCTTCAAGTCGCCGCAAAAGCTGGTTTTTGAGCCTGGGCAATATATGGAGTTTACATTAGCGCATCCCAAACCCGATAGTAGAGGCGTCCGGCGCTTTTTTACGCTTGCGTCGTCGCCCACGGAGGAGGATATCCGCCTGGGCGTGCGCTTTTATAACAATAGCAGTAGCTTCAAGCAAAGCCTCTACCGGATAGATAGCCGCACAAAAATGATGGCCGGACAGATCGCGGGCGATTTTACGCTTCCTCACGATCCCGAGCAGAAGCTGGTCTTTATCGCCGGCGGCATCGGCATTACACCTTTCAGGAGCATGTTGAAGTATCTGCTGGACACGCAGCAGCCACGAAATATCGTCCTGTTCTATGCGAATAGAACCGTAGACGAAATTGCCTATAAGGATGTTTTGAGCGAGGCGCAGGCAAAGCTCGGCGTGAGAATCTTCTACACGCTGACCGGCACGGAAACGCTGCCACGCAACTGGTCCGGCCTGGTTGGCGCAATCAATGAACGCATGATTCGAGAAGCGGTGCCCGACTACGCAGATCGTGTGTATTACTTATCTGGCCCTCCAGGCATGGTGAGAGCGTATGAGCGTGTGCTCAAAGATATAGGTATAGGAGGCAGTCAGATTAAGAAGGACTTTTTCCCGGGGCTGGTATAATCAGTATATTTACTGGACCCCATTTAAACATAAGCGCAAACACTCTGCTAGTTCAGACAGATATTCGGTCCTCGCGGTGATATGGTCACCGGGGATGATATGAACTTCTGTCTCGTTAGTTTTATCTATATCCCGCCATGCCTTGCGCCGGTACAGGTCTTCGCTGTCCCAGAAGATGGTGAGCTTGCCAGGGTAGCCGCGAGGCTTGTAATCCCAGGCTATCCAGTCGTAGAGTACACCCCAGTCCTGGCGTAGCAACTCTATCGGCGGCAGCAACACTGTATTTTCGGCTGCATCGTTAGCTTTTCTAAGCTGTGGGTAGCGCAGGTAGCGATACATATGGCGCAGGCGCAGAAACCAGTCCAATTGTTTGTCCTGGCTGATATGTAGCATCTTCCCGATGGTTCTGATGGCTTGACGACCCTGGATGTGGAGGGTCACGACGCCGCGATCCATCATCGAAAGCGTGGTGCCGGGGTCCATTAATACCAGGAGGCTGATCGTCTGGCCTTGCTCCCTAAGCTGTCGCGCCATTTCATAAGCCAGCAGCGCGCCGTTACACCAGCCGCCTATCTGGTATGGTCCCTCCGGTTGAATGCTACGCATCAGTTCGAGGTGCGCCGTCGCCATGGCTTCGAATGTTGGCAGGGCGCGCAAGCTATCGAACTTATACGGCTCCAGGATATAAAATGGCTGTTCCGCCCCCAAATGTCGGGCCATCTTGCGACAGTAGAACGCGCCCCCTTTAGCATCTCCATGCAGGAAGAAAAAAGGCTGCCGGGAGCCATCTGTCTGAAGGGCGATTAACGGCGTGCGAGTGTCAGCCTGTGGCGCGTGAGAAGGAATAGCTTCCCGCTCCATAAGGATACTGGTGAGATGTTCGATGGTTGGCTCCGTAAAAAGGGTTGCCAGGGGAAGCTTTTTCCCGCAGGTCTGCTCAACGCGGCTGAGCATAAGCGTTGCCAGCAGCGAATGTCCCCCCAGGTCAAAAAAGTTATCGCGGATGCCTATTGCTTCCGCATGCAGCAGTTCCTGCCAGATCTGCACAAGTTGGTGGTGGAGCGGCAGCGTCGGCGCTACAAAGGTTGTGCGCGTTGTCAGGCGGCTCGAATCGGGAGCTGGCAGCGCGCGCCTGTCTATTTTGCCATTGGCGGTCAGAGGCAATGCATTCAGCGGCACAAAGGCTGCCGGGACCATGTAGTCGGGCAAGCGAGTTTGCAGGAAGCGCCTCAGTTCTGTGCCAGATAGCGTGTCCTGGTTCACAAGTGGCGATATCTCGTCGGCAGAAGTTTGCTCTGGTGAAATATCTGGCTGGTCGGTCATGATGTAAGCGACGAGGCTTTGATCGCGCACGGTAACGACAGACTGCCGCACTGCCGGATGCTGGTTAAGCGCGGCTTCAATCTCGCCCAGCTCAATGCGAAAGCCACGAATCTTCACCTGCTGATCGATGCGTCCCATATACTCGATGTTGCCGTCGGGCAGGAAACGCGCCAGATCGCCGGTTCGATACAGCCTCGCACCGGGTTGTTGACCAGAGGGGTGAGGCACAAACCTCTGAGCAGTTAATTCGGGACGATGCAGGTAGCCGCGAGCCAGGCCAGCCCCGCCTACGTACATTTCGCCCGGCACGCCGATGGGAACGGGCTGTTGCTCTTGATCCAGGATGTAGGCCTGTAGATCAGCAATCGGTCTGCCAATCACACTTTGAGCAGGCCGTTCCAGGTCTGCCACTGCAAGCCGGTACCAGGTGACATGGACCGTAGTTTCGGTGATGCCGTACATATTCACCAGCACGGGCCACTGGTCGCCGTGCCGCTCAAACCAGGGCCGCACCTTCTGAAAATCAAGCGCCTCCCCGCCAAAGATGATCAGGCGCAATGCCAGTGCCTGCGCTGTGCCAGAGGCTTCTTCCGCCCAGATTAGTTGATAGAAAGCGGAGGGCGTCTGATTCAGCACGGTGACGTGCTCGCGGCACAGCAGCCGATAAAACTCATCTGGCGAGCGGCTGAGCAAATAGGGAACCAGCACGAGCCGACCGCCATAGAGCAGCGCGCCCCAGAGCTCCCAGACCGAGAAATCGAAGGCATAGGAATGGAACAGCATCCACACGTCCCGCTGATCGAAGTGGAAGGTGGCGTCGGTGGCTGCAAAGAGCCGGACGACGTTGGCATGCGTGACCAGGACCCCCTTCGGTTTGCCGGTCGAGCCGGAGGTGTAGATCACATAGGCGAGACAGGAGGGTGTAACGTTGCTGTGGGGATTCTCGCAACTCTCCTGCGCGATCTTCTCCCAATCAGTATCAAGGCAGACAATGTTGCCTTGATAGTCTGGCAGATTGGAAAGCAGATTTTGCCGGGTGAGCAACACCTGTGCCTGGGTATCGTCCAGCATAAAAGCGAGACGTTCGACAGGGTAGGCGGGGTCAAGCGGGACGTAGGCACCGCCGGCTTTGAGAATGCCGAGCTGCCCTATGATCATCTCCAGAGAACGTTCCATGCCGATGCCCACCAGCGTATCAGGTCCAACCTCCAGCCGTTGCAGGTAATGAGCAAGCTGATTGGCTCTGAGATTCAGTTCGTCATAGGTCAGTTGCACTTCCTCAAAGACAATGGCAAGTGCATCGGGGGCCTGTTCAACCTGACTTGCGAATAAGTGATGCAGGCACTGATCCTTTGCATAATCGGTATCGATGTCGTTCCATCCAAATAGGAGCTGTTGCCGCTCTTTATCGCTCATCAATGGCAGTGTATTGATATGCTGCGTCGGATCGGTGACGATACCCTCCAGCAATATTTGCCAGTGCTCAGTCATGCGGATGATGGTTGACTCGTCGAATAAGTCCGTATTGTACACAAAGCGTCCGGTAAGCCCGTCGGGGCGTTCGTCCAGTTCAAGGTACAGATCAAACTTGGCCGCGCCAACCTCGACATCCATCTGAGTAAGAGACCAGCCGGAGGGCAGCGCGGACTGGGGAGGTACCAGCGTCAATAACACCTGGAAGAGCGGATTCTGCCCCGGGTTGCGTTCAGGCTGTAGCTCCTTGACCACATATTCAAATGGCACATCCTCATGGTCGCGAGTGGCAAGCACCACTTCGCGCACACGCTGCAGCAATTCGCGGAACGTGGGATTACCGGCCAGGCTGGTACGTAGCACAACGGTATTGAGGAAATAGCCCATAATGCCCTGGAACTCTTGGCGCCTTTGCGCGGCTGTGCTGGTACCCACCAGGATATCATCCTGCCCTGTATAGCGATAGAGTAAGGTCTGGAAGGCTGCTACCAGCCCCATATAGAGGGTAGCGCCTTCGCGGGCGCTCAGTGCCTTCAAGGCGTTTGTGAGACGCCTGGATAGCACGAAGGGGCATACCGCTCCTCGATACGTCTGCACAGGAGGGCGCGGGCGATCCGTGGGCAATGCCAGCGTTGCGGGTGCTCCTGCAAGCTGCTTTTTCCAGAATGCAAGCTGCTCCGTTAGCATCTCCCCTTGTAGCTCCCCGATTCCATCGGGGGAGCTACGCTGCCAGAGTGCGTAGTCGGCGTACTGATAGGGCAGATCAGCCAGGGGAGAGGGCTTGTTGGCCCGAAAAGCCTCATAAAGAGCGTGCAGTTCTGGCAGCAGGACCTGATAAAGCGAGAAGCCATCAAAAATGATGTGGTGCAGGCTCAAGAACAGGCGATGATCGGTGTCGCTCAATCGCACCAGCAGCGGGCGCAGCAGCGGGCCGTTGACGAGATCAAAGGGCCGCCGCGCCATTGCTGTAGCCTGACGAATGGCCTCTCGCTCTCCCTCAGACATATGCGACAGATCCACCAGCGGCAACGTGAGCGGTCGATAGGGATGGATTTGCTGAACGGGTTGTCCATTGAGCAGAGGAAAGGTTGTGCGCCAGGCTTCGTGACGCCTGATAATCTCGTTCAGGCTCTGCTCCAGCGCGGCAATCGAAAGAGCACCGGGCAGGTAGATAGTGATACACTCGTTATAAACCGGCGTATCGGCTATCAACTGGGAGAGCACCCAGAGCTGTTGCTGCCCGAAAGAGAGGGGAAGAGGTATTCCCGCTATCCTTTGGGGAATGGCCTTCTCCACAGTTTTGGCCTGAGCCGATGCTTCTCCGCGCAAATACCTGGCGAGCAGGGCTTTCCTGGCTGCTGAAAGTTCAGATGTATCCGGCAATCGTTGCTGTCCCTTATGCTGCATAGATCGAAGAACGTGAAATGCTAAAATGAGACAGGTAACGCAGTAAGTCCGCGTAATCCTAAATTTGCGCGCCATGTGACCGGCTCGGGTTTGAGCGCAAGATTGGGCATGCGGCGCAAAACGGATTCAAAGGCAACCTGGCCCTCGATGCGAGCAAGAGGCGCGCCAAAGCAGAAATGGCTGGCCCAGGCAAAAGCAACGTGGCGGTTATCCTGCCGTTCTACATCCAGCCGGTCGGGATCGGCAAATCGCTCTGGATCGCGGTTGGCGGCTCCCATTACCGCGATAACCGCCTGACGCTTGCGAATCTTCTTCCCTCCCAGCTCCACATCGTCCGGCGCTAAGCGGGCGGTATGCTGGCTGGGGCTCTCGAAGCGCAGCAGCTCCTCAACCGCCGAAGGAATAAGCGCAAAATCGGTTCGAAGCTTCTCCATCTGGTCTCGGTGGCGTAGCAGAGAGAGCAGGCCGTTGCCGATCAGGTTCGTCGTAGTTTCCTGACCGCCAACCATCGTCACAATCGTATTCGCAATCACCTCTTCTTCGGTAAAGCGGTCGCCGTCGATCTCAGCATTCAGGTAGGCGCTAATCAACCCATCGCGCGGATGTTGGCGCTGCTCTTGAACGGCTGAGCGGAAATAGACCACCATCTCTTCCAGGCTGCGAATCGCCTTTGAGGCGTAATCGGGATTGTGCTGGAAGTTACCGAGCACCTGGGCGAAATCGGCGGACCAGGCCGTGAGTTGCTGCCAGTCGGAGGTCGGAACGCCCAGCATCTCCGCCGTGACGATGGCGGGCAGGGGATAGGCGAGGTCGGCGATGACATCCATCTCCCCTTTATCCTGTACCGCATCCAGCAGGCTATTGGTAATATCTTGAATATGGGAACGCAATATCGCGACGCGGCGGGGTGTGAAGGCTTTAGAGGCCAGGCCACGGATACGCGTGTGATCAGGTGGGTCCAGAAAAAGCATCTGATGTATCATCACCTGCGCCAGCGGCTTCAAGGCTGAGAGGCCCAGCGTTTCTAGTTGTTCGGGCGTATAGGTACGATTGGCAGAGAAACGCTGAAATACTGTGACCACGTCCGCGTAACGGGTCACAATCCAGGCGTGCAGGTAAGGGTCCCAGTGGACGGGGTCTTCGCTACGCAGTTTATGATATAAGGGGTAAGGATTGGCAAGAACCTCGGGATCGAGCAGGTGATACAGGCTCAGGGGCGCTCCCTGCTTGCCCGGCGCATGCGATGATTGTGAATGAGCCGCCATTTTTTATTTCTCCATCTATCTATCTAAAACCAGAAATTTTATGCATTCTGTTCTTGTTCTAACAACTGTAAAATCTCCTCGTCACTCATAGCATTGATCTTAACAAAGATGAGTTGTTCGATCTCCGCTGCCAGCTCGCGCACCGTTGGCGCTTCAAACAAGGTGCGCAAAGGCAGCTCAACCCCGAAAGATGTGGTCACATGCATAATAATCTGAGTGCCCAGCAACGAATGGCCCCCGAGCATAAAGAAATTCTCGTCTACGCCGATCTGCTGCAAGCCTAACAATGGCGCCACGATGGCCGCGAGCCGTTCTTCGGTGGGAGTCGTGGGCACACTGATACTGCCGTCACGCAGCATGTTGGTTTCATCCGGCACCGGCAGCGCCGCCCGGTCTATCTTTCCATTAGGCGTTACCGGTAACATATCCAATACCACGAATGTAGCCGGTACCATATAGTCGGGCAGGTGAGTCAACAGAGCTTCGCGCAACGAACTGACCGTCACCTGCGCTTCTGGCGTCAAAACAATATAGGCTACCAGGCGTTTATCACCTGCAACATCTTCGCGCGCCGTCACGATGCTGGTCTGGATAGCTTCGTGATTATTCAGGGCGGCCATAATTTCATCCAGTTCGATGCGATACCCGCGTATTTTGACCTGGTGATCGATGCGCCCCATAAAGGCAATCTGTCCATCGGGCAGGAAACGCGCCAGATCGCCGGTTTTGTAGAGGCGCGCAGTGGGATCGAGATCGGACGCGGTAAACCTGGTCCCTACGAAGGGGTTAGGGATGAACTTTTCGGCGGTCAGTTCGGGTCGATTGAGATACCCACGAGCCAGGCAGATGCCTCCGATATGTAATTCGCCTGGAGTATCGACAGGTACCTGGCGCAACTGTTCATCCAGGATATAGATCTGGGCATTCGCGATGGGCCGGCCAATCGTTGGTGGCGTTGTGGCGTCAGGAGTTGGAGGTACAGGCCCCGATGTTACCAGCACGGTTGCCTCACTGGGACCATAATTGTTGACCAGGGTGAAGGGCAGCGCAGGCGAGGGATAATGGTGCAGGGTATCGGCTCCGGTCAGCATAAAACGCAGAGGCGTTGACGAAGGCCACTCCAGCGCCAGCATGCTCTCGGCCAGCATTGTGGGCAGGAACGTAATCGTGATCTTGTTATCGAGCAGCCAGTCGCGCAGACGCGTTGGCGCGGTACGAGTATCTTCAGTGGGCATGTAAATGCAGGCCCCTGCCGTCAGATAGGGCCAGAGCTCCCAGCCGGTCGCATCGAAGGCCGGGCTTGTCAGTTGCGTCGCCCGGTCGGCAGTCGTCACGCCAAAAGCTTGCTGGTGCCAGCATACCAGATTTAACAGGCTTTTATGGGTAATCTCTACTCCCTTTGGGCGACCGGTCGAGCCAGAGGTGTAGATGATATAAGCAAGGTCATCGACGGTGGCTGTATATGCCGGCTCTGCCGCGCTCTGCTGCGCCAGCAGCCCGGCGTCGCGGTCCAGGCAGACGACAGCAACGTTTTGCAGGGAAAGCCGCTCAGCAAGATGCTGCTGCGTTACCAGCACAGGCGTCTGAGAATCTTGCAGCATAAAGGTCAGGCGTTCTGCCGGATAGGTGGGATCGAGCGGGACATAAGCGCCTCCGGCTTTAAGGATAGCAAGCAGGCCGACGATAATATGCAAGTCGCGCTCGACGCAAAAACCCACAGGAACACCCGGCTCCACGCCTAGCGTTTGCAAATAATGGGCAAGCTGGTTGGCCGCTTGATTAAGTTCCTGGTAGGTAAGCCCCCGATCACCTTCTACCACCGCTATTGCATTGGGAGTGGTCGCTCCCCACTTTGCCGCCAGTTGAGGGACGCAGGCGTCGAGGGGAAAATCTTGTCTGGTCGCATTCCATTGCGCAAGCTGCTGTTCCGTTGCTGGTAGCTGGGGGGGAGTGCTATTGATGACTTGATAATCTTCTCCATCATGTGCTTTTTGAGAATCTCTTGGGTCACAGGATTGTAATTCCATCTTCTCACGCTTATCTACAGACACAACCGTTACCTCCTGGCTGAACACGCGCTAGCTGGCTTTTATGCCATGCACAAGTATACCTGAGCGGGTAATAAAAATCGCTGTTTGAGGGCTAACTTTGCTGAAATTAATAACCGACTTTGCAGCAAATCAGGCTCTATTTTTTGGGAAGATAGAGCCGCAGTTTTGCGGTAATAATACCCGCGTCTATGCGATACTATTATACATGCAAAATAAGGAACTGGATAAACCTATCCGGTTCCTTAGGTATTATTAGCTAATCTGGAGTACAGTAGAGATGCCGAGCTTAGAAGTGGGTGAGGCTTCTTGGCAAGCTGGTCAAACCCGTAATGCTGCACCCTCGTTGACGGATGGTGGAGATTTCTAGATCGAAGTTGTGTAGCTTGCTGCGTAAAGATGAGAGTGCGCGCCGGACCGGCCTGAGCTCTTGTTGCCATGTTCCACAGCTTAACGCCTCTTGCAAGCATTGGCGGCTGCGAGCGATAGAAGCGGGTGTAACATTGTTCGTTGAAATGTAAGACAACAGCACTTCGTAAGGGCAGTAGTGGGGGAATGATTCTATGATCGGAATCATCATGCGCATCTCATTTGCGCTGAATTGTTGCTCCATGATTTGCTGCGGACCTTCAGCAAGCAGGGATAAAGTGCGTGTGCTAAGATTCAGAGCCAGCGTCTGATTTTGTGGTAGCAGGCCCTGTAATCGAAAATGCGTGATTTTGGCCTCGGCCTCTCTGGGCCGTTTCATACGGAGAGTGAGTGTCTCTAACATAAAAATCCCCTATTGGCTTACCATTAATAAAGCATACGCAGAACAGAAAACACGTAATTGAAGTAGAGAGAGTCTAACTGAACAGTGAAATCTGTTGTAACCCCCACATATGCTATGCTACCATAGAAGTTAATCAATGTATAGTGCAGAATAAGGTAAAACAGGTGTTTTTAGGGAAAAAGATGGATCAGGTGATAAATATGTTTTGGAAAAAAGTCGCTATGTATCTCTGATTGATGCCTTTGATACGCAAATACCCCTATATGATGACCTAAATTTTGCGTACCTAGAATCTCATCGTATAATTACTTACTCTCTCATAAAGTCGGCTATCAATTTCGACAAAGTTAGCTCTCAAACAGCGACTTTTATTTTCCCAGTTAGGTATACTTGTGCATGGTTAAGCAAACCTTATCAACATGACCCATGCTTTGTTAACATGTCTTAACAATGGTCATATGCATCAATATCCTTAACTTTGGGTAGGTGAAAGGGATAGCCGCCGCAGGCAATTTTGTGATGTAACGAGGTAACTTTTATGATTCGTATAGCTCAACCGTTTATGGGAGCTGAAGAAGAGGAAGCTGCGCGGCAGGTTCTTGCGTCAGGCCAACTTGCTCAAGGTCCACAGGTTGCCACATTTGAACGACGGTTTGCGGAACTATGTCAGATGCGAGATGCGGTTGCGGTCTCTTCGGGAACGGCAGCCTTATATCTGGCTTTGCAGGCTCATGGTATTGGGCTGGGCGACGAAGTGATTACCAGCGCTTTCAGTTTTGCCGCAACTGCTAATGCCATTCTTGCTGTTGGCGCAATGCCTGTTTTTGTTGATATCGAGGCCGATACTTATACGCTTGATCCCGCGCAAGTTGAGGCGGCAATTACATCCCGCACCAGAGCTATTATGCCGGTCCACCTTTATGGACATCCTTGCTCTATGGCGCAATTGACGGCAATTGCAGAGGCTCATGCTCTTGTCATCATCGAGGATGCCTGTCAGGCCCATGCTGCAATGGTAGATGGCAGGCCGGTGGGAAGCTTCGGCACAGGCTGCTTTTCATTCTATGCCACCAAGAATATCACCACTGGCGAAGGTGGGATGATCACCACCAATGATCCTGTCATTGCTCAGAAGGCGAGGCTGCTGCGCAACCATGGGCAGCAAGCGCGCTATCAGCACACTATGCTGGCCTATAATATGCGTATGACCGAGCTCCAGGGAGCGCTCGGCGTCGTCCAGTTGCAGAAGCTGGAGTATCTCACGGCGCGGCGTAGCGCCAACGCTGCTTATTTGACGGAACATCTCAGAGGAGTTGTCCAGACGCCTGTTGTCCGTCCTGGCTGTAAGCATGTGTATCACCAATATACCATCCGAGTAGAGACAGGCCGTGATGAGTTGGCGGCCCACCTGCGCGCTTGCAATATTGAGACCGCCGTTCACTATCCTCTCCCCATCTATCGTCAGCCGTTCTACCAGCAATCGCCGACGCTATTTCGTATAGCCGGAAATAGCGCCAGAAATAGCGGATGCCAGCGGTCTGCAAGTGACGAAACGCCGCCTGGTCTGCCGGTGACGGAGCGTGCCGTGCGAGAGGTACTATCGCTTCCTGTACACCCGGCGCTGCAAGAGGAAGAGCTCTCGGTGATTGCACGGGAGGTAGTTGCGGTATGCCGGTAAGAGTGGCGATCATTGGGGCAGGTTCTATGGGGATGAACCATCTCCGAGTTCTGAGGGACTTCGACGAAGAACGAGTACAGATTGTGGGCGTAGCGGAGCTTCATGAGCCTGCGCTCAAGCGAGCGGTCAGTCGCTTTCATGTTGCAAGCTATACCGATTACCAACGTATGGTTGAAGGGCTACGGCCTGATCTTGTGGCTATCGTCGTGCCTACCCATCTGCATTATGAGGCGGCAGCGTTCGTGCTTGAACTGGGTATTGATGTGCTGATAGAAAAGCCTATGACGCGTACAGTTGAAGAGGCGTCAGCTTTGATCCAGCTTGCTCATCGACGTGGCGCCAGGATCGCGGTTGGTCATGTAGAGCGTTTCAACCCTGCTATCGTCGAACTCAAGCAGCAGATACTCAGCGGCAATCTGGGGCAGATGTATCACATGCTTGCTCGCCGCATTGGACCTTTCCCCCCTCGTATTCGCGATGTTGGTGTCACCCTGGATCTTGCTTCCCACGATATCGACATCATGCGTTATCTCACCAATGCAGATATCGAGCACCTTTACGCCCAGACGCAACGCCGCGTACACAGCACCCATGAAGATTTGCTCCTGGGTTTCCTCCGTTTTACCAACGGGGCAATTGGGGTGCTGGATGTCAACTGGTTGACGCCGACCAAAGTGCGCGAACTGAGCATCACCGGGGAAAAAGGGATGTACGTCGTCAATTACCTGACGCAGGACGTTTATTTTTACGAAAACGACTATACTGTCACATCATGGGATGCCCTGCGTTCCCTCACAGGGGTGAGCGAAGGAACCATGATGCGCCTGAAAATACAAAAGGCGGAGCCCCTGCGTCTGGAGTATGAAGATATTCTTGCTGCCATTGAGAATGATACATTGCCAACGGTCTCTGGAGAAGACGGTCTGGCTGTTTTACAGGTGGTGCAGCAACTTACACAGTCGCAACATGGGAGCGCTACTGATGCACACGTTAACCTGCCTGCGCCTGCTTTTGTCGCGACTTCAAATGCTCAAAATAAAAAGGTAGATAACAAACATGCCGCTAATTGATGAAGATGCCAATACTATCTCTAAAAACGCCGTGGTGGCCGTTGTTGGTCTGGGAAAGGTTGGCCTGCCCCTGGCTGTTCAGTATGCTCAACACGGTCATCGTGTCATCGGCTGTGATACTAATCCGCAGGTTGTCTCGACAGTCAATAAGGGCAAATCGCATATCGTTGAAGAGCCGTTGCTCGAAGAAGGCGTTGCGGATATGGTAGCACGGGGACGCTTATCAGCTACATCTGATACGACTGAGGCGGTGCGCCAGGCTCGCATCGTTGTCGTTATCGTTCCTGTAGCCGTGAATGCCCAACATGAAATTGTTTTCGATACTATAGATCGCGCCACCGCAGCTATCGGAGCTGGATTGCAGCCTGGCACTCTGGTAATCTATGAAACCACGTTACCGGTTGGCGCCACCTCTGGACGCCTGGCCCGCCTGCTCGAACGGCATTCGCAACTTACAGCCGGGCGAAACTTCTTGCTCGCCTTCAGCCCTGAACGCGTCTCCTCCGGTGCTATTTTCCGCGACCTGCGTATTTATCCAAAAGTGGTTGGTGGCATTGATGAACGGAGCACTGCTGCCGCCGTCGCATTTTATCGCTCAGTGCTTGATGCCGAAATCATTACGATGGCCTCAGCCGATGATGCCGAATTTGTCAAGCTGATTGAAACCACCTATCGCGATGTCAATATCGCGCTGGCTAACGAGTTTGCACGTTACGCCGATGCGCACGGGCTTGATACTATGGCTGCTATTGCCGCCGCTAACTCTCAGCCGTATTCGCATATTCACACGCCGGGCGTCGGCGTCGGGGGCCATTGCATTCCGGTCTATCCTTATTTCTTGCTGACCGGCGATCTCTCGCAACCCGTACTGACCTTGCCGCGTTCCGCTCGCGCTATCAACGATGCTATGGCAGACTATGCGGTGCAGCGAGTAGAGGCGATCACAGGCTCATTAGCGGGGCGATCTGTCCTGATACTTGGCGTAGCCTATCGCGGTGATGTGCGTGAAACCGCTTTTACTAGTGCGCGTCTGCTCCAGGATGCGCTCCTGGCTCGTGGAGCAAGGGTGTACGTTGATGATCCTCTGTTTGGAGAGTCGGAACTCCTGGCTCAAGGCTATATCCCTTTCGGACGCGATAAATCTAGTCCCTACGGACGCGATCAGTCGGGTTCCCACGAAGCAAGAGAGGAGATCTGCGCTATTATTCTGCAGGCCAATCATCGGGCCTATCAGTCGTTTGACTTTAGCCAGTTTCCACAGTGCAAAGTTGTGCTTGATGGTCGCATGGCACTCGACCGTCAAAAAATTGAGGCGTTAGGCATGCGCTACGTCTGTATCGGGAGACCGGACATAGATGGTTCGGTTGTTCATGGAGGAGAAAAGTAGTGCGGTTGGCATCTATTGTAGGCGCTCGTCCTCAATTTATTAAGCTCGCACCTGTTAGCCGGGCGCTGCGGGAACGGCACGAAGAGATTATCGTTCATACAGGACAGCATTACGATTATCGTCTGTCGTCCCTGTTCTTTGATGAACTGGCTATTCCTGCGCCGGACTATCACCTTGAGATCGGCTCCGGGCTGCATGGCGCGCAAACAGGCCAGATGCTCGCTGCTGTGGAGCAGGTGCTGATCAAAGCAGCGCCGGACCGCGTGATCGTTTTCGGCGATACCAATTCCACGCTCGCAGGAGCGTTAGCGGCGGCCAAGCTCCATATCCCTATTGCCCATGTCGAAGCCGGGCTACGCAGCTTTAATCGTGCCATGCCGGAAGAGATCAATCGCGTCCTGACCGACCATCTCTCCGACCGCCTGTTCTGTCCCACTAAAACAGCGTATAAACATGCCAGAAGCGAAGGTATCACTCAGGGCGTGGAGGTCGTCGGAGATGTCATGTACGATTTGCTCCTGCAAACGCAGGCAAAGATTAGCAGTCGCGCTCAGCAATTGTTGACAAAGCTTGATGTAGCGCCACAAGCGTACGCGCTCGCAACCGTACATCGGCCCGTCAATACTGACGATCCCGCCGCAATGCGCGAGATCGCTCATGCACTGAACAATCTCTCTATGCCTGTAATTTTTCCCGTTCACCCGCGCGCACAGAAATTTTTGCGGCAATATGGTATTGAGTGGGGAAAGCAGGTCCATTGTATTGAACCTGTGGGCTATATCGATATGCTGGCGCTTGAGCAGGGGGCCTATCGTGTCCTGACCGACTCCGGGGGCGTACAGAAGGAGGCATTTCTATTGGGCGTACCCTGCATTACGTTGCGTGAAGAGACGGAATGGACCGAAACCGTTGAGACCGGCTGGAATATCCTGACGGGCATACAGAGCCAGCGTATTATCGCGGCTTTTAACCGGCCCACGCCAGGACCCGTGGCGGAGAACCCCTATGGCAAAGGGGATGCCGCGATACGTATCGCACAATCCCTGTAGGGACCCGATTGATCGCGTCCTATGAGAGAAAGACAGAGAGCAATGGCACATATTCTTTTCGTTACTCCTTACTACCCGCCAGAGAAGGGAGCTCCAATGGTACGCATCAGCGAGACGGCAAAAATGCTGGTCAAACGTGGATATCAGGTGACGGTTCTGACCACCTTTCCCAACTATCCGACCGGCATTGTCCCCGCTGAATATCATGGACGTCTGCGCTGGCAGGAGCAAAAAGAAGATGTGCGCATTGTGCGCGTATGGAGCTATATTCGACCAAATAAAGGATTTCTGCTCCGCGTGCTGGCTCAGCTTTCTTTTGGCTGCCTGGCTCCTTTCCTGGGAAGAAAAGCCATTGCTCGTCCAGATCTCATCATTGTCGAATCTCCCCCTCTCTTTGATGCCATCGCGGGACGCCTGCTGGCGTGGTACTATCGCTGTCCCTTTATATTTACTGTTGCCGATCTATGGCCCGAGTCTGCCGTCCAGCTAGGTATGCTACGCAATCGCTTATTGATTCGCATGGCTGAGTGGCTGGAATGGTCAACCTATCGCAAGGCAGGAGCGGTCTGGGCCGTAACGGAAGGGATTCGTGACACGCTACTCCAGAAAGGGCTCGCTCCCGAGCGCGTTTTTTTGCTCACCAATGGCGTGGATACCACAACGTTCCGCCCGCTTCCGAAAGCGGAGGCGCGTACCGAGCTTGGCTGGGATGATCGCTTCACCATCGTGTACGCGGGCACTCATGGCCTGGCGCACGGGTTGGAGCGTGTGTTAGATGCAGCCGAGCGCATGACCGCTCTTTCTGATATACGGATCGTGTTCGTAGGTGATGGGGCAACCAGAAACGAGCTGATAGCAGATGCGCGCAGGCGCAACCTGACGAACGTGACGTTTCTCGATCCTCTGCCTCATGACCGCATGCCCCTTCTGCTTTCCGCCTCCGACGCCTGCCTGGTGCCTTTGCGCCGTTTACCTCTATTTGAGGGCGCATTACCGTCGAAAATGTATGAAATTATGGCTTGCGCCCGTCCCATTCTGCTGGGGGCAGATGGGGAGGCGCGCCGCCTTGTAGAGAAGGAGGCTGGCGCAGCTCACTACTTTGAGCCGGAGAACGCCGATGCTCTTGTGTCGGCGATCATCTATCTGCGTGCGCATCCTGCTTATGTTGAAGAGTTGGGAAGGCGAGGCCGTGCCTTTGTCGAAGCCCGCTTTGATCGCGGCCTGCTGACTGCTAAACTTGAAGGCTATATTGCTAGACTGCTTGTAGGGGCAGTGCCTTGCGCCCGCCCGTAGACGTGCTGGGCAGGCGCGGAAGGGAAAAGCCATATTATGCATACGAAGGTTGAATATCATTACCTGTCTATACGTTTATCGCAGTTCTATCTCATCTGGCGCGCCATGATGGATGTTACCTTTGGGCTTGGGGGGCTCATCTTCATATGCTGCATCTTACCTTTCCTAGCTCTGCTCATTTATCTTGATTCACCCGGACCCATATTTTATACGCAGGAGCGGGTGGGGTATAAGGGGCGAAAGTTTACCGTTTATAAGTTCCGTTCTATGACCAATGGGGCTGAACGGAGAGGGCAGGCAATATGGGCGGTCAAAGGCGATCCTCGTGTCACAAGAATTGGCCGTTTCTTACGCGCTTCCCATCTCGACGAACTGCCGCAGGTGCTTAATATCCTGCGCGGCGAGATGAGCCTGATCGGCCCTCGCCCGGAGCGGCCCGAGTATGCTGCCGAACTAGAGGCCATCAACCCTTTATATCGTCAGCGCCTCTCGATCAAGCCCGGACTCACCGGCTGGGCACAGGTGAACTATGGCTATGGGGCCACGAGTAAAGATGAGTTAGAAAAGCTAGAGTTTGACCTCTACTACATACAATACCAGTCGTTTCTTCTTGATATTCGCATACTTTTGAGAACTGTCAGAGAGGTGGTGCTTTGTCATGGAATCTAGTAACTCTACGCAGACCCCGATAATACAGACGGAGACAGCAGATCAGCGCCCACCTCGCACAGAGTTTCTCCCGTTCGCTCTGCCGCATATCACCCAGGCGGAGATTGACGAGGTTGTGGATACGCTACGCTCAGGGTGGCTGACCACAGGCCCAAAAACGAAACGTTTCGAGCGCGAATTTGCCGAGTGCGTGGGAGCTCCGCATGCGCTGGCTGTGAACTCTGCCACGGCGGCCATGCATCTTGCCCTCGATGCCATTGGCCTCAAAGCGGATGACGAGGTGATCGTGCCCGTCTACACCTTTGCCGCCACGGCGGAGGTTGTTATCTACTTCGGCGCGCATCCCGTCTTCGTCGATGTTGATCCCGTCACCTGCAATCTCGATCCCGCCTGCCTGGAGCGGGCCATTACCTCGCGTACGCGTGCCATTATGGTGGTGCATATCGCCGGTCTGCCCGCCGAGATGGATACCATTCAAGCGATTGCCCAGGCGCATAAGCTTCCCATTATCGAAGATGCCGCCCACGCTTTTCCCGCTAAATATAAGGGACGCATGATCGGCTCTATCGGCGACCTGACCGCCTTTAGCTTTTATGCCACCAAAACGCTGACCACAGGCGAGGGTGGTATGCTCACGACTGCCAACCCGACTTATGCTGATCGAGCGGCGATTATGACCTTACATGGGATCAGCCGTGACGCCTGGAAACGCTATAGCGCGGGCGGCTCCTGGTACTACGAGATCATCCAGGCCGGGTACAAGTATAACATGACCGATCTGGCTGCCGCTATTGGCCTGCATCAACTGGCGCGCCGCCAGTGGTTGCTGGAACGCAGACAGGCTATTGCGCAGCGTTATAATGAAGCATTTTCTCAGCTCGCGGAGGTGACTCTTCCTCCCAATCCAGCTCATGTGGAGCACTCCTGGCACCTGTACCTTCTGCGATTGCACCTGGAGCAACTTACTATTGACCGCGCTACGTTTATTCAATTACTCGCGCAGGAGCAGATAGGCACGAGCGTGCATTTTATCCCGCTCCATCTGCATCCCTTCTATCGCGAAATGTATCAGCTAACAGCCGGTGACTTTCCAGCGGCCTGGCACACCTATCAACGGGTGGTCTCGCTGCCCATCTACCCCGGCATGACTGATGAGGACGTTGAGGATGTGATTGCAGTGGTAAAAAGAGTAATTGAAACACATAGGACATAAGGTGGGAGAGGGCTTGATGAAGGCTTTTATTCATGATAAGCGTATAGATGTGGCGGAACTGTTAGAACGGGAGGTTGTTGCTATCCCCACCTCCTATGGAGAAACCGTTTTGCAAGGGAAGGTCATTCTTGTGACCGGGGCGGCGGGCTCGATTGGTTCGGAACTGGTCGAGCAATTGCTCAACTACGAGCCGGAGTGCGTAATTGCCCTGGACACTAACGAGACCGGGCTTTTTGAACTCTCCGAAAGTCTGCGCCGCCATCCCCAGGCAATGCGCTTGAAGCTGCATATCGGCGATATTACGAATGTACGCAGCATGACATTACTCCTCGCCAGTTGGCAACCCCATGTAATTTTTCATGTTGCAGCTTATAAGCATGTCCCTCTGCTCGAATCATTTCCCGATCAGGCCGTGCAGACGAATGTGCTGGCAACCTATCATCTCTGTCAAATGGCGCGGGAGCATGGGGTTGAACGCTTTATCTTTATCTCGACCGATAAAGCGGCTGATCCTACCAGCGTTATGGGAGCCAGCAAGCGCGTTGGCGAAATGATCATCCAATCGCTTGCTCAGGAGGAAGGCTGGAATACCTGTTTTTGTGCCGTTCGTTTCGGCAATGTTATCGGGAGCCGCGGCAGCGTCGTCCCCGTTTTCACCCGGCAGATTCAGCAGGGCGGGCCAATGACCATTACCGATCCCAGAGCAACGCGCTACTTTATGACCATTCCTGAAGCATGCGGCCTCGTCATTCTAGCCGCCGCGGTAGCTGAGCAGGCAAATCTTTATTTGCTAGATATGGGCAAGCCCGTGCGCATTCTTGATCTGGCAATAAAAATGCTGCGCTTATATGGGTTGCATGCGGGACGGGATATCTCAATCGTCTATACCGGCCTGCGACCAGGAGAGCGCCTTCACGAGACTCTCATAGGGGTAAACGAAGAGGCTATTCCTACCGCCCATAGCAAAATCATTGCTATTCTGCCCTTAGCAGGCGACCAGACACCACCTATTCATGAATGGATGCAAATGTTGGAGTATAGTCTCCATTACGAGGATGCCTCTCAGCTACGTCAGCATCTGTTCGCTCTCATTCAGGGAGCGAGACTGGAGCAAATCAGTCGTTAAATATAATATATAATAGCATAGAGGATAAAAAGCGTAGGGGCGGGGCTTGCCTCCGCCCTGACTATTGAGCTTGCTTTTCTGGCCCGGGCTTTGTGCGGTGTCGGCGCTATGCCTGCCCTCTCCCGAAGGAGCGCCTGTTCGGAATAGAAGGGGACCGTCAGATGACTATAGAGCAATATTTGCATATTATGATGAAGCGATGGATGGTCATCGTAGTTTGTTTTGTGCTCGTCGGTGGAGGAGCATATGGTGGCAGTAAACTTATGACTCCTCTTTACCAATCCACTGCGATTGTCGAGGTTATTTTTAATACGGGTAGCAACCAGACGGATTCGTATACCAGCCTGCTGGCGAGCGAACAGCTTCTGGAAACGGAGACCACCCTGGCTACCAGCGATCCAGTGCTGCATGAAGTCGCCTCGCACTATCCGGGCTTCACTGCTGAGCAGCTCGCCAGGCAGGTCACAGCGACAGCCAAAAGCAACACCCAGTTGTTTCAAATTGATGTTGTGGACTCAAACGCGAATCGGGCAGCCAGGATCGCCAACGATGTCGCGCAGACCCTCATCAACCAGCAGCGCCAGATTTCGCAACAAAATACGGCGCAGAGCAGCGTTTTGCTCTACATTGTCCAGTCCGCTCAACCATCCCGTTCCCCGGTGCAGCCCCAGACGCTGCTCAATACCGGCGCTGGACTGGTGGTCGGCCTGCTCCTGGGCATGTTGCTGGCAATTCTTTTTGAACTGCTGGATACACGCGTACGTACAGCCGATGCCCTGGCTCAGATGCTACAATGGCCCGTTCTAGGGACGATCTGGCGCGCGAAATCCTCCAGGCGGCGGCGAGAAGACGTTGTCAATCCAACCGGGCGTGATGCCTATGTTGAAGCTTATCGCCTGTTGCGTAGCAGCATCGGCTTCTCAAGTGTTGATAAGCCGCTCCGTACCTTAGTTGTCACCAGTTCTATTCCTGAGGAGGGCAAGACGGTAGTGGCCGCCAACCTGGCGATTTTCATGGCGAGAGCGGGTAAAACGGTCTTCCTGATAGATGCAGACTTGCGCCGTCCATCGCAGCACAAACTCTTTGACTTCCCGAGCAACAAAATGGGCCTGAGTAATGCTATCCTGGCATTTCGTACCCCGAACATGGCAAGCCTGCCTGCCAATGCCCAGCGCCTGCTGAATTCTTTTATTCATCCAACTGCTATCCCCAATCTGTTTCTGATGCCGTCAGGCTCGCTGCCGCCAAACCCTTCCGAATTGCTTGATTCAAAGGCAATGCAGAACCTGCTGACGACGCTGGACGGTTGCGGGGCTGAGATCGTGATTTTTGATACCCCTCCTCTGCTGGGCCTATCGGATGCAAGTATTCTGGCATCGAAGGTTGATGGCACCATTGTCGTGGTTGATGGCACGCGCGCCCGCAAAAAAAATATCAGGCACATGCAGCAGGTGCTAACCCGGGCCAATGTTCATGTGCTTGGCTGTGTTATGAATAAGCAGCGCCGCACTCGCAGAGAGGCTACCTATCCATATTATTACGATTCTGATGAAGAAGCTGAGCTGGAGCGATTGAATACCAGCGAAGTAAGGGCATTTCTATCTCCCGATGCATCCGTCGAGGAAGATCCGATGGCAGAAAAAACGATTGCTCTGCCGAAACCTGGCGCAAGAAAGAAGGAAGATCTTAGCCTCAGTAAAGATAGAGGTGATGGAGAAGCATGAGGAGCAGCTTGCAGAAAGCAAAGATCTGGGATGAGCATGTGGGACTGATCGTGCTGCGTGCCCTATCAATAGCGATCATGATGGTGCTACTGCTGGCGCTCGGCAGGAGCATTGTTGTGCTGCGAGAGGGAGGATTTGGCAAGCTCGGTCTCTATCTGCTGGGCGCCATCATCGGCGCTATGATTATCGCTCTGCTCGTCGTGCTGCGCCGAGATGAAATTGCAATAACGATAGTATTTGCTATCCATATATACATTGACTGGTACCTGGGGCTGCATATTGTGTCGGTCGTGACTGCGCTGACCTTGCTGATGGTTTTTTGTCTGGCCCGTTCATCCGAGCATCCCTGGACGGAGCCGCGAACTCTGTGGCTCTGGCTGGCCTATCTGGGCTTATCGCTCTTCCCGGCCATCCGCGGAGCGACTAATGCTTATGACGCCGCCTACTACTATCCCAACATCGTATTTGGCGCCCTGATCCTCTTCTGGCTGGGAACCGTGCTTGCTCGCGATAGGGCAAGCATCAGGCGTTGCTTCCAGGCGCTCGCTATTCTGGGCTCGTTGCTGGCCGTACACACCCTTTTCCAGGCTGCCACAGGCCGGGTTTTGCTCGGCTCGTCCGCGTCTCAGACCTTTCTTGAAGCAAAATCATTCTATCAACTCACCGGCTCGGATGCGCATCGCATTGGCTCGTTCTTCATCGATCCGAACTGGAATGGAGACTTCTTCGCCATCATGGTTTTTATCCCCCTGGCGCTGCTCGTTGAGACGTCTTCCCTGCCAGCAAAGCTCCTCTACCTCGTCGAAATGTCGCTTACCCTTCTGGCCCTGCTGTTTACCTATAGCACCGGCTCCTGGATCGCCACCTTTGCAGGATTGTTGGTCTTTGTTGTGCTGGTGGGGCGTGCCAGCTATCGCGTCCTGTTGCTAACGTTGATCGGGTTGGCTGCGGTCGCAATCGTACTCTATTTCCCAACACAGATTGCGCTCCAGCTCCGGCATGCCTCGGCGCCGGCGGAGGTCTCGCTGCGCGTCGGGGCGTGGGAGACGGCTCTACGCGTCATCAGCGCCTATCCCCTGACCGGCGTGGGATTAGGGTTGAACGCTTACGGATTGAGCGCCGAGCCGTTTCGCGTGCCCGCGCAATATGTGGCTCTGGCACACCCTCACGACTCGTATCTGGAACTGGCCGCGATGGGCGGGCTGCCCGTTCTGGCGCTTTTTCTGGCGCTGCTCCTCTGTAATGTATGGTTTGCCTTCCGTAACTGGCTAAAAAGTGACATACCGACGCGTGCCCTTCTGGGCGGAGGCATCGCCATTATTGTCACATTAAGCGTAAATAGTATTAGCATCAACGGCTGGACCCTTCCTCCCCTGGCCGCCATCGGCTGGCTGATTCTCGGCCTCATCTCGTCCCCCCTGCTCACAAAGAGCCTCGTAGGGGTCTCCCACGACGAATCAGGGAGCTACAGGGCGTCCACCCGCTTTATCGCGCCCTCTAAACCAACGAAAAACACTGCTACCACAATTTCTTCGTCATCTTAACCTTTGGAGCAATATATATGCCAATGCGAAACACCAATAGGGATGGTAGGGGCAATGCCTTGCGCTTGCCCTGGGGAGCACTGCGAAACACCAATAGGGATGGTAGGGGCAATGCCTTGCGCTTGCCCTGGGGAGCACTGCGAAACACCAATAGGGATGGTAGGGGCAATGCCTTGCGCTTGCCCTGGGGACCGGACAACACAAATTCAAATCACACGCATAAAATAAACGTCTGCGTCCCCATCACCGGTTTTCCAATCACTGGCGGAATGCGTGCCGTCCTAGCCAGTATCGAAGCGGTCACAAAGGATATCTGGCAACTTGAGTATCTTACTCAACGCGTTGGACCTGAGCCGGATGGCTTTATTATTTCCCGCTTCGGCGCATCTTTTATGTCACCCTGGCAATTTCCCCTTGTCTGGCTCTACTCCCTGGCCGGGGTGCGCAAACTGCTCTCCCTGATGCGCCGCGGAGCCAGTTACCGGCTCATCTTGCCACAGGACGGCGTTTTCACCGCTGCTTTTGCCGGAGTAGCAGGAAAAATCATGGGCGTGCGCGTGGTGTGTATCGATCATGGTAATCTGACGTTGCTCAAAAGCCAGACTTATCGTATGGAGCGCAGCCGAGCTCTGGCAGCAAAGAGCTGGCCTCGCCGCATGTTAGAGCGCCTGCTTCTGCTGGCGTACTGGCCCTCTCTCTACCTACTTGCATCGATAGCCGCTCATACAGTCGATTACTATATGGTACCGGGCGTTGAGGGCGATGGGGTGGAGACGATCTGCGCGCAACTGGGCATCCCGCGCAACCGTGTGATGCGCTTCGCCAGCATGATAGATGTAAATGCTTATCCTCTATTGAGCGCCATAGAAAAAGCATCTTTACGTGAGAAAGCTGATCTGTCGCCTGATGCTCTTGTCGTCGCTCTTGTCTGCCGACTTTCGCCGGAAAAAGGGGTAGAGATCGCCCTGAAAGCAATAGCGCAGGCGCTTGCTCAGGTTACTCCCGAGAAGAGGGCGCAGGTGCGTATCATCATTGCCGGCGCTGGCCCTCTGGAGAGCCAGGTGAGAGATCTTATCAACAGGAGCGGACTGGGTCGTAACTGCGTGATGTGGGGCGAACTGCCGCCAGCAGGCGTGAAGTCGTTGCTCAGCATCAGCGATATATTTCTCTACACCAGTATTCGAGGCGCCTGCATCTCTATGGCCGTCCTTGAAGCAATGGCCTCTGGTTGTGCCGTCATTGCCTCAACGCAGCCGCTATCCAACCAGTATTTGCTGGCTGAAGGGCGTGGCATTGCTGTCCCGGCTGGCGATGTTGAAGCAACCGCGAAAGCTCTTCTGCGTTTACTGCAAGAGCCCCATCTCAGCCGACGCATGGGAGTGCTGGCAAGAGCATACGTAGCTGTGCAGCATAGCCCTGCCAGCTTTAGAAAAGCTCTGTTGCAGGCAGCCGGTGGCATCGTCGGCGGCGAAACTACGAGCGTGGAGGAAGGAACTGATATGAGTGCGAGTCCCTACGAACTGGAGCATGCCCAATGAGTAAAGCCACATTCTGGCGTAAGCTTCCTCTCGCCAGTTTTATTGCTCAGGAGTGGCAGGCATGGCACAAAGAGCAGTTAACCCCGCACTTTCGCCTGGCCCCGACCGAATTTTCCGGTGAAGTGCCACCTTACCCAATAGATATGTGGCCCCTGTTAGACCTGCCTCATGGACCCGTTGATGAACATGGCGTGTTGTATGTTGAGGCCGACGACTACCTTCCCGGCGGCTACTATGCGACGGCTATCTCTCAATATGCACTCGCCAACTGGAATGCCTATCTCTCGACGAACGATGAGCAATATAAACGGGCTTTTCTGATCCAGGCTGATTGGATCGCTACCAACGAGCAGCAGCTTGCCCACGATGCGGTGGGCTGGCCCTTTCTGGTTCCCTGGCCCGATTATCATGCTGAAGCTCCCTGGCTGTCTGCTCTAACGCAAGGAAATTGTATCTCGGTCCTTGTACGCGCGTACAAGCTCACTGGAAAGGCTCTCTTCCTGGACATCGCGCGGCGAGCTGTGCGCACCTTTGAGCATGATATTCGCGATGGAGGCGTCAGTGTGCAGGTTGGCGAGGATGGCCTGTTGTTTGAGGAGATCGCGGCCTATCCAGCCGCTCATATCCTCAACGGCTATCTTTATGGGCTCTTCGGGCTGTATGATTATATTGATCTCACGGGCGATACGACTATCTCGGCCCTGCTTCAGCGCAGCCTCGATACCATGCATCGCCTCATTGATCGCTTCGACATGCGCTTCTGGTCGCGTTATAACCTGCTGCATGGACATCCTGCTACCTCTTTCTATCATGCCCTGCACGTTACGATGTTGGAGGCCCTTGCGCGTTATTCTGGCTGCGACCACTGCGCAAAGCTTGCTGGACGCTGGGCAGGGTATCAGCGTAGTCGTCTCTGCCGGATGGGGTACATGGTTGTAAGCCTCTGCTACCGCTATCGTCGCGGCCTGCGTCGCTTAGGCGTGCGCAATGCGATCAAGCATCTGTTGACCGGTCGGGCAAAAGTAGGTCTTGCAATTCCGCCCGCCAACGCCGCTGGACGCGCTAAAGCGGGTCCCTACGAAGCTGGAGCGGGCGACAAGGCAGGGGTAAGGGGGACTTGATGGATACGAATGGTGGCAGATTGAGCGCGCTCAAGCTGGCTGGTGCGGAGACGATAGAGCCGTTACGCAGCTTGCTTAAAAGTTCAGGGTTATATGCTCTTTCCTCTGTAACCTTGCCGCTGATTTCACTGGTGCTGGCGCCATTTTTGACGCGCTCGCTCTCTCCTTTTGATTACGGCGTATTGACGGTGCTCAATACCTCAATCAGCCTGGCAGCAGGGGTTACGCAGCTTGGCCTGGGATCGGCTTTCTTCCGCGCATACTCGTACGATTACAGCTCTGAGGAAGATCGACGTGCCGTCACTGGTACCGTCGTCATGCTCCTTTGCCTTGTCTCGCTGCCTCTGGTTGGCTTGATTGTGCTGCTATCTCCATTGCTGGCCGGGCTTTTATTGGGGCGATCATCGCTCGGCAACACGATTGCCCTGGCGGCTACGGCGTTGTTGCTGCAAAATCTCAGCGTGCCCGGCTTTGCCTGGTTGCGCGCTGAGAGTCGCGCGCTCTTCTATTCTCTGCTCTCCATCAGCAACCTGCTGGTGACGCTGCTGGCTAACGTTATTCTAGTGGGCGTGCTGCATATGGGGCTGGCAGGCTCGCTGCTGGCGACGGGATGTGGCTACGGCTGCGTCCTCGTTTGCACGTTGCCCTGGCTGCTCTTGCGCTCATTTTTCAGCATCCGCACAGATATTATGCGCAATCTGCTCTCCTTTGGTCTCCCGCTCGTCGTGAGCTTTCTCTCGACCTGGGTGTTGCAACTCTCAGATCGCTACCTGCTCAGCATCTTCAGTTCGTTTGCGGAAACAGCAAAGTACTCTGTAGCTTATACGCTGGGTTCGGCTATGGGGGTCGTTGTGTTGGGACCATTTACGTTGGCATGGCCTACCGCAGTCTATGCGATTGCCAAACGCGAAGATGCGGCCCATATCTTTAAGCTTGTATTTCGCTGGTTTGGCCTCTTTCTGCTTTTCTCAACCTTTGGTTTATCGTTGATAGGTATTATTGTGCTCAATGTGCTATTCCCGGCATCCTATCGCTCAGGAGCAAATATTATCCCGATTGTTGCTAGTTCAGTCGCGTTTTATGGGATCGCCTACGTCTTTGGAGCGGGTACCATTTTGACGCGTAAGACGTGGTGGAGCATCGTTTTTACCGTTGTGGCCGCTACTGTGAACGTTGCCTTGAATCTGGCTTTTATTCCGTTCTTCGGCGCGATGGGGGCCGCGGTCTCGACACTTGTTGCCTATGTGCTCTATGCTCTGATCGCGTACATCGTCAATCAACGTATCTACCCTGTTCCCTTTGAAACAACCATTTTTCTCGTTGCTCTGATGATAGGTGTTACGCTCTACATTGGTAGCGATGCATTGGGGCAACGATTTAGCCTTTATGGAGGCTGGGGGGTCGCTGCTGGCACGTTGATCGTCTATGGTGGTTTTCTGGCGCTCCTTGCCTGGTGTCTCAGCGGATCTCGCTTTGGATTGCAGAAGATTAAAACTCTGCTTAGAACATAGCTTATGCAGCATGCTCTTGAAATTTATAAAGATATTTGGAGGATTGCCTTTTTATGAAAACAGTGTCTCACACTGGTATTTTAACAGACAAAACGTCTGCTATTTCTTCACCTGGCATTCATGTGGCTATGAATGTGCTGGGCACGGCACGTACCGATGTGAGGGTGATGCGTGCTGCCAATGCGCTGGTCGAGGCCGGATTTGCGGTCACGGTCGTTGACATGGAATGGCGAGAGCGGCAGCCGCTTGAAGAGCATATCGGCGCTGTTCATGTAAAACATGTGATTATGCTCAACTGGTATACCGCCAGACGATTTAAAATCTGGTTTCTGCTGCGGGCGGTGTTGATGCTGATTCGCAGCACATGGTTACTGCTGCGTACTCCTGCGGATGTCTATCATGCGCACGATACGACCGGCTTGCCCGCCTGTTATATCGCCGCTCTCTTCAGACGCAAACCTCTCATTTTTGACGCGCACGAGTTGCCGCTCTCTGATGAGATAGGCAATGCACGCTGGCGGGGTCTGATAACGCCTTTCACGAAATTGCTGGCGCTGGTTGTGCCGCGCTGCGCAGGTGTGATTACCGTCTCTCCTCCGATAGCAAATATGATTCAACAACGCTATGGCTGT
Source organism: Ktedonosporobacter sp. (assembly GCA_035293765.1). Lineage (GTDB taxonomy): Bacteria > Chloroflexota > Ktedonobacteria > Ktedonobacterales > Ktedonobacteraceae > DASRHT01. The sequence continues at coordinate 72,625 of DATGMF010000044.1, forward strand.
GTCGGAGTAACGCTGGTACGTAACGTTCCTCCGTATCAACTGGTGCAGAGGAGCGACCGACTGCGACAATATCTGAATCTGGGGCCGCAGGTGCGTATTGCCCTCTATCAGGGCGTTTTCCAGGCCAATCGGGAACTGAACAGGTTGGTGCGAGCCGCGCCGTTTTTAGAGCGCGATATCATCATTGCATTGATGGGACCCGATCCAGAGGGTCTACAGCCTCAGCTTGCAGCGCTCATTCAAGAACTGGGGATGGCGGACCGTGTGAAATTTGTGCCGCCCGTTCCATATATCGAACTTTTAGAATGGACTTCATCAGCGGACCTCGGTTTGATCGTCTATTCGCCAGGTCGTTCGCTGAATGTGCAAATGTGCCTGCCCAATAAGCTCTTCGAGTACTTGATGGCGGGTTTGCCCGTGCTGGTTTCGCAGCTTGATGCTGTCTCAGAACTGGTTAACACATACGATGTTGGTCAGGTGGTGTCTTCGCTGGAGCCCGAAGAGATTGGAGCAGCCATCAATGCCACGCTTGCGGATCGCGAAGCGTGTGCGCGCATGCGTCAGAGCGCGTTGATGGCCTCGCAAAATGACCTTTGCTGGGAGAAAGAGAGTCAGGCGCTTGTACAGCTCTATCAACATATTCTAAATGTCAAGAGTGCGAAAAACGCAGGAGAGTCATCATCCCCTCGTTCAGATAAGCTTGAGGAGGAAGTGTGAGCATATGGAGAGTATAGAGCAGCAAGCGATAGCGGAGCTGGATCAGGAACTGGTGCGCATAAGAGAGGAATATCGCAGGCGCGATACCGGAGCTGTTCCTTCCGACCGCTACAGCCTGTTTAATCCATCGGCGCTGCTCCATGTGCAAAGTCTGGAGCGCCAGATCCTCTCCACGCTCAAACGACATCGCTTTTATCCGCTTGCCGAGAAAAAGATCCTCGATGTGGGATGTGGCAGCGGGGGCACCTTACAGAGTTTCTTGCGCTATGGTGCAGCGGCAACGAATCTTTATGGCATCGATCTGGCCGAGCACAGAATTGAGCGGGCCAGAAGCGTCAACCCTGTCATACACTGGCATGCAGGGAGCGCCCACCAGTTACCATATGAAGATGCCAGCTTCGATCTTGTGACCAGCTTTGTCCTGTTCAGCTCCATTTTAAGCGCGTCGCTGCGGCAAAAGATTGCCGTTGAGCTGTGGCGCGTCCTCAAGCCGGGCGGATTGATCGTGCTGCACGATTTTGTCTATGCTAACCCACGCAATCCCGCCGTACAGGGCCTGACGCGCCCGCAAATCAGGCAGCTTTTTAGCAGGCCAGGAGCAACGTTCGATTTCCGATCCATGACGCTGGCACCTCCCCTCGCGCGTCTGATTGCTCCACATGCTTACTGGCTGGCCTTCACCCTGGAACAGTTCAAGGTGCTGAATACGCATATTATTTGCACTATTCATCTGAGCTAAGAGGAGAATTTTGCAGGAGAAGATGCAGGGGATGCGCGATTATATACGGGTATGGCTCGCAGGGCTGTGCTATTATAGCGGGCTGGTAACGCTGGTGCGCTACTGGACCCGGCGTGCAGGGCCGCGCCTGATCATTCTCAACTATCATCGCGCGGCGGGCAATACTCTGCGGCAGCATTTTCTCTACCTGCGACGCCATTACCGCATCCTCCATCTTGAGGCGGCGCTGGAAGAACTACGCTCGCCCTGTAAAAAAGCCGGTCGAGACCGGCGCACCTTGCTGGCGATAACCTTTGATGATGGCTATTACGACAACTACTCGCATGCCTTTGCTCTTGCCTGCGAGCTAGAGGTTCCTGTTACCATCTTTCTCGTTCCAGGCTATATCGAAAGCGGCGCGCATTTCTGGTGGTTGGAGGGCCAACGTATGGTAAAATACAGCAGGGTACGAGAGGCGATGATCGATGGGCATATATATCATCTGGATCACAAAGAGGAGCGACAGGCGCTGATACGTTTGATCGAAACTCGCCTGCTCAACGCATCATCGGTGGCTCAGCGTGAGGAATGCCTCAGCACTCTGCGCCAGGCGCTGCAAGTGTCTGACGCGATGACTGAGAATGAACGGCTGGCGCTTCCGCTCGCCTGGGAGGAGGTGCAGGCAATGGAGAAAAGCAATTGGATTTCATTCGGGGCGCATACCATGCATCATCCCGTGCTGGCCTATCTAACAGATCCCGCTGAACTACGCTTAGAGGTGACTCAGTGCCGTGAAGTGTTGGAGCAGCGGTTGGGACGAGCCGTTCGCACCTTCGCTTACCCGTTGGGAAAGCAGGAACAGATCGGGGAGACTGTTCAGGATAGCGTGCGGCAGGCAGGCTATACATGGGCTGTGACCACCTTGCCTGGCATGAATACCGCTCGCACCGATCCCTATCTCCTGCGGCGCAGAAACGTCGGTGTCAATCAACACTGGCTGAGTGTCGCGGCGGAGACAGCCGGTGTATGGGGCTTCTTCTCGCCGCTATTGTGGCGAGTGCGCACTTTTTTCAGTATCCTCAAGCGGATCGTGTTAGCCACCGGCTCCTGCCGCCCTTCTTAATGAGAAGTATACCATCGAGTCCTAAGATGTCAAGTGGAAATGCACTAGGGGCTACGTAGCGCGTTGAAGGTAATTTTTGGAGGGAGAGCATGAGGCGAGCAGTGAGGTATACCGAGCTTCTCCTGATGATCGCAGTCGTAGTGCTATCTATCTTCTTGCTGCAACAGAACTGGAATGCCGGCGGACAAAATCAGCCAGCAAAAGTGGCTATTCCAGAGAATTTTTACCACACCCACATACTGGGAGGATTTAGCATTGACAGCCCTGAGCGGGCCAGTAAAGCGGCAGAGGAAACGGTGCAGGTCAATTTTCAGTATGGTCAGCCTCCCGCTGAGGATAGCCCTTTGGGACAGAGGCTGGCATCGCTGCACATGAAGGTGGTGGATGGCTATATCGCCAGCTATCTGCACTATTATGAGTGTCATCGAACCGCGACCGTCAAACCTCCTCCGCCCGATCAGGGGCAGTATTGTCAGACCGATAGCCATCCAGAGTTGACGGATGAGCAGGCATTGCTGGCAAATATAGCGGCGCATTTGCGGCAGGTAAAGAATAATCATCTGGTGGTCGGATATTGGGTGCTTGACGACTGGGCGCCGTGGGATGCGGGTAGCGCGCGCGATCTTCTGGCGAAAGTGCATGATCTGATTGAGCAATATACGCCAGGCTATCCGGCCATTTGCGGCTTCGGCGGCTCCATCTCGCCAGATCACGCCGCCGGTTGGGATGATTGGGTTGCCGATAACTTCTCCCCTCAAGGGTGTGATATGGTTGGTCTTTACATCTATGCGGCGTCGCGGCTAAACATCCCCTCGGATGTCTATGACTGGTCCATGTCGTCCACGCTGGAGGCTGCCTTTAAAAGTTTGCAGAAAAGGGGATGGGATATCGCAAAGCAGCCGCTGATCGGCATCGGTCAGGCATTTGGCGGTTTCAGGCAGGGGAAAAATAGCTACTGGATAACGCCCAACGTCAAAAACATGGAGACGCAGAGCCGTAGTTTCTGCGAGCATGGCGCGAGCGGCATCGCTTTTTACGGGTGGGACGACTCTGAGTTTGGAGCCACGATTCAGACTCCGATGAACAGCGCAGAGATAGAAAAGGGCATTCAAGCAGGCGTGGCTGCATGTTACCAGCACTGGTTAAGCCCGCAAAAAGTACATTGAACTGCTCAGCTTATCAGATGTACAGCCTTGCCGTCGGGCAGTGCTTGCTCATAGGTCCGGTTCGGGTGTATGCGTTGTAAAGCAGCAGCTTCGCCGGGAGCAACAATTGTATCGTGGGGACGGAGCGTCTCCCATACTTGAGCGATTGTATCTGGTTCGTAACAGCGATAGAGGAAGCGACAATCAATATGGGCCTTTGCTGCGTCGTGATTTGCCTTGCCTAGAGCCTTTCTAGCCCCTGCATCATTGAGATGTGGTTCGATCAGCCTGAAGACCTCTGGCTTCTGGTCGGAGCTTTGTTGGCCCAGGTAAAGGAAAACGACGGGTTTTTTGCCTGGATTATTCACAGCGGCATCAATAACCGCGCTGTTCCTTTCGTGATCGGCTGTGAGCACAGCCAGTATCTCCGCGGGAAATTGCTGTTCAACGCCCGTAACAATCACGGGTATGCGCCCCCGCTTTTTATGAATGCGGTAGCACGCATAAGCGATAGCCATACCAAGCAAGGAAACCGACCCACCGAAAGCTGTTGCCAGAGGTTTGGTAATCAGGTTGGTTGACCAGGCTGTAGCAACAAGCAGCGTGGTAAGCATGCCAAGCCAGAAGTTAAAGGTCGAGCGGGTCCGGCGTCCTTCCGGTTCAGGAGCCTCATCAGCGTCGGCTGGCTGCGCCTGCTCGGCCTGTTTTTCTACCTCCTCATCGCTCATCGTATTACGGGCCTGTTCCGGCATGCTTTGCCGTTCCTGTTCCATCGTAGTGACAAGCTGCTTGCGCTCATCCTCGCTGGCGTCTGGCCTCGTTCCCCTAGTTCCAGTCACGCGCTCATCTTTTCTATTGTGGGGGCAGGGGTGGCGACGGCTGGCTGGCAATCTATTGGCTTTGGCAGCCTGACTAAAACTTTTCAAGGGCTGATTTTTCCTCCACTACTGGGCATACTCTGATGTGCGCTGGGGGGATCGCCGGGCGCATCATCGTGGCGTGGGTGCTGACCATTCCGGTCTGCGTTGTGCTCGGCTGGGCCATCTACCTGCTACTCCATTTAGCAACCGGCATACGATAGATGGCCTGACCGTTCATGAGGTGATATTGCCCACCTTGCTGTGGCTGGGCCTGCTATTGCGTCGCATGATAGTGCAGTACCGTTCCGGGAGCCACGTAAATGCTATCTCCATTGGAGAGCACCAGCCTGTCGATGCGCGTCCCCCGGTAGACGATACCATTCACGCTTTCGGCATCTTCAATGATCCAGACTCCATTCTCGGAGCGGATCGTTGCATGTCTACGAGATACGCGCTGGTTGGGAATCTGGATATCGTTGTTGGCGAGACGACCGATGCTAAGAAGGGGGCGATCTAGCTGGCGCTCGCCGATAATCTTTCCACCCATCTCGATTGAGATACGGGCCGCAGGTGGCTGTGATCGCCACCTGTTGTCAAGCCCGTTCCCCTCAGGCGTAGCTCCCCGATTCATCGTGGGAGGCTTAGTGCCTATAGGTTGAGGAACCGGTGGCGCGTACTGGACCTCATGCGGGTAGGCATTTTGTACGAACGCGGAACGAATGATAGACTTTTCACCAGCTTTCTCTGCGCTATAGCGATTCTGCTCCTCTAGCAGCCTGGCAAAAACGCCTCCGGCCTGCTTTAGCTCTTTGAAGGTGCCCCGCTCGGCAACCTGCCCATCCTTGAGCACAATAATCTCATCGACGTTGCCCAGCGTGCTGAGGCGATGGGAGATGGTCAATACTGTGCGACCGGTAATGAGTTTATCCAGCGCGTGCATCACTTCCGCTTCTGATTCGACATCTAGAGAGGCCGTTGGCTCGTCGAGAACCAGGATCGGCGCATCGCGCAAAATGGCGCGCGCTATAGCCATCCGCTGGCGTTGTCCGCCCGACAAGTCGCGGCCCTGTTCACGCACTTGCCTCTCGTACCCTCCCAGCGAGTTGATAATGGTATCATGAATATTGGCTTTTTTGGCTGCGTCAACGACCTCTTCTAAGGACGCTCCTGGCTTTCCTATACAAATGTTGTCAAAAATCGATCCCTCAAAAAGCACGGAGTCCTGCAAAACCATACTGACATTATTGCGTAATACCTTCAACGGGTACATGCGGTTATCAACGCCATCCACCTTTACTGAACCGTAGGAGATCTCATAGAAGCGCGGAATCAGCTTAACCAGCGTGGTTTTGCCGCCGCCCGAGGTGCCGACCAGCCCAACCTTGCGGCCAGCCGGGATATGCAGGCTGATCCCTTTTAGCACAGGTTGCTGTGGGCTATAACCAAAGAAGACATTTTCGAAGGTGATCTCCCCCCGCAATTTCTGAGGCCCAGCATAAGGCGCATCGTTCTCGATGACTTCCGGGGCCTGATCCAGGACTTCCTGAATGCGTTCGGCTCCCGAAGCGGCGCTACTCGCCAGGTTAGCTAATTTAGACAAATCGCGGAATGGCTGGTAGAGCAACTTGAGGAAGGTGAGGAAGAGCACCAGCGTACCAATATCGACGCTGAACGAAGGAATGGTAAAGAAGCCGATGTTGAACGCGTTTCCCGCAGCAACATAGCCGCCCACTCCCAGTACAGTGGCGGTGCCCAGTATGACCAGCATGCTCACGATGGGCGTGAACTGTGCCTGTAAGCTACCGGCCTTCAGCGATGCTTTGCGATTTTTGGAGACATAGCCGCCGAAGCGCAGAGCTTCCTTTTCTTCGCGCGTGAATACTTTGATGACAGTAAGCGCATTGATATCTTCCGTTGCTACATCTGCAACCTGTCCGGTTGCTTTAGCCGCTTTTTTGGATTCTACTTTGATGGTTTTGGTGTAACCGAGCACAATCATAAAGAGGGCAGGGGCAATAGAGAGCGAGATCAGCGTATATTCGCGGCTGATAAAGGTCATCACCAGGGCAATCCCCAGCAGTGTCATCACGGCTCCCAGCAGGTCAACCAGGCCGTCAGTCACCAGCTTCTCAATATCGGCAATATTGCCGGTGATGCGTTGAACAAGATCGCCTTTCTTCTGCTTGCCGTGCCAGTCCAGCGAGAGGCGTTGTAAGTGCTCGAAGAGTTGATTGCGTAACCTTTCCGTCAGGTTCTGGGCGATATATACCGCCAGATAGAGGTCGAAATAAGCCAGTACCGCGCTCAGCGTGCCAAAGACGATGAGCATGAGCACGGAAAAGACAATCACGCCGTTAGTGCTGTGATGGCTGGTGATCAACTGTGGATGCGGGTCGCCCGGCGAGATCGGGCATTGTGTGAGTCCTGGCTGCAAGGGCGGCTTTGTTTTATCCAGTTGCAGCGAGGGATCAATCTGGGGAATGTCAAATTTATCAAGAATGGGATTCAGAAAAGGGAAGGTGCAGGATGGGTCGTTGCCAGCATTGGCGACCTTGCTGGGGATGAATTTGAGCGGAAAAGCCGTGCAGATATCGCAGCCCACCTGTAAGATCGTGACGAGAATAGCGACCAATACAAGCAGGCGGTAGCCTTTTAAGGAGCGGAAAAGAAATTTGAATAACATAAGCACCTCCTGTAGCTCCCCGATTCATCGCGGGAGCCCGATTCATCTTGGGAGCACACTTGCAACAATGTATTTTTAAGCCGCAAGAAGTTTTAAATGCGTGACACGTCAAATGCCGTTCGCGTTATATTTGCCAATGCGCAGGATAGGCCGACCTCCAGCAAACTGAGGAAGGTAGATTTCCTGTGTGGCCTCGTTGATGGCAATAGTATGCGTTCCTTTCCCCAGGACATAGTCGCCAAGCTTATGGAACTGTCCAGGTTCTTCGTCGAAAAGCGAGATTCCCCCCTTACAGGCAACGAACAACACATGAGCGGCGTGATCGATCAAGACAATATCCGGGCCGCCTGCCAGGCGCGCTTTTTGGGGGTCAAAAGGAATCACTTTCATTGTGCGCAAATCGACCCGGAGCAGATTCTCAATCAGATTGTGAGCCGAATCGAAGTCAGTGCAGGCGATAAATGCCACCTGCTGGTCTGTGTCAATATCCATCCCGTGAGGAGTGCTGCAATAGGCTGGTAGTACAATGCGCTGGACAATGGTGAGATTAACTGCGTCGATAGCGATCAGCTCGGCAGTGCCGGGTGGTGGCAGGATAAATTGATTAGGGCTGTCGGCATCTGGTGAGATTTGCGATGTGATAAAAACGCGCTGTAGCGCCGGGTCATATTTGTTATGTCCCGCGTCATGCCCGAAGGTAGGAATATTGCCCGGTTGGGTTACTGGCGCTTTCTCCCCTGGCAATAGCGGCAGCAGGCCCAGGTTGACTTTTGTGATAACCGTATCGGTAAGCGCATCAATGACGGTTACATTTTCGTTTGCTCTGTTCGGGTTTAAGGTTTTATTTGGATCAGCCGGGGTGCCAGGGTCGCTGACGAAAATTCTGTGATCGACGGGATCGTAGGACATGGCATCGGGGCTTTCGTTATCGTCAAGTTGAATGGGGGTGAACTTCAGCGTATGCACGTCAATGGCATCAACAATGTTATCTTGAGCGTCAGCGGCATAGATTTTGTGCAGATCGAAGGCATTGACCATCCCGGCAACTTGAGGAATATTGATCCGTGCGATAACTCTGGCCTGCTGAGTATCGAAGACGATGATATGTCCATCGTATTTAGGATCGAACTTTGTATGGGCAAGTGTAAGCAGGTCAGGACTTGGGCCGGTATGAGCAATAAATAGCCGGTGAGTGGGCGGGTCATATGCCTGGAAGTCAAAGGCGTCAAAGTCCTGCTGGGGACCCGGGGCAAGCGGGTCTGTCTGACCTGGGCTGGTGGCCCCCAGGCCGCTGGGAAGCGGAATATCCTGGACGAACAGGACGCGCTGAGCTGGAGGAGGGACGGCTATTTGATAGAAAACGTGCGCAAGCATAAATGCCAGGAGGCCAAAGCTTACCAGGCCGATGAGCCAGGTGAATATGCTGGTGATGCGCAGTCCCCCAGTTTTGGATGACGGCGCTGGTGGTGCAGGTGGGGCAACAGCGGGTCCGGCCATTAGATAACCTCTCTTTATTCATAAACTGCTATATGGATAGGTGGCGTTTCAATCTGCATATAAGTATGCAATAAAAGTAAAGATATGGCAGTGAGCTATCTCACCAGATTACGTTGTAATTTTGCACATATCGCAACCCTGACAGCGAGATAACTGATCAAATTACAACATAATTTTGCGTACAACAAAGTAAACGCTTAATCTGGCGGTTTCTCGCTGAAAGCTGATGGGCATAGATGAGTTAACGTGCAGCGAGCACACGCCGGTTTACGGGCATGACAAACTGCACGACCATGATAGATCAAGAGATGCGAGAGGTCAAGCCAGTCTTTTTGGGGGATGAGCCGCATCAGATCTTGCTCAACCTTGACAGGATCGGTATTGGTGGTCCAGCCCAGGAGTCGCGAGAGGCGTCCAATATGCGTATCTACGACAAAGCCTTCAACGATGCCGAAGGCGTTGCCCAGCACCACGTTGGCGGTCTTCCTGGCTACGCCCGGCAGCGTCAGCAGTTCCTTCATCGACGCAGGCACTTCACCGCCGTACTCTGTAATGAGGCGTTGGCAGGTGGCGCGGATATTCCTGGCTTTGTTGCGATAGAAGCCGGTTGGTCGGATATCCTGCTCCAGCTCTTCCTGGCTGACTGTGGCATAATCTTCTACGTGACGATACTTTTGAAATAAATTTTGGGTGACGATATTCACGCGTTCATCGGTGCATTGTGCAGAAAGCTGCGTGGCAATGAGGAGTTCAAGCGGATTAGAGAAATTGAGGGTACAAACTGCCCGTGGATAAAGGTCGCGTAATGCAGCCACAACGGCCAGAGCCTGCTCCTTTGACCCTGGTTCTGGGCCTGAGTAAGCTGGCGATGATGCAAGTTCCATCCCGTTCCGTCCAATCCTCAAGTGCTGGCTCTGATCAGGTCAGGCTATGATTAGTTCCCGTATCGTTCACGTTGGAGCCGCAGGATCGCGCGGAGCGCATCTGCCTGTCCCCGATTCCATGCTGCGGAATGCGCTTTGGAATGAACGATGGGGAGCGAACTTTTCTCGCGAATCCGGGCCGCTCGTTCGCGTTGGATAATTTCATGTACCAGTTGGCGGTCGGTAAACTTCCACCCCTGCGACTTTGCCCTTTCCGCAAACCACATCACTTTGGCAAAACCTGCTTGATAGTCCTGTTCTTCTAGCGTGTTGCGCATCGGTATATCCTGCATAATGATGCCTCCCGTTCGGTTCCTGACAGGAAGACGAAGATCGCTCTCGGAGTTTCTCTTCGTTGATTTGATTATCTCAGATAATATGGAGCAGCGTCAAGAGACAACAGGTCTATAGATATGTGTGGAATAAGTGCGAGATGCAACCAACGAACTGGCACCTGGCTACGTATTACTTATAGAGTGCGGTCCGCTAACCGGCCTGAGACGCTCTACATAAATATACGTCGTTTGATATTGTGTCCTAAAGATGGTTATAATCATGTGTAGGTATTCTGTAGCCTGTATCCTGGTGTATGCCTGTTGTATAACGCAGGGGAGGAAATAAAGGGTGGTCAGCAAAAAACGCAAATACGCTGTTTCAGATGAAGAGGAGCAGCAGCGGCTAAAGAAAAGTATTATCTCTAGCATTCTGCGCCGTGGCAAACAGCCACGAACAATGCGCGAATTAGGTATCAGTGCGCTAAAAAATTTACCGACTAATATCACGATGGTCCAGGGGCTGATGAAGGCCGTGAACTGGAAACAGGCCCAGGAAGAGGTGCTCCAGGGGCTGAATAATACCGTGGTGATCGTGGGGCAGCCAAATACCGGCAAAAGCTCGCTGTTTAATAAAATCAAGGGGCAGATGCTGTCGCCGATCTCCCCGCAGGCCGGGACAACGCGCACCCTGGTACGTACAGATTTTGGCCCGTTTGTGCTGGTTGATACTCCGGGACACCTGCCTGATGTGATGGAGAGCGGTATGCACCAGGCCAGCGTGATCGTGTTTCTGATCGATGCCTCCAAAGGGTTACAGTCGCAGGATCGGGAGCTGTATGAGACGATTAAAAAGCTGAATAAGCCGACAATTATTGCCGTCAATAAAATTGATACGTTGAAGGGCGGCGAAGGCGGCGACCAGTTTGCGACCGAAACGGCTGTTCTGCTCGGCACGCCCGGCGTCATTCCCATCTCGGCCAGGACAGGCAAAAATATTGCTGAGGAGCTGATCCCTTCCATTATTGATGCCAGCCCGGAAGCGGCTCTGGCGATAGGACGCGAACTGCCCGCCTACCGTCGCGAGTCCGCCCAGCGCATTATTCGCAATGCGATGTTTGTCAGCCTGGCTGCCGGGCTGGAGCCCATTCCTTTTGTTGATATTCCCGTCCTGATCGGCACCCAGGTGCGCCTGGTGCTGCGTATCGCTGCCCTGTACGGTGAGTCTCTGGAGACCGCGGATGCCATGAGCCATGCCCGTGAGCTGATTGCGACTATGGTGGGTGGTCTGAGCTTGCGCTTCCTTGCTGAGCAGGCCGCCAAAGCCGTTCCCTTCGGAGGCGATCTGATAGCGGGAGCGATAGCGGGAGCCGCGACATGGTCAATCGGTCAGGTGGCCCTTGAGTATTATGAGGGTGGTAAGCAGATCCGTCCCGACCGTTTACGCCAGCTCTATCGCAGCTTCTACTTTCGCTTCCGCAGGGAAAATCTCCCTGAAGAACTGCACCGGCGATCTCTTGAAGAGAAGGCGCCTTTCCCTTTGCTCGATGGCACAAGTGGGGCCAATGGCGCAAATGGCGTCCAGGAAAGAATGCCGGAAGAAGGGACGGCGTAAGCGGGCTTATGTTCTTCCCCTATGAACGCTATGAGACGCTGGCAGAGCCACTAACCGTCTATTACCCAACGGGCGAGGAAAAGCGTGCCCGTTGGGTATCTCGGACGGTTGAAAAGGCCGGAGAGCAGTTATCCGGGCTGCTTGAACGGCCCGTGCCCGCAGTAGAGGTTGTGCTGGCAAGCGAAGAAGATTGGCCGCTGGCCCCGCATGACGAGACCGAAGATATCAGCATTCCCCATCCTTACTGGACCGATATAACCGATCCGCCTTCTATAGTCCTTCCGGTGGAAGTTGATCCGATCCTGGGGACGATGACGCCGGAAAAGCTGGCGTTTATTTTGTATCATCATGTCGCGCTGGCGTTCCTGGAAGCTGACCCACGCCCCTGGCCCGCTGAATATCCCCTCTGGGCCGATGAGTGGCAACTCAAGTTCGCTGCTCTCTGGCTCGCACAGAGCCTTGATGGTCAACAGGGCATGGTCAGTCAGGATCTGCGCGAGCGGTACGCGGAAATCTTTGAGCCGGAGCCGGACGGTAAGACTCCTGTGACGGTGCGTGGCTTTTATTGGGATGAGGATACCACCCCTGATGACTACCTGGAGTTTGAGTTGCTGCTCGAACAATTTGCCGCCGACCTGCTGGCTCGCTATCAGCCCGCAGTGCTGCCTCGCTTCCTGGCGCTCTACCGCACTGAGCATGATACGCTCCTGAGCGACGATGTGACTGCGATGCTGGCGACGGCGCTCGGCCCTGGCGGCGCTGACTGGTTGGAGAACCTCAACTATTTCTAATCAAAAAGCAGAGGTGAGCTCTCACCCCTGCTTTTTATTCTCGCTGTATTAGCTATCCCTTCACCGCCCCCGTTGTTGCCCCTTCGATGAAGTAGCGTTGGAAGATGAAGAAGAGGATCAGCATCGGAATAGTATTGAACATCGAACCAGCAATCAGCAGGTTGTACTGCGTGTAATGATCGCGTTCGAAGAAGTAGAGACCCAGCGGCAAGGTGTACATATCGCGGCTATCCAGCACCAGCAACGGCCAGAGAAAGTCGTTCCAGGCTGCCTGAAAGCTCAGGATCGCCACAGCCGTCAGCGCCGGTTTAACCAGAGGGAGGATCACCTGGGAGAATATGCGCCAGTACGAAGCGCCGTCGATCATTGCGGATTCTTCCAGCTCTCTGGGTAGACCCTTCATAAACTGCACCATCAGAAACACCGAAAATGGCTGCGCCATAGCTGGTATAAGTAGCGCGAAGAACGTATTGGTCAATCTCAGGCTGTTCATGATCAGGAATTTGGGGATCACCAGGATGGGGATTGGCACCATCATCACTGCCAGCGTGAGCAGAAAAACAACTTCTTTCCCAGGGAAGCGCAGGCGCGAAAGCGCGTAGCCCGCCATTGCCGAAAAGAGCACGTTGAGTATGGCAGCTCCAACGGCATAAATGAACGAGTTGAGAATCCAGCGCAGAAAGGCGGGGTCGCTCAAAATCGTGGCGAAGTTATCCCAGGTCCAGGGTTGTGGGAAAAGCGTTGGCGGAAAATCCAGAATATGTGAGAACGTCTTGAAGGAGGAGAAAAACGAGAAGATGAAAGGTCCGAGCGAAGTGATGGTGAAGATGCCCAGCATCACATAGATGAACACATTCATCCAGCGAAAAGGACGGCGTGGCGGCGTCTCTGCCAGCCGCACCGCGGGGCGGACGTTTGCTCTAACCTGTGCTTGTGCCATAGCGCATCTCCTGATCTAAGCGTTAACGTCGATAAAGCGACGTTGAATGATCGTGACGACGAAAATGAGGATGAAGAGCAACACAGACATGGCTGAGGCCAGACCAAAATGGTTGTCTCTAAAGGCCGTGTTATAGATCTGGAGCAGTGGCGTTAGGGTCGAGTTCAGCGGACCGCCTTCGGTCATGAACTTTGCCTGGTCGAACATCTGGAACGCGCCGATGGTCGCGAGGGCGATCACCAGGAAAAGGGCGGGCCGTAGCAACGGGATAGTGACATTGGTGAAAAGCTGGAAGGGACCGGCCCCGTCAACGCGTGCCGCTTCAAAAAGCTCCGTTGGCAGATCCTGTAATGCCGCCAGGAAGTAGAGCATAAAAGTCGCCGTTGTGGTCCAGATATTGAGTAGCATCAGGGCTGGCAGGGCGAAGAGAGGGTCCTCCAGCCAGTGCGGCCCCGGAATATGGACGAGCGAGAGCAGGTAGTTGATAACGCCCTGCGGATTGTAGAACCACAGGAAGATCAGGGAAATCGCTACAGATGAGGTAACGGCTGGCATATAGAGAATAGTGCGAAATATGCCTCTGGTTTTAATTGCCGGAATATTTTGCAGCAGCACCGCCAGGAGAAGGGCGAGAATCGTCTCGCCAATCACCACCACCACTGTGAACTTGAGAATATTAATCATCGAAGTCCAGAAGTCGCTATCGAAGGGGGCAGAGAGTTGCTGGAACAATAGCTGGTAATTCTGTATCCCGACAAATTGGGGAGCTGTAAAACCAATATCAAGCTTAAAGAGACTAAGACCAAGTACGTAGATGGTGGCAAATACCGTAAATACGCCCAGCACAATCAGGTATGGCATGAGAAACAGGTAGGCGGTCAAGGTTTCCCGCCGTTGCTTTCCTGTGGGTTGCCGTGATGAACGTCGCGCCGCGGTTGCGGGCGTGACATGAATGCCGGTTGCGGCAGCGGCGGACGAAGATTGTGTGCTCATAAGCATACTCCTTACCGACGACCTGAGCGAAGCTAGATGCGAGTAACATCGTTGGTCGTCGGAATTTCAAGGCTCTCCCTTAGAACCCACACACGCTACTTTTGTGCGAAAGTAGCGTGTGCAGGACATAGAATCACTAACCAGCTAACCCATTACACGAACAATGGACGAAGAAAGTTCGTGTTCACGATTGCAATTCAGTGTTGATCTGGTTTGCGGCCTGGTTCAAAGCTGTCTGAGCGTTCGCCTGACCAAGCAAGACCTTTTCGACCGCCTGATCGAGCTTGGTATGAATAATGGCGTCGTGCGGACCGTAGTTGTCAGCATAGCCATAAGTTGCGGCGTCAAACATTACTTTGATCCCGGGGTTTTGCGTGAAGTAGGGATCGTTGGCAAGACTCTGGAGTGTCGGCAGAGCGAAGCCCGCGTGCAACTGGCTGGTTTGTACTTCGGTGCCGGTCATGTATTTGATCAGCTCCCAGGCTGCCTCGGGATGCTTTGTGTTGGCGTAGCCTGCCCAGGCGTTGGTGAAGATCAGGTCTGCGCGTTTGCCATTCGCCGATCTGGGGACGGGCGCGATGCCGTATTGAACGTTCGGGAAGTTCTGGGTCATATAAGGGATCAGCCAGCCGCCTTCCAGCGCCATCGCCGCGCGCTGCTTACCAAAGGCATCGCCGGCCCAACCGGCAGCGACATCGGCGGGCAGCACTGAAGAGTGATCTTTGGCAAAACTGGCGTAGAAGTTGAGCGAATCGATCCCGGCCTGATTGTTGAAGGCCGCCTGCGTCCCATCCTTGTTCAGCACGCTCCCACCTTCTGCGAACATGAAGGCCAGCCAGCGCGACGAGGAAGCCGGCAGCGTGATGCCATACGTAGCGGTGGCCGCGTTGCCCGCTTTGGTCAACTTCTGCGCGTCAGCCCGCATATCATCCCAGGTCCAATCAGCCGTTGGTGGCTGGAGGCCGGCATTCTGGAACATGGTTTTGTTGTAGAAGACGGCCAGCGAGTTCCAGTCTTTGGGAATGCCATACACCGTGCCATCCTTGCAGGTGAACGGCGAGATTAATGATGAGTAGTAATCAGCGGCTTTGACATTGTCTTTGGTCATGTAAGGCGAGAGGTTGAGCAGTTTGCCGCTGGTAATGTACTCCGGTGCCATGCCAGGTTGGAGATAGAAGACATCGGGAACGTTGCCGCTTGCCACATTGGCGCGCATCTTAGTGGGATAGTCACCAGTAAGCGTTGACCACTTCACCTTGATGTTAGGATGTGTTTGCTCGAATTTGTTCAGATTTTGCTGGACCAGCGCATCTTCGGCAGGGGAAGATGACCAGCCGGCGACGTTGAGCGTAACAGTGCCGCTCTCCGGCGCTGCCGCGCTCGTGTTGGTGCTGCCTGGACAGGCAATGTAGCTATTGGCGTTGCTGCCTGTCAAGCCCTGTTGACCTCCTCCTGTTCCTCCACTGCCACTATTCCCGCCACCACAGGCGCTGAGCATCAGGGCAAAAACGATCAGTAACGGGGTAATAAGTCGTCGCATAACAAGCCTCCTGCTTGTACTTCACCGATGAAGCGTTGCGGCAACTCTTCTATTACTTGAAAATGCAGATCGATGACTCACGGAAAAATCGAATCATAGCGTGAGATGCGAGCCATGCATAGCTTTGTTGCTGGACAACAGCCTCATTGGTGAATCAGTGTTGTTTCCAGTGACGTCCTACTGACAATCGGCGGGTACGGGATTGTTTCAAGCAGTCATTAGAAGCTCATCAGATAAAAGCTCATAAAACACTCATTTGTACCCACGTATATTATACACGGTTCTATAGCAAAATCATAGACAAAAGCATGATAAAAGGAAAAGTTTGCGGACATGCTGCGTAACTTATCCATTAAAATAAGACCGCTTGCTCTTGCCGATGAGTTTATTAGTGTATTTTCGAATATTGTTGCCACACGACTTCGACGCATTGATAGCCGTAGTTGACGAGGGCGGGGTTATGGGCGAGTTGTTGATAAGGCCGAGGGAAAAGCGTATAATTCCTACCAATCTTGTTCGCTTAGCATGCTTATTTTGATGATCTTGAGAAGGATACTACTATGTTTAATCGTGTAGCCATCGTGGGCCTGGGCTTGATTGGTGGCTCAATGGGACTGGCGCTGCGTAAGGCGAAGGCAGCGCAGCATATTGCTGGCTATGATCTGGGCAGGGGCGTTTCTGATCGCGCGCGCAAAATCGGGGCCATTGATCAGCCGCATAGTTCGCTGGGGGATGCAGTGCGCGGCGCTGAACTGGTGATTCTCGCGACCCCGGTGGGGGCAATGCGCTCGTTGCTGCAAAATGTTGCGGAGGCTCTCACGCCTGGCGCCGTTGTTACTGACGTAGCCAGCACCAAAGCGCAAGTCATGAGCTGGGCTGAGGAGTTTCTGCCCGATTCGGTTGCGTTTGTCGGCGGCCATCCTATGACCGGCAAAGAAATCAGCGGCGTCGAGGCGGCAGACGCCAATCTTTTCCAGGGTCGGGTCTACTGTCTTACTCCAACCGCGCGCACTCGTCCAACAGCAGTCAACAAGGTATCGCAGTTGGTGGAGACGATAGGCGCTCGTGTGCGCTTTCTAGAACCAGCCGAGCACGATGGACAGGTGGCCGGCGTGAGCCATCTGCCTTTCCTTGCCTCTAGCGCCCTGGTGAACACGGTTGCGGGTAGCGGAGGCTGGGGTGATGCCTCCGTTCTGGCTTCTAACGGCTTCCGCGACGTTTCGCGCCTGGCTGCGGGCAACCCTGAGATGTATCGCGATATCTGTTTGACCAATAGCGAGGCCATTGTCCGCTGGCTTGACGAATATATCGCGACGCTCAACTCAATGCGTTCGCGTATCGCCGAACGTGATAAGACTCTCAACGAGACGTTTACCACCGCCCGGCAACTTCGTCTCCAGTGGCAGTCATTGCAGGATAACCCGTAGGGGGCCTTCCTTACCGAGCGACTGACAGGGCAGGGAGAGAGAGGGCAGGGAGAGAGGGCGGGTGCAAGCCCCGCCCCTACTTGACAAATAGCATATAGGTAATATGCAGTAGGGAGCGGGGCTTGCTCCTGCCCTGCTAGCATGATAGCGGAAAGGAAGGGCCAAGATGCAGTCTAATCAATTCTCCGCAAAGTTTGCCGGATTCAGGTTGAGCGAGGCGTAATGATGGCGCGAAAGCCCTACGAGGTATTTGAGCATACGGCTGATATTGGCCTGCATGCTTATGGAAATTCACTCAAGGAATTGTTCATCCACGCGGCCCAGGGGATGGAAAGCCTGATGGTGTCGCCGGAGCAGGTCCACGTTGTGATTCAGCGGGAGGTTACCGCCGAAGGTCATGATGTGGTCTCTCTGCTGATCGCATGGCTGAACGAATTGATCTTCTTGTTTGACACAGAATATCTCCTCTTTCGCGACTTCGAGATCACTACGATCTCCGCAACACGCGTCTCCGGTCGTGCCTCTGGCGAACCCTATAACGCCGGGCGTCACGAGCTAAGCAGCGCGATCAAGGCCGTTACCTGGCATGAGGCCGCTGTGACGCAGACCGCCGAAGGGTACCAGGCTCGCGTCATTTTCGATTTGTAACACGCGCTCGCTCTTCTCGCCTGATATCCTTTTTCGACGTTTAACGTATCATTCTGCCTTGCCCTGGTCGCCTGTAACCTGTTCCGAACTCGTTTTATGCTTTTTTTTCATGCTTGCTATACTTTTGCAATTGCCTGGTCCGTTTTAACTTGTTTTTATTAGCGTATGTCTGATTCTCAGTATCTTCGCTCTTGCAGAGTGGTGCTCGTGCAGGCTTCGCCGCGCAAGGAGTCATGAGTCATCCCGAACTTTTGAACCAAAAGGTCCAAAAGCAGGGGTCCAGGAGGCTGCCCTTTGCAATCCCGCTTCTCAAGTGGCGCGAGGACCATCGAACGCCAGTTCGAAAACTTCGGGATGACTCATGCACAGGTAGCATCTGCGTCGCGAGCTCGTACTGAAAATCAGACATAGACAGAGGAAAAATATGTTCAGGAGGTTTCATCATGAGTAGCCTGATTGTTCCAGTGACGCTCATCGAAAAAATCATGCCGCATAGCAATGCCGATGCCCTTGAACTGGCTCATGTGCTTGGATGGCAGCTCGTCTAATCATCGCTTGTTTGGGAAAAGTTTAATCTCCTATTAAGTCCGTGTTTGATAGTGAATGCGTCATAAGCTTTGGCTGCTTCAATCTCATTCTCAAAGTAACCGATATGAACGTATTTGCCATTCAAACTGGATCTAACTACAAATTTGTTTTTATCCGGTGTAAAAGACACTCCTACATATTTAGAACTATACGTTCTCTGCTCAAAGTAAGCTTTGACGGTCAGAAAGCTTTCATGCTTACGAGGTAAGTAGATAGTTGTGTTTTCATAGAGGACTTTCATAACTCTATAAGCATTCTCTCCGGCCATACGGTAGTAATAAATGTTTCTTTGAGGATAGATGGAATATTCTCTATCGAGATAGGGAAGAGTAAACACCTTGAATGCTTGAACAAGAGCGAGACTGCCACAGAAGCTAAACACGGCTCTATTCTGAGTAAACTGGATACAACCATCTCCATCTATGGCTCCCCGCCAAAAGTGACGTTGAAGATCGGGAGGGAGGTCAGGGGCGGACGCTATAAGGGTCTTATTAGGGATAACTCCCCACTTTGCCAGGTCAGCTATCAACTTATCACATCCCACGATAAATCTGGCGGATCTAGTTTTCTCGCTATATAGAAGCGGCCTAGATAGTCCTAGCTCATCACGAAGACGCAGAAGAATAGCCTCGTCGCTTTTATTGAGGGTAAGCTCCAGTCTGTTACGGTAGACATTGCCATCAGTGATAAGTAAACCCAAAAAATAAGCTTGTTCTTCAGTTGAGATAGTTTCAAAGTAATCCTTGTGAAGGTCAGGATCGACCTTTGCCATCTTCTTACGCCATGCATCAATCTTAGCAGGATCTTTCGGTACTGACATTTCCTCGCTCTCCCTGTTTTGGAATGTGATCAGGCGCGTGATACCCTCGCGCCTGATCAGGAACATTTACGCTTCTTATGACGCTACGACGGCTAACGGTCCGGTGGTAGGCTCTTTTTGCGTTTCTGAGAAAAGCGCGGTACAGAGATAGCCCACCAGTTCCCCGAGCACATTTTCTAAGCAGGTTAACTGCTCTGCATCAAAATGATAGGTCTGCGTGGCGGGGTCACGATGGGCGATCATGTCAAGCAATTCCCGCACGGTTATCTCATGGGGGTCTGTTCGCTCTGCTCGTCGCACCTGGTACTCTTGCTGACCAGTGTAATAGCCCTCACGGAATCGCCAGCGATCTAAACGTAGGACGGTCGGCCCGAGCTCGACGTGGGGCGCGTCTGGTTCGTCACTACGACAAGAACCAGCATAGAGGTTAATCAGTGCTCCCACGATATAGCCGGTATTCCATACAGGGGATGCTGAGGGGTCAGACAGGTTTGTTTCGATGATCTGGCGAATCTCTTCAACGGTGATGGGGCAGTCCTCATTTTCGAGGTGTCCCACAAAGCCGTTATTATACCCCTCTGCGAAGTCGCCATTTTCTACCAGGATCGTTGCATTGCCAAGTTTGAACGGTGGTACTGTTGCCATGCTTCAAGCTCTCCTTTGCTTGACTCGTGGCTCTCTCGTGATATCATGCAACACGGAGAGCCTAGTATGAGTGTTAACGGTTACTAGCCTCTCTGCCTAGCGTTGACGCGCTAGGCTTCTTCTCAAACGCTCTACACATTCTGCTGCTAAAAGATTTCTGTACGCTTGCAGGTATTTATGAATACTTCGAGGAGTTACAAACCCTCTGTAGGCAATTGTAACCAATATATGAGAAAATTTCAACCTCTGTGGGAAATACGAACAGTTGAGGGATAGTTTAATCCATTGTTGACTATTGTGATACAATGAACGCAAAAAAAGACGGCGGAGACAGCCTTATGCCAAGTAATGATGATACTAAACTCCTTTCTGTTGACGATGTTGCTAAACGTCTGGGCGTTCACAGAAAGACGGTTTTAAACTGGATACATGCAGGGGAACTAGCGGCCTTTGACTTAGGTAAAGGTTATAAGATGACTGAAAGTGATCTTAGAGACTTCATGAGCCGCAGACGCATTAGCCCCAAGCCATCAGACGATAAAGATTAACTGTTTTCTGACTGGCGAGGCTATGTATCAAGTAACTTCTCAAGAAATGGGAGCGCTTGATGATAAAATCCTCTCAATGGAGCAGAGCTTTGGCACCTGCGTCGTCGTCTCAGCCGCACCGCCGCGAAAAAGTCGATGGAGAGCAAGAACCTGCTCAAGTACCTCGACCATCAAGGAGTAACGGTGCGCGTTCACAGCAAGAGCCTGCTGGCAGAGGAGGCGCCGTATGCCTACAAAGACGCACAACAAGTCGTTAACGTGGTGCATAATGCCGGGTTGGCGAAGCTCGTGGCGCGTCTCAAGCCGATCATCGTAGTCAAAGGGTAGCAACAAATAATAGCTTCCTCGCTTTTATGTGGGGAAGCTAACGCGATAGGTGTTAATCTGAAGGGAGAAGCAGATGAGTTCCCAGGATCTACAAACCGCAGATTGCCTTGTTTGCCGTAAACACCGGGGGGAAATCAACCTACCAGGCGGAGCCATTTATGAAGATGGTTTAGTTTATGCTGGTCATATTCGCTCTGATCAGGGGCCAACCTACCTGGGATATCTCATGGTCGAGCTAAAGCGGCATACACCCGGGCTGGCGGAGCAGACGGACGAAGAGGCTCAGGCGCTTGGCTTGCTGGTGGCGCGTCTGAGCCGGGCGCTTAAAGCTGGCGAGGGAGCCGAACATGTGTATCTCTTTGTCTTTGGGGATCATGTTCCCCACTTGCATCTGCACCTTGTGCCGCGATATCCAGGGGCTCCTCGCGAGTACTGGGGGACGCGGGTTGATGAATGGCCCGAAGCTCCTCATGGCGATGCAACTGAGATAGCCGCAGTTTGCGAGCGTTTACGTGCCTATCTGGCTGATGAGCATTATCCTGCTTGATTGCTTGAAAGGAAGGCTGGTTGCAGTTACGGCTCGGGCGGTTCCGTATGGATAATGACGGAGTTCAGGTTGGGATACGCCTGGCGTAACGCTCGTTTGATCTCCTCAGCCCAGATATGCGCCTGGCTCAAAGGGATTTGAGCATCGAAAGTGGTGTGAAGCACTAAATCAAGCTCAGGCATGGCCTGACCCTTTTGCCGGCTGAGATCCGCCTTGACCAGGCGAGGCTGGTACAGGTGGACATCGTGGGCGCTTCCTGCTCCCGCAATGCTATCGGCGATGCGTCGAATATCATCAGCGATGTCGATATATTGCCAGGTCACATCCTGGCGGCTGACGATAGTGTTGTTGGGAGCTTCCAGGTGCGTGGTGACGCGGCGCAGTTGCTTGTTGTTCTCCAGCAGCGTCTGCTCCAGATGGGTAGCAACGGTGTGGGCCTCGTGTAGATGCATATCGGATTGCACTTCGATATCGAAATCCGCTTCCAGGCCGCCTTCAACCTCGCGCACATGGATATCATGGGCGTGTACTCCCTGCTGCTCTGCCAGATAGTGAATCTGGTCTGAGACCGTCTCCTGAGGTGAAACGGTTGGCTCGACATGCACAACAATGTCAACTTCGGCGTGTGGCGAGTTCATGCGTACGCGTTCCATTGCCACCTTCTCGACGCGCTCGCTCAGATCGTGAATTTGCTCGAAGGTAAAGGTGCGCGGCGCCGCGATAATCACGTCGGCGAAAAACTTGTTGCCTGCCCGGCGCACGCGGATACGCCGCACCTCGGCAACGCCATCAAGTTGATCAATATGCTGCTTAATCTGCTCCGCCAGCTCTTCGGGCGCGCGATCAACCAGGGCGTCGATAGTCTCTCTAGCCAGGCGCAGACTGACCCAGAGCACAATGCCGGAAACGCCGAGGGCCGCGATAGCATCGGCCTGTCCCAACCATGCAGGAAGATGGAAGATGCTGGTCAGGTAGACCACGAGCAGGCCCGCGATCACAACGGAGGAGCTCCAGATATCAGTGCTGAAGTGCAAGGCGTCGGCTTCCAGCGCCTGACTTTCCAGCTTGCGCGCCACGCGTAGCAGTACGCGTGAACGTGTGAAGTCCACAATGATCGAGATAAACATAACCATGAAAGCCCAGATGCTGACCTCGACGTGCCCTTCCTGAAAGAGCAGGCGGCGGCTTGCCTCATAGATGACCCAGACGGCGGTAAGCGCCAACAAGCCCGATTCAAGAAAGGCTGAGAGGTTCTCGACTTTGCCATGCCCATAATTATGGGAAGCATCGGCTGGCCGGTCGGCAACGCGGACAGCAAAAAAAGTCATCAAGGCCGCCACCAGATCCAGCCCCGAATGGGCCGCCTCGGCAAGAATGCCCAGGCTTCCCGTCAGCAGGGCTACTACGATCTTCAAGCTGGTCAGGCCAATAGCTGCTCCCACGGAAGAGAGAGCCACGACAACTTTTTCGCGATGGGCTTCAGTATTATGTGGCATGACAACTCCGACAGCTTCCTGATTTTCCCATTAGTTTTACCAATCGTATTGTATTGTAGCATGTTTGAAAATGTGGGTAAACAGAAGAGGTCAAGACTGAGCAGTTACAAAGAGAAAATTGATGCTAGTGATGGAACAGGCGCGCCTGGGAAAAAAACATAAGCATGCCGTAATCGTCGCAGGCGTGAATGACCTCCTCATCGCGCAGGGAGCCTCCAGGTTGCACAATATAATTGACACCGTAATGAGAGGCACAATCAATATTGTCACGGAAAGGAATATAGCCGTCAGAACCAAGTGTAACGCCTTGCAGACCTTTGAGCCATTCCTGCTTCTCTTGTGGGGTCAAGCGTTGCGGCACGTCCTCAAAGTGCTGCTGCCATGCTTGCTCTTCGGCTGGCGTCAGATCATCACGCAGGTAACCATCAATTGCGTTAGCCCTGTCCGGTCGCTTCACTCCTGGTCTCCAGGGCAAGTTCAGGACGGCAGGGTGCTGGCGCAGATACCAGTTCTCGGCCTTTGCCGCAGCCAGGCGCACGCAATGGATGCGCGATTGCTGGCCTGCTCCATTGCCGATGCTCTGCCCATCAAGGGTCAGACAAATCGAGTTGGATTGTATGTATTTGAGCGTGATCAGCGCGACAAGCATATCCTGGCGTGCGTTTTCCGGTATATGCTTGTTAGCAGTTGGGATGTTTTTTAGCGACTCATCCCCTGGAACGAGCGTATTGCGCTTCTGCTCGAACGTCATCCCAAAGACCTCTCGCGTTTCCATTGCTGCCGGTTCATAGTCCGGGTCGATCTGGATCACTACATATTTCCCCTGCTTCTTCCTGCGCAGGATCGCCAATGCCTCTGGTTCGTAGCCTGGAGCAATGACGCCATCCGATACTTCTCGACTCAGGAGCCGCGCAGTGGAAACATCCACCGTGTCGCTGAGAGCGGCCCAATCGCCAAAAGAACACAGGCGATCAGCTCCTCTGGCGCGGGCATAAGCTATAGCGAGCGGCGAAAGTTCTAGCTCTTCCACGCCATAGGCTTCTTTCAGCACCTCGTTTAACGGGAGGCTAATGGCCGTACCGGCGGGGCTCACATGCTTGAAGGAAGCGGCGGCTGGAAGCTTCAGCGTTTGACGCAGTTCCTTCACCAGTTGCCAGGAGTTGAAAGCATCGAGCAGATTGATATATCCAGGCGCGCCGCTCAAGACGGTAAAAGGGAGTTTTTCGCCTCTTAGAGAGATTTTTGCGGGCGCCTGGTGCGGATTTACACCGTAGCGTAGAGACAATTCATTGTTTTGCATACACATCCCTTTGGAAATTTGTATTAGCCTGACTACAGATCTATTACAGGCTCAGTCGATGGATTTCTTACTGCCAGTGTACCATACAACCGATCAGTTTCGCGTTGCTTCTAAGCAGGGGCGGCAGATACATGAGAGTATCAACGAGTAGCCATCCTGCGAACATACATCAATTGCCATTTTTGCTGGATGTGTTATTTTGTCCGTTTTAAGCTGCGTCAAGCTTCTGCTCCTTGTTTCAATACAGCAAATAGTTATAAACTGATCATATCGAAAAGTTGAGGTTTTTATCATATCTTGGAGGTACAAGATGCACGAACTCTCTGCAACGCCGACCCCGAAAAACTATGCTCTCGCTATATTGATTAGTGTGCTTGCCTCGGCCCTGGCGTTTCTGAGCCTGGTCAATGTACAACAACTCAACGACCAGATGGAAACGGCATCCAACTTGAATTACTTAGCAACGCTCATCCCTGTGTTCGTCTTTACCATGCTCCAGGTCTATGCCAGAGTCGAGCAGAAGCGCCTGTTTTATGGAGCTTTCCTCTTATACCTGGGTTTCATCGGCGTGGTAAACAGTTATCTCAATAATATCCTTTCGTTTCATGCTCATGCCACGCCAGATTTTCCCTACGCTTTTCCCATTGCCTGCATTAACCTGCTTCCCGCAACTGTCTATGCCATCTACATCCTGATACGACTTCCCCAGGAACAACGCATGCAACAGCAGTGGTATGAGGTACAGAAGAAAAGGGAAGAAGATAGAAGCAGGTGATAGATACCTCAATGCATACATGTTTTGGTTTTTTCCTTCTGAGAGGAGGGAACTACAAGGCTAATAGAGGAGATGTAGGCGACATTGCTATGTTATACAATGGGATTGTCGTACAAAGTAGAACGCGCTTCAGAAGGATGAGGCTCGGACACTATTGTATATTTGCCTGATCTTTCTCAAGCGAGTAGAAAAGGAGTGAGTGACATGGCGTACAATCCCTACGAACACTTACCAAAGGTGCCTTCGTTTCATCTAACCAGCACTGATATCCGAGATGGCGAAAAGTTCGCTCTCCCGCAGGTTAGCGGGATCTTTGGTGCCGGGGGTGAGGATGTTTCTCCTCAGTTATCGTGGAGCGGCTTCCCGGAGGGAACGAAGAGCTTTGTGGTCACAGTCTATGATCCCGATGCTCCGACCGCGAGCGGCTTCTGGCACTGGGCCGTGGTGAATATCCCGGCAAATGTGACCGAGCTTGCGCGTGGAGCCGGAAACGACGAAGAGGGTTCAGGACTGCCAGCCGGAGCCTTCCAGTTGCGCAACGATAGCGGCATGAGGCGCTTCATTGGCTCTGCTCCACCCGCCGGTCATGGGAAGCACTACTATTATACCGTTGTCCACGCCGTCGATGTCGAGTCTCTGGATGTCAGCAAGGATGCCACGCCAGCCTTCCTCGGCTTTAACCTCTTCTTCCACACGCTCGCCCGCGCTATGATCGTGAACTGGTACGAACGGTAACCGTTACTCTTTAGCTCCAAAGCGAAAAACGCTTGAGGAGCCCTTACCAGGAACCGGCCACGATTTTTGGTAAGGGCTCCCTGGGTCTTCTAATATACCGAGACTTTGTGGTAGATTGAAATAAAGGGGTTTCAGCGCGATTCTAACGCAACAACCCCTGCAAGACGTTCATCCTTCAAAAAAGAGAGCGGTATGGTTGATAAATTTGTACGACATGTGATGTTGGCAAATCATCTCCAACTCACGTTGCGACCAGCATTGCCGGAAGAGGCGGGGCAGGTGTTAGCTTACCTCGAACAGGTGGCAGGCGAGAGCGAGAATCTGACCTCTGGCCCAGGTGAGTTTGGAATAAGTCTGGAGCAGGAGCAGGCGTTTCTCCAGCAGGCTCTAGACACACCGACCAGTCTCTATCTCCTTGCCGAAATTGAAGGTGAAATCGTAGGCACGCTGACCTTCAGCACGGAGAGGCGGCCTCGCGTTCAGCATAGTGGCGAGTTTGGGATGTCTGTCTTGCGAAAGTACTGGAACCGAGGGATAGGTGGTCACATGCTGACCTACCTCATTGATTGGGCAAGACAAACACCCGTCATTCGAAAAATCAACTTGCGGGTGCGCGTCGATAATCTTTCTGCAGTCCACCTCTATGAAAAATGCGGGTTTGTGCGAGAGGGCCGCCGAACGCGTGAGTTTTATCTGCATGAGCAGTTTGTCGATGTGTTTCTGATGGGATTGCAACTTGATCCCAAAAAGTAATTGACATCCTGCTAATCACCTGTTATGCTTTAAAGCGACAATAGTATAAAAACCGACCCGCGTTGAGCGAACCCAGTATGAGATCGGAACCCGACAGAGAGCCGACGGCAGGTGAGAGTTCGGAACGGCGTTACCCCCTCAGAACCCCTTCGTGAGCGGCTGACCGAAGAAAGCTCGACCAGGCAAACAATGATGTCTTGCCTCGAACAGGGCAAGTAGGACAGGTGGGTGGCTCCCACGCGCTAAAATAGCCGCTAAAAGTGGTCTTTCCACCTTCGCTACAGCGCAGTAGGGGAGTGGGTCGTTAGCGATGCGATAAGATCTCTTCGGAGATTGATAAAGACAAACCGGGTGGTACCACGGGAGCAGAAATATGTTGCTCTCGTCCCTTGTACAATATGGAGGGACGAGGGTTTTTTTGTTGTCTGAATACGTTACGAGGTGGATTGTATGGTTACCGTTTCTATCGTCAATGTGACAAGCTATACTGGCCTGGAATTGCTGCGATTGCTGGCGCAACATCCGCAGTTCGTTGTGACAGCGGTGACAGCACGTAGCGCGGTCGGCAAGCGCCTGGATGAGGTGTTTCCTCAACTGCACGCAGAAAGCGCGAAAACTGCGCTCAACCCCGCGCTTGTGATCGCCGATGAGCCGGAGCGGACCGAACTCGCCTTTGTCTGCCTGCCACATGCAGCAGCGGCAGAGTCTGTGCAGCGTCTCCTACAGCAAGGCACAAAGGTGGTGGACCTGTCGGCGGATTTTCGTTTACATAATGTCCATATGTATGAAGAATGGTACAAACATACCCATCCCGCGCCCGCTTTGCTGGAGACTGCTGTCTACGGCTTGTGCGAACGGCACCGCGAGCGTATCCAGCAGGCAGCGCTGGTCGCCAATCCTGGCTGCCACGCGACGACCGCCATTCTCGCCCTGGCACCCGCGCTGGCGGCGGGGATCATCACTCCTGATGTGATTATTGACTCGAAAACGGGCATCAGCGGCGCGGGGCGTACTCCCACACTCGCAACGCATTATGCCGAAGCCAACGAGGATGTAAGCGCCTATAGCGTTGCCGGTCACCGTCATTTGCCCGAGATCGCGCAGGAGCTGGAAGCAGCAGCAACCGGCGGCGGTCATCCTGTGGATGGCCTTTTACGCATCACCTTTCTGCCACACCTGACGCCCATGACACGAGGGATTCTCGCGACCTGTTATGCGGATCTAAAGCAGGACGCGTCACTCTATATGTCCACCACAGCCCAGGTGCGCGCTTTGTACAAAGAGTATTATGCCAATGAGCCATTTGTGCATGTGGTCGATGAGCCGCCGCATACAAAGTGGACATACGGCAGCAATCATTGTTTCATTTATCCTATGGTGGATACGCGCACAAAACGCCTGATTATCATCTCTTGTCTCGATAACCTGGTAAAAGGAGCGTCGGGACAGGCTATACAAAATGCAAACCTGCTCTATGGATTTGCGGAAACAATGGGATTGTCGAGTTTAGGGATGAATCCATAGACATTGTGTATTGTTTCATTGCTGTGAATATATGGGAAGAAAGGATATTGAGGAGAGATAGATGGCTATTTCTTTTTTGCGAACGCCCGATGGAGATATCATCAGTGACCACCACCTGATTGCTCAGGTGTTAAGCGAGGCGCTGCCTTATATCGATTTTCTAAAAGGCAAGACGCTCGTGATAAAATTGGGAGGGAGCACACTGGAGCATCAGCGAGGCGTTTTACAGGATATCGTTTGGCTGCATGCGTTGGGAGCGCATCCCGTCCTGGTTCACGGCGGAGGGCCATATATCAATGAGTGGCTGAAAAAGTTGAATTTGCCCACCCGTTTTGAGAATGGATTACGTGTCACAGATGCGCAAACGCTGGAGGTCGTTCGCATGGTGTTGTTGGGGCAGGTGAATCAGGGGCTGGTATTAATGGCATCGCAGATGGGAGGGAAAGCCGTGGGGCTGAGCGGGACCGATGGCAACCTGGTACGAGCGCGCATCGCCGATCCAAAGTTAGGTTTTGTTGGCGAGGTCGAATCTGTTGACCCGACGCTGATCCAGGCCGTGATTAACGAAGGATTTACCCCCATCGTCGCGCCGCTTGGCGAAGGTCCTGATGGGACCTGCCTCAATATCAATGCCGATCTGGTGGCGGCCCATATCGCGGGCGCGCTCAACGCCGAGAAGCTCATCTTCTTGAGCAACGTGGTGGGCATTTACCGCAGCGACGGGACGCTCATCTCTGAGCTAACCGAGGCCGAAGCCAAGAAGCTGATTGAAGAGGGCGTGATTAGTGGCGGTATGATTCCGAAGGTATCCGCCTGTCTTGATGCCCTGGCCGCCGTCCCGCGAGTTCATGTCGTAGATGGTCGCGAGGAGCATGTGTTGCTGCGTGAGCTGTTTACCGACAAGGGCGCGGGGACGATGATTATCCGCTAAATCAAGGCAACACGTTTGCCTGTTGAATAAATACATTGTAAGAAAGATGTTAAGATCATGAAGAAGCGCGTTGAGCGATTGCGTGGTATGCATGACCTTTTACCAGAAACGCATCTGCATCAGCGTTGGGTGATAGATCAGCTTATTGCTTTCCTGGCGCAGGCCGGGTATGCTCAGGTAGATTCGCCGATTTTAGAGCGTAGCGATCTTTTTCAGGCCAGTTTTGGGCAGGAGCTGTGGCAGAATCTCTATGCTTTTCGGCTGCACCATCGAGAGCTCTGCCTGCGTCCAGAGTATACCGCTTCTATCTGTCGTCTTTACCTTGATCATTACCAGCAACAGCCCTTGCCGTTGCGCTTCCAGTACGCGGGACCGATTTTTCGCTACGAGGCGCCAGGGCGTGGGCGCTACCGGCAACACACCCAGCTCGGGATCGAGTTGTTCGGTGGTCATGCCGCCGCAGCCGACGCGGAAATATTGCAACTCGCGTGTGACGCACTGAGAAAGCTGAACATCTCGCAGTATCGCCTGGAACTGGGGCATATTGGGGTCGCGAGCGGCTTTATCAACCGTCTCCATCTTGACGATCATGCCGCGCGCCTGCTGTTAAGCTTGATGGAGCAGATCAGCCGTTCTAGCGAAGGCGAGCAGTTGGCTCAGGAGCGACTGGAAGCACTTTATCCGCTTGAGCCTGCCATAGAGCGTGCTCATGGAGCGGCTGGCGAGATCGAGATGCGCTACATTACCTCATTGCTCGGCGGTATCAGCATCTCGTTTGATGAAGATGCGCGCGGTGAAATCGTTGAGCGATTTTTATGGAAAATGGGACGCAACGAGCAGCGACGGCAAATTTTGTATGCCCTGGAATTCCTGCGCGAGCTTCACAACGTTTCGGGCTCGCCGCCAACCGTCTTCGACGAGTTGCATACCTTGCTGGATCGCTATAGCCTCGATCCTGAGCCTCTCACCGAACTGCGACAGCTGGTCGCGACGATTGAAGAGTCTGGTGTTCCGCGCGAACAGATCGTGCTGAATCTCTCGCTGGGGCGCGGCGTGAGCTACTATACCGGTCTGGTCTTCGAGATCCACGCGCAGGATGAGGATGGCTTCGATGCGCAGCTCTGTGGCGGCGGACGCTATGATCGCCTGATACGGGCGGTTGGCGGCTCGCGCGACCTGAACGCGTGCGGCTTTGCCTTTGGCATTGAGCGTCTGCTGGCGCTTGTGCCGGGTAGCGATCTACCCACGCAGACCGTGACACAAGCCCTGGTCATTCCTGTCAGTGCCCAGGATATGCCTTATGCCTTGCGCATAGCCAGGGCTGCTCGCGATAGCGGGTTATACACGGAAGTCGATATCACCGGGCATGGCGTGGGAGCAGGCTTAAAGCTGGCGACGAGGAAGCATATTCGCCTGGCGCTGATCGTGGGCGAGGACGAGCGGTGCAATGGGGTCGTGACCGTGCGTGATCTTGTCCTGGGAGAAGAACGGGTATCCAGCATCGATGCTCTCGCAAGTCGGGCGCTGGGTGAGGAGCAAGTCCTGTGAGTGGAGATAGATGCATTCGCCTGGCGCTGCCAGGTAAGGGGGCGCTGGAGGCGGCGACCCTGGCATTTCTCGCCGAATGCGGCCTGAAGGTGAGTCGGAGCAACCCACGCCAATATCTGGCAAAGATCAAAAGTATGCCCGAGGTGGAGGTCGTTTTCCAGCGCGCGGCTGATATACCTTTGCTGGTACAAAGTGGGGATGCCGCGCTTGGTATTACAGGCTACGACATTTTGGCCGAGCATCGTGGCTATGGCGACGAAGAGATTGACGAAGATGACCATGATGAGACCTTGATGGTATTGTTGCGCGACCTGGGGTACGGCAATTGTCGCCTGGTGATCGCTGTCCCCGAAACATGGATTGATGTCAGCAATTGCGCCGACCTCTGGCATCTCGCAGGCTATTATCAGGAGCACAAACATCGTGGCCTGCGTATCGCGACCAAATATCCGGTGTTGACGGGGCAATTTCTGCGTCGCTATAACATCACCCATTGCAAAATATTTTCGCCTCACGGAGCTTTAGAGGCGGCGCCGTTAACTGATACGGCGGATCTGATCGTGGATCTGACCGAGACCGGTACCACGCTGCGCGAGAATCATCTGAAACTGTTAGATGATGGCGTCGTCTTGCGCTCTCAGGCCACCTTAATCGGCAATGCTCAGCTTTTGCGCCAGGAGCCGCAAGCGTTAAGAGCGACGGAAACCATGCTGGAATTG
This sequence comes from Ktedonosporobacter sp., assembly GCA_035293765.1. Taxonomy (GTDB): domain Bacteria; phylum Chloroflexota; class Ktedonobacteria; order Ktedonobacterales; family Ktedonobacteraceae; genus DASRHT01. Next base: position 103,773 of record DATGMF010000044.1, read on the forward strand.
ATTGATGCCCATATGCAGGCGAAAAACCGCTCGCTGCTGACCGCTCATATACGCGGGGAAAATATCCAGGCCATGCGGCAACTCTGCGCCAGAATCAATCAACAGATGCGCGTCGCCTCTCCTGATGTCGAATTTCACCTGTTGACTGCTGAGATTACGCACAATGCCGAACCAGGTTGGTATACGCTCTCGGGCGTTGCCAGTGTCGGCGATTCCGCGCCTGCCCTGCTGGAAATCGTCGCGATATTGCGTAAAGCTGGTGCGCTACATATCAATATTACCCCGCTGACGTACCGTTTTGCGGAAGAGCCGGTGAGCGTGCGTGTATTGCGTGAGCGGTTGAAGAGGTTAAGTTGAACAATATCATCATTTTTGATCTCGATGGTGTGATTACCAGCGAACGGGCTTATTGGGATACAGCAGGGTTAGTTCTGCATGAACTGCTCTATAGCCCACAGTACTGGAACGTCAATGCCGTATCGGGCGCTTACCAGCCTCCTCAAACCGCCGAGGAGAGCCGCCGAGTGAGCCGCGCGACCTTCCCTGAGCCCGTTATTGTCGGGCTAAAAGCGCGCTCCGTCAATTCTAACTGGGATACCTGCTACGCCGGCTTTTGCTTTGCCTTGATCGATCTGCTGGCTAAACTGCCAGATTGCTCATCTTTGTTGCCCCTGCAACCGGCGGAGCAGCCCTGGATTGTGCAATTTAGAGAGCAGCTCGCCCGGGCGCATATAGGGAGCGCCGCAAATACAGATATGTTCCAGCGCCTCAATTCGCCGCTGCTTCAGGGATATACCGGCCTGGATCTGATCAATCGTTTCGACGCTTACGCCAGTTCAGTGCTGGGATGTGCGATAGAAAGCGTTTTTGCGCGCTATGGCCCCTCCTGGAGGTTCTGTAGCAACCTGTTTCAGGAATGGTATCTGGGCGAGGAGCTGTATACGCAGACTTACGGTCATGCTCCAAAGCAGCCAGGAAAGCCGGGCTGCATCCATTTTGAGCAGCCACTTTTGCCTGTCGAGCAGATGCGCCCTACCCTGGAGACGCTGCGCGAGCGTGGCTATACGCTGGGCATTGCAACCGGCAGGCCGCGCAAAGAGGGACTGGCTCCCTTAAAAAATTACGGCCTGCTGCACTACTTTGACGAGCAACATATCACCACCCATGCCGAAGTCGCCAGAGCCGAAGCCGAGTTGCGAGCGCGGGGTGATATGACGCCGCTGGTAAAGCCGCATCCCTATCAGTTTTTGCTGGCGGCTGACCCCGCTTATACGCTCGATCAGCCGCTGCCGCCTCGTGGTAGCTTTGTTGTGGTAGGTGACACACCCAGCGATGTGCGTGGAGCGCAGGCGGCTGGCGCGCTGATTATCGCTGTTCTGACCGGTGCCCTCACTGCGGAGGCGCGCACGATGCTGGAGCAGAGTCAACCGGATTTTATCATCGAAGATATGACGAAGGTTCCAGCCCTGCTCGAATATATCGATAGTCTCGCCACCATTCAGCAACTACAATTCACGGATCGAGCAAAAGCGGAACTGCTGTTACAGCGCTGGTTCGCGCTCCATATGGGGCTGCGTACCGAAAGCGTGACGCTGACGCCAAAAGCCGTCTCGCTCAATTCCTTCAATGGGATCTATCGTAGCGACAACGAAGAATATTTTTTCAAAACGCACATTGAGGAACAGGGCATTCTCGAAGAATATTATCATGCGGAACTGCTCTCTAACGCTGGCTATAATATTGTCAGGCCACTGCGTACAGTGCATGAAAAAGATCAGCAAATGGTCATCTATCCCGTTATCCATCAACCCGTGATGTTTGATCTGATTCGTGCAGTTGAGACTGGAGTGGCGGAAAACGTCACAGTATCGACCCTGATTGCAGCAGAGAAGCGCGAATGCGAGCGGCTGCTGGCTATCTATCAAGCAACCTTTGCATCCAGCACAGCGGAGGAACACGCGCAAGCGCCTATCCACCAGCTCTTCTGGCATCGTCTAACTGGTGGGCGGCTGAAGGCTTTTTATGAAGAAAAGCTTGTCCCGTTCCCTGCGGCTCAGCCTGATCGCAATGCCAATACAGGTATCTCATTTAACGAATTGCTGCGCTACCGCTGGAGTATTAATGGGGTCGCCTTGCAGGGTGATTGCTCGACACTGGGTCATCTGATTGAACGTGCAAAAGTTGTGCTCCAGCCGCAGCGGGCAGGCGTGACCGTCATCGGTCACGGCGACGCGCATTTCGGCAACGTCTTCCTGGAAGATCAGCAGCAATATCTTTATTTTGATCCCGCCTTTGCCGGGCGTCACTCGCCGCTGCTCGACATTGTGAAGCCGTTCTTCCATAACGTATTCGCAACCTGGATGTATTTCGCTCAGCAGGTCGCGCAGGAGCTCCAACTCTCCGTTGCTCTGCGCGGTGATACGATTTATATAGAGCACAATTATACGCTGACTCCCACACGACAGGCGTTGTGGGAAACAAAAATAGAGCATCTTTTACGGCCATTGCTGGCAATGCTGCGTTCAGAAGCGGCGTTGCCGGTCGATTGGGAAGAAATTGTGACCCTGGCATTGATGTGCTGCCCTTTGCTAACCGTGAATTTGCTGGACCAGGCGCGTATACCTGTTGTGGTGAGCTGGTTGGGCTTGACGCAAGCAATGCAGATAGGCAGCGACCGTTCGATGATTGGGAGGTGAAGCATGATTGCCATTATCGATTATGGCGCGGGCAATATTCGCAGCATTGAGAAAGCTCTGGAGCATGTTGGCGCGAAGGTCCGCGTCACCGATGATCCTGAAATAGTTGCGGAGGCGCAGGCCGTCATTTTGCCCGGCGTCGGATCGGGAGGCGCGGCAATGGCGCGCATGGTGGCGCGTGGGCTTGACGACGCTATTCGCGAGGCCACACAGCAGGGCAAGCCATTTCTGGGCATCTGCCTCGGTATGCAGTTATTAGCGCAGCATCACAGCGAGGGAGAAGTCGCCGGATTGGGTCTGTTTCCAGGTACGGTACAGCGTATCCCACAGGGACCAAAGATTCCGCATATGGGCTGGAATCAGGCGCGACCATTGCATACCGGGCTGCCAATTTTCGCCGGCATAGCGCCCGAAGCCTACTTTTATTTCGCGCACTCGTACTATGTCGAGCCACAAAATCAACAGGGAGTGGCAGCCGTGACCGATTATGGTGCTCCCTATTGCAGCGTCATCGTCACCGAGCAGGTCTGGGGCACGCAGTTCCACCCGGAGAAAAGCGGCGAGGTCGGTCTGCAGCTATTGAGAAACTTTTTAAAGTGGGTGAATAGATGATTATTTTACCTGCGATTGACATCAAAGATGGCCGTTGCGTGCGGCTTTACCAGGGCGATTATGCTAGAAGCACCGTCTATGACAGCGATCCCGTTCAGGTGGCGCTGCGCTGGCAGACAGCAGGGGCAAGCTGGCTGCATATCGTTGATCTGGATGGAGCAGCCGCAGGCTACCCGGTGAATGTCGCACTGATCAAAAAAATACGAGCTGCTACCACGCTGCATATTGAGCTTGGAGGGGGGATGCGCTCGCTTGAGCATATCGAGCATACGCTAGAACTGGGAGTAGATCGCGTCGTGCTTGGCACGGTTGCCATCACTGATCGCGCATTACTGCAAGAGGCGATCAGACGTTGGGGCGAACGCATTGCGGTCGGGCTTGATGCGCGCGACGGTTGGGTAGCCATTGCCGGCTGGCGTGAGACCTCGCGGGTCATGGCAACCACCCTGGCAGCAGAACTGAGCGCCATCGGCGTACAGCGTTTCATTTATACCGATATCGCCCGCGATGGCGCACTCGTCGGACCCAATTTATCCGCGCTCAGGGAGATGCAGGGCGCCACTCCTCGCCCGCTTATTGCTTCGGGGGGCGTAAGTTCGCTGGCCGATCTGCGGGCTTTGGCAGAACTGGGTGTGGAGGGCGCGATTGTCGGGAAGGCTATTTATACGGGTGATGTGGATCTTGCGATGGCAATAAAAGAAATAGAGAGAGCATAACCATGCTGACGAAACGCATTATCGCCTGTCTCGATGTTGCCGAGGGGCGTGTCGTCAAGGGCGTAAATTTCCTCGCTTTGCGCGATGCTGGCGATCCGGTCGAGCTAGCAACATATTATAATAACGAAGGGGCGGATGAGGTCGTCTTTCTCGACATTACAGCCTCTTATGAGAAACGTGGGACCATGCTCGACGTTGTACGACGCACGGCAGAGAGCGTTTTCATTCCGGTCACTGTCGGCGGCGGCATACGCACTATTGAGGATATTCGTGCGACTCTAGGGGCAGGCGCTGACAAAATATCGATCAACACAGCAGCCGTGCAGCATCCTGAGGTGTTGAGAGCAGGTGCTGAGCAGTTCGGAGCGCAGTGCATTGTGCTTGCCATCGATGCCCGCTCAAATGTGGCGTTGCCGAGTGGCTACGAGGTCTACATTCACGGCGGACGCACACCAACAGGCATGGATGTGCTGCAATGGGCCGGGCGCGCTGTGGAGCTGGGCGCGGGCGAGATTTTGCTCACCAGCATGGATCGAGATGGGACGAAGCTCGGCTATGATCTGGAACTCACCGCGAAAGTCTCTGCCGCAGTGACCGTACCCGTTATAGCCTCTGGCGGCATTGGGGCGCTGGAACATTTTTATGCAGGCTTTACTGTGGCATCCGCCGATGCGGCACTGGCAGCATCAATCTTCCATTTTGGCGAATTTCGTATAAGTGATGTGAAACACTACTTGCAAACAAGAGGGGTAGCGGTACGACCATGCTAAAATTTGATCGCCAGGGCCTCATTCCCGTGGTTGTCCAGGACGACGTCAGCGCGGAAGTGCTCATGGTGGCTTTTATGAACCAGGAAGCGTTAGAACTGACGCAGCGGACAGGCTTCACCCACTTCTATAGCCGTTCGCGCAATACCATCTGGCGCAAAGGTGAGCAGTCGGGCAATGTGCAGCAAGTGCGCGCCATCTTCGTTAACTGTGAAGAGAACAGTCTGTTAATCCGCGTGGTCCAGCACGGAGGAGCGGCCTGTCACGAAGGCTACCGTAGCTGCTATTATCGCCGTTTATTGCCTGATGAGAGCTATGAAACGGTAGCCGAGCGCGTCTTCGATCCGACCACTGTCTATGAAAGCGATGTACCCATTGCGGCCAGAACGTTTCTTATAGCCAACAATGCTGCTTTAGAGGAGATGCAGCGAACATTAGAGGCCCAGTTGCGCCAGTTGTACAGAGTGTATATCTACTTACGCGACAATGATTTAAGCGCCGAGTCCAACACCTCGCGGTTATTGCAAGAGCACAGCCTGAGCTACCTGCTCTCTCGGCTCGCTGATGAATTGCAAGAATTAGCCGATGTTCAAAGTGGGGAGCATATGCATTCCGGGCGGCAACCTGATACCATGCTTGAGGGAAGTCAGGTTGGCTACTGGCTGCTCTTGATCGCCTCCGCCAGGAAGTTGGTATACGACGATTTTATGCCGCATGCCTCTATTCTCAGCGGGTATCATGCCCAGTACAGCGAGGGCAAGGTAGTGGAGATGCGCCAAGATTGTCTCAGTTTACTGGCCTCGGATCAGCGAGCTGGAGTTGTCCAGGGGCTGCATCTCGGCTTCGCCTTCATCGGCTGGGCCTGTGCGCAGGCTGGAATCAGTCCGCTTGCGCCCACCGAGTATGATCTGGAACAGATGCGCCATAGAGGGTTGATACCATAACTTTCTAGTATCCAGGATAGCGTATACTTACTATACAGAACCATAGGATGAATCAGGAAGTTGAAAAGTGCTAGTAAGGGAATGGTAGAAGATGTCTCTGCGTGCTGTAATTTTCGACTTGGGTGGTACTTTGATCGATTGGCCCGACTGGGATGAGGATATTAGCCGCCGTTGGGGGCTTTCCTATGACTATCTCGTCTCGGAGTTGCCTGCCAATGGCTACCCGAGCCGAGACGCCTATGTCAGGGCGATGCGCGAAGCCGAGATGTATCACTGGCGGCAGGTAGCTGAAAGGCAGGCCAGTAATACGCCGGTGAGCCTGCTCAGCGACGGATTTTGCCGCCTGGGCTGGCAGGTGAGCGAAAAAGAACTGCTCACAGCCCTTGATGGCTATGCCCGTGCCGTAAGCGGATGGGCCGTCATCTTTCCTGATGCTGTTCAGACCCTTTTGGAGCTGCGCAAGCGTGATTACCAGCTCGGTTTGCTTTCCAATACCTGGTGGGCCGCCGAATGGCACAACGCGGAACTTGCTACCCACGGTCTGGATGCACTGCTGGACGAAATCGTATACACCTCCGATCTTCCCCACTCCAAGCCACATCCTTCCGTCTTCCTGGAAGTCACAGCGCGGCTCAACGTCGAGCCGGTCGAGTGCGTCATGGTTGGCGACCGTTTGATCGATGACGTCTCCGGCGGGCTTGGCGTGGGTATGCGCGCAGTCTGGAAAAAGACCGACTATCCCTGGCCTAAACCCACTCACATCACGCCAACCGCTGTGATAACAGACCTCGCCGAACTGTTACCGCTAGTTGAGCTGTGGGGGCACTAATGTAAATTTTGACAATTCCGCAACAATTACTTCGCCGGTACGGACGCTTTGAGAGAGAAATCGTAGTGACAGGTGAAAAATGGTCGGTCAAGATCTCGCGCTCTCATATCTTCAAGATTATCGTGCTTTTCCAGTTCCATGATCAGCGACTCTTTTACCGCATTGATCGTGTCTGATTGCAGCCAGGGGTCACCTGGTGGAAAGAGCATCGTGGTGAGAGGAGCAAAGCCGTCGCAGGTCACTTTCACATGGATATGGCTGGGGCGCCATGCAGGCCGTCCCAGAGCCAGCAACAGTTCTGCCACCGGGCCGCCGCGCGTCACCTCATAAGCGCCGGGGATGATAGTACGCAACTCATAGCGACCTTGTTCATCGGTCAGGAGGCGACCGCGGAGATTAAACTCTGGCTGGCTTTCGTCCTGGTTCTCATAGTAGCCATGCCTGTTTGTCTGCCAGACATCCAGCATTGCGCCAGCCAGAGGTCGCCCATCCTGTGCGGAAGTGATACACCCTGACAGGAAAAGGATATCGCCCTCTTCGTTCTCACGACACAGCTTCACCGGCGGCTGGCGCAATGGAGCGCCTGGACGATACAGGGGACCTTCAACGTTGTGCGCGGTGCTGCTGTCGTCGTGCCCATAGGTGATATCATCAACCAGCACCGAAATGCCCAGCACATCGAAGAGCAGTTGAAATTCGCCCTGCTGCCCAACCTGCGTCAGAAAATCAACCATCTGGCGTAATTCGAGTTCGGTGATCTGGAACTCGTTCACCAGTTCATGAAGGTAAGGAATCAGTTTCGTCGAGGCTTTAATGAGCTTTTCCTGGCTGTCCATAGACTGTAGTCCTTCCTAAAAATGTCAGAGTGCAGGCGAAAAATCAGAACATCCATGTGGGCAGGGCAACCGCGAGGGATTGCCCCTACCTTCTGTTCTGCTAGCTTAAAGGTCCGATGAGACGACAGTAGTAGTTCCATGTGTTCTGGATGGCTTCAGGGTGATATATTTTCCGCTTTGCCAGGCATTCCTCGTCGTTCGTGGAGTGCAGGTGCTGGCTGGAAGCAGAAGCTAGCAACTGAATCTGGCTGGCTCGCTCCAGATTGAGCGCGGCGACCACTGCCCTTTCGATGGTTTCAGCGGCGACCACGATGCCGTGATTGACAAGATAGCATGCTGATGCCTCCCCCAGCGTCGTTGCAACCGCCTCACCGAGCTGCTGTGTAACAATCAGGTTAGAGGTAAGAGTGAAACGCGGTACGTCGGGAGGAGTAAACATGCATCCCTCATGCGATAGTGCTCGCAGGGGCTGCTCGGTGGCCGCAAAAGCGATAGAGTAGAGCGGGTGCGTGTGGATGACGCAGGTGATTTCGGGCCGCCCACGAAAAACCTCTGTATGAATCGGGTATTCCACATGACGGGGAAAGTTCCCTTCAAGCACCTCTCCGTCAAGGTTCATACGAATCAGCGTTTCAGGAGTGATTTCATCCAGACCCATCGCCGCCGGTTTCATCCAGAAAGTATCGGCTCCTGGTAAACGATGGGTGACATGTCCATAGATAGCGTCATTCTGGCCGTTGGCAGCCAGGATGCGGCAGGCGTAGGCGAGTTTCCTGCGCAGATCCAGGCTCTCCTCTGTAAATAGTGCCATAGTACCTCCCAAGTTAGGAAATATACTGCCTGGCAGACCTTTCGTGACATGCTACGATGGCTAAAGCCGCGTAGCTTCTAGTGGCGCTTCCATGTAATCGGTGCTCTGAGTCATTGTAGCATGGCTACGGCCCGTTGAACAACTGTAGCTGGTAAGGAATACCTGCTGCTTACACCAGGTTTTCAGGTAATTATGAAAAGCCCGGGCAGGGCCAGCGCTTCTATGGATTACTTGATGATGTGAGATCTCTGCGAACATCATTGTAAGCAATGAGGTAAGCAAGCAGTACTGTAAACACTAGTATTGCATTTTGCTGTCGTTTTCGGCATAATACCAGTGAATATTGATGAGGAGAGATGTAGTGATGTTGGCAATGGTTCGTAGTTGTGCGGTTGTTGGTCTTGAGGGTGCGCTGGTCGAAGTGGAGGTTGATCTCTCAAATGGCCTGGCAGCGTTTATGATCGTCGGTCTCCCTGACGCGGCTGTCAATGAGGCCAAAGAACGCGTGAAGGCCGCGGTCAAGAATAGCGGCTGCCTTTTCCCTTTTAAACATATCACCGTCAACCTTGCGCCCGCCGATCTGCGTAAAGAGGGACCGGCCTATGACCTTCCTATAGCCATAGGAATATTGATGGCCTCGCAGCAGATCAATCCGGGCGAGCAGATCGATGAAAGCCTCTTTCTGGGTGAGTTATCGCTCGATGGCAGCGTGCGCCATACCAACGGCATTTTGCCTATGGTGGCGCTGGCGCGCGAGAAGCATGTGAAAACGGTTTTTGTGCCTGCGGTAGATGCGCTGGAGGCGACGCTGGTAGATGGAGTGGGGGTCTATCCTGTTGAAACTCTGGGGCAACTGGTGGCCCACCTCAATGGCGAGAGCAAAATCGAACGCTATGAGCGCGATCCCTCTATTCTCAACAGCGCCGATGATATTATCTATGGTCAGGATTTTGCTGCCGTGCGGGGGCAGGAGCATGTCAAACGCGCGCTGGAAGTGGCGGCGAGCGGTGGGCATAATATTTTGATGAGCGGACCTCCGGGCTCGGGCAAGACGCTGCTGGCGCGCGCCACGCCATCCATCCTGCCGCGTATGGTGATTGAGGAGGCGCTGGACGTGACCAAAATTTATAGCGTCAGCGGCATGCTCTCTGCCGACGTGCCACTGGTGCGCCAGCGACCGTTTCGCGCGCCGCATCATACCATCAGTCATGCCGGGCTGGTTGGCGGCGGACGCATACCTCGTCCGGGCGAGATCAGCCTCGCGCATCGTGGTGTGCTCTTCCTTGATGAATTGCCAGAATTCGGTCAGAATGTACTCGAAGTCATGCGTCAGCCGCTGGAGGATAAAATTGTCACCATCTCGCGGGCGCAGGGGACCATTACCTATCCAGCAAATTTTATGCTAGTGGCGGCTATGAATCCCTGTCCCTGCGGCTATTACGGCGATCCTGTAAAAGAGTGTAGCTGCTCGGCGACAGCAATAGCGCGTTATAATAAGCGCATCAGCGGACCAATCCTTGACCGGATCGATATACACGTAGAGGTTCCGCGCGTTGATTATGAGAAGCTGGCCGATAAGCGCAACACAGAGACTTCCGCTATGATTCGGGAGCGCGTCCAGGCCGCTCGCGAGCGCCAGCTTCAGCGCTTTGCAGGGACAAAGCTGACCTGCAACGCCGAGATGGGGCCATCCGAGGTACGCGATTTTTGCAATGTCGATGCTTCCGCAGAAAAATTGCTGAAGGCCGCAATGCAGCAGATGCACCTCTCCGCCCGCGCCTTCCACCGCATTCTCAAGCTTGCCCGTACAATCGCAGATCTGGCAGAAAGCGATGCCATCGCCGCCAATCATGTTGCTGAAGCGATCCAGTATCGCCCGCGCCGGATCATGTAGCAAAACAAGCGCATAAGGGTAGAGTCTGCATCGCCCTTATGCGCTTGTGAAGAGGAAGGAAACCACTATGAGCTCTGATGATACCATCGTAAACACTGTCCTGACCGAGAAGATCGGAACCGTCTTTGTTGTAACCATTAATCGGCCAGCAGTGCGTAACGCCATTGATGGGCCAACGGCTGCGGCGCTGGCTCAGGCTTTTCGCGCTTTTGATGCTGATGAGACGCTGTCCGTCGCTATATTGACCGGCGCAGATGGAACCTTCTGTTCCGGGTTCGATCTGACTGCCGTGGCGGATCAAACGCGCACTCTCCAGGTCGCAGAAGAAGGCGATGGGCCGCTGGGGATCTCGCGCATGCTGCTCTCGAAGCCGACGATTGCGGCAGTGGAAGGTTACGCGGTTGCGGGCGGTCTTGAGATCGCGCTCTGGTGCGACCTGCGGGTAGCGGCTGAAAATGCCACTTTTGGCGTCTATTGTCGGCGCTGGGGAGTGCCTCTAGTTGACGGCGGCACGATTCGCCTCCCTCGTCTGATCGGACATAGCCATGCTCTGGATATGATCCTCACTGGTCGCGGCGTAACGGGGCAAGAGGCGCTGAGCATGGGACTGGCTAATCGTCTCGCTCCGCAGGGTGGCGCGCTCGCTATGGCGATTGCACTCGCGCAGGATCTTGCTCGCTTCCCTCAAATCTGCCTGCGCTCTGATCGCCTCTCATCTTACGAACAGTGGTCGCTCTCCCTCGACGGCGCTCTGCGCAATGAGACGCGACGCGGGCTACAGGTCATTAACTCCGGCGAGACCCGTGAAGGTGCGCGCCGCTTTGCTGCCGGGCATGGACGACATGGTAGCTCGACCGATATCTAAAAGTCTGTGGGAAGGCGAAAGACCGGCCTGTGCTAGCACAAGCATAAATATGTAACCTGGTTACGTACTCTTTATATAGATGGGGGACTTTTCCCTCTATACAGGACTTCAACTATTTATACAAAGAGTCGTTTTCAGGAGAAAGATCATGACACAGAAGAAGCATCTACCCATTGTTACAAAAATTAGCTTTGTTCTGCTTGCCCTGAGCTTGTTAACATTGTTAGCAGCGTGCGGGGGAGGCGGTACCGGCGCGGCCAGCACGCCAACTGTGGCTCCCACCCCTACCACCGCTCCGACGGCGGCTCCGACCGATACTCCTACGCCAACAGCAGCACCCACGACAGCTCCCGCAGCTAATGGCAATAGTATCACCATCGCGAACTTTGCCTTCGCTCCGGCAAGTCTTACTGTGAAGGTAGGTACAAAAGTGACGTGGACGAATAACGATAGTGCAACTCATACCGTTACAGATCTCAAGGGCGCGTTCGATTCTGGGGATTTACCGACGGGGCAGAGCTTTAGCTTTACCTTCACCAAAGCCGGGACGTACAACTATCATTGCGCTATTCATTCGTCCATGACCGCAACCATCATTGTGCAATAGCATTGGCCCGTCCTTTTGCCAGGCGGCGCGCCATATCCAGGTCCGTTAGAGAACGTTTGTAAGTTTGAGCTTTTGTCACTTTTAATGGGAGGAATCCATGACGCGCCGTCGTTGGGGCATACTGATCGCATCTGCTCTGGTCGTACTGGTGGTTATCATCATCGTGTTTATCAGCATATCTCCCAAAACACCCTCGCTGGCGGGGAAACCGCAAACCACTAGCACGGTTGGAGCAGGTGGTGGTACGCCCGGGACAGCATCGCATCTCAGTCTGGTGGGGCAGAGTTCGCTTTATCAGCGCGGGATGAACGCGGCGCTGGCAATCTATCAGCAATATGTCTACATCGGGAACCGAACCGATGGCTCAAATACCTGTGGCAGTGGCGATTCGCGTGGCCCGGGTAATGCCTGTCCGCATCCGCATCCAGGTGTGCTCATTGTGAGCGCGGCCGATCCAGCTCATCCCAACATTGTGGGTGAGATCGGGCCGCCTTTTGAGGGGAACGTTGGTATTACCTCGCGTGAGTTGCGCGTCTGGCCGCAGCAGAAATTGCTCATCGTGATGAATTTTCGCTGTAGCGCCGTTCTGCACGCCTGCCCGCAAGGTACGGATGCCGTTTTCCCCTTCGACCTCAAGTTCTTTGACCTGAGCGATCCGGTCCATCCGCGTTTCATCAAAAGCTACGTACCAGCCTCGAAAGCCGGTCGCCCGCTTTTGCCGCATGAAATGTTTCTCTGGACCGATCCGCATAATGCGAACAGAGCCTTGCTCTACCTCTCGACGCCAACGTTGTCTGTCAATACAAAGGTGCCTAATTTGCTGATCGCCGATATCAGCCATGTAGCAACCGGTGGTGCGGTTACGGAGGTCGCTGAAGGCAACTGGAATAATCTCTACCCTCAGGCAAACAACCCGGCGAACTATAACTATAACCTGATCGTTCACTCGATGGGAGTTACTGCTGACGGGAATCGAGCGTATCTGGCGATGGAGGCGGGAGAGTTCCTTGTCCTTGACACCAGCGATGTCGCGAAGGACGTTGCCAATCCCCAACTGCGCCTGCTCACCGATCCGGCTAATCGTCCCCTCTGGGGTAACCCTGCTCCGTGCTCAAATACCTGTCCCAACGGTCATTCAGCCGTACAGGTGCCCGGTCGCCCCTTCGCGCTTACAACCGACGAAGTGTATGGGACCGCTACAGACCGCAGCTTTGGCTGTCCCTGGGGCTGGGTCCATATGATATCGCTGACCGATCCCGCGCACCCGAAAATTGTTGGGCAGTACAATATTGCTCAGGATCAGCCCTCTTTCTGTTCCAGCCAGGCCAATGATGCTTTAACTGAGCAGTTCACCAGTTATTCGTCGCACAATCCCACGGTGTTGCCGGATCTGGCCTTCGTTTCCTGGCACTCTGGCGGCTTGCAGGCTATCGATATCTCCAATCCAGATCGCCCCACGCAGGCGGGCTGGTTCTCGCCTACGCCGCTGCCTCAGGTTGCCAATGAAGATCCGGCACTTGGTGGAGGACCGAACAAAGTGCAGATGTGGAGCTACCCCATTATTAGCAATGGCTTGATCTATGTGGTCGATATCCGCAACGGCCTTTACATCTTGCGTTATACAGGGCCGCACGCGGACGAAGTCAGCAAGATTCACTTCCTGGAGGGAAACTCGAATCTGGGGGATGCGCTCACTCTGGGATAGAGCAGGCTCTTAACCCCTATATTCTGCCTTCAGGCGGTCGCGCTGGCGTTTGCCCTGGATCTGGCTATACATCGAGACGGAGAACGGGACCAGATACGTTACGAGCATGGATATCAGGCGGTCGAAGGTCATATGTCCGGTGAGCAAAGCCTGTCCATGATTGATCATGCCCAGGATCGTCCCAACTACCAATGCGGTTTTAAGCGCGCGTTGTAAGGTGTCGTACTCGGCACAATAGCCCATAAGCTCACGCACGTCCATACGTGGCGGAATAGAGAATTTCTTCATCAGGCCCTTGCTCTAGCAATATGAAGCATAAGGCTAGATAGTGTGCAACGGCATCCAACAGGTGTCCGCTGCACACTATCTGGCTCTATTTTAATTATCGAAGCTGCATCATCGCTTGATGCACTCTCTGGCAAACATGCGCACTGCTTCCAACTGTGCGGAATCGGGCAGGAAGATAATAATTTCTTGCGCTCCTGCCTGCTCAATCTCCTCTAGCCGCTTGCGGATGGTATCCGGTGTGCCTACGAGCGCCTGTTCGCGGATACGGCCTGATGGAATATTACGTTGGAACGGCGTACTTTTCGCCATTGCCTCCTCATCGGTTTCGGCGATGGCGCAGTTGAAGAGCACTGTGCGCCAGATGGTGGAGTAGTCGCGGCCCACGTCCTCGCAATGCTGCTTGATAATGGCGAATTTACGTGCTAATCCCTCGTTATCAAGATGACCGATATTGCAAGCATCGCCATATTGAGCCACAAGTTTCAATGTTACTTTTTCACCGCCGCCGCCGATGAGCAGCGGAATATGCGGCTTCTGAACGCCCTTTGGCTGATTGATGGCGCCGCGGACTTGGTGATATTTGCCTTCAAATACGGCCTCTTCCTCGCTCCACATCGCCTTAATGATCCGTACCGCGTCGCGCAACTGACGCAAACGGGTGGGTCCATCGGGGAAATCATAGCCATAGGCCAGATATTCGTGTTCGTACCAGCCAGCTCCAATGCCAAAATCGAGCCGTCCATGACTCATCACATCCACAGTGCTTGCCATTTTCGCCAGTAATGCCGGATTGCGGTACCCATTGCAGCTCACCATCTGACCGATGCGGACGCGTTTGGTGTCGCGAGCAAGGGCGGCGGTGCTGGTCCAGCATTCGAACGTGAGCTCTTGCGTTGGCTTGGGAACCGTGTGGAAATGGTCAAAGAGCCAGATCGAATCGAATCCTACCGCCTCCGCTTCCTGGGCGACGCGCGTCATCGTCTCGTACGCCTCCACCGGATCGGCGATGCCAACCAGGTCCATGCGCCAACCCTGCGGAACGATTAAACCATACCTTAGTGCCATATGTGCTATTCTCTTTCCTCTCTAAAAATGTAGCAGTTGCCTGGTGCTTATTATTAGGCTTCGTAAAAAGGGCCTATGTCAAGAGTATGGGCAGCACTGTTGACGCATGGCTGGAAGAGTTTATAGCTCTCTTGCTTGAACAACAAGAGGCGCTATGAGTTTGCCGCCTTATGTGCTTTTTGTGAAAAAAACGTTAGCACGAAGATAAGGGCGAAGAAGGTTGCGAGTATGCCATAGGAGATGGCTTTCGTTCCTTTGGAAGGAGCGCCATCTTGTGAAGCTGATAATGCTGATCTTGCACTTGCTGGCTCCTCTACAAAAAAGAAGATGACCAGCGGTAGCGCCAGGAAGAACACAATCACCAGGCCATAAACGATCCAGAGGGGCATAAGATCACCTCAGCTTTGCGAAGCTCTCCTGCTGGAGAGAAATTGCCATTTCCAGAAAACACGTACAGTACCCTGGAAGGGTAACATGATTGCTCTTAGAAGTATTCTCGTTCAGCAGCAAGCATGGCTTAAAAGATAGTTGGACAGGAATTGTAGAGACGATCAAAAGATGATACAATCGAGCGAAAAAGTTTGCTGTGCAAAGGAGGCGCTCGCATGGAGACAGCGGAGTCCCAAACAGGTCCTGTTGTAATTTTCAATCCCACTGCGAATCGGGGGAAAATGGAGCTCTATCGTTCATTGCTGCGTGGCCGTATTGAGCAAGAGCACGCAGAGTATGTGGAGACGAGCAGAGCGGGCGAGGCTAGAGAACGCGCTATGCTTGCTGCCGGGCAGGGGCGAACGGTGGTTGTCGTTGGCGGCGATGGCACTCTCAATGAAGTGGTGAACGGGCTGCTTATCACCGGACGGCGCGTACCACTGGGTATTGTGGCTGCTGGTTCAGGCAATGATTACGCATGGAATACTTTAAAGCTGCCAAAGGAACCGGATGCCGCTATCGAACGAGCTTTTCACGGGCAACTTATCAGCGCGGACGCCGGCATAGTCAATGGACAATATTTTGCGAACTCCTTCAGCGTCGGTATCGATGCCGATATTGCAGTGGCAGCCAGCCAGATGAAAAAAATCCCCTTTATGAGCGGCGGACGACTCTATTACACCACAACTGTGAAGCAACTCTTATTTGGCTATCATCGTTGTCCCAGGCTCACATTTTCCTTGACGGACGAAACCTATAAAAGCGAGCCGGATAAACGCTATGTGCTGCTGGCTGTCACAAACGGCCCCACTTACGGCGCGGGCTTCCGTATTAATCCACAGGCCGACCATGTGGATGGCTATTTTGACGTTTGCGCCATCGATTACACTCCCCTGCTGCGAGCACTGACGCTGCTTCCCGTTGTCAAGAAGGGCGAGCATGGCGCGGAGCCAGAGGTAAAATTTTATCGTGCCAGAACCGTCTGCATCGAAAGCGAGCGTCCGGTCAATATGCAAATAGATGGCGAGACCACGAGCGCAACGCGCTTTGAGGCCGAAGTACTGCCAGGGGCATTGTGGGTTCGTGTATAATAGGTATGCCGTGCGATGGTCGATATGTTTGAACCTGTTTAGAAAGCGTGAATAAATGACTCAATATGACCATCCCTCACCCACATCGTTTTTGCTCGACGAGGAGAATCGCACCCTGACTCTGGTCTGGAGTGATGAGCATGAGAGCGTTCATGGATGGGAAAATCTGCGCTGGGCCTGCCCCTGCGCCTGGTGTGCTGGCGAAGGCGGCCTGCCGGGGATGTTGCAGAAAAAGCAGAGTTTAAGCGTTGAAGAGACGACGCTGGTGAATATAGAGCCTGTTGGCCGCTACGGATTGACTCCTGTCTGGGAGGATGGACACAGGACAGGCATTTATACCTATGAAAAGTTGCGGGCAATGTGCGAGTGCAACGAATGTAGCCAGAAAAAGCTGAAAAGGTAGCCTCCGTTAACATCTCCCATACCTCTCGTTGTATCTAGTAGATAGATACGAACAGTAGTTTTCCAGGAGAGAATGCCTGGGAAGTAATGTATGGAGTAGAGGAAATAACATGGCTACAAATGGCGCTAGCGTGCAGACTGGCTCTGCCATTCCGCGTCGCCGTTCCTTGCTGACTTCAGGGCTGGCTTTGCGCCTGCTGCTGGCTCTAGTGGTGAGCTGGCTGATTATCATGGCCTTTTTTGTGACCAGCGTGGTTTCCCGCTGATCCCTGTTGCATGATGGTGCGCGTGATCGGCAACACACGCCAATGGGGAGGCAGGTGTGGAAGAATAAGGCGCATTCCGGCTGTTGAGAGATCAAACAGCCGTTGTTGTTTGCTTCCCCATTCTAACCCGTAGATCTCACGAATGGGCTGTGGCAAGAGGGCACAGGTAATTTGCAGGTTGAGATGCAGAAAGGGACGAAATACGTCTGAGACAGGTGGGTAAAGCACAGTGCGGGCCAGTTCCCTCGCCTGCGGAGTCGCTGCGAGGCGATTGCTATATACCATATCATCTATATAATGGCGTAACTCATCGACGGTTGCGGGCATGTCTGAACTCGAAAGTCCCAGCAGTCGCGCCAGGGTTTTCGATTCCTGATAATACTGTTCCTGCTCGTCTCGGCTGAGCGGACCGATGAAGAGCGGATAGATCAACAAAGCTGTATCGACCAGCGTGGCATGTACCCAGAGCAACAATGCGGGGTCGCGAGCGCGGTATGCATCTCCGACGGCGTAATCGCCTGCGGGGAGTGGAAGTGTGCCATGCACATGGGTATGCAAACGATTAATGGTATGAGCTGCCTTACGAGCGGTCTCTATTGAACCGAAGGTGAGCAACTGCCCTAGCATAAATGTGCTCTCGGCCCGTCCAAGCGGGTCGCTCATATATCTGCTATGCTCGCTCACACCTGCTGCAACAAGGGGATGCGCAAGCTGCATCAAGACAGCGCGCCCACCCCCTAGATTGAGAATGGCCTCGCGTGCAACTTTCCAGGTAACACTTTTACGCCCGAAGTAGCCGTTGTCTGGCACGGTACCACCCTTTCGTTGCCGATAGAATTTATCTTGCCTGCTGCGCTGCTACCTGTTCCATACGCTGTCTGAACGCTTCTCCAGCAAGCATTTCAGCTTTGTCAGGGTCCTCTTTCATGAGTTCGAGCATCAGCGCGATATCTGGATTGGGAGCCAGGGTGAGATCGCGTTTTTCCTCCTGTACCGCCTGTAAGATCTCATCGGCCACCTGTTCGGGAGTAAGCATTGCGACAATGGTCATATTCTGGATATCAGCGTTTTCCTGATGGATCATAGGCGTATCTACCCAGGCAGGATAGACAGTGGTAATACCAATGCCTGTGCCATACAGCTCTGCCCGTAAAGCGATTGAAAAACCGCGTACAGCCCATTTGGTTGCACAATAGGCGGAAAGGAAAGGAGAGCCTAATTTGCCGGCAACCGAGCTGAGAAATACAAAGTGGCCGCCCTGCTGCTGGCGCATTGCCGGTAATGCGGCCTGGACGCAGTGATAAATACCCATAAAGTTGATATTCATGATGGTCTGCATCTCGGCAGCCGTAAAGGTATCGATGAGGCCCCCTCTGCCGATGCCCGCGCTGCATACCACCAGATCGATACGTCCACAGGTATCCAGCGCCTGTCGCATCAATGCTTGCACCTTTTCTTCATCAGCGACGTCTGTTGCCACGGCGACGATGTGGGCCGTTGAGGAAGGATTGCTCTGATGGACGAGCTGGGCTGCCTGCTGCAAACCCTCGCTATTAATATCTGCCAGGACGACATGTGCCCCTTGAGCGTACAACGCTCGTGCGGTTGCCAGCCCGATACCACTTGCTCCACCTGTTACTACTGCAACCGAGCCAGCAAAATGCTTGAGTGTCATAAAACGTGGCTCCTCTCAAAAGTAGATAAGATCGACAGGTTGCTATGTTTGATCTTATCTTTTTCTATGTTACGCTGTCAACTGTTGTGTTCTGCTGCCAACAATTATTGTTGTGGCGGCATTTCTTGCGGATATTGCACCTGCGGCTGCTCATATTCTTGTGAAGTGCTGTATTGTCTGCCGCCTTCCTGGTACGTCTCCGATTGTGGTGGTCGATAGCCCTGCTCATAGGACTGCTGTGATGGCTGGTAATAGGGTTGCTGTGGCGCTTGCGATGGTTGATAGTAGGGCTGTTGTGGTGGTCGATTTGCCATTGAAGCCAGACCCATGCCCATCAAGCTGGCGATAATGGGTTTGAATAATGCGCCCATAATGGCAGAAACGCCCGCCCCCACTAGAAACCAGATCCAGTTATCTGTAGCGAAAAACAGGGCGAGTATCAGTAGCCAGAAAAAACCTTGCAGGCTACCATATACTCTATGGGGATTGAGCGAGCCCAGCGCGCTTACCAGCGTGGCAATTGCCAGGGCAATAAAGAAAATGGTCAGGTTAAAGCCGCCAAACGCGAATGCCAGAGCCAGCCCTAAAAGAACAATTCCCCCGGATATACCATTAGCCATTGAATTTCTGACTCTCATGATCGATTCAGCCTTTCTATGTGATTGCAAGAGAGGTGCAGCAAGCGTTGCGCTCTACTTCTCTCTACTATACGTCTATCGTGCTTCTGCGTTGTAGCCATCAGTGTTAGAGCTTCATCTCGATCAATGCGCGTCTGATACCTGTTAACGCATCGGAGATATGACGAGCCTCTATGCCATAATGCGTTACCGCGCGAATATTGCCTTCTCCCATTGTTCCCATCAGTACCCCATGTTCTCTTGCTTTAGCGAGGAATTGCGCCGTCTCCTCCTCGCTGAGCTTTTGTTGCTGCGCATTCAGTACGCTGAACATGACCATATTGGTCATAACCCGCTCAGGGTGAACCTCGATCTGAGGAAATTCTGTCAGGCCGGCTGCCAACAATTTGCTATGTTCGTGATCTTCTGGCAGTCGCTCTATCATCTGCTCCAGGGCGACAATACCTGCCGCGGCTATCACTCCAGCCTGACGCATTCCGCCACCCAGCATCTTGCGTGTGCGGATCGCGCGCCGGATAAATTCTTCGCTACCAACAAGCAGGGAGCCAACGGGCGCGCTGAGTCCTTTGGAGAGACAGAACATCACCGAATCGACGTGCTGCACGAGTCTGCTTGCGGGCAGATGCAGGGCTGCGGCGGCGTTGAAAATGCGCGCGCCATCCATATGCACTGCGATGCCGTGGGCATGAGCCAGGCTGGTAATGGTTTCAATCTGCTCTACGCTCAACACCATGCCGCCGCGACGATTGTGCGTGTTTTCGATACAGATCAGGGCAGTGGGGGCAACATGTTCATCGTTCGCGTCTGCCAGCCCTGCCTGGACTTTGGGCAAATCGAGCATTCCATCAGCATGCGTTGGCACCACCCACATTGGTGAGCCGCCCAGCGTGGATGGGCCGCCAACTTCGTAGCGGTAGATATGCGATTCGTCGCCCACGATAATTCTTTGCCCTCTTCCGGCGTGCGTCAATGTTGCGATAGTATTGCCCATTGTACCGCTAGGCACAAAGAGCGCCGCCTCTTTGCCCAGTCGCTCTGCTGCCATTGCCTGTAATCGGTTTACGGTAGGATCTTCGCCATAAACGTCATCTCCGACTTCCGCTCGATACATGGCCTCGCGCATGGCCGGGGTGGGTAATGTCACGGTATCACTACGTAGATCGATGTGCATGATGATCTGCCTTTCCATAGGTGATGGTTGTTGTTGTAATTGTGCAATATCTTTGGCATCTCCCTCAATATAACCAGGGCGTGTTAAAAACCTCCGAGTTCTACCAGGTGCGTCTTCCATCATCCGATGGGAGCTGCTTTAACAGGCATCTTGCATCTGCTGAAGCAAATAGTGTGTTACCTTATTTATATCATTGCTTTGTTGATAGATAGCAATCTGGCGGTCTGCTCCCGTGCCCCGAGGATCATCGAGAAGCACACGAAGATATTGTATCTCATTTCGACTTCCCAGGTCATCAATGACATCATCGACAAAGTCTAGAAGTTCATGGATGGAGTCTCGCATCGCTATGGGACGGCGATTGACAAAATCAATAATTGCCGCATCTAATCCGTAGCGCATTGCTCGCCACTTGTTCTCCTCCACATAGTCGCGTGGCAGAACTGGCAAGGTGATCTGCCGCCGGTATAGCCAGGCCAGCTTCATGACTAGCGCCTGGCATAAGGCCGCAAGCGCGAGGGTGTCTCGGGGGGTCGCTGGCATATCACAGATGCGGAACTCAAGCGTAGGAAAGAATGGATGGGGCCGAATATCCCAACACACATCTTTGCCGTTCTCGATGCAGCCCATACTAATAAGATCATCGAGATAACGGGTGTAGTGCTGCCAGGACGCGACGATTTCGGGCAGGCCACTGCGCAAGATAGGCTTCCAGAGGGCGGAACGAAACGATTTCAGGCCGGTATATCTTCCCTCCCAGAAAGGCGAGTTCGTGGAGAGAGCCAGCAGATGAGGCAGCCATGTACGTAGCTGATTCATCAAGCTAATCGCAACATTTTTATCCTCTATGCCGACATGAATGTGCAGGCCGTAAATTACCAGCATGCGTTCGATGTCCTGGAACTCTTCGATCAGCTTCCTGTAATGATCTTTCTCCGTTATTTTTTGATCTTGCCATCGTGCATTGGGGTGGGTGCCTGCGCTGATGAGCGCCAGCTCTTCTTGCTCAACAACTTGCCTGAGTAACCTGTGCAGAGTTCGTAGTTCGGTTCGTGCGTCCTCAATGGTGGGACAGATGTCCGTTATCAGCTCTACACAGGCTTGTTTCTCTTCCGCTTTGATCTTTCCTTTGAGGAAGGGAGCACCTTTTGTCAGGATGCTTTCAATAGAGGGAGACAGGTCACCCGTATGACGATCTACCAGTTGAAATTCTTGCTCGATACCCAGGCTAAATTGTGAGGCCATATTGACTCCTTGTGGCTGCTTGACTGCACAGGGGAAAATTGCTTCCATGAAAAAGGTTTTTAGCTACAAAGCGGTAATTAAGAAAAGCGGCTACAGGATATATTCAAGGCGAATAATTATTCTATCTCAAAATATAGGTAAAAGCAAAACTTGTGTGACATGTCTTGTCAACAAACGGATAGCGTTTGCGCTGAATTCTGATTAATGGGATAACCTTGCTACCACGCTTGAGCGGTGCTACAATGCCTCTGCAACGATGGAATTACAGCGTGCATTACTATTTTTTACCCAGAAAGGATAGCGTATGGACACAAAAGAGCAGACCGAACAGGGTACTATAGGAGCGTCTTTCGCGCCAGCATTTTACAGCGTGAACGCGATCAGTCCGGTGACGCTGTTAGAAGGGATCAGCGCCCGCTTTGTTACCGGTAGTCGTATCATGTTCTCATTTGTCCGTCTTGCGCCAGGAGCTGTGATGCCCGATCATCATCATCCTCATGAGCAGCTTGGCTATGTGCTTGAGGGCTCAATGGTGCTCAATATCGCAGGAGATGAGCGTTATTTGCAACCGGGCGACGCCTATACTATCCCCGGCGATGTAGTTCATCGCGCTGTTGGCGGACCCAATGGCTGCCTCGTGCTTGACGCGTTCAACCCTCCGCGTGAGGAGTATCTTGAGCGTGCACGCAATGCGGCGAAGGGGGAGTAAAGACGTCCTCTTATAATGGCCTGGTCTCTTTTCCCGTTGGTGATGGGGGGAGCAACTTGCGTTGGCGCGCCTGGTACCAGTTAAAAAGGTATGCCAGAGTGATCAGCACGAAAAAAGCATTACGCGTGGCAATGGTCTCGAAAAAGCCCGGGATATGATAAATGAGTTGCGGATTACTCAGATGTGCATACAGGTAGCTATAGATAAAGGTCGTCAATACTGAAACGCTCCCCCAGCAAAACAGCCAGAACGTATCGAACGCTCCTGCATATGTCAGCAGGGGAATAAGCCAGATGAGGTACTGGGGACTAAAAACTTTGCCGGTCGCGATAAAAATGAACAAAAACGCGATCATTGTCTGGGTAATATCCAGCCTCCCGCGCCATTGTTGCCATAAAATACAGGCATATCCGGCAATCAGCAGTACTGTACTGGCCCCCCCCACGATTCCACTGAGAGAGCTTAAACTATTGAGCGAACCATAGCTATATATCACCTGGAATGGCTGACCAAAATTATGGGCAAGCCAGAGAACAGTGCTTGCGGTAGCCTCGATCTGAATTGGTCGCTGCGTAAAGTAACTGAGCTGGTTAACGACCGCTCCTTGAAAATTGAGCAGTGAGAATGCTCCGCTTACCCCCAGGATAATGCCCAGAAAAATCAAAAAGTTTTGCCAGCGCCAGTTTGTTATTCCATGTGCTGTGTAGCCAAGCTGGGACAGCAGCGAGCGAAACGTGAGCGATTTTGCTGGAATATGCAAGCGCTCGGTTACCTGTTGTTCAGCAATAAAAAGACCAGGCAGCAGTAAAAGGGGGTAGAGTTTGAGCAGCACACCAAAGGCCAGAGCCACGTACGCCGTCGTCCAGTGTTTGCGTTCAGCGGCAATGACGCAGAGGAGCGTTAAGGCCGCCGGGATCAGATCAAAGCGTCCCTGCGCGGTTGCCAGCGCACCAATAAAGATATAGGTGGCGAAGGTCAATGCAGCTCCGCGGGGACCGTAGCGCAGCAGTAACCAGTAGATCAGCACTGAGACGAGCGACATCAGGACTGCAAACGCCACCTGGTAATACGCCAGGGGTAACAATAATGCCAGGGAAAATACCGCCAGGGTCAGCGGAGGATATTCAACAGGCAGGAGATGAAATGGTGGTTGAGCCGCTGTGAGGTGCAAAAAAGCGCATTGTGACTCAGGGAGCAGTTTTATACCATTACTACCAAACCAGAAAGATAATGCGTAACATTGATAGCGGGCTGCATCTGTAGTAGACCAGAAGACCTGCCACGAAGCGCCACAAAACATAAAAATAGTCACCAGGATAATAGGGATATACGCGGTAGTGCCATTACGCGCTAGTAACGCTTCCAGTATATAATGAATTGTTTTTCTTATACTACCTGTTGGTCTGGGCTGTATCCTCTCCTGCCACAAGTTCTACTTATCCCCTCTCTTCTCTATTTGACACGGTCTTTGTTGGGATGCTAGAATGCCGACAGCAGCAAGACTCCCCTCGTGTCTGCGTTTTTATTTCTGCACTGTGCAAGACGAGCGGTGAGTTCGGTCAGTCACGTATTGTTCAGACCTCTATAGGGGGTTACGATTTTCAGTGAGGGAAGGATACAACCAGATGGATAGCAGAAATCGTACAGAAACAAAGACCTTGAAAGTAGGAGATGTCGCTCCCGATTTTACGCTCAAAACCGCAAACCGGGAGGATTGGCATCTGGCTGATTTCAGAGGGAAAAAGAATGTTGTGCTTGCTTTCGTCCCCTTCGCGTTTAGCAGCGTCTGTTCCGCCCAATTGCCCTCCTACGAGGCTGAATTGAGCCGATTTAAAGACTTCGACACCGAAGTTGTAAGCATTAGTATGGATAGCGGGTTTGCTCTGGGCGCCTGGGCGAAATCGATGCATACCACGTTCCCGCTCCTTTCTGACTTCTATCCTCAAGGGCAGGTGGTCGATATGTATGGCGTACGCCACGCGATGGGCATGGCGGAGCGAGCACTGTTCGTCATCGACAAAGAAGGGGTCATTCGCTACATCGAGGTTATGCATTCCCCCGGCGAGATGCCCAACAATGAAGATCTATTCGAGGCCCTGCGTAAGCTCTAGCCATTCGTTTCAGACGGCCTGAGCGGAGCTAGCGCGTTAGCAGCGTTGGCCGTCTGTATTTACCAGACCTGCCACCAGGAATCGCCTGGTGGCAATATTTTTATCTTGCAAATAAATTCTATGGTTCAGATACACCGCGTTTTTACTGTAAACGTAACTTGACAGTTATTCATACCTCACCGTAAACTTTACGAGTAGCGTCCATGCTATCTCTATTAATCTTAGTTGTATTGTAAGTTAACTATAAATGTAACATACCTTGCTTATATCTATATATTTATGAATAAAAACATGGGGAGTTAATATTCGTATGGATATAGCAAATAGACAGTCTGACGCTGAGACGGAAACTTTCATTACTGTTGCAACTCATGAGCTGCTTGATATATCTCATGCGCCTGTTGGTGATACTCAACCTCTGGTACCAGATCCTCTATCGCCGGATAGCGATACGCATGGCTCCTTGCTCAAAGATAGCAGAAGCGCTGGAGCTGCGCCTGTGCTAGAAACTGCTCCCATTCCGCTCACCGGCGCGGAAATTAGCATTGGGCGACGATCAAATAATATGGTTGCGCTAGACCATCCCCAGGTCTCAGGCTGTCATGCTCGACTGATCCGGGAAGGCGAGACCTATCGTATCATTGATCTGAACAGCACAAACCATGTCTATGTGAATGGCCTGTTGACTGCCAGCCGGCTCCTCAAGCCTGATGATGAGATTCGCATTGGCCCATACAAGCTCATCTATACCGGGACGCAACTGACGCCCTACGATGAGAGCAGTAGTATTCGTATTGATGCCCTTCATCTGAAAAAGTTCGGCCACAATCGAGAGCTCCTACTCAATGATATCTCGCTGGCTATTCCTCCTCGCAGCTTCGTCGCTATTGTCGGAGCATCTGGCGCAGGCAAATCAACGCTGATGGACGCGCTCAATGGACTGCGACCGGCCAACGAAGGCAAGGTTCTTTACAACGGCCATAATTACTATCAGCAGCTCGGCGTCTTCAATAGGCAGCTCGGCTATGTTCCTCAAGATGATATCGTTCATCGCGAATTAACTGTTGAGCGCGCCCTGTACTATGCTGCCAGAATGCGCCTGCCAGGAGATTTTACCAGGGAGCAGATTAACCAGCGGATTGACGAGGTGCTTGACGAAGTTGATATGAAAGGACGTCGCCGCTCTCTCATCAACAAGCTTTCGGGCGGACAACGCAAACGGGTCTCGATTGCCCTGGAACTACTGGATAAACCCAGCATTTTCTTCCTGGATGAACCAACTTCAGGGCTTGATCCTGGCCTGGACCGCAGAATGATGCTGCTCCTGCGGAAACTGGCGGATAAGGGACATACTATCGTCCTGGTCACTCATGCCACCAGCAACATTACTATTTGCGATTATGTCTGCTTCCTTGCTCAAGGGGGTCGCATGGTCTATTTTGGACCTCCAGATAGGGCGCGCGCCTATTTTGGCAAATCAGATTTTGCTGAGATCTATGGCGCTTTGGAGCAGAGCGAAGATTCTCCTGACGCTCCGCTAGAGGCTGAGGAACGCTTCAAAGCATCTGCCGATTATCAACAATATGTGACTGAACTGATTAATGAAGGCCCTGTCGGGAATATGCGCCGCTCCAGACATCCTCGCGAGATCAAGCGCCCCAGGCATGGCAATCAGTGGCAGCAGTTCTGTCTGCTTTTTCTGCGCTATCTTGAGCTGCTCAAAAATGATCCGGGCAACCTGCTCATCCTGTTTTTGCAAGCTCCAATCATCGCGCTCTTTATCGTGCTGCTGATGAAGTATGAGGTGAGCAGTGGGATATTCTTGAGCGACCACCTGGTAAAATGTCCCACCACTGCGACTATTCTTACCACCGGCGGTCGCCCCGATATCCCTGCTCCTGCTGACTCGATTGTGTCGGATAGTTGTGAGCGCGTGGAAACATTTCTTAAAAAAGATCCCGATGGAAAGCTCTATGCGAAATCGCGAGGAGGGGAACGGATCGCTCTCCAGGATTTTATTGCGCTGGGATCGGGTGTAAGCGCGCAGAAGATCCTGTTTATCATGGGCTTTTCCGCCGTCCTGTTTGGTTGCGTCAATGCGGCCCGCGAGATCGTGAAGGAAGCTCCCATCTACCGGCGCGAGCGGGCAGTCAACCTGGGAATCCTGCCCTATATGTGCTCAAAAATTGCCGTTTTAGCCCTCTTATGCCTGTTACAGAGCGCGCTACTTGTCGTGATCATCCATACAGCCGATCCGTTGCAGCAGGGAATACTATGGCCTGCCTTGCTAGAGGTGTACATTACTCTGGCGCTTGCATCCCTCGTTGGTTTGATGATGGGCTTAGCCATCTCTGCCATTGCGCCCAGCACCGACCGCGCGATGAGCTTCATCCCTATTATTCTCATTCCGCAGGTGATTTTTTCTGGCACCGTTTTCCCCTTTAAAGACGTAGTGACGCAAGTCCTCTCAATGGTATTCGCTACCCGCTGGTCAATGGCGGCTCTAGGCTCTATCGTCGGCCTCCATAGCGATAAAATAGCCGGAGATACCCTGCTTGGCGATGAGCCAATCTATCAGGGGACGCTCTTCTCGACATACCACCAGGTTGATGCTGTCAGGCACCTTTTGCTGATGTGGCTGGCTTTAGGAATAATGATCGTGTTGCTGGCCTGCATTACTGGTATGTTTTTGAAGAAAAAAGATATCAGAGCGTAGAGACGAATTCCTCTTTCAAATACGACAAATGTCATTCTAGATCGCGTTGAGGCAGCCAATCTGGCGAAGGAGAAAGGGGCGTCTCTAATTACCCTTCCTGCAAGTCAATCGGCTGCCAGGCGCTGCTGTCGTATTCTGGATAGGCGATCTCCCAAAAGTGCCCCGGCTCCTCACGCGTCTCCCAACGCTTGAGCGCATCCAGGAGGACTTTACGTTGCAGATCAGCCTGATAAGGGCCACCCAGACTGTGACCAAGTTTAAAATGGTAAGGCGCAATTGCCCGTGGTGGTCCCGCCTGCATCGATTGCTCAGGTGCAACCGTAATCACAACGGTAGGAATGCCGGTCATTTCTACCTCGCGAGCAATGGTGCAGACCACTCTGTGACAGAGCGGACAGCCCGCCGTTAATATGACCCCGTCGGCGTCGGAGCGCACGATGACCTTCGCCATTTCAGGAGCCGCTCGCTCGTACAAATCCCGAAAGTTTTGTGTATACCCCATAAAACCCAGATGTTTGTTCGCTACCCCGGCGATGATTCCCTGGCTTGCTATCTCGCGCAAGCGATCAAGTGGAAATACGCAGTTAATATCCTTATCAGCGTCGTCATGATCATAATGTTCGTGAGTGATCATTAATTGGTCTGAAGAGGCATCTCCCGCAATAACACGCCAACTATTGTCTCCCTCGATGTTAAAGGGCTCCTGGCTGCGTAAATGGACCCCAGCGGTGGTAATAAGCGCAAAAACACTTTCTTTTAAGTCTTTATATCGCGGCGTATATGGAATGCAACGACGGGACATCGGCATAATAACTAAATTCTCCTTTCCTCGCTACGATGAGCATTGTAGCAGTCGTTACTATGCGCCGTCAAATGTAAAAAAGTGATATAGCTTTTCGTTCTTGACAAAGATAATTACAATATGTTATATTACCTATAACAAATAGTTATCAAGCGCAATGACGGAACACCTATAGGCAACCCTATCGTATTCTCAGGGGAGATGTGCTATGATACTGCTGTTCTGTCTGCTCTACACGTAGATACGTACTGAAGACCTGCGCGGAGGAATAACATATGTGTTCGCGGCAAGCTTATCGCCATCACAGGGCGCTTTTTTTGTTGTTCCCTGGCCTTATCATGCTCGTAGCTCTTCTCATGGCGTCCGCTTCGACTGCTTACGCGGCTCAGGCTGCGTCGCCACATGTAGATGTGATGGTATTTAACAGTGACGTAAGTCCTGCCTCCTTACGCTCACTGACGCGCGATATTGATACCGCAACCCGGGATGGCGCGCAGGCGCTTGTGATCGAAATAGATACGCCTGGAGGCGATATCGATTCGATGAAGGCCATGACACAGGCAGAATTAGCCAGTAAGGTACCAATTATTGCCTATGTCTCGCCCACCGGAGGACGAGCGGCCTCCGCAGGAGCGTTTGTCACATTAGCTGCTCATATTGCGGCTATGGCCCCAACCACGCGTATTGGCGCTTCCAGCCCTGTCACCTCGACCGGCGGTGACATCGATCCAACGCTCAAATCGAAAATTGAGAATGATCTTGTCGCTGCGATAACCGGCTTTCAGACGCGCTATGGCCGTAATTCGCAACTGGTCGCCGATATGGTAACTGCCGCTAAATCGTACGATGATGTAACCGCAGTGCAAGAACATATTGTTGATATCGGTGGCGCTGACGCTGCGAACTTGAGCGCGTTACTAAATACAGTGAATAATCGGCAGGTCACACTTGACTCGGGTCGGGTTGTCACCTTGCAGACCGCGGGAGCAAGCGTACAAACGTTGCAGGACAGCGTCTTCGATGCGTTTTATAACCTGCTGCTCGATCCCAATATCGCCTTTCTCCTCTTTATTGTCGCGATGATCGGCATTTATCTGGAAATCTCGCATCCTGGCGTGATTTTGCCTGGGGTCGCCGGCGCGATTGCGCTGCTGCTCTTCCTCTTTGCGGCTGGCTCGCTTGCTCCTAACTGGGCGGGGCTGGCCTTGATGGTGCTGGCTTTTGCGCTGCTGGTCTTAGATGTGAAGCTGCCAACGCATGGAGTCTTAACTGTGGGCGCCGTCATCTCGCTGATTGTTGGCACGCTGATATTCTTTAACAGCGGTGGATCATTTAGTGGTCCCATGATTAACCCGATGATCGTCTATATCATGGCAGGAGTAGTTGGCCTGGTCGGCCTCTTCCTGGTTAGCTTTGTGATGAGGGCGCAGCGTCTGCCGGTCAATACCGGCCCGGAAAGCATGATTGGCGCGAAGGTCATTGCTCTGACCCAGCTTCATCCTCAAGGACGAGTCAGTTACGACGGGGAAGATTGGGCCGCCGTTCTTGATGCGCCCGCGACATCGGCTGATGCTGGCTCGGAGCTGCGGATTGTCGCTCTTGAAGGGCTGCGGCTGCGTGTTCAGCCCGTCTGGATGCAGAAGTTGATTGACGATAGCCATCCAGTTTCTACGCTCGAATAGATTCTCAAAAAAGTCAAAGGAGGCTTTCATGGATCCCCTTATCCTGGCCTTAATCGGTGTCATTGTGCTGATTGTGATCTTTTTCGGACTCTCCGGCATTCGGATCGTGCAACAGTATGAACGTGGTGTGATCTTTATCCTGGGACGGTTGATTGGCGCCAAGGGCCCCGGTATTTTCTGGGTCCCGCCCATTATTACCCGTATGGTAAAGGTTGACTTACGTATCGTTACCCTCACCGTTCCGCCGCAGGAAGTGATTACGCGTGACAATGTGACCATCAAAGTGACGGCAGTGCTCTACTTTAGAGTAGTCAATCCCGGCGCTGCCGTTGTCAACGTGATGAACTTTATTCAGGCTACGACGCAGATCGGCCAGACCACATTACGAAACGTGCTGGGCCAGTCTGAACTGGACGAACTGCTCTCACAACGTAACAAGATCAATCGCGAGTTGCAAGCGATCATTGATGAACATACGGAGAGTTGGGGGGTAAAGGTGACGGCGGTAGAGGTCAAAGATATTGAGCTGCCCGTTACTATGCAGCGCGCAATGGCAAAACAGGCGGAAGCCGAGCGTGAAAAACGAGCCAAGATTATCCATGCTGAAGGTGAGTTGCAGGCTTCGACACAGTTGGCAGAGGCCGCCGGTATCATTGGAGCTCAGCCGAGCGCCCTCCAATTGCGCTACCTGCAAACGCTGACCGAGATCGCTGTGGAGAAGAACTCAACCATTGTTTTCCCGCTCCCCATTGATCTGATACAGCCATTGCTTGAGTCTATGCATCGGCAGAATGGAGCATCTTCTAAGCAGCCGCTGGATGGGCCGCGCCAGCCGGTAACGCTGCCGCCGCTATCGTAGGGACCCGATTTATCGCGTCCGCCTGCTACAGCGCGTCCAATAACAAGCTCAAACAAAAAAGGGGGAACGCCATCAGTACATGCTGAAGCGTTTCCCCTTTTTTATTTACAATTCCAGGGAAGAAGTGTTTTCCCCTTGTTTGGTGCGCAGGTACTCGGCGCAAGCCCGGTATGTTTCCTCGGAAATGAGCCCCTTTGACATGTAGTGGTTAAGCATCACATCCAGCTTTAAGATACTCATGATATTGTATCCATAGCGGCGTAATCGCTCGGTAGCGCCATGTTCCCGGTCAATCAGCACAATAACGTCTTTTACCTTGAGACCGTTCTCTTCGAGCAACGCTGCCGTTTCCAGGACGCTACTGCCTCTTGTGATGAGGTCATCGATGATCAAGGCTGTGTCGTCTTTCGTAAAGCGCCCCTCTATACCGCGCGTCCCGGTCCCTTCCGGGTGGGTGCGGGCGTAAATAAGAGGGGTATTGGTTTCCAGAGCGTAGGCTGTGGCTAGTAACAGCCCACCCACCGGCACCCCGGCGACGACATTAAAGGGATGGACGCGGGGGCGACGTAATGATTGAGCAAGGTTGATCTCCTGCTGCATCAGCTTGCTGGCAACGCGGAGCGCGGTTGGGTTCCCGATCAGGACCTTAGGATTCACAAAAACGGGTGAGCTTACCGCAGATTCGCTCACCGTAAAGTTGCCGAATTGGACTCCTCCAAGATCGAACAGGATTTGCGCCAACCAGAGGTTATCCAGTGACTGTTCTTTCGCCACTTCAGCATTGCGGTGCCCGTATTCTTCAGGGGAGAAGGCACCGCCTCCTTTCTTTGCTAATATTCTTTTGAAAGTGAACAAGCAGGTGTGCGGTTTGCTTGTCCATGCCCTCTAGGGAGCATATTCTGCCGCACCAGGGCCTATGGTATAAAGCGGTTTCTGTGCAGATCTCCCTGGTTCTTCCCCATCATCCCGCGCAATCTGCCGCAATGCCTGGAATTGGCCGGGTATTCCAAGACGCCTCTCTCTTCGCCTCTGACGCAACCCCATGACTGCTTATCTCAAAATTTAAGGAAAGCTTCAACTGGATCTGGTCAATATCAGGCGTGCTATTATAGCATCCTTTCTTGCAAAGAAGGATTTGCCATACCAGTATATCATAAGATGAATAGCTTGCGGGGGAGTGTCTACCGCAAGGTAGTCATTGCAGCGTGGAGCGTGGCGTATCCTCTTGCATCAGCGTTACTGATATGGTACGCTACCGGATATATCGAATAAGGAAATTATGCTGTAATCCTAAAGTACCAGGTAAGAAAAATGTCAATTGTTGCTGTGATACAGGTTGGAAAATCTTTTGCGGCTGAGCGTATATTTTCTGGCGTAAGTTTTCAGATTGAAGCACGAGATCGTATAGGTCTGGTTGGCCCCAATGGCGCAGGCAAGTCAACGCTGCTCAATATTCTGGCCGGGCGTGAGGAGGCAGATGAAGGTTCAGTCTCTCTAACACGCAATCTACGTATTGGCTATCTAACGCAGGTGGTGGATTTCCATCCCCAAAATACGCTGCGTGAGGAGATGTTGACGGTCTTTGCAGAGTTGCATCAGTGGGAACATGAACTGCATGAGCTGGCGCAAAAAATGGCCTCTCCAACAGTGCAAGGCGATCCGCTTCTCCACGATCAATTGCTGGCGCGCTACGCCGATCTACAATCACGCTATGAGCATGCTGGTGGCTATACATATGAGAATCGCGTCGATCAGGTGCTTGATGGCCTCGGTTTTACTCACGAGCAACAGCTCGCCCCGGTGATGCATCTGAGTGGCGGCCAGCAGACGCGCGCAGCTCTCGGCAAGCTTCTGTTACAGGAGCCCGATCTGTTGCTATTAGACGAGCCAACAAATCATCTGGACCTGGCGGCCCTTGAATGGCTAGAAAACTATCTCTCTAGTTGGAAAGGGGCGATGGTGGTGGTTGCACACGACCGCTACTTTCTTGATAAAATAGTATCTCGCACGATAGAATTAGCCTTTGGACGGATTGAAGAGTATCCCGGCAACTATACTAAATACCTCCACCTGCGTGAGGAGCGGATGGAGCGGCGTATGCGCGAGTATGAAGCGCAGCAGGAGCATATCGCGCATACCGAAGAATTTATTCGCCGCTACAAAGCCGGACAGCGTAGCCGAGAGGCTCGGGGCCGTCAAAAACTGCTGGACCGTCTGGAACGGGTGGAGCGCCCGCAAGATTTTCCCGAACTGCACTTCGAGTTTACTCCCGTGACCGATAGTGGAGCCCTTGTGCTTTCCACCCACAAACTCGCGGTAGGCTATGGTGGGAGCGTAAAGCGCGAGGAACAGAAACGCAGCGAGCCGAAAATACTGCTCCAGGTGGCCGACCTGGAACTGCTGCGCGGAGATCGCGTTGGCCTGATCGGCCCAAATGGCGCAGGCAAGACCACATTTATACGGACGCTCATCGGTGAACTGTCGCCCATTGCGGGTCAGATTCACCCTGGACACAACGTTCGTATCGGTTACTATTCGCAAACTCATTCCGGCCTCAATGGAGACCGTACGATTCTTGATGAAATTCGCCGCGTTTGTACCCTGAGTGAAGAAGGGGCTCGCAGTTTTCTTGGGCGTTTTCTTTTTTCAGGAGACGACGTGTTCAAACAGATTAAAACGCTCAGCGGTGGCGAGCGTAGCCGTGTCGCCCTGGCTAAATTGACATTGCAAGGCTCAAACTTTATGGTGCTCGACGAGCCAACAAACCATCTTGATCTGCAATCGCGCCAGTTCCTTGAGGAAGTTTTGAGCGAATACGAAGGCACTCTCTTGTTTGTCTCGCATGACCGTTACTTTATAGATCGCTTAGCTACGAAAGTGCTGGCGATTGAAGATGGCGTGCTGATCCCTTACCTGGGCAACTATACCGATTATCGCACCCGCAAAAATCCGATTGTGCTGGATGTGCCTGCACCGGTCAAGGAGGCCGCGAAAACAAAGCCTCAATCTCTAGCCTCCCCGGCGAAATCTGCGACGAAAAAGGGCAAGATAAAGGAACGCACCATAGAGGATATAGAACGGGATATTGAGAAGGCGGAAGCGCAGCTCAAATCAATAGAAGGATCTTTGTCCCAGGCGGCCCTCAAGGCCGATGCGGAGCAGCTTACACAATTATCAGCCGATTATGAAAAGACAAAGGCGCATGTTGATGCACTGCTGCTGGAATGGGAGCGCCTCGCGGACGCTGTGAGCTAACCGGCGAGCATCGGCGCATCATTTGCGTGTACCGCGTACCAGACCGCTGATAAGTCCGCCTGCTCCTACAATCGGCGGTAATACTGCTGCGCTCGCAAGCCATAAGGCAAAAAATACGACCGGTACTAAGATCGTCGGATGAGCAATGATCATCTGCACAATTTTCCTATAGCCTAGAATATAGGCTGCCGCAAGTAGTCCTGCGGAAATGAGAAATATCACTATAGTGGGTATGAAGAGTAAGCAGCCGTAGCGATATGTACCTCTGGCTGCATTGACACAGATCCAGGCCAATCCCAGGCTCATAAGCAAGATGCCTAAAATACTCGGTAGAGAGGGAAGAAAAATAGGCAGAATTGAGCCAGCGGTACCAATAATAAAGCCTGCAAATTGCCAGAGTACACCCATGAACAGCAGTGTAGAGCTTCTCTGCTGCTTTTGGAGTTGGCTGGTCGTTCCTCTTTTGCTTTGCGTTGTCGCAATATTTGCCATGATGTTAGTTTTGATGGCATAGGATTCAGGATTAGTCGCATCCAGCTCCAGAGAATGTTCAATAGCCTCCAGGGCGGGCTGATGCTGGCCCATACTGGTAAGAAGGAAAGCGCGCATACTCCAGATCAGAGGATTGCCAGGATCGATCTTCATCAGCTGTTCAACGACAGCCAGGGCCTCTGGATAGAGCCCGGCTTTCCCCAGTAGCTGCCCCTTGAAAATTAGTGCTGCGGGATCGTTAGGCATAATTTGCAGAACCTGCTCCGCAATATTAAATGCTTCTCCATAATTTTGGATCTGTAAAAAGTGTTGTGCCTGCTCTAGCCGCAATTTGCACTGTTGCCTGAGATGCTGTTCTACTGAGGGATGGGGCTGGGGTCCGGTTGCTGTTTTTTGTGCGGTTGCTATAGGTGTCTGGGTGGCTGGCTGGCCTGCTATCTGGATATTTTGTTGCTTGAGCATCGCCGCACCGGGCGGCATACCATCGGTCGAAGAGAGCTGTTGCAGTGGCTGAGATGCTGTCCCTACCAGGATCAGAGGTGGTTGATCCTGCCCAAAAAGCTGTGGTCGCTGTTGCTCACCTAGATTTTTGAAGAGATAAGTATGCAGGGGACGTAGCATAATATTGCCTGTAGTAGGATCGCTGGCAGGCCCACAGAGGCCAACAATCATGCGGTAGGCGAAAAGGCCCAGCTTTTGTTCTCCTTCTTCTGGTGCAAACTCATTGCCGCGGCAGGAGCAGAGGAAGAGCCGATTTGGCTGCTGTTGTAGCTCATCCAACAAGGGAGAACCGAGCAGCGGTTTCGAATCAAATGATGTTGAACGGTTCATGCTCCAGGCGCGACCGTTCTGGAAGCAGTCAAGAATAAACAGGATATGCGCTGCTCGGCTGCGACTCATGATTTTCTGGGCAAAAGATGGAAGGTGAAAACCGGTTGCAGGATTGCGGAGGGAGGTATCTGTCAATGCTAAATAACCATCGCCGTGTTTCTCGTCTACGAAGGCATGACCGGCAAAATAGATGAAAACGGTATCCCCAGGCTCAGCGATATGCAGGCATGCCTGCGTCACCAATGCCTCCACGAGCGCTCGCGTCACCTGCGCCCCTTGAGCAAATTGTACATCGCTGGGAGCCCATTTGCCTCCTTTGACATTGACAAGCCACTGCGCAAGGGCACGAGCATCGCTTTCGGCAAAGCGTAGCGGTTGAAATGCGGGATCTTGATATTGATTAATGCCTATAATGAGCCCTAAACGCCTTCCCATCAAGTCTCCTTCTTGTGCTTTACTCTAAACATCAGCCATTTTACGACATTGTGGTGTCTATATAGCAATAAAAGGGTACGAAAAGGTACTTTTGGGAGAGAATTTAGTAAGTGTATGCTAACAGTGGTGTGGTATGGCGCAGCCGGCCTTTTAGCGGGTAAAATAGGTGATATATGGATAGGTGAGCCAGGTCTTTCGTCATTCCATCTCTGCTGTAGGAGTTTTTATCGATGCCTCGTATTATCGGATTAACCGGCAATATTGCCTGTGGTAAAACCACTATCGGGAAAATACTGCTCGAACTGGGCGCGGAACGCTATATTGATGCAGATGCTCTCGTTCATCATTTATACGAGAGCAGTCAGCCTATAGCCGTGAAGGTGGCGGAAACTTTCGGCTCCTCGATCCTCGCGCCCGATGGCAGCGTTGACCGCAAAGCTCTGGGGGCGGTGGTATTTCAAGATGCCGCAGCTTTGAAGCAGTTAGAGCGTATCGTTCATCCAGCGGTTGGGACAGCACTGATGA
Source organism: Ktedonosporobacter sp. (assembly GCA_035293765.1). Taxonomy (GTDB): domain Bacteria; phylum Chloroflexota; class Ktedonobacteria; order Ktedonobacterales; family Ktedonobacteraceae; genus DASRHT01. Next base: position 139,742 of record DATGMF010000044.1, read on the forward strand.
AAGAACTCGCATTGGTGAGCGCTGCCGGAATTGCTGTCGTTGATGCGGTCAAGCTGCTCGAAGGCGGCTCGGGCGCTCTCTGTCAGAGCAAGTGGTTGGTAATATGTCCAGAAGAACAAGAACTGGCTCGCTTGATGGCCCGCAGTAATCTCAGCCGCGAGGAGGCCGAGGCCCGTATCCGTGCTCAGCCGGACATTGCTCCAAAGCTAGTCCTCGTTGACGAGGTCATCGACAATGGCGGCTCGCTCGAAGAGACCCGTCGCCAGGTAAAAGTAGCCTTTGAGCGTTTTTGTCAGAAATTTCCTGGCTAATTGGTCATCTATGGAAGCCATACTGCATATGCAGCTTTCGTGACTACTATATTTTTGCGCTGGATCTTTAGTAAAAAAGTGTATTTATTTTATGACGTGTACCTTATTATAGACATAGCGAAAGTTGCATTGTGCTGTAACGCTATTCTATTCGTGGGAGTAAAAAATATGTATTGACAGTTCGATGCGCGCTCCGTATAATCTCTCTAGCGTTGTCCGACCGACTAATCTGAGCACAGAAATGCGTTATCGTGTTTTTAGAGCCGATTCCACATTTGTGTAGAAAAATTGTTATGCTGTTTGTGAGCCACACGGCTGGCTAGCGCCGCTCAGATCATTGTGAGTTTTGTTTCAAGGGTAACGTATTATCATCGTAAATAGAGGCAGGGAAGTCGTCCTAGAGAATAGATAGTATCTCCCGTGACTCTTCTTTTACCTCTCTAGATGAAATAGTGTATTTGATATTGTGAAGGAGGCTGACTGCATCATGCAAAAACGTTGGTCACGTATTTTTGCCCTGGCAATGGCTATTCCTCTATTGCTGGCATTGCTAGCTGCTTGCGGTGCAGGTACTGGTGGTAATACTGGTGGCGGTAATACTAGCGGTCCTATAGTCATCAAAATCGGCTCTGATTTTCCAACGACCGGTGGAGATGCGAGCGCTGGAAAACCTGCCGAAAATGGCGCTCATTTAGCCGTTGATGAGGCTAATGCTAATCATGTCATTCCAAATGTAACTTTTGTGTTCGATCCCAAAGATGATGTTGGTCCGGCTGGTACGCACGATGGTGCAACCGGTCAGAAGAATGTGACCGATTTGATCGGTGATGCCCAGGTTGCGGGCATCGTTGGGCCGTTGAATAGTAGCGTGGCGGTCTCCGAGTTACCGGTTACCAATCAGGCACCTATCGCTCTTATCAGTCCAGCTAACACCAATGACTGTCTGACTCAGACGAACCCTCAGAGCGAGTGTGGGGGCGCCAATAATAAGATCCCGACGTATCGGCCTACTGGGAAAGTCACCTATTTCCGTATCGCCACCCGCGATTTCTATCAGGGAGGAGCGCTGGCTGACTTCGGTTTCAAGACAAAAGGGTACAAAAAAGTCTACATCATCGATGATACCGAGACGTATGGTGTTGGTATCGCTGCAGCATTCGAAAATGAATGGAAGAATCTTGGTGGTACAGTTATTGACCATAAGAGCGTTCCGCCAACTACCACTTCTTTTGTGAATCTGCTTACCGCGGCGGCAGCAGCCAATCCCGACGTAATTTTCTTCGGCGGTAATGACTCAACCGGCGGTACCCTCATCCGCGAACAGATGATGCAGGTGCCCGCATTGAAAAACACTCCATTCATCGCTGGTGATGGTACTCAGACCAGCGCTTTCGCCAAAGCCATTAAACCCCTGGGCGGCGGCGACGTCTTCACTTCTGTTGCGGCTGTAGATATCACAAAATTGGGTGGCGTTGCGCAGACTTTCATTTCGACATATAGTGCCAAATACGGAGCGAATAACATCTCGTCCTATAGCGGCGGGGCCTACGACTGCGCGAAGATCATCATTCAGGCCGTCAAGACGGCCATGGCCAAAGGTGCTACGCCGCCCAAGGATTCGAGCGATGCAGCTACAGCCAAGACATTCCGGCAAGCTGTCATTGACGCTATCCAGGGGATTGACTACACCGGTGTAACAGGCCATCATACCTTTGATCAGAATGGTGATACAACGAACCGCGCCATCACGATCAAAACCATTGGTGATATCAATGTAGGTGATGGTTGGACGACTGTCACCCAGATCACTATTCCGTCGTCTGGTAGCTAATTGCTCATTAAATCACAATCCGGGGCAATGCTATTGTGTTCTCCGGTTTGTGGATAGCGTGGGAGGAGCAGTCATGCTGACTGCTCCCCCCTCTGCTATCTGCCTGGTGGAGCGGCGATATGGTGTAGTTATTTGCCAGGAAGGCAGGATTTACAGATATGACATTGTTATTGCAGTTACTGGTCATTGGATTGGCCACAGGTGCAATCTATGCTCTTATCGCCCTGGGATATACCATGGTGTATGGCATTATCGAGCTAATCAACTTTGCTCATGGCGATATTTTTATGATAGGGACCCTTTTTTCCATTGTTATTTTTGGGTGGTTTGGGGTGACAACCACCTCGAAACCTCCTACCGGTCTAATGCTAGCGGGCATAATGATTGTTACCTGCCTGGGGGCAATGCTCCTGTGTGCTGTATTGGGAGTGGTAATTGAACGTATAGCCTATCGTCCACTACGCAATGCCCCCCGCCTCGCTCCTCTTATTTCTGCTATCGGTGTCTCGCTGGTTCTGGAAGATCTCGGCAAACTCTGGAAAGGTGATACCAATATTCCATTTCCTCAAGTTTTTCCCTCCGTTTTTCTCCATGTGGGTCCCATAGTGATTAACAGTATCTATATATTTGTGTTTGTTGTCGCTGTTGTCTTAATGATTGCTCTGCAATGGATGGTAACAAGTACGAAGCTTGGGCGGGCCATGCGCGCCGTGGCGCAGGATCGTGAGGCTGCGGCTTTGATGGGTGTGAACGTGGATCGCATCATTTCATTTACTTTCTTCATTGGTGCAGGGTTGGCAGGGGCTGCGGGCTTCATTTATGGCTTACAGTATGGTAGCACAATTTTTACCATTGGTTTCCAGCTCGGATTAATTGCTTTTACTGCCGCCGTGTTGGGAGGAATTGGCAACATTGTTGGCGCAATGCTGGGAGGGATATTGATCGGCGTGATCGAAGCGCTGGTAACATTGATTCCTGATACCGTTTTACCGCATGGAGGCGATCCCTGGTCACGAGCTGTTATTTTTGGTATCCTGATCCTCATCCTGGTTTTCCGTCCCTCCGGCCTCTTCGGTCAGCAAACGCCGGAGAAGGTCTAGCGGTGAGAATATCTATGAGGCAATTAGCACATCTTCTTTTGGAAGCGAGGTGGTGAAACCGTGTCTTCAATTTCTACTGGCGCTCGCCTGCTTCTCCCTGATCGCGACCTGCGCTGGCTCCTGCTAAAATGGATTGTCGCGCTCGTCGTTCCTCTATCCGTGTTTACTTTTGTCTGGAGCGGTGAAGAGATTGTTAATAATGTGCTGCTTGGCATCTTCCTGCCCCAAAGCACGCAGTTCACCACTTCAACAGTCATCCAGGCGGGTATTTTTATTTTGCTCTTTTACGCGACGGTGATGGCCCTCATCGGCTATCTTGTCGCTGCTGATACGGGCTACCGAGGGATCGTCGAGTTATGGATCGACGTTCTGGTTTTCGTGATAGTTCCCCTTCTCTTGATCATTATCACAAATAACCTGTTGATTGGTCTGGCCCTCTGTGCAATCATCTGGCCTCTCTACTTCCTGCTGAGAAAATATGTGCGCAAACTGCGCCACTACGTTCCTCCTCTCCCCCTGGAAAGTTTGCAAGTGATTGATGCGGAGAAGCGCGCCCTTCTCATGAGCAAAGCCGCCATCGGGGGATTCTGGTTCGGGATGACGTTCTCCGTTATCTCCTTAATCGCGGATATCGTCTTTTACATCTCCGATCCGAACTCATTTCCTCTTGTTCTTCTGGCATGGGTGGTTGTTCGGACGCTGCTATTGCCTGTTGCAGGCTATTTCCTCGGCAGATTAGGCGGTATAGTGGCCCTGCGCCGTACGCTAAATGCGAAAGCCGAAGAGAATGGTGTGGCAAAAAAGACGAATGGCCGCGTCAGTAAGCGACGCCAGTTACAGAGCCTTTCTGCCAGTCGAGCTAAGGAAGAAGCGAAAGACCTTGTGCCGAATGATTTGCCCCTGCGTAGCACAGGCGCACAGCGGTTTTATCTGACCATTCTTGTGGCCTTCGTCCTGTTCTACCCGGTGCTTGATCCTATTCTGTTTGGCTCCGGGACAAATGGGCGTCTGTCTGGCTATGGGGATGCGGGCTTCTATGTGATTCTCGCGCTTGGCCTCAATATCGTGGTTGGCTTCGCGGGCCTGCTTGATCTCGGCTATGTTGCCTTCTTTGCCATAGGTTCCTATGCCTGGGGGCTGGTCGGCTCGACGCAGTTTACTGTGGTGACTCGCATTGTGGTCAATCCGCAAATCTGGCCGTGGTTTTTCTGGCCCATGATCATTGTTGCGGCCCTCATCGCCGCTTTCTGGGCAGTCGTCTTTGGAGTGCCTACGCTCCGCTTGCGTGGCGACTACCTTGCTATCGTGACGCTTGGCTTCGGTGAGATTATCCCGATTTTCTTCCTTGAGTTGGATAAGTATACCAATGGGACCAATGGCATTGTCGGTGTCTACTCTCCCTATTTCCCTGGCATTGACTGGCATAGCTATACCCCCATTCCCTATTATTATCTGATCCTGGCCTTGATTGCCCTGTCAATCTTTGCCAATGTGCGCCTGCGTGATTCTCGCCTGGGGCGTGCCTGGGTCGCGATCCGCGAGGATGAGATTGCTGCATCTTCATCAGGGATCAACCTTGCCAATACGAAACTGCTGGCATTTGGCGCTGGAGCTTTCTTCTCCGGCGTTGCAGGCGTCTACCACGCGGCAAAGCTTGGAACTGTCTCACCCGATAACTTTAACTCGGCAGATTCGATTATTTACCTGGCTATGGTGGTCATTGGTGGCCTGGGGAGTATTCCTGGTGTGATTGTAGGTGCGCTTGCTGTGTATTCTATCAATCTGTTCGTCCTCGCGCAGCTCGATACTATCGCCTCAGATCCAAATAACATCCTGCACACCGTTCAGCAGCTGATCCCTGGCTTTACGTTCGGCAGCATTCGCAATCTGATTTTTGGTATTATTCTGGTAGCGGTGATGATCTTCCGACCAGAGGGGCTTATTCCCAGTGCAAGGAGGCGACGCGAGTTACATCGCGCCGAAGGGGAGGCCGCGGAGGTCGGTTCGCTGGACGCGCCGCCCGGATCGGCTGTGTTTGAGTCAGAAGTGCGTGTTGAGTAACAGGAAAGGAGAAAAGGTATTATGAATGCAAATCGTACCGAGCTCGCAGGCAATCCTGATGCTATGAAGTCAGCGAGCGATCCTTTGCTGGAGCTGAGCGCGGTAACTAAACAGTTTGGCGGCCTGACCGCGGTTGAAAAAGTGGATCTGGTCGTTCGCCCTAGAGAGATTGTGAGTGTTATCGGCCCCAACGGTGCTGGCAAGACGACCGTTTTTAATCTCATCACTGGCATTTACCGCCCAACGTCAGGCAATATCTCCCTGGAAGGGAAATCGCTGGTTGGCCTTAATCCTGACCAGGTGGTGATGCGGGGGATTACGCGCACCTTCCAGAATATTCGCCTGTTCAATAATATGACGGTGCTGGAGAATATCCTTGTTGGTCAGCATACGCGGCTCAAAGCGGGTTTGTTGGGATCGCTATTTCGTCCGCCACATGTTTTGCGCGAAGAAGAAGAGGCTCGTAAACGAGCCGTTGACCTGCTTGGCTTTTTTGGCACTGCTTTGTTAGAGCGGCAGGAAGAATATGTGGTGAACCTCTCTTATGCGGATCGACGCCGGGTTGAGATTGCACGAGCCCTGGCAGCCAGCCCTAAATTGCTCTTGCTGGATGAGCCGACCGCCGGTATGAATGAGGCCGAGACCCTGGAGGCCGTGAAATACGTGCGGCGCTTACGCGATGAACTGGGACTGACGATCCTGCTGATTGAGCATAAACTGACGGTCACAATGGGCATATCGGATCGCATCGCGGTGCTTGACTATGGTCGCAAAATTGCCGAAGGGTTGCCCGAACAGGTGCGGCGCGATGAGAAGGTGATAGCCGCTTATCTGGGCAAAGCAACAACAAGTGATCAGGGAGCTGCTGAGTAACTCAGAGGGGAGACGACGTTCTTCCTGCTTTTCTGAAAAGCCACAGCGGAAACTGTGAGGTTTACAATGTTAAAACTCGTCAATGTAAATACCTATTATGGCCCGAGCCACGTCCTGCAAGATGTTTCGCTTGAGGTACACAAGGGGGAGATTGTGTGCCTGCTCGGCGCGAATGCGGCTGGCAAGACCACGACCATGAAAACAATATTTGGATTGGTTCGCCCCCGTACTGGCTCCATTTTATTTGAAGAGCAACCAATCGAGCGTAAACTGACCGGCGATATTGTCAGCTCCGGCCTGGCGCTGGTACCCGAAGCGCGCCGTATCTTTCCTCGTATGACTGTGCTTGAAAACCTTGAGATGGGTGCGTATAGCCGTCACAACCGGGCCGAGGTTAAAGAAGATCTTGACCACGTCTGCCAGATTTTTCCCCGCATCCAGGAACGGCTGAAACAGGTTGCCGGGACGATGTCCGGTGGAGAACAACAGATGCTGGCAATGGGCCGCGCTTTGATGTCCCGCCCCCAGATGATTTGTATGGACGAGCCCTCAATGGGACTCTCACCCATTCTGGTGGAGACGGTATTTAATACGATTCTACGCATTCGCTCCGAAGGCGTGACCATCTTTCTGGTAGAGCAAAACGCTTCTATGGCGTTAAGTCTGGCAGATCGTGGATATGTGCTACAAACGGGCAGAATTGTGCTGAGCGATACCGCAAACAATCTTCTGACAAATGATCTGGTACGCCAGGCGTATCTGGGTGGCGGTTAGCCATTACATTTTCTGATAAAAACGATAAAAGAAGCTCTAGCAAGCCGCCTAGAGCTTCTTTATGGCTGGTTATCAATAGTGATGCACCTCCGGTAAAGATTGTTCCCTCACAGTAGTACTTTCCTGCCAATAGAAAAGCCTGGTATGTAAAAGTGGGGAAGAATGTAGTATCATCCCTCAGTAGTCGCGATAAAATATTCTGCTCTACAACAAAACAGTATAGAACAGAATAAACAGGTATGCATATTGTTACATGTTTCCGCTTCTATTGAATGGATTGGTAGCATGAGCATACCAGGGTAAAAGGAGTATTGTGAGAGACAATTCCTCTTACACTATTCCCCATATTTGTGTGTAGCGCGTCCAGCAGTCACGACTATTGCTGGAAAGACAAGTGGACAACCTGATAACGACTCGTCAGTTGTCCTTCAACTATACGGAAGGAGTATGGTCGTATGACAAAGACTTTCATTCGGTCAACCCATCGGGCGACTCTCTGGACAACATCGCTTTGCTTGCTGATCCTGGCCTTGATTGCTACTGCTTGTGGTGATTCGGGCTCCCCGGCAACTTCTTCGCCCAGCTCAAACGCAGCCTCATCGGGCAACGTGACCATAGTCACGATCACTGAGCAAGCCGGGGGACATGATATTTACGGGTTCGCTCCCCAGACCGTGGCGATTAAAGCCGGAACCTCCATTAAGTGGGTCAATAATTCAGACGAGAACCACAAGTTGATCATTACACCCTCCGGTCCCACGGCAGGCACTGTACCCAGGAGTGGGTCCAATGATAATACCCTGATGGTGACTTTCCCTACGGCTGGAACGTTTACGATCACCAGTCAATTAGTGGACCGTCTCAAGGACGGACAACATACCCCTGATCCTGCCGATAGCCATGCAATGCTCACCGTGACGGTTAACTAACATCTGATACTCTCCCCGCTTCAGAGTGGACTGTCACACGTCTCTGATGCGTAACAGTCCACTCTGGATAATCTCACCTGCTACTTCTCGTCCATTTGTCGATGTAGCCCTTCAATACGCTGGATCACCTCTGCCAGCGTAGCAACGCCGAGATCTTCCATATCCTCACGTAACGTTTCCAGGCGTTCCAGGAGCTCCAACGTATCATATTCATTATCGTCTTCTACTACATCGAACGATTGATCCTTTGGACCTGACTTATCCATGTTCTAATACACCTCCATATAGTGGTCTCCGTCGAACGTGTTTGTACTTCTCATTTGTCCTGTTTAATACAGAAATGACGTATTGGCATCCTGATATGTCCACCCCGGTTGCGTATCCTTGCCCTTATCTACCACGACGGGTGAGCCTTGAGGGTGACCAAGATTGTCGATTGTCACGGTATAAAGCCCCTGACCGCTTTTTAACGGCTGCCCCTGCCATTGTAAACGCCCCTGCGTCAGAAAGAGAAAATGGCGGCTATCGGCTGACCAGAGGCTGTTAGCTGTTGGCTGCAAGAGCGTTGAGGCGGCTGGCTGTGGGGCGTTGGAATTTCTCACAGTGGCTGAGGCATCATCGCTGAGCAAGAGCGTTCGTTGCTGCGTTGCGGTCCGTATCAGCGTAAGGGTGTGAGGACCGTCAAGCAAAAGAAACTGGCTATCCGGTGACCAGTAAGGCACGCTGTTGGCTGCCCCGCTAATATCAAAAGAGGTATGATCGCTGAGGTTGCTTATAGTATAAGTGGTTCCTGTGCTATAGAGAAGATGATTACCATCAGGCGACCAGGAAAATTGTACACAGGTGCATGTGGCAAGCACGGTAGTCTGACCATTCACAGTTCCCAGCATCAATTGTACCGTGAGCAGCCCTGTAGACGAGCTATGTGATGGGGCAGGGACAGCGTATAAAAAGCTGGCGTCCTGGTGTGCAGGTTGCCATAAGACACGCTCCAAAGTGGCAGGTAGGGGATGGCCTGGCAGCGGGCTCGTTGAAATGTTGCGCAAGTTCGTACCGGCCAGCGTCGTCGTGAATATGCCATGCTCTAAATTTCCTATAGCCATTTGCTTTTGATAGGCCAGGGATGGGATAGAGTAGCTGCTGGGAAGCGATTTGATGGCGATGCCTCCCGGCTGGTCGTTTTGCGATACCCACCAGATCACGTCGTTAGGATGACGAGGGGGTTGCTTGGGAGATTGGCGGTAGAGCAGGCGCGCGTTAGTAATTGCCCACATAGGGTTACTATAGGCGACATCCGGGCTGGAAAAAGCGATGGGAATGGGCGTGCCACCATCGACCCCGATTGTATTAACTGTGCTGGGCTCGTCTCCAATCAGCCCGGTGATGGTAGCGGAAGCAAGGTTTTTAGCTGCCGCAGTTTTGGCAAAGTCAGGGTCCAGGGTACGAAACGCGAGCAACTCGTGATTGGGAGACCAGTTATATCCGATGACAGGGATGTTCGAAGAGAAGACCGCAAAGGCATTGGCTCCGTCGGGATCAATCGTCCATAATTGCCCGTCGCGTATAAAAGCAATCACATTCGTGCCCACATGTCCTGGGCTGCATGCAACCAGATTGACCAGGAGCAAAAGTAATAATAGCCCGATGCGTCGTTGTTTCATGTATATATAGCCCTGCGCTTCGTAAGCGACCAGAGGTTTAAGATACTAACGGCTCTGGGTTTTTCCACTCTTTGAGCAGGTGAGCAACCTTGCCTTTTGGTGTAATCTCGTAGCGAATGCGATCCGGGTTAATATCTTTGAAACGGTCGCTATCTTCTGCTGCCACAACTATATCATGAGGGCGGACAAATTGCCAGACCTGAGAGACAATATCCGGCTCCTGGTGCAGATAGACATATTTGCGCGTGGGGATGTGGGCTTTGAGCGCCAGACCTTCTGCTTTACTAAAGTCCGCTTTAGCCTGTTGATCCTCTAGATAGGGATCAACGATCTCCATCATGCGTGGGGCGGTTTCGCGCGGCTGGTATTTAGTAAGATACAGGAATATCACCGGTCCATTCTCTTCTGCGCTGTTGACTGCGCCTCGGATAACGGCATCATTATAGGGGTTGTCCTGCATCAGCACAGCCAGGACAGAACCAGGGAGGCGTTCTTCGATACGCGTTACGGCCATAGGAACGGGGATGCGCCCTTTTTGTCTGTAGCGGGCATAGTTTACATAGGCAACGCCCATCCCCAGCAGCGCAACGGAGCCGCCAAATGCGGTTGCCAGCGGTTTGGTAACCAGATTCGTTGACCAGGCAAGGCCAACCAGGAATGTGGTAAGCACACCGAGGAAAAAATCAATTTTGAACCAGAGGCTTTTCGGCTCCACCTCTTCTTTATGGATTATTTGCCCTCTGGCGTCCATCGGACCAGAAGCCTGACCGTTCAAGTGACCATGCATTGAAGAAGCAAGCACCTCTTCACTCTCGCCAGGCTGGGTTCTCCCATTGCGTCGTCCATATGACCTGATGCTGGAAACAAGATTGGCTTTTCTCCAGTCGCGATAGCGCACAATATCCAGGCCCAGGCAGGTGAGCGTAAAGGCCCCCAGGAGACCAAAAGCATACATATCTCCCAGGATGTTGATGTTGCCTGCTACAGCGATCAAGACCACAATTGGGATGACTGTAGCAAGCAGGATAGAGTAATGAGGTGTGCCACGCAATTTGTTGCGCCTAAGAATAAAATCTGGCAGAAACTCCATGCGCGAAAGCGCCATGAATACGTGGTAAGCTCCAATAATAGCGGTATTACTGGCAAATACCAGCAGCGCGCTGGCGCTGATCGCAACCTCCGTCTGTAAGACAATGTTGCCCCAATGGCCTGCTAGCAGAGAGATAATTTGTGTCGATGTGTCGGCATTCTTCGCCACCTCAGGGAGCAGCATAGTCGAAAGCATAGTTAATAACGGGCTGGTAATGCCGATGGTTAGCACCACCAGCAAAAGTGCCTGACCCGCCACTTTCTTATGAGGCTGTCTCATCACAGGTGAGAGCTGCGAAATGCTTTCCAGCCCCGAAAATGCAAGGAAGGAGCCTGCAAATCCTGCCAGCAAAGAGTAGCCCGTGAGCGAGTGACTGGCGAACATTTTGGGAAATAAGGATAAAAACTCAGCAAAAGATATATGGGAGAATACAGTAAAAAGAATCGCAAGATCGCTGACAAAGGCAATAACGGCTCCGACCAGGCTGACGCGTGCGCTTTCACTGATGCCGATCCAGTTCAAAATGCCTAACAGGACCAGGACGCCAATGGTAATCCATAAGGCATATGGGCCAATCGCTGGCGCGACCACGCTCAAATAAAAAATACCTGATAGGCAACTGATAGCCGCTGTAAGGAAATAATCAACCAGGATAAACATGCCTCCCAGGGCTCCCCACCAGGAACCAATTGCCTGTGCGGCAACCGTTACGACGCCACCGCCCTGGGGAAAACGATGGGTGACCTCAGCATATTTCAACGTGAGCAACACAAAAACAGACATCGTCAGGAACACAAAAAAACCGGCAAGTCCCTGAACCGTTTGATAGAGGATGCCTGGTGTGTAGTAGACAGAGGTACCGATGTCTGCAAAAACGACCGCCCAGCAGAGAATTGGGCCTAGCATACTACTCTTGCTTACGTGCTCATCTCTATGAGCCGCATATGATGAGTTTTGCGTCGCAGATTCCTTCGCCATACTGTATGTTCTCCTTTACGAAGGAGAACAAACCTCCTAAATGTATAGTATCAGGGTATATAGCTCTGTCGGCTAGATAAAAGGGTAGAATAGTAGTTATTCCTCCCTTTGCCTGAACATTACTTGCCTTGCTCGCGACTGATGCCGCTTTATGTAGCACGTAATCGGAGCTATGTTTGGTACATAGTGTAGCACAGTAAACTTGCACAAGTAAAATTTTTTTTGATCAGATTTTTGAGGATATTTTTAGTGCTTTTCTGCTATTATTGAGCTTATTTTGAGCAAATTATCCCTTTTTACAAGGAAAAGTTTTAGCATTTGGACCATATTATTGAGTTTATTTTTAGGATTCTAATGGATTTCTTGAGAAAATCTTTAGTATCTTGCTCCAGAGTTCGTAATCACATTGATGAGGCTAAACCATTTTCCTTTAATACCCTTGCGTTTTCTCGCGTCAGGCTGTAGAATCAAGTATGGTTCCACCTGTTTTTGGTACCGTAGGATCATGCAGGGTCGGTCAATTAGCCCTCAGTCCCAGACATGCATCACACGAGCCAATCCCCAAGAAAGGTAGCATAAAACTGAATGACCACAACTACTCGACCGCGCACTATTGGTGAGTTGCGTGAAAGTGGCTATAGGGTTCTTCCTGTCAAGGAAGAGATGCGGAAAAATCTCATCCTGAAGATTCGTAATGGAGAAGACTTGTTTCCGGGCGTGGTTGGCTACGAGGAAACTGTTATTCCTCAAGTTGAGAATGCCATCCTCTCCGGTCAGGACATCATCTTTCTTGGCGAGCGTGGTCAGGCCAAGACACGCATGGCACGCAGTCTCGTCAACTTGCTAGATGAGGTTGTGCCGATCATTGCTGGTTGCGAGATTAACGACAATCCCTTTGAGCCAATCTGCAAGGCATGCCGCGATAAGGTAGAGATACAGGGCGACCAGGTGGAGATCGCCTGGCTCCCGCGTGACCGGCGCTATGGCGAGAAATTAGCAACGCCAGATATTACCATTTCTGATCTTGTTGGTGAGGTAGATCCCGTTCGCGTTGCCGAAGGTCGATACCTCTCGGACGAACTGACCATTCACTATGGCATGATCCCTCGCACCAACCGCGGTATTTTCTGCATCAATGAGCTGCCTGATCTGGCTGAACGTATTCAAGTAGGCTTGCTCAACATTATGGAAGAGCGCGATGTGCAGATTCGCGGCTATAAAATCCGTCTTCCACTCGACGTCTATGTGGTTGCCAGCGCCAACCCGGAGGATTATACCAACCGTGGACGCATTATTACCCCGTTGAAGGACCGCGTTGGCTCAGAAATTCGTACCCACTACCCGCATTCGCTCGAACATGAAATTCAAATCATGGAGTCCGAGAGCAATCACTTCATCACTGAGGGCATGGAGGTCATCTTCCCCGGTTTCATGAAGGAGATCATCGCGGAGGTTACTCATCTGGCACGTCGCAGCAACGACATCAGCCAGCGTTCAGGCGTCAGCGTCCGTGTCTCCGTTTCAAACTACGAGAACGTGCTCAGTAATGCCAGTCGGCGCGCTCTGCGGTTGAAAGAACGCTCTATTGCTCCACGCATTAGCGATCTATCGGCCATTATGGCTTCAACCTGCGGCAAGATCGAACTGGATGCAGTTGGTGATGTAAAAGAAGATCGTGTTGTCCAAAAGCTGATCAATGCCGCGATTCTCAGCGTCTTTAGCAATTACTTTGACCCGCGCGAATTTGACCAGCTCCTGGCAGGCTTTGAACGGGGATTGAATGTCCAGGTGGGCGACGATATGCCCTCGATGGACTACGTCAACCAGCTTTCTAAAGTCGGCGGTTTGAGTAAAGCCATTGATAAAGTGAATGGGCGTGGTAGCCCGGCCAGTATCGCTTCCGCCATCGAGTTCATTCTCGAAGGGTTGCACCTGAATCGGCGTCTGAATAAAGATGATGTCAGAGGAAAGGTACACTATCGGCGCTAATGCTAATAAGGATCACGCGCTATGTTCGAACGCTTTTACAGAAATCGCTATGGGTACTCACGCTGGGACGGGACGCAGCGCCTTGAGGGCCTGGACGCCGACGATATTCTAAAGGCTCTTTCCGACGATTACCTGGAGAATGGTAACCTGCAACAGGCGCTCAAACGGCTGATGCAGGAAGGCATCAGGGGCGAGGATGGCCGCCGCGCTATGGGCTTGCGCGAAATGATGGAGCGCATGCGCGAGAGCCGTCGCGAGCAGCTTAATCGTTACAATATGGCCTCCGGCGTGATGGATGACCTGCGCGAGAAGCTAGAAGAGATCAAGCGGCTAGAACGCGAAGGTATTCAACGTCGCCTCGATAATCAGCATGAGCAAGGCTCCCAGCAAGCTCCATCAGAAAATCAACCGCAGAGCGGTCAGCCCGGGCAGCAATCTCAACAGGGGCAGCAGCCGCAAGCTGGCAGTCAGTCTCAAGGCGGTCAGCAAAGCCAATCTGAGCAGGATGGCGGCCTCTCCCCTGAACAAATGAGGAAAATGCTGGAGAGTATCGCAAAACGCAAGCAGGACTATCTTGATAACTTGCCAAAGGATATTCCTGGTCAGATCAAGGGCCTCTCCGAGTATGACTTCATGGACGACGAGGCGCGCGAGAAGTTCAAAGAGTTGATGGACAACTTGCAGCAGCAGATGATGCAGCAGTTTTTCCAGGGCATGCAGCAATCCTTGCAGAATATGACTCCCGAGGATATTGCCAGGATGCGCGAGATGATCCGCGACCTGAATAAAATGCTGCGTGAGCGCCAGGAGGGACGCGAGCCGGATTTCGATTCGTTTATGCAGAAGCACGGTCAGTATTTTCCTGGGGTCAATAGCCTGGATGATCTGATTGAGCAAATGCAGCAGCAGATGGCCGCCATGCAGGGCATTCTCGATAATCTATCGCCAGAGCAGCGGCAAGAGCTGCAAGAGCTGATGGAACAGCTCATGGGCGATGATCGTATCCGTGTTGACCTGATGGAACTGGCACAAAACCTCGAAATGCTGGCCTCAGGCGAGCAGACGCGCACCCGCTTCCCGTTCCGCGGCAACGAGTCCCTGCCGCTCAACGAGGCCATGCGCATGATGGGACGTTTGCAGCAGATGGAGGGGCTGGAGGACCAGTTCCAGGAAGCTCGCCGCCTCGACGATCTGGAGGCGATTGATAGCGAGAAGGTGAAAGAACTGCTTGGTGACGAAGAGTACCAGTCCATTGAGCAGCTCAAAGAGTTGATGAAGATGCTGGAGGAGGCCGGCTATATCCAGAAAAAGGGCAATCGCTGGGAGCTAACCGCCAAAGGCATCCGTAAAATCGGCCAGAAGGCTCTTCAGGATATCTTCAATAAAATGAAGCGCGATGGCTTTGGACGGCATGTCAGTCCTTATCGTGGCGTCGGCGGCGAACGTACGGACGAGAGCAAGCCCTACCAATTTGGCGATCCTTTCCTGCTCGACCTGGAGAAAACGCTGATGAACGCGCTCCATCGGCGCGGCACGGGAACGCCCGTGGGCCTGGCAAAAGAGGATTTTGAGGTCTATCGCACCGAATTCACCACTCAATCATCAACTGTGTTAATGATCGATTTGAGCTTGAGCATGATCTATAACGGTTGCCAGCAAGCGGCGAAGAAGGTGGCTGTGGCGCTGGAAAGCCTGATCCGCTCGCAGTTCCCCCGCGATAACCTCTATATCGTCGGCTTCTCGTTTATTGCGCGCGAATATAAGCCTGAAGAGCTGATCGAGATGAGCCGTTACGATAATGAACGTGGAACCAACATGGCGCACGGCCTGATGCTGGCTCGCCAGCTCTTATCGCGGCATCGCGGCGTCAATAAGCAAATCATCATGATTACCGATGGCGGCCCGACGGTCTGGTACGAGGAACGTTACGGTGGCTGGCAATTTGCTTACCCCAGCCCCTTTGCCGAGCAACAGACGCTGCTGGAGGTGCAACGCTGTACCCGCGATGGCATCACCATCAACACCTTTATGCTCTATGATGACGATTGGATGATTGCCTTCGTCAATCAGATGGCGCAGATCAACCACGGTCGCACCTTCTATGCCGACAGGGATAACCTCGGCGAGTACCTGCTGGTTGATTACCTCAACAGCAAACGGAAATTTATATCGTAACGGCTATCCTTGCAACTCCCTCCATGCACGGCGGGAGTTTTTCCTTGCTATAGAGTTTCCAAACCCCTATAATGTATCGGCGTGCCTCTTGATGAAGGGAGAATATTAACAATCTGGCTCATAATTCCAGGGAAGGAAGTATTTGTATGACGAAACGCCCCGAGTTTGCCTTAAAAGTGAGCAATTTAGACGCAGGTATCGACTTTTTTGTTAATCGTATTGGTTTTACATTACAGGAGCGCCAGCCAGATCGCGATGTGGCAGATGTACGTGATTTAGATGGCGATTTGATTTTGCTGGCAGGCCCAAAAGTGGAGAACGTCAAAGAGCATCTTGCAGGCGCGGCGTTTGTCATTCTGCCAGGCGAAGCCATTCGTTTTGCTGAAGACAATCTGGAAGCTCGCCGGGCAACGCTGCTGGAGCGTGGACTCTCTGACTTGCGTTTTGAGGAGACAGCAAGCGGCGACCGTGTCTTGAGCGTTCAAGGACCCGATGACTACACTGTAGCTTTTGTCGCTCGCGCTCAACGCTCACAGGATGACGTGTTACGCATGTATGCACAGGGGCCAAAAGATCTCCAGGCTGTTCTGGAGGGCCTCTCCGAGGTGGATTATGATCTGGCCCGGTCTCCAGGGCAATGGTCGATTCGCCAGATTGTTCACCACCTGGCCGAAGGCGAGATGTTATTTGCTCCGATGATTAAGGCTGCTCTGGCTCAGCCTGGTTCTGTTTATATCCGTAATCAGTATAATCAGGAGACATGGCCCGAGATTTTTAAATATGCTACCCGCCCTGTGGACTCTTCAGTTGCCCTGGTAACGGCTATCCGCGCGCATCTGGTGGAGCTGTTACAGCGTGTACCCGACAACTGGGAGCAGTATGCCATGATGCGCACCATCGATGGCGATCCAGAAGGGCGCAAAGTTACCGTTGGTGGTCTGGTTGGTGGCATGGCGCAACATATGGAGGAGCATTGTGAAGAGATCCGAACCATTCGCAAGCTCCACGGGCGCTAGCTGAATACTCTTTGCAGCCATTGAGGTCAAGTACTATTGAGCTCCATTTGAAATAATAACATAACAAGCTCAATAGTACTTACATTATTTAAAGGGGCAATGTGGATGTCTGATGATTTAGAGCTATTTCTTTCAGGTCTAAGAGCACTCGAATTGATCCCACAAGGGGAGAAAGGGTCTGCTGGCGAACAGCATCTTCTGACGCGGTTGCTACGTTACCGCCAGGAATTGCTTGATTGGAACACGCGCTTTAATCTGACGGCCATTACCGATCCTCAGGAGGTGTTATTGAAGCACTTCCTCGATTCGCTCTCGCTGCTCGCTGTGTATGATACGCCTCATACGCGATTGCTTGACATCGGCTCTGGTGCGGGCTTTCCGGGGCTGCCCCTGAAAATTGCGCGCCCGCAATGGCAGGTGACGCTGCTGGAGGCTACAGGGAAAAAAGTAACTTTCCTGCGTCATATGATCACGACCTTACAGCTTGAGCATGTGGAGGTGATACAGGGACGAGCGGAAGAACTGGCACATAGAAGCGACTATCGCGCCTCTTATGATCTTGTGACGGCGCGGGCCGTTGCCGCGCTCCCCACGCTCATAGAATATTGTGCGCCGTATTGTCGCGTTGATGGCTGTATCATTTTGCCTAAGAAGGGCGATCTTGCAGAGGAAATGGCGCAGGGAAAACGTGCAGCGTCACAGCTTGGTGCTATGTTGCAGGCTGATGTACCGGTAACACTGCCGGGGCTGGCTGATGGCCGTCGTTTGCTTGTGTGGCAGCAGCAAAAGCCATGCCCCAAACAGTTTCCTCGCAGCGGAGCTGTGATGGCGAAGAAGCCGCTAGGCTAAGATAGCCAATGGCAAAATCGCGCCCACCGGCTATTTCCTTTCCGTTTGCGCTTGCCGGTACTGTCTTTCAGAGGCACGCTTGAGGCGTTGTAAGGAATCATCCACGCTGGCAGCGATTGTTTTCGCGCCAAATGTTTGGAGGAACCAACCCCACCAGCCTGATGGGAAGATGAAGTCTCAGCCATAGTGGACGCGGCAGGTTGTCGCATCGATGGGAGAGCAGACGATGTGTGGTTTCTCTTGCAGTCCCAATGGAAAAAAAACGTGCAGGCCGAGCTGGTGTTTTTCGGCATTGACCTCTTCGACCTTGAAGATGAAGTGCCAGGTGCGACCAAAGGCTTTTCCGGCAAAAGTGATGGTCTGGCCCACGGTGGCGGGACCTGCTGGCTCAACACGTTCTGCCTGGACATCGGCCCACTCGGCATAGCGTTCCCATTGGACGAGATTCGCCCAGACCACCTCGACCGGGGCCGCGACGACAGCAGTGGGACAAACTGTCAGACCCATAGCATATTTCTCCCCTCAAATGAAATAGCCTCTCTCATGGTTGCTGAATATAGTTCAGCAGGAGCTGGTCGGTGATCTGCTCAATCGGGGCGCGATCATCGGTGAAGACGATACCGTTGTCTGGGTGCCCCTGGGCAACGACCGGCAAGACCTCGTTCGCCACCTGTCCCATAGTCGTGGTCGGGTCGAATTGGGCAAGATTTGACCTGAACGTATCTATGGAAGTGGGCTGCATCGTTGCCATGACTTCAGTATTGAATGTCCCCGGAACGTTGAACACATAGACACTGGGGAAGACCTGGCTCATGGTGTTGACGAATGCCTGCACCAGCCTGAAATCATGCGTGGTGTGACCGGTATTGAGCGCCACAACGCCCGTTGGTGAGAGATGCGAACGAATCTCAGTAAAAAATTCGCGCGTCGTGAGCTGGAACGGGATGTATGGCTGCTGAAAAGCGTCAATCGCGACCACGTCGTATTGGGCATGGGTGGTTGCCATAAATGTGCGCCCATCCTCAGTGTACACATGCAGATTCGGTTCGTTCATGCCGAAGTATTTACGCCCAACATCAACGATCTGGGGATCGATCTCGACGCCATCTATTGGGACAGGTCCGTAGACCTTTGTAAACTGGTGGGCGATGGTGCCCGCCGCCAGCCCGATAATGCCAACGCGGTGTAGTTGTTGCGGCTGAAAGCCCCGGTTAAAGTACGGGGCCGCGAGGAAGTAATCCCAGTACCAGCCTGTCAGAACTCTGTTCGGGTCGGGATAGTAGATAGAATGGATGGCCTGCCCCTCATTGAGAATGAGCAGCCTGGAGCCATCGGGCTGCTGAGTGACCTGGATGTAGTTGTAGAGCGATTCCTTCTCATACTGCAAATAAGGGATCTCTTTGAGCGGACCAAGCGGCAGGACCAGCAGGATCAGAGCAATAGCGAAAGATGGTCGCCAGCGTGGACGCAATCCCCATAAGGATGCCGCAAAGAGCGCGACCCCAAAGATCAGCAGCGTACGACGTACACCAAAAGTCGGAATCAGCCAGAGCACGGGCAGGAATGCCCCTAAGATACTACCGAAGGTGGAAATGGCGTAGAGCGAGCCGCTAACGCTCCCGCTTTGGGTCAGCTCTTTTGTCATCAGGCGGATCGCGAACGGAGAGACGAGGCCGAGCAGGGTAACGGGAATAGCGAAAAGCAGGATAGTGCCGATCAGGGAGCTAAGAAAAATGCTTACTGAGAGCTGCGCAATGCCGGTAATCGACCAGTTCAGAATGCTCTGACTGACGAAAGGGATCACCAGGATGGCAAGCGCGGCTATCGCGGTAATGCTGCATAGCACTTTCCCCGACGGATGGCGGTCGGCAATACGCCCACCGAAGAAGTAGCCAACGGTGAGGTAGATCAAAATCAGGCCGATCAGGTTTGCCCAGATAAACAGGGAGGTGCCGAAATAGGCCCCCAGGAGGCGGGAGGCGCTCATCTCCAATGCCAGTGAGGTCATGCCGCTGACGAAGACCAGCGCAATGAGAAAATATTTTGTCATGATTTATGGCGTGCCTTGCAGAAATTGAAACTTGCCAAGCATGTTAGTAAAAAACTGAGCGTTGAGCGCGTCAAATTGCTCATCCGGCGCCTGTAGCTCGATGATATATCCCTTGCCCTGATGGACCGTGGCATAGACCTGCACGCGCTCTTTCTGTGTATCTGTCTGATAATACGCTACAGCCGCGATCCAGGTTTCTCCGCTGATGGTGGCCGTTGATGTCGCTGCCGGTGGCGTAAAGTTGGGTTTTGGCGCGAAATTTGTTTGCAGGTCGCTAGCTACCAGATCGCTGGCGGAGGCGGTGGTTGGGCCGAGCGCCTTAAACGCGCCAAATTGATCCGTCTGGTCCGGGTTCGCGAACTGAATGCCGCTGGCGTTGCTCACCGCTCCCGGTTGCCAGTTCTGCGGATATTCGGTGGTAAAGCCGTAGTTGATGCAGACGGGGCCGCACCACAGGAAGCCGCTATCTGGTGGCGGCGTTGCTGCCTCAGTGGGGGAGGGTGTGGGAGTTGGAGCCTGTGTGGGCGTTGGCGAAGGGGAGGGCGTGGGGGCAAGCGTCGGCGTCGTTTTCGGTTGATTTGCCTGTTGAGCGTTATCCTGGCCTTTGACAAAGAAAATCGTAGCAAAGCCAATGACGCTGATAAGGATAATGACCAGGCAAATGCTTACGACGAGAATGACTGCATGACCCTGATCTTTTTGTATCGTGGGCGGAGGTGTGGGCCTGACGCGCATCCCATTGTCAAAGCTTGATAGTGGTGACATAGACTGTTGTGGATAGCTTGACCCCGCAAAATTGCCCGTCTGGAACTGCGTTGAGCCGGGATACGTCCCGGGAAAACTTTGTTGCGGCGGGTAAGCCTGGCCGGGGAGCGAAGATATGGCCTCGGTGGCGTCGTGATAAAATCCAGTCTGGTGATTTGGCCCGGCCTGGACCTGGTTGATGGGAGATAACTGGTTGGGTATGGATGAAAACCCGGCTTGCGAGGGCTGGCTGGTAGCTGGCGTCGCTGGCATTGTGGGCGGGGATGAGCTAGGTGGCGCGCTGGTCGGGTTGGATGCATAACTGCTAAGCAGTCTGCTACGCCGTGGAGCATTGATCGGTGATTGGGTGGGAAGCGTAGTTGGCGTGCCGCACTGCCCACAAAAAACCTCTTCCTGGCTGATCTCATTTCCACAATTTGGACATTTCATTGGCTGATCCTCGCTCCAGCTATGCTGCTTATCCGCAAATGTCTAACACGACTATATCGGCATACATTATAGCGTATAACTCGGCAAAAACATAGAGGAATGCCGCTATTTTCCTATTCTCCTCTTCTCCTCTCTTTGCTTGCATCGCTGATATCGTCCTCAAGATGAATAGCAATGGTGCGTAGCCCCTCGATATAATGGTGATAGGCAATAATGGCGGCATTTTTGAGGTTTCCCCTGACTCGTTCTTGAAATTGGGTGTCGAACGGTCCACAAACAATCAACCATACCCAGGGGATCTCTTGTTCCTGATTGACCCGCTGCATATTATTGCGGTCCGTGTTGCTGGCTTCAGCGAATCCGGTGGGGTGGCTATGATAGACGCCGATAATCCGTCCTGAGGAGGTGAGCTCGGCCTGGAGTAGATCTTCGGGGGCGAATTCAAAGTAAACGGGCGAGTTATAGATATTGCGCAGTGGCTGAGCCTCCTCTACAAACCAGTTCCCCTGCTCATCCATGTATCCGATAAATACTCCGCAAGCCTCGATACCCGGTCGTTGACAAACATCCATAACGATTGTCTGCTGTGCGCTGGCGCTGATAGTAATCCGCGCGCTCTGGTGTTTTCTCATGCTTTCATCATAAATACGGCTAATAAGCCGCTTGCCTCCAGAATTTCAAATCCATGTCTGCTGGCATATACTTTCCGACTTTTGCTGGGTCTACTATACCATATGCCACAAGGTTGAGACTTGCAGGCGCAAGGCAGGGCAGGATGGGGCAGAGCAGGGCAGGCGCAAGGCACTGCCCCTACAGTGTAGATGGGTTAGTCGCGGCCCTCTTTTCTTTCGTGGTGCTCCTTGACCATTTCAATCACAATAGCTAGCGCGATCACAAAAGGGACATCGACGCCCGGAGCAATATCGACGCCGTAGCTATCGCGGAAGAGCGAGAAGCGGCGACCAATCTGGGCCAGCAGATTGCCGTTATCATCGCTTACGGTGAAGTTCCAGCGCCAGATGTCGCCATCGATATGGAATCTCATCCCGCCTTCACCCTCGACTTTGAAGCGCTCGCCAAAGAGGCGGAATTGTTCGTGGACGCGCGCCCAGTGCTGGCCGCCGCGATAAATATCGTAGGCTGGCAGAAGCGAAAGCAGATGCTGTTTGATGCGTGCGACCTGCTGGTGGGTCTGGCGATCATACATCAGCAGGTCATCGCCAATGTGGAAGAATTTGCCGCGTACTTCAAGAACAGCGTTCCCTGCATCGTCGCGCACAACGAACGCTTCGGTGAGGCTCCAGGCCCGTTCGCGTATATGATAGCGCATATTCGAAATCCTCGTTTTTTTCTCTATTTTTTTGCTAGGAGGAACTGTTGCGCTCCATAGCTGCGCAGATCCCCTATGTGTAGTACGGTAATGTCAGGGGTAAAGTTTTTTGGCAGCGGGGCCTGGCCGTATTTTCCCTGTCTGACCAGTACCGTGGTCAGGAGTTCGCCCAGCAGTCCTTTGGCATCCTGCAGAATATCTGGTTTATCATCGATCATCACATAATGGTCAGCCGGATAGCGTTGCATAATCTCGTCCAGGTGTTGCTGTTTGTGAATAAAGAGGAGGACGCGCCCCTCGACGGCGTCGGCCAGGGAGCTATTGACTATTTTTTCGGCCTGAAAGTAGAGATCGCCATCTGATACAATCACCGTTAATCCCAGGGATCGCAGGTGTTGGAGCATTTCCAGGGTATGGGGGTAAAGCCGCTCATAAAAGGGGTAGTTGTCGAAAATTGAGTGAACGTGGAGATAAGTTTGCTCGTCCATCTCCGAGAGCGGCGTTTCTTCACGCAAGCGAGTGAGGGCGAGGGGGATATCAACAACATCCTTCTCCTTGCGCACCTGCTCATAAATCTCCCAGTAGCGTTTTGCCAGCTTTGGGCCAAGCTCCACCTGGAGATGTTGATCAAGATCTTCTTTGACATCATCGTTAGAAAGCAACGTATTATCGACATCGAGCCAAAAAACAAGAGTCTTGCTCATTCTATCTCTCCCTCATCGAACACCAATCCCCGATACAGCGCTGCAACCTCAATTCGTGCGCCGATACTGACCAGCTCAACGATATCACCCGGTCCATAGTGGCGATAGAGCCAGGCTTTAGGGTTGGTGGGATCTCGCTCATTGCGTTGCCAGACTTCGACATATTGCGCGAACTGGCTGGTCAGGACGATTTCCTGAATCGTTTCCTGGCTCTGGTAGGCTTTAAACTTCGCCCCGCGATCTTTTGTTTCGGTGCCTGGAGAAAGAACCTCGACGATCACGCGAGGAGATTCGATCAGCGTATTATCTGCTCTGCTATCTGCCTCGGCGCAGGAAACCGTTACATCTGGATAGACAAAATGGGGTTTGCCATTTTTCTTCAGAGCAAGCAAGACCTGGACACCTGGCCCAAAGACGGTACAGGGACCCGACCGAAAATGCAAGTCCAAAGCGAGTCGTGCGTTATACGCGATCCGATCATGCGCAACACTTCCATCACTCATCATGTAGGCCACGCCATTGATGTATTCGTATTTACGGTCGGGCGAGAGTCGCTCCAGTTCGTGAAATTCCCCCTCGGTCATTTTTGTGCCGGGCCGGTGCCACATCGGCGTCTGCTCTTGGCGGGGATTTGTGGACATTCCTCACCCTTTCCAGTCACGAAACGTTCGTATGCTCTTCAGGATTGAAGCGCCTGTTCCAAGTATAGCATACGACGCTATTCCCTGAACAAGGAATGATTTTATCGAAGCACACGGGGAAAAGGGGGAGCAGGAAAAACCTATGGATGTTTCGGGCAGTCAGGTGTATGATAAACTATGTGAGAAATGTCGAACAGGATAGAGGTTTTTTGATGGAGACCGTTGCTACTACCGAGCGCAAGCGAGTGCTCTTGCTGATGTCCCCTGCCACCTATCGCGCGGGAGCGTTTCTGAGTGCGGCGCAACGCTTGAACCTGGAGGTTGTGGTTGGGATCGATTTGCCGGAGACACTGGCCGATTACTGGCATGTGCCTCTGGGCATAGATTTTACGCATATTGCAGACTCTGTACAGACGATTATGGAGTTTGCGCAAAAACATCCTCTGCACGCCATTCTTTCTGTCGATGATGCGGCAAGCGAGCTGGCGGCCCATGCCAGCGTCGCGCTGGGTCTGGCACATAATTCCCCGCAGGCGGCTGAAGCAGCCCGTGACAAACTGCTGATGAGAAAGCTTATGGCGGCAGGTGGCGCGCCCTGCCCGGTTTTTCGTGATTTTTCATTGCATGGCGATCCTGCCTGGATTGCAACGCAGGTGACGTATCCCTGCGTGCTCAAGCCGTTGCGCCTCTCGGGGAGTCGGGGCGTGATCCGGGCCAATCATCCAGCCGAGTTTATAGCAGCTTTTCACCGGCTCAAGCGGCTGCTGATGAGTGAAGGGTACAAAGAAAATGAAACGTCCTTTCTCGTCGAGGACTTCATTCCAGGCTTCGAGGTGGCCTTAGAAGGGCTGCTCACGCAGGGAAAACTAAAAGTGCTCACGTTATTTGATAAGCCCGATCCGCTCGATGGTCCTTTTTTTGAAGAAACTATTTACGTCACACCTTCTCGCCTGCCAGCAGCAACGCAAGAGGCAATCGCACAGTGCGTATCAACCGCCTCTGCCGCTCTTGGTTTGCGCGAAGGGCCGGTTCACGCGGAACTGCGCGTCAACGAGCAAGGTCCCTGGATGCTTGAGATGGCCGGACGTTCCATCGGCGGCCTGTGCTCGACTGTGCTTGAGTTTGGGGCCGGTATGTGTCTGGAGGAGCTGATCTTGCGCCATGCAACAGGTGAGAAGATCACAGATATTGAGCGCGCCTCCCATGCCGCCGGGGTGATGATGATACCAATTCCTAAAGCGGGTATGCTGAAGGCCGTGCATGGCGTGGAAGAGGCCCGTTGCGTCCCTTGCATTACCGGCATTGAAATTACTGCGAAGCTGCATCATCCTCTGGTACCACTTCCCGAGGGTGCCAGCTATCTGGGTTTTATTTTTGCGCGCGGCAATACTCCTGCTGAAGTGGAAGAGGCCATTCGCGTTGCCCATAAACTGCTGCGTTTCGAGATCAGGCGTGAGATCCCCGTTTTAAGGTAAAAACTGCCACTATGCATCTCCTGTATTGAGATGAGCAGGTCATTGCTTCCCCATAATTATGCAGGGCTTTTCAGCTTTCGTCATGCTCGCAGGGCAAAACCCTGCTCGCAAGGGGAGAGAGGTGCTGGTGACGCCGCGATGCGGCGTCACCAGCACCTCTCTCCCCTTGCCCGGCGCCCCGTTCGGGGCGCGAACCCAGTCGGCAGGAGTCCGAGGAGAGGAACACTGAAAAGCCCTGCATAATTAGGTAACTATGAACTGATTATCTCATAGGCATTACCAAAAAATACTACCTTTGCAGGTAATATTGGACATGTCATAATTTATATGGAATACTCAATAGAAAAAGATGTGGTTATTTTTGGAGGTTTTTATGTCCTCGACCTATCCTCCTTTTGGTGGGGCTTCCGCTCAAACCTGCCTGCGTTGTGGAAGACAGCTTCCGCCTAATGGAAGCTATTGTGCAGGTTGCGGTTATGATAATCCATCTCCGCAGAGAGGTAGCTCTGCCGGGCGCATGCCATCTCCCACTTCCACTTTATCATGGGACGGCAGAGGACCTTCCATGCCGTCTTATCAGGAGCAGGGGAGGAGTCAGGGAGGTGTGCAATGGGGACAGTTGCCTGTACCGCCGCTCCAAAATGGCTTTGCTGATCAGCAGTCTATGCCTCCAGCTTCGGCTGTACCTATGCCTTCCCCACCTCCAATGTCGCCTTTGCCAAATAAATTCGCCGAGCAGCGGCCATTTACCTCAGTGCCAAATAGCTTTGGGGACCTACCCCCTCTGCGGCCTCCCGATGACCAATTTCCCCCCTTACCTTCAAGACAGAATGGCTTACAGGGATTGCCTCCGCTCCCTCAAGGCCAGAACAGTTTTGTGGGTCAGCCCGTGTTTCCCCAGCAGTCGGGAATCAATGATTTCTCGGGTTCTTCCGGTCCATCCATGAGTAATATCCAGCCTCTTAATGGGTCAGGTCGCCTCCTGAACACCGGAAACCTTTATGGGCCTGGTCCTGTCGTCTCCCCTCCTCAGTCGCTTAATCCGGCGGCAATGCCGGCTAATTTACGGGCGGGCATGGCTTATGAGCCACAGGCCGCGCCACTGCCGCAGAAAAAGCGGAGCGGCCCGGGACCCGGCGTGGTTATCGGCATTGGCCTGCTGATCATTGTGCTGATTGGTGGCAGCATCACCGCTTATATGCTATTAGGGCCTGGAAATACTGCGCAAACCGCTAATACGCCTTCTCCGGCCACGAAGGATACCCCCATCTTCACCGATGCGTTTACTAACAATAATAATGGATGGAATTTGCAGGGCGATCCTGGAAAGTTTTCAGCGAGCGTGGGCAACGGCACAATGGTGCTGGAGGATGATAATCATAGTCTGTTATGGGAACTGGTGCCGGGCCAGAAAACCTTCAGTAATTTTAAACTGATGGTTGATGCGATGCTTTCCAAAGGCGACCAGAACAATGGCTATGGGGTGTTTATCCGTGGGGCTTCCAACCAGAATAGCGAACTGGCTACGTATTATCGTTTCGCCCTTTATGGCGATGGCAGCTATGCGATCTTCAAGGGTTCGGTCGATGCCAATGGCAATACTACCAACACCAGACTTCAGGACTATGCGCTAGACCCTGCGATCAAAAAGAGTGGTGTTAATCACATCATCATTGTCGCGAATGGTCCTGCGATGACGTTTATTGTCAACGGTCAACCATTAAAGACGGTGACCGATAATAGCTATACCAGCGGTTCGGTGGCGCTATTTGTGATCAACCTGAATCCGTCAAAGACGGGCGGTCAGGCGACGTTCTCCAATTTCGGGATCTATCAACTGAAACCGTAATGTGCAAAAAATGTAGAGATGCGAATAAATCGCATCTCTACTCCTCTCGCTCGATAATCTCCGCATAAGTCGCGGGATCGACATTGCCGCCACTCACAATACAACAGACGCGCTTGCCGTAAAAACGCTCAGGCGCGATCAGCATCGCTCCCAGCGAGAGCGCGCCCGTTGGTTCCACTTTCAGGTTGGCGTAACGGAAATAATGCCGCACTGCCTGCATGGTGAACGGATCTGGAACCTCTATAATGTCGGTGAGGCCGCGCTGTAGTATCTCCCAGTTAATGTTTCCCAGACTGATAGTTCGTGCGCCATCAGCCACAGTCGCAGGCTCTTGCTCGTTGGGAATGAGCTGACCGCTGCGCAGGGACCGGGCGGCATCATTGCCAGGAAGCGGTTCCGCGCCGATAATTTGTGTGGGCGCTTGCAGGTGATCGCGCGCTACCACAATGCCTGAACTGATGCCGCCACCGCCAACCGGCACGATGATGATATCGAAGGGCGCGGCGCTGAGAATTTCCTTGCCAAGCGTTGAGTTTCCTGCCACGACGCGATAATCATCATACGCTTGCGCCTGGAAAGCATCCGCTTGCGCGCTCATAAGCTGAGCGACGCGCTCCGCTCGACCTATCTGCTGCACATCGATCAAATCAACAGTGCCGCCATATGATTGCACAGCCGCGATCTTGACCTTTGCCGACGTTGCAGGCATGACGATGGTGCAGGTTTTGCCCAACAATTTGCAGGCATAGGCCACTGCCTGTCCAAAGTTGCCCGACGAGGCGGCAATCACATGCTGCTGCGGGATGCTGGACAATAAATTATAGGCTGCGCGAAACTTGAAACTGCCAGTATGCTGAAACGTTTCGCTGGCGATGGTCAGCTCGCACTTGAACTGCTCCGAGAGGATCGGGCTGGGAAGCAGAAACGTGGGGCGGATATGGCGCGGCAAGGTCTCCCATATGGTATCAATATAGCTGTTGGTCAGTTGCGGGGCGGTTGTATATGGTTGCATGATTGCGACTCCAGGTAATTTTTTATTGGGATTCAGGATAGTGGTATGTGTTGGTATTGTATCATGTTTGATCTGCGTCATTGCATGCCATAGGAGTTGGATTGATTACAAATTGCATGCTTCCTGCCTTCCTTCAAGACAAATAATATACCTGGGCAGTATAGGAGAAAGAAACTGGTCTGTAAAGAACTGACGGCACGATACAACGCGATTGCGGGTGGCTTAATGGTGTACTCTTCGGAGTATCATACTAGCGTGGAAAATGGCTCTGGCTCTTTCAAGGAAGGCAAGTACTCGTCTGTACGCTTCCTTCGAGCCATGTTATGAGATAGAAGCGGCGGGCGTTGTGCTGGTGAGTCCTGAAGGTTTTGTTGCTTGGCGCTCACCTGATCGCCTGAAGTATCCTCACCAACAGCTCAAACAAGTCATCTCCAGGATTCTTGGCAGATAAGAGACTGTAATATATTCCATCTCCAATTTACTTTTATATATCTTTCAGCGAGGAATGGCGAATTCGTATCGTCAGCTACCTTGTTCTCATGGAAGGCCGATTATTGATCGCAATCATTCACAATACACTGTATTTAGTCTTGTTCCCTATCAACATATCATGCTCGACGTTGTTCACCACCTGGCGTTTCGTCCGGGTGGCGAAGTGAAGGTCAAAGTATATGCTCTTTAAGTGGTCTCTGGCTTCTCCTTCTTTCGTATCTCCGGTCGAGCTACCTCTGCTGCTCAAGGAGGCTTCTCAGAGACTGGAAACATTAGTTGCAGGTAGAATCGTCATATAGAAGGCTAATACCTAACACAATAATTCCTATACATATAGCTGCTATCACCAAAGTTAGGAAGAATGTTTTGATTCTGAGTCCGATGCTTAAGAATATCAAAAAGGAGGCTATTGAAGTGCAGCAAAAGAAGATCCACGATTTTTCCTTTTTGTATTTCATGATAGAAGATCTCCCTTCTTGCGTTTTATATTGACTATTCTCAGCAGTCAAAGGAAAAGGTCCACTTTGATCATACCAAGTGGACTTGGAACGACCTCGCCAAAGATACTGTCTATACCAAGCTTCCTCGGTCTGCTTGTCAAAGACCGAGGAAAGCCTAGCGCAATGGATTGCTATTAGGTATTTTTGTCGCCTGGATGATACTCACTAACCAAATGTTGCGCCTAAAATGCAACCAAGCACAGCTCCTAAGTACACAGATGCTCCTATTAGTGCTAACCAAGCGGCTACGGGGCCTAACCAAGCTGGAGCTGTGACGGCAGCCCCAAGTGCTCCGAGAGCAATCAAACCAGCCCACCCACCTGCTATAGCGCCGATAGCCGTCAGTATCCCCCCGATGACCTGCAACAAAATCTCGCCAGGTATAGAAGCCATGCAAAATCCGAATTTATCTAACCACGAGGCCTTGCCACTTGAGTCAGTCCTATTGACTGGATCTTCATTAGCATAAGCGCACCGATTTTGCGCTGTCGGATCATGAGGATTTCCTTGCAACGGGTCCAGTTGCGTCCATCTACCTACAGCCGGATCGTAGTAGCGTGCCCCGAACTTGTCATACCCACTGCTGCTATCAAAGTATCCGCCAGCGTAGCGCCAAGGGTTCGCTTGCAAAACAGGAGAACTGATGGTACTGAGCAGATTTCCATAGGGGTCATACCGATAGCGCGTGCCTCCCACAAGATTGCCGCTACTATCTGTCAGACCCACGATGGAGCCCAGCGCATCGAAGAGATAGTAGAATGTCCCCGAAGGGGTGCGCTCGCTAAGGAGTTGCCCTTTTGCATCGCGTGTGAAGTAGGTGGTGCCGCTGCTATCGGACTGGCTGCTAATGCCCTGAGGACCATTGACATAGCTAATGGTACCAGCCTGGACACGCTGCGTTTGATCTGCGCCTGTGTAGGCCATTTGTGTGCCGTTGATCGCCGTTGTCTGGTTCATGGCATTGTATACGAGCGTTACAATCCCTTGAGACACTGCTGTGCGGTTGCCATTGGCGTCGTAACTGTACGTTACTCCCTGCGAGGTCGAGACCAGTTCATCGGCGGCATTGTAAGTGAAATTGACCTGTGCTCCATTGAGCCCTAATGTTTGGGCGACAATGTTGCCGCGCAGGTCGTAAGAGTAGTGGAAGTTGTCAACTTTGGTGCCGCCGTTGAAAACGCCCGCATTCGTTAGTCGATTGAGCGTATCGTACTGATAGTTCGTTTGCTGGTTGGTGGCCTGATCGGTCATGCTCTGACGCAGGGCTTTACCACCGTAGTTATAGCTATAGCCTGCTAACAACGTACCGTTGCGTTTGGCGTTGATGATTGTTTGTTGACCTGCCCCGTTGTAGGAGATGCCGATGGTGACATTGTTAGGGTACTGAATGCTGGTGCGCTCGTCTTTGGCATTGTAGGTGAAGAGGGTTTGCGCCCCGCCTGGTTCTGTCAGTGTGGTGAGCAGATTGACTGCATTGTAACTATAACTGACCGTTCCTCCTGCATCTGTAAAGCTCAACGGATTGCCAACGGCATCATAGGCGTAGCTCAGGACGTTTCCTCCGGGTAACGTTTTCGAGAGCAGGCGATTGGCTGCGTCATAGCGAAGCGTGGTGGTACCGGTGCTATCGCTCTCCGTGAGAGCGTTGCCGTCAGCATCATAGCTATAGTTGACGCTAGAACCATCTGCGTAGGTCGCTTTGACGATACGATCCAGGGCGTCGTAAGTATAGGTCGTGGTTTGCCCCTTGCCATCGGTGACGCTAGTCAGACGGCTCAGCGTATCGTAGGTCAGCGTAGTAGCACCCATCGGGCTAGGAGGGGTCGTTTTGATCAAGTTACCGGCACTGTCATAGCTGTAGGTGGTAATGTTGCCTCCTGGATCGGTCATGCTAGCGATAGTGCCGTTGGCGTTGTAGTTGTACTGTGTCGTTGATCCCGTCCCTCCATCGGTGCTGTCTCTCACCTGCGTCAGGTCGCCATTGCCGTTATAGGTGTAGCTGAGCTTGTTACCCTGAGGATCAGTTTGCGTGGTGGGGTAGAAAGGGAGATTTTCATTGTCGTAGGTATAGGTATACTTGGCTCCTGTTGGCCAAGAGGCCGTGGTCATGTTGTTATTAACATCGTAGCTGTAGGTAGTCACATTGCTGAGTGGATCGGTGAACGAAGCAACGTTACTGTCGGGAGTATAGGTAGTGGACTGTGTATGCCCTAGTGCATCTGTGACTTTGGTAATGCGGATCGAGCCGTCGTGTAGATAGGTGGTCTTGTTGCCTCGTGCATCAGTCACTACCGTAGTGTCGTCGGAATTGAAGGTAAAGCTGGTCACTGCACCAGTCGGGTCGGTTAACGTTCGGATCTGACCACCGCTCCCACCGTAGGTAAGTTTAGTGGTGTTGCCGAGCGGATCGGTAATCTGAACGATATTACTGGTGCCAGGTGCATAGGCATAACTGGTGACATTGCCCGCCGGATCTGTCGAACTAATCAGATTACCGGAGCTGTCGTAGCTGTAGCTGACCGCGCGTCCACTGGGATCAGTAATGGTTGTGAGCTGTCCAGCGGTATTGTAGGTAAAGGTAACAACCCGTCCCTGCGTATCTGTAGCGGTGGTAACGCGATGGGAAGCATCATAGGTGAAGTCAATGCCGTTGCCGTTCTGCTCTTCATCGCGCACCAGCCTGCCACCAGCGTTAAACTCCAGGCGCTCACCGGTCTTATGGTAACGAAGGTGGTACGGAGTATTGGCATCACCACTTTTAAAAAGTGTAGCATCAAGACCAGGAGGATCGACAAAGCCGCCGTTGCCATCGGGAGCAAAGAGCGCCGAATTGCCGGTCGGACCATTGAAACGAACGGTACCATCGCTATTAAAGCCCAGATTAACGTCGGCAGCGGTGTTAAGCTGCCAGCGCGGTCCAATTTCGCTGCTCGGACCGGATTCGGAGTTGTAGTAGCTCTCTAGTGAGAGATCCAGCAACGTGCCTTTGATGTGCAGATTAGTTACATGCAGAACAACGTTGCCGTTGCCGACATTGATTTTGATCTCCATATTAGAGCTGAGATGATCGGTAATGTAGGTATAGAAACGCTGCACGCCCATCCCATCAATACTGCTGGTCGCGGCAGGAAGGAGCGTGGAATGCAAGTTGAGCCAGGAATCGGCACTGGTCAGTGATGACAGGGGAGCTGTAACAACCTGATTTTGTGAGACTGGAGCAGCGTTAGTTTGCTGGTTGGGTGAGGCGTATACTCTTGAGGGCCATACGCCAGCCCAACAGCCGATGACAAAGGTAGCTGTCAGGGAAAAAACGAGCGATAACCGCAACACAATATTCCCATTCCAGAGCTCTCGTAAGATCTGAGAAATATGAGAAAACGATAGACGGGACCAATGAGGTGGGTAATCCATAAAAGCAGAACTCCTTTTCTAAAATCACACTCAACATCCTGACTGAGAGGATAAGCGGCAGAGACCGCTTTTTCTCCTCACGCTGAGGACTTCCCTCTTTTCTATGGAAGTCAAAGAAACAGAGGTCTGCTCTGACTATAGCTGAGGCCATCCCGAAAAAGAGCTCTCAAAAGTAACGTTCCAGGCTCTCATCTTCTCACATGTTACTTATGATAGCTGCCCTATCCTTCATGTTACTTTTGATAGATATCGCGTTTTTTGTCTATATTTCTGATACTTCTGTGATAGAATCTATCCAGACGGCTCATTTTTGCGTCTGCTACCATTGCAGATTACAAGAAAACACAAGGGAGAACTGAAGGACAGCTTCTATGGGAAAAGCCAGAACGCCGAATATGCAATTGCGCCAACGGCGCGAAGAGCTTCACCTGACACAGGCAGAGCTTGCGGACAGGCTCGGAGTTAGTACCTTAACGGTTGGTCGTTGGGAACGAGGCGAAGTTGTTCCCACCCCGTATGCTCTCAGAAAGCTTTGTACCATCCTGGAAGCTACTCCTCAAGCACTGGGGTTCTCGCAAGAGGAAGAGGCAGGAGCGCCCACTACTGAAAGTGACAGGGAGTCGTCTACCAGACCCCGGCCCTCCCGCCTGACCCGACGTACCCTACTCGTAAGCGCCGTGACAGCGGGGGCGGTCGCAGTAGGAGGAGGCACAGCGATCTTGCTCATGCACCAGGTGAGAGGTGCTCCCTCCTCTTCTCCTACCATCTCCTTGCCAAATCCTGGACCACAAACCCTCAAATCATCTCTGGTCTATACAGGCCACGTAAAACGCGTTGAAAGCGTTGCGTGGCATCCTACCGATGCCTATTTGGCCTCCGCCAGCGCCGATGGTATCGTGCGGGTATGGCACTCCCAGAACGGTGATGATCTTTCCGCCTCCCAATGTACGTCAGGAGTCATCTCCTGGATCGCCTGGTCTCCTGATGGACAATCGCTCGCCCTTTGCGGAGGGGCGCGAGCTGTCTGGATAATTCCTGCATTTCCATCTGCGCATCTTACCCCGGAGACCTGTCCTCTTCCATATCAAGGCCACCAGGATGTTGTGAATAGCTGTGCCTGGTCGCCAGACAGTCGCTGGATCGCCTCTGGAGGTCAGGACGAGTCATTGCAGGTCTGGTCGGCGCAGACAAAACGTCTCCGTTTCCCATCCCTCCAAATAACCAATCCCATCTCTAGCGTGGACTGGTCTCCTGATGGGAATTCTCTCGTTTTCGGAGCGAAGGATGGCAAAATTTACTCTTGTGATGCTTTAACCGGTCAACACCTCACGACGTATTCCGGTCATACAGATGCTGTCAATGCGGTCGCATGGGCTCCTACAAGCCAGCAATTCGCCTCCACCAGCGATGATGGCACGGTCCGCATATGGAATGCAGCAACGGGTCATGTGGAACGTATCTATCCTACCAACGGCACTCCAGTGGATGCTACAGCCTGGTCAGCGAACGGGCGCTATCTCGCTACCGGAGGAAAAGATAATCTGGTACGTATTTGGAACACATCCACAATTGAACAGCTCTATACATGCGAAGGCAATCTTGACATCGTCAATGCTGTAGCCTGGTCTCATCACGGCTATCGCATTGCTTCAGCAGGACAAGATAAATCTGTCCACATCTGGGATCTGAGCGCCATTTTGCAATAATGGGAGAGCCGGTTCAGGCAGAAAATCAGACCAAATCATCCCCTCCCCAAAAAATGATATACTCTAAACTAACAAACGTTTGTTAGTTTCCTGGGAGGGAAAAAGCGATGCCTCGTTATCAGCCGGGCGATGCACTGCAATCGCCGCGCTTCTGTGGCGTGCGTACGTTTGCGCGCCTTCCTTATGTGACAACGACCGAAGATGTGGATGCGATGGTGCTGGGGGTGCCATTTGATACCGGCGTAAGCTACCGGGCAGGAGCGCGGTTTGGCCCTGCTGCCATTCGTGATGCCTCCTCCCTGTTACGACCATATAATCCGGCGGCGAATGTCGATGTCTTTGGCACGCTCTCCGTAACGGATGGAGGCGATCTTTCGGTCGTTCCGGGCTATATTGAAGACAGCTATGCGCGAATCGAGGCAGGGTTGCAGCCAGTGGTAGATGCGGGTGTCATTCCTATCTGCCTGGGCGGCGATCATTCAATCACCCTGGCTGAATTGCGTGTGGTGGCGCGGCGATACGGGC
This sequence comes from Ktedonosporobacter sp., assembly GCA_035293765.1. Lineage (GTDB taxonomy): Bacteria > Chloroflexota > Ktedonobacteria > Ktedonobacterales > Ktedonobacteraceae > DASRHT01. The sequence continues at coordinate 174,268 of DATGMF010000044.1, forward strand.
CATTAGGACTTGCACATTTTGATGCGCATAGCGATACCTGGGATGAATATTTTGGTCGAAAATACAATCATGGCACCACTTTTAGACGCGCCATTGAGGAAAACCTGCTTGATCCTGCGCGTTGTATCCAGGTGGGGATGCGTGGCTCCGTCTACGCGCCTGGCGATTACGATATACCGTGCCAACTGGGCATGCAACTTATGCCCGATGAAGAAATGCGCCGGCATAGTATGACGGAAGTCGCCCGGATCGTGCGGGCGCGTATCGGGGATGGTCCCACCTTTCTGACGTTCGACGTCGATTTTGTCGATCCGGCCTACACTCCCGGCACAGGTACGCCGGAGGTGGGAGGAGTGACGAGCCGGGAGGCGTTACAGCTCTTGCGCGGCTTGCGGGGAGGCAATTTTGTGGCCTTCGATATCGTCGAGGTTTTACCTGCGTACGATCCAGCGCAAATTACCGCTCTGCTGGCAGCCAATGTCGCTTACGAGATGCTCACATTAGTTGCAGCAAAGAAGCTTCAGAATCTATGAACAGGTAAGAAGGGGTAAGATAGATGAATGACTACACTGCTAAAATACGGATACGCCTCAGTGCCAACGACGCTCATTATGGCGGGCAACTGGTCAACGGAGCGCATATGCTCGCGCTTTTTGGCGACGTTGCCACCGAACTGGCTATTCTCTGTGATGGCGATGAAGGGTTACTCGTGGGCTATGAACAGGTTGAATTCCTGGCTCCTCTGTATGCCGGCGATTTTGTTGAAGCTGTGGGACGCATTACCAGGATCGGGCGCACCTCGCGCCGCATAGAGTTTGAAGCGTATAAAGTCATTGCTGCCCGCCGTGATATTGGCGAGTCCGCCGCCGATGCTCTGGATACTCCTCTGCTCATTGGACGCGCCATCGGGACGACGGTGGTGAAAGAGCAATTACAGCGCAAACAGCGCACGACCTGAGATTGATACAAGAGCCTCCGGAGGCTGTGATTTTTGTTACAGCGATACCGCCCTTCTCTCTTGTACGCTTCTTCTTGATAGCAGTGAAGATGAAAAAGTCAAACGGTTCACTGTGCAAGGAGGAAGTATGTTGCAAGCCGCAGAAATTGAACAAACGAAGCAGGCCATTCGCCAGGCGCTCTATCAGGTCTATGATCCTGAACTGGGCGTAAATATTGTGGATCTGGGTCTGGTTTATGGCATTGCGGTCAACACGGAAGGCTTTGTTTCTCTCACGATGACCCTGACCACCCCTGGCTGTCCAATGCATGAGGCGCTTGGAGATGGCGTCGGCGCAGCCCTTCAAGGAATTCCAGGACTGACAGGCGGTGAGATCGCCCTGGTCTGGGAGCCGCGTTGGACCCCTGATATGCTCTCTGAGGAAGGCCGTCGCCAGCTCGGCTTTTAGCTTCCCTCTGGTTGCTTGATATCTACGCCAGCCTTCTCTAAGCGCGTAGATGCCAGGCAACCAGTAAAAGATTGCTAAAAGCTAGCAATAGACTAAGTGCGAGTGTGCCACTGGCTACTTGCAGCGCGATCACCTGCTGCCACAAGGCTGCTACTATCATAGCAGGAAGGCTCAGGTTGAAGAGCCACCAGCTTACCCATGCCCAACGCTCATGCAGCATCTCGCGCATCAGCGGCACATGTTGTCTGCCAACCAGTGGGCCATAACGTTCCGACCAGATCAGAAACGGCACAATTTTGTAGAGATAGCCAATGGTGCTCTGTCCCAGCCAGCCAAGCAGCGCAGCCAGGCCAAAGGCTAGCCAGATAGCAGGCGTTCCCCAACCTACTAGCGTCGTTACGACTCCCGCTACAATCACGAGGGAAAAATAGCCTGTGGCGGCTATACTATGATAGTGTGTCACCTCCAGGCGCTTGCGCTGACGCAGCTTGAGCATGCGCCAGAAGTCGCCGGAGAAGCCAATGGAGGCGGCTATCAGCAATCCGCCTCCGATCCATTCCAGCAGCATCCAGTTCAGTAGTATACCGGAAGCTAGCAGCGCGATCCCACCGTTGAGCGCGCTCAAAATCAGCTTTCCCCAGCGATCATCATGAGCATGGGAGAGCAGAAAGAGCCGTCCCAGCGTGTACGAAACCCCCACCAGGGTGCAACTTAGCCAACCCACGATGCCCAGTACGATATGCGCCAGCAGTATCTGTTCAAACGCCGCGCCGAGAAAACCTGTGACGAAGTTCCAGGCAGCAGTAAGGCCCAGACTGACGATCAGGCAGAGATACAGCAGCGAGGCGATCAGGAAAGACGTGGTAAGCGGGCGTGTGCCGGCGCGGAGGAATGTAATACCGAGCACGATAACATAATGTGCTACGGCCAGTGCAATGACGGTTCCTCCGGTTATCAGCAGCCAGGTCTGCCACCACCAGAAGCCGCAGATCAGGCAGACGACGCCGCAAAGGAACACCGGATACTGCCAGCGCAGCAGCGCCGTAGCCCGCAGCGGTGAAACCACGATGACCGGGACCAGTTGCAGGGTGGCTCCCATGATGGTCATTGTTAGCCAGCCCAGGGTGACGATGTGAACCAGGGCCAGAACGTGAGGAAGGTTCGGAGCTGGCAGGGCTAGAGGTAGCACCCAGGGAGCCAGCAAACCAAAGATCGCTGCCGCACCGGCTCCCGTCAGGAGAAATGGCAAAGAGATCACCAGTGGCACTCCACGCCGACCTGCCAACCCTCCCCCGGCCAGTCCAAACGATGGTGCGGCCTGTCCTGTTTGCAGCTTGAAGGTTACACTCTTCTGTTGTGCATTCATACTGCTGTTCTTCATCTGTTGATTGCTCATGGTTGGCTCCTTCCCAGCGCGAGAAGCCGCTGATCTGCTACGCACGAGTAAAGAGAACCCACCATTCGCCGACGCTTACTATAGAGGTTTCATGAGTGAAACCACGCTCACCCAGCACTTGATAGAGTGGGACCGGCTCAAAAGGAGCAATGAGCAGCAAGGTCTCGCCCTTTTTGAGCTGCTCGGCTGTTTCCATAATCATCACAAACGGTTCACCGCCCTCTGCCAGCACGGGTCTGACATCTAGAATCTTCATTGCCTGTTCCTGCCAGGCGACACTTTTCTTAATCATGTGTTTTTCTCCTTCTTGAGCTCGAATACAGTATTGTAACCTGCTAACAGACCGAAGCGAGGTTGAACCTGCCAGCGCCTCTTGCCTCCGGTGCCTCAAGCATAGCCCGTTTTTGGGCCAGGCACAGCGACAAAAGTCACAGCCAGGCAATCAGAAAATATTCTATACTCCTCCCGTACTTGCTCCGCGGTCAGTTCATCGCTCAGCAGGAATGCAACTTGCATTATATGTATGCTTTCAACTTTCAAAGGAAGGGGTTCATTACTCATGGCAGAACAAACAGCAACACTTGATGTCCGTACGATCCCTCCACGCGAACGGCATCCTCTGATCTTCTCGCGTCTCGATGCGCTCCAGGTTGGTGAGGCTTTGCTGCTGGTCAACGATCATGATCCCAAACCATTGCGTTACCAGTTACAGGCGGAACGTCCCGAAGAGTTTTCGTGGGAGCCCCAGGAAGAAGGACCAGAGGAATGGGTGATACGTATTGGCAGGGTGGCTGAAGAAGAGTAGTTTGTAGTTTCTGCTGCTGGCGCATAGCTTCTTTTACTATGCGCCAGCAGAAAATGATATAAAAAATGGCTATTACCTTATGGCACTCTTCGCCTCATGTGCAGCCTTTTCCATCGTCTCAAACAGTTGGCGGGCCTCGGCGGGCGTCAGCCGTGTTTCTAGCAAAGGAACGTAGACCTCTTCCTCTTTGGCAAAGTGGACTGCGACAAGTGCGGCTAGCCCATAGAGCACACGGCGCAAAGCCAGCTCCTGAGATGGTCCCAGGCTCTCTTTATCCAGGTCTAACCGCAGCGTGCCCAGTTCCTCGATCAGCCGACCGATTTCGACGTGGTCACGGCTCATCGTGGCCGTCGCTTCTGGTGCTCCCATCAGCTTGCCCACGATGGGATACAGGGCCTGCTCTTCCGCCTGAGCATGAGGAATAAGGTGATGGCGCAGGAACTCATACGTTGCGTTGATATCCTGTCGCAGTAAGGCTACGGGCGAAGTGCCAACTGCATCTGCGACGATGCGTATTTGCCTGATTTGTAGCAGTAATTCCTGGTGTTCATCCCGTAACGGTTGCATGAGCTGTGGCATGCTTGACTCCTTCTATGGTAAGGTTGTGCAGACTTTTCTCCTCTGAAAACAATTTTTGCTTCAATACGGCAGCGGGCAATATTTGCGCTGCTTCTTTGAGAGAGTATAGGCGTTTTTCGCACCCGTCGCTGTGACAAAAGTCGCTAAGGCGCCTCAGGGTATGCTGCTTAAATTCTCTCTCTCATGTGGCCTGGGCTTGTTATAATAGGGAAAATGAGGTAGAGTGTTCCAGGAAGGAGGGGTATCGTGCCCATTGAGAGCGAAACGCTGCGTCGCATTCCGTTGTTTGCCACCCTCAGTCCGCAGGACTTAGCGCAGGTGGCGATGTTGACAGTGGAGCGGCATTATGAACGAGGCGATCTTATTTTGCTCGAAGGGGACCAGGGCGGAGCGTTACATTATGTGCAAAGTGGCCTGGTCAAAGTTTTTAAAACCTCGGCGGCTGGCAAAGAGCAAGTGCTTCGTCTGATCGCTCCCGGCCATACCTTTAACGACGTGCCCGCACTTGATGGCGGACCCAATCCGGCGAGTGTAGCGGCTATGGAACCAAGCGTAATATATGTCATCAGGCGCACCGAACTACGCAAGCTGATTATGACCCGACCCGAGTTCGCCGACGCTGTGGTGCAGACGCTCGCCAGCGCCCTGCGGCATCTGGTAGCCCTGGTTGAAGATCTCTCTTTGCGCCATGTCGCCGCACGGGTAGCCAAAATTCTCCTCGATCAGGATGCCTCATCCTCAGAGCTGCATGCTCATCATCTAACGCAACAGGAAATGGCCGCCCTGGCTGGCACAGCTCGCGAGGTGGTGGGGCGCGCTCTCAAAGAGCTAGAAGAGGCGGGTGCTATCGAGATGCGCCAGGGGCGGGCGGTAGTGCTGAGCCGCGAACGTCTCCGCCTGCTCTCTTCGTGACTGTTCTTTTGTCCGTCAAGACATGCCATATAGAATTTCTGGGTAACTCTGTAGAACAAGAAGATTAAGCGTCCGGCTCGCCATACGCGTGATACAATGTGGTTATGGACGAGGGACAGGCTATAGCTGAGCATTACCAGAAACATTCTTCAAGCGCAATGCCGCCTATGGACGGACGTTTTGCTCCTGCCGATGCGCTGCACACCAGTACGAGCAAAGTGCCTGTTCGCGAGCGGTCATGCGCTTCTGGTCGCATTATTGCTATCAATGCTCATCGTATCAATCTGGCACTGTTAAAGCAACGTTTGCAAGGGGGTGGCTATCACCTGCACGAGACGCAGCATTTTTTGCTGTGTTTGCGGGCTAAGGAGCCGACGACGCTGGTGGTACATTGGTTTGCTCCGGTGGAGATGGATGCCAATATCGGGCAGTATTTTATGCAAGAGCTGAAACCGTTCGGCCTCCTGGCAGATCCGCAGAGCTATGGCGATCTGTTTGCCGCCGTTGTCTGCTCGCTTGCCCCGCGTGATCCTCAAGGCGCTCTCTATCTTTACGCCGCCAATACCCTGCGGCGCTATCAGCACAATCTCCTCGTTGAGCAGGCTCAGCCCGTCGCGCTGGCAAACAATGCGCCTATAGACGTGTTTTCGACGCTCTATCGTCGTGTCTACGAACTGCAAAGGGGTGAAACGTTCCTTGATGCAGGTTGTTCGTTTGGTTTCCTGCCCTTGCTGATGGCTGAGCGTTTCCCGTCGCTGCGCCAGGTTGTGGGCGTTGATATTCAAACTGCTTCTTTTGCCATTGTGCGGCGATTGGCGCAAGAGCAAGGACTGACGAACGTAAGCTTTGCGCAGGTTGATCTCCTCAGCGATGGCGTGAGCGAGCTTGGAAGCTTTGATACAGTGACGCTTCTGCATGTGCTTGAGCACTTCACTGCAGAGGAAATGTATCGCGTGCTAGCTCGTCTGTTGCCGATGGTGGCGCAGCAGCTCATCATTGCCGTTCCTTACGAGCGTGAGGAGCCAGAGGCGGCCTATGGACATCAACAGCTATTTTCACGCTCCCGGCTCGAAGCGATGGGGGCTTGGTGTCTGCAACAATGGGGAGATCAGGGTCGCATGTGGTATGAAGATTGCGCTGACGGCTTGATCGTACTTGAACGGTAATTCATGGAAGGGAAGTGAACTATGGAAGGTTATATTTTCGAACTCCTGGAACAGTACGACTACGAAAATCTTATTTTTATTCAAGAGAAGAGCGTGGGGTTGAAGGCAGTAATCGCTATTCATAGTACGCGCCTGGGGCCTGCTGCCGGTGGCACACGTATGTATCCCTATGCGAGCGAAGCGGATGCCATCAAGGATGCCATGCGCCTGGCGCGAGCGATGACCTATAAATGGGCAGGCGTGGGCGCGAATTGTGGCGGCGGCAAGTGCGTCATCATCGGCGATCCTAAACGCGATAAAACTGAGGCGCTCTTGCGCGCGCTCGGTCGTCATATTCAGCGCCTCAACGGTCAGTTTTTGACTGGCGTGGATGTTGGTACAACGGTAGAAGATATCGAGATCATGCACCAGGAAACCCGATATGCCATTACGGTCTCTGAAACCCTCGGTGGTCCTGGCGATACTGCACCTCCCACGGCCCTGGGCGTCATCTATGGCATACGTGCTTGCCTGAACGCAATTTACGGCAGCCCCGATCCAAAGGGTCGCAGCGTTGCTGTTCAGGGCGTGGGCGCTGTGGGCAAAGATGTTGTTGCGCACCTGGTCAAGGCCGGGGCAATCGTCGCGATTGCCGATGTCGATCAGGAGAAGGTTGAGCGCGTGGCTGCGGAATACCCTGTGAACATCGTCGCGCCTGGTGAGATTATCACCCTTCCCGTGGATGTCTTCTGCCCCTGTGCGCTGGGATCGATCCTCAACGATCAGAGCATTCCAGCCCTGCGCTGCAAGATTGTCTGCGGCTCCGCCAATAATCAGCTCGCGGACGAAAAGCGACACGGCGAGATGATTGCGCAGCGGGATATTCTCTATGCTCCCGACTTTATTGTAAACGCGGGAGGAGCGTTATCCGGTATTGAGGGTATCAAGCCCGGCGGCTACGACCGTCAGCGTGTGGAAAAAGAGATTGCCCATATTTACGATACAATGGAGAAACTGATCACAATCTCCCAGGAGCAGCAGATCCCAACGTATCGCGCTGCTGATTTGCTGGCTGAACAGCGCCTTGCTCAAGCGACCAGGGAAAAGATATAGCGCCTTATGTGACAAAATGGGAGGAGATATTTTACTATGTAGTGATATGGTGCGTCTCTTCATGCTATTGCAATGAGACGCCCGCCCAGCAAAGGAGCGTTGCCCTATGTTTGTTGTCTTGCTTCGTTATACCAGGCCGCTTGAAGAGGTGGATAAGCACCGCCCGGAACATCTCCAGTTTCTCGACCGATGTTATGCAACCGGAAAATTTATCTGCTCCGGGCGCAGAAATCCGGCAACGGGAGGCGTGCTGCTGGTCAATGCGAACTCTCTGGAGGAAGTGAAGGAGATTACTCAGCAAGATCCATACTGGCGCAATCAAGTGGCGGAGTATGAATTTATCGAATTCACCCCTTCAAAATACCATCCGAGTTTTGCCCCATTCGTTAAGGAATGATGTGAGGCTGGCGAGAGGAACACTTCCCCTCGCCAATCTGGCGCATCAGGTTGGCCGCTTTCATGTTGAGCAGGAGGGAGCTTTGGCACTCGTGTCAATCGCCAGTCGGCTTCAACTTTTCCAGGCCGGGTCCAGGATTCGCCAGCCAGTTGCCCACATAGATATTGTTCAGGTTGTCGCGCCAGTATTGGTCGTAGCCGCTTTGTACCTGAAATACCTGGCCTGAGCTGTCCATCACGTCCTGGTTGCCCAGGATAGCATTTGACCATCGATGTGCATTATGATCCAGCACCGCCTGTCGCTCCCAGTACCCTTGAGAAATGATATCGCTCGTTTGAGAGAGCGTGTTGCTAATGGCCTGCTGGCGTGCAAAGGTATTCTGCTGGATCTGCAGAGCTTGCTGTTGCATCAGGTTGTTGCGCATTTGATTGCGCATGAGTTCGGCCCGATCCCACTGTGGATCAAGCTGAACTGACTTCGCCACATCTGTTAAGAGCGGCTCCCATTGCGCAAACTGATCCTGCGGCGCGCGCAGAATCACAGCAAGATCTGCTTGCCAGAGGCGCAGAAACTTCATATTGACGACCGTGATCGCCATCTTATACCGAAAACAGATGCCGTTTGGTGCTGTAGAGGTGAACTGTATTTCTACGGCGCTCAGATCCAGGTAGGAGAGAGAGGTGCCGTCTTTTGTCCATGCTTTTGCCATCAGTGGCAGGAGGTCAGGCCGGTTGACGATATGTTCAACGCGCATATCCCGATACATTCGAGCCAGTTGAGGAACGAGCCAGTGCTGCGTAAAAAGGGGCGCCGGCATATACCGCTGTAGCCGCCTGCCCGGTAAAACCGCCCCGAACATCCCTATGCCGATTTCCTGGAAGTGGTAGGTAATACCTGGCAGGACCATCATCACCGTCCCATTCTCATCAGACGAGGATACGAAGTTGATAGCCGCCGTGCCGAGGAGTGGATTGCGCACCAGGCGACCAGATGTTTGCCACGCTTGGGGGACGAGCGCCGTGAATGCTCCCTCAGTGGGTTCGCGAAACTGTACGCGTGGTAGTTTAGGAGGCTGGTCCTGAGATGCGGCGTGGGCTGACTGCTTAGATATATCTGGTGCTGCGTCAGATGCCGGTAATTTTGCGCCGCAGTGATGACAGAAATTAGAACGTTCTTTGAGATGCTTATGGCATTGTGGACACTGATAGATCGTCATAATGTCATACTTCCTTCCCACTCTCGCTAGCGGCAAGTTCTTGTAACCTGCACAGTTCGTATTTTCTAAGAATAACTATACATCAGGCGCAGGTGAAAAACATGGGTAATTTTATCACCTTGTTAGTGATGTTTTTCACAATATTTTTCAGCCGGCTCCCTGTCATGAAGAGCGGGAATGGGGGTCGCCTCATCATGACAGGTCTAGCCAGACGCCGCCCTGTTGCGAACTCTCAACCGCCCTGGTCACGAAAAGCATGCCGCGTAAGCCATCGTAGACGGTGGGATAGCCTCCGAGCGGCGGCTCGCCCGACTCTACACGGCGAATGTCGGCGATGGCTGCTGTATAGACATTGGCAAAGGCTTCGTAAAAACCTTCAGGATGGCCGGGCGGCAGGCGAGTCGCCGCTTTTGACTCATCGCTCATATAGGGAAGTCCGGTGCGCAGGATCTGTTTCGGCTGTCCTGGCTGCTTAAAGATCAGGGTGTTTGGCTCCATCTGATGCCATTCCAGGCCAGCTTTGTCCCCATAAATGCGGATACTCAGGGCGTTCTCTTCGCCCGCAGCAATTTGCGAACAGGTCAGTACACCCTTGCCGCCATTTTCCAGCCGGAGCAGCATATTCGCGTCATCGTCGAGCTGTCTTCCCTTGACAAAAGTGCTCAGGTCGGCACAGAGCGAGGCGATTTTGAGGCCGGTGATATATTCAAGCAAGTTCTCGCCATGTGTGCCAATATCGCCAACGCAACCCGCAAGCCCCGATTTCGCCGGATCGGTGCGCCACGCTGCCTGCTTATTGCCGCTGTGCTCCAACGGCTCCATCAGCCAGTCCTGTATGTACTCAACCAGCACCTTCCTGATAGTGCCAAGCGTTCCCTGGCGTACCATCTGGCGCGCCTGGCGCACGGCAGGATAGCCGGTATAGTTGTGGGTGAGCGCAAAAATACGCTTGCTGCTCTCGACAAGCTTTACCAGTTCCCGCGCCTCGTCGAGGTTGAAGGTCATGGGCTTGTCGCAGATTACATGAATACCGTGCTCTAAAAAGGCTTTTGCTACCGGGTAGTGCATATGGTTTGGGACAGTGACCATTACAAAATCAATGCCATCTGGCCGCTGTGCCTCAGCCTCGGCCATCTTCTGGTAGCTATCGTATGAACGTTGCAGAAACCACGCCCTTGCGGAAACACTGGCACGCTGCGGATCACTTGACATGGCTCCGGCGATTACCTCGGCCTGCCCGTCCAGCTCAGCGGCAATACGGTGAACTGCCCCGATAAATGAGCCCTGGCCGCCGCCAACGATGCCGGCGCGTAGTTTTCCGCCCGAGATGTCTCGACTCATACTCTGTCTCCCCTCACTTTTTACACGTTGCTTTACAGGCCAAGAATGCGCCGGTTGGTCTCTTCGTCCTGGGAGCCGCCGGCAAAGTCGTCAAATGCTTTTGTTGGCGTGTCGATGAGCATGCTTTTAATGAAGGCCGCTCCCTCGCGCGCGCCCTGAACGGAATCTTTAATACAGCATTCCCATTCCAGCACGGCCCAGCTTGCAAAACCGTTCTGCGTGAGCCTGGAGAAGACCTGCTTGAAGTCAACCTGTCCATCCCCCACGCTGCGGAAGCGACCCGGGCGATCCCGCCAGTCCTGGTAGCCGCCATAGACGCCCGATTTTGGCGAGGGATGATATTCGGCATCTTTAACATGAAATGCCTTGATATGGTCCTTGTAGTAGTCGAGATAGCCGATATAGTCCAGTTGTTGCAGTACGAAATGGGAGGGATCGTAGAGAATGTGGACGCGAGGATGGTTGCCCGTTGCGGCGAGAAAGCGTTCAAACGTAACGCCGTCGTGCAGGTCTTCGCCAGGATGAATCTCGTACGCAAGATCAATGCCGTACTCTTCCGCGACATTGAGTAGCGGTTGCCAGCGCCTTGCCAGCTCTTTGAAGCCCATCTCAACTAACCCCTGGGGACGCTGAGGCCAGGGATACATCGTATGCCATAGCAGCGCGCCCGAGAATGTCGGCATTGCCTGCAATTCGAGGTTGCGCGAAGCCTTGATGGCCTTCGTCATCTGGTTGACCGCCCATTCCGTACGCGCCTGTGGGTTGCCATGCAATTCTTGAGGGGCGAAGGCGTCGAACATGATATCGTATGCCGGGTGGACTGCCACTAGCTGACCGAGCAGGTGGGTTGCAATCTCCGTCACCGCCAACCCATTGCAGCGTCCTTTCAGATCGTCGCAATACTGTTTGGATTCAGCCGCTTTGTCCAGATCGATAAAGCGGCAGTCCCATCCCGGAATCTGTATACCGATAAAACCCAGATCCTTCGCCCACTGAGTAATATTTTCCAGCGTGTTGTAGGGAGGAACGTCCTGGGCAAACTGTGCTAGAAATAGCGCTGGTCCTTTAATCTGCGACATGGTGTTGCTTGCCTTTCTCTCACGACTGCATAATGATATTGATTCTATCATAAGCCTTCAGCAATCTTCTTCCCACGTATGCGTTCCCGGACGCAGGGGCGTGGGACGATTACATTGGCTGGTCAGCTCGATGTGCCTGCCTTCTTTTGAGGCATCATGAAATGCCTGCATAATATCGAGGACATGATAAGCCATTTCGCCATTGGCGCGATGGGAGCGTCCTGAGCGCATAGCATAGGCCATATCAGCCACCCCTATCCCGCGATAATTCTTCGTATAGCCATGAGAAAGTGTAATCTCGCTCCACTCTTTCTCGTGAGCACGGCGCAAATAAACGGGGCCGCCGAAGGTATTTGGATCGGGTACGCTGAGCGTGCCTTCTGTTCCATATACTTCAATGCGCGGTAGTCGGTGCGACCAGATATCGAAGCTGGTGATGATAGTGCCGACCGCTCCGCTGACGAAATCTATCACACCTGCCACATGGGTAGGCGTGTTGACGATAATTTTGGTGCCGTACTTTAGCTGGCTGGTGATGGTACGTTCGGAGGATGCCATATGCGTCGAGCCGGTGACGCGTCGCACGGGTCCAAGCATCGCTATCAGGGCTGTGAGGTAATAGGGACCCATATCGAACATCGGTCCCGCACCGGGTTGATAATAGAAATCGGGATCTAAATGCCAGTGCTCCGGCCCATGATTCATCATAAAGGCCGTGGCTGCAACCGGAGTGCCGATCTGGCCTTCGTTGATAAGCTGAATACAGGTCTGGATGCCACCTCCTAAAAACGTATCAGGAGCGCACCCAATGCGCAACTCCCTGGCGTGGGCTGTGTCTAGCAGCGCCTGCCCCTGCGCCCGGTCGATGGCGAGCGGCTTTTCGCTATAGACGGCCTTCCCTGCCTGGAGGATTGCCTCGCTCACCTTCGCATGCGCTTTTGGGATGGTCAGATTGACAACGATCTCGATCTGCTGGTCTGCGAGCAACTCCTCGACGCTACAGGCTCTAGGTACCCCAAAACGCTGTGCCTGTGCCTGCGCTCGCTCCATAGCAATATCCGCGCATGCAGCAACGCTTAAAATATCAAATGTACGGGGAGCCTCAAGATAAACCGAACTAATCTGGCCGCAGCCGATGATGCCGATATTGGTTTTTGGTTGCATGATACTTCCTGCTTGATCCGTCCACTAAACTACTCGGTAGTAAACGTTCGACAATATGAGACCCCACCAGTTTACGGTATAGTGAGCGTCTCATGCTGTAGGAAATCCTTCTCCTGAGATATTGTATCATGCTATTCCTACCTTTCCTGAGAAGATGTAAGCTCCAAGCCCTTGACGAAAATCATCCTTACCTGTTATATTATTAGCGCGCTAATATTTGGCATGCTAATAATATTAACTGGGTCCAGGAGAAGAGGTGGAAAAATGAAGGAACGGCCTGAAGATTCATTCGGCTACTGGTTATTTTATGCGCAACGGAGCTGGGCCTATGCCTTTAACGAAGCCTTGAAAACCTGTTGTCAGGAGCATGGCAAGCCTTCCGTCACCCCTCCGCAGTGGGGCGTGCTTTCAGCTTTGCTAGAGGAGGATGGCTTGACAATTGGGGTGTTAAGCCAGAGGCGTGCGCTCGACGCTCCCACCATAACCGGGATTGTGAAGCGGCTGGAGCAGGTGGGACTGGTTGAGCGTGTGCATGGTCGCGAGGACCGGCGGGTCGTCAGAGTCTTTCTGACCGAGGAAGGGCACGAGCTAATGAGCTTTTTGCCAGATGCGGTCGTGGCTTTCTCGCGGGTCGCGCTCCAGGGGATCTCTGTAGAGAAGCAGCAGGAGCTATGTCTGTTGATGCAGCAGACGATTGCCAACCTCTCCACGATTGGGCCACGCATGGGTGATCGTTTTGGTTTGCTGCCCGATTTTCTACGCTCGGATTTAGAGCAACAGCTTTGCGATGAAGACTGAGCCGATACTTCGTATAAAGAGCCGAGAAAGGATATTCCATGAATCAGATAGAAATGGGAACCGTAATGGGGTCTGATGTAGCGGAGAAGGCTGCTGGTCCTGCAATTGAAATTATTGATGTGTGTAAGCACTTTAAAAAATTCCTGGCTATCGATCATCTCAGCTTAACAGTGGAGCGAGGGGAAATTTTTGGGCTGTTGGGTCCCAACGGCTCCGGCAAGACCACCACCATCAACATGATTAGCGGCTTGAGCGATCCGAGCAGTGGAACGATCAAAGTCATGGGTTACGATCTGCGCAATCATAAGCGCCAGGTGCGACAGATATTGGGCGCAGTCCCCCAGGAGACGGCCCTGTACGAAGAACTGAGTGCGTGGGCCAACCTCGATTTTCACGCCGATCTCTTCGGCATTCCGCGCGCTGAAAAGGTCCAGCGTATGATACATATTCTGGATCTGGTCCAGCTAACGGACCGTAAAAACTCGCGTGTGGGCACCTTCTCCGGTGGCATGAAACGCCGCCTGGCCCTGGGACGCGCGCTCTTGCATAATCCCAGCTTAATCTACCTCGATGAGCCAACGCTCGGCGTTGATGTGCAGGCGCGGCGGGCCATCTGGGATTACATCCTCTCTCTGCGCGAGCAGGGCAAGGCCGTGCTGATTACCACCAACTATCTTGAAGAGGCACAGGTTCTTTGTGACCGCCTGGCGATCCTTGACCACGGGAAATTGATCGCTGTAGACACAGCAGCCCATCTTAAACAGATCTATGGCGGTAGCGTCATAGAACTGGAGAGCGCGGAGCCGCTGATAGGCGTCGCAGAGATCGAGTCTCTGGAGGGAGTGAAGCAGGTTGTGCAGGATGGCGTCCATCTGACGATTACCACTCAAGGCATGAGCAATGTTGCCCCCCAGATCATCAATATCGTCTCACGCGAGGGCGAGCTGCGCAATATTGCTGTGCGGGAGCCAAACCTGGACGAGATTTTCCTGCGCCTGACCGGCAGGGCATTACGCGATTAGTTCAGTACCCTCATTTCAGTACCCTCAAGCGGGTCGAAGATTGCTCTGCACTCTCGCCGTCTCCCGCGAGAGACAATATATACTCCATATCCGAGAATGTCAAGTGGAAAAGCATTAGGAGATGACCACAATGGCCGCAATTACTGGAAATCTGCGTGTGATCTGGGCATGCATGAAAAAAGATATGCGCAGTGCTTTGACCGAGCGCGTCTTTTTAATCGCCGGCATCTTCATGCCAGTCAACGTTTTGCTGATGATGAGCCTGTTTGTGCTGGCTGGGAGCCATGCGCCTACCGCCGTTGTCATGCATGATACCGGGCCGTACGCGCAAGCGTTTTATCGCGCGATGGATGGCGCTCACTCATTCAGTTTGAGCACAGCCAACGCCGAGGACGCGCAGAATCTCATCACCGAGGGGAAGGTCGTCGCGGTTGTGACTATTCCATCTGACTTTGATGCACGCGTGCGAGCTAATGAGCCCGTTCAGATAGGGGTACAGATCAACAACCTGAACACCGATTTCACCAACGATATTCGTCGCGCCATTCCGCTCTCTATCACCTCCTTCTACGGCAAAGCCTTCCCCAACCTGGTGACGGTTACGCCGCATGAGATCGATTGGTATCCGCAAACAACCGATTACATCCCCTATCTGGGCGTCTCCATCCTGGTGATCAGTGTGATGGTTGGCAGTCTGTTACAGTCCGGCACGTCCTCGGCCAAAGAATGGGAGAGCGGTACCATCAAAGAACTGCTGCTCTCGCCGGCCAGTCGCTGGTCTATTCTCGTTGGCAAAATGCTGGGTGCGATTGCGGTGAGCTTGCTCGCGGTTATTCTGGTGGTTGCCGTGGTGGTCTTCGTCCTGGGCGTCTGGCCGACCCATTGGGACGAAGTAATCTGGGTCACACTGCTCTCGCTGCTGATCTTTATCGCCCTGGGCACGTTGCTGGGCACGCTGATCAAACGCTGGCAGCCGGTAGTTGCCCTGGCATTTGCTTTGTCGGTCCCCATGTTTTTCATTAGCGGAGCCTTTGGTCCCATCTCGTTTCAGGTGCCGGTTACCCAGGTGATCGCCAAAATCTTTCCAGTCTACTATGCTATTGTTTTGCAACAGCATGCGTTCCACAGCTTTGATCTGAATACCTTTGGAGTGGGATTAAACGCAGCAATCCTGATGATCTACGCGTTGGGCCTGCTCGTTCTGACCACGCTGGCTCTGCGGCGCAGTACTATTGCCCATTAAATGGCGGAGAGAGATAGAGATGTTTCGCAACTTTTTCCGTGCCGTTGGCGCGATCACAAAGAAAGATCTGGTAGTCTGGCTGCGCCAACCAGCTAATATGGCGGCCATGATCGTCCCTGTTCTGGCTCTACTGCTGGTCGAGGCTCTCGGTTCTGCAGCTGTCGGGCGCAGCCCTGTGGCCCTCGTGCGGCTGGATCAGGGTCCCAAAGCGGTACAGATGGCCCAGATCATTCATCAGGCTGATGTCTTTCGTCTGGCTGATGCTAGTAGCGAGAGTCAGGCGCAGCTTATGCTAAAAAACCTGGATGTGGTCGCGATTATCACCATCCCGCCGAATTTTTCGCAGCGTATCGCGCAGGGACAGCCTGCACAGATCGACGTTGAGGTGAATAATCTCAATGCGGACTTTACCAATGACATTCGCCGCTCCGTCCCCGATGCGATTACGCAGTTCTACCAGGCGCAAGGAGCGGCCAGTCCGATTAAAGTTGGCATGCATGAGAGCGATCTGCGCCAGCGCGACGTGGAAATGTTCCAATATACCATCTTGCCCACGATGGTCATGTTGTTAATGCTGAGCGGGCTGGTTTCGGGCGGTATCTCAGCCGCGCGCGAATGGGAAACGCGCACGGCCAAAGAGTTGCTACTGGCTCCTGTGGCGCGCGGGACGATCATCACCGGCAAGGTGCTAGCCAGCTTCCTTATAACCTTTGGGCTAGGGCTGTTTGTGCTGCTGCTGGGCTATATACTGGGCTGGACGCAGCCGGAGGGGATCTACTGGATCAGTACGTTGCTGATCTTAGTCCTGGTGGCGCTGTTCAGTTCTGCGCTGGGGATTGCGCTTGGTGCGCTGCTCCAACGCATGCAACCGGTTACGGCTATCTCGGTCAACGCGGCCTTTTACCTCTTTTTCCTGGCAGGCGGCATTAGCGTGCTGGCCTTTGAGCCGGCATGGTTGCAGGCGATTGCAGCCTATATCCCGCTAACTTATGGCAACCACGCGTTACAGATGGCGATCTTCTACAGTTCGTCAGATCAACTGGGCACGGATATCCTGGTACTATCCGTCTCTGCTCTGGTTGCCGTGGGTCTGGGTGTGCTATCGATGCAGCGTAACATTGCCAACTAAGGTATGTTGCATATGAGCTTGTAACCCCGGCTCTTGCCTTGCGGTTTCGGTAAAGATCAAAACTTGCCGGTTGAGCGAATGATCTGCCCGGTGAATCACCGGGCAGATCATTCGCTGGCGAGGAAAACGATTAAACGCGCGGCATCTTCCGGCTGTCCGATTCGTCACATGGGAAAGCGCGGCAAAGGGATTGGACGGAAATTACAGTGTAATCGTGAGGATATGATGGGAATACACTATCAATTACAACGTAATCAGCCCTAAACGCACCCCTCGTCGCACAGCATCAGTACGGCTGGATGCACCCAGTTTCGTGGAGATGGAAGAGATGTGGAATTTGACAGTATGCTCGCTGATCGATAATGCGCGCGCAATCAGTTTATTCGACAGCCCCTGTCCGACCAGTTCCAGCACCTCGTGTTCCCGAGGCGTTAAAGTCTCTACTGGCGCTTGAAGAGCCTCTGGCGTAAGCAGCGTATTAGCAGAATGATTTTCATATAGCCATGAGCTATAAATAACCGGCACTGCTATTATACCCTGCGCTACCGCCCTGACCGTTACTTGAAGTTGAGAAGAAGACGCATCCAGAGGGGCCAGACCCCAGCCGCGTAAATTTAGTGGTTGTAATTGAGGTATCACTCGCTCAGGAGCATTTGTCAAGACGACAAGCGCGACAGACTCACTCGCTATGGCGCGGGTGATAGCATCCAGTTGTAGATCATCCGCTATCACAACCACATCTATCGTGGAGGCATCCTCAAAAAGAGCGTCCGGTACGGCTGAGGCTCCCGCAATATAAATATCCTCGGCTGCCAGCAGGGTATGCAAGCCAGCCTGCATCATAGGGGTGGGGGCCACAATAAACACGCGAATCATTTTGCTATCCACTCCATCGTCTCTCTCGCTTCATCCATTGTTATATTACTACCACAAGGAATGCAAGTCTCTGGCCCGATGCCCAGGGCTATTTACTTCTCTGAAGAAGAGGGGGTCAAGGGGCAGTGCCCCATAGGTGCGAACGTAAGCAAAAAAGTACCTGAACAACGGAAGAAAGAGACAAGGCATGGTTTTTTCTGCGACAGTCAACGTATTACACCATC
>DATGMF010000045.1:0-11277 GCA_035293765.1 Ktedonosporobacter sp.
TTCAAACCTGCGAGCAGGAAAAGCCCCTTTTAGACGGCTGCATCGCTAGTATAGCACGAGAAGCCAGTTGATGCAAGCAGAATCGCGGGTCGCTTTTTTTGGGTCAATTTCAGGAGGTCAATCAGGACAAAAATCCGCCCTGTATTACCGTCAGGGCGCTTGTAGCGGGTAGCGCGGGTCCCTGCTCAGCGATGCCGTGACGACGACCTGCGCTAAGCTCATCTATATGATAAACACCTGTTGTTCTCTCGGAGGGGGACCGCCAATAGTTTCGACGTTCTCGACACAATTGGCACAGAGCGGGTAAAAACGCACGCTATCCTTTGTATTGATGAGGTAGAGGTCAGTTTCCTTTACAAAATATGCAAAGAGCGAGCACGAGATAAGCGTTATAGTTCACCTCTGACCGCTTCAACGCACAAACGCATTTTTTTGGCCTCCGCATAGGAAACAGGCGCGTATCTGGAGAAGATAGGAAGCGCCTCGTCAAGGCTGTGCAGAGCTTTGCCCAACAATTCTGCTCGCTCTTCGGCTATTTCGGTGTGCGCAGTTCTATCCCAATACAGTCGGGCCAGTTTGGCGTGCGTCCGTGCCCAATCCAGGGCGTGCTGTTCCTGGCTATAAATTTTGAATAAGGCCTGACAGCCTGCAATGGCGTCATCCAAATCGATGAGAGCGATTTCTTTTTCAATGGCTGAGCGCAGGCTGCAAGCTTTCGCATAGGAATCAGGAGCCTCTTGAGCAAAGAGGGGAAGCGCTTGATTGAGGCTCTGTAAGGCGTCGGCTAACAGGGTGCGGCGCTCTGTTCTCTCTTCCACGCGTGCCGTACGTTCCCAGTACAGTTCGGCTAGCTTAAAATGGGTGCGGGCGTAATCTAAGCGATGATCATCCTGGCGATAGACGCGTAACCAGGCGTGACAGCCGGCGATAGCATCGTCCAGCACTTCTTTGCCCGGCCTCAGAACCACACTTTCGCCTGTTTCGGGCAGACGACCGTATTGCAGATCCACCGATGAAAGGTCAAGCGCTCGCGCAATGGCCGCCAGTGGTTCTTTTCCTAACCGTTTGATCAGGTGATGCTCGATTTTGGAGATGTAGCCCCGGCCATTGTGGCCAAAGCCTGCCCGAATTGCCAGTTCTGTGACGCTCATGCCGCGAAAGTGACGCCAGGCACGAATCGTCCTGCCCAGATGATCTTCTGAGGAAAGAGGCGATTCAAGCTCCCGCTCTCTGCGACCTCTCACGCGTTTCCCTCCTGATGATCGATGATTCCCATCCTTTGTTGCTCAACAAGCTCCAATTATGAGTATACATGCTTCAAATGCTCTTGACAAGTGTCGCTTTCCAACGTATGCTTTGACCAAGAGAAGAAACAATCTCCATTTCCTATCTCTTTTGAAGATTTTCAGCATCCTAGATGCCATTTTCTCGTCTATCCTTTTCGTAGCGTTCACTTTTCTATTGAGAGCTTTTGCTTTTTCGACGTGACTGTTCTCGGACATTCCCATTGTGATCGATAGGAACACCATTGGTATCTGTGTATTTTATTGACGATGAGAAAGGCAGTGCCTTGATATCCAGCCCGCCAACGCTGCTATCGCGCTAGCTTCGCTCAGGCGGGCTGAAAGGAAGAAGCAGATGAGAGGCCGCAGAGAGGAAGAACTTGTTGTCCATTCGCCGGCAAGAAACGGCTTAGGAGCAGCTATTCGCGCCTGGCGTCGCTTTCGCGGCATGAGCGTAACGGATCTGGCGATTCAGGCGGGCTTCGGCCACAATGGCCGGGGCTATATTTCTCGCATTGAGCATAGCCAGATTCGCCATCTGGGTGAGGAACGCCTGGAGCGGATAGCGGCTGCGCTCCAATTGCAACGTGCAGACCTGCTTGGGCATCGTCTGCCAGAGGCGCACGCCCATGCGCCAGCGCAAGATCTGGACGAGGCGATCATCGGCGGCTGGGCGCTGCTCAATACCTGTACGGAGAAGTCATTTGATTGGGCACGGATGCAGCTCTTGCTCACAAAGCTCTATTGCGAGCGCGCAGCAGCGGCATATACCACGGTCGCCAGACATGCCGCCCTTGCAGAGGCGCAGTCCTGTCTCAAAGGGGCCTTGCTTGTCTTCACGCTGGAAAAGACTCCCCAGAGCTTTCGGGAGGTCACACACCTTCGCCGGGAGATTGGAGATATCCTGGAAGCCTCTCTCGTCCCTGGCAGCAAGGCGTTATTAAAGCGATGCTCATCCCAATCGCTCGATTGGGCGCGGATACAGGTACTCCTGGCGAAGTTCTATTACGAACGTGCCATCATCGTACAGGGCCTGGAAGCCAGAACCGCGCTCACTGAGGCACAACGGTGCCTTGAGGCTGCATTGCCGATTTTTACCCGAAAACAGGCCCGGCGGAGCTTGAGCGAGGCGCAACACCTGTACCGGGAGGTTGAGCACATGATCGGGCAGGGTGATACGCCCGAAGCCCCTGCTGATAGCTCTTCTTCTCCAGCGGGGAACCCGTGAAGCCAGGCGAACAGGAACAGACGAAAGCAATTATTGGAGTGCGTCAAGAGGAGATTCAGCTATTTTTTACAGCAGGGCAGAAGGAATCTGCCTCTGAAGAGGAGGGATCATGATGGCAAAAGAAAAAGTCGTCTTCTTTCTGGACTATGCCAATATCAATCGGGCGGCCAGGGACAAACGGTACCGCCTGGATTATCGCGACCTGCTCCAGTATGTCGGTGAGGGGCGCTTTCTGCTCGATGCGCATTGCTATGTCCCCATCAATCCGAGAAATGAGCATCGATTGGACGGTGTGATCGAGGAACTCTGGCGGGCCGGATATGTGGTGACGACCAAAATGGGGACCATCGCCGGGGGAACGTACAAATGCAATTTTGATGTGGAAATCGCGATGGATGTCCTCAAGGCGGTCTACCAGGTCAAACCCGATATCATCGTGTTAGCGACGGGCGACGCGGATTTTGTCTCGCTCATCCTGGAAGTCAGAAGGTCAGGCGTGCGTATCGAAATAGCCGCGTTTGAAGAGAGCGCGGGGTCGGAGATCCTGAGCAAGTGTTCGGGGTTTATCAACCTGGGGGTGTACTATGATGCGTATCTGGCAGCCCAGGATGGTGCGCAAGAGAAAGACCGCATGACAGAGCAGTACAAAGACCTGATCCAATCACAACAGGATGAGCCGCTTGAGGGCGGCGGGGGGCAGCAGGACCAGGAGGAGCCTCACCTGCACGAGCGCGAGCGCAAAGACGATGAGGTGAAGGTCCCTGTCGAGCAGCAAGGCAGGCAGATCCCTGTCCTGGCGCCTGATATTCTTGATGAGCTGGAGATGTAAATGGAGCCTTCGAGGCTTAGAAGGAGCATCAAACTATGGCAATCGTGAACGGCAGACGCATTCAAGTTCCCCCTTCGGGCATTAGCGGGCAGCATCTGATTCAGCAGCTTCATCCCGGCCAGGGTCGGCGACCGGTCATTCAACAAGGGCAGGCGTTCAGACCCATTCAACCGAACCATACCTATCTGCCGAAAGAGTTGTTTGACCGGCATGGCAATCCCGTCAGGGTCACCACGATCCCAGACAGGACCAAGGGCATGGTCACCTATGGGGGAGAGCGTACCTTTCTTTCCAAGCAGCTCATTACCGAGCAGGTCTATGATATCGCCGAGAAGTTGTTTAAAAAAGGCGTGACCTTTGATGAGGAACATGCTGACTGGATGATCGCCAATCAGTATGTCCTGCCTCCACTCTGGCATCACGTCGCCAGAACGACCGATCTATTGATCATCTTTCCCACGGAATATCCCGAGTTACCGCCGGTCGGGTTCTATCTGAAGGAAGAGATCCCCCTCTCTGCTAACGGTCACCTGTACCAGGCTGTCTATCACGACGCCTGTAGCGATCCGTTAACCCAGGGATGGAAGTGGTATTGCGTCTATATCAACCCCGGTAGCTGGCAGCCCGCGCCAGTCCGGGGACCCGGCGAGTGGAGGAAGGGGGACAACCTCTGGACCTACTTTACGCTGATTAGTGAAGTGCTCTCAGGAACCGATGACGACGCATGAGTGAGTGAAAGGATCGACTGGTGAATACACCTGCTCGCTATTGGATCAAGTTTAAACATGGCGATCTGGCCTATTTGAGGACGAGATTGCTGGCAGACCTCTCACGCGAACATTTCGCGGTGCTGCTCGGGAAGACGCAGCAGATCAACGGCTACACCATCATTACGGTTAGTGATCTGCTGTTCCCGGCACCGTCAGACTATGCTCAGCAAAGTGTAGCGTCGCTGCGGATCAGGAAAGATTTCATCCACCGGGCCTTGAGCGAACTGACCGGCAGGTACGATGTCGATACCATGATCGACGTGCATACCCACCCGTTTACCTCGACCGGCGTGTCGTTCTCGGCCACGGATGATGAGGATGAGCGCGAGTTCTTTCGCTTTCTCAATGACACGTTCGAAGGGCTGCACTATGCCAGTATTGTCTTTTCGCAAAGCAGATATGCTGCTCGCGTCTGGACGCGTGGCGGCAGTGGCTCCGTGATTGCGAGAAGGACACTGCTGAAAACGCAAACCCATCCAGAGAGGATCAGGAGCGCTGATTTGCGCGAACCGGATGAAACAGCCGCAGCACCAGGAGAAGACACGTTTTTTCACCGCAGCGCGCTGGCACTGGGATTAGAGGTGATGCGCGCTATTATGCGTGATCAGGTGATCTCCATTATTGGCGTTGGCGGCCTGGGTTCGGTGGTTGCCGAACATCTCATCCATATGGGATTTCACGCGCTCAACCTGATCGATCCCGATACGCTGGAACGCTCGAACCTGAACCGCGTGGTCGGGGCGTATTACGAGGATGCCGAGCAGCAACGACCGAAAGTGGAGGTGGTCAAACGCCATCTTACCCGCATTAACCCGAAAGCGAGGGTGCTGGCGTGCAGGCGAGATGTGTATGATCGGGAGACAGAAAGCGTGCTGGCGCTCTCTGACTGGATCATTGTCGCCACCGATACGCATTCCAGCAGGCTGAAGGCGCAGGAGCTCTCGCTTAAGTACTTCGTGCCCTTGCTCTCGCTTGGCGTCAACATCACCGTCCAGGAGGGCACGCTGCAAGACATGAGTGGAGAGGTGATCACCGCCAGGGTGGGCGACTCCCTGTGTTTGCAGTGCCTCCACCGGATCAATCCGCTCAAAGTAGCCAGCGAGCGCCATCCTGAACCGGCGATTCGCGACGCGCTGGTTACGCGGGGCTATGTGACAGGGAAGGAGGTCAAAGAGCCAGCGGTCAAGACGCTCAACACGTTCCTGGCGACGATGGCGGTCGAAGTGCTGGTCAATCAGTATACCGAGACGAGAAGGCATGTCCCGGTTCTGGTCTATGAGAACAACGGCGCGATGCGGGTGTACGAGGATCGGGAAAGCGTGCAGCAACGGTACAAGCACTGCTTTCTCTGCAACGTCTGATCACTTACCTGTACGTCCTCATCTCTGAGGGAGTGAATCAAAGGCGGGATAATGAAGCAGAAGCATCTTCCCACAGCAAAGCACGCCAGTCGGGCGTCCGAGCCGACGAAAAAGCGCCAGGACAGCTTCCCCTGGCGCTCGCTGGAGCAACAGGTGGTCCGCATGCAAAAGCGCATCACCCAGGCGGCCCGGCGCGGCGATCTGGAAGTGGTACATGCCTTGCAGCAGCGTTTGCTGGAATCGGAGCCCGCTCGTTTGCTGGCGGTACGCCGGGTGGCCGAAGAGAACCAGGGCAAGGATACTGCTGGCATCGATGGGGTCAAATCGCTTGACCCCAAAGAGCGGCTGGCTATGGCGGCGGCTATTCATCCCAACAACTGGAAAAGTCAGCCAGCGCTGCCGGTGCGACGGGTCTGGATTCCCAAATCTGACAGCGGGGAGCAGCGCCCGATCTCGATCTTGCCGATGCTGGATCGCTGCAAGCAAGCCCTGGTGAAACTGGCGCTCGAACCGGAATGGGAGGCGCGTTTTGAAGCGCATAGCTATGGTTTTCGTCCTGGCCGTAGCCCCCACGACGCCCTGGCCGCCATTGTCGTCGCCCTGGAACGCCGCCCGATGTTCGTGTGCTACGCGGATATCGCATCTGCCTTCGATCATGTCGATCAGGCGGCGCTCCTCTCAAAGCTGCACACCTTTCCCACGCTCCAGCAGATGATCCACACCTGGCTGAAAGCTGGCGTGATGGATGGCACCAGATCCTTTGAAATGTTCCGCGCTCCAACGCCGCTCTCGCGTCTAGCTTCGCTCAGGAGCGCGGAATCGAAGTATGCTCCCAGCACAACGGGCATCGCCCAGGGTGGGATTCTCTCGCCGCTGCTGATGAATGTGGCCCTGCATGGGATGGAAGCGGTGGTACGCTCAGATGAGGTGTCCGGGCAAGACCCAGCGCCAGGCAAAGAACCGCCATTACTGGTCCGCTATGCCGATAATTTTGTGATTGCTCACCCTGATCTGAGCGTGTTGCGGCGGGTCGTCAGGCGCGTCAGGCACTGGTTAGCCTCGATAGGGCTTCAGCTGCATGCCACCAAGACAGGGACCTCGCACACGCTTAATCCCTATCGAGGGCAGGTGGGCTTTGATTTTCTGGGCTTTCATCTTCACCAGGAGGCATGGGGGCAGTCGCCCTCCGTGAAACCATCATCGACCGAGATGCGGCCCTTCTTCACGTCGCTGCCAGGCCGGTTGACCTCACCGGGAGTCGCGCTCCCGGTGAGAACCGTCATCGAGCCCAGCCAGGAAGCCATCAAACGACATCTGGCGGCTCTCGATCAACGGTTACAGGCGGCGCAGGCTGCATCTCAGGCGCAGGTCATCGGGGAGCTCAACCCGTTGATTGTGGGGTGGGTCGCCTATTATAACGGCATGATCGAAGCCTCTTTAATGAGCCACTATGACGATCTGCTTGAAGAGCGGCTCATCGCCTGGGCCAGCAGGCGTCATCCCGGTCAGCCGCGCGACTGGCTGCTTGACCGCTACTGGCAGCGCATTGGGAAACAGCGAGTTTTTGCCACGCCCGACGGCGTGCAGCTCCGGCGTTACCAGTCAGGGCGTCTCCTGCCGCGCTAAGGTGCATGTGATTCTCGAAAAGTATCGACGATCCAGAGAGAAGGGAGGGGAACGATGATGGCGCTCTCACAACTGGAGATGATCCCCATCTCCGCACTCACGGCGCTGGACTATTGTCCGCGCAGCTTCTACTATCAGATCGTGCAGGGCGAGACGCTGGTCACGGCATCCATGCTCGAAGGGCAACTGGCGCTGCGGCGAGCGCAGCAGCCGGGAGAGTGTGAGGTGAGGCGGCTTTATCTCTTCAGCGAAGCGCTGCACCTGACCGGTTTCGCGCTGGTGATCGAGGAGCCAGCAGGCAGATTCATCCCGGTGGAGTACAGCCAGAAACAGCAGGGGAGCTGGCAGAGCGAGCAGCTCCAGCTCTGTGCGCAGGCGCTCTGCCTGGAAGAGCGGCAGCCAGGCACACCGCCTCTTCCTTACGGGTATATCATCACGCTTCATACAGGACGACGCACTCAGGTGCCTTTTACAGCGCAACTGCGAGCCAGGACGAAGGCCACTATCCAGGAGGCGTTGCGCGTGGCAGCGCAGGAGAGCTCGCCTCCCCCGCTCACGGGCAAACTGGCCTCACGCTGCCCTCAATGTAGCCTGCTGCCTATTTGCCTGCCGGAAGAGGTCCGGCAGTTGCGAGCAGCGCAAGGCCAATAAAACACCATGGAGGGGCCTCCCACGATGGAATCGGGGAGCTACCCCCGCTCTGCCCTTGTACCTTTGTACCTTCACAGCTGCAAAGCCAGGACAACGACAAAGGAGATGCAACGTGTCAACGCTCTATCTGACAGAAGAGTACGCGTTTGTGCGCCGCGAGAGCGAGAATATGCTGCGGGTAGAAGTTCCTGCCAGGGAGGGCAAAGAGGGAGTGTTGCCCTCACCTCCCCGCACGGAGCGCGTGCCGCTGGTCAACATCGACGAAGTGGTCGTGCTGGGAGAAATCACCATGACGGCGGCGGCCATCCACCTGTTGCTGGACCGCGATATCGAGATCACCTTTTTAGGGCGCTACGGGCAGTTCAAAGGGAGACTCTCGCCCTCATTTTCTAAAAATGCCATGGTGCGTCTGGCGCAATATCGGGCGCACCAGGACATGGCACAACGCTGCGAACTGGCGCGGCGGTTTGTCATCGGCAAGCTGGCGAATCAGCGCCAGCGGTTACTCAGATACAATCGTGCGCAATCTGATCCAGAAGTGAATCAAGCGATCAACCAGATTGCGGCCTCAATCAAGACCCTGGAAGCCCTCTCTCTCCACAACGTCGTGCCGAGACGGGCAGTCGCAAGCGGAGATCATCGGATAGAAGGGACACCCCTGGAGACAATTCTGGGCATTGAGGGGGCAGGGAGCGCGGCCTATTTCAATTGTTTTGGCAAACTCCTATCCAATAGCAGGCAATGGCCTTTTTCAGGACGTGTGAAGCGTCCGCCAACCGATCCGGTGAACGCACTCCTCAGTTTTGGGTACTCGTTGCTGACCAACAAGGTCGCCAGCGCGGTTCAACTGGTAGGGTTCGATCACTTTGTGGGCTATTTGCACAGCTCTTTCTATGGACGTCCGGCCTTAGCATTAGATCTGATGGAAGAATTCCGTCCCTTGATTGTCGATTCGGTGGTGATTACCATGTTGAACCATCGAACGCTGGTCCCCGACGATTTTGTAGAAGAACTGAGGGCGTACCAGCTGAAACCGGAGAAGCGCAACATCTTTTTCACAAAATTTGAGGAACGCCTCAACGAAGAGATACAGCATCCCACATTTGGCTATAAAACGACCTATCGGCGCTGCATTGAACTGCAAGCCAGGCTTTTAGCCAAATATGTCACAGGCGAGATTGATGCCTATCCTCCCTTGCATATGAGATAAGAGGAGACGAGAATGAGCAAAAGAGGTGGCCGCACTCAGACCACCTGCTATGTGGTCGCTTATGACATTCCTGATGACCGCCGCCGGACAAAAGTGCATCAGATTCTTCTGGGCTTCGGCAAATGGACGCAATACTCGTTATTCGAATGTTTTCTCACACGCAAGGATCTGCTGCTCTTGCAGACAAAGCTGGATGCCTATCTCATCGAGACGAAGGATAGCGTGCGTTTTTACCCACTCTGTGCCAATTGTGTTGAAAAAGTCGAAACTATTGGCGGTCCCCCTCCGAGAGAACAGCAGGTGTTCATCATATAGATGAGCTTAGCGCGGGTCGTCGTCACGGGATCGCTGAGCAGGGACCCGCGCTACCCGCTACAAGCGCCCTGATGGTAATACAGGGCGGATTTTTGTCCTGATTGACCTCCTGAAATTGACCCAAAAAAAGCGACCCGCGATTCTGCTTGCATCAACTGGCTTCTCGTGCTATACTAGCAAGGTAGCCGTCTAAAAGGGGCATTTCCTGCTTGCAGGTTTGAAAGGAGCGGGTACGTCTTTGAGTGCTATCTTCTCTTCCCATGTCTAAAAGGGGCATTTCCTGCTTGCAGGTTTGAAAGTCAACCTCCTCTGGCATCTTCACCCGGCACATAAAGTCTAAAAGGGGCATTTCCTGCTTGCAGGTTTGAAAATCGACGAAGCATCAAGAGCAATCAACACGTCCTTCTTGAGTCTAAAAGGGGCATTTCCTGCTTGCAGGTTTGAAATCAGCAACCGGGTTGAAACCACTCCCACCGCCGTTGCCTGGTCTAAAAGGGGCATTTCCTGCTTGCAGGTTTGAAATTCTCTCTGATCGAGAGGCATGGTTATGCCTGTGAGGGTCTAAAAGGGGCATTTCCTGCTTGCAGGTTTGAAATCGTGTTCCTCTGGGGGACGCGTGTCGGGCCGCGGCGCAGTCTAAAAGGGGCATTTCCTGCTTGCAGGTTTGAAATATCTGCCCCAAAAAGACCTTGAACAGTAGGTCTCGGGGTCTAAAAGGGGCATTTCCTGCTTGCAGGTTTGAAATTCATCGATGTCATTCCGGACGCGAGCTTCAACGCCGCGTCTAAAAGGGGCATTTCCTGCTTGCAGGTTTGAAATAAACAGTTGCGGCAAAGAAGGGGTTGCAATTATACACGTCTAAAAGGGGCATTTCCTGCTTGCAGGTTTGAAATAAACCGGACAGCGCCAGAACGATGATACTCTTAATTTTGTCTAAAAGGGGCATTTCCTGCTTGCAGGTTTGAAATCAATCCCATCTGCCTCCTGCAAGTGCTCACATGTCCATGTCTAAAAGGGGCATTTCCTGCTTGCAGGTTTGAAATCGGTAGCCCCCTTCGGTGTTCACTACATGTCCAATAAGGTCTAAAAGGGGCATTTCCTGCTTGCAGGTTTGAAATAAGGAGGGGTGTGGCATCTGCGCGAGGGCACCGTGCCGTCTAAAAGGGGCATTTCCTGCTTGCAGGTTTGAAATAAGGCGGAAGAGGGGAATGGCTACAGCATTCCTGGGTCTAAAAGGGGCATTTCCTGCTTGCAGGTTTGAAATCCTCTGAGCGGCCAGGAGGCGTTTGTGCCGACTCCGTCTAAAAGGGGCATTTCCTGCTTGCAGGTTTGAAATTCCTATCGGGTTACAATGTAGGCATCGAGATCGTTTTGTCTAAAAGGGGCATTTCCTGCTTGCAGGTTTGAAATACTGAGACGCAGCCAGCCGGTGTTTCGGCGAGCCTGGGGGTCTAAAAGGGGCATTTCCTGCTTGCAGGTTTGAAATTGCCCCACTTCTTCCGTTGTCAATACGGCCTCCAAAACGTCTAAAAGGGGCATTTCCTGCTTGCAGGTTTGAAATAATATCAATATATCTTTGAGCCAACTCCCCAATTCTTTGTCTAAAAGGGGCATTTCCTGCTTGCAGGTTTGAAATGGAGGATTGTGCCTATGATGACAGCAATTCCTCTAAGTCTAAAAGGGGCATTTCCTGCTCGCAGGTTTGAAACATGGTTGCAGTCTGCCTTAACGCTATCGATGGTCGCGGTCTAAAAGGGGCTTTTCCTGCTCGCAGGTTTGAAACAAAGGAGGTTCCACAACCGACCTTTCAGGCTTAGTGGTCTAAAAGGGGCTTTTCCTGCTCGCAGGTTTGAAACCCCATTCAGCACTACAGTGGCACTTCTTTTGAGGCAGGCTCCGCAAGCCCCTCTCGGAAGCACCAGCAAGCAGGCGGCTAGTTTAGATGAGCCTGAAGAGTCTGAGCAGCCTGTTCTAACACGGCAATGGTGAGCTGGTGGTTAGGGG
>DATGMF010000046.1:0-12958 GCA_035293765.1 Ktedonosporobacter sp.
GAGTTTTGAACTAGCTCGCTCCCTGCGTCAGCAGCGTCATGCCCATGCAGGCCCGGTACAGGTATTTGTCTCGGCTCAACGCGCTCCCCACCTCCCTGACCCGGAACCCCCCGTTCATGCTTTGCCTGATAACGAATTCATCGAAGAATTGCGCCACCTCAATGGCACACCTACTGAGATCCTGCAAAACGCCGAAGTGCTGGAACTGACTTTGCCTCTGCTCCGAGCAGATTTTGCCATCTGTGAAACATACCACTATGTCCCTGGAGAACCACTGCACAGCCAGACAGAACTTTTGCAGGCACTTTCTCAGCAGCTCATGCCGTTTTTGAAGTATGCGCCACAGCGTTACGGCTAAGTAAAAACCCTTTTTATCTCGCCATTATAGGGATTTTTTTCAGAGATAGTAAAGGATTAATTATGGCACTCCCTCTCTCTGATGATAGTACAAATGAGTCGGGCAATGGAGCCTACCTGTTCCTGGCCTCTTTTGTTCAGGAAAAGTGGGGAAAGCTGGACCGGGCCCAACCAGAGTATCTCGCCCACAATACTACATCAGTATTACGTTTCCAGGGGAAATTGGATTTGTCGGCGTTGCTCCATAGTAATGCTGCACTGGTATCTCGTCATGAGACCTTGCGCACCCACTTCGTTACATTACATGGCTCCTTCCAGCAATGCGTCGTTCCCAATCTCACCATCCCGCTCCCCTTGATAGATTTGAGAATGCTGAAAAGAGACGAGCGAGCCGCGCTCATCCAACCAATAGCACAGGATGAAGCATGGTACCCTTTTAAGCTAGAGCACGGCCCACTCATTCGAACAACCCTGCTGTGGTTAGACGATGAAGAGTACCTGTTGTTGCTTACCCTTCACCGCAGCATCGCCGACGCCTGGTCCGTAGGTATATGGTCTCGTGAACTCAATACTTTCTACACTTCTTTTGCCACAGGAACTCCCCTTTTATTACCCGAATTTCCCATTCAATACGCAGATTATGCCGCCTGGCAACGGGAATGGCTGCAAGAAGAACGGCTGGAGCAGGAATTGACTTACTGGAAAAATCGCCTCTCCGCTGTCTCCTCTGTTCTAAACTTACCTACTGATCATTCACGTCCCGCTCTCCAGCACTATCGAAGCTCGCACTATCGTTTTAACCTCCCCTCTCCCTTAGTAACAGCCCTTGATGCGCTCGCTCAAAAGCGGGGAGTGTCGCGCTTTATGCCGCTGCTAGCCGCTTTCCAACTCCTGCTGGCACGTCTCATGGAGCAGGATAATATTCTTATTGGCACTGCTACCACTGGCCGAACGCAGATAGAGCTGGAAGGGCTTATCGGTTGCTTCGCCAATACTCTGCTGTTACGCTGCAAGATAGCTACAGAGGCAACATTCGATGAATTACTGCAACAGGTGCAAGATATTGTTCTAGAAGCTTATGAGCATCAGGAGCTACCGTTCGACCTGCTTGCTGATGCATTACAGGCCAGTTGTCATTCACCTCTTCCTCAGGTATTTTTTGATTTTCAAGAGAGAGCACCAGCCCTTTCTCCCAATAGCGATGCAGCATTCCAGTTTGTAAATATGGACCTAGACACAAATACGATGCCATATGACCTGATGTTATCTTTCTTCGAAGAAACGGAACAGGGGCTCGGGTTGGTAGGCAGAATAACGTATCAGACCGACCTGTTCGAACAGGCTACCATTGTTCGCTGGACAAAACAATTGCTCTTGCTGCTGGAATGCGTTGCCGTTGATCCTCAGCAGCCTCTCTCGGTCCTCCTATCGCCTGACGAGACCGAACTTCAGGGATTGCTAGAGCGTTGGAGGATATTAGCCCATATCTGGGCGCAGGTGCTGAAAATTGAGCCGCCCGATGTCCACACAAATTTCTTCGAGGCGGGAGGCGACTCCATTCTCAGCTTGCTTGTGGTAACGAAGGCGCGAGAAGCCGGGCTGCTTCTTACGCCAAAGCAAATCTTCGAGCATCAAACAATCGCTGAACTGGCAAAAGTGGCAGGCACTGCTATAGCGGGTAAGATCAGAGCAGAGGCTGAAGAAGGGCAGGTTCCTCTTACTCCCATTCAACACTGGTTTTTCGACCAACAGTTGCCTGAGCCGCACCACTGGAATCAGACCGTCCTGCTGAAGATCATCGAGCCGCTCATCACTCCACAGATACTGGAGCACGCCTGTGCATACCTGATAAACTATCACGGTGCGCTCTCCCTTCGCTTTAAGCACACCCCACAGGGTTGGGAGCAGTATAGCATGCGCCCTGAGACCTCTGCGACAGATATTGTACGCTTTGTGGATCTGAGCAGAGTGTCAGAAGCTGAACAGAACAACACCTTCGCGGAAGAAGCTGCCCGAGCGCAAGCGAGCCTCAATCTGACCGAAGGCCCTCTCCTGCGCTTTGTCTATTTCGCGATGGGGGGCGGCTCCAGCCGACTCTTGATCACAATCCATCACCTGGCTGTGGATGTGGTTTCCTGGCGCATCCTCCTGGAGGATTTGCAGACGGCATGTCAGCAACTTCTGCGCCGTGAACCCATACAGATCCCATATAAGACAACCTCTTTCAAAGCCTGGGCTGAACATCTTTCTGCTTATGCCAGATCCCAGGAAATCCGGCAACAGGCCGCGTACTGGCTGGCAGAAGACCGGCACAGTGTCCCTTCATTACCAACGGATTTTGCCGGAGACCGCTCGGTCAATATCGAGGCTATAGCCAGTAGCGTGACGATGGAGTTGAACGCCGCCGAGACGGATGCGCTATTACACGAAGTCGCGAAAGCCTACCATACTCAGATTCAGGAGATATTGCTTACCGCACTGGTGCTGGCGTGTATACCGTGGACGGGCAGTCGCTGCCTACTGGTAGATGTGGAAGGACACGGACGCGAGGCGGTGGTCGAGGATGTAGATCTCTCACGTACCATCGGCTGGTTCACGGCTATTTTTCCTGTGCTGCTCGACCTGAGAGCTATGCCTGCTCTTCACGACCGGGGAAATGTAATCAAAGCAATTAAAGAGCAAATACGGAATATCCCGCAAAATGGGATCGGATATGGATTGCTGCGTTACCTCAGTGAGGATACTGACCTGCAATCAGCATTGCAAAACATGCCCCAGGCAGAGATAAGCTTCAATTACCTGGGACAATTTGACTCGCGTGCCGAAGATCAACCAGGTTCGCTATTCTCCCAGACAAATGAAAGTTGCGGACCGGCTCATAGTTTACGCAGTCGTCGTAAATATATGCTGGATGTGAACGGGGCGGTGACACACGGTCGCTTCCATATAGAGTGGACGTATTGTCCCCAACTCCATCATCGAGAAACGGTTGAAATGCTGGCTCGACGGTACATAGAGATGCTGCAGGAACTGATCGCACATTGTAAAACAGCAACGGTGGGCGAATATACTCCTTCTGACTTTTCTGGGTCGAACCTGAATCAGGCAAAACTGGATAAAATCATGGCAAAAATTCGCTCGAACAAACAGGAATAATCGTATCTAGAAAAGCTGCGAGCCCTTATTCAACATTGCCTTTCCCCCGAGTCGGGAGGATATACTCCTTCCGATTTTCCCGAGGCAGAGTTGAGCCAGATTGCCCTAGATGCACTTATGGAAAAGCTGACTAAAGTGATGGAGTAAGTTCAGGATGAAAAAAGATAATCTGGAAGCCATTTATCCGCTGTCACCGATGCAGGAAGGGATGCTCTTCCACAGCCTCTATGCTCCCCAACTGGAGGTCTATTTCGAACAGTTCGCTTACGCGCTACGTGGCGAACTGGACCTCCCGGCTTTCAAACATGCCTGGCAACTGGTGATTGCCTCCCACCCGATCCTGCGCACGCTCTTCCTCTGGGAAGGCCAGGACAAACCCTTGCAGGTGGTCCTGCGCAAGGTCGAACTACCCTGGAGCGAGCTCGACTGGCGCAACATTCCCGCCAGCGAGCAAGCCCGGCACCTGGAGGACTGGCTGCACGCCGACCGGCAACGCGGCTTCGACCTGTCTCAGGCCCCCGTCATGCGCCTGACCCTGATCCGGCTCGGTGAGCAGTCCTATCAGTTCCTCTGGAGCTTCCATCACCTTCTACTCGATGGCTGGAGCGTCTACATCGTCATGGGCCAGGTCTTTTCCGCTTACGAAGCCCTGCGGCATGGCCGGACCGCGCAGATACCCGCCAGTCGTCCCTATCGAGACTATATCGGCTGGCTGCGCCAACAAGATCTTGCGCAGGCCGAGACCTTCTGGCGCACAACCCTGGGCGGCTTTACTACTCCCACCACTTTGCCCATCATGCGCTCACAGCGGCGCAAAGTGGAACCCGTGGGACAGTACCATTACCACCGGATCGATCTTTCAGAGGCCACCACGACCAGCCTGCAGCAGCTGGCCCGGCAGCAGCGGCTCACGCTCAACACGCTGGTGCTGGGGGCCTGGGCCATCTTACTCTCTCGCTACAGCGGACAAGAGGATGTTCTCTTTGGCACTACCGTCTCCGGGCGCCCTGCAACCCTCTCAGGGGTTGAGGCGATGGTGGGGCTTTTCATTAATACATTACCCATGCGGGTCCGGGTCGAGCCACAACAATCCCTTCTTCCCTGGCTGCACGCTTTACAAGCCTGG
The DNA here is from genome assembly GCA_035293765.1 of Ktedonosporobacter sp. Taxonomy (GTDB): domain Bacteria; phylum Chloroflexota; class Ktedonobacteria; order Ktedonobacterales; family Ktedonobacteraceae; genus DASRHT01. The sequence goes on from DATGMF010000046.1 coordinate 4,640, forward strand.
CAGGTGGAGGCGCGCCAGTACGAGTACAGCCCGCTGGTACAGGTCCAGAATTGGAGCGACGTTCCTCGCGGTCAACCTCTCTTCGAAAACCTGCTCATCTTCGACAACTATCCCGCGGACACCTCCATCATGGAGGAGATGAGTCTGCAATTTGAGCGCATGCAGGTTATTGAACGTACGAATTACCCCCTGACTATGTCAGTTATCCCTTTTCGTCAGATGATGATCCGCGTGAGCTACGCGGGGACGCATTTCGCAGACGAGAGCATTCAGCGCCTGCTTGGACACCTGCAAACCATACTGGAAGGGATGATAGCAAATCCTCAGCAGCGCCTGGCCGACCTGCCCCTGTTGACCGAAGTCGAGCGCCAGCAGCTCCTCTTTGCCTGGAATGCCACCCAGACCCCTTTGCCACAGGAACCGTGCTTGCCCGCCCTTTTCGAATCCCGGGCGGAACAGAGCCCTGAGGCTATTGCAGTGGTCTTCGATGATCTGCACCTGACCTATGGTGAGCTCAATGCCCACGCCAATCAACTGGCCCATTTCTTATGTCGCCTGGGCGTCGGGCCAGAAACATGCGTGGGCATCTGCCTGGAGCGCTCCATCGCCATGATCGCCAGCGTACTGGCCGTCCTCAAAGCCGGTGGCGCGTATGTCCCACTGGATCCGTCTTATCCAGCAGAACGGCTGGCTTTGATGCTTCACGAAACGCAAGCCCCCGTCCTGCTAACTCAGCAGGCACTCTTGCCAGCTTTGCGATCCCCACTCCTCCAGGAACCTTCTTTGCCTCTGGCTTGCCAGGTCATACACCTGGATCACGACTGGTCCTCTATTGCTGGCGAGCCAACATGCAACCCGGCTTGCCCGATCACTCCTGCTCACCTGGCGTACATCATCTACACCTCGGGCTCCACCGGACGGCCCAAAGGCACTCTGGTCGAACATCGCGGCCTGGTTAACCTGGTCACCGCCCAGATCCGCGCCTTCGCCCTTACGCCCGAGAGCCATGTGCTGCAGTTTGCCTCTCTGAGCTTTGATGCCGCTGTCTCTGAAATCTTTACTACCCTGCTATGTGGAGCTACACTGTTCCTGCTCCCCAAAGAGGCACTCTTCCCCGGACCAGCACTCGTCCAGCGCATGGACACGCAAGCCATTAGCGTCGTGACGCTGCCCCCTTCGTTGGTAATGGCCTTGCCCCCTGTCCCTCTGCCCACATTAGAGACGCTGGTCGTAGCCGGGGAAGCTGCGCCCGCCTCGCTGGTCGAGCGCTGGGCTGATGGCCGACGCCTACTCAATGCCTATGGCCCTACTGAAGCCAGCGTGTGCGCCACCATCGCCCACTGTACGGCAGATAACGAACCTCCTCCCATTGGTCGGCCTATTGATAATGTGCAGGTCTACCTGCTCGACCCCTGGATGCTGCCGATCCCCATTGGGGTCACGGGCGAACTGTATCTTGCCAGCGCGGGCCTGGCACGCGGCTACCTGCTACAGCCAGAGATGACCGCCCAGGTTTTCCTGCCGCACCCCTGGAGCTCACAGCCTGGCGCGCGGCTCTACCGCACCGGAGATCTGGGCCGCTACCTCCCCAACGGCCAGATCGAGTTCGTGGGGCGACGCGACAGCCAGGTGAAAGTACGTGGTTACCGTATCGAAGTAGGGGAGATCGAAACGCTCTTGCGCCACCACCCGGCTATTGGTGACGCTGTCGTACTTGCTCGCTCCCTGGAGGAAGGCAGCCCTCCCGCACAACAGGCCGAACCACACCCCCTCGACCAGATCCTGGTCGCCTACCTGGTCTCCCCGCCATCATCCGTAGTGTCCTCCCACGATCAATCGGCCTCCCACGATCAATCGGGGAGCTACGGCGCGACCGCCAGCGAACTGCGCACCTTCCTGCTACAACAGCTACCCGACTACATGGTCCCCAGCATCTATCTGTGGCTGGACACCCTGCCCACCTCCGCTAACGGCAAAGTGGATCGCCGAGCTTTACCGGCCCCGGGAGTCAGCCGATCTGACCTCGATCTGCAGTTTGTGGCCCCGCGTACCCCGCTAGAGTCATACCTGGTCGAGCTATGGCAGAGCCAGCTCAAGCTGGAGCAGGTCGGCATCCACGATAACTTCTTCGAGCTGGGCGGCGACTCCATCAAGGCAGCTCTGACCATAAACAAGGTGCAGGAACGCTTCGGCACCCTGGTCTATGCTGTTGCACTCTTCGATGCCCCCACCATCGCTCAACTGGCGACGTACCTGGCTCAGCAGTATCCTGACGTCGTTAGCCGGCTCTTTGGTGCCAGTTCTCTTCCCGCTGCACTTTCAGCTCCATCCCCCGCCGCTCAGCAACCCTGCATTGATGAGGAGCAGATCCAGGCATTACGCCAGATCATTGCGCCCCTGGCGCCGCGCCCCAGTCATCTGGACCCTCATTGCGGCAAAAACCCGCCTGCCATCTTCATCCTCTCACCTCCTCGCTCCGGCTCGACCTTGCTGCGTGTCATGCTGGCAGGCCATCCCCGGTTGTTCGCTCCTCCCGAACTGGAACTGCTCTCCTTCCAGACCCTGGGTCAGCGGCTGGAAGCCTTTAGTGGCCGCAATGCCTTCTGGCTCGAAGGACTGATCCGCGCCATTATGGAGATCAAAAGCTGCGATGCCTCCAGCGCTCAGCGCCTCATTGCCGACTACGAGGCTCTGGACCTGCCCACGCAGCAGTTCTATGGCCTGCTGCAACAGTGGTTGGGGGAGCGCCTGCTGGTCGATAAAACTCCGGCTTATGCCCTGGACCTGGATATCTTACAACGCGCTGAGGACGAGTTCCAGCAGGCGCGCTACCTGCACCTGCTGCGCCATCCCAGCGCCATGATTCGCTCCTTTGAGGAGGCTCGCCTGGAGCAGGTTTTCTTCCGCCATCCCCACAGTTTCTCGCGTCGCCAGTTGGCCGAACTGATCTGGCTCGTCTGTCAGCGCAACATCACCCGGTTTTTGCGCACCGTGCCCCCAGAGAGGCAGCATGTGGTGGTCTTTGAAGAGCTGGTACGCTCTCCACAAGCGGTGATGGAGGGCATCTGCCAGTTTCTTGGACTGCCCTATCGCCCGGCCATGATCGAGCCCTACCAGGGCCAGCGCATGACCGATGGCATTCATCCTCTCTCCAGAATGATCGGGGATGTCAAATTCCACAGCCATCAGGGTATCGATACATCGGTGGCCCAACGCTGGCAAGAGGAACCCGAAGCGGTGCCGCTGGCAGAGCTAACCTGGCAGTTGGCAGCCCAGTTGGGTTATGAACGGCCCGCCACCCGTCAGTCTGCCTCCTCAACCAGCCCACTGCTACATATTACCCCCAGGGCTCATGACGGCCAGGAGCCGTTCCCTCTTTCTTTTGCGCAAGAGCGCCTGTGGTTCCTTGATCAATGGGAACCAGGGAACGCAGCCTACACTATGTACTCAATGCTGCAGTTACAAGGGGAGCTGCACATTGAGGTGCTAGAGCAGAGCCTGAATGAGATTGTGCGCCGTCACGAAGCCTTGCGAACAACTTACCAAACGAGCAACGGCCAACCTGTACAGATCATTACCCGGCAACTGCAACTGCCATTACCGGTGATCGATCTTTGCCAGCTTTCATCCGCCCAACAGGAGGAGGCAGTGCAACAACTGGCACTGGAACAGATTCAGTTCCCGTTCGATCTGAGCCAGGGTCCGCTGCTGCGTACGGCACTACTACGGTTATCGCCGCTGCGGCATATTTTCTTGCTGACGATGCACCATAGCATTTCTGACGGCTGGTCTATCGGGATTTTCAATCAGGAACTCGTGACGCTCTACGAAGCGTTTTCACAGCAACAGCCTTCTCCTCTGCCTGAGCTTCCCATCCAATATGCCGATTACATACTCTGGCAAAGGCAACACTTGCAAGGCGAAACGCTGCAACAACATCTTGCATACTGGAGAACACAACTGCGCGGAGCGCCTCCCCTCTTAGCCCTCCCAACAGATCGGCCCCGACCCGCCATTCAAACCTTTGCAGGAGCAGCCTATCAAATCATCCTATCAACCGAGCTGAGTGCCGCTCTAAAAGCTTTGAGCCGCCGTGAAGGCGTGACATTGTTTACCACGCTGCTGGCGGCTTTCCAGGCCCTGCTGGCCCGTTATAGCCAGCAAGACGATATTAGCGTCGGGACCTATATTGCCGGACGCACACACTTTCAAACAGAGAACTTAATCGGCTTTTTCATCAATAATCTGATCTTGCGCCTGGACTTGTCTGGCGATCCATCGTTCCTGGTCTTATTGCAACGAGCTAATCAAGTGGTACAGGGGGCTTATGAGCACCAGGAGATCCCGTTTGAACAGCTCATTCAGGAGCTACAGCCGGAACGCAATCCCAGCCACACTCCATTCTTTCAGGTCATGTTGATTTATCAAAATATGCCCTGGCATGAACCCTCATTGCCTGGCCTGACTATCCAGACATTCGGGCTAGAGGAAAGACGTTCCAACTTTGATTTATCGCTCTGGGTGATGGATACCGCTGACCAGAGGCTGATCATCGACTTTGAGTACAACATTGACCTGTTTGATCTGACAACGATTCAGCGCTGGGCTGCTCACTTCCAGAACCTCCTTGATTGTATTGTGGTCGAGCCAGATCGGCGCTTATCGCAATTGCCCTTGCTCTCACCAGGTGAATGCCGACAGATCCTCTCCGAGTGGAATGCCACCGCGACTCCCTTTGCTCACGATAGTACCATCGATCAGCTTATTACTGTGCAAGCCGCCCGCACCCCCGATACCATCGCCGTTGTCTACCAGGAGCAGCAGTTGAGCTATGGCGCCCTGACACGACGTGCCGAGCAACTGGCTGCCGCTCTGCAACGCAGAGGCGTGGGACCTGATGTGCCGGTTGGCCTGTGTCTGGAGCGATCTTTGGAGATGATCATTGCTCCGCTCGCTGTGCTCAAAGCGGGCGGCGCGTATGTCCCGCTCGATCCCAGTTATCCACTGGAACGGCTGACCTTTATCATCGAGCAGACTCGGCTGCCCCTGACGCTCACCCAGCAGCATCTACAGCAACGCCTGTCGTCCTTGCCCAACAGATCATGCTGGTGCCTGGATACCGACTGGTCAGCTCTTTGCCAGCAGGAGGACGCTTTGCCCCAACAGAGCCATCACGCGGGTAATCTCGCCTATGTGCTCTACACCTCCGGCTCAACAGGAGAGCCCAAAGGGGTGGCGGTGGAGCATCGCTCCCTGGTGAACTTCACGCAGGCGGCTGCCCACCTCTTCAATCTCAAGGCAGGAGATCGGGTGTTGCAGTTTGCCTCCGTGAGCTTTGATGCCAGCGCCGAAGAGATCTATCCCTGTCTCACGCAAGGGGGCACCCTGCTCCTACGCAATGAGATGATGCTACAGAGCCCGGCACACTTTTTAGACACCTGCCGAGACTGGGCTGTGACAACGCTGGACCTGCCCACCGCCTACTGGCACGAGATGGCTGCCGCTGATCTTGATGGCAGCCTGGTGCCTACCAGTCTGCGACTGCTCATTATTGGAGGTGAGCAGGCTCGCTCTGAGCCGTTGGCGAACTGGCAGCGGCAGATCGGTTCGCGCGTCGCCTTGCTCAATACCTATGGCCCGACCGAAACCACCGTCGCGGTCACCGCCCATCGCATCCGGCCTGCTGCGAGCCAGGGAGCTTTCGAAGCGGCCACCATTGGCCAACCGCTGGACAACGTCGAGCTCTATGTCCTCGATACGGCGGGACTGCCCGTTCCTGTCGGCATCGCGGGAGAGCTCTATATCGGCGGTGCTGGTCTGGCACGCGGCTATCTGGGTCGTCCAGAGCTGACCGCCGAACGCTTTGTGCCCCATCCCTTCACGGACCGGCCAGGAGCACGGCTCTATCGCACGGGCGATCTGGTACGCTGGCAATCCGACGGCTCCCTGGAGTACCGAGGCCGCGTGGACCGGCAGGTCAAACTGCGCGGTTTCCGCATCGAACTGGACGAAATTGAGGCGGTGCTGCTGCGCCATCCAGATGCCCACGAGGCGGCGGTGCTGCTGCGTGAAGACACTCCAGGGGACCCACGGCTGGTGGCTTATGTAAGTGGCACAGCAGGACAGTCAGCCAACCACAGCGAGTGGCGTACTTTCCTGCAACAACACCTGCCTGGCTATATGCTCCCGGCCTCATTTGTACAACTGGAAGCTCTGCCCCTGTCGCCCAACGGCAAGCTGGACCGGCGAGCTCTGCCCGCACCGCAGGGACTCGCCCGCGCGGGCGCAAGGGAGTGGGAAGTTGCTCAGACGCCCACGGAAGAGTTGCTGGCCGATCTATGGAAGCAGGTGCTGCATGTGGAGCAGGTTGGCCGGCACGATCATTTCTTTGAACTGGGGGGACATTCGTTGCTGGCGACCCAATTGGTGGCGCGGGTGCGCGAACTGTTCCAGGTAGAGTTGTCCCTGCGCTGCGTCTTTGACGCTCCTACCCTGGCAGCCCAGACCCAGGCGATTGAGAGCGCACGTAGCGAACAGCAGCAGTTCCCGCTGCCGCCTCTCCAGCCACGCACCATTCAGGATGGGCTCCCGCTGTCCTATGCTCAGCAGCGGCTCTGGTTCCTTCACCAGCTCCAGCCAGATAGCCCTTCTTATAATGTTCCGCTGGCAATACGCTTCACAGGAACACTGGATATAGTAGCCCTGCACCGCAGCCTCTTACAGATCATGCAGCGACAAGAGATACTGCGCACCACCTTTATCACCAATGAAGGACGCCCCCGGCAGGTGATTGCATCCCAGCCTGCTATCCGTCTTCCGGTGGTTGATCTGAGCGGACTGGCTGAACAAGAGCAGGAGCAGCTCCTCGCGCTCCTTGCCTGCCAGGAAGCCCAACAGCCCTTCGATCTGGCGCAAGGTCCCCTGCTACGCGCCACGTTGCTGCGTCTGGCGCACGAGACGCAGGTATGCTTACTCACGATGCATCACATCATCACCGATGCCTGGTCGATGGGAGTGTTTTTCCGCGAACTGACGGAACTCTACCAGGCATCAGTAAGGAATATGCCTTCCTCCTTGCCAGACCTGCCCATCCAGTATGCCGATTACGCCCTCTGGCAACGGCACTGGCTGGAAGGTGCTGGAGAAAAAGCCGGCAGCGTGCAGGAACATCAACTGGCATACTGGCGCACCCATCTGGAAGGCGCCCCACCATTGCTAGACCTGCCCACCGACCACCCTCGCCCACAGGAGCAAAGCTCGCGCGGGGCCAGCTTCGCTTTTGCCTTATCATCTGACCTGGTTGTCCGCTTACGTCAGCTTGGACAGCAGGAAGGGGCGACGTTATTTATGGTATTGCTCGTCGCTTTTGGAGGACTGCTCACACGCTATAGCGGCCAGGACGATCTGGTGGTGGGTACGCCCATTGCTAACCGGAAGCACCCCCAATTAGAAGAGCTCATTGGCTTTTTTGTCAACACCCTGGCGCTGCGGCTCTCGCTGGCAGGCCGGCCCACGGTGCGCGAGATGCTCAGGCGCGTACGCAGCGTGGCGCTGGATGCCTATGCTCACCAGGACATACCTTTTGAGCGCGTGGTGGAGGCGCTACATCCTCAACGCAACTTGAGCCATACCCCCCTGTTCCAGGCCGTCTTTGCCTGGCAGAACGTCGCAACTGCCTCATTGAACCTGCCCGACGTCAATGTTGAGCTGCTGGCAACAGAAAGCGGCATTGCCCGCTTCGACCTGACGCTCACCATGCAGGAGCGCAAACAGAGCGTCGTTGGCGTTCTGGAATATAACCGTGATATCTTTGAGCCAGACACCATCGAGCGCATGGTCAGCCACCTGGGTATCCTGTTGGAAGGTATGGTCACTCATCCAGAGTATCAAATGGACGAGTTACCCCTGTTGACCACAGTCGAACGTCAGCAATTACTCATCGGCTGGAATGAGACCCGAACGGTTTATCCCCATGATCGGGGACTGATGGCGATCTTTGAGGCGCAGGCGCAGCTCACCCCGGACGCCATCGCGCTGGTCTTCGAGCAGCAGCAACTCAGCTATGGCGAACTGGATGCCCGCGCCAATCAACTGGCCCATATGCTGCGGCAACGGGGAGTCGGCCCCGAAACCCTGGTGGGGCTCTCTCTTGAGCGTTGCCTGGAGCAGGTGATCGCCATCCTGGCGATCCTCAAAGCCGGAGGGGCCTATGTCCCGCTGGACCTGAGCTATCCGCCCGAGCGGCTCTCCTTCATGCTCGCCGATGCCCACATCTCCCTGCTGCTCACACAAAAGCGTCTGCAAGCTCGCTTCTCCCCC
>DATGMF010000047.1:0-92059 GCA_035293765.1 Ktedonosporobacter sp.
TTCGGGGTCCCTTGCGGTCAAAGTCGATGCCGATTATACGTCAAAGGGCTGTCCCAAGTGTGGGCACATCGCGAATGAGAACCGGCCAAACAAGGGGTTGCTCTTTACGTGTCAGAACCCGATGTGTGGGTATATTCTGCATGCTGATCTGGTTGGCGCGCGTAATCTGGTGATGAGAACGCTCGTGCTTCGACACGATTGGAGCACGACGGGGCTTCTGTCAATGGCCCCTGATGCCTCGGACCGTGAAGCCAAAGCTGCACGCCTCAAACGGTATGCAGAATTGCGGTGGAGTCCAGAGGTAAGCCGAAAGGCAAGCCTGCGGTCTCAGACCGCAGGTCATTGACGGATAGACTGTAGGATGTTTAGCTTGTTGGTTGGAACGCTACGCCGTTTTCTGTTCGAAGCGGAAGAAGCGCATGGCGATCACAAAACAGATGATGCCATAAGCCAGCAAGCCGAGCAGATCAGGTAGAATCTGAGTAAAATCTTTCCCCAGGATCATAATGCCGTTCAGCCCCTCCATTGCCCACGCTGTAAGGCCCAGCTTGGCGACCGATTGCATCCATTGTGGCTCCAGGAAGAGCGGCCACCACGCGCCCCCTATGGCGGAAGAGACCAGCACCACCAGGCTGACGATGGGGTTGAGCTGGCGGCGGGTTTTGACGATAGAGACCAGCAGAATACCCAGGCCCGTTGCGGCAAAACTGGTCGCCACCAGCAGGGCAATCAACATGGGCCAGGAGCCGACATCCAGGTGAAACGCGAGATAGCCGATGGCAAAGAGCACAGACAACTGTATCAGAGTAAGGATAAACTGGGCCAGCAGTTTGCCACCGAGCAGCGCGTATTTATGAATGGGCGCGATCAGCAGGCGGCGGAATGTGCCTTCCTCCTTCTCTTCCAGGATAGTTGCGGCGGCAGCGTTGATACCGAAAAGGGCAAAAAAGATAGCATAACCAGGAACGAGCTGGTCGAAAGCATTGATCTTTGTCGCGTGGCCCACCGTGAGCGATTGCACCGCAGATTGCCCTCCAGCCGCACTGGCCTGCCCCACGCTGCTGATAATCTTCTGCGCATTAATCGTATTTTGAGCGCAATGGTTGCCCGGCTGGTTACAAACGCCAGACACCTGCCCCATAGCAGCAGAGCCTGCCAGTTGGGAGCTGATCACGCCGGTCACAATATTTTGCACGATGGTGGCACGCGGATCATTATTGCTCGGCAGCGCGTAAAATTGGACCAGATTTTTGGGGGTTGTGCCGTTGCGAGCGGCGGCAATAATATTATCGGTTGTACCCGCCGGAATAACCACGCCTGCGTTCACATCGCTGCTATTGGCTACCTGATCGGTGACCTGTTGGGCGTTCTGGTACTGATGGACGGTAATCTTCAATTGATCCGCATTGATCTGGAGCGCGTTGACGATAGCTGCGCCAACGTAGCCGCTATCCTGGTTGCTGACGGCAACATTGATGGTAATCTGGCTCGACGTGCCCCCAAACAGGTTGCCAAAGGCCAGGCCGATGACTGCGATGAGTATGAGAGGGACGGCCAGCATAAAGAAGAAAGAATTTTTGTCTTTCAGCGTCTGTAACAGGTCTTTTTTGGCGATATACCAGATTGTCCTCATAGCGATAGTTCCTTCTAAATTTTTATGCAGATGCTCATGCATAGTTAGTCGCGGAGCGTTTTGCCGGTGAGCTGGATGAACAATTCCTGCAAACCGTGCGGGCGCTGCACTTCACGAGTCTGGTCGCGTAACGCCAGCAGTTGCTCAAGCGTGCCCATAGCGATGATGCGCCCCTCATTCATAATGGCGATATGATTGCAGAGCCGTTCAGCCTCCTCCATATAGTGCGTGGTATAGAGGATGGTGGTACCCTGATCGCGCAGTTGCTCTATTGTAGCAAAAATGTGCTCGCGCGACTGAGGATCTACCCCGACCGTTGGCTCATCCATTAATAAGAATTTGGGCTGGTGGAGCAGCGCGATAGCCAGATTGATGCGGCGCTGCATGCCCCCTGAGAATGTCTTGATAGGGTCTTTGCGCCGCTCGTAGAGGCCAACAAATTGTAATACATCGCGGGCGCGTGTTTTACGTTCCTGCCTGGATAAGCCATAGATTTCGCCAAAGAACTCCAGATTTTCCAGGGAATTTAAGTCTTTATAAAGGGCGATCTCCTGCGGCACAACGCCGATCACGCGTTTGACTTTCATCGGCTCATGCGTCACTGAAAGTCCATCAATGATGGTATCGCCCGTTGTGGGTTTGAGGTAGCTGCACATCATATTGATGGTGGTACTTTTGCCTGCGCCATTAGGCCCAAGCAACCCGAAGATTTCGCCCTCGCCAATGCTGAACGAGACGTCTTTCACCGCCTCAATCTTGTCGAAGGTTTTGACAAGGTGCTGCACCTGTACACTGGCAGGCCGCCCGTCTTTGGGTAGATGAATAGGGCCGGTCTGAGGTGAATACGAGATTGGCGGTTCCACGAATAGAGGCTCCTTTATTGCTCGGTTATAATTAAAAACATTCAGAGTAGTTTACGATTGACATTACTTCCAGGTTGGAGGGATTCTTCACAGTGGGATCGTCTGCTTTCAGATTAGTAGGAGATCATTAGAACGATGACAGAAACTATTGGCATCTGGTGCGGAGAGGGGGAGCTGTACGCGGATGTTCGTCCTGCTCCACTTGAAGAAAATCAACTCACTCTTCTGTCGCCAGCACGCGTCGCCTATGAAAAGCGGGTGAGGGAGAGAGTCTGGCCTGCGAGAGGAATGCAGCATCATTTTGCTTATAAACTCGTAAATACATAAATGTCTCCGCATCTCGCACGCCGGGCACCTTATAAAGCTTTTCGGTGAGAAACTGCAAAAAGTGATCGTTGTCGCGGCAGACAATTTCCGCCAATAGATCAAAGTGACCAGCGCAAACGACCAGGTAGATAACCTCATCAAAAGCGGCAATGGCGTCTGCGGCCTCTAACAATTGATCGCCCGAGACGCGGATACCAATCATGTTCGCGAGCGTGTACCCCATTTTTGCAGGGTTAGTGACAGCGACAATCTGTATCGTCTGGGTGTTGATAAGATGCCCTACGCGCTGGCGAACGCTTGCTTCCGAAATTCCCAGATCGGCAGCTATTTTAGTAAAAGGTCGCCTTCCATCCTGTTGCAGGGCCTCGATAATGCGCAGGTCCAGCTCGTCTACGGCGGCCTTGTGGTTTTGCTGTTCCATAGTGGACCTAATAGTATCATGCTGCTATGATTAATGCAAGAAATAGTTATCAGAAAGGACGCTTATATGCATCCCTTCCGTACCGGTTTTGTTTTTGATGAACATTTTTTAGCCCACGATACAGGCATGGAAGCAGTAGTCGAGATGCGTGCTGGCTCGTTTAGCCTCTCTCCAGAGCCGCATCCCTCGTCTTTAGCTATCACAAAAAGAATCAAGGAGTTTCTTGATGGCTCTGGCTTAACTGCGCAGATGCTGCCGCTCGCCGCCCGTGTCGCTACTGAAGATGAACTGGCAGTCTATCACACCCGCGATTATATTGCAGGCATCAGAGCCTGTGCCAAAGGGGGGCCAACCAGCGGGCCGTGGGGGGAAGTGGATGAAGAGACCGTGCTAAGCCCCGGCTCATTCGAGGCGGCCCTCTATGCTGCGGGCGGCGCTATGAATGCGGTCAGCGCCGTTATAGAGGGGAGAGTGCGTAACGCGTATGCCCTGTTACGTCCTCCAGGGCATCATGCGATGAGCAATATGGCGCTGGGGTTTTGTATCTTCAATAATACGGCTATCGCGGCCCACCATGCGTGCAACGTTTATCAGCTTGATCGCATCATGGTAGTAGATTGGGATGTGCATCATGGTAATGGCATTCAGGACGCCTTTTATCGCGACCCTGGCGTGCTATTCGTCTCGCTGCACCAGGAGAACTGGTTTCCGCAGCATTCCGGTATGCTGGATCAGGTGGGCAGCGGCAGGGGGGCAGGCTATACCATCAATATTCCGTTGCCGCCAGGAACGGGAGATAGGGGCTATATCGCCGCTTTTGAGCAACTGGTGCTGCCGATAGGCTTGCAGTATCGTCCCCAGCTAATTATAATCACCGCAGGTCAAGACCCCTCCTGGCTGGACCCCTTAGCCCAGATGATGGTCACGATGAATGGCTTCCGCAAAATGTCTGAGTTGATGGTCAATCTCGCCGAAGAGGTGTGCGATGGACGCTTAGTGATGCTGCAAGCGGGTGGCTACAGCGCGCCGTATGTCCCCTATTGCACTGCTGCCGCCGTTGAGCCGCTGGTCGGCGTCGATCTGGGCATTGTCGATCTCTATGCCGGAGCGCCAGAACTCGAACGCTGCCAGACGATCTTCTCGCAAGAGACGCAGAACGCATTGCTGGCTGCCCTCGAATGGCATCGGCGCTGGTGGAGCATATAGAAATAGCAAATTCTTTAGATTGCATTGTGTATGGCCCTATAACGATTATTACGTACCGGTTGAGTCTTCTTTGCTTGAACAGCCGTGTTAATGGTAGTGATTGGATTTCACGAATTTCTATGGAGGGAAAATATGACTATTACCTTCGTACAATTTATTGTATGGCTGATCATCGCGGCCATCATTGGATTTTTGGGAGAGCTTATCGCGGGGCGTCGCGCGCCAGCAGGGATCATCGGTGCGATCATGGTTGGTTTGTTTGCCATCTTTCTTATTGTCGGCTTCTTCCATTTCTCCATCGCTGGCGAACCAACTATCTCCGGCGTTCCATTAGTCAGCACTATTATCGCTGCTATCATGCTTGTCATCATCTGGAGCAGCCTTGCTTCGCGCCGCCTCTAAAGCCCTCAAGCATTATCCTTTATGTGTTATGCTCAACTAAGCGTTTTATTGGATTATTAGCTGTTGTTATTGTGCTCCTCGCCAAGACAAGCAGTGCTGGCGAGGAGTTATCTTTATGCTGCTAACGCTCAACTCTACCGGAAAATAGCCAGTCCCGGCACGTTTTTCAACAAACGCCATGTGCGAGTAGGGCCGCCACAGGGCAAGCGCGAGGCATTGCCCCTACCCATCCATCGTGCCATGATCCATCATCGCAGCCACCGCCACAGGGCAACCCCTGGCGCTTGCCCTGCTGGGGATAGGGGATGACGGGCGAGCGGCAGGACGTCTGGCTAGGGGCAATGCCTCGCGCTTGCCCTGCTGGGGTGCCCGCGATGATGGGGCTTGCTTGCACATCGGGTTAACAATGTTGGCTGTTGATTTGACGAGCGCAGGCTGTACACCTATACTGCTCTCTATGGAAACAGCAGGCTTTTCTGTTATTTATCAAGATCACCACTTGTTGATTGTGAACAAGGCGGCAGGTGTTGTCATTCACCCCACGTATAAACACGCGGATGATACGATGTGGGACGCCCTGCTGACATACCTGGAGCAGCAGGAAAAAGAGCCGTGGTCCCCGCCTGAGTTACCGGATGAGCCGCAATGGACGCAGGCTCCCCTTGCCGTGCAAGAGATGTTGCGGGCCAGGCGTATAGAGCGTTTCTGGAAAGAGTATGGTTCCCTGCCTCGTCCCTGCCTGTTGCACCGGTTGGATAAGGATACTTCGGGTATCGTCGCGTTGGCTTGTACTGAGCGGGCTCGCCGCCATCTTGTTGCGCAGTTCCACGATCATACGATTGTAAAGCGGTACCTGGCCGTTGTGCGGAAAGGCTCTCCCTCCTGGGCAAATCCACGTACCACGCTGATGGTCTCGCGAGAGCGTCCCGAGGGCGTAACAGAGCCGATTGATCCCTCATGCGCTTTTGCTGCGTTGGGAAACACTGTTGTGCTCAATGGCCCTTTGCAGCGCGATCCAGATGATCGCCGCCGCTGCATCGTGGCTGCTGGTGGGCAGGAAGCTTTGACGAAATTCAGGGTGCTGGCGACCGAAAACGGCTTTATGCTCTTAGAGGCGCGTCCTATCACCGGGCGAACGCATCAGATCCGCGCTCATCTTGCCGCGCTAGGCTACGCCATTGTGGGTGATCAGACCTATGCTCCTCCTGCTGATCAGGGAACGCCGGAGGCAGAGCTTGATCGCCAGTTTCTGCATGCAGCGAGCCTGATGCTGCATCGCTTTCCCGATAATGCGCTCACAACCTTCGTGGCTCCCTTAGCTGACGATCTGGCGCGGTGGCTAAAGCATCATTTTCCTTCGGCTTTGATGCATATTACGTAGCTTCTGTAGGAGCTTATACTGTCTCTGCTGCTGGCTGAGATTGGCGTGCGAGTGGAAGCGTAAACCAGAAAGTTGATCCGCCGCCGGGAGTACTTTCCACCCCAACTCTTCCCTTATGTTGTTCGATGATGATCTGGCAGATATAGAGGCCCAGCCCCAGGCCCGCGCCATTGCTATGTTGCCTCTCAATCCACTCGACGCGATAAAAACGTTCCCAGATGCGCCCCTGCTCTTCGAGTGTAAGCCCTGGTCCCTCATCTCGCACGGCGATCTGTGCCTGCTGCCCCTCAATTGCCAGTTGGACCGAAATGGGGCTATCTATCGGCGAGTATTGATGGGCGTTGGTCAAATAATTGCTGATCACCTGACGAATACGAGCCTCGTCGGCCATAACTGGGATGAGGTCTGTAGAGTTGATGTTGCTCTCAATGCGGCGCCGGGTGGTTGTGGTAAGAAGGTCCTCGATAGCTTCAAAGAGAATGGTTGCCAGATTACAGGGTTTTGGGTGGAACGAAAGCCGGTCCGCCTGAAGCCGCGCAATCTCTAACAGATCGCTTACCAGGCGATCCTGGATGTTTACCGGACGCTCGGCGCATTCGAGGATGTGCTGTATCTCGGCGAGTCTGTCTCGCGCTGCTGTGTCTTCCAGGGGGATTGCTTGCAGATAAGTAGCAATTTGCCTCTGGGCTAGCTGTATACCGGTTTTGATCGTCGTCAGGGGAGTTCTCATTTCGTGACCGATGATGCTAAGAAATTCTTCCATACGTTGATTGGCGATGCGCATCACCAACTCTCTGGCCTGCGCTTCCGCCCTCTCACGTTGCAGTCGCTCGCGCTCCATTGCCAGAGCTGAAAACCTGGCTGCCGCCTGGATGATAGCCAGCTCTTCTTCGGTATACTCGCGTTTTGCGCTTCTGTGCCCCAGGAATAGTATGCCTATAAGTTGCTGATCAAGAAGAATAGGGGCCGCAAAGATCTTGCTGATCCTGGACCAGGTCTGCATACTGAATGGCGGTTGCCTCAGGTCTATTTGTAATATTGTGCCAGTTCTCAGATAGGTACCGGCGGCAGGATATTGTAGCCATTCAGCGAGGGAGTTTCCTTCAATATTTGCGTTCCAGCCAGGCTCGCTGCTGGCGTATTTTGTTGTAACTGCCAGAAAATGCAAAATATCTGTTCCGGGTTCCATAATAGCCAGCCCGGCGCATATGCATTGCAGGATATCGCAGATCAGTGCCACCAGCCGCTTCCCAATAGTATGGATGGCGGGTGAAGTCTCTGCGGTATTTACAGATGCGCCGAAAGGCGTGGCCCCGGTGGAGGGCGCTGGAACTGTTTCCAGCAGTGTGAGCAGTCCTGTCAGCGTTTGCCGGGTGTTGCGTTTTAAACGAGATTTTCCTGTTGCTTTATGAAAGACACTGACGGCGTCAGTAGTTGGCGGTGCCTGATTATAGGATGGTGCTGCACTCCCTACGTTATGTTCTTTATACTGAAAATGCTTTTTGCCGACGATGATACTCTGATGCTCCGGTTGTTGATTGGACTCCATGCGTTGATGTCCCTTTACGTGAATTTGATAGAATGTATTCCTGACGGTTATCTCATCTGTTGCTAGTGTAGTGCTATTGATGCACGATGTCAATCGAAATGTATATTTTAGAGGAAGAGATGGATTGCTTACTACTGGCCCGCTTTGCTCGCATGTTACAATATGCGCAGCGTCAATAGGGGGAGAGGATTTTATGCAAGGGCAAGAATATCCTGCGAATAGCGGCCAGTTTGCCAATCTTGGCGAGAACGAGAAGAGGAAGCGGTTGGATGCGATGGTAAGGATCTGGCAGAGCGATACCGAACGCCGTCTTAAACGCGAAGGATTGGAAACCTTTATCAAGGCTGCCGGATTAGATGATTATCGCTATATTGTCTGGCTGCGTTTCCCAGAGTGGGAGCGTTCCGTTGTGGTTGGGCAGGTGATCACATTACGGCGTTCCGAGCAGGATGGAGCGGACCTTCCCACCCTGTTTAGCGCCTGGCGACGCGATCCTCTGCTCAAAGCCATGCCTGACTGGAAAAAGCAGCTTCCCGACGAAACCGTTTTCAATATTTCCGTGCGGCTCACGCCCGGAGGGCTGGGCGAAGGTAGCAAATGGGCAACAGCGATGCCAAAGGAGATGGTCCCTCGCTACCGGCCCGGCTGGCCTACGCAGCAGGAATGGGTGGCCTGGACGCGCTCTTTCGACTGGCTCTCCGTGGCAGTCGGTTTTATTCGCGCGATGCTGGATTCGCTCTGAAACGAGCTGCGTAGGGGCAGGGCTTGCCCCTACGCAGCTCTCCCTGCGCCCAACCCTGGACTTTGCCCACTGTAGGGGCAGAACTTGCTACTGCCTGGCCCAATCGTTGAGCAAAGCCTTTGCGGCGTTATGTCCAGGCGCGCCCATCACGCCGCCTCCTGGATGCGTTCCTGACCCGCAAAGATACAATCCCTTGATGGGGGTGCGATAGCGGGCGCATTCTGGAGCGGGTCGCAAGGAAAAGAGCTGGTCAGGCGTGATCTCTCCGTGAAAGATATTACCGTTGGGCATGCCGTAGCGTTGCTCGATATCAAGCGGGCTCAGGACCTGGCGATGAAGAACGGCGTCGGCGAAGTTAGGGGCGAACTCGGTCATCGTCGCGATGATGCGATCCGCCATCTCATTTTTAACCTCCTCCGACCAGGTCCGTCCTTTGAGATGATAGGGAGCATACTGGCAGAACATCGATATTGTATGGTATCCAGAGGGAGCCACCGATGGGTCCGTGCTCGATTGCATATATGCTTCGATATAAGGCTTTTTTGAAAGTTCGCCGTGGGCGGCGTCCTCATACGCTTCCTGGACCCAGTCAGGCGTGGGGCTGATTTCGCAGGAGCCCGCATGTTGTAAACCTGGAGCGGTCCCTGGGAGGCAAGAAAAGCTGGGCAGCTCTTTTAGCGCGATATTGAGCTTTATCACTGCGCTCTCGGTCTTGAACTGTGAGATGCGTTTGAGAAAACCCTGATCCAACCCGGCATCGGCGCACAGGTGCAAAAATGTGCGCTTGGGATCGGCATTGGAAAGAATGGCTTTCCCGCGCAGTTCTTCGCCATTTTCCAGGCGCACCCCTTCGGCTCGCCCATTGTGGGTAAGAATTTTGGCGATAGGCGCGTTTGTGCGAATGGTTGCTCCGTGAGCTTCAGCCGAGGCGGCCAGTGCGAAGCTAATCCGACCCATGCCGCCGCGCACATAACCCCACATACCCCGCTCACCGTTAACTTCACCAAACATATGGTGCCAGGCAACGTATACAGAACCGGGGGTCTTTGGTCCAATAAATGAACCTATTACCCCTTGTCCTGCCCAAGCAGCACGTAAATAATCAGACTCGAAATAATCAGCAAGCATGTCGTAGAGATTCCCGAACATCAAATAGCGGTAAATCTCTTCGTCCTCGCCTCTAAAACGACCTGCTAGATCAGCAACCGAGGGCGGCTCCTCCAGTAAAATAGGATTGAGAATCTCCGATGCACGTTCGAAGAAGCGCAAAAATCTAGGGTAAGCTTCCGCGTCGTGGGGGGAGAGTCGGCGGATACCTTCTACCGTTTTTTCGGTGCTGGCACGCAGAAAGAGGTAGTTTCCATCCGGGTAGGGCACGAACATCTGTGGATCTTTGATGTACGCATCAAAGCCGTAGCGGTGCAGTTCCAGGTCGCGAATGATCTCGGGTCGCAGCAAGCTGACTACGTAGGCACACGGCGACATCGTAAAGCCTGGAAATGGTTCCTCAAGCGTACATGCTCCGCCCACCCGGTCTCGCTGTTCCAATACAAGCACTTTCTTACCGGCACGCGCTAGATACCCGGCTGCAACCAGGCCATTATGGCCCGCTCCAATAATAATGGCATCAAACTGCTCTGTCTGACTGGTCATAAAGATATAGCTTCCTTTGCAGTAGTGTGGCGATGGGCTATCGTTGCCTGTTGCTAGTATAGCACAAGAAATGAGGCTAAAACTGTGAGCATGGGCGACCAATGGCTAGATCCAAAATGTGAAGAGTGTTAATTGCCAGGAGGAAAATAACGTACCCCTATTTTTCGGGATATTTGCTGCTCATGCCATTGACAATGGGTCTTATGGTAATTATACTCTAATTGGTAGAAATCCTGCTAAATGCTTATAGAATAGGAATGTACAGGCGTGGCAACGCAAACCTGTCACGGCCCAAAGGCAGATCAATAACTCCGCTGTCTTTGGGCTATGGAAGTAACAAATAAAGAAAATACCATCTTTTAGGGCGAGAAGTGTGGCTTTTTTAGTGTGCGTGCTATTCACCTTTTAGATCGCCTGCTGAGGCTCTCGTCATTTTTCTCTTTATTGTTGCCGCCATAGCTTTATGTAGAGGTACATTCCTATTCTCGTAAATGACCCGGGACGGCGCGTGTTGCTGTCCAGGGTTTTTTGTTGGGGCACTCTGTTGTTACAACAGAAGTCTCTTCCCATTTCAGATAGCATACCGCCGTACGCCATCAAGCAGAGCAGGCTCTGGCTTATCGTACTGCCTATGCGTTTTTGAAAAAGAGGAGACTTTTTTTATGCAGCTCGCGTTAGTCAAACCGGCCATCGAGCATGGCCCCGCATACCTGGATATGGTCAACGATTTTCTTCAAGCCGGTGAAGAATATGGCTATAACAACGTCGAACTGGCCCGTGAGGACTTCGCGCAGTTTGTACGCGAACTTGAGGAAGAGGCGGAAGGAAGCGGCCTTCCCCCTGGCATGCCAGCCCAGCAGACTTATCTGCTAGTCCAGGATGGGCGGCTGGTCATTGGAGAGATCCGTTTCCGCCCGCACCTGAAGCCACCTTACGAGAAGTATTCCGGGCATATTGGCTACAACATTCGTCCCTCGCTGCGTGGTAAAGGCTATGCCAGTCGCCAGTTGGCTCTGCTCCTGGATGAGGCCCGCAAACTCCAACTCCCAGGCGTCTCACTGACGATTGATGACGAGAACCCGGCCTCAGTGCGCGTGATTGAGAGAAATGGTGGTAGACTATTGCAGGTCATCAAAGATCCGGTGAAGGCCCGCCTCATTGTCGCCGCTGACGGCGAATTGCAGATTGTCGATGTGGCGCAGGTCGGTCAGGAGTGGCAGCTCTATTGGATTGATCTAACTTAAACCACAGACCTCCAGATCCTACGCAAAAATCAGGATTATCGTCTTTCTTAGCGAGAAGGAGCGATCTCGGCATAGCATACAAGAGTCGAGATCGCTCCTTCTTCGTTTCTATACTCGTAATGTTATGCGTGGGCATCCGGCGGAGTCGGCGTATATGCAGAGGATACCGGGCTGGGTTTAGGCAGAGACGTGGCCCGGTAAGGATGGTTCTTCCAGCGGAAGACCAGCCAGAGGATCAGGATTGCCGGGATAATATAGATGCTGAAAGCGAGCAGCCAGATGAGGAAAGCGAGCAGCGCCTGCCCAAAGGTCAGCGAGGCTGCAAAGGCATCGTGGAAGATCTGGGTGACGTTCCAGCCTGAGCTTGGCGGTGGTGGAGCGGCATCGATTGGTTGTAAGCTAATGGAGACGCTATAGAAGGCGACCTGGCCGTTAAGCGCCTTGAGATGGGCCTCTGTGCTCTCAATCTGTCCCTCCACATCGGTCAAACTCTGATTGATGGTCATAACATCTCCCAGCGCCTGAGCGTGGCTCATCAAATCCAGCAGGCGATCCTGTTCGGCATGCAGGTTTTTCAGGCGCGATTGCGTATCGATATAGTCATTGGTGACATCCTGTACCGACTCGTCGAAGTTTGTAAGGCGGCCTTGCTGCTTGAATGGGTAGTCTTTCAGGTAGCTGGCAATTTGCGGGTAAAGGGTAGCCTGTACGGAGAAGCTCATTGATATATTAAAAAAGGTATCGCTGATGGGCGTGTAGTTGATGCCGGTGGAAGTTGCCTGCGGGTCGGCGGCAGTGATCCAGGATTGGATCTCATCAGCCGTTTTCCGTGTGTCCTTGACGGCCATGCTAACGTTGAGGGTCTTAACGACGTATTGCGGCCCGAAGGACGTTGAGCCTGTTGTTTGTCCCCCTCCTCCGGGAGCTTTTGCAGGATTTGACGTGGCTCCAGAGTTCGCATTGTTGACGCCGCTATTTGGGGCCGCTATGCTGGGGGAAGCCGTTGGCGCAGCACCCCCGCAACCGGCGAGGAACACAGCCAGAACAACGATGCCGACTAGGCAGAGAGTGTGCCACTTCTTATGAATGTGTATATATTGCATAAGTAACTCCTTAAAAAAGGGCATAGAGACAGAATATATGCCCGGCTATCAGGTTGAAATGAGGATAGGTTGTCAGGTATCACAGATATGAGCGCGCTTCATGGCTGTGAGCGATTTCTTCTATTGTTCAAGACGAGAAAAGCAGGTGAATAGTTCCGCTTTTCCTGAAGATATTACGAGTGTTTTGAAAGATTTCTCACAGTGAGGCGAGAAATACGCTATTCGTCCTTTATGATAGTGATAGTTCAAAGGGAGTAAGCTTCCAATACAGGAATATCTGTGCGCGACAGCAGGGCCAGGGCAGCGCGGATAATGCGAGTTTGTAGTTCTGTGTTGTTAGCTTCTCCTAGAGGATAGCCGAGAGGGAAAGACACGAAAAGGGCGCGGGGGGGGCGTATCTTCTCAGTAATTTCGCGCAGGAGCGAGAGAGATACAGTGGTGATACCCGTATATTCGATGGCGCGCTGGATCAGTCCAACTGACTGATGGCACATGGGTCAGACGGGGGTGAGTAGCGCAATATCGACTTGATCCGCGGCGAGCCGCCGCGCCACCTCCGGCGCACTCTCTTTGATCAGTCTGGATGGCCCAATGATCGAGCCCATAAAACTGTAGTGGCGGGGAGCGATGGCTCCGATCTCTCCCCGTTCCTGCATCTCCCATAAGCGATCAAGCGGAAAGACGAGGTTGCGGTCCCGCAGGATGCCCGTCTGATCAAAGGCCCAGCTTCTATGATTCATTTCCAGCATTTGGGGAGAGATACGCGCAGAAATTTCACGGAAAGAGCTATCTCCCATTCTGTTTCTGGTATCAAATGGCGGCTGATCCGCCAGGCTAAGCCCTGCTGTCGTAATCAGCGCAACCTTACACTGAGGCAGTGGTTTGCGCAGGGGAGCCACTGCCATTGAGACGGGATCGCCAGGCCGGGGTGCGTACCGGCTAAAAGGATATCCTTTCAGAAAAAGTCGTTCTGCCAGGTCGATATCTTCGAGTCGCGCCATTGATGCTTTTATCGTCGCCCCTTCTTGTAAAAATAGCTTCTTACTAATGATTATATAGCGTTTGCAACTTCCGTCTCCACCACTCTTGTAGACCAGGAGGAATATGTGATTTCTGAGCAGGTTGAGGTGTGTTATCGCGATGGTAATCGGCCACAAGTTGCTGCAAGGTGACAAAGCGGTAGCCATGATGGAGAAACCATTCAATGACGATGGGAAGAGCTGCCACCGTTTGGGAACGGTCACCGCCTCCGTCGTGCATGAGGATGATGGAGCCATTCATCGTCTGGGCGATAGTGCGCGCCACGATGTCATTCACGCCGGGCCGAGACCAATCGCGCGGGTCCACGTTCCATAAAAAGGTAGAGAGTCCAAAGCGATTGGCGTTTGTCAATACGGAAGCACTGAAAGCACCATATGGGGGGCGGAAATACGTTGGTCGAGCTCCTGTGACGTGTTCAATCATAGTTTGCGTCGTGCTGAATTGCCAGAGGAGGCTGGCGTCAGAAAGATAGGGCAGGTAAGCATGCGACCAGCTATGATTCTCGACCAGATGCCCTGAAGCATACTCCTGTTTGACCAGGGTTGGATACGCCTGCACCTGCTTCCCGACGCAAAAAAATGTGGCCTTCACATGGTAACGTTCCAGCGTTGCCAGGACCTGAGCCGTGTATGGCGGGTTGGGGCCATCGTCAAAGGTCAATGCGATTTCTGGCAGGCTGGTATTGCCATGATAGAAAAAGCGGTCTTTGGCTTGAAGAAGTGCAAGCTGATCCGGTAAAAATGAGGGGAAAGGTGTGAGAGGCTGTTGGGGAGGTATGGGAGAAGGAGTAACTTGAGGCGTTGACTGTTCTTTAGTGGAACTGGCCGATGTTTGCGGTCCGTGAACTGTACCATTCGTGGCAAAGTTGACCGCCGGGCGATTACCATTACTATGAGCAGAATTGCTTAACAGGATGGCTAATCCCAGTGTGAAGGAGCTAAATACCAGAACGATGATAAGGCTTCCTAAAAGAATGATTCTACGATCAATAGGTTTCTTACGCGGGGAAAAAATCACATGTTCGATGCCTTCCGTACCCATATAACTAGCCTCCTGCTATGATAGGGTTCCTGGGCGATAGCACTACACATCTCTGTCACAGAGAACATGCTCATTGTTCAGCTTTTGGGATTGTATCATGAGAAGCAGGAAAGCTCAATAGAGTAGTTGAATATAGCTATATATGTGAAAAAAAGCTATAATAGAGCCGATTCGAGGTTACTTTTGGGCACGCTCTCACGTTCACCATTATGTGTTGTAAGTCTAGTCATGTTGTAGTAAAAGCTTCGTACTCTAGAGCTTGGAGCCCGTATAATGCAGTTTCAACGCGTCGTTCGCTTACCCGCAAGAATTGCTTATAGTCATATACTCTTGATGGTCTGCTGCCTGGCTCTGCTATGTTCGGGGTGTGCTAATGTGCTAGGGAATGTGACCTCTTCACCATCGCCGACGGCTGGGCGTGGCGGCTCTACTACTATTACCCAGAGCGTAGCGCAGAAAGCGGATGCCAACAGTTTTTCTTCCGAAGAACTTCTGCGCATGCAACTCGCCAAAGTACAATCGATCATGCAGGGGATGACCCTCGATCAAAAGCTGGGTCAGTTGATTATGGTGGAGTATCTGGGGAAAAGCTATCAAGGGAGCGGATTACAAAATATGGTTGCGCAACAGTTCGTGGGAGGCTTTATGTACCAGGAGAGCAATCATAACTTTGATCCGCCATATAATATGGCTGGCAATGTGGACGGCATCTCCGTTCAGGCAATGAAAGATGCCCATGTTCCGCTTTTGATTGCGACCGACCAGGAGGGGGGACTGGTAAATCGCCTCTACAAGTTTCACGGCTATCTGCCCTCGGCTGAGGCAATGGCGGCAAGCGGTACTACGCAGATGGCCCTGAGTCAAGGGACGCTAGCTGCGAAGTGGCTGTTGGAGCTGGGGATTAATGCCGATCTGGCTCCGGTGGTGGATGTGCATACGGTAAATCCTCCTGTATTGCAATCGCGCATGTTTGGCAACGATCCAAAAACTGTTGCCAGGTATGCCGGGGCATACCTGGATGGCTTGCAGCATAACGGCGTTGCAGGCTGCCTCAAGCACTTTCCAGGGTTGGGGGCAGTCACATCCGATCCCCATGCTGGTTTACCGGTGGTCAACCGGAGCAAGGCTGACCTGGAAGCAATAGACCTCGCCCCCTATAGGATGATGATTCAGCAGGATAATCCCGGGATGATCATGTCCACCGATGTCTTAATGCCTGCAATTGATCCCGCGCTACCCGCCGAACTTTCGCCAAAAGCTATTAATGGTGTGTTGCGGGGAGAACTGGGCTATAATGGCGTGGTGATTACCGATGGCCTTTATATGGCGGGCATCAGCCAGCGCTGGTCATTGAGTCAGGCGGCAGTATTGGCAATCATGGCGGGCAACGATCTGATAGAAGGCCCATTCACGCCTGCCCAGGTCGCCGCCGTTGTCACCGCTCTGAAAAATACTATCCAGCAAGGAACGCTTAGCATGGATCGCGTGAATCAATCGGTGCAGCGTATCTTGCTGCTGAAGGCGCAATATGGCATTATCAAGTAAGGTTGTTATGAGAGCCAGGAGCATACTGGCTCTCATAATGCATTTAGCGTGCTGCTAATTGCTGTACCTGGTCTCGGACGGCCTGCCCCAATTGTCGCGTTGTTGCCGTGCCTCCGAGATCGGGCGTATGTACTTTTCCCTCTGCCAGCACTGCTTCGATTGCTCGCATCAATACTGATGCCGCTTCATCCTCCCCAAGAAATTCGAGCAAAAGCTGTGCCGACCAGATGGAGGCAATAGGATTTGCGATACCCTTGCCTGCGATGTCGGGAGCGGAACCGTGAATAGCCTGAAATAAGCTTGGATAGCGCCGTTGTGGATCAAGATTCGCGCTCGGGGCCAACCCCAGACTGCCCGAAATAGCCGCTCCCAGATCGGTCAGGATGTCACCGAAGAGGTTGGAGGCCACCACGACGTCCAGGCTCTCCGGGCGCGAGACAAAACGGGCGCTCAACGAATCGATCAGTTGTTGCTCATGGAGAATATCGGGATACTCAGCCGCAACCTGCCGAAATATCTCGTCCCAAAAAACCATATTGTATTGCATGCTATTGGATTTGGTGGCGTTGGTGACTTTCTTGCGGCCATAGCGCCTGGCATACTCGAACGCGTAGCGGATGATCCGCTCGGTCCCCTGACGCGTAAAGATCGTTGATTGGATCGCCACTTCATGCTCTGTCCCGCGATGTACGCGCCCACCGACGCCCGCATACTCGCCCTCGGTATTCTCGCGCACGCATACAATATCGATGTCCCGTGGCTGCTTATCCGCCAGCGGACTGCGCACCCCTGGCAACAGACGCGCCGGGCGGAGATTGACGTATTGGTCGAACGCCTGACGAATAGGTAATATCAGGCCCCACAGCGTAATATGGTCCGGCACGCGTGGGTCGCCAACGGGGCCCAGCAAAATCCCATCAAAGCCTCCTCTTTCGAGCTGCGTCAGCCCATCGGCGGGCATCAGCGCACCTTCCCTCAGATAACGCTCGGTTCCCCAGTCGAACTCTCGAATAGCAAAATGAAAGCCGCCGTGTATCTGCGCGAGCATGGTAAGGGTCTGAACGCTTTCCGTTATGACCTCCGGCCCGATGCCATCGCCCGGCATTACCGCTAACTGATACCTTTTCATCAAAGCCCGTATCCTCTCTATCTCGTCTGTTCGCTTTGTTGCTATTGTAGCATGCTATCTGATTGCTTTCCCAGCATTGCGCCTCCTTTGTTGCAGCTCTGGATGGTGAAGTATAGGCCGTGACGAAACTGTGATAAAAGTTTTAGTGCTGCTCGGTGGAAACAGGCTATAATATTTTTATGTAAATGAGGTACGTTTATGGCTATGCCACATGGAGGATTGTAAGGACAGTATTTATGGGGATTACGACACGTTCTACCGGTGCGACAGCAAATGGGGTGGTTCGTCAGGAGCCGTTCTCGCGCGTCGCGCCGTTGCTTAAATCGGCGCTGTTATTCGGCGCGGGCGGCGGTTTTGTGCTGGCGACTGTACTCACTCTGACGCGCGCGTTCTCGCTACCGGCGGGTTCCTGGTGGACGCCTCTGGTGCAGGCGCATGGGCACTTGCAGTTGTTTGGCTGGGCCGGCCTGTTTGTGCTGGGCGTAGCTTTGCACTTCCTGCCACGTTTGCGCGGCGCTTCCCTCGCGCTGCCCGGGCTGCTACCCTGGCTTCTCGGCGCGCTGGTGAGCGGCCTGCTTTTGCGAGCCTGTAGCCAGCCGTTGCTGGCGATAACAGGAGCGGAGATCTGGCGCATTTTACT
The DNA here is from genome assembly GCA_035293765.1 of Ktedonosporobacter sp. Classification (GTDB taxonomy): domain Bacteria; phylum Chloroflexota; class Ktedonobacteria; order Ktedonobacterales; family Ktedonobacteraceae; genus DASRHT01. The sequence continues at coordinate 17,921 of DATGMF010000047.1, forward strand.
CGTTATCAGCGGCGTTCTAGAATGCGTGGCGCTGGTAGGAGCGGTTGCGCTGCTGGCGATGACGGCTCTGCATGGCCCTTCGCTGGCGAACCGCCAGGCGTTCCAGCAAATCTTGCCCTTTATAGTCATGGCGTTTGGCTCACTCGGCCTTGCCAGCGTGATCAATCTCGTTAACGTTATTCAAGCGGCCTCATCTGGCTCTGTCCCTCCTGCAAACGATGACTTAAATGTGACGCTGGGCTTACTGGGATTTCTTGTGCCGATGGCTCTGGCAATGTCGGCACGCTCATTGCCGATGTACTCCGGTCTGGAAGCGTTTCCTCAGAAGCTGATGTGGCCTCTAGCCATCACCTATTGCCTGGGCCTGATGCTTCTCTGTGCAGGCACGATGATGTCTGCGCCCTGGTCAGGAATAATAACGGGAGGTGGGATGATAGGTATGGGGGCCGTTGTGATCCTCTTCGTTGGCATTTTCCTGCGACTGATGCGTTCGCGCGGACGCCTACCCCGCAAGGTGACGGAACTCGCTCCCGCGCCTCAAGCTGTTGCCAACTCTTATAGGGCAAAGGTTACGAAGGAGCGTAAAGATTATGGGCCGTTTGTGCTGCTGGTTGCCAGCGCCTATCTGTGGGCTGTGCTCGGAGGAACGCTCCTTGTGGTTGATGGCGTGATGCAGCTTATGGGGGCAGGGCCGATATTGGCGCTGGATGCCATACGGCACAGCTTTGCCATCGGTTTTATTGCCCTGCTCATTTGTGGCGTTGCGCCACGCATGATCTCCGGCTTCTCCGGTGGCAATATTATGTCGCCCAAACTGGTGCGGGCTACGCTCTGGCTTGGCAATAGCGCGGCATTATTACGGGTGGGCTCGCTGCTGGTCGCGCCCTTGCTCGCACTATTCCAGGGAACAGGCTATACCATCGTTGCCGTGACATTTGGCCTCTCTGGCCCCATCGGGCTGGCACTGGCGATCTGCCTGGCCGTGAACCTGTGGCCCGCGCTCGGACATAGCAGCAGAACATAAAGAGAGCAACAAGAACGCTTCCAATCTGCTTAAAGGTTCTTGTTGCTCTCTTTGTTGAATGCTTCCTTAGGGGAAGTGTGGTACCGAACTAATAATAACGCGCATAACAAATGTCGAAAGGGAGGCTTCCATGCCTCGTGGATAGACATCCTTGCTTGCTAGTTATTATACAAGTACGATCTTTGTAAATCAATGCAGCCATGGCTCGTCTAGTACTTTTGGGACAGGCAAGGCTATGAAGCTGCTATTCAAGGGAGACTGTTCTTCAGTAACAGAAGGCAAGGGTGAGTTCTTGCTATGCTCACCCTTGCCTTCTGTTACTATCTGCTCATAGCTTGGGATAGCCTCGATAGGGATGCTGTTCTGGCGTCGGCGTCGCGGCAGGATACTCCTCTATCAAACGCAGCGCCTCAGCGATGCCGCGCGCAAGCTGTGGATCAAGGCCACGCGCGTAATCCTGGGGCGTGTAATCTACGTCAATCGTTGGGTCGGTGCCATAATTCTCTACGCCCCAGCCCACATCCTTGAACCAGAAACTAAACTCTGGCTGGGTAGTGATGGTCCCATCGGCCAGCGGCATATACGGGGAGATGCCAATGACGCCGCCCCAGGTGCGCTTGCCGATCAGCGGCCCCAGCCCCATCATTTTGAAGGCATGGGAGAAGATGTCGCCGTCGGAGCCAGCGTTCTCGTTGGTGATTGCCACCAGCTTGCCTCGCGGGGCATGGTAGATATATGGCTCGGGCGCCGACCAGCGCTGGAACGCGTATCCCAGTCGGGGTCGCGCCAACTTCTCCAGCACCAGGCCGGAAACTGCACCGCCGCCGTTCCAGCGTACATCAACGATCAGCGCCTCGTGGTCATATTCGGCCAGGTAATAGCGGTGGAACTCCGCGTAGCCATCCGTCCACATATCGGGGATATGCACATAGCCCACGCGGCCATGCGTTCGCTCATGCACCAGACGGCGGTTAGCCTCTACCCAATCACGATAGCGCGCGCCGAATTCAGAGGCCAGCGCTCGCACGGTCACGCTGCGCGCCGGGCCATTGGAGGGCTGAAGGAGGATTTGTACCTCTGTCTCCGCCTGGTTCACCAGCAGATGCTGCGGTCCCTGCTCCGGTGTGAGACGCTGCCCGTTGATCGCCAGCACCGCGTCGCCTACGCTGGCATCAACTCCTGGCGCCAGCAGCGGCGAAGTCTCTTTGGGATTCCAGGGATCGCCGCGCACGATATGCGCGATACGATAGGCGCCCTCGTCTGTATCGAAGCGCCAGTCCACGCCCAGGAAACCCTGTCGATATTGGGGATGGGGGCGATACTCGCCTCCGCCCTCATAGGCATGCGACGAGCCAAGCTCGCCCTGCATCTCCCAGAACAGGTCCGAGAGTTCGCCACGCGAGGCCAGCCGTTCCACCAGCGGTGCATAGCGAGCATAGATGCCCTGCCAATCCACGCCTGCCATATCAGCCACCCAGAACTGCTCGCGTTGCAGGCGCCACGCCTCGCCAAACATTTGGCGCCATTCGGCGCCCGGGCGGATCGAAACCTTGATGCGTTCCAGATCAAGCCAGCCTGATTCCCGGCCAGGCTTGTCAGCGGCAGGAGAGGGAAGTTCTGGCGGCTTCTCACCAGCCTTGAGGACGCGTAGCCGATCATGGGAATAATAGAGCACCGTCGTGCCATCGGCGGTTATGCTGATATCGCCGATCTCATCAGCGATATGCTCCTGCTTGCGCTTCTCGAAGTCATACCACTCCAGACTGCCGTTCGATTTCGGTTTGAGGCCGAACGCATCACCAGCACGCAATCCCTCGATTGGCAGCGAGGTAAAGAGCGCGCCGTTGCGGGAGCCGAGGACCCGCCCGTAGCGACCCTCAGGAACGGGGAAGGCCACGATGCGGTCGGTGATGCCGTTGAGATCAATCTCCACCGGTTCAGGCGCAGGTGTATTGCTTGCATGCCCTTTCTGCCCCTCCTCAGCCTTCTGCACCTCATTTTCTGGGCGCAGCAGCGCCGATTCCGGCTGAAACGGCGAACGCAGGTCTTTGCGCAACGTAATCAGATAGGGGCGCACACCCCTGGGGAAGCTGAATTCAAAGTGCATCGCATCCGGCACCGGATCAAAGTCGCGCGCGCTCAAGAAATAGAGGTAGCGCCCGGCAGGATCGAACGCCGGTTTGGTATCGCGCCGTACCGCGTCCGTCACCTGATAGGTTTCGCCGCTCTCGATGCGACACAGCTTGATGATGATCCGCTGCGCGCTGATAGCCTGTTCATAGGCGACCCAGCGCCCGTCAGGCGACCAGGCGATGCCATTCACCAGATCGCTGTCTTCAATGCGGCCATAGTCGCTACGGTCAAGCACGCGCAATGTCTCTGCCGCCAGGTCCACCAGCAGCAGTTCGTTGCGATGGTTCGCCAATAGCACCTGATCGCCAACCGGCGCGGCGCACAGCGCGGTCACATGGCCGATATCAAGCTGGTCCAGGGTGCGATCAGGTGTTGAGCCATCGACACTAAAAACAACCAGGTGTGGCTCATCGCCCGCGTCGCTGACTGCGACCAGGCGCCTGCCATCAGCCAGCCAGTTTATCAGGCGATAACGCGGGCCATCGGCCTGCCCATGCTGGAACACTGCCCCTTCCCAATTGCTCAAGCTGAAGGCTTTGCCGCGTGTGGTGAGGGCTATTGCGTGGCCTTTGGGATGCAGCGCATAGGAGTCCATGAACTTGCCTGCAGGGACAAACTGGCGCGCCCGCTGTGCTTGTGATCCTGCTAGATCGACTTCCAGCCGCGTCTCGCGGTTGGTGGATGGGTCGAGCACAAACAGATCGCCGCCTGCGTGATAGACACAGAGATGCCCATCGGTAGCGAGATTACGCGCATAGAACGTTTCCTGGTTACTATGGCGCCGCAGATCCTCGCCGGTGGGCAGGCAGGAATAGACGTTACTTATGCCCTCGTGATCAGAAAGGAAAAAGATACGATTACCCACCCAGCAAGGGGCAGCGATATTGCTGTTGAGGTCGAGTAGCCGCTTGAACTCGCCCGTTCCCTGTGCATCGATCCACAGGTAGCCAGCGGTCCCACCGCGATAGCGCTTCCAGAAAGCTGGCTCGCGGATATTGCGGCCCAGTACAACGGCACCGTCGGGACCAAAGGCGATAGCGTCGGCGATGCCATAGGGCAGCCGAGCAGACTCACCGCCCTGGGGCGAGATGCTAAAGAGCATGCTCCAGCGGGGCGAGGGCAACCCAGCCGAACTGACGTAGAGGATCTGTGCTCCGTCGGGCTGCCAGCCAGCCACTTCAATGCGCCCGGCATGATAGGTCAGGCGGCGCGATGGTCCGCCATTGGCGGGCATCACATAGACTTCATCAGGGCCTTCGTCACTGCCGGTAAAAGCAATCTGCCGACCATCCGGCGAGAAACGCGCTCCAGTGGCCGCCGCCACGCCAGCGGTCAATCGTTCGGCGCGGCCACCGCCGACGGAGACACGCCAGAGATCATCCTCTGCTGTAAAGACGATCTGATCACGATAGATGGTCGGAAAGCGAAGATAGCCGGTGGTTCCCATGAATCCTCCTTCGGAAACGCACTCCAGCCGTGAAACGAGGCTGAGTGAGAGAATGTGCTTTTCTATTCATACCTCAAAGTGTACCAGAAGTTTCAGCAAAATGGGAGCGAGCTAGCAAACCGTCATGCCTGGCTTGCTAGCTCGCTCCCGTCGTTCGTCAAAAGTTCGCGATAAACTCTAGCCAGCGGAGTTGTCATTTTGACTATGCGGAACGGCCTTGCCAGTAAGATAGCCCGCGTGGCTGATGCCGAACAGGGTGAGTATGCCAGTATCGATATCGGGAAGAGCTTTAATGGCTGGCTCCTGCCCCGCAAAAATTGTGGCGAGCGCGATGCCGTAGACAAGTATCAGAATAAAGGTGAAGTAAAACATCTGGATCTTGCTCAGATCGAACTGCGCGGCGTTTCCCACCTCTTCGCCGGTGAAGAGGTCTGCCCAGCGAGCGTTGTCGGAGGTGGCGTAGGCGATGATTTTGCCGCTATCGACCATGTTGTCGCTGCTCACATCCACATGCTGCTTCGCCAGTAATTTGAGCGTGTTATCCTTTTGTTGCTGGTCGGGCATTTGCGACGTTTTGGTGCTGAGAATGAGTGGCGCGGTTACCAGCGAGGTGGTGGCGATTCCCATAAGAAGCCAGAGTCCCGATGGAACGCTCACTGAAAAGAGGTTGATCGCCTCCGTCAGATTGGGAATGACCTTCATATTTGCTAGCGTGGCTGCCAGGTAGGCGGAGAGGATGAGAATCGTCCAGAGCAGCATCTGAAATCGTGAAAGGCTGATCCTGTTGCGGTTGTCGATCAACGCTCCTCGCCAGTTCCCTGTTACCCCGTTTGCGGCGATTGCGACGAAAACGATCAGTAACAGCAGAATAACAAGCCAGGCGACCAGTCTTGAAGGGATGAACCAGCCAGCTATGCCGGTTGCGATCAGCGTAAGAAGCGTGCCTAACGTATGCCAGATGGTCCATTTAGGTTGTTGAGTGGCTGATGCGCGTGGTTGCGCCGGTGGCATGGTGGAAGCACTATCGATCATATCGCCCCCTTTTTAATGTTGTTGCCAGCGAAAAACAAGGATATAAAGAAGAGTGACATTACCGTTACCTGTCGGATGCCTGTGGCCGGACGTAACAGGTAATTACTAGAGAAACGCTGGCTGTTGCGATTTTTTGAGGATGAAAAAAGGTATTTTCATGCGAACGCCATCTTGACGCGGGCGAAGTAAGTGGCTTGTGTTGTTTTTCAGTTCATTTACGTTGCAGCGCCAGCTTTCGTCAGGGAAGCTGGCGCTGCAACAGCTTTTACGAGCTTATCGTCCAATATCTTTGCGTGCAAAGCGCACCGACGCCAGTACCAGCGCCACGGCAGCAACCGCCAGGATGCCCAGCATATCCATCAAGGGTAAGCCATGCAGTAGCGGCGTACCATAGTAGTAGAAGGCGGAAAGACGCAGTGTTGCATCCGGCAGGCTCAGCTCCGGGCCGACGAAGCTGATAAAGAACCAGATCACCAGCAAGAAGCTCAGCAGTCCAGTATCCACCGCCGTGCGCAGCCAGCCGGAGAACAGGTAGCCCAGGGCGGCCATCAGTAGCCCCATTGGGATGATCGAAAGCGTCGCGGCGGTCAGATTGCCGTTATCAAGCTTCAGCCCCGTTATTGACGAGGCCAGCACCGTCGCTGCCAGGGTCAGTACACCAATGATCACCGTCGCCGTGGTGAGCGCGGCAAAGCGTCCCAACAGCACGCGCGAACGTGACTGGGGAGTGGAGAGCACTAGCTCCAGCCGTCCCTCTTCTTCATCCGCAGACCAGCGGTTAGTCTGAGTGACGGCGAAGGCCATCAACAATAGTGGCAGGAACACAAACAGCGTGCTCAGCAAGGTGGCATTATTGGTAAGGTCGCCTCCGCCGACCTTTGTGAGTAAGTTTTTCAAGATGGGAGAACTTGCGAATAGCGTGGTGAGCTGCACCTCAATTTGCCTGGCGATCACCACCATGAAGGCGGCCCCTCCGGCAATACCCAGCGTCCACCAGAAGGTGGGCATGGCGATCATTGCCATGCCGCGGGTATAAACTGAGCGCAGCGACCAGGCGTTGGCCGGAAGAGCACGCTCAAGCCGAACAGGCCGCTCAGATCGGCGCAGAAAGCGGGGCAAAGCCACGGTCGCGCCAACATCGCGTCGCACAAACAGCCAGATGGCAACCACACTCAAAAGGAGGCTCAGGCCAAACAGCAACAGCATAGCGCCCGGGTTGCTACCATAGCCGGGCACCAGGGGCCTGGTCATATTGAAGTAATACACAGGAGAAAGGCGCGAGACCCACTCGGCATCGGGGAAGACGCGATGCACCATATCCAGCACGATGAATACCACGAGCAGCGCCCCCGCCGCGCCCGATGCTGTCCGACGTTCCTGAGTAAACTGCGAGATCAGCAGTGAAATGCCCCCAAAGACGGCGGAGATCAGTGCGAGATTCAGGCCAAAGAGCAGGGCGTCGCTCAGGCTAATGCCTGCATTCACCTTTGCGCCTCCCGCGAATGCCAGCGCGCCAATCAGCACAGCCATCAGCAACAGCGCCATCCAGATGGCGGCCAGTTTTTCAATCGCTACGCGTACACGCCCGCGCGGCAGCGAGAGGAGGATATCTAACGCCCCATATTCTTCTTCTCCACGCAGCGTACGACTGCATACGAGGATCGGCCAGAGCGCCATCAGCAAGATCAGGGGACCATATTTCCAGGTGGCGTAGCCGCCAGGGGTGTCCACCTTGACGGGTTCGGCAAGCCAGGCGAAGGAAGAGGCCAGGCTGACGAGTGAAGCGCGCGCCTCCGGCGTTGAGACCACCGAGGGAACGGCGATCAGGACCACATACATCAGCAGGCCCATGCCCACGCCCCAGCCAAAAATGCCAACGCGAAAGCCGCGCAAGGTTTTGAGGAAAATGCTACTGAACCACATGGCTGGCCTCCTTGATGGCCGCCTGGCCGTCGCCTTCGTAGTAGCGCAAGAAGATGTCTTCCAGACTGGGTTCATGACTGGTCAGGGAGACGATAGGATAGTTCGCGGCTGCCTTGATGACCGCATCGGCTCCGCCTTGCATGCGCAGACGCAGTGCATGTCCATCGGATAGTGTCTCCACCTGTGCCACGCCGTCCAGCGTTTTGAACGCTTCGGCGGGGACAACTTGAGCGAATGTGATGGTGATTTCGTAACGCTTGATGTCTTTCACTTCGGCCACATCACCGACGCGTACAAGTTGGCCCTCACGAATGATGCCCACGCGGGTACAGGTTTGTTCGACCTCGCTCAAGATGTGCGAGGACAGAAAAACAGTGGCCCCTGCATCGCGCGCTTCTTTAATCATCTTGCCAAACTCTTGTTGGTTGAGCGGGTCCAGCGCGTTGGTTGGCTCATCGAGAATCAATAAACGAGGACGGTGCATAAAAGCTTGAATCAGTGCTACTTTGCGCTTGTTGCCACTCGAATACTGGCGGAACTTACGGCTGGGGTCCAGGTCCAATCGTTTGACCAACTGCTTGAGGTAGGCTTGATCGATGCCGCCGCGCAGGTGCCCGAAGTATTCCAGGATCTGGCCTCCGGTCAGATTCGGATCGAACGCGGGTTCACCTGGTACATAACCGATGAGCCGTTTGATCTCCACTGATTTCTGCCGGCAGTTCAGTCCCGCAATGCGCGCTGTCCCTGCATCGGCACGCAATAAGGCCATTAACAAACGAATCGTGGTGGTTTTGCCTGCGCCATTGGGGCCAAGAAAGCCAAAGACCTCGCCTTCATCTACCTGGAAGGATACATTGGTAATACCACGCTTGCTACCATAACGCTTGGTCAGACTGTCTACTTCAATAATCGCTGTCATGTCACACCCTCTTTCCTTTTGAGGCTGCGGTATGCATAAAATCAGTCACAATAAAAAGATGTATTTATTCGCTGCAATGTTGTCAGGCAGGCCCGTCCTAGTGCATTTCCACTTGACATCCTCGGGTTTGATGCTATACTGCTCCTCAAGGGGAGCGGTGGGAGCCTATGGCTATCTCGATCCGCTTGAGGATACTGAAATGAGGATACTGAAACTAGCACACCTGCTCTTCTTCCTCCTTCCCTGAAGACGAAGCCAGCCACTGTGCGAGCGCAGCGTGTGAAGACAACTGCAAGCAACCTGTTGGCGCTCCCAGCACGCGTTCCAGCGCGTCTGCCGTTGCAGCGATGATCCGTTCGAGGCGGGCCAGGTCTTCTGGCGAGCGTTCCTCCGCAAGCAGCAGATCGGCGGTGGCATAGGCCAGGTCTTCCTGTAGCGCGATGATCATTCTGGCTGCGTGATCAGGATAAGGAGTCGTGAAGGCGCCTTCCCGCGCTCCCTCCTGGATGATTTCTTCCAACCAGCCAGAGAGTCGTTCGACCCGATAGGCATAGAGTTTATGGCGGACAATGGCATTCTCGTCACTGTACCATACGCGTAAGTAACTGAGCAGCAAGCTTTTGTGCGCGAGTTTCCATTGATCAACGGTGGCAAAGAAGCGCTGAAGCTTATCCAGGGCAGGAAGCGTCGGGTCGTGGACGACGGGAGACACGAGTTGCTCGATCTGATCCCCTATGCGTTCGACCAGAGCCAGGAGCAATGCTGGTTTGGAATCAAAGTAGTGATAGAACGCCCCTGAGGAGATCCCCAGTTCGCCCAGAATGTCGGCAATAGCCATCTGCTCATACCCTTTGGTGGCGATAGCCCGCTGAGCTGCGTCGAGAATAGCGTTGCGCCTGGCTGCGTAGGCTGCTTCGTTGACGATACGTGCCATTGTTCTCCTTTTCATAATTCATAAACAGAGTCTCGGTTTATTACTATGAGGAGTATAGCTCAAGAATGAGGTGTTGTCAATGGGACTATATAGTGAGGGGATGCGTCAATTTAAGAAAAGTGTTTTTTTCACCTCCTTTCTAGTGCTTCGCGATCCCAATGGGCAAGCGTTGCTCCTGCTTGATAGGTGCTACGATAAAATTCCAGGAGTGCTTCTTCCGGCGAGGAAGCTGCGCGCATAACATCGTAGCGAAGCACAAATTCCCAACGCAAGGGGAATTTGCATAGGGATATCCTCTCTGGTTCCGTCTCCCTTTGTGAAAGCAGCGCGCAACTTCTTCCAGCCGGGATGCCAATCTCGCTGCGATCAGGTGGGAGAGAGCATAACTTCGTCGATGTAACACCAGAGCCAGTCCTCTTGAGGCTCAAAAGACTGAATAATCGGGTGATTGGTCGCATGGAAATGCCTGGTGGCGTGTTTATTCTTTGAGGAATCACAACAGCCAATATGTCCACAGGTCAGGCAGAGGCGCAGATGGACCCATCGGTCTCCCATCTTCAAGCACTCCTCGCAGCCAGATGCGCCTGGCGTAACCTCTCGTATTTCGTTCAGATGCGTACAGGGCTGTGCTATCACGCGTTTTTTCCTTCTCGCTTACTAAAAGGCATGGCATTCCTGCGAAAAGCCGCAATGCATCCCGCTTCACCGGCTCCCAGCAGGACATGCGTTACTCAACCAAACATCAAAAGCTCATCTTGCGCTGATGGACAACGTACTCTGACTTCTTTTTACAACGTCGCCTCGCAAGATGCAAGCTCCTCATTTGCCGCTTTGCCGAGTGTAACTACTCCGAGAAGGTCACATTTCTTATAGCCGTGTGAGCGAGAAGTTGTTGTCCGTTCTTCCACAGTAGTTTCTGGCGGACTTCCGGCTTAAACTCGATCTTGACCGTCTCGAAGTCCTTCAGCCAGCGTTGTGGCGTGATAAACGGGTAGTCCGAGCCGAAGAGGAAGCGATCCTGCAAGCGGGTTGCTGCTTCCTGGAGCAGGCTTTCGGGAATATATTTGGGGGACCAGCCGGAGAGGTCGTTGTAAATATTGGTTTTGTGCTGCATGGCGGCTATCATCTCCTCGTGCCAGGGCCAGGAGGGATGTGCGCCAATGATAGTGAGGCCCGGGAAGTCGGCGGCCAGCGCATCAAGGTAAATAGGGCGCGTATGATCGAGCTTAATGCCCATGCCGCCAGGAGTTCCTGCCCCCAGACCATTGGTGCCTGTGTGGAAGAGAGCCGGTATACCCAGTTCCTGGATCTTTTCCATTAACGGGTAAAACGCGGGATCATTCGGGTAGAAAGATTGCACGCCTGGATGGAATTTTGCTCCTGCAAGACCCAGGTCCTTGACGGCACGCTCTATCTCTTTGACGGCGGCTTTCCCCTTGTGTGGGTCCACGCTGGCAAAGCCAATAAATTGATGGGGGTAGCGTTCCACTATGGCTGCGATATAATCATTACCCAGCGGTGGCAGCCCTGTCGCGGTCTCGGCGTCCCAGGCCAGCAAAACGCCGATCATATCTAAGGCGGCGTAGTCGGCGGCGATCTGTTCTATGTCTTTCAGCTTCACTTCTGTGCGAAAGAAGCGTTCGGCAGCCCGGGCGTAGGGGCCAAGCGTGACCTGCATAAATTCGGTTGTGGGTAGATGGACGTGAAAATCGATTGCACGCGGCATAATATTCCTCCGGTAGCCAACTTGGGCGTAATTGTGCGTGTACATTGACACGGTTTAATGCTATTCTATACTATAGTGCTACCAGGCATCATACGTTAACGCGGGGCACTAGCGCAAGAAGAAGGGGCACAGGTGTAAAAGATGTCATTTACTCAGGACGAACTGCAATCGTTTAACGCCATTCTAGAACAGCGGCTCGCAATTCACCGCCAGGAGCTGGAATATACCTTTGACCGGCGTCTGCGTATGCTTACACACGAGTTTGAGCAGCAACTGATTGCCACGCAGCACTACCTGATGAGCGCCCTGCCCCAGCGAGTATTGGAATTGCAACCGGAGCGAAAAGGAGTGGCACAACCAGATTCTCAGGCATTGATCAAAGAGGGGGAACGGCAAAAGCAGCAAGTTGTAGATCTGGTCGAGAGTGCTCTGGCTAACCACCTGCTGGCGATTGAACGGCTGATTCAGCAACACCCTGAAGCGTCCACGACCGATCTTATACCAGCGCATATCCCTGAAAATTTCCCCGATTTGAATGCTATCGAGATCCAGGCGGAGATCCCCTGGAATGAACTGGCTGATGTGATAGAGAAAGCGTTAGATGAGCGCCTGACCCCATTGAACGAAGCGATCAAATCATCCTTACAAAATATGGAACAATACCTGCAGGCCCAACTGCAAAATTTGCAACGTGAGCTGAGCCATCAGCAACCCTCCAATGGCAAAGCTGACTATGAGCTCTCACTGCCGAAAGATCAAGAATAGCACTCATGCAGCCTTATTAAGAAGACGAGGTCCGGCTCAGCAACCCTATTGCCGAGCCGGACCATATGTTCATTCTAGCCCTGCTGTTGAGCAAGAACTGCAATGCGCCCGCGTGCTGGTTTCCAGTAACCCGACGCTACAAAAATCGTGGGAAGGAAAACCACCAGACCCCCAATACATACCCACCACCAGGTTGCCCACTGCGACCCGTTTGCCTGATTGCTCACAACGAACGAGAACGCCAGCGTAGAGAGCACAACAACGAGACGCAGGATGAAGCCTTCGACGGCCAGGCCCGTGGCGACAAGGGCTGGATTGATATCCTCAACGGTTTCTGTGTATGCCGCCATCCAGGTCACATACCCGATGGCGATGGTGATGCCGAAGAGGCTGAGAAAGATCGTCATTAAGCCATTACTGGTTGGTACTCCGATGCGGCTGAGGAAAAGCCAGGTGACGACGATAGTGCTCAGGCCACCAAAAAGCATAAACGGTTTCCGTACCAGGATGCGGTCGGAGAAAAAGCCCACCAGGATGGCTGCAACGACGTTGACAACCCAGAAGACGCTAACCAATCCATTGGCCTGGGCTAGAGGAATCTTGAAAATGCTGTTCAGATACAGTGGGAAGAAGCCTACTGCCGCGTAGTAGATAAGCAAATAGACGCTAATCCCGAAGGCGCTAATGAGTAGCCGGGGGTGAAGCATCTGCCGCCAGGGGTGGTCGGTGGCGTGCTCAACGTCAATCGTGGACGCGCGGCTTTCGATCAGATCTTTTTCCTTCAAAGAGTTCATGATCTGGTCACGCATGCCTGGGGAGAGTTCGCGCATAAAAAGAAAACACAGCAGGAAAACGATCAGCCCGGCTATGCCTGCAAAGACATATTGGGACTGCCAGGAGCCGTATATGGGTAGAGTGTTTTTGGCTGTAACGGTCGCCAGGACACTGCCACCCACGGGACCGACTGTCCAGAAGCCCATCGCCAGTGCTCGTCCAAAGCGCGGGGAGAAGTCTCGTACCAGCGCAGGTGTGGCGACCAGAATGATGCCCTCGATAAAGCCCAGCACCACGACCAGCGCAAAGAAAGCCCATAATGTGTTGGTGAGTGAGATCGCCAGCGTCCCAAGCGCGGTGAGCAATAGGCCGTAGACGATGAGGTTGCTGCGCCCGACGCGGTCTGAGAGGCTGCCAAAAATTGCTGATACCGCTCCAATAAGATTACCAAGCAGAAGGAGACGGGTGTAGGTCGAGAGGTCAAGGCTGAAGGAACGTAAAACGAGAGGCGCTACAGAGGGGAGGACATACGACTCGTAGTAGAGGATGATCGTGGCGATGACTGCTAATGCGAGATACCAGATACGCCAGGCATTGCTGGGATAGTGTTCAAGGACACGATGTCTGACGCCAATTTGTAGGGTGCTCATCAAAAAACCTCCTTGCAGATGGTTACGTGTACAGCCCTGTACAAATGTGTTCGTGAAACGAGCCTAAGAGGAACGCTAATAAGTGCTATAAAGGAGGGGACTCAAATAGTGTCCCCTTCCACTATAACTCGTTCCAGCACGAAACGTCAATGAGTGACCGATGAGCCATTACTTTATTTCCCTCAAACCCTCACCGGTATACGAACCAGGGGTGCGTACGATCTGTTCGGGAGTGCCTTCAGCGATCAGTTTACCACCCGCCGCGCCGCCCTCCGGTCCCAGGTCGATCACCCAATCAGCTACCTTGACCAGTTCCAGATTATGCTCGACTACCAGCACGCTATTGCCTGCATCCACCAGCCGTTGCAGCACTCCCAGCAAACGGGCCGTATCGGCCAGGTGCAGGCCGGTGGTGGGTTCATCGAGTAAGTACAGCGTGCGACCGGTACCGCGACGGCCCAGCTCTCGCAGTCGGGACAGGTCTGCGTGACCAGGAACTCTTCCAGCTTGTCGCGGTAATCGGCCTCATTGGCATGTTCATGGAGATGTTGAGCGTAGCGACGTAGAATGCTGGTAGCAATGCCTTCGAAGCGTCCCCGGCGGACAGCGGTTGGCGGTTCGACGCCTGGGAAGTGGCGGCGAAAAAGCGGGCTCTCCACGCCAAAAAACAACAGGTCGCGTTGTGGCTGAGTGTAGTCTTTAATCGGAGCAGCGAGATCGAATTCAAACCCATAATGGGTAGCGGCAGCCTGTAGGATGGAGGTGTTGTAGTTGCTGTAAAAGTGATCCCAGCCGACGATGGCGCCCTCTGCAATACTCTTTTGCTCGTCAACCAGGCGCTGGATGTTGGCCCGGCGGGTGACGCCTAATCCGGTACAGGTTGGACAGGCTCCGGCGGGTTTATTAAAAGAAAAATGAGCCATGCTGATCTCTGGAATTGGCGCGTCACAATGTGGACAGGGAAAGGTCTCCTCAGGAGTGGAGGCATCGCCGTTTGTGCTGGCTTCGCTCTCCCATTCCGCGTTGGCCGCATTGAAGGAGGGCGGGACGTCTTTGCCACAGGTCGGACAGGGCCGATGCCCCAGGCGAGCAAACAGCACGCGCAGATAGGTATAGATATCGGTAGTGGTGCCGACCGTAGAACGTGGGCTGTGATTGGTAAGATGCTGGTCTATGCTGACAGACGGAGAAAGTCCGGTAATAGCATCGACCGGAGGTCTGGTCAGCCCAAAGGGAACCATGCCGAGCGCTTCCAGGTACTGGCGCTGACCTTCTTTATTCAGGATGTCGAACCCCAGGGTGGATTTACCCGAACCGGATAGACCGGTCAGGACAACGAACTGATTCTTAGGGATCGTAAGCGTGATATTTTTCAAATTATGCAGCCGGGCGCCGCGAATAGTAATCTGAGCAGTCATGTAACCTCCTGGGTAGAGAAACTGGAGATGATGTACTATCGTCATAGTTATTCTATAACCCTGGTGTGGATAGGGAGGGTTTTGGTCATTGCGATGGCAAGATCAGCAATTTTCGGCGGCCTGTTTTTGGATCATCTCTTCAATCAGGACGATGATTGTATGGGCGCGCTCTGCTTGCACAAGTGCCAGGTGAGTGTGGGCAAGCGCCAGCGCACCTCTCAGATCGCCGCCGATGGCAGTCTGGACGACATGAATTCCCGAATGATAAATAGCCTTGCCAGGGTACTGGTTGCAATAGATCTGGCAAGCCAGGCGCAGGTAATCAAGGTGGCGCTGCGTGAAACGGCGGTAGCCGGACGGGCTGTACTCGACAGGAGGCAAGTAGCCTCGAGCCACGTAGCGGCGCACGGTATTGGGATGGACGCCGGCGGCTCTAGCCAGATCGGATGTACGCAAATATTTCATGTTTGTATCGCAAACGAAGCAAATAGCCGCTTTTACTGTACCGTTAGCCCTCCATCCAGGACAAGGACGGCCCCGGTCATGAACGAAGACTCGTCGCTGGCGAGGAAAACTGCTGCTTGCGCGATCTCCTCTGGAGTGCCCAGCCGTTTCATGGGAATGACGCTGGCTAATTTATCGCGTGCGCGTTGCGGATCGGGGTGCGTCGAAAGCATAGACTGTACCATCGGGGTATCGGTAAAGGCCGGTGCAAGGGCGTTGACCCTGATATGATAGCGGGCAAGTTCCAGGGCCGCCGTCCGGGTCAGATGAAGGCATGCAGCCTTCGAGGAGGCGTAAGCAGCAGTGCCGGGGTTGCCGATAATGCCAGCGATGCTCGCGGTATTGATAATTGAGCCGCCCTCGCCCGACTTGATCATGGCAGCCGCTCCGTATTTGATGCCCAGAAAGACGCCTTTACTATTGAGCGCAAAGACCCGTTCCCATTCCTGCTCGTCCAGTTCAAGGATCGAGGTACGCCTCTCACCGGTGCCGGCATTATTGCACAGAACGGTCAGCTTGCCAAAGCGGTCGAGCGTGGCCTGAACAGCCGCGGCCACATCCTGCGCAACGGTGGCATTGAGGGAAACCGCCAGAGCCGTTCCTCCTTGCTCTTCAATCATGCGCACCGTTTCCGCATTGCTTTGCGCATTGAGGTCGCCAGCTACCACGCGGGCGCCTTCACGGGCGAAGTGCAGCGCCATCATGCGTCCAATCCCACTCCCCGCTCCCGTAATTAGAGCAACCTTGCCTTCGAGTCTTTGTGACATGATCGATTGACCGCCTTTCTGCATTATTTCTCTTTAGCCTTTCCTCTATCTGCCCATAACCGCGCTCTCACGCGGCTGCTAAAAGCTGCATTATGGCCTCTCGCGGTTTCAGTGTACAAGATCAGCCTTATTTTTGCAAATCAAGCCTTTTAGAAAGCGGACCTCAATGAACTGGACCTGGCCGATAGCAATCTGAGCGGAGCGGACCTGAGCAGAGCCAATCTGAGCGGAACTCAACTCGGAGGAGCGATCCTCAGCAAAACAGATATAAGTTGGGCCAGCCTCGACGGGGCTGACTTGAGCGAGGTCGATCTCAGTGGCGCCGATCTGAGCGGTACTGATCTAAGCGGTGCCACGCTGACAGATGCAAATCTAACCGGAGCCAGTCTCGGCCAGACGGTCCTTATCGACGCCGATTTCACCGGGGCGAATCTCAGCCAGGCTGACCTGAGTGAGGCGGATACGACCGGCGCGTTTTTTCGCGGGGCAGACCTGAGAGCCACGATTATCAGCCAGGAGCAGCTTAATAAAGCGAGCACGCCTGATGAGCTGCCGTAAAAAGGGGAACTCTGACAGCGTCTGCACAAACGAGAGTGGCGAAAGTGAGCATCTTTTTTCGCCACTCTGATTGCTGTCCAAATGGGTCTCTGGCAACGATATCCAATGTGCTGAGAGAGTAAGAAAACTAGCGCGGCAGCCACGTCCCGATGCCAAGCTCCTGGCCTTTGCGATAAACCATTGTGGCGAGGGCGATATCTTCGATAGCGAGCCCAAATGGGTTGACCAGCACGATGTCGCTGTCTTGACGTCGCCCCACTTTCGCTCCCGAAACAATGTCGCCTAGCTGGGCATCGATTTTGCGTCGTTCGCCGCTGACTGGCTCGCCTGGCTCATCGGGACCGATGATTTGTCCCTTCCGGTACATCCTGCCAATCAAGCGCCTGGGATCGTTTTTGACCAGGTTCCAGTCATCGACGATAACGCTGCTAGCCTGAAAAACAACGTCAGGCAAGGGATCGTCAAGCGAGATATTGACCAGCAACGAGCCGGGTTGTAGCCATGAGAAGGGAATATAGCCCTCAGTAGTGGTAGTAACGGGAATGATAATCTGGGCCGAGCGAATCGCCTCTTCTGCCGTCGAGGCGGCTTGCAGCTCTACGTTATGCATCTGAAGGGTAGCAGCCAGTTCGCTTTGTAACGCTTGAATCCTTGCCTTGTCAAGATCAAATATTTTGATAAGTTGTAGTTGAGGGACCCTTTTTGCCAATAGTTGGATATGGGCGGCAGCCAATGCTCCTGCCCCTATAACGGCGGCGCAGGAAACGTCCGGCCCTTTGAGGATATCTATGGAGAGCGCGCTGACACTGGCCGTACGCAGGCTGGAGATATAGGCTCCCTCCATGATACACATAACGCGAGCCGAAATGTTGTCGTAGAGTAAGGTCACGCCGCTGGCTCTTGGTAAGCCTCGTTCAGGATTATGGATATTGCCATTGATAATCTTCGTCCCCGCCATGCCCAGTGAACCACCGACGTATGCAGGCATGCTCAGGTTTCTCACCGACTCGTTCTTTTGATTAACCCAGGGAAGATAGGCTTCGTCCGGCAGCACCGTCTGGTTCGTATGGTGCATCTCAAAAACAGTGCGTATTACAGCGACGCTATCAATGTCCTGGCATATCTTCTCCACTTCGCTCCTGCAAAGATAGAGAATGCCATCTTCATCATGATGCATTAAATACCTCTACTCTTTATATACTGACTACAATAAATGGCCTTCCGCCGCCTCAGCCGGATAATTCAAGCAAAAGGCAAGCGGATTGTCTCAAGCTGCCCACGATAGGTACCCAGATTACAGCAACACTATCGTAATCAACATTATGGCATATTATCGGCAATGTCAATATTTGGATTCAACAAAAGCGAGTAGCACAATTTGAGCCTGTTCAACAGTTATTGTCTGAAAGGTTGGAGCAAGATAAAAGCTTCAATTAGATGATGGTGACTTCTCCATGCTTTTTAGCGCCGGATTAACCAGAATCGAGAGGGTTGCCATCAGGTAGAGTAGGCCCATGATGAACAGGGTAGTGCGCAGACCGAGCCATGTGACAACGAAGCCGCTTGCGAGCGTGCCAAGCGGAATGCCTGCCAGTACCGCCGCCCCAAGTGTGCCAAAGACGCGAGCGCGCATCTCAGGCGGCGTGCGTTCTTGTAGCACTGTGCTAATTAAAGCATTAATAGGAGCAATCGCCAGGCCGGCCAGGGCAAACCAGCCCAGCATGAATGGCAGGATGGGAATGAGCAGCACCCAGAAGCGCAGTGCTCCGCCAATGGTAAAACCTACGCCAAAAGTTAAACGGCGCGGCAAACGGTGTCCAATCGAGCCAAAAATGATGGTCCCGATGAAGGCCATGCCGCCAGAAGCTGCGATCAACAGTCCTAGAGGGAGCGCACTATGGAACGTCTGCATAATATAAGCAGGTTCAACAACGGATATGTTGGCATCGTCAAGCAGATTAGTAACTACGACAACAATGATGATCGTCAATATAACCGAGTCCCGTATGAGAAAATGTACCCCCTCCCGTAGCAAAGTAAAATAGCTCTGCTGCTCTGCTTTAGCCGACTCCTGTTTGCTCACCGGCGCTACCTCGGGTACCGTTAGCCCTATCAATAGCGCGGAAAACGCGAATGAGGCCGCGTCAAGCCAGAGGAGATTACTGGTCCCGATCACTGCAATCAGCACCCCTGCGAGTGGCGCGCCGAAGAATCTTGACACGCGCTGTACGCCATCATCCCAGGCGTTAGCTCGCTCTAACCGCATCCGTGCCAGTTTAGCCAGATCCGGCACCATTGCTGAGCGAGCGGTCATGGCCGGTGACTTGAGCAGGCCACCAATGAAGACCAGGAACAGTAACTGCCAGAATGCCAGACCAATGGTATGATAAAGCAGCGGTACAAGCATCACAGTGATACCGCTAAGCACGTCTCCAATGACGCTGGTCCGTTTGTATCCCAATCGATCAACCAGCACACTGCCCAAAAAGCCTGAGAGCACCATCGGCAAAGCCGAGAAAAATCCCGTAATGCCCGCCTGCTTGACGCTTCCCGTTGTCTGCAAAACAAACCAGGGAATGGCTAGCAACGTCAACACGTCCCCGATATAGGAGACGACGTTACCGGTGAAGAGCGCGTAGATAGGCCAGGGAGCGTTACGCTGCTCCTGCAAAAGCGGCGCTGTGGAGCTTTGTTTCTCCTCTATGGAGTTATTCATTTCGTACCTCCATAGATCTTTAGCACTTCGTACGTCTCCTCATCGGAGATTACTTCAAAGCTGGCATGCTCGTTTATGCTTTCTAAGCTTGTGACGAGGGCCGGTCTCCCTGCGAACTCGATGGAGCGAATGGGCAACGTGCGTATGCGCTGATGCTGTTGCTGGAATCTGCGTCCTTCGGGCGATACCAGAATCAAGCCCTCCAGCGAGATCCTGCTATAGCTCAAACAATGTGTACAAATGATACTAACGAGATGCTCGTTACGATGACCAATCCAGCGCGGCGAATCTTCGTCCAACCATGATATTTTGTCAGATGGTCCGATTTTTACCGGTGTTTGTCGTCCGCAGGTATCACAGGCAGCAGTACCATCGCGCAACCCTGTACGATAATAGTGATGGCACCAGGCTCCCAGGCGAGCATACGCCGGTTTGAAAGATTTTATGCCTTTGAGCAATGGGAGTTCATTTTTGCTCAATACTTCATCACCAGAACAGCACTCGGGACATTTAAGGTAAAGTAAACCGTTCTCAGGCCGTTTCTTCCCCAGTAGATGATGCTTTCCGCAGTAGTTGCACCATAATGAGGTCGTTTCCCATTGCTGGGTAGCGGCGGTCATCGCGTAGGCGGCAATCTCTTGCTGAAGATCGCTCGTCAAAACTTTGCGCAGCGCCAGTTTGCCTCTTTGCAGGCGCATGGCAATGGCGCTGGTATTTGTGCCCAATTGCTCGGCAATCGCAGCCAGCGGCGACTCCTCGATGTACCGCTTGATCATCACATTGCGCGTATCCGTCGGTAGCAACTTCAAGGCGCGTTCAAGCAGTTCGACGAGTTCTTTACGCTCTAATTCGATCTCCATGTCAAATTCATCGGCGACAATTTCTTCTAGTGTCGCTCCATCCTGGTTTTCATCATTGCGCGATAATTCGACACTGTGTGCCAGGTCGCGTCCTCTTTGGCGCAGCCAGCGCAGGCAGACATTGCGCGCGATGCCGGCCATCCATTGCGTTCGCTTCTCGGCATCGCGCAAATTTTGCATGTGTCGCCAGGCCAGAAATAGCGTCTCCTGAGCTAAATCCTCAGCCGCATCCAGATCCCCGGAAATTCTGGCGCACAGACCAACAAGTTGAGCGCGCTCGTCCTGTGATAGAAAATCTCCGGTTACCCCACTCACCTGATATTCCATACGGTTCTCCTCGTGCTCCCTTTGTAAGGATATCTGAAATCAAGTCGCTTTTGGAAGGCAGAATATAACGCAAAAATATTGAGACCTCAGCGTGGTTGGAGAAAAATTGCTCTTAAATAAAACTTCCGTACACTCCTTCACAAAATGCGCACCATTCTATGCAAAATTGGCTTGCTCTGGTATAGAGGTATGAATACACTTTCCATAATATATGATGTTAGACGCTGCTGAAAGGATGATGTATTCGCGTATCTGTATGACGAACCATACCCCTATTACGAGGGAGATGCAATGACAGTCGAGATTGTTATCCGCCATGCGCGCGAGGATGAAAAATTACTTATGGAGTTCGTCAGTCATCTGAAGCCGCTTGAACGTACGGGACGTATTGCAATATTTCATGAAGGAAAAATTCAAAGCGGCGACTTTTCCAGTCATGTCATACAGATGCATATGCAACGAGCGCATATTATCTTGCCGCTCATGAGCCGTCATTTCGTGGCTTCAGATGCCTACGTCGAGATTGGGCAGGCATTGTTACAAACACAGCAGGCATCGACGCGTATTATTCCCATCATCTTGCGCGCTGTCGATTGGCAAACAGGAGCGTTTGGCGATGTCAAGGCGCTTCCTGAAAACAATGTTCCGGTGAAAAGCTGGTCTGACCGGGATTATGCCTGGACCGGTATCGTTCAATACCTTCGCGCGGTTGTAGCGGAGTTTTCTCAGTGATTGCCCCTGCCATCGATCAGCCTATCTTTTGGTGGCAGGTATTATATCTTATCTGATATTGATTTTTATTAGAGTTATCATAGTTTATTATGGCGTCTCTAGATTATGCATGCATAAAAAGATTATTGACATCAGAAAATGTATATGATAGATTATATGAGTATATCAACTGTACTGTATAGTATTAGAAGCAAGCAACAGCCCTCCGCTGGGCATTGCTTTGCGTATCTCACGTAGCTCCCCATCGGCCTCGTTCCTAATGGTCAAAGGAGTGTTTGATGACTACACTATCTCATCACGATGCGGCCCTTCTCAAACTTCATCTTTTATCTGAAGGCGTTACCTTCGATAGAGCATTTCTAGGACAATTCGCTCGTGACGATGAGTGGATGGAGAAGCGTCGGGTGTACAATGATAGCGATGAGCGCCAGTTAGATCGTGCTTTACGGATACCACAGGAATTGTACCTCAACGACATTATTGTGGCAGTCAATTACAAACGTACCTCTCCGTGGCAGCTTGTCTATCGTGATCATGCCTACCGACTGCTAGGGCGGGATGGCACCGATATAGAAGTAACTTTTCCTGTCCGCCCGCGCTTTTTAGAGCATGTGACCGCCGATGGAATTCATTGTGACCAGGTAGCCAATCTTTATGGCGGGTCTGCTCTGGCCTTTTTTACGCCTGGCACATGCTATTATTTTGATGATGGGCAGGAATGCAAGTTTTGCTCGTTGAAGCCAAATCGGGGCGGGCAGCAATTCTTTCTTCCTACTCTCAGCCCTGCTCTTGCCTGCGCAGTGCTAGAGATCGCTCTGCAAACAGATACCCATCTGTTGAAACAGATTATGCTGGTGGGAGGCAATATCCCTGATTACGACCAGGGATTCCAGAACTATCTAGATATTGCTGCCGCACTGGATCAACAACAGACATTCCTCCCTGTTGCGCAACGGCTAGAGATACACATTGCAACCATGCCGCCCCGTGACTTTGGGCTCTTTGCTTTTTTACATCCGCTCAACGCGCGCGTCTCTATGAATATAGAGGTGTTTGATGAGCGGTGCTTCGAGATTATTTGTCCTGGCAAGACGCACCTGTATGGGCGAAAACAATTATTACAGGCGCTAAATTACGCTGCTCAACGTCTGAGCGGGCGAGTGCATTCTGTGTTGATTGCTGGGCTTGAACCGATAGAATCGGCAATTGCCGGGATCAACTATCTTGCCAGCATTGGAGTGACGCCTATTGTGAACGTTTTTCACAATGATCGAGGAAGCCATTATGAGCAGTACCCCCGCCCATCCTTTGAGCACCTGTTAGAGGTCGCTCAGGCGCTGCAAAGGGTGTATAAAGAATACCGCCTGACACCATATTGGAAGGGCTGTGGTCGTAATGCACTGGATTTTGAAGCGCAGCAGGGATGGTTCGAGTAGTCTAAGAAAGAAAGACATATGCCATCTGATCGCATTTTAAGGCTCATTCGCTCTATCTGGCTGCCGTCGCTTGAGGTGCTGAAAAGAGCCTGGGAAACACCTGAAGTCATGGCCTGCGCAATCGAGGGATTGTTGCACTCTTCTGTCTACTGGACGGAAGGGCTCATCCAGCAGGTACAGGTTGCGGGTGCATCCAACCAGCAAGTTCTCTGTCTACAGGGAAGTGATCTGTTGTTGCTCTGTCATGTGCAACAAGGGGCGAGTTCGACCTCACATCCATTTATACGCGAACTGGTAGAGGAGTTTTCTGTCAATTTTGAGGAGCATAAGCTCGATCCTGATGGAGTATGTTTGATTGCTCTCCTCTCCGAGCGCCTCAAAGCGAGATTGAAGCTGCCCTCTGTGTTGCTAGTGAGTCTTTTTCACCCGGATATGTACCCGACGGCGCGGCTGACCCTCGGCATCTCTTATCTTGCCTCCTACCTGCGTCAGCGCCACCTCGCCTCAGTGAAGTTGATGGATTGCCAGTTCGATGTCGAAGTCGTTGATGTGATGGAACAGATCTATCGATCTCAACCTGACATCCTGGGGGTTTCGGTCAATTTCGGCCAGTTTGATCTGATGGAGCAGTTGTTAGATGCGCTCTACGATTCTACGAAAATGAGCGAGCCGCCACTGGTGATCCTGGGTAATATCCTCCCAGCTATGTGCTTTCAGGAAATCCTCAAGGTGTATCCGCAGGTAGTCATTTGTCGCAGGGAAGGGGAACTGGCGCTAGCGGAACTCGTCAGATGGGGGCGAGATCGCTCGCGCTGGAACCAGGTACCGGGCATTTACTATTGCAGCGACCAGGGGCGTCTGATTAGCACCCCTCCGCGTTACCTGCCGTTGGAAAATCTGCCCCCGCCAGCTCTTGATACTGTACCGGAGCTTTTCGCTCACGATGGCGTTATCACGGCTGAGTTTAGCAGGGGCTGCCAGTATAATCAGTGCAGCTTTTGCCCGCGCTCCCATAAAAGCAGCATCTGGAGAACCGTGCCCATTGCATCGATGCTTGAGCACTGGGAGGTCTTCGCGCAGGTCTTCCAACACTTCAATCGCATGCCTCACGTTTTTTTAGCCGATGAGGATTTTGTCGGCAGGGAGAATGCGGATGCAACCGTTCGGCGTATAACAGACTTCCTGGATGAGGCGCAAGCGCGCAATCTGCGCATGACGTTCGATGCCTCTTGCCGCGCTGATCAGATTTTTCGCCAGGATCGTGATACACGGTGGCACCTGGAGCGCGGCAGGCTTTTTCAACGCTGTCTGCAGGGCGGTCTGGCGCGCCTCTTCCTGGGAATCGAGTCGGGCGCTTCTGCGCAGCTTCTGCGTTATAATAAGGGTAGTACGGTGGAGGAAATGGTGTCGGCTATTCGTTATTTAAGCCTCTTAGGCGTGCGCTTGCGTTTTGGCTTCATCTTCTTTGACCCGTTGATGTCAGTACAAGATGTCATCGAGAATATCGACTTTTTGGGAAGAACCGATATCATTCTTCCAGCTCTTCCCGGTGCGTCTATAGAGGAGATCTACGCGCTCGTATCATCCAATCATCAGCAGGAAATACACCAGATGAGCGGACCAGCCGTCTACGAGGACGTATCCTACATGGTGTCTCCGCTTGAGGTGCTGGTAAAGAGCCGCTATCATTTCGATTTGCAGCAGCAGGCTCCGCACATGATGAGCAAGCAAATTGATGTATCCTTTGCTCGCTATTCCACCTCGTACGTCGTACCGGAGATAGGTATTATTTGCAAAGCCTGCCAGTATTGGGTGAACTACTGTTTTCCTATAGTCTATGCGCTCAAAGGGCTACAGAAGGTCTCGCATGGCGAAGAGAAGGCGCTGTTGCACCGGGCAATCACTGCCCATCGCTACCTGGGATACATGCTCATTCGGGGGCTGGCCGAGATTTTTTCGCTGGTTGATGGCGCTACTGCGTGGCGTTGGGAAAGCAATCATCGCAGTATCAGCGGAAGCAAAAGCATGTACGCAATGGCGCGTCAGCGAGTACAGGCAGGATATGTCGATGAAGCGATCAGCAGCGTATTGCAGTGGTACGAGGCGCAAGTGCAGCATGTCATGGCCGAGGTCAACACCCACCTTGCTGTATTGTCCGCTTCAAAGCGAGAAGTCTGGCGCACAGCTTATGCCGCCTGGATTGCCAGCTCACTCTCTGAAGCAAGCGCGCAGAGAACAAGCTAAAGGAAGCAACACAAATGCTTGATCTGTATGCAGTTGGTGACCTTAGCTGGTTTGTTTGCTTGCCGGTACCTCATATGCCACTTCCTGACGAGGTGCTATTTGTGCAAGGAAGTCAACGCTTGCTCGGCAACGATGCCGCCATTGTCGCCTTCTTTACAGCTCGCCAGGGGCTGTGTTCTTGCCTGCTTGCGACCAATGCGATCTCCAGGCATGATGGCCTGCCGCTGCTTGATCTACTTCAACAGGAGGGCGTCGATGTTTCTCAGGTGAATACGGAAGCGAGCACAACTCCGGTCACCTATTTTCTGTCGCGTATTGATTCGGATGAGCGCTCTGGACTGGTTGAGGCATATCCCTTTCGCTATGCGGCGATAGAGCATCTTCCTGCCTCTCGTTTTGTCTATGCCGATGTGTACGAAGAGCATATTGACCAACGGCTTGCCCTGATAGAAAAATTATCAAGCTCAAATGCCTGCTGCTTGATAAATCTAAGCGCCTCCCATCTCATAGAAAAAGGGCGGTTACTGGCAAACATTCCATCCATCGATACGCTCCTTATGAGAGGAAGCGGGAGCATTGCAGATGCATGTATACTTGGTCGCTATATGCTCCAGATTTGTCACGCGCAGTTCGCTCTGATCACCTTAGGCGAGATGGGAGCAGTCCTGGTCGAGCAGCATGATGTGTATGTTGTTCCAGCCGAGACGATTAAGCCATTGAGAACAATTGGAGCTGGCGCGAGCTTCGCAGCAGGCTTTATTTGCGCTCTGGCGCGGGGAGCAACACATCGGGAAGCGGTAGTCTACGCCAGCAAGCTCGCGGCGACGTTTTGTACACTTGAGCACAATCCTCTTGAGGTTCTTAAAAAATGAGTGAAATACATCCACTGCCGTTAACACGTTCGGAAGAAGCGGGCAACAAGCCGGTGCGCCTGGTCAGGGCTGCTGTGCGGATTGCTCTTATTACCCACCACCCTGATGGGGACAGATGCCTTTTCGTTCGGCATCATATCAAAGGTCTTGAGCTACCAGGCGGGGCCATCGAAGCAGGCGAAATGCCGCGGCAGGCCGCTTTACGCGAACTAGCTGAGGAAGCAGGTGTACAACTTCCGCCTGATCACCCTCTGAAGCTTGCCGCCTTCATTCCGGTCGTGGATCATCGTGGCGGTAACTGGCTGGATGTTTTTTATATCACTGTAGTAACGCCCGAACAATTGATGGTGCAACAGGAAGCAGAATTCCCAATCTGCTGGCTCACTGCCGAGGAAATCCAGAGCAAAGTCGATCCGCAGCTCGGCAGCTATCAGGCGGCCCTGATGGCGCTGGATGGCATCTTGTGTCAGTAGAGAATACATGTGTTAGCACTTTTGCTTCTTAAATCTAAGAAGGAGAAAGTTTGCAGCCTTTTCCAAGACATTGTAAAGCTTCTCGCTTCCTTTTCTACAGTTCGATCCAGTATTATTTCTCCTGAAGGCTAGAGCAAAAGTGCGCTGGTCTATTTCGAAGAGGTCAAGATGAAGAAGGCCCATAGATGAATAAGGAGGAATACAGAAGTGGACCCATTGACACTTACCATGATCATTGCTTTTTTAAGTGGCATCATTCTGGGATTGATCCTGGGAGTGAAGATGTCACACTCTGGTCGGCGAGGCGAAAGAATGTATCGTATGTAGATGAGGTAGCCTCTTGTTGGAGCCGTTGTCGCTGGAGGTGGCTGTGGAGCGAAGGCGATAACGCTTCCAACAAGGCGTTGTTCGAGCTTGTTTCTCTAGATACCAGAGATTCCAAAAAATTCGCACCTTTTTCCAAATCTTCCAGACTGCTTCACTGGCGCATTTGAGATGGAAGACTGTAGTATAGAGAGAAATGACCTTCTATTCCTTATCAAAAGGCACATTAAGGAGAATGGTATGACACGTCGTTCCCGTTACCCACAGACAGAGTATACAGCGTCAGGCAAGCTCATTGCTCGCCTGACACATAGTCTGGCGAAGGTCAAAGATTGGACCCTGCAAGACACTATGGGCTATATAGGCGAGCAGACAAACAAAAGTAGCGATATGGTCTATCGTTGGCAGCAAGGGCGCTCGCTGCCCAAGCCAGAGATCATTGAGAAATTAGCGGAGATAGGTTTCAGTAGTGCGGATATGTCGCGCGAGTGGTGTGAAGAGTTATTGGATGCAACCAACTATGCTAACACAGCAAATTTAATCAATAGATTATGGGGACCAAAGGAACTGCGAGACATTCCTCATCGGCTAGTACGTATGGAGCATACCCGTCTGATTGGCCGCGAACATGAATTGCAGCAATTGCAGGAGCTGCTCTCTCCGCGTTATGCTGCCTATCTGATCATTATAGATGGCATAGGCGGAGTGGGAAAAACGGCACTGGCCCTTGATATGGCTTATCAATGCTGGCGCGCCAGTACAGGCGAATACATTGAGAAGCACATCCCCACGTTTGAAGCAATCATCTTCGTCTCCGCCAAGCAGGAATACCTGACAGCCCAGGGTATTCTCCCAGGCAAGCAAGTACACCGGACATTGCGTCATATCTTCCAGCAGGTCACTCAGACTTTGAATCGCCTGGATATCCGGGCAACGCCTCTGCAAGAGCAGGGAGACCTGGTGCGAGAAGCTCTTGGAAGTCAACGCACCTTGCTGATCGTTGACAATCTGGAGACGATGGAGGATAAGCAGGAAATTCTTTCCTTCCTGTATGAGCTTCCTCCCACAGTGAAGGTTGTTGTGACAACGCGTGAGCGCGCGATGTTCGCTCCTATTCGCCTGGAGCAACTGGCGGAAGAGGCTGCGCTGGAACTCATTGAGCAGCAAGCGGCAGAAAAACAGGTCGTGTTAGGTAAGGGGGAACCTAAAATGCTCTATCAGGGCATTGGAGGCATCCCTGCTGCGCTGGTATATGCCATAGGACAGCGAGCTGCTGGCTATACGTTGGAGACAGTGCTACGCAATATCCCCAAAGCCGATGGCGATGTCGCTCGTTTCTGCTTCCAGGGTTCGGTCGATCCGTTGCGTGACACCCCTACCCATCTGATGTTAATGGCTTTTGCTCTTTTCCCACAACTGCCCACGCGTTCAGCAGTGAGTTATGTAGCAGGGCTGGATACCGATACTATCGCGGCTGAGGATGCCCTTTCTCAATTGCAGCGTCTCTCACTCATACGCGAAGCTGATAACCGTTTCCGCATGCTGCCACTCACTCGCGAATATGCGCTGGCGGAGATGGGCAGGTATCCAGATTTTGAGCATGAGGCCCGACAACGATGGATAGAATTTTACCAGCGTTACGCCCTGAAGTATGGCGGGCACGATATGCAGGAATGGCACCTGAAATTCGATCATATTGAAACGGAATGGGAAAACTTGCTGGCCGTCTTTGACTGGTGCGCCCATCGTGAAGAATACGATATTATTAAATTCTTCTGGTGTTCCGAAGAACCAGGAAGTGTGGTTGACTTCACCACGACCTATGGGTTCTGGGATGACCGCCTGAACTGGCTGGCCTGGTTGATGAATACTGCTGGCGCAAGAGGAGATTGGCCGGTTGTTCTTGATACCCTCACCAGCTACGCCTACACCCTCACGCTGATCAGCCGCTTTGAGGAGGCCGATGAACACTTCAAGCGAGGTTACAGGCTCTGCGCTCAGTCTGATGCTCCGACAGAGGCGCGACTTCTCCTCAATCATGGCAACCTCTACGTCTTCATGAAACGTTTTGATGAGGCGGAGCACCTCTTCAACCAGGCCACAACGATTGTGCAACAATTGCCAGAGCCACTGCGAACGCGCTACATGCTAAATATTGAGTACTATCGCTCCGGCAACTACTACTGGCAAGAAAACTATAAAGCGGCACGCGCTGGTTTTAGCTCCGCGCTCCATAAAGCAACTGCCTTCGGTTGGCACAGATTAGCAAACTATGCACAGAACTATCTAGCTGATATAGCTATCCTGGAAGGAGGATTTGAAGAAGCTGAACGTCTGCTGGAGTCAGGTTTAATCATGGCTGAACGCAACCATGAAAAACGCCGCACCTTCTCCTACTGGAGATCGTTTACAAACTTCTACCATAAGCAAGGAAGGTTTTACGAGGCTCTCGACTCGGCAAAAAAGGCGCGCGAAGGCTATGTACAGCTTGGCATCGAGCAGGAAATACAGAAAATGGACAATTTGATCAAGGAACTACGGTCGTCGCTGGTCGCTAGATAATACAAGTCTCTGCTTACCTTTTGCTCACAACAAAAAAGGGGCACAGGATCTGGAAGTCTTTCCACTCCTGCGCCTATTGCCCTTTTATTGCCCTCTACCCTTCCATTCGCCTAACACCTCGTTTTTCATGGCATTCCATGCCATCATCCACTGTTCCATTTTCTGCTCAAGCTCTTCACAACAGGCGGCATGTTCGCCCCGTAACTTAGGATATTTACGAGATTTTTTGAGAAATTCTGTGTCTTCCCACACCGGTTGAAAAGCTCCAAAATCTTTATCTTCTTTTACCCAGACCACACGAGCAATGCGTGCATGAAAAATTGCTCCACAGCACATAATGCATGGTTCATACGTGGTGTATAGGGTACATTTCTCATAATTTTGCTCTAGCATTAGCTTTCCACTTGCTCCCCGAATCGCTTCCATTTCAGCATGAGAGGTAAAATCGCCCTTGCTATAGACCTGATTATGCCCTCGACCAATAATTTCGCCCGTCGGATCTACGATAACCGCCCCCACAGGATAGGTGCGCTGGTTAAAAGCGTCTTCCGCTTCTTTCATTGCTGCTTCAAGATAAAATCGATCCACCATCGCTGCTTCAAGACAAAATTGATCCACTTTCATCATACGAAAACTACCTTCCTACAAAAACAAAATCGCTCCCCCACCATAGTGAAGAGCATAAGAAATGTGAAAGAACCTTACTGATGGGGGAAAAATTGAATGCTCTCCCTGGCAGTTCTGGTTCTATGCTGTTATTATAAATTAAAAAACCGTCAGTTCTCCTCGGAAAGTGCTCCAAAAATTTGGAAATCAATGCGAAAATTTTTAGTGATCCTTTTAATACATGTAATATCTTTGTACTCATACAAAGTGAGGAATTGCTTGCATATTATCGCTTGATCGATAGCAAATATGCGTGTACTTCTGAGGCATTTCCCAGTACAAGCGCCTGCCGAGCTATCTCGTGTGCCTCCTGTATGCTCCAACTGCGTATTACTTGCTTAACCAGAGGTATTGATCGGGGGGTAACGCTAAACTCATCCAACTCCAATCCTAGCAGTACCGGAATGGCAAATGGATCGCCGGCCAGCTCACCACACAGGCCAACCCACTTTCCGCGCGCGTGAGCAGCCTCGATCACCATGCGGATCTGGCGTAGGACAGCGGGATGGAGGGCATCAGCCAGAGTCACCACTTCCGGGTTGGTCCGGTCAGCAGCCAGTGTATACTGAGCCAGATCATTGGTGCCAATGCTGAAGAAGTCCACCAGTTCAATGAGTGTGTCAGCCATCAAAGCAGCGGCAGGCAGCTCGATCATAATCCCAACCTCAACATGCTCTGTGTAGCTCACATTCTGCTCTGCCAGCGTTGCTGCCGCTCGCTGCAGGTGCTCTCGAATTGCCCGTACCTCTTCGCTGGTAGCAACCATTGGGAACATAAGCTTGAGGGTATGTCCGACGCCGGCGCGCAGGAGGGCGCGTAACTGTGTCTGAAAGATATCAGGCTTTGCCAGTGCCAGGCGCGTGCCACGAATGCCCAGGAAAGGATTGTTCTCGGTTGGCATGCGAAGGTAGGGGGCGGGCTTGTCTCCGCCAATGTCAAGCGTGCGTACAACCACTGGACGCGTCCCCATCGTCTCCAGCACAGAGCAATAGACAGCTACCTGCTCGTCTTCGTCTGGCGCTGCCTCTCTTTCCAGAAATAAGAACTCTGTCCGTAACAGTCCAACGCCTTCCGCACCACAGGTCAGTGCTTCAGCAGCCTGCTCAGGAGCACCAATATTAGCGACCACTTCTACACATACTCCATCCAGTGTCGTGGCCGGCTGTTGTGCCAACTGGAGAGCGTCCTGCTGTATTTGCGCCAGCCGCTCGGCCCTGTGTTGATAGGCTGCAAACGTCTCTGCATCCGGCTCAAGCAGCACTTCGCCCGTTGTACCATCTACTACTACTTGCATACCGTTGCGTAGTTGACTTATCCCTGTCCCCAGCCCGGTGATGGCGGGGATACCAAGCGCCTTCGCTAAAATTGCTACATGTGAGGTTGCACCACCAGCGGCGGTACAGAAAGCGCGTATTTTCTCTTTATCGAAGAGGATTGTGTCGGATGGCGCCAGCTCCGTAGCGGCAATCACCACCGGCTCCGTCAGTTTGCTGGTCGGAGCATTGATCCCCTCTAGAATACGCAGCACGCGTTGCGCCACATCTTCCACATCAGCAGTGCGGGCCGCAAGATATTCGTTGCCGATGGCCCGTAATTGAGTAGTATACTGAGCAATCCCTTCCTGCCACGCGTATGCTGCGCTGATAGATTGCGCTTGAATGGTTGCATGCACCTGCTTCAGCAGGTCTGGATCATCAAGGAACAGCTCATGCGTCTCAAAAACAGCAGCTTCTTTGGAGCCTATGTGTTCCCGGGTTTGCAGCAATAAAGCGTGTATCTCCTCTCGCGCCTGTTTGAGAGCAGCGTCCAGGTGGGCAATTTCCCTATGCACATCTTCAACATGGCGCTGTTCAACGATGACTTTACCTGCTTCGTAGCGGAAAATCGGGCCAGCCGCCATGCCAGGAGACGCACCGATTCCTCGAATAGCTGTGGGGGTCATGCGTGCTTACTCCATCCCTTTAAAGCTAGTATAGATGAAATTAAGAGAAGCTATTTGCCGGTCAACTGCCGGGTGAGATTGATAACACCCTCTTTCGCAGCTTGCATCGCGATAGCTGTGAGTTCTTGTATGGTAACACCTTCGCGTTGCACCAGCACCTCCAGCAGCATGGGAAGATTGACGCCACAAATCACCTGCGCGCCCGAGAAGGCAAGATGCGAGCTTGCCTTCGCCGGGCTCCCTCCCATGAGATCAACGAGTATCAACGCTCCATCGTTCTTCTCAACCGCGCTGACCGCTGCTTCTATTTCACCGTGCAAAATAGTAAGATCATCGGCGGGTCCCATCCCAATGGCGAGAAATTGCTCCTGGGGGCCAATAATCGTCTCAGCAGCATTTTTTAGTGCATCGGCGAGTGTCCCATGCGTCACAAGCACAATACCTATCACAAAAGTCACCTCCCTTCAACGTTGCAAGCAATAGCAGCGGAACACTATGCTAGCGCTGATAGCTCACTACTCTCATTCTGCCTCTGCCTCTAGCAATAACGTCAGCCTATCAATTGCGGCTTCGGCATCAGCTCCGTCGGCTGTGAGCATAATCTGATCGCCCTGTTCGGCGCCGAGGGTAAGAAGCGAGAGGATAGACTTACCATTGACTGTTTTACCATTTTTTGATAGGGTGATCTGGCATTGAAATCTCTGTGCTTGCTGCACAAATATGGCGGCTGGACGTGCATGCAACCCTGCTTTGTTTCCCAGTATGACCGTTCGTTCCATCGCGTGTTCCATTATCGGTGCTCCCTTGTCTAAGCCATAGCAATCACGAATGCTCTTTTATGCGCCAGGTTATTTCACCTCAAGAACGAAAAGGACGTCTTGCCCAGCTCGTACCGTTCCACTGGCCCGACGTACAATTTCCCCGGCCCCGCAGGAAACAACGGGGCTGAGCATTACCTTACCCAGTCGCTCAATGACAGGACGATCAAAACGCACAATTGGCATGCCCGCCTGTACAGGCTGCCCCTCTCTGGCAATATTCTCAAACCCTTTCCCTTTAAGCTCGACCGTGTCGAGGCCAATATGGACAATCAGCTCAATGCCGTTATGCATAGATATGCCGAAGGCATGACCGCCAGGGAACAATTTAACCAGCTCACCGGTTACAGGAGCAACAGCAATCTGTCCCGATGGATCGATAGCGACCCCATCGCCTGCCATTTTTTGCGCGAAAACCTCGTCGGGAACGGCTGCCAGATCGACAACTGTACCATCAAGCGGCGCAAGCACATGTATTTCAGCCATGATATACCTTTGTTTTTCCATTACTTCGACTCCGCACTCCTGAGCGAAGCTAACGCGTCAGCAGCGTTGGAGCGCGGAAGGTTTTGGGATACTTCCGCAAGCTGCTTTAGAGCTAGCTCTAAAGCAGCTTGCACTGTGGGCTAATCAGCCTGCTCTACAACGTCTTCGGCGCTGCTTTTCATGATGCGCTTCATGCGTTCGGCAATACGATCAGATTGTGTGCCTAGCACGACCTGGGCGATCTTGCCTTGCTTAATCACGCCAGAGGCCCCCAGACTCTTCAGGCGCACTTCGTCGATGAGTGATGGATCGCTGACGAAGAGGCGCAGACGTGTAATGCAACCCTCTACGCTCTCCACGTTGGCTTTGCCACCGAGAGCCGCGAGAACCTCTTGCGCCAGGATATCATCAGCATCGATGCCTGCCGCCTGCGCTGCTGATGGTTTTGCCTTCTTAGGCCCACGCTGGCTCTCTGGTAAGATCCAGTCCGCGCTCAAGCCGGTAGAGGCTTCGCCACGACCAGGGGTGCCCAGATTGAAACGGGTGATGAAGAAGCTAAAGACGAAGTAATACACGACGGCGTAGACGAGTCCAATGCCGAGAAGCAAGATGGGCTGGGTGGTATTCGGCGCTCTAAAGTTGAGCAGGTAGTCGATCAATCCAGCAGAAAAGCCAAAGCCAATACGAATACCCAGAGCCGTACAGAGCGCCAACGCAGTCCCTGTTAGGATAGCATGTACAAGATAGAGCAACGGAGCGACAAAAAGGAACGCGAATTCAATCGGTTCGGTGATGCCGGTCAAGAACGAAGCAAAGGCTGCTGAGAGCAGGATGCCCGCCGCCACTTTGGGGAAGTTTGCGTGACGGATCATTGCCAGACAGGCGGCGGGCAGACCGAACATCATGATGGGGAAGAAGCCCGCCATAAAGTTTCCGGCGGTGGGATCTCCTGCGAAGTAGCGGTTCAGATCGCCATGTACGACTGTGCCTTTTGAAGTAAAATCGCCAAGCTGAAACCAGACGTACGAGTTGAGGATATGATGCAGGCCAAGTGGAATCAACAGGCGGTTCAAAAATCCGTAGAGACCTGTCCCAAGAGCGCCGAGAGACACAATCCCGGTGCCCAGCGCATTGATCACGTTCTGGACCGGAGACCAGATGAAGCCGAAGATGACACCAAGCACGAGGGCGACGAGCGCCGTCACAATTGGCACGAAGCGCCGACCACCGAAAAAGCCAAGATAGTCTGGGAGACGAATATCGTAAAAACGGCGATACAGTCCCGCAGCGACCAATCCTATCAGGATGCCTGAGAGCACATCTATGGAGCCGTGGACAACCGCGAGCGGGTTTGCGATTTTAGGAAGGTCATAGATGGTGGTGAAAGTAAAAGCAAAAACTAAAAATCCTACCAGGGCAGCGAGCCCAGCAGAACCTTCGCCGCCGGTAAGTCCAACGGCGATACCAATGGCGAAAATCATCGGGAGGTTAGAAAAAATAGCATCTCCTGCGTTTGCCATCCACGGCAGGTTAAGTATTTCTGGCTGGCCCAGGCGCAGAAGAAGCGCAGCGGCGGGCAGTACCGCAATTGGTAGCATCAATGAGCGTCCAACGCTCTGTAGGGCTCCCAGAATACGATCACCCGTACGAGGACTGATTGATGTAGGAGCGGCGGCCTGGGAAGATGGGTTAGCAGCACTCATCGGAAATTCTCCTCTCGTAAAGTAATAGCGACGGAGAGCTCTGCATGTAATCCCGCATAATCTACTTCATTGAGAAATATGCGTTATCACCGAGCTCATCTTGACATATGTCCTGACAACTCCTCCTTTCTGACGAATAGATGCTTATTCATGAATAAAACCTTGCGCGTATTTCGCTTATATTTATTATAATCTCGATTAATCTAGTCTTCTAGACCACTTGACGACCTTATCACATAATATCACTTTATCTATCTATGCGCACTTAAAAATGAAAATTGTCTGTATAGAAGCGTTATAAGCTTGCGCTAAGAGAAAAATGTGAAAGGTTTGGTGGTCGAGGTATCGCGTTTCTCAACGGGAAATTGTATTTCCGTTAAGTATGCATCGAGATCGCCCTCGTTACGCAGGCACACCCGGCGACATGGACCAACGATGGAGTAATCATTGGCCTGAATCCATGTGCCAAGTTCCTGATATGCCTCAATAATGGTATGTGGACTACCACAGTAGAGCAGCGTCGCCATCGTATTCACCCCGGGCAACTCGCGCACGGTGATGCGTCCATTGCTGCGCTCTACAATATTTCCCACTGACAAACTATCTACCGGTACTGCTACCTCCACCATATTCATATCGTTATCATGATATTCGCCATCATGGTAGATATAGAGTAAGCAGTCAGTCTGTTTGACGTCATTCTGCCTGAGGAAATCGCGTAACTCGCTCGCAAACTGGGCTCTGTGAGCAAAACTTGCAGCTATCTTACGGCTGGTTGCGACTATTTGCGGCTTCACCTTTTTAAGGACGACTTCATGTACCTGGTTCTTGCCTTCCATTTCAATGTGGTTGAGCCGCGCTTCCACACGGGCCAGTCGCTCTTGTTCGGCCTGGACGCGTTGTTGAAGCTCGACCTGTTTGAGTCGCAGCATGCCTCTAAGCTGTGCTGGCGGTAGATCTTCGTCCATGAGTTGAATAATCTGGGCAAGCTCGAAGCCGAGGTCTTTGAGGGCCAGAATACGGTTCAGTCGGGGCAATTGATCGATTGAATAATAACGGTAGCCAGTGGTGCAATCAACCTGCACTGGCTTGAGCAGTCCTATTTCATCATAATAGCGTAGTGTCCGCATTGACACCTGGCCCAACCTTGAAAAGTCGCTAATTTTAAACACGCGAGGCATCCCTTCCCCGAAAGTTAGAATGCTTCAACTCATTTATGTCAAGCACATTACCATGATAACACTTTCACGCCACGTAAAAGTCAAGAGGAAAGCAAGGGGAATTTCGCCTGCCATCCAAAAGTGGGAAAAACTCGCTAACAGCTTCCTCTCTGTGTTATGGCCGTTTTGTAGCATTGAGCCGAAATCTTACCCGTGGGCGAGATTCTGGCATAGACAGCGGACCTGCTTGTCTGCTATGCTATGCGTGATGAAACAGCAGATGTATTTTCATGGAGGAACCCTGGTCATTGAGGGGGCAAGCCAGCAGGAGGCACTACCATCTCCCTGGCGCTGGAGTCATGCGGCGTGGCGCTGCGAAGCCAGCCACTATAGCGCGGTCCTTCCCTGGGCGCGCGAGCATGGTATTCGCGATCAGGTTCCCCACTGGCAGCCGCTCAATTACACTCTCTCCGATCAGAGAGAGCCACACGAGTATCAGCGCGCGGCACTTTCAGCCTGGCAGCAAGCGCAAATGCGCGGCAGCGTCATTTTGCCGACCGGAGCCGGCAAGAGCTTTGTGGCCGTGCGAGCAATCCAACTCGTCAATCGTTCAGCTATTGTCGCCTGTCCCACGCTCGACTTGCTGCATCAATGGTATAGTATCCTGCGCAACGCCTTCTCGACAGAGATCGGGATCTACTACGGCGGAGAAAAAATCGTACACCCTCTGACCGTGACGACCTATCATTCCCTGGCCGATCTTGCCGCCGCCTATGGTCATCACTTCAAATGCCTGATCCTGGACGAAAGTCATCATGCTACCGCCCCTTCTTTTGGAGAAGGGGCGCTCATGACTCCAGCTCCTGTGCGTCTGGGTCTGACCGCTACTTATCCATCCGAACAGGAGCAGAGCAATGGGCGCTGGCGCTTAGAAGAACTGGTTGGTCCCGTCGTCTTCTCGCTGAAAGTAGACGATCTGATTGGAGAACAACTGGCCCTCTATCGCACGCAGCGCATCCGAGTTAGCCTGACAGATGCCGAACGCGAGCAATATGAGCGTGATTCCCAGCTTTACATGAGCTTTGTGAGACAACAGGGACTGATCAAACGCTACGGTGCGCACTGGCTGCATGCCTTTCTGGCGCTTTCTGCAAAAGATCCGGCAGCGCGGGAGGCATTTCTGGCGCGCCAGCGTGTGGGACGTTTGCTTGCCGGCTGCCAGGGCAAGATGCAAGCGGTTGAGAATCTGCTGCGCGAGCACCAGACCGAGCAGAGCCTCATTTTCACAGAGAACAACGAGATGGCGTACCGCATCGCCCGGCAGTATCTGCTCCCGATCATTACCCATCAAACGCCGGCACAGGAGCGCAAAGAGCTGCTTGATGGCTTTCGAGAGCGGCGATACCGGGCCATTGTAACGACCCGTGTGCTTAACGAGGGCGTGGATGTTCCTGAGGCGAAGGTGGCTTTGATCCTAGGTGGGACGGCGGGCGCTCGCGAGTATATCCAGCGGCTGGGGCGCATCTTGCGCAAGGTTGAGAATCGAGAGGCCGTCCTCTATGAAATTCTGGTGCGGGGAACCACTGAAGAGGGCAAGGTCCAGCGGCGCAGGGCCGCACAACGAGAGGGCTACCAACATGCTCACGTCCGATCTGATTAAACCGTTTGTGCAGCAGCGTGGAGCCGAGGTCCATGTGGATCTGCTTGATGAAACGGATGAGCGGTATCTGCACATCGCATCCACCTTGATTACCACCTTTCAAGGGCTGGTGGGGCAGACACGTTCAACATGGTGGCAGGCCCGCGAGGCGCTGGAGGGGACACGCACTGATTATATGCGCCTGCGTGGCCTGGCTAAAATCCTGGAGGATGAGGCAACGTTTTCGCCGCAAGAGGGTGACTATACGCCCGCCCAGGTTCGCCGCCATCTGTTTGAGCACGGCCCGGTCTTTGCAACTCCTGATGTCTTCCACCCACACAGCAGGCAAGAGGCCATCGCAACGGTCGCTGGCAAGATGGCAAGCAGCGTCGAACAGATCGAGGCCCTCTTTTTTGCGGATCGCCCCGAGGAGTATCGGCTCACCCATCCCGGCCCCCACTGGACGCCTCTCACGCTGCTGCGGCGTTATAATCTTGAGCTGGCCCGTGGCGTTCTCTATCGCGCCACAGTGCTGCGTATCGAGATCCATGACAACTTTAAGGATATCTGGCGCTATCTCAAGCTCTTCAAGATCATGTTCTGGTGCGAGGAACTGCCAGAAGGCGGCTATCGGCTCACGCTTTCGGGGCCCATGTCCGAGTTTATCCTGACGGAGCGGTATGGCATTGCCTTCGCCCAGTTTATGCCAGCATTGCTCCTGGGTGAGCGCTGGCGGATGACTGCCCGGCTCAAACCCTTCTCTGAAAAAATCCCTCTGGACGACCGGCTGCAAAGACAGCAGATCGAGGCCGCTCTACCGCGCTACTCGCTTGATCACACCTGCGGACTCTTCTCGCACTACCGGCGCGCCGCCCTCTATGACTCGGCCCTGGAGCGAACGTTTGCCAGCGAATTTACCGATTTTGAGGAAAAGTTTGGCGGCAGCCGCGGACACTGGCGATTGCTGAGAGAACAGGAGGTGCTGGCGCTCGGAGGGACGGTCATGATCCCGGACTTCCAGTTAGTGCATAGCCTGGATGAACGGCGTACCATCCTGATTGAGCTGGTTGGGTACTGGTCCCCTACGTATTTACGCAACAAGGTTACCAAAGTGCGTAGTGCCAACTGCCCCCATTTGCTGCTGCTCGTGTACGAAGAACTGAATGTCACGCGCGAGTCCTTCGGCGAGGTGGCTAGCGAGATCGTCTTCTTCAAACAGAAACCGATCATCAAGGAGATCATGCCGGTGATTGAAGCGATGGCGGAGCGCGTCTATGGCCCCCTGACGAAGACGCCCCCGCCCGCTATGACGCTGGAAGAAGTGGTTGCCGCCTATCAGGCACAGATGGCAACACGACCAGAGGAATGGATGGGGCTGACCGAAGCCAGAGCAATGCTTGCTTCGCATCTCCCTATGTTCTCTCCACGACTTTTTGGCTGTAAGGATCTTCCTACATTTTTTAAAAAGCATGAAGAGTGGTTCGAAGTTCGACGCGCACCCTGCAAAGGTCGTCCCCTTCAGATTCGTCTACGCAAGTTGCCTGCTTGATGCTGCCGCATTGGTGTCAGCCATTACCATTTTTCATAGCATTTGATCGCGAGCTTAGCCATTGTTTTGGCTTCCCACCCTTCAATCTGCACTTTATCCTGCTCAATCATGGTGGTCAGCAGTTCGGTGGCCCTGGTCTCCTCAGTGCCGGTCAGCACGCTCTCGTGAACGCCCCAGATGTAATGTTGATCGATGAGCGCTTCTACCTTGAGCCACGAATCTTCCTCTTTCCCGCTCGCTGCACAGAACCGCTGAGGCTCGCCAAAGCAGAGCAAATGGAGCGCCTGGTACCCTTCTCTGACAGTGGTAATCGCTTTTTTGATCTCGGACAGCAATGGCGCTGACTTGCTCGTCAAGATTTTCGCCATCTTCTCGAAGTGCTCCTTTTCCTCCCCTTGCAATTGGTAGGTTCGAGTCTGAGCAAGCGCCTTTTCCTTCAAGTCAACGATCTCCTGCATGTTGCTCAATTCATGAGAGACCAGTTGCGTAATGCCCTTTTCTGCTATCGCCATGATTTTTTCGACGCGGTTCCGTACTTCCTCTGAAAGTTCCCCAAGTGGTTTATAGATGTCCATATCAACCCCAAAGTTCTTCTCCCGAGGCGGATCGGTTCCCTCGACGGAGAAGATGGCGGCAACAATGCTATCGGCGTTATTGCTTTTGCCCAGGCTTTTTAAGTACGGGAAAATGCGTTCGTTGACATACCCATAATCCATCGTTTGCAGCGAGGGCGTGGCATGGGAGACCTCGTGGAGCCACTGCCAGGCGAGTCCCACCGGCGAAAAGTCTTTGGCATTCGAGGTGATGGTAATCAGTGCTGCGTCTCCCACCCCCTTTGTGTAGGCGTGGATGCCATCATTTGGATGAGCCTCGTAGCGATAGCCCCTGCTCTCCTCCTCTTGTTCGGGATGTTTGGGCCTTACCTCTCCATGATCGCTGATCGTTTGCAGTTGCACTTGCATGTCTTTCATAGCCTGGAGCATTTGCACCTTGTTTTTAGTGACGAACCGCCCCCAGAATTGAGAGGTGTCCTCCTTCCCTTGCTCAAGGTATTCGATGGCTCTGCGCAGAATATTCTGTCCTATCTGAATCGCTTCGATGATATTTTTCGGACACTTTTGATTGTTCTCATTTGTGGTCATAACCATGAGCTTCATTCCTTTTCATGTATAAAATGTATGTCAAGCGGAAACGTAGTGGCATAGCAAGTTCTTTCTTGTAGCCTCATAACCAGTATAAGGTGCATTGTGAACAAAAAGAACAGCTTGTTGTAGTCAAGGTATGGTCAAAGCAAGGCAACAGGCATCATTAATGGGTGTAGACGAGCGCAACCGTTCCCTGTAAAGTACGCTCGTGCTTGCCCTCAGAGCCAGGCTTATGCGCCATTTGCTCCAGAAGAGTTTGTTGCAACTGGCGTAGCGATGCCAGGTCGGGATGGTCCTCATCCAGCGTCTGTTGGCGAATAGCCAGGGAGCGCTTGAGCGAAGACGCGGCCTGCTCATAGTTTCCCATTTCCTGGTAGAGCAACGTCACGTCGTGCAGGGTTGTTGCCACCAGAGGATGTTGTTCGCCAAGTCCGTGCTCCAGGATCACCAGCGCCCGTTGGAAGTATGTTTCGGCCTGTGCATATTTTTTCTGAGCGTAAGAGAGTTTGGCGAGGTGATTCAGGCTGTTGGCGATATGGGGATGCATGCCATGCAAGAGCTGTTCCCTGATTTGCAGAGCCTGTACCAGTAATGGCTCGGCCTGACTATACTTTTCCTGGGCCAGGTAGAGGACGCCCAGATTGGCAAGGTTTTGAGCCACATCGGGATGGATCTTGCCTAGAATATGCTCGCGTATTTCCAGGGAGCGCCGATAAAGCGGCTCAGCCTCGACATACTTGCCCTGCGTCTGATAGAGTTTTGCCAGGTTATGCAGACAAAAGGCAAGGTGTGGATGGTCGCCCTTTGCCTCCTCAAGAATATCGAGCGCCCGCAGGTAGAGGGCTTCGGCCAGATCATAGCGTTTCTGGGTGCGGTAGAGGACGGCCAGATTGTTCAAACTTTCGGCAACATCGGGATGACGGGTCCCGAGAAATTGCTCGCGGATCGCCAGGGAGCGCTGGTAGAGCGGCTCGGCCTGCATATACTTGCCCTGCGTATAGTGAAGAATCGCCAGGTCATCGAGGCAGTCGGCAACGTGTGGGTGATGCGCTCCCAGCGTCTTGATGCGAATGCTCAGGGTGCGGCTATAGCAGGACTCGGCCAGGTCGTACTGCGCCTGCGCGTGATAAAGGACTGCGAGATTGTTAAGAATATCAGCGACCTGAGCATGCTCATGACCCAGGAGGCGTTCCCTCAGGGAGAGCGCTCGCTGATACTGCGCTTGTGCCAGGCTATAGTTTCCCTGCGCCTGTGAGAGCAGTCCCAATTCATGCAGGCTTTCAGCGACCGTGAGATGGAGCGATCCATAGAGATGCTCACGAATCTCCAGAGCGCGTTGTAGCATTGGTTCAGCCTCAACATACTGCGCCCGTTCGCGCAGATAGCATCCTGCTTTGTAGAGCAACTCCGCTGCCTCTGGCGACACCATCTCCCAACGCTCAATGAGTTGAGCGCATGCCTGCGCCTGGGGCAGGTATTGCTGACAGAGGGGCCAGTGTTCGAAGGTGACGCCGGGATACATGCGATTGATGACCTTCACCGCGTATTGTGCCCATTGTATGCGTGTATGCTCAGCCATCTGGTCTTGCAACACTTCCTGGACCAGCCGGTGGATCGTTAAAGAGTTCGTTTCGGGGCGGCGGCGTACCAGAGAGAAGGCTCGTAGCGTCCCAATCGCGTCATCGAGCGCCAGTGGATCGCGCATGATCGCAAGCGGTGGCGCCTCGCTTGCTGCTGCGCTGATAATGCATTCAGGAATGGCTTCCGCATGCAAAAATGCCAGCAACCTTAGAACATCGATAGCGCCGGGATTGAGGCGGGCCACCTTTTCCAGAGAGAGCGACCAAGTGGTACTCAGCGCCACAGGATGTTCCGGCAAAAGCCCGCCCCGTCGCTTGAGTAAGAGCTCACGGTGCTGCTGGTAACGCTGAAAGTAGCCGGCAAGGCCACAGCCGGTCTCTTCAATGTAGGCTGCGGCCTGATCAAGAGCCAGGGGCAGGCCGCCCATACTTTGCGTAATCACTTCTGCCAGACGACGCTGCTCCGGCGATACATGCTCCAAACCATCATTGGCTGCCAGAAGCTTGGCGCGACGCAGCAGGAAGGCCGCTCCTTCGTCCTGGGTCATCGTATCCAGTTCCATTCCCCTGGTGATGGTAGCGGTGATCGGGGTTAACGTTGTGAGGAGCACGGCGCCGTTGCCGGTTGCGGGCAGAATATCATAGACCCGTTTGGGATCATCGACATCATCCATAATCAAAAGCCAATTCGTCGTCGTACTCAACCAGCGTTTGACGGCCTCCAGGGCGCAATTCTGGTCCTGGGCATCTCTTTCGGGCAGTTCTAGCAGAGAGGAGAGCATAGTGACAGAGGAGTTTAAGACATTGCGGGAATTCGCCTGTATCCAGAGCACTGCCTGGTAAGTGCTGGAGTACCTGTAGGCATATTCAACCGCGATCTGCGTTTTGCCGATCCCTCCCAGGCCGCTCAGGCTGACGATATGAGGCGAGCAGCTATCTCCTGTCTGCACATGTTTGAGCAATGCATGGATCTGTTCTAAAACGCTTTCGCGACCGGTGAAATACGAGTTGCGCCGGAATGGCACATGCCAGAGAGTTTGCTCATGTGGTATATCCTGTTCCTCTACCGCCGACCACACAGTCGCCTCCCCCCCTGTGGTGGCGTCAGATTGGGGTTCCATCGTGGTATCGGGAGAGACGTCGGCGGGTTCTTGCGCGGGAGTAGCGGGGGAGCCTTTATCGAGGAGTGAAGGTGCATCGTCGAGAAACCCTAATTCCTGGGCTGACTTTTCGAAAAGCTGACAGAGTTGACGGCGAAAGTAGGCGCTGGGAAGAGTAATGCCGCGTTCCCAGCGGCTCACATTAAATGCGGTGGTTCCAATAGCATCGGCGATCTCAAGCTGCGACCAGCAACGACATTCACGTTCACGTTTCAAGTACCTGTTCGGGCGGGCGTCGGCGGACCTTTTCACGGATGAATCCTTTCCCTGCTCTTCAGTGGCGACCTCTTGTTATATAGCGTTTCAGTCCAATAATGCATAGAAGAAAAACTGCTTTGACTAAGAATTGAAATACACTCCTACAACCCTGCTCAAATCCCATGATTACATTGAAAACGCGTAGTAGCAACAAAATCTGCGCCTGAGTTTAGAAGATGATTGGTGGAGGTAAAAGGAACAGAAAAGAACTTCCAGGGTGGTAATTACCACAACAAAAAAATTAGTAACGCTTCGGCCCGAGAGCGGCGGCTGGACCACTCTCGGGCCGAAGCAAACATTGATATGCAGCGAATAGGGCAGAAAACTATGAGCG
This sequence comes from Ktedonosporobacter sp., assembly GCA_035293765.1. Classification (GTDB taxonomy): domain Bacteria; phylum Chloroflexota; class Ktedonobacteria; order Ktedonobacterales; family Ktedonobacteraceae; genus DASRHT01. Next base: position 61,481 of record DATGMF010000047.1, read on the forward strand.
GGCGCCGGTAAATCGGGTCATGGTACGCTTGAAGAATCTGGTTACCTGCTGCAAGGGTAGTTTGTCAGCCAGGGCCGGTATCAGAACTGTCAGGCCGAGCCAGATGAGTGAAGCAAAGAGCAACAAGCCGGTGATATGCGACAGGGCGGGCAGGAAGGTCAGGAACTGGCTGATGAGATTGAGTCCGCCGCAGATGACCAGAATGTAACCGGTCTGACTGGCAGCTTTGTTTTTACCGATCAGCAGCGAGGCGCCGAAGATCACGCAGCCAAGAGACAACGGTCCCCCGGTCAGGAAGATTTGTCCCCAGTGGGCAATAACGTCGAGCGTTGGCAGATGCATGCCCGTCAGGGCCTTGTTAAGCAGGTCCGCGCCATTGACTTGTGGAACCTGAACCGAAGGAATATTGGCGTTGCTGCTACTTTGACCAAATGCTCCTGTAATGCTACTGGTAACGTTATTGATCCCTGAACTGACCGTGTTAGTAGCATTCTGCGCAGTCGAGCCAAGCCCGTTGATTGAGGCCCCGATAGCTGTTGCCAGGCCGGCCATGATCGGCAGCAGGATCGCATCAATAGCTACGGACCCGATCACCATCGCTATCCCGCCGAGGAAGAGCAGGCCAACGCCAACGACGCCTAGCAAATTCACGCTGTCGGACAACTGCGCGTAGGTGCTGGCCCCATACAGCAGGACGATTGTGCCAAGCACGATCAGCGCGAGGGAGAAGAACCACATGCCGCTATCAGGCGTGCTGTTCCAGGTATTGAGAAATTCACCAATGAGCGCCAGTACGCCGCCGCCGATCATCATCAGCGCGCCAAAACGTAATTTTAAACGTAATAACATGATAAATGTGCTCCTTTTTCATAGTGCATAAATGCATGAACTGTAATGAATGCTAAAAAATGTTGATGAGACTACTTTTTGAAAAGCCAGACCTGGATAGAGTCATCTTTCTGGATCAGCTTCCACTGTTCTTCAGGCACTTCAGTATCAAGAGGCAGGACCAGTACGAGTTTATATCCTTTCTTGCTCATGGGGGTGCCAATGGTCTGCATCTTTTTCTCGTAGCGGCCCTTGAGGTACGTATAAGCGTTCTTCTGCTCTTTGTCGGGCAGTCCTTCGATTTCAATCACAAACTTGCCAGCGTTTCCCCCGTCGAAAAGAATATCCGCGCAGATATTACTGCCTGAAGTATTTGATACCAGTTCTTCATAACCCACACAAACAAACTCTGGATGTTGCTGAATAACGCAGGTCAATATCTGTAGTTGCCTGAACTGCTCTTTGGCTTTATCGCTGACTGCCTCGACAATATGATATTGCAAGCATTGCTTGATAGAGGTAAAGGCATCTTCCGTGATGAATTTTTTCTCGTACTGGCTTAGTAATAGGGGGCAAAGTTCGTTTATCCCCGTGACAGCCTCTAGAATGGTTTTGACCTTATACCGGCGCGCAGTATTCTGAAGAATCTGGATCATGAGACCTTCTAATGTCCATTTATAGAGTTTACTTTTATTGGCCTCTTGATCTATCATCTGGACCATAGTACAGCAAATCATCAGTTCGCCAAAGCAGCCTTCGACCTGGTCCCAGGTAGCCTTTCCTGATACTTTGGTCTCGCCATGTCTGGCGAACTTGAGATTTTTGACCAGCTCAGCGAACTCTTTGATTTGAATAGGCCAGATGTCTTTGATCTCTGCATACATAAGCTCTATTTGCTTGCTTTGCAGCTTCTCGCCTTCCAGTTTGGAAGAGATGTCTTTCAGCTCAAGATTTTTGAGCGTGGTAAGGATCTTCTTCTTTTTGGGCTTCAGAGACTGGACAGAGTCAAGCGTGTCGAATTCAAGGGTATTGGTCAGACGCCTGATCTGCAGGGATTCGACATAGGTGAGCGACTTGGGTTGCATGCACTCTAAAAGTGTCTCTAAAAGTGGTTCGATCTTAGATCTCTTTGAGCTAACTATTTTAGTGGTTTCAGTTTTTTTATTGACCGCATCATTGAGCAGGCTCTCCAGTTCCAATGTCAGTTTTGTCAGTTTGGACAGCTTATCGTATCCTGGAAAACTATCGCTGTCGCTGGAAAGAGACGTTGTCTCCTGCGTGGATACATCTTTTTCCTTTCGCTCTTCCTCTACAAATGTTTTAGTATAACGGTCCATAATTCCTCCTGAAATGGTTACAAGCACGATAATCTATGTTTTTGCTATTCATCATCGACACATCAGTTGTGTTATTTAGAGGATAACCGCTGTATTATGGAAGGAAAAGGGCAAAAACGAGTCAAGAACTCGTCAAGTTCCATCACTCGCCAATAAGAATGCGCTTCGACCAGAATTGACAGGCGGGCGGTTCTCTGTGTAATCTTCTGATATTGAAGGCAAGGGATGGGAGCAGGAGACACATAAGGAAAGATTATCCACGTATCTGGAATATTTCAGAAGGGAAGCACAACATGAGCGAAGCAACAGTAGCAAGCGGTCGTTCTCAACAGCCAGATGCACCGGAGCAGAAGATACGGCGTCGCGAAGACCCGGTGTTGCTCACTGGCAGGGGGCAGTATGTGGGCGATATTCGTCGTCCAGGCATGCTCTACATCAGTTTTGTGCGCAGTCTTTATCCTCATGCTCGCATTGCGGCGATTGATGCCCAACGGGCGCAGAATCATCCTGGGGTGGTGACGGTAATAACGGGGGCGGATACCGCCCATCTGGGTGGACTGCTCACGAACTTATTTCCAGGATCAGCATGGGTGCCCCAGCCCGCTCTGGCGCAAGGAGAGGTCAACTATGTCGGTGAGCCGGTGGCCGCGGTGGTGGCCGAGAGTGAGACAACCGCATTCGAAGCTGCCGAACTCGTTGATGTTGATTACGAGGTGCTGCCCTCTGTGGGAGGGCTTGATGCCGCGCTGCAAAAAGACGGGCCGAAGATCTTCAATGAGCAGAGCAATATTGCTGTGACCAGAGAAAAAACGATTGGCGATGTAGAGGCGGGGTTCGCTCAAGCTGATAAGATTGTCTCGTTGTACATGCGGCAGCCGCGGCTGGCCCTGGTCCCGATGGAACCGCGAGGGCTCGTGGCTGAGGGGCATGCTGACGGCACGCTCTCAGTCTGGATCTCCAGCCAATCGATCTGGCTGGCTCGTCTCCAGTTGATGACGATACTACAGATGGCGCCGACCGACATCAAGATCACTGTGCCACATGTAGGGGGAGCTTTTGGTGGCAAGACCCGGCTCTGTGGTGAAGAGGTGGTGACGGCATTTCTGGCGCGCAAATTGCAACGCCCGGTACGATGGCTGGAGAGTCGCGAGGACAATATTGTCATGATGGGACATGGTCGGGGGCTGCATGCCGATATGCAGGCCGCTGTGCGCAAGGACGGGACGATTCTGGCGCTCAAGGCCGAGTTTTTTGCCGATCTGGGCGCTTATCCTGGTGATTATAGCATCCTCAGCGTCGATTCAACCGCCGGCATGATCTCCGGTACCTATGCTATTCCGGCAATTACCACGATTGTCAACGCGGTAAAGACCAACGCTATCCCCACCGGTCCCTATCGGGGAGCAGGCCGACCGGAAGCCTGCTATTGCATTGAGCGCACAATGGATGCCGTTGCGCATGAGCTTTCCCTCGACCCCGTGGAAGTGCGCAGGCGCAACCTGATCCCTAAGGAAGCGTTTCCCTACACGACCGCTACCAATACAACCTATGATTCCGGCGCATACGGCTATGCCCTTGATACGCTGTTAGCTGCCGCTAATTATGCGGAGCTCCGCGCTGAACAGGCCCGCCTGCGTGCGCAGGGCCAGTGTGTCGGTATCGGGCTCAGCGTCTATATCGAGAGCACCGCTATGGGGGGACAGGGCATGAGCGGCCAGCCTGATAGCGGACAGGTGCGCATTGCTCCTGATGGCAAGATTCGCGTCGAGAGCGCTTCGGTCGATAGTGGGCAGGGTCATGCCACTTCATTTGCCGCCATTGTTGCTCAGGAGTTTAACGTTCCTCTTGAGCAGGTTGAAGTGTATATCGGCGACACCCCCAATAGCCATTCGCTGGCGACCTTTGCCAGCCGTAGTATGGGAGTCGGGGGCGTCGCACTCAAGCTCTCGGCGCAGGCTGTCAAGGCGCAGATGCTCAAGTTAGCCTCGCATCTGCTCGAAGTGGGCGAGAGCGATCTCGAACTGCGCGACGGAGCGGTGCAGGTCTCCGGTGTGCCTGGTAAAGCGTACACCTTCGCCCAACTGGCGAGTATTGCCGAGAACCCCGTGCAGAGAGAGCAGTTCCCCGAGGATCTCCAGAAAGAACTGCTCAAGGGACTGTGCAGTATGCAGGGCTTTGAGCCGGCAGATTTATCGTATCCCTTTGGCGCGCACCTGGCTGTCGTGCAGCTAGATCCTGAGACTGGCGAGGTGACTATCCGGCGCTATGTTGCGGTCGATGATTACGGTCATGTTCTGGTCCCGATGCTGGTAGAGGGTCAGACGCATGGGGCTATTACGCAGGGCATTGGTCAGGCCCTTTATGAACAGATGGCTTATGACGAGAATGGGCGGGTGCTGAGCGCAACGCTGATGGATTACGCCGTTCCCCTTGCCAAAGAACTGCCTCCCTATGAGCTTACTCTGACCGAGACGCCAAGCCCGCTCAACATTCTGGGCGTGAAGGGAGCAGGTGAGGCCGGCACAGTAGCCGCTCCCGCCGCTGTTGCCAATGCCGTGCTTGACGCGCTGCATCCTCTAGGAGTCACATCGCTGGATGTCCCGTTGACGCCATACCATGTCTGGCAGGCCATCCATACAGCCAGACCGGCGGCGAGTGCGTAAGGCGCTAGCTCTAGATTTTAGCGGCCTAGATAAGGTCAATAGTATGGCTACCCGTGTGTGAAGTGGGTAGCCATACTATTAAAACTTTCAGCTTTTTTTAAGCGTTGGGTACGATTGAAGGACGACGATGAGCCCAGGGCAGCGCCTGCTCAAGCTGTGCCGCCAACCTCAGGAGGGTCGCCTCGTCGCCGTAGCGCGCCACCAGTTGCACGCCGATGGGTAGCCCCTCGCTCGATTGTCCCAGCGGCAGACTGATCGCCGGCTGTCCCGTCACGTTGAAGAGCGGAGTGAAGGGGATCAGCGCGAACAGTTTGTCGAACCAGCCTCTGGGATCAAGGCCCGGCTCGTTCTGGTTGAGCCATCCCAACGGAGGAGGTGGGCCTGCGACGGTCGGAGTCACCAGTATATCATAGGAGCGGAAGAATGCGCCCACGCCTCTGGTTATGATGCTGCACAGCCGCAGTGCCCGCAGCAGATCCACCGCCGTGAGTCGGCGTCCGTATTCCACGCTGGCAAGCGTCACCGTTTCCAGCACATCCAGGCTTAGATCAACCCCGCGGGCTTGAGCGAGGCCCAGCGCGCTATCGGCGACCGAGGCCGTCCAGATCGGGAGGTTGGCCTCGACGAAGCTTTCCCAATCCACCGGTGGGCTGGCTTCCTCGACCTCGTGACCCTGCGTGACCAGTTCGCGGCAGACTGTTGAGACGGTATCAGCATATTCTTTGTCAACGGGCAACCCCGACCATGCCTGCGTTGTCATCGCAATGCGTAAGCGTCCAGGCGGGGTTCCAACTTCTTGAGCGTAAGGCCGCTCGGGTGGGGCCGCGAAATATTTGTCTCCAACCCCCGGGCCGTTCACCGCATCAAGCAAGGCTGCGGCATCGCGTACCGTCCGCGTCAAAGCGAACTCAACCCCAAGACCTGAGAGGCGTTCATCGGAATCTGGCCCCTGTGGCGTCCGTCCTCGCGTGGTCTTGAGCCCGACCAGGCCACACCAGGCAGCAGGAATACGAATCGAGCCGGCGCCATCGGTCGCGTGGGCCAGCGGGATCGCCCGAGACGCCACCAGGGCTGCCGATCCTCCGCTTGATCCGCCTGGAGTGCGAGCGGGATTCCAGGGGTTGCGCGTGGGTCCATTGGAGACGGGCTCGGTAGCTGCATTGAAGCCGAACTCCGGGGTTGCCGTCCGGCCAAGCGTGACCAGGCCCGCTTGCTTAAAACGCGCCATCAGATCGGTATCATGAGGAAAGACGAGCCCTTCACCTGTCAACCGTGAACCTAAGCCCGTTTTGACGCCTGCCGCGTGAATCGCAAGGTCTTTGATTGCAAAAGGAACCCCGGCAAAGGGTCCCGTGGTCGAGGAAGGCGGGGCTTCCTCAAATAGTCCACCGACGAGAGCGTTCAGGGTCGGATTCACAGCCAGAATCGCCTGACGAGCGAGCTGCTGCACCTCCTGAGCCGAAACCTGCCCGCTCTTTATCAGACGTGCGAGACCAACCGCATCGTACTCACTATATTCTGAAATATGCATAAATACCCCCTGTTTTCGTTTTTAAAGCGATACATTTATCTCGGGCGCATGAGTGCAAGGAAGCGATCAGCGATGGTGGGTTGATAGGTATCAGCATGCAAGATCGTTCCATTGGTCATGGGAATGGAAATTTGGCGTGCGGACCGCACCTCGTACAACGAGATATGCTGAGACTGCATTGATTGCTCTGCTTTCTTGACGCGGTCAAACATACTTGATCTTACGCTTCTCGCACATCAATATCATCAAGTGTATGTCAGGAGGAGCAGATTGGCAAGGGGGTCAATGATGTTGAGAACGCCAGATCCAGACGATATCTTTCGCAGATCGGTCGCTTTTGTCGGACGGGTGTGATATACTGTGCTCATGATCGCGAGAAAGGAACTGCACATGAGCGCGACCCTGCACCTGCATTTCCTGGGCGATTTCCTGGCGGTTTCAGGTGATACCCCATTAACAAGTCTCTCTGTACCACGCCAGCAATCCCTGCTGGCCTATCTTGTATTACATTGCAACGCTCCACAGGATCGCACGCACCTTGCTTTCCTATTATGGCCTGATTCGACCGAAGGGCAAGCTCATACAAATTTGCGCAAGCTGCTCTTTCAACTGCGTCAAGCCCTGCCGGATCTTGACCATTTCCTCCACGCGAACAACCGCAGTTTGCAATGGCGAGCATCCCGGGCTGATGTCTCCTGGACCCTGGACGTTTTGCAGTTTGAGCAGGCCCTGCTTGCAGCAGAGCAAGCGGACAAAACGCATGATACCACCATCAGGCGCCAGGAACTGGAGCAGGCAGTGAACTACTATCGCGGCGACCTGCTGCCGAGTTGTTATGATGAATGGATACTATCTGAACGCGACCGCCTGCGTCAGTTATTTCTTCAAGCCGCCGCAAACTTGCTTGCTTTGCTGGAACAGGAGCGCGATTATACAGCCGCTATCGCAGTGGCGCAGCGTCTGCTACGTCAGGAGCCTCTGCACGAGGCGACCTATCGCCAGCTCATGCGCCTGCATGCGCTGCGTGGTGATCGTGCTACGGCGCTGCGCGTCTACCATAGCTGCGTCACAGCCCTGGAACGTGAGTTGGGAATAGAGCCAGGCGCGGCAACGCGCTCAGCCTATGAAGCGATCTTGCAGGCAGAAGGGACCGCCGAGACGCGCACCGGCCCACTGCCGGCTCGCGGCACCGCAGCGCCGTTGCTTGGTCGCAAAACCGAGTGGCGTACGCTCCAGGAAGCATGGCGCAAGGCAGTAGATGGGCATCCACAGTTCGTCGTCCTCTCCGGTGAGGCGGGGATCGGCAAAACACGTCTGGCTGAGGAGATGATCGCCTGGGCCGGTCGCCAGGGCATGGCGACGGCAAGTGCGTGCTGCTATGCCACCGAGGGCCGCCTGGCTTACGCTCCTGTCACCACCTGGTTGCGCGCTGATGTGGTGCAAAACTCCCTTACGGCCCTCGATCCCGCCTGGCTCACGGAGATCGCACGCCTGCTGCCGGAGGCGCTGATCAAACGTCCCAGGCTACCCCGCCCCATTCCTATGGCGGAGGGGTGGCAGCGCCAGCTCTTCTTTGAAGCTATGGCCCGCTCTCTGCTGAACGTTCACCAACCACTGCTGCTCTTGCTCGATGATCTACAATGGTGCGATGCTGAAACGCTGGAATGGCTCCATTACCTGCTCCGCTTTGACCCTAGAGCGCATCTCATGCTCATCGGTACGGTGCGCTCAGAGGAGGCTTTGCCAGGCCATCCCTTGCTCACCCTCCTGGCAGCTCTACAACGCGCAGGGGTGGTGACTGAAATCGCGCTCGGGCCGCTTTCTACAAGCGAGACGACATCCCTGGCGGAACATATGCTGGGTCATCCGCTTGCTCCCTCGATGAGCCAGGCGCTCTATGCTGAAGCTGAAGGCAACCCCCTCTTCGTGGTCGAAATGGCCCGCGCAAGGACGCTGGAAGGGGATGCAGCCGGGCCATCAGCTTCCAGCGACGTACGTTCGCTGCTCACCCAGAGCGGCTCTACGCTGCCTCCCACGGTGCAGAGCGTCCTGGAAACGCGGCTGGCGCAACTTTCGCCGCAGGCTCGCGCAGTGGCTAATGTGGCAGCCGTGATCGGGCGCGCCTTCTCTTTTCCGGTGCTGGCGCGGGTTTGTGCACAGGAGGAAGACAGCGTTGTGCGCGGGCTGGATGAGCTCTGGCAACGGCGTATCGTGCGCGAACAGAGCGGCGCGACCTCCGAAAGCTATGATTTCTGCCATGATAAGCTGCGCGAGCGGGCCTATAGTTCTCTTAGCCCTATACAACGGCGTCTCCTTCATCGACGCGTTGCTGAAGCCTTTGAAGTGATTTATGCCAGCGACCTGGAGAGCGTGAGCGGACAGATTGCCGTACATTACGAGCGGGCGGGCCTGGCAGCGCTGGCTGTTCCTTACTATCAACGTGCTGGCACAGTTGCACGCAGGATCTACGCGAATGCCGAGGCAATGCACGCGCTTGAGCAAGCTGTAGCCCTCCTGGAAGCCTGCACAGCGGGACAGAACGTATCGTGGGAAACGGCGGCCCAGGTGTACGAATCGCTCGGCGATGTCTCTACAGTGATGGGACATACGCAGGAGGCGATCCAGGCATATCAGCAGGCCATGACCTGTGTATCGCCACAGGAATTTATCTGGCAGGCGCGTTTGCGGCGCAAAACGGCCAATACCTGGAATCAAATTTCTGAGAATCCTTTAGATAGCGTGCTCATCCACGTTCGTCAGGCATTTCAGGAAGCGGAGCGCATCTTAACGCACGCGGCAGACCCATCAAATCTAGCGTGGCGACGCGAATGGATCAGGCTGCACTTTGACCAGATCTGGCCGCTACGCTGGTCCGCAGAGGAGATGACCACGACGATTGAAAAAGTCCAGCCAATTGTCGAGCAATATGGCACGCAAGAGCAGCGCGTCTTCCTCTTCTACGCGCAAGAAACGCGCGATTTTATCCGCAATGGGTATCTCGGAGAGATGCCGGAAGAGAAAAAGGCTTTCTGGTATGCGACATTGGATGCTATCCAAAAAACCGGCAACAAAAGTGTGCTTGGTGGTTATCGTATTGCCTTTGGGACCGCGTTATGGGGCTGTGGCTATCTCGATGAAGCCGCATCGCAGCTAGAGATGGCGCTCCAAATGGGCGAACAAATGGGGATTGTCTGGCTACAAACTCGTTGTCTGACTCTCTTGCCATTCATCTACAGGCGACGTGGGCAGGTAGAACGGGTACGTGACATTCTCACTCGGGCTCAAGTTATCGGCGCAATGCATCACAATAGCGTCCTCATTGGTCAGCGCGCCTGGGTTGCGTGGCGCGATGGGAACCTGGCGGAGGCTGAGACTTTCGGTCGAGCATCACTGGAGGCAATCCAATTGCAGAGTTTGGCGAGCAATCTCTTCCACTGGGTGGGTGTTTGGCCTCTGCTTGGTGTGGCGCTTGCTCGTGAGCAGGTTTCCGACGCAATAGGCTACGCACGTTTGCTGCTCGCTCCAAAGCAGCAAGCTCCTTCTGGTGCGATTGCTACGCTCCTCGCAGCAGCTCTGACGGCCTGGGAAAACGAAAAGCAAGAGGAGGCGCGAGCGATATTCCGACAGGTTGTGCCCCTTGCCGAAGAGATGGGCTATTTATAAGCCCTGAGTTATCACGAATGTTTGATTCGGAGATCAAGACACACCAGGCTGGAGAGGAACTGTAAGCCTGTAAAAACAAAGAGGAAGGTCGATGGCCGCTCCTTTTTCGGCTGCTCGACCTCTCTGGCTTTCTCAGCGTTATCTGGTCCCTGGCTTATGCAGCCAGGGTTCTGACGAAGAAATCCTGGATCATCTGGATCAATGCGTCTGGACTCGGCTGCTCAACCTGGCCGGGCGTAGGGGCGGCTAATCCGTGCTCATCATGTTGGACCATCACAAGTGTGGTGGGAACATGTGCCGCCTGGAGCAGGCTTGCCAGCTTCTGAGAGTGATGTGGTGCGATGAACCAGTCATCAGCGCCCTGTATGATCAAGAAGGGAGGAGCGTCAGGCGTCACATAGCTGACCGGGCTGGCATAGTTCTTCCTGGCATGAGCAGGGACCAGATCTGCTCTCAGGGCCGTTCCCTGTCTCGATATACCCAGACCCTCGCCAAGCGTATATACCCAACTTGGCGTGCCCCTCCAGTCTGTGAGATCGGTGGGTCCCCACATATCGACCGCAGCCTGCACACGGCTCGACTGATCCAGGTACTGTCCTTTGTCGAAGCCTGCATCGGATCCGGTGAGGCCCAGCATAGCGGAGAGATAGCCGCCCTCGCTGACTCCGTAGACGCCAATGCGCTGCGGATTGATCCCCAGTTCGTTGGCGTGAGCGCGCAGGAAGCGGACTGCACACTTTGCGTCCACCACCTGGTCTAACATCCCGTAGAGCGGGGGAAAGCGGTAATCGATTGAACCGACGGCAAAGCCGAGGGAGAGCAAATTGCTACGCAGGCGAGCGAAGTAGGCGCCATCGATGCCGGATAACTGGCGATTCCCGATCAGCCCTTCGCCGCCGTGCATGTAGAAGACGACGGGCACCGGTCGAGCGAAGGTAGCCGCCGGTTCAGAAAGATCCATTGGCAACGGATCGCCACCGGGATGGCAATACTCTAACGTGGTCATCTGACCGGCGGGCGCGCTGACCGTTGATGCCGGGGATGCAGGGAACCAGACTGCGTTAGGCGCGCTCGCAGAGAGCGCAGGCCAGCTCAACAAACTGGTAATCAGCAGCAGAGGCAGCATGCTCAGAGAGACAGACCATGCCCTGGGCGTCCGAGCGCGCAGGCGTGGGAAGACCAGGCGAAGCAGCAGGAAGAGGACAACCAATCCCGCCGCAGGCAGGAAAATCACCTGAAGACTATCTGGAATAGTGCCGGGGGTCGTGAAGAGGGCCACTATGAAAAGCGCCGTCGTGATCTGCTTCAGGGACATCAGCGTTAACAGACCTGCCAGGAACAGGTAAGGCAGCGCGGTCACGCAGATGCGCCAGGGGCGAGAGAGCGTGGTCCAGGTGCGGGCCGCGAGGCTGAAGAAGAAGAAGGCAGCGATCCCTTCCATAATGGGAACCCACATATCCGCGACACTGGGCGATTGCGCTCGCCAGAAAGTGGGCCCGACTGGTATCCCGGTCGTATGAGCCAGCAACCAGAAGAGCAGCGCAAATCCATTGACAACTCCGGCTGCGATCAGCAAACGGCGTACAGGCCATAGCACGACGCTAACAGCGCTGACAGTCAGGATGAGCGCACCGAGAAGCAAAATCGCTCCCATAAGACCGGACTGCGGTCTTTGCAGCAGGACAGCAAGGAAATCTGTAATGCCAGCACTCAGCGTAAAGAGGACAGCCCAATAGAGGAAGCCTCCTCGCTTGATACGATTAGCAGGCCGACGCGAGAGCCTGCCAGGAGTTTGATCGGCAATTGGATGTGTTGCGATACTCATTGTTATTCCCCTTTCTGTTCGTCTGGCTCAGCAGGCTCGACCTGCGCTAACATTCTCTGAAGGAGAGATACAAGCCCCGTCCACTCGCGAAAGTAGCGCGCCTCCCCATTGCTCATTAGTTGTACTTTGCCTCGCCACTCCGTCGCGTCCTGCCCAACCTCTTCCTCCCACACGCGAATCGTAAAGAGGTACGATCTCGTCCCTCCGCTCTGTTTCTCCATGTGTGTACATGCTCCTTTTCGCCTCCTCCCCCATAGAACTGCTTTCTGTTCCGCTGGAAGATAGAGGGTGTTGTTCATATTGTTGGGAGTATAGAAGACACAGCGTTGCTCAAGCGTTGCTTACAGGCGTTCCTTGAGCAATTTTTGAGAGAGAGGAGCGTTCCCTGAAAATGGGACATTGTGTCAAAGCCCCGGGTAGCATGTTGAGGGCTCGGGAGCAGCGATCAAAGGAAGAATATGGCCGCGCGAGCAGTAGATGCCCGCGCTTGCAGCTCTCTGTGGATGGTGGCAGCGTTCTCTAGCTTTTGTGTGACGGCGGATGCACAATTGGAATTGTTTTATTCTTAGTTGTTTGCCGTGAGACAAAAGCCCTCGTAGCCCTTGTCCGCTACCTCCTGGCACTTGATGCGGTAGTTTCCCACTCCGCCAACGTAGGGCATAAAGACGCGGGGTTTGCCGGGAATGTTCGCTCCAAGATACCACGAGTTCGCGCGTGGGAACAGGGTGAAACTCGCTACCTCGTTGACGTGGGCCACCCAGGCATTCTCAGCTTCAATCTCGGGTTCAATGCTGCTGCAATGATGTTCGCGCATATACTGGATACAGTCACCGATCCATTCTACGTGCTGTTCGATAGAGACGGTCATATTGCTCAGTACGGATGGGCTGCCGGGGCCTGTGATGATGAAGAGATTCGGGAAGCCAGCGGTCATAACGCCCAGATAGGTACGCGGTCCGTCAGCCCATTTCTCTTTGAGGAGCTGGCCGTCCTTGCCTCGTATCTCCATATTGAAGAGAGCGCCGGTCATGGCATCAAAACCGGTGGCGCATACAATCGCATCCAGTTCGTACTCGGCATCCTTTGTGCGCAAACCGGTCGGTGTGATCTCCTCAATGGGAGATGTACGCACGTCCACCAGGGAAACATTCTCGCGGTTATACGTCTCGTAGTATCCGGTATCGATGCAGATACGCTTGGTGCCGATGGGATGATCATGTGGCATCAACAATCTGGCGACCTCAGGGTTATGCACCGTCTCGCCAATCTTTGCGCGTACAAAATCCGCCATGTAGGTGTTAGATTCAAGATTGATGCCAATGTCCGCGAACGATGCGAGCACCTGAAACCCTCCGATTGCCCACACCTCCTCGAACTTTTTCTGTCGCTCCTCCGCCGTGACTTCGAGGGCCGACTGCTCGTTGCGCGTGATAGTGAAGCCTGCTGCCGATTCGCGGTCGGTCTGGCGGAGCTGGCGGTAGTTCGCCTTGATGCTGGCCTTTTCTTCTGGCGTGAGGGGGCGATTGCGCGCCGGAAGGCTATAGTTTGGGGTGCGTTGAAACACGGTAACATGAGCGGCTTGCCTGGCGATCTGTGGGATGACCTGGATGCCCGTCGAACCGGTGCCAATCACGCCCACCCTCTTGCCGCTAAAGTCAACCCCTTCATGAGGCCATTGACCGGTGTGATACACCTGCCCCTGGAAGGAAGCAAAGCCTGGAAACTTAGGGGTATTGGGCGTCGAAAGGCAGCCGACCGCCGTGATGCAGTACCTTGTCGTCACCTGATCTCCCTGGTCCGTCTTGATCATCCAGAGATTGGAGCCTTCATCGTAAATAACGGATAGCACGCGGGTATACAACTGGATATCGCGCCGCAGGCCGAAGCGGTCCGCAACGTGGTTGAGATAGCGCAGGATCTCGGGTTGGCGCGGGTATTTTTCGGTCCACTCCCATTCCTGCTCCAGTTCGGGCGAGAATGAATAGGAATAATGGACGCTCGGGCTATCACAGCGCGCACCGGGGTAGCGATTCCAGTACCAGGTACCCCCGACCCCCGCACCAGCTTCGTAGACTCGTGTCGAGAGTCCAAGCTCACGCAGGCGATAGAGCATATATAACCCTGAGAATCCTGCACCAATGACGACTGCATCGAAGTGCTTGACCGGGGCGGCGCTAGCTTCGCTCGAACGCTGTTCTTCGGACACGGCTTCATCCTGCCTTTCTATGGCGTCGGGACCATCGTTGAATAGTAGAGGCAAAAAGATTTCCTGACTATGTTGCCGTTATCGACTTCAACACACTATTGCAAGTTCTTGATCATGCAGCAAACAAACCTGGTAAAGCAGGGTTACAAAATAACTATAGTCTATAGCATAGAGACTATCAAGGGCCTGCCTTGACTTTTCTGCTTCCTGTGTGGCATACCATAAAAAAAAGCTGTTCAAGCAGGTAAGGAAATTGTTTATGCAGTTAGAAGAAGCCACCATTGCTGAGTTGCAGGAGACGATGACTTCAGGACAAATTACGGCTCGCCGCCTGACGGAACTGTATATTGAACGCATTCAGCAGCTCGACCGGCAGGGTCCCCGGCTGCGTTCGGTGCTGGAGATCAATCCCGACGCGCTTACTATTGCCGATGAGCTGGATCGGGAACGACAGAGCAAGGGCATCAGAGGCCCTCTTCACGGCATTCCCATTCTGCTCAAGGAGAACATCGCCACGGACGACCGCATGGAGACGACCGCAGGCTCACTGGCTTTGCTGGGCTCGCGCGTGCCGCGTGATGCCTTCGTCGCCCGCCGGCTGCGCGAGGCCGGTGCGGTGATCCTGGGCAAAGCCAATTTGAGCGAGTGGGCCAACTTCCGCTCAACTTCTTCGTCCAGCGGTTGGAGCGGACGTGGCGGGCAAACGCGCAACCCGTATATCCTTGATCGCAGTCCCTGTGGCTCAAGCTCTGGTTCAGCCGTGGCCGTCTCAGCCAATCTCGCCGCCGCCTCATTGGGGACAGAGACCGATGGCTCGATCCTTTGTCCATCTTCGATTAATGGCGTTGTTGGCATTAAACCAACCATTGGGTTGACCAGCCGCGCCGGCGTTATTCCTATCGCGCATAGTCAGGATACCGTCGGACCTTTTGGCCGCACTGTCGCCGATGCCGCCGCAGTGCTCGGCGCATTGACCGGCATTGATGCGCTTGATGCGGCAACACAGGCGAGCGAGGGGAAATTCTATACCGACTACACGCAATTCCTGGACGCCGATGGTTTGCGGGGAGCTCGCATCGGCGTCGCCAGGGAGGTCTATTTCGGCTACAGCTCCAAAACGGACGCGATCATTAATGCTGCTATCGAGAAGATGAAGGATCTGGGGGCGGAGATTATCGATCCCGCGAACATTCCCTCCGCGAAACAGATGGCGGACTCAGAGGCGGAACTCACAGTGTTGCTGTTCGAATTCAAGGCCGATCTTAATCAATATTTAGCAGAGCTGGTAAGCTCTCCCGTTCGCACGCTTGAAGAAGTCATAGCTTTTAACCGCGCTCATGCCGAACAGGAGATGCCATATTTTGCGCAAGAACTGCACGAAAAGGCGCAGGCCACGACGACGCTTGAAGATCCTAAATATCTGGCTGCGTTGGCAGAGAATCACCGCCTCGCTCGGGAGGAAGGCATTGATGCCGTCATGGACCAGTTCCACCTGGATGCGCTGGTCATGCCAACCAATGGGCCATCCTGGTGTATAGACCTGATCAATGGCGACCTTGTCTCTGGCGGCAGTTCGCAACCAGCGGCCCTGGCAGGCTACCCGGCAATCAGCGTTCCGGCTGGCTTCGCTCGCGATCTTCTCCCTGTCGGCATCACCTTCATGGGACGCGCCTTCAGCGAGCCCACCCTGATCAAGCTCGCCTACGCCTTCGAGCAGGCCACCAGGGTGCGCCGTCTGCCAGAATTCCTGACCACAATGTCTTTTTGATTGCTATCATCAACGTAGGGACGAGCGAAAGAGGATACAAACGGGGCTGCCAATTTGTTGCTTCCTCACTCGTCCCAAAACCTCTATTTAAGATACCTAAAAATACTACCGGTTAGCCCCCTAAAACTTATATTCATTCCATATATCAATTTAGCCTGTGAAGCTGGCTTGATTACTATCTGTAAGCGTAAAATGTGATAGTTACCACATGCAGAATTGGCAAATATGGAGTATGATATTACTATGTTTCATATGCAAACTTTAGCGCATTCTAGGAACATTCTGGGAACATCCATGCGCTATAATTATGGAGACCTATCTATTCCTTAACAGAAACGGCATATCAGGAGTATTGATTTGCAATTCAATGGCGAAGCTATCAAGGTGACTCCCCCTATTGAGATAATGTGAAAGGAACGGTAGCAATGCCTATATCAGATGCATCGCCCCAGGAAGAGGGGGAATATCCCATTGAAGTAGAGAACGCGGCGGAGATGGGCCGGTTGAGCAGGCAGGCTCGCATTGCCACCAGGGTTAGCGGAGGACATTTCCCTCAGAGACTTGATATTAGCCAGATCCACGAGGTGCTTGACGTTGCCTGTGGCCCCGGCACCTGGCCCCTTGAGGTGGCGCAGATATACCCACAAATGCAGGTGACCGGTTTTGATATCAGTCCTCTCATGATCGATTACGCTCGTTCCATCGCTGCCACGGAAGGACGACTGAACGCGCATTTCCGCGTGATGGATGCGACCAAACCCTTCGATTTCCCCGATGGCTCGTTTGACCTGATCCACGCTCGCTTCATCACTGGCTTTATGCCCGCTACCATCTGGCCTAAAATGCTGCAAGAGTGCAAACGTGTGCTGCGCTCAGGCGGCACGCTCATTTTGATGGAGGCAGAGCTCCCCATCACTACCAGCCCTGCCTTTGAACGCCTGACCCTGCTTTTAGCCCAGGCGCTGCATAAAGTAGGGCAGAGTTTTTCGCCCGATGGTCGTCATCTCGGCATCACCCCTATGCTTGGTCGCCTGATACGGGAAGCTGGCTTCCAGCAGATACAGCAAACAGGCCACGTCACGAACTTTTCTATAGATGCCGAACTGCACAAAGAGTATTTTTATCCCAACCAGGTGACGATGTTCAACCTGACGCAGCCTTTCCTGGTGCGAGCCGGTGTTATCACGCAGGAAGAAATGGGAAGGCTTTACAAGCAAATGCTGGAAGAGATTCAGGCTGATAACTTCGGAGCCGTTACTTACGATGTCATCGTATGGGGAAAGAAAGGATAGCCTGAATGGCTTCATTAGATGCACCGCTGGAAGAGGATGGAGGGGTGTATTTTATCGATACTGAGAATGCCGCGGAAATGGCTCGTCTGGTCAGGCAGTCCCACGCCGTCACGAAATTTCTCGGTCAATTATTTCCGCGCGCACTGGATATCAGTAATATTCATGACGTGCTTGACGTTGCCTGTGGCCCCGGCACCTGGGTCCTTGAGATGGCACAAGCCTATCCGCAGATGCAGGTGACCGGCTTCGATATCAGCAGACGCATGATCGATTACGCCTGCTCCATCGCTGCCACAGAAGGGAGACCCAATGCCCATTTTCGTGTGATGGATGCAACTCACCCCCTGGATTTCCCCGATGGCTCGTTCGACCTGATCCAGACCCGCTTTATCTTTGGCTTTATGCGACCGGCTACGTGGCCGAAGCTGCTGCAAGAGTGCAAGCGTCTCTTACGACCAGGAGGGGTGATGGTCCTGATCGAAGGGGAAATGCCACTGACGACCAGCGCCGCCTTTGAACGCATTGGCAGGATGATTTCTCTGGCGCTGAAGGCTGTGGGGCAAAGCTTCTCGCCGGATGGCGGTCACCTGGGCATCACTCCTGTACTTAATCGCCTTGTGCGAGAAGCTGGCTTCGTGGAGGTACAACAAACGGTTCAGGGTCTGGATATGTCGGTGGGTACAGAGCTGCATAAAGATTTTTTCTATCCCAACTTTGTGTCAGCATTCAAGCTTGACCAGCCTTTCCTGATCCAGACCGGCATCACTACCCAGGAGGAAATAGATAGGGTGTACTGCCAGATGCTCGATGAGGTGAATGCAGACGATTTTGCTGCCATTGACTACGGCCTCGTTGTATGGGGCCGCAAGCCCTGAGTGCCGACAAAGCAGAAAAAGCTGCAAGGTGGCCTGAGGAAAAGAGCAAGATAGAAGAAGTTTTGCTCCTTCTCGCGTGCTATGATGATCACGCCTCCACTTATGGGAGTACAGCCTGAAAGCATTACTTTTAGGCATAAGCCTCTTGTCCATTCGTACATCAAATGGTATGATGGAACATATGTTTGGAGGTAAACGCATTGAATGCAGGCTGTGTCAATCAGCAAGATATTATGGTGCTGAAAACATTCTATGCGAGGTAGCACCTGATGCTTTCGAGGCGGGAGGTGTAGAGGATTTAGTAGTGCGTCCGGTAAAGAAATGTGAGGTCATTGATGCAGCCCGTTACGGTTTCCCTTCCCAATCCACTGCGCGCCAAAGTCGGCAACCAGGCCTCTGTCACGGTCACAGGTCAGACGGTGCGCGAAATCATTGATGCCCTCGAAGAGAATTTCCCCGGCTTGCGCTTCAGCCTCTGCTACGAAACAGGCGACCTGCGACCCTTTGTCAACATTTTCGTGGAGCGGGAGAATATCCGCTATTTACAGGGTCTCGATACTGCTGTTCCCCCTGGCGCAAAAATCCATATTCTACCATCGGTCGCTGGCGGCTAGTGTTTGCAATATCCTCAAGCGGGCCGAACTGGCATGAACTCCCGCCGCTTCCTTGAGGGCAGTATTAGGTAGGACGTGATCAATCGGGTTCCTACGGCGTCAAGTGGAATGTAAAAGGAGAAAATTTATGGCTCATCCGTATACTCCAGGTACTGTTGTCTTATCGGTCGGCACCAAGCGCGGCCTCTTCCTCCTTACTTCGCGAGATCGTGAGCGGTGGGATGTCCAAACGACCAGCTTGAGCGGTCATCATCGGGTCTTCAACGCGGTTTTCGATCAGCGCAACGGATGCCGGTTATTTGCTGCCGACAATGGCGATTTCTTCGGCTCGTTCCTGCGTTATAGCGACGACTTCGGAGAGACGTGGCAGGAACCAGAACGGGGCATCCAATTCCCCCAGGATAGCGAGCGGAAGCTGGTCAACATCTGGGTGATTGAGCCTGGACGAACCAGCGAACCAGGCGTTGTCTATGTCGGAATCGATCCCGCAAGCCTCTGGATCAGTACAGATGGGGGCCGGACATGGGAGCCCAATGATGGTCTGCTCCATCACCCGACGCGCGACCGCTGGGAGCCGGGCGCGGGCGGCCTCTGCCTCCACACGATCATCCCCGATCCCTCCAATGACGCTCGTATGTGGATAGGCATTTCCGCCGTCGGCTGCATGCGTACCGATGACGGCGGACGCAGTTGGGGGTTTGCCAACAAGAATACACGCGCTGGCTTCCTGCCGGACCCCTATCCCGAATTTGGGCAGTGCATCCATCGCCTCGTCCAACATCCGACCAGGCCGGACGTGCTCTACCAGCAAAATCACTGTGGCATCTACAAGAGCACGAACGCTGGAAACGACTGGATCGACATCCAGCACAATCTGCCCTCCGAATTTGGCTTTCCCATTGCTCTTGATGCCCACAATCCTGATACGGTCTTCGTCGTCGTCGAGGACCCCATGGGCCGCATGAACGTGGATAAGCATTTTACTGTGTACCGCACGCAGAACGGCGGCGAACAGTGGGAGCCTCTGACCAACGGACTGCCAACCGGCCCGGGCGTGAAATTAGGCGTGCTGCGTCATGGCATGTGTGCTGATACCCTCGATCCCTGCGGCATTTATGTGGGAACCAATACCGGCCAGCTTTTCGCCAGCAATGATCGTGGCGATAGCTGGAAACTGATCGCCGATTTCTTGCCCTCGATCTATTCGGTAACAGCAACGATGCTTGTGTGATCAGTATATGCTCTCTCGGTCCCGGGAATACAGGATATGGACTGCATTTTTTGTGAGATTATAGCCGGACGGGCGCCCGCAAGTTTTGTCTATCAAGGAGAACAGGTCGTTGCCTTCATGAGCCTGGAACAACCTAACCCTTACAAGGTTCTGGTTGTTCCACGCGCTCATGTTGAAACCATCTATGATCTGAACGCTGAACAGGCGGCCCTCATCTTCCAGGCAACTGTGCGAGTGGCAAAAGCCATTCGCGCAATTTCAGGGTGTGCAGGGTTGAATGTCGTACAATCGAATGGTATGGCAGGACAGCAAGACGTTTTCCATTTCCATATCCACCTCCTACCCCGCTTTCCTGATGATACGCAACGTGGTCGTATTCTGCTCTCCTGGGACAATGCAGCAGCAACACGCCTGGAATTAGACAAACTCGCTGGCGATCTACGTTCACAAATGTTTTAAGAAAAAATGCAAACATTTCCTCTCACCCCCACATCTACCCGGGCTTTTCAGTGTTCGTCATGCTCGCAGGGCGAAACCCTGCTCGCAAAGGGAGAGAGGTGCTGGCAACGCCGCGACGCGGCGTTGCCAGCACCTCTCTCCCTTTGCCCTGCGCCCCGAACGGGGCGCGAATCCCGCGGCAGGAGCCAGAGGAGAGGAACACTGAAAAGCCCTGGCACATCTACCCATAATCCTTGACTTTTCCATTTCCGTGTGGCATACCTTAATACAGGTTACATTTTAAGCAGTTAAAATATTGCCATAAATATATTTCACATGTTTTGCGCATGACAGCCCACCATGCCGCGAATTTTGATATGCTTTCGATCTTGCTTGATAGAAGCATTTTTCTCACATTGAGTAACCAGCGTCTAGAGGGCTGACAGAGGAATTTTTGTCCTGGTCAGACGGTGCCACCTGTAAATGGTCAGCAAGCTCTGAAAATAGTATCTACCAATGAGCACGCGTTCTACGCATATAGCCGGAACAGGTCAATCACTCGCGCCATCGCTGGCCTTTATTCTCGTACCTGGACCTGCTCCCGCACCGTGCGTCGAATATTTTACTGTTGGACGAATACTTCAATGGAAGGAGCACCAATGCGCGAAGAAGACGTTGTCAAGCAGGCCATCTCAGGGGATGTCAGTCGCAGATCGTTTCTGCAATGGAGCGCCCTGGCGGCTGCTGGAAGTTCTCTCGCCGGTCTACCAACCACCAACACCTCAAGTAAAGGGCAGCAGAGACCTTTTATTCATCTGGAGGAAGTGACCATTGCCGAGTTGCAAGCGGCAATGGCAGCCGGGCACCTCACTGCACGGCAACTGGCAGAAATGTATCTCGACCGCATAGAAGCCATTGATCGTCACGGCCCCCGGATTAACTCGGTCCTGGAACTCAACCCTGACGCGCTGGAGATTGCGGAAGAACTGGATAAGGAGCGCAAAGCCCACGGGCCACGCGGACCGCTCCACGGTATTCCCGTTCTACTCAAAGAGAACATCGCCACGGCGGACCGCATGCAAACAACGGCGGGGTCATTCGCGCTGCTGGGATCGCGTCCCCCACGCGATGCCTTTGTTGCCAATAATCTGCGCAAGGCAGGCGCGGTAATTCTAGGCAAGGCCAATCTGAGCGAGTGGGCCAATTTCCGCTCAACCTCTTCGTCCAGCGGCTGGAGTGGACGCGGCGGACAGACCCACAACCCCAACGTCCTGGATCGCTCGCCCTGTGGTTCTAGCTCCGGTTCGGCGGCAGCGGTCTCGGCCAATCTGATCGCGGTCGCGCTGGGGACAGAGACCGACGGCTCGATCCTCTGTCCATCGTCAATTAATGGCGTCGTCGGCATTAAACCAACAGTTGGACTGACCAGCCGCGCCGGCGTCGTTCCTATCTCCCATACGCAGGATACGGTCGGACCATTCGGGCGCACCGTCGCCGATGCCGCCACTGTGCTGGGGGCGCTGGTGGGAGTCGATCCAAACGATCCCGCAACGGCGGCGAGCGCGGGCAAGTTTCATACCGACTATACACAGTTCCTGGACCCCAACGGCTTGAAGGGCGCAAGAATCGGCATCCCGCGCCAGGTCTATTTCGGCTATAGTGCCAAAACGGATGCCATCGCCAACGCCGCTATCGAGCGGTTGAAGGAGTTGGGCGCAATTATTATCGATCCGGCGGATATCCCAACGGCTCAGCAGATGTCAACTTCTAACGTAGAAACAACAGTGTTGTTGTTTGACTTCAAAGCCGATATCAATAAGTACCTGTCCGAACTGGTAACTTCCCAGGTGCGTACGCTCGCCGACCTGATTGCTTTCAATAATGCCCACGCGGATCAGGAGTTGAAATTCTTCGGACAGGAGTTATTTTTACAGGCGGAGGCGACAACAACGCTCAATGACCCGGTGTATCTCAACGCGTTAGCACAGAGCCATAGTCTCTCCCGGCAGCAGGGCATTGATGCTGTTATGAACGAGTTCAACCTGGACGCGCTGGTCATGCCGACGAGCAGCCCGGCCTGGAGTATTGACCTGGTCGATGGCGATCACTTCCTGGGCGGGAGCTCTCAGCCCGCCGCGATGGCGGGCTATCCAGCGATCAACGTGCCAGCAGGCTTCTCGTTGGGTCTGCCCGTTGGTCTTACTTTCATGGGGCGAGCCTTCAGCGAACCCACCCTGATCAAGCTCGCCTTTGCTTATGAGCAGGGCACAAAAGCGCGTCGTGCGCCTCGCTTCTTGCCCACAGTATCGTAAATCAGACGATCAGGGGAGAGCATACGCGCGCTCCCCTGGTCAACTCCTTTACAACTCCTGGCGTACGATCCTGGCTCCCTCGACCAGCGCACAGAGCTTGCCGAAGGCCACTTCTCGCGGTAAATATTTCATCCCGCAATCAGGGGCCAGAATCAGGCGTTCCGGCTCTATATACTGCAAAGCTGAGCGTATCCTCCCGGCCACCACTTCCGGCGTCTCTACCTCGTTGTCGCCCAGATTCAACATGCCGACAATGACGGTTTTATTGGTGAAATGACGCAGGACTGAGAGATCAAGCTGCGGCTGAGCTGCTTCAATCGAGATTTGTTTGACGACACAATCGCGCAGCTCTGGCAGAAAGGCGTACTCGTGGGGGCGGGTATGCACTATCGCTGCATAGCCAAAGCAAAGATGCAGCGCTGTTGTGCCTTCGATGCCTTCCAGCGCCCGATTGATGACCTCTACCCCGTATGCCCTGGCCTTCTCCGGCCTTGCTTGCAGATACGGCTCATCGAGCTGCACCACGTCAGCTCCTGCTGCCTGTAAGCTTTTGATCTCCTCGTTGATGGCAGCGGCGATATCCAGCGCCAGGGCTTTGTCATCACTGTAATAGTCATTCTGCGCTTGCTGAGTGACGGTGAAGGGGCCTGGCACGGTGATCTTGATGCGGCGGTCGGTATTGCGACGCAGAAACTCCACATCACGTACTTCAACCGGATATAAGCGGCGAATCGGCCCGACGACGCGCGGGACGGGATTGGGATGGCCGGTGCGATCTATCGCCACTCCTGGATTATCGAGATCCATGCCATCCAATGCAGTGGCAAAGCGGTTGGAATAACTCTCTCTCCGCATCTCCCCGTCAGAAATAATGTCGATGCCGGCACGCTCCATATCGCGAATGGCGAGGATAGTCGCATCATCCTGGGCCTGTTGCAGCAGAGGTTCTGGAATGCGCCAGATTTCTTTTGCCCTGATGCGAGGAGGGAGCCGGCTCCGCAAATTCTTACGATCAACCAGCCATTCCGGCTGAGGATAGCTGCCCACGACCGTCGTCAAAAGCCTATCAGTCACACTTTTTCTCCTTTACCTTATTTTACAGTATAACCCTCGCATTACGTGGTGATGTCTGGATAGGGCAGCGACCAGTGCTGGAGCTTGCGCGCATATTCGAGCTGAAATCCTAGCGGTTCTGTATAGTCACGCTCAAATAAAGCGATAAAGAGCGTGAGCGTCAGGAAATGGTGCGCCCCGAGCTCGAAAAGTTTGACGTAGTCATGAGTAGCCAGCGCCTCGCGCTCTTCGTCGCTAAATTGCAGCCAGGAGCTGCGTTCGCCTTCTGGCAGGTTCAAAATAACGTTGGCCCGCTCGGTTTCCCACCAGGTGACTGTGCCTCGCGGATCGGCGCGGTAACGCTCAACCAGTTGCGGGTCGCGGTCGATGGTAAAGAGGAATTTGTTGAGAAGATACTTGCTCATGCGTCTGCTCCTTTCGGATACCAGGTGAAGTAGGCTTCCATCGTGTGGAACAGGTCGAGTGTATCGGCGTAATCAGCCTTCACGGGTCCGGCAACGCCCATCATCAACATAAAGTCGAGGAAGCCGTGGGTGGCATTGCCGGGCGTCCAGAGGCTCTCAAGCGAGACCTCCCGTAACGCGCCTTCAATGTCGCCGGAAGCGATCCAGGCGACGGCCTTGCGGTCGAATTCGGGGTCAGGCCCATGTGGCCCGAACTGACGCGGCCCGCCCAGTTCGAGGGAGAGGTGACCGGTCCCGATGACGGCGACGCGCTCGTTACTGGGCCATTCCTCAAGCAAGCGGCGCAGCGTGCGACCAAGCTCAACAAAGCGCCAGGGCTGCGGAAGGGGTGGGGCGAAGATATTGGTGTAGATTGGCACAATGGGCAGATCGGCCTGCGGACGCGTCGTAATGATGGGGCAGGTAATGCTGTGGTCAACGCGTAGTTCGTTGCTGAAGGCGAAGTCAAACCCGGCATCAAGTCCGGCGCGCAACAGATACGCTGAGAGTTCTTCGTGTCCCTTGAGGACCATGCGAGGCAGCCCGAATTCGCGCTCCTCGTTGTAGTAGTTTGCATCGTAGAACGGCGCTTTGCCGATGAGGAACTGCGGCATATTATCGTAGAAGAGCTGGTGGAAGTGGTCGGAGCCGACCATGACCAGTACATCTGGCCTGGCCCTGGTGAGCGTCTCGCGATAGGCCAGCACCTTGCGCACCCACTCGTCGGCAAAGTCGGGCCTGCTCTCCGGCGGCGCAGTGCTGGCACGGTAGAAAAATGGATGATGGGTGGTAGCAAGGACTGCGACAATATTTGCCATAATTCCCTCCTTAAAATAGAATGCGGCCTGCGCGTAGGGCAGGCTAGGTAAGTCAGACCAGGATTATGCTGTATCATCGTTGCTGGCGGTTGGCCGATACACAGCGTTGCGATCAATGGTTGCGTAAATATCGGGCGCGATGGGATGGCGTAACTCTTCGGCAATATGACCGAGCAGGCCCGCAGCTCGTGCAAGCAGCGCCACGCCACGCAACACCTCCGGCGGCAGCCCGATATCGGCAAGTGCAGCCCCTGCCACGCCAGCTCCATTGAGCGGAAGCTTGCGACCAAGTACCTCAGCATGGACGCGACCAATGGCTTCGAACAGGCGTAAATGCGGCCCCCGCAGACCTTCCTGCTCGGCAATGCCAATAATCACGGCTGTACGCGGATCGGCAGTTTTATGTACCGGATGGCCCAACCCTGGAACGAAGCGACGCGCCGCACGCTGTTCAGCAACCGCTCTGCGAGCAAGGGCGTCCCATTGCTCATCGGTCTGCGGAAGTTGGCCCGAGACGGTTGCCAGCACGTCAGCTAGAAATCTGCCAGTGTCTTCTGTGACGCCGAGGAAGCGCGAGCCACCTCCCAGCAGGCCGGCGGCCATCGCACCCTGGAGCGCATCCGGGGCGCTGTACAGGGTCAGGCGGGCGGCAATCGCTGTCGGGGTAAAGCCGTGGTCGGCCAGCGAGACGAGCACCGCCTCGAATACGTGCACCTGCTGCGGGGTCGGGCGCTGCTGCGTAGCGAGCCAGAGCGCCAGCTCGCCAAATCCGATAGTGCCGATCAGCTCGTTCGCCAGATCGTGACCGAGCAAACGAATGCTGGTGGCATCGGATATGCCAATTCCGGTGGGATAGTCCATATGTCCTCTTAAATATCTATTACAATGGTACACAGCCCCTCGACATAGGGCTAGTAAGAGTATCCAGAGCCTGCACTTGCTCGTCAACTCATTTCCTATAGCCATAAAATACAAATCAATCCGATCCCTATGGACGCCTTCAGTTCTCCCGGGAAGGTGATGGTTGGCTGAGCCAGGCGCGAATCTGCTCGTTGTCCTGACCGAGTGCCGGAGGCGGCAAATCGTGGCACGGAGGCGTCAGCGAGAACGAGATTGGGTGACGGATCATTGGTACAGCATCATCGCCGGTGCCGACCTCGACGACCGGATTGAGCCCGATCTCGCGGGCGAACTCGACTCCTCCCTCGACGCTATTGATAGGGCCGCACGGCACGCCGGCGGCGCTCAACAGGCGGAACCATTCGCTGGCAGTTTTTGTACGCAATCGTTCAACCAGCAGTGGACGCAGCTCTTCGCGGTTGCGCGTGCGATCTCTGGTGTCGGCAAATCTGGGATCGTGCGGCAACTCGGGGAGGCCGAGAACCTCACAGAGTTTGCTGAATTGCCCATTGTTCCCGGCGGTGATGATCATATCCAGGTCTGCGGTTGGCAGCGACTCGTAGGGGAACAGGCTGGGATGCGCGTTGCCCATGCGCACTGGAACAACGCCGCCGGCAACGTACGCGGTTGTCTGATTGACCATCCCCGAGAGCGCCGTGGCAAAGAGGCTTGTTTCCACATGCTGCCCTTCGCCGGTGCGATTGCGATGATTAAGGGCGGCCAGGATACCAATGGTGGTATGCATGCCGGTCATCACATCGAATACCGAGATGCCGGAGCGATACGCCGGGCCGTCAGGGTCACCCGTGAGGCTCATGAGCCCGGACATCGCCTGCACGATGAGATCATAGCCAGGCAGGGATGCGCCCCCAGCCGTTCCAAAACCACTGATGGAGGCGTAAATAATTGCGGCGTTGCGTTTTCGGACCGAGTCGTAATCCAGGCCGAAACGCTTGAGGCCACCAGGCTTGAAATTTTGGATGAAGATATCGGCGCGGGCGGTCAGCTCATGGGCCAGTTGCAGGTCTGCGGGATCTTTGAAATCGAGGGTGACTGAACGTTTGTTGCGATTGATAGCCATATAGTAGGTTGCCACGCCATTGCGCTCTGGAGGGAGCCAGGCGCGCGTATCATCCCCCGCAGGGCTTTCGACCTTAATCACCGTCGCGCCGAGATCGCCAAGCAGCATAGTGCAATATGGACCGGCGAGTACGCGTGAGAAGTCGGCTACCAGCAAGCCAGCGAGCGGGCCTGGTTGACGGTCGGTCCCTTGCGTGTTCTTCTCGTTTTCCTGTGCTGACATGAAGTTCACGCCTCCATAAATGATGGTACATAGTCAATACAAGGTATGTGTATCGCTGATTATGACCCGCTGCCATCACGCCACGACGCCTGTCCGTTATACGGACCTTCGTCCGCAAAATAAGTATAGACAACGGCGAACGGCAGTGTCAAGGGTCGCAGCAAATAAGCCGGATAAGGTCGGAGGTTTTAGATAGGGATGCTTGATGGGCCGGTACCTACGATCACCTGCGAACGGCTTTGCCACAGCGTCCAGTCGGAGCTAATCGCCGCCGCCGTCTGCAACAGCAAGGGAAGGTACTTCTCTATCAGCGTCTCAATGCTTGTCTCGGCTACGTGGACGCTCACATTGAGCGCGGCGACCACCCGGTTAGTGCTATCGCGCAGAGGCACAGCAATTGAGCGAATGCCATAGGCCAGGTGCTCATCGGCCAGCGCCCACCCTCTTGTATGCACCTCGCATAGAGCGCGATCACGCTCCTCCGCCTCTGGTCGCCAGAGTGGCGCGATGCCGGAGCGGCTCGGCACGGCCAGCACGCGTTCCAATTCGTCCGGCGGTAGTTCGGCGAGCAGCACTTTGCCCAGCGAAGTCTGAAGGGCGGGGAAGCGCGTGCCGATGGTCACAGCGATAGTGATGATTTTGGGCACCGCCACCCGTGCAACATACACGACGTCAGAGCCGTCGAGCTGCGCGATTGACGACGACTCGTTGGTGTGTGCCACCAGTTGTTCCATGTGCGGGCGGGCGATATCCCAGATGTTGATTGAGCCAATATAGGCCATGCCAAGTTCCAGCACCCGCGGCGTGAGCGCGAAGCCGCCTTGCGACGCGCGGACATATCCCAGCTCTTCAAGCGTCAAGAGCATCCGGCGCGCTGTCGGTCGCGCGAGCCCCGTAGCCGCAGCTACCTCGCTCAGCGTCATCGTTGATCGGCTGGGTCCGAATGCCCGGATGACACTCAAGCCGCGTGCCAGCGCCTCGATGAAGTCTGGTCCTGTTTCGCCGCGCATGATTTCTCCCCTGGTAGCCAATCAATGCCCATCTGTATGACATGATACAGATGGGCGTGATAGCGTTTTCTTAGCTCTCATCGTAGCAGAAACGGGGCTTGATGTCCAGGTTGCCGCAAACCCTTCCCCTGAATCCAAAAAACTTGCTTTGCCTTTACCTTGTCGTCTACCTAAACTCCCAGAAACAGAATGACTTGCTGAAAAATCGCTTTATCGACGAAATACAGTATTGGTAAAATCACAATCAGAGCAATGACAATGTGGATGACTTTCTTAAAAACAGCCAGGCCGCCAATAGCAATGCCAAACAGGAGGATGAAGTATCCAATACCGATGGTGGCAGATAAATGAGGCACCTCTACAGTCACTGGCTGAGCTGCGGCAGGGGCATAGGGAGGAACTTGAAAGGCTGGCAGGATACCTGCTTCTCCAGATACCGGCATGGCCGGCGTGCCGATAAGTATAGCTAGCAACAGCACCACAAGCCAGCTAAACGCTATAATAATATGCATAAATGCATGAAAGTAATCATTAGCGATTTTTACGAGATCGTGATGAAATATATGAGATAGCATGTTTATAACTGCGTTTGCCGTACCTTTGGGAAGGCACAGACGTATGAGACCTACTCCGGCTGAGATAAACATAAACTCAACCGCAGGACGCAACCTGAAGTAAGCCGCAGAGTCCGCAAAATTCCATCCGCTAATCACATCAACAAAGGCGGATATGCGATGTCCGGCGATGACAGCGGAACCTCCAGGTGGGTTGTATGTGACAGTAAAGAGCGGGAAAAAGAGCGCAATGAGAACAATACAAGCGCCCGCAACTATTTGACCGAGGTAACCTTTCGACGTTGAGTCCATTCAGAATCCTCCTAAGAAGTGTAGTAACTAAAGCACAAAAGCAATTATTATTTCATAATAATTAAAAACATGATAGATCAGACATAGTGTATCATATTGTGATCATTCGTACAAGAGATAGTATTACAAATATCTGGGTAACTGTGGACAAAGCTCTGCTTTGCCTGTGAAAAAAAGGCTTCTTGTAGAGGAGCTTCTTTTAACAGGAGAAAATTGGGCAATTAAAAGCAAGCGAGCAATACTGCTCATTCGCTCGCATGATATGCGCTATGACTTGAGCGATCCCAGAAAATCCAGCACGATCCGGTTGAACTCGGCGGGCTTCTCCATAAAAGGATGGTGCGCTGTCTCTGCCATAACCACCTTTTTAGCGCCCGGGATCTCTGCTGCCAGTTGCTCTAGCGGATTTGGCGCGTCCCACTCTCCTAGAATGACGAGCGTTGGCACGGCGATCTGCGAGAGGCGTCCGACGGCGGGCGGCTCTAGTGGCACCGGCGGCGTCTCAGCCTGCGCCTCATCGTCGGGACGCTGCCAGTTGCGCGTCGTCATCTCGCGCACCCGCTCGCGCACGTTGGGAGCTGCTCGCCCTGGCAGCCGACCCGGCCCGTCAGTCCACAATGCCAGTGAGACCTCAACCGCTCGCGCCATATCGTGCTGCTCAAATGCTTCATCCAGGCTGGCATACATCCGCGTCACATCTGGATGCTTTTGCATCATTTCTTCTGATGGTCGATATCCGCTGACGCCCGCCGTAACCGGAATCAGTGCATCAACCATCTCAGGATGTGCAAGCGTAAAATCGATAGCCAGTGAGCCTCCTCCAGAGACGCCCATAATGTAAGCACTCTTGATGCCCAGAAATTTCATCAATTCGTAGAGGTCCTGGCGATCAGAGTAAGCCTTTCCCTTTGTAATCAGCCCTGAATCGCCAAAGCCTCGCTGATCATAGCGGATGACGCGGTATTGCCGGGCGAAGATTGCGAACTGATCGTCCCACGATCTTCTATCCAGAAGGTGCCCATGTAGTAGAACAAATGGATGCCCTGCACCTGCGATCTCGTAATACAGCGTCGTGCCGTTTACCTCTGCAACTCCTGTCTGTACGTGTTCTATGTTTGACATCTTGCAATCCCTTTCTTTAGGAATGTTTCTCTCGCTATGATAGCATCGAAAGCGGGCAAGAACGACCCTGTATGGGATTCTCAGCATTCTCCCATGCTAAGCATAACGACCGGTTGGGATGCTCTGTGCTTCCGACAAGGCTTTCAGTTTTCCTCTCCTCCGACTTCTGCTGATGGGATTCGCGCCCCGAACGGGGCGCAGGGCAAAGGGAGAGAGGTGCAGGCAACCCGCGTCGCGGGTTGCCTGCACCTCTCTCCCTTTGCCAGCAGGGCTTCGCCCTGCGAGCACGACGAAAACAGAAAAGCCCTGGCGCTTCCGGCAGGGCTATTTACTTCTCTGAAGAAGAGGGGGTCAAGGGGCAGTGCCCCATAGGTGCGAACGTAAGCAAAAAAGTACCTGAACAACGGAAGAAAGAGACAAGGCATGGTTTTTTCTGCGACAGTCAACGTATTACACCATC
>DATGMF010000048.1:0-5578 GCA_035293765.1 Ktedonosporobacter sp.
CTGGAAGGGCTGATTGGCTTTTTTGTCAACCTGCTGGTGTTGCGCACCGACCTGTCGGGGAGTCCGAGCGTGCGGCAGGTGTTGGAGCGGGTCAAAGAGACGGTGCTGGGAGCGTATATGCATCAGGAGGTGCCCTTCGAGCTGGTAGTAGAGCGTTTAGACCCCAGGCACCCGAGAGACCGGATGCCGCTGGTGCAGGTGCTCTTTGTCATGCAGAACCTGCCGGGAGGGCAGGAGGCCGAGGTGGAGGGACTCAGGATGCGGGGAGTGAACGTGGAAGGGGGGACGGCGAAGTTTGATCTGGCGCTGTTTGTGCAGGAGGAGGGGCAGGGGATGCGGGCAGGGGTCAGTTACAGCACCGCGTTATTTGAGGACCGGAGCATCCAGCGACTGATGAGCCGGTATGAGCGGGTATTGCAGCAACTGGTGGCCTTTCCTGATCAGTCTGTGGATACCCTGGAGATCGCTCCCGTGGCTGAAAAAGCCAGACGTGGTAAGCAACAAGAGATTTCTCGCTCACGCTTAAAGAGCGCAAAAGGGGAAGAATTTGATTTATAGCCCTATGGTTACAATTGTTTTGAATGTTTATAGAACGGAGTATATAGATACGTGCAAACAACAGCACTAAAGGGCTTTCGCCTTTCTCTCCAACAAAACTATTTGTGGTCGTTGCAATACGCCAGCCAGGCTTACCGCGCCCAATGTATGATGGCGCTTGAGGGGGATGTGGTCGTTCCGCTCTTGCAGCAAGCGCTTCTATGGATAATGCAACGTCATGCTGTTTTACGGACAACTTTTCAGCATGCTTCAGGCATGGAAATTCCTTTACAGATCATTACCAACCGCGCAGAGCCCTCTTTCTCCGTGATCAGTCTGGAGAGACTTGATAGTAGTCAGCAGGATCTCCAGCTTGATGAACAATTTGCGGCCATGTTGCAGGTCCCTTTTAATCTAACCGAGGGACCTGTTGTACATGCCCTGTTATTCAGAATGTCGGCAAATGTTCATACCCTACTACTCTGCTTGCCTGCTCTTTGTGCGGATAGCGCCACCTTAAAGCATTTCATTACTGAGCTTCATCAGGCCTACACATTTCTTCTGACCGGTGAAGACTTCCCTGAGAGCCCTTTGCAATACGCCGATGTCTCAGCCTGGCAAAATGAACTGTTGCAGGATGAAGATGCTAGCGAATCGTTAGCGTACTGGCGAGCAACGGATCTATCTCTGCTTGCGGAACAGCGCTTGCCCTTTGAGCGAGCAACAAAAGAAGCACCGGAGGAAAGCTGTATCCCGCTGGTGCAAGCAGTAGCAGCCGAGGACGCCTTATTAGAGCAAATGCAAATCGAGGCGCAGCGCGCTGGCGTCTCGTGTGAAGCCTACCTGCTCGCCTGCTGGCAAATCCTGCTCTGGCGGCTGAGGGATGGAGCGCCTGACCTCATTGGCGTTGTCTGCGATGGACGACCCTATGAGGAACTGACTACAGCTCTGGGCCTTTACAGCCGGATAGTGCCATTTCGTGCCTCTCTGGCAATGCACTTAACCTTTGAACAGGTGCTTGCTCTCGTTGATCACGCTCTTAAAGAGGTCGTTGAGCAACAGATGTATTTTTCCTGGGAGTTGGCAGGTACAGATGTTGCTGGAGAGACGAATTTCTTCCCTTTCTGCTTTGAGTTTACTGCATGGCCTGCGTCTTTATCAGCAAACGGACCCACCTTTTCATTACGGCAGCACTTTTGTTGTTTCCATACCTTTACTGTCAAACTCAATGCTCGGCAGATAGGTGAGAAACTTCGGCTTGAAATACAATATCGGCCTTCTCGCATTTCATCTTTCTATGCCCCGCGCCTCGCCGACATGTTTTGCACCTTATTGCGCAACGCTGTCGAACATCTCCAGGCTCCGATCAGCTCTTTGCCTCTGCTCACCAGTGAGGAACAGCGGCAACTTTTGCAATCCTTCACAGGGGTAGAGAAGCCGGTATCTATTCAGTTTCTTCATCACAGTTTTGAGGCTCAGGTGCAGCGTATACCTAATCAGGTAGCAGTTGTATGTGGTGCTGATGAACTGACGTATCAGCAACTCAATCAGCAAGCTAATCGACTGGCCCATATGTTGCGACGAGAAGGGGTAGGGCCGAATGTTATGGTTGGACTCTGTATGGAGCGATCTGTACAAATGTTGGTTGGTTTGCTTGCGATCCTCAAGGCAGGAGGCGCGTATGTGCCCCTGGACCCGGACTATCCCCCTGCTCGCCTGGCCTGGATGCTTAATGAGCTGACAGTTCGGCTGGTATTGACGCAAAACCACTTAAAATCTCAATTAGCTCAATGGGAAGGATCTGTACTTTGTCTGGATAGTCTGACCGCGTTGGAACAAGAGGCTGAAGTAAACCCTATCGTGCCTCTTGGGCAGCAGGATATCGCCTATGTGATCTATACTTCCGGGTCCACCGGCAAGCCCAAAGGGGTGGTCATTCGGCACTGTAGTGTAAGCAACTACACACAGGCATTGTGTGAAGTACTTAATGTAGAGTCCGGCCTTCATTTTGCCACTGTTTCGACGCTAGCGGCTGATCTGGGCAATACTGCTATTTTCTGTTCTCTGGCCTCTGGTGGCTGCCTGCATGTGCTTCCTTACGAAATTGTCACGTCTGGAGAGGCTTTTGCCCGCTATACTCAGCGGCAACCGCTTGATGTACTCAAAATTGTTCCCTCACATTTTTCTGCTCTGCTTAACAGCGCTCAATCCGCATCTATCTTTCCCACCCGTTATCTTATTCTAGGGGGAGAAGCTCTTTCGGGAGTATTGTTAGCACGTTTGCGCGAACTCGGTTGTACCTGTTGTGTCATTAACCATTATGGACCAACCGAGATGACCATTGGCGCTCTTGTGAACGTGCTTGGTACGCCAACAATGTTCCCGGGCAGGGACAATGCTTATGATACCATCCCTATTGGTCGTCCTATTGCCAATACACAGGCGTTTATCCTGGATCGCTGTCAGCAACTGGCGCCTGTGGGGGTAACAGGTGAGTTGTACCTGGGTGGCCTGGGGTTAGCCTGGGGGTACTTCAATCAGCCTGAACAAACGCAGGAGCGTTTTTTACCCCATCCTTTTGCGGAAGGCCAGGAATTACGTGTCTATCGAACCGGTGATCTGGCTCGCGTCACCGAGGATGGGTTGATTCAATTCATAGGACGGCTCGATGATCAGGTAAAAGTGCGTGGGTTCCGCATTGAACCAGGTGAAATCGAAGCAGTGCTACGTCAGCATAATAATGTACAAGAGTGCGTCGTGCAATTATGGGAGAATGAGCAGGGGGAGCCAGGATTAGTGGCGTATGTAGTAGCAAAACCGTCATCTTCGCCCTCCATTTGGGAACTCCGCGACTTCTTAGCAGAATTATTGCCGAAGCATATGGTGCCTTCTCACTTCGTTTTTCTGCGGGCGCTGCCTTTAACCTCAAACGGAAAAGTTGATCGACAGATGCTCCCTCCACCGGAGGAGCACGAGAGGCAGGGCAAGTCTCCATACGTTGCACCACGCAGTCCTATCGAAGAAATTCTCGTTGGCATCTGGGAGGATGTTCTCAAAGTAAAACAGATCGGCGTGCATGATAATTTTGCTGACATCGGAGGCCATTCTCTACTAGCAACTCAGATTATCTCGCGACTCCGTATAGCTCTTCAGGTGGAACTTCCGTTACGTTATTTATTCGACGCTCCAACAGTTGCAGGCCTGGCATTGTTTGTAGAGCAGGCAATGCAGGATAAGCAAGGATATGAAGTTCTTCCACTTATCGCGGCTGTGCATACAGAACATAGCCAGGACCTACCGCTCTCCTTTGCTCAACAACGTTTATGGTTCCTGGATCAATTAGAACCGGATGCCTCGGTGTATAATGTTCCAGCTGCGATTCGTTTGACCGGTTCCCTGAATATTAAAGCGTTAGAGCAGAGTCTCAGAGACATCGTGAGGCGTCATAAAACTCTACGCACAACCTTTCAGGTGAAAGATAAAGAGCCAGTGCAAGTGATTAGCGATGTATGGGAAGTTCATTTGCCACTGGTTGATGTGAGCGCTTTGCCAGCGGAAGTCCGTCAGAAACAGGTACAGCGTCTGCTGCAGCAGGAAGCTAACCAGCCCTTCAATCTTAGTAAGGGGCCACTGATGCGTGTCAGGATGTTATACCTGGAACCCCAAAATCACGTTTTGCTGCTGACGATGCATCATATCATCTCCGATGGCTGGTCCAGAAATATTCTTTTACAAGAAGTAACCGCGCTCTACAATGGGTATGTGGAGGGACAGCCTGCCAGCTTAGCGCCGCTACCGATCCAGTATGCCGACTATGCACTCTGGCAGCGACAATGGCTGCAAGGGGAGGTGCTAGAAGAGCAACTGCAGTATTGGAGGCAGCAACTGGCCGACCTCTCCCCCTTGGACCTGCCCACCGACTGGCCTCGTCCCGCCGTCCAGACCACGCATGGAGCCCGCGAACGGTTGCTGCTCTCTTCTGCTCTGCTATACGAGCTGCAAGGGGTAGCGCGCCGCCAGGGGGTGACGCTGTTCATGCTGCTGCTGGCGGCCTTCCAGGTGTGGCTGGCACGCAGCAGCGGGCAGTCTGACATCGCTGTGGGCACCGACATCGCCGGACGCAGCCGCCGCGAACTGGAGGGACTGATTGGCTTCTTCGTCAACACGCTGGTGCTGCGCACGGACCTGTCGGGGTCACCATCCTTTGAGCAGGTGCTAAAGCGGGTGCGCGAGGTCTGTTTGGAGGCGTATGCCCATCAAGATATCCCCTTTGAGAAGGTGGTGGAGGAGCTGCATCCCCAGCGGGATCTGAGTCGCTCGCCCCTCTTTCAGGTGTTCTTCAGCCTGCAACAGCAGGCCCAGCAGGCTGCCACTCCAGTCTTGCACGAGGTAGAGGTGAGCCGCCTGGGGCAAGAGAACGCGACGGCCAAGTTTGATCTGACCCTGACCCTGATCGAGAACCAGCAGGGGCTGAACTGTGTGCTGGAATACAACACGGACCTGTTTGCTGCCGAGCGCATTGTGCGGTGGCTGGCGCAGTGGCAGACGCTGCTGAGCGCGCTGGTGGCCGACCCGCAGCAGTCGATCACCCGGGTGCCGCTCTTGCCTGCCGCCGAGCGAGAGCAGGTACTGCGGACCTGGAACCAGACGCAGCGAGCGCGTCCTGCCCCCTGCAGTGTGCCTGCGTTGGTGGCCCAGCAAGCCGCACGCGTGCCCGAGCGGGTGGTGGTGCGCTACGAGCAAGAGAGCCTGACCTATGGAGCGGTGCAGCGGCGGGTCGAGCAGCTGGCGCGGGGGCTGCAAGCCTGGGGAGTGGGACCCGAGCAGGTGGTGGGTCTGGTGCTGGAGCGGGAACCATCGCTGCTGCTGAGTATGCTGGCACTGTGGCGTTGTGGGGCGGCGGTGCTGCCACTGGAGCCGAGTCTGCCGCCCTCGCGGCTGCAGCAGGTGCTTCAGCAAGCCCAGCCGCGCCTCGTGCTGACCGATGAACGAGGGCAAGAGGAACTGGCTCGCCAGGGCGTCAGCGGCAGACTGCTGCTGG
>DATGMF010000049.1:0-45924 GCA_035293765.1 Ktedonosporobacter sp.
CTGAAAATCATTGGCTCCTTCCCCTGCTTCTGTGAGGCGTCGGGCAGGTCCTGTTGGCTCTGAGCGGTTTGCACCTCTTCATAGCGTGCTCCCGCCCGCTCGGTTCCTCGTCGCACGGTCGGCTCGCTGATCTGGACCCCCAACAACTTCTCCAGCATCCGGGCGGCACAGGCAAAAGGCAGACAACTACCCAGATGGGCCAGATGCTCTTGTTGTTTTGGCGTCAAGCGACTGCCCGTCAAGGCCAGTTCGTCATCGAGGGGGAAAAAGATGTTAGCGCCGATAGTATACTGAGCCGGAGAAGAATTGACCGACCCCCAAACAGGCTGTAAGCTGAGGAACATTCCAAATCCATCCTCAGGAGAACAGCCGTGCTTAGGAGTCAGACAGTGCTCACCATACACGATTTACATAGTCAAGGCAAATCCGTGCAAGAGATCGCCAGTGAGCTGAAGATCTCGCGCACCACCGTGCGCAAATATCTCAAGCATCCCGAGGCAGTGCTGCGCAAACCCAGGCCACCGCGGCCATCCAAGCTCGATCCGTTTAAGGAGCAGATTAGCAGATGGGTCACAGAGGATCATTGCACCAATTGCGAAGTGATTTTCACCCGTCTCCAGCAGATGGGCTATACAGGGGGGATCAGTATTCTCAAGGAATTTGTCCACCCGCTGCGACCAGCAGTGGCCGGCCATGCCCCGGTTCAGCGGTATGAGACCAAGCCGGGAGAGCAGATCCAATTTGATTGGGGCGAATTTGTCTATGAGGACAAGGGCCAGAGGCGCAAATTCTATGGATTTACCGCGGTGCTGGGCTATTCGCGCATGCGCTTTATCACCTTTGTCAAACGCTGCGATACGCCCACGCTCATCCGCTGTTTGATGGAGGCGTTCGAGTACTTCGGAGGCTTGACCAAAACCGCTCTCACGGATCGGATGAAAAGCGTGCTGCTGGAAATGCAGGACAACCAACCACGCTGGAATCCCCGTTTTGCCGATTTCATGGTCTCCATTGGCGTCGGAGCGCGGGTCTGCAAGGCGTACACGCCTCAAACCAAAGGCAAAGTCGAGCGGACCGTGAGCCACGTCAAAAAAACGCTGTGGGCAGGGATCAGTTTTACCGACCTCGATGATCTCAACCGGCAGGCGTATGCCTGGTGCGAGCGGATCAACGCACGCGTGCATCGGACGACCCATGCCCGGCCCATTGACCGCCTGGCTGAGGAGCACCTGCGTCCCTTGCCGGAAGCGTTTGCTTGGGAACGCTTCGCGACTGAGGAACGCAAAGTGACCTGGGATGGCTATGTTTCCTATGATGGAGTGCTCTATGGACTTGCTGGGACCCTGCAACTCGCAGGAAAATCCGTCCAGGTGCGCGAGCGCAAGGGGATGCTCACCATCTGGTCAGCAGGCAAGCAGGTCTTTGAGGTGGCCAAACGTCCACACTCTCAGGACAGCGTACCCCACCCTGAGCAGTGGAAAACGGTTGCCTCAGTCGCGAGTACGCGCCGTCAACCCGTGCCGCTTGGCCATCTCCAGCCAGCTCCCCAGGTCGAAAGTCGTCCACTTTCGGTCTACGATCAGTATTGTGGCATTGGATCGGTGGAGGTGCCGCTCGCATGAAGAACGACCTCTACAAGCAGCTCAATCTGCTCCATCTGAAGGCGGCGCTCCCCCAGTTGCTCTCTCAGGCGCGAACCGAGCAGTGGACCTATGAAACCCTGGTGGAGCGGGCGCTTAGCTCCGAAGTGCAGGGACGCGAGCAGAAGGCGCTAGCCCGGCGGCTCAAGGCGGCTCGCATCCCGTGCAAAAAGACCCTCGATGGCTTCGAGTTCGCGTTTCAACCCTCGCTGTCTGAGCGCCATCTGCGCGAACTGGCGGATCTCTCGTTTGTACGCACCTGCACCAATCTCGTGTTTCTCGGCCCGCCGGGAACAGGAAAGACACATTTGAGCCTGGCCCTTGCAGATCGCGCGCTAGCTGAGGGCTACGCGGTGTTGTTTACAACGCTCGCCGATTTGGCACGCACGTTAGAAAGTGCGTCGCATCCCGGCCTGCTGCGGCAACGGTTGCGTCGCTACATCGCGCCGAGCTTGCTGGTGATCGATGAAGTGGGCTATACCCGCCTCTCCCAGGAACAAGCTCATCAGTTCTTTGAGCTGGTGGCGGCTCGCTATGAACATGGCTCGATCATTTTGACCTCGAACACGAGCTTTGCCGGATGGGGGAATCTCCTTGGCGGAGATGAGGTTCTTGCCACGGCACTGCTCGACAGGCTGCTTCACCATGCCGAGGCACTTCCGCATGGTGCAGGAGCCGATCCAGCAGGGCCGTGGCCAGGACCTCGTCACCCAGCAGTTGCCCCCATGCAGCAAAGCTGGTGTTGGAGGTCAGCAAGATGGAGCCATGCTCATAGCGCGCTGTGACTAACTCAAAGAAGTGATGGGCGTGTTCGGGGCTCAGCTTCGTGTACCCCACCTCATCGATGATCAACACACTGGGCGTGGTATAGCGGCGGAGTCGTTGCCGAGCCAGACCTGGATAGGATGCCGTCTCCAGGGCCTCGGCAAATTGCGTGAGCGTGGTAAACAGCACGGAGTAGCCTGCGGCGAGCGCTTTCACCGAGAGGGCGATGCTCAAGTGCGTTTTGCCGACTCCCGGAGGCCCAAGAAACAACACGTTGGTCGCCGTTTTCACAAACGAGAGATCCGCCAGTTCCCACAGCAACCGTTCTGAGAGCTCTGGCTGAAACGCAAAGTCAAAGGCTTCCAGCGTCTTGAGCATGGGCAAGTGAGCAGCTTTCACTCGCCGTTCCGCGGCACGCCGATCTCGCCCATCGGTTTCTGCGGCAATGGCTCGCTGCAAGAACTGTTCGTAGGTCCATTGCTCCTGCCTGGCCGTCTCAAAGAGGGCCGGTAAAACCTGTTCCAACTGCGTCAGGCCCAAGTGTTTCAATTGAGGTTGCATGGGAGCACCTCCACCCCGTACAATCGGTCATAGTCAGCCAGATTGCGTGAGAGCACTGCTGGTGCGCCGCGCTGATGCCCAAGCGGGACCAGCTTCGCTCGCCTAGCTGCCGCCGTCCCCACAGTACGAAACTGGTCAGGATGCGAGATGGTCACCTGCGATTGGGGATGCTTGGCCAATTCTCCCACCAGCTGCCCACGCGACCAGACCGTAAGCAGGCCATGGCGTTCACGGACCTGGACCACCGTCCCGGCCACTGGGGGGTGCGAGGGCAGGCCATACAACACGCCATCGTAGGAGAAGTACCCATCCCAACTCACTTTCCGTTCTTCGGTTGCAAAGCGCTCCCAGGCGAAGTCACGCGGCAGCGGGGCAAGGGGCTCCTGACTCCAGCGGTCAAGAGGCCGTTCATGCGTGGTGCGATGCACCCGCTGGTTGATCCGTTCACACCATGCTCGCGCTTGATGATTGAGATCATCCAGGTCCCGAAAATTAATCCCAGGCCACAAACTCTGCTTGACCACGCCCACGGTCCGTTCAATTTTCCCCTTCGTTTGGGGCGTGTAGGCTTTGCAGACCCGCGGGGCGACCCCGATGGACGCCATGAAATCCGCAAAGACCGGATTCCACTTGGGGATCTTGCCATCCATGTGCAAGATCACACTCTTCATCTGATCCGTTAAGGCCGCTTTGGGCAGTCCCCCCAAGTACTCGAACGCTTCCATTAAACAGCGAATCAACGTGGCGACATCACATCGCTTCACAAACATCACAAACCGCATCCGGGAGTAGCACAGGATTGCTGTGAAGCCATAGAGCTTGAGAGGGGCTCCATCGTGCTCATAGGCAAACTCCCCCCAATCGAACTGGACCAGCTCTCCTGGCTTCGTTTCATAGCGCACAATGGGATACTGCCCCTTTGCAGGCGGGCGGAAGGGATGCACAAACACCTTGAGGGTGGAGAGGCTTCCCGTGTAGCCCACGAATTGCGCAACGAGATTGCTGAAGAACGCATGCTGATCAGATGAGTGAAAGTGATGCGAAACGGAGCATCCTGCCCAGAAGAGATGGCAAAAACGGCGAGATGGAGAGCAAAAAAGCAGGAGATGGGAAGAATTGAAGACGAGTCAGAAAAAGAGGGCATGTCGCTCCACTCGGAGAAGCCAGCTCGTCCGAGATAAAGGTATCAAAGGGCTATCGAGGCGATATTAGGCTCTAGGCAAACCAAGTGAGGCGGCAAAGCTTTCTGGGATGCCGAAGAGTGTGATGGTCACCAGGCTCGCTGTTGGGACACGGGCATTGCGGGCAAGCCGCTCAGCCCACGAGAGACGAAAGTGAGCACGTTGTGCGCGGGAAAGCATCACGTCAGCTGGGCGTGGGAAAGCGGCGGTGGGAGGTGACAGGCTCACGTCGATCCGTTGGGGTCGCACGAGCTGCATACAGGCACGTCGGTGCTCTCTGCGGCTCCAATCTCGCCAGAGCAGCGGAGCGGGACCAACCCGGAGAGGATGGAGCAACACGCTCACCTGCCTCGGTTTCTTCGTGGCGCTTCCCTCCCATTGGCATTGCTGGCGCAAAGGGCAAGGGCGACAATCGCCGATGCGAGCGGCATAGACCATGCGCAGACTCCCGCCCTGTTCTTTGCGCCGTTCACATGCAAAGAGCGTCTTGTCTGCTGGACAACGCACCGTCCCATTGGGCTGCAGGGTAAACGCTTGCCCACAGAAGCGCCCCGCTTTCCAAGAGCCACCAATCACGGGAGAGGTGTAGCCCTGCGGTTCCTGGGTCTGGGACACTGCGGCTGCAAACTCCGTTGTTCGCATGGTGGTTGGGGCAAGCTGATGGCCCAGTTCAAGACGCAGGTTCCAAATCCATTGGCAAACCATCTGCCAGGCTTCTTGTCCACAAGCAGAGCGGCTGCACCAGCGATCAGGATCTTGTTCACGATCTTCATCGGAGAGCCCCGTTTCAAAGGAACCACGGTGCAAATACAGTGCCACCACATCTGAGGCTGTAAACGCTGCTTGCGGCAACGTTGTCAAAAACAGTTCGTAGATCACCCCATCTCGTTCAACGCCAATTTTCTGCTTGTTCGGGCCTTTGGGATGAGTTGCTACCACGAGGCGGCAACGTTGTCCACTTGTTCCAATGGCCACATCAGGGCAGTCATAGAGCGTGCGGACCAGGGGACTTTCCGGCAAGCGAAACTCTTGATC
Organism: Ktedonosporobacter sp.; assembly: GCA_035293765.1. GTDB lineage: Bacteria > Chloroflexota > Ktedonobacteria > Ktedonobacterales > Ktedonobacteraceae > DASRHT01. Next base: position 5,183 of record DATGMF010000049.1, read on the forward strand.
AGCAGGCAAATGCAAACGTGTCTGTACACCTGGGAGGTCGAGAAGCCCATACTCTTTGCAACGCATGATGAGCTTGCCCCGTTTTCGTAGAGGACCTGGAGGTGGAATCCAGGTGACAAAGAAGGAAGTGAAATAACGCTGCTAACGTTAAACAATGAATCGTATGTTTCTCATCTATTATACCATATTTCCTGCAATGCATCAAGAGTCCCCAGAATGTGGTGCTTCACTTCGCTGTTCGTAGGTGAGCGGGCTCAAATAGCCAAGCGAAGAATGGCGACGAGTCCGGTTATAGAACGTCTCAAGGTAGTCGAAAAGAGCCGTTCGCGCCTCTCGTCGAGTGGCAAAGGTCGAGCGGTACACACATTCTTCCTTGACTGTTCCAAAGAATGCTTCCATCAGCGCATTGTCCCAGACATTGGCCTTTCGACTCATGCTCACCTGGATGCCGTAGCTTTTGAGCAGCGCTCGATACCCGGAACTGGTATATTCGCTGCCCCGATCAGAATGATGCAGCAGCCCAGGATCAGGGCGACGCCTGCGAACGGCCATGATGAGCGCATCAGTAATCAGCCGTTCATTATGCATGTTCCCCATCGCCCACCCCACAGCCATGCGGGAGTAAATATCAATGACTACTGCCAGGTAGAGCTCCCCTTCTGCCGTTTCAATCGCCGTCATGTCAGTCACCCATTTCGTATTGGGAGATGTCGCACAAAAGTCTCGATTCAGCAGATTGGGAGCCACCGGGTTACTGTGGTGGCTGTCTGTCGTTTTCACACGCCGTCTCTTGCGTCGGGCGCTCAGATCTCGCTCTTGCATTAAGCGGGCCACTCGTTTACGCCCACATCGCTGCCCCTGGTCACGCAGTTCCACATGGATCCGAGGACTGCCGTAGACTCCACGATTGGCTGAGAAAATGTGCTCGATCTGTTCCCCTAACGCTTGGTCTTCCATCGCTCGACGCGAAGGCTCACGCAGGCGCCAGGCGTAATAGCCACTCACCGACACCTCCAATACCCGACACATCAAGGTGATTGGATAGTCCTGCTGGTAGTGGGCAATGAAGCCGAACTTCATGGCTGGCTCTGCGCAAACAAGCGAACGGCTTTTTTAACACCTCACGCTCTTGTTTGAGAACCTCTACTTCTCGGCGCAGACGACGGTTCTCCTCTTCTAGCTCGCTCTGATGGCCTTTGCCTGCAAATGCTTGCTCCCCCTCTTCCGCTAGCTGTTTGCGCCAGGTGTACAACGCGCTGTCGGAGATCCCCAGCTCACGCGCCAATTGGGTCAGGCTTCTGCCACTGGTTTGGGCCAGACGGACTGCCTCCTGCTTGAACTCTTTGGTAAATACTCGCTGTTCTTTTGCCATTGATGCTCTCCCCCTTGGTTTGCTAGTATATCTCACCTTCTTCCACTCCACCAAATCGGGGGAGGCTCAGCTCCTGTCTGAGAAACTGGACAAGCTGTTGCAGGTCCTCAAAGCGTAGCACAGCTTTGCCACCGGCAACCACCCGAAAGGGGTCAGGAAGGGCAAGGCTGGTCCATGCCAGAGGAAGGGAGCGAACTTTGGAAGTCTGTGGGTCGGCGAAGAAGACCCGCTCTTCTCCCCAGGCGTAGCTTTGAGACAGCAGAGGAAACGTCTGGCCAGTGAGAGGATGAAAGGGATGGGTGATGGTAAAGCAAGGCTCTCCATTCGTGTTACCAGGTGTAGTTGACGGTTCGTTCAAATGGGCCTGTGGAAGGGAAAATTAATAAGCTGAAGTATATTAAACGTTCCATGTATGGCCGAGGCGGCTTCCCGCTCTTGCGACAAAAAGTTTTGAAAGCTGCATAAAGGAGCACGCAAAGTGCGGAAGATCCAAAGTACTTGACAGACTCGGTGTTTGAAGGGGCGGCACCATCCCATATAACGACGATGGAGAAGCCGAAGCTGATTGAACGAACAGATGGACCCCAGGTGCAACGCTGGGAGGTGCCCGCCGGACATGTCTTTGTGTGTGGGGATAACGTGGACGGGAGCGTTGATTCGCGTACTTTTGGGCCGCTACCCGTGCAACAGGTGCAAGGCATCATGATCAAGCAACTCGTATCAAAGGCTCATCCACAGCACGCGAATCTGGAACCCCTATCCTGAGCGATGTCGCCGGTGCTATGCCAATGAAACTGCCTCTGAACTGTCCAAAGGATAACGCTGCACGTTACTTAGAGGAGCAAACTCCATGAAGCTCACAAAGCGTTATATACGCCCGTTTTTGCAATTTCGGCAGTTGTTTTTGCTGGCATGGCGGGCCCAGCCGCTGTGTTTAACCTTGCTCCTTGCTATTCAGCTTGTTCAGGGCGTTGTGCCTGTGGCAACCGGTTATATCAGCAAAGAGCTTTTCGATACGCTCACCCACGTCTTTCAAGGGACCCCTTTTTCGCTGATAGCTCAGGGGCTGGTTGTGCTGCTCGTGGTGCAGGCAGTCCTCTCCATGATGGGTCAATTGACCACACCGTTGCAGAACTATCTTCAGGCTGAACTTGAGCGACACCTGTCTCTCTCGCTGCGCAGCACCCTGTATCAAAAGCTCAATGGTTTAGGCGGGCTGGCGCATTTTGAAGATCCGCGCTTGCAGGATACACTGCGGATGACGTCCAGCCATGTGCAATTTGTGCCCTTGCAGGCCGTCCAACTTTTGAATGACGGGGTACAAAATAGCGTCACCCTGGTCTCCTTTTTTGCGCTGTTGCTGGCTCTCTCTCCGTGGCTGGCCCTGGTGCTGAGTATCGCTGTTTTGCCATATCTCATCGTGAACCTCAAGCTCAATCAGCAGCAGTTCAGTCTTTTGATCCAGAACACTCCACAGGAGCGCCGCGCATCGTATTATGGGCAGGTGCTTTCCTGGCTGCCCTTCGCCAAAGAGGTGCGTCTATTTCACCTGGGTGACTATTTCTTACGTCGTTTCAGCGACACCACCCGGCAGATCAATGCGGCGCAAAGAACCTTTCAGTTGCGTGAATTGCGCTGGCAGGGACTCCTCTCACTCCTCAGCGGCGCGGTAGCGGTCGGAGCGTTTGTGATAGTGGTGCTCCAGGCCTTCGCCCGGCACATCAGTGTCGGGGACATGGCGTTATATGTCCAGGCTGTCGAGAGCGTACAAGCCTCCCTGATGATCCTGGTCTTTGCCCTCAAACAGATGAACCAGGATCTTCTCTTCTTCCAGCAGTACGAGACAGTGCTCTCTCTACATGACTGCATTGCTCGTCCCAGTTCGCCTCGTGCTATCCCACCGCTCAGAGACGGTATCACCTTCCGCGATGTTTCGTTCCGTTATAGCGAGCACCATCCCTGGACCCTGCGCCATCTTAATCTCTTCCTCCCTGCCGGAAGTACAGTGGCGCTGGTTGGCCTCAATGGAGCAGGTAAGACCACGCTGGTCAAGCTGCTCACCCGCCTCTACGATCCTAGCGCAGGGGAGATTCTCTGGGATGGGATCGATATTCGTGAGTTCACACCAGAAGCTTATCGCCAGCACCTGGGAACCATCTTTCGAGATTTTGTTCGCTATGAGTTAATCGCTCAGGAAAATATCGGTGTGGGGCAAACGGAGCAGATGGAGAACCTGGCGGCCATCGAGGAGGCGGCGAAAAAGACCGGGATGCATGAGCGCATCAAAGCTCTTCCTCATGGCTATTCCAGTATGTTGAGCCGCTGGATGGCGGAAGAGGGAGGAAACGAGGACGAGGACAACGGGATTGATCTTTCAGGCGGCGAGTGGCAAAAACTGGCCCTGGCGCGTATGCTGCTGCGCGACTGTCCGGTGCTTATGCTCGATGAACCCTCGGCCTCTCTGGATGCCCAGACCGAGTACGAATTGTTTACCCACTTTCAGGCCCTGGTGCGCAATCATACCAGCCTACTCATCTCGCATCGCTTCAATACCGTCCGCCAGGCGGATGTCATTGCGGTTCTGGAACAAGGAAAGATTTCCGAGCTTAGCTGCCATACAGAATTGATGGAGCTTGCAGGGACATATGCCAGGCTCTACAAGATGCAGGCTGAAAGCTACCAGAGCGATGGAGACCAGAGAGCAGATGCTTCAGTTGGCTCGACCAATATGGCATAGGAGGGCGAGAGATCCCGACAGGGTTTCTCAACAGTCGTTTGCAGGCTTTGACTGCTCGCGCCTTCGCCGTTCTGCATGAAAAACCAACTTTTGAGAAACCCTGGAGATCCCGAAGGGTTGTGTTGCAAAAAGAAATCTCATCTGATAGGATGAGACAAAAAGGGAAGAGTTATGGCTGCGCAATCCCTTTCAAATGGCGTCACTTTGAGGCATGATGAAGGAAAATCATACAGCGGTATGCTGTGCCGTCGCTATGGGCCAGAGGTTGAGGAGGCGTTGGTGCTGGCCTGGAACACGCTCAATCGCATTTGCACCAAACGCCTGATCCCGTTTTTGCCGGACCTGCTTGAACGCTTGGAGGTGCAAGGATATGTCCAACTCAGCCAGGGGCACGGTAGCTTCTACTAAATTTCTCTTCTCCGACCCTCCAATTTTGGGGCAACTCCACAATCCCACCGGCTTTAACATGGCGGGCGCAACCTATGGATGCACTTCTTCCAGGACAACCAGATGACCTGTGCCATTTAGGGTTGCCAGCTCGACGTCCGCGATGCAACGCACCTTGACATAGTTGAGAGTGAGCGTACCTTCTATATGTGCCACCCCCGTATGTTGCTCAAAGTTGACTTTGCTAAGGTCTGTGGCACTTTTGTCAACTCTTACCCCCAGATCGGTTCCTCCCCGCGTTTCGGTAAATTTGATAAACACGTAGCCCATATCCTCAACTCGTTTCCGAAACTCTTCCAGCGAGGGTTTAGGTCCACCTATTGTCACCGCGTGAGTTCCCTCAGAGAGGCGCTGCACAAGTTCATCCATGGGAAATACTCCTTATCCATACACTACTACTAGTTCTATACTTGCATTTTTGAGTAAACGATCTGCTGAAAAAGCGCCTGGTCGCAACGTTTACGCCGAAACCTTGCTTTCCTCTGCCTCGCTGCTGTTTTTACCCGCGACCGTATCCTCTTCTGCGGTCTGCTCATAGGCGTAGCGTAGATCTTCGGGAATTTCGAATGCAAGGGTGTTTTTACAAAAACGTTGCCATTCCTCGGTCACGTTATCAAAAATCAAGCCTTTATCCGGTATGATAGGACTTCTCACTACGGTGAAATCATCCCAGAGATAGACTACATCCTCATCAGTGAGTTCCTGCTCGTTCTCCTCACGTTTTTCAGTCCAGCCGCTGAATTGCCTCAAGTCCTTTAAATAGTAAGCTTTACAATATTTCCTAAGCATAACTTGCCTCCTGAAATGTTCTCGGTCGAAATCTCCGCCTCCTACAAGCACTCCTAACTCTTCCTCAACCCGGGCCTAAGTATATCCTTATGTATGAGAGGTATGCAATCCACTATCAAGGTATTTTTTAGAGTAGAAATGAGTAAACGGGTAGACGAGTTATGGTGCGCAGACATACCCTGATCGCTGATCTCATTTTACCTCTACTTTGCACTGTTCCGTTTCGCGTTTACATGTTAACGGTCAACCATTTGGCCCTTCACTAAAACGGTGAAGGGCCATTTCTGTTGTCCATCAACATTTACGGCTGATATTCTTAATGTGCGTTTTAAGGGTTACCTCTGTAATGCAGAGGCGTTTGGCGATAGTTGGTCTATCGACCCCTTCTCGCAGCAAGCTCATAATTTCTCGTTCGCGAGGGGTAAGTAATTCCTCCTTGACTGAAGAAAATGCACCTCCAAACATGTTTTCCATGATCCAGGACATGAGAGACGGTTCTATAAGCAGCGTTTCCTCAGAAGAACAGATGACGATCCTCAGCAAATCAGGAGAAACCTTGTCTGAGAGATAGCCACGTATGCCGTACTTGTAAGCTGCTCGTAGAAACCTTATGTCTGGCTCAGAAGTCAGAATGACACATTTGTCCTGTGGAAGCATCGAAACATCTGTAATCAGCGATTGATTCACTACGAGCAAATCTAAAGCATAACTTTGCATCAACGTTTTCAAGCTTTCGCGCGTTGAAGCTTCGTAAATATTTGAAATAGGGATGTTCTCAAGGATGATGGTACGTAGCCCTATCCGAAGGAGTTCGCATGGGTCAGCGACCAAAACGTTTTGTATCATAATCAATTTTCTCCTGATATTTTTTGTTGATATCAGCCCAGCTCGAATCGAGCTGCTGCTAGAGGGCTCAAATGTGGGAATGGAGTCAATGCAAGATCCGTCAAAATGGTAATAAAGCAGTAAGTACTGGTGCAGATCGAGAATCCGCACAGATTGAAAAATATTCTTAGCCGAATGATGATACTATTGAAACCAAAAATGCTCATGTTTTATGATCCCGAAGAGCTTTGACCCTGGTACCGTGTCAGCTCATTAAGTATATTAGACATCAATAACAACAACATATCTTAATTATGTATCGTAATTTTATTATCATGTGTTATACATTTTTGTCAAGAAGCTGCACTTTTGTACAGGGTGAGCGGGTACGCCTGGAGTTGTTCCGAGAGAAGTCCAGGGCTGTTGCAAAGTCGGGAATACCGTCTGCCAAGCGGGGGTCAAGGGGGCGGCAGCCTCCTTGCGGGGAGTGGGGTGTCCCCACTTTTTCCTCTTCTCCCCGCCGCCGAAGGCGGCAAAAAAGACTTTGCAACAGCCCTGAGAGAAGTCCTATCGATATTGACAAAGATAAAAATTTTAGATAGACTTTGCGAAGAAGTGATGAAGACGATATCACGCTATAGAGGCGCTCTTAGTGAGAGAGCGCGCTTCGATGATAATTTGTCTTTCTGAATTTTAGGGTGTTCTCGCATAAAATAAGCAAATATATCATTCGCTTCTGTCCAAAGGGATACAGAAGTGGCGGAGCTTTCCTACAGAAGAGATAATGCAGTATGCTGCAATCTCTTCCCCCCTTTTTTCTTGCTAGATCCAGCACAGATTGCTATTGACTAAAGAATTCTTCATCTATCCTTTGCTATTGTGTTATCCGCGAATTATGAGGAAAAACCTATGATGCAGCCTGGCGGCAAAAGTTTATCGGCATTTGCACAGGAGCAAAAAGAGCGTGGCCGAAAAACAGATTTTCAGACAATAAAACGCATAGTTCGGACTTTTGGTCCTTATAAATTGCAGGTAGCTCTCTTGTTCGTTGTTCTGCTCATCGCGACTGTACTCGGTATTGTTAATCCGCTGCTGATCAGGGCTATTCTGGATGATGCCGTATTGAGCCGGAATGTATTTCATTTGTTTCTTTATGCCGGGGCCGCGCTGGTTGCAGCTTTTTTCACAGGCATGATGGGTGTTGCGCAGACTTATTTAAACAGTTTCGTTGGGCAAAATGTGATGCGAAATTTTCGCGATGAATTATATACAAAAATGCAAATAATGTCGCTCCATTTTTTTACGTCCACCCGTACAGGAGAGATTCAATCCCGCCTTTCAAACGACATCAACGGAGCACAGACTGCGGTCACCGATACCTTTGTTGGGGCAATACTAAGTGTTCTCAACATTATTATAACCGCCATAACTATGACCTATATCAGCCCATTACTCACATTGATCTCCCTTCTGCTATTGCCATTTTTTCTCTATATTACATATAAAACTGGAAAAATGCGGCGCCAGACGGTTTCATTATTACAACAGACTATGGCGTCTTTGCTTGCTTTGATGCAAGAGACGCTTTCAATTAGCGGTGTGCTCTTGATCAAATCTATGGGCCGTCAAGAGATGGTGTTGCAACGATTTAAGGATGAGAACAAAAAGCTGATGAACCTGGGAATACGGCAGCAGATGATTGGGCGCTGGGTCATGTTTCTCTTTGATGTGTTTTTTACTTTTACGCCTGCTATCATCTATGTAGTGGCTGGTTGGCAAATCATCCATGCCGGTCAAAATGCTGGGATCACAGTGGGGGGAATTGTGGCTTTTACCGCTCTCCAGAGCAAGCTGTTTAATGCCTTTGGACAGTTTTTTCCGCTTCAGCTCAATTTACAGGGGGCGCTTGCAGTATTTGATCGCATTTTTGAATATCTGGATCTGCCTGTTGATATCCAGGACAGGCCAGGGGCAGTTGATTTGCCGGTAGAGCGGGTACGTGGGGAACTGGTGTTTAGAGACGTCTCCTTTGCTTATAGCCATGTACGTCCAGAGGCAGTACCTAAGCATGATAGTAGCGGGGAAGAATCTTCATTGCCTGGAGAGGTATACAGCATGATTGAGCCAACGAGCGGCCAGAAAACGTCTCTGTATCGCTGGCGCAAGATCAGGCTCAGTCCTTACGAATACCGTTCCAGGTGGATGGGTATCTCAGTATCCTCAAACGGGGAGTCAGAGGTGCCGGAGGATGTGAGTAGAACTCAGACGCTTGATGCTATATCGTTTACCATCTCTCCAGGCCAGCTGGTTGCCCTGGTTGGGCCTAGTGGCGCAGGAAAAACCACTGTTACCTATCTCATTCCTCGGTTTTATGATGTCAATCGTGGCGTAATTGAGATTGATGGATATAACATTAAAGATATCAAATTAAAATCCCTCAGTAATTTGGTCGGTATCGTTACGCAAGAAACTTTTCTATTTCATGATTCTATTCGAGAAAACCTGCTGTATGCGCGTCCTCAGGCTACGGAAGAAGAGATTGTGCAAGCAGCAAAGGCTGCCGCTATTCATGACCGGATTATGGAGCTGGATCAGGGCTATGACACGATTGTAGGAGAACGAGGCTATAAGCTTTCGGGCGGAGAAAAGCAGCGCATTGCTCTGGCGCGCGTGATCCTCAAAAATCCTCGTATTCTGATTTTAGATGAAGCGACTAGTTCACTGGATACCTACTCTGAACGTTTAGTTCAGATGGCATTGGAAAGGCTGATGAAGAACCGAACCACAATCGCGGTCGCTCATCGCCTCTCAACGATTCTGGCTGCCGATCTGATCCTTGTCCTGGACAAAGGGAGAATCGTTGAGCGAGGAACGCATAAGGACCTCCTGAACTGCAATGGGTTGTATGCAAAGCTATTCTATCAGCAATTTGAGCAACAACTTATCAAACAGCCCTCTGTGTCCGGTAATGTATCTTAGGACCAAGCCTCTCGGGAGATTGCTACCACATACCTGGGCGATTCCAGAAAAAAGCAGAAGGCTGTCGATGTGAATCGCTATTAGAGCCATATCGTGTGTCCTGAAGGTCTCAGGGCATACTATGGGCGTGTTGAAAACAGCCTTTGTGTCAAGCTAGTGTACCTGTATATTCATGTGTTTTATAACACGAGGAAAGGATGAACAATCATGGAGAAAAGGCCAAGTCTAAAGGAGAGCCTGCGCAAAAATATCCGTGAGAAACGCGAAGAGATCAATCTGGCTGAAATGAGCCTGACCAGAGCGAGTTATCTCGCTCCAGAGGAACCAATGCCCCTGGTAATACAGCCGACCATGCAGGGGGTAAACCTGGCGAGCTGGGCATCTAATAATCGCGAGTATATCCAAAACCAGCTCGCCGTGCATGGAGCAATCTTGTTCCGTAATTTTGTTGTAGACTCGCCAGTAAAATTCGAAGAATTCGCCCGCTCGGTCTCTAATGATGGTGAGCTATTTGATGAATATGGCGATCTTCCCCGTGATACTCCTGGAGCAAAGGTGTACCATTCCACGCCGTATCCTGCGGATAAATCTATCCTCTTTCACAATGAAAGCTCACATATGCATCGCTGGCCTATGAAAATTCTTTTCTACTGTGTAAAACCGGCGGAAGAGGGAGGCGCAACGCCCATTATTGACTGTCGAAAAACCTATCAGGCATTGGATCCAACCATTAGACGGCTCATGACCGAGAAAAAACTCATGTATGTTCGTAACTTCATCGAAGGGTTAGATGTTAGCTGGCAGCAATTTTTTCAGACATCAGATAAGAAGAAAGTAGAAGATTATTGCCGCAAAGCTGGCATTGATTTTGAGTGGAAAGGCGAGCATCAGTTAACTACAAGGCAGGTCTGTCAGGCCGTAGCCAGGCACCCTATGACAGGTGATATGCTGTTTTTCAATCAAATCCAGCTGCATCACATCTACTGCCTTGATCCAGATGTAAAAGCGTCGATGCTTTCGATGTTCAGTGAACATGACTTGCCCAGAAATGTCTATTATGGCGATGGTACACCGATTGAGGATTCTGTCGTGGCGGAAATCAGCGAGATGTACGACCAGCAGGCTAAACGCTTCCAATGGCAGGCAGGCGATGTCATTTTACTTGATAATATGATGGTTGCTCATTCTCGTGATCCATTTAAGGGCACACGGAAGATCCTGGTGGCGATGGCAGAAATCGTGCATCAAAAGGATATGCCGCCGGTCCCTCTGGGTTCATAAAATTCCTGCCAACCACTCTACTCTTTTGGGTTGTGCTTTGCTCATGCAAAGCGTTAATGGCCTTCTCTATGTTTTTCTCAATGGGGAGGCCATCTTTTTACTTGAGGCGATCACAAAGAGAGAAGACGTCTTCACGGTTTATTAAGGACGCTTATGAATCACTTATGCTATCGCTTGGATGACATGAAACTTTTGCTCTGTTCGTTACTTATTTTCAAATACACTTTGTTAAGGAGGGAGCGTGATGCCGCTGGATTATATGGAGGCTCCTCATTTGACGGCAACAGAATTGGAAGCACTGGTGAACCAGATAGGGAACACCCCGATGCGACAAATTTCATTGGTGATAGAAGGAAAGATACGAAAAACCCATCTGAAGCTGGAAAACTTGAATCCCACAGGGTCTATGAAAGATCGAACTGGCCTGGCCCTCATTCAGTACCTGGAAAAACAAGGGCGGCTGCATGAGGAATCTATCGTTATTGAGTCTAGTTCGGGTAACCTGGGGGTAGCTCTGGCTCTCCAATGTAAAGCGAAAGGGTATCCCTTTGTTGCTGTGATTGATCCAAAGACAACACAAGAAAATATCTTTAAAATGAAGGCGCTTGGAGCTGCTATTGAGGTGGTCTGTCAGGCTGATGCCAAAGGCGGCTATCTCCTCTCGCGCCTGGCATATGTACGGGAGATGTGTTGTCGGGATGACCGTTATATCTGGACCGATCAATATTCAAGCCCGGCTAATCCGCTTGCTCATTATTCTTCCACCGGGCCAGAGATCTATCACCAAATGGGGCGGCAGGTGGATGCTATTTTTGTCCCCGTATCAACCGGAGGCACTCTTGCGGGTATTGGGCGCTTTTTCCGAGAAGCCAGCCCATCAACGCGTATCATTGGTGTGGATGCTCGTGGTTCTGTCGTGTTTGGCACATTACCGGCTGAGAGGAAACTCACCGGGATAGGCTCTTCCAGACGGTCTACATTTCTCCAGGGGAGTTTATACGATACCTATATCCTGGTAGGAGATGAAGAGGCTTTTACATTCTGTCGAGCTCTCTACGTTTCTACAGGTATAAAGTTAGGTGGCTCCAGTGGCGCCACCCTGGCGGCATGTGCGCGCTATCTCGCCGATCACCCTTCAATAGAGAATGTCGTTTGTGTCTGTGCAGACAGAGGTGAGAACTACGATTCTTCTATCTTCAACGACGAGTGGCTATACCAACAACATGTCGAGCTCTCCCGAGAGAGCGCAGGACCTGTCGAGCAGATTTTGCCTGCGTAATCTCGTTGCTGATGATGATTTGCGCTGGAAAAACGTCTTTTTGTGCGAAAAGCTGAGAACTGGGAAGAAATAGTATGTCTAGACGATATAAGCTTGTGTGTCAGACCTGCAATAAAGAGTTTGAGGATAACGGTTTCCTACTCGAGTGCGATGGTGGACATGAAGCTACACTACTCACTACTCACTATACAATTCGGCAATTCAAGGTAGACTCACTGAATGCCGGGCTGTATCGGTATCAGCACTGGCTTCCTATTCAGCATACGCTGCCTGAGGCAGGAAAGACGGTTATCTACCAGAGTGAACGGCTCAGTAATCTGACAGGTCTTCCCTTGCTCTGGATTGCATTTAATGGCTACTGGCCGGAGAGGGAAGCTTCCCTGGAGACTGCGACGTTTAAAGAACTGGAGGCTTATGCCGTCCTGTCACGATTGCCAGCCAGGTATGATGGCATTCTTGTCGTGTCTTCGGCTGGTAATACCGCCGCTGCCTTTGCTTCTCTCTGCTCGCGTACCAGGAGTCCTTGCCTGATTATCATGCCAGAGCGCGGATTAGTGCGGATGAAGTTTCCCGAAACGCTTAATCCCTGTGTCAAAATTGTCTCCTTAGTAGGCTTTGTGGATTATTATGACGCTATCACATTAGCAAACAAAGTTGCAGCAATGGACGGGTTTCTCTTAGAGGGCGGCGTGAAGAATGTGGGCCGTCGTGACGGCTTAGGTACAACGCTGCTGAGTGCTGTTGAGGAGATCGGGCAACTGCCCAACTATTATTTTCAAGCTGTCGGCAGCGGTGCAGGTGGCATTGCAGTCCATGAAGCTGCGCAAAGATTGGTGCAGGATGGTCGATTTGGTCTCAACTATCCACGTCTGATGCTCAGTCAAAATCTCCCGTTCACTCCTATGTATCATTCCTGGAAAGCTGGACAGCGCGATTTGATGGTCGCAGATAGAGATGAGAGTAAAAAGCAAATAGGACAGGTAGTGGCACAGGTACTCTCTAATCAATATCCCCCGTACTCTATCAAAGGCGGCGTCTATGACGCCCTCAAAGAGAGTCGGGGGGATATGCTTGCTGCGAATAATGACGAAGCCCAGCGCGCTATGAAAATTTTTCAAGAAAGCGAGGGAATTGACATCGATCCTGCGGCAGGCGTCGCATTTGCAACGCTTCTTGATGAGTGTGCCAGGGGCCATATTAATCGTAATGCATTGGTACTCCTGAATATTACGGGGGGAGGGTGGCAGCGTCGTTGTGCCGATTACTCATTAAAGCAGGTTCAGCCAAGCCTGGAGATTAATGCATACGAATTGAGTCTGGAGCAAACAATAGAGAAAATCAGGAGACTGTTTCCCTGAAAAGCACATTGATAAGACGGTTTTTGTGACTTCTCTTACCCGCTCTGCATGCCCTGAAGAGGAAACAGACGTGCAGAGTTTCTCCCCCTATCTACCCTTTCTTTACAGGACAAAATACCCTCCAGGTGTATTGACGTATAATATATGTAGTAGATATAGTATGGGATATAAAGGTGAAAACATGCTTAATGAATAAATTATTTCGAGGTTGAAAGGATAAGTACAAAAGTGTTTCGGCTGGAAAATGTATCCTGTTGCACCGGAGCCTGGTATCTTATTCATTGCCAGGGAAAAAAGGAGCGATACGCCTCACATGTTCTAGAAAATCAACTGGGCCTCTCTACCTTCTTTCCTGAGTATACCCATTGCTCACATGGAAAGATACGTAAACTACCTTTATTTCCAGGCTATCTTTTTGCTCAATTAGATTTGCAACTTATACCACTCAGTCGGATCAATGCCATGCCAGGTGTGATCCGACTGGTGGTCTTTGGCGGTGAGCCTCAACCTGTTCCTCTCGATGTGATCGAGGCGATTCACAAGCGGTTGGCGCAATTCAACGCGGCCAGCTTGCGACCATTTCAACCAGGTGAGATTGTACGTATAAAGCAGGGAGGGCCACTACAGGACCTGGAAATGATTTTTGTTGGCCCAACAACTTCTCGCCGTCGTGTCACTCTCTTGCTCAATCTCCTGGGGCGTTCCAAAGAAATACAGGTTGATATTGAGAAATTAGAGAGGGTCACCAGCTTCTCTTTTTCCCAATGAGAGATGATATGGCGAGAGGGAGCCACTAAAATGCACAGCGCAAGCCAACTGCTCAAATTGCCATCTCCTGACGTTTGCGGAATATGTTTTTAATGTGTGTTCTCAGGGTGGCAGGACTAATATTCAGTTGTTGCGCAATGATTTGTCGATCAGTGCCTTCCCGGAGAAGTTCTACGATTTCACGTTCCCGAGGCGTGAGCAGTTCCTCTTTAACGAGAAGGCGCCTATCATGGGTGAGATACTCCATGATATTTACTGTTAGCGTAGGATCGATCAGGAATGCTCCATGGGGGAGATTAATGAGGGCGCGGAAGTACTCGGCCTGTGAATTCTTGAGTAGATATCCTTTCGCTCTATGTTTATAGGCGTTTAGAAACATATCAATATTGAACTCAGAAGTGAGCAGAACGAAATGGTCCGAGGGAAGCGTGGTGATGTCGTCGATTAATGTTTGGTCAACGATGATAAGGTCGATAGCCTTACCACGGAGATGACTTTGCAACTCTTCTGGATTTGCGGCATCGTAAAGAGTTGTTACCCGTTCATCGGCACTAAAAATTGTGCGCAGTCCTGTACGAAGAAGGTAGTGAGGCTCTGCAATTAAAATGCTGTATTTCATTGTGTATACCCTCTCTTTATGATATTTGTATCTGGTTAGTGACAAACCTCAGCACTCCCGCATCTCGTGTATTCGTTTATTTGATATGAACACCCTGCAAGAGAGATATCACTGCACTATTCCTTCATGAAGGAATACGTTCCACAAAAGGATATAATGTCTATCGGGTAAGTGTTCTTCTCAAGAAGAGAAACTGGCTCAGAGCAGTTCAGAACTTTCACTCACTAGAACTATTCTCCGCATAATTGGAACTTTTATTACGCATGATTTGAGCGCAGCAATATATGTATTTTTATTTCTTTGCTGGCATTGAAAAATTATACTCGCTTCATGGGAAATAATCAATAGATGTAAAAATATAACTAAATGTTACTAAGTTTTCGCTGAATATTTTATGCTATTCAAATACTGGCGGCTATTAACGCGCAGATATTTATTATAGCATTTAGAGTTTTGAAGGTTATGAATAGGACATAGCCATAAAACATTTAAAAGGGGATACTGATGTTAAACCAGGCTAATGTGCCGCCTCGGAGTGGGACTGGGTCACAGAACGACACAACATCAATTATTGATCTATTTGATACTGCTTCACCGGAGGAACGGATTTTCAGTGAATTCATAGAAGATTTAGTGCAAAAGTTTCTCACTACCACGGAGGTTCACTCTACTATAAGCGGAGATCGTTTAAACGAAATGTTTCGAGGAAGTGTCGTTGCTCCTACTCCTCTATCGGTTGCTGAATACCTCAGCAAGCTCGACACAACTATTGTGGAGCACTCTATTCATACTTCTTCCCCCAGGTGTATTGGGCATATGACGAGTTCTCTCCCCTATTTTATGCGCCCTTTAGCAAAATTATTAGTCGCCATGAATCAAAATATGCTAAAGGCTGATGCAGCGCTGGCGCTCAATCATTGCGAACGTCAAGTTTTAGCGATGCTCCATCATTTACTCTTCCAGAATCCTGATACCTTCTATGATCAGCATATGCAGTGTCGAGATAGCACACTTGGCATGATTACCTCCGGGGGGACACTTTCTAATATCTCAGCTCTCTGGTGCGCACGTAATGCCTGTCTTGGGGGGAACGATACTTTTCCCGGCGTTGAAAAAGCTGGCTTATCGGCTGCGCTTTCATATTATGGATACAGGGATGCCGTGATT
This sequence comes from Ktedonosporobacter sp., assembly GCA_035293765.1. Lineage (GTDB taxonomy): Bacteria > Chloroflexota > Ktedonobacteria > Ktedonobacterales > Ktedonobacteraceae > DASRHT01. The sequence continues at coordinate 20,804 of DATGMF010000049.1, forward strand.
ATCGGTTCGACCGCAATGCATTATTCTTTTGCCAAAGCTGCCGAGATCCTGGGTATCGGAACGCTCAATTTGCTCCAGGTTCCAGCGGATCGGCATGATCGTCTTGATATGCAAGCCCTACGTCACCTGGTAGAGGATTGTCGCGCTCGCAAGCGCTTAATTATCGCTCTCGTGGGTATTGCAGGTACCACCAATCACGGGAGTATTGACCCTTTAGCAGAGATCGCGGAGCTTGCTCAGGAATTTGGCATCCATTTTCACGTTGATGCTGCCTGGGGAGGTCCCCTGCTGTTCTCACGACAACATTGCCAGAAAGTCGTGGGCATAGAACGTGCTGATACTGTCACTATTGATGGTCACAAGCAGATGTATGCGCCTCTAGGCACTGGCATAGTATTATTTCGCGATCCTCTGCTGGCCCGCTCCATTGAGAAGCATGCCTGGTATACTATTCGGCCCGATTCGTCGGACGCCGGGAGGAGAACAATAGAGGGCTCACGATCTGGGACTGCGTTATTTTTGCATGCCGCCCTCAACCTCATCGGCCACAGCGGCTATGAAACGCTCATCGACCATAACATTGCTAATGCTCAATATATGGCTCATGTTGTACGTACGCATAAGGAGTTTGAACTGCTGGCCCAACCACAAACGAATATCGTTGTCTACCGCTATATACCAGAAGCCTATCGCCCATCTTTGGGAGTTGTGCCGGTGAATCATGACCATTGCCAGGAAATAAATATGTTCAATAGGCGCTTGCATGAGCTACAATATGAGGCGGGGCATACATTTGTATCTTATACTGTAACGACGTCAACAGGGTACGGGATAGACCGGCCCGTTACAGCGCTACGTGCGGTTCTTTCCAATCCGTTGATTACCCAGGCCGATATTGACGCGGTTCTTGATGAGCAGTGTTGTATTGCCCACAGTTTAGCAAAAAAAGCTGTGTAAGGGCTAGAAGTTTCTACGGGCAATCCAGATGTGAGAGCGGGGTCAGAAGGCAACTTGCCTTCTGACCCCGCTGCTGTTTGTGCCTGAGGGGATGAGCCCCAACAGCTTAAAAATGTGTGCCTGGAACACCTGTGATGAGGCGATCCTGCAAGAGCGTTTGCTCTTCCTACTCGTAGCGCAATACTTCCATCGGACGGATAGAAACGGCGCTCCAGGCTGCGAGGGCGGCCACAAGCATCGTGAGCGCAACTGTTCCAAGAATCATTGCCACAACGACGGCGCTGTTGACAGAAAACGTCGTGTGGAAGACAAAGGTCCCTGTCAAAATGGTAGCAATCGTCACCAGGAGCATCGCCAGCATTGCACTTATCCCTCCTATTACCGCATTCTCAAGCAGGATTTCACTCAAAATAGTGCGGCGGGTGTAGCCAACAGCTTTGAGGATACCCAATTCACGTCTGCGCGCTAGCATAGCCAGGGCGACAGAATTGGCAATGATCACCAGCCCGGCTAAAAGAGACAGGGAAGCGATAACCGTCAGCGCTGAAACGACGTTATTTACCAGCTGGCTAAAGGAATCATTGTTGTTTGCCTGGCGATCTTGAGCATATGCGTTGGGGGCAGAGGCCGCGATAGTATCGAGCGCCTGGTTCACCTTGTCAGGGGCAATATTCAGTAAAAACGTTGATTGCAGCGGCTGTCCTTGCTCAAGGGCCTTAACCGTATTGAGTGTTCCCCACATGGAGTAGATATGATCTCCCAGACCGTGCTGAAAGCCAGCGAAACCAACAACGGTTACCGTTTTCTTCCGAGTACCGTCGCTGTTTTCAAGCGTAATCTTGTCGCCTAACTGTAAGTGGATCGAAGGGAGAAGGTGCAATATGTTATAGACGACAACATTATCTGTTCCAGCGTCACTGGCATTCAGATTTCTTCCCGCAGTGATCTGATATCCGGTGAGACTGGGAAACGCTTGATGGCCGACGTCATATCCCTCTATGCCCGTCAGTACGCCGATGAGCGGGTCTTTATTTTGTGGTGTGATCAGGTTTTCTACAGGTGTGCTGTTAATAGTCAGGGGTTTTGTCAGGGCTGTCGAAAATTGTGCATAGCTGGAAAGGCCCTGTAATGACGGGAGTACTGTCTGTAACTTTGTCGATTCTGTCCCTGCCGAAGTGATAAAGAGGTTGTAATCCACCTGACTCTTGGCAGCCGTCCTGGTGAGAACGGCACGCATATTTGGAGCCAGGATAATGATCAAGCCAATAGCAAAAATGCCGATAAACGTGGCCAGTATCGTCGTTGTGGTCTGCCCTTTCCGATTGCCAATATTGCGTAGTGCCAGTTTTACGTTCGTCCGCCACCTGCTTGAGGCCGGGGCCGCTATGTTTCCTAAAATTGCTATCACAAAGGCGATAATCCCGATAGCGGGCTGGAGCAGAAAGAGTAGGCCGGAGATCACTCCCCATACCAGTAGCGGGGCCAGAGCTGTGAGGTTCAGTTGCTCGGGAATGGGCAGTTTATCGGCAAGTTGAACGAGAGGCGTGATAATCAAGCTCAAAAGCCCGAGAAAGATTGCAGCTCCATAGACGGCTTCTGCTGCCAGCAGAAGATCATTATTGACAATGATAGTTGCCAGTGCCCAGTAGAGCAAGGAGAGAAGCAGGAGCAGTCCTAGTATCAGCGAGCGTCCGTTGCCAGCAGTGTTTGAGGACTGCTCCCGCAGGACTTGTATTGGTCGAGTGTTCACTGCCTGGGCAATAGGAAGCAGACCAAAAATCAGCGCTGTCGCCAGACCTATGAAGAGCCCGTTGCCAATGATAAACCCATTGAGTACAAACGGAATCGTTGTCTGCAAGACCTGGGCCACGAGGAGATTGACCAGATAGCTTACTCCAATAGCAGCTCCTATGCCCATACTGCCACTGATCAGTCCAACCAGTCCAGCCTCCATTCCGAAGAGTAAAGCTATGTCCAGGCGCTGGTAGCCTGTGGTCTTGAGCATGGCAATCTCAGTTTTGCGCCGCATAAGGACGACTGACATGGTATTCATGATGCTCACACCGCCAATAAGCAATGCTAGCAGTCCCGCTATCTCCAGGAATTTACGGATGTTATCGACCTCCATTTGTTCCTGCTGTTGCACGTCAGCTGGTATTTGAATTGAGATAGAGGGGAAGTGTGCCTGCAATTGTCTGGACGCTTGATCAGCAAGGGCGGGATTTGCTGTGGTCACATAAACGGTATCGTAGAGCAAGGGCTGACCTGGAGGCATCGCTGCTACATAAGTATTGAGGGGAATGACCACCAGGCCGCGACTGGTTGCCAGGGCCAGAGGGCTAAGGTCGCTGACGACGCCCGCTAGTTTCACTGTCAGGGCGACGTTGCTATTATGGTCGTTAGAACTGGTATGAATGATGAACGTATCCCCGATGTGTAGGTGATGTTGGTTGAGAAATGTCTGTGTAACAATCGCCTGATTCCCTGTGAGCAGATCTGTAAAATTCTTTCCAGCAGGAGCATTAAGGGCAGGAGGGGGAACAATGGGATAGTTGTGAGGATCAACTGCATTGACAAAAAAGGAGAACAGCCCTGCGTCGTGCAGGCTTAATTCTCCTTCGACCTCGATGCTCGCTGTGTAATTGGTAATAGTTCCCGCGCGTTTGAGGTCTGCAAAGTAGCTAAGGTCGTTCTGAGTGAACAACTCCTTTGTGCTGATCTGGAGATCGCCGCCATTGACGTCCCGTGGATTGAGCGTGAGCGCTGATTGCACCATGAAGCCCACGAGTTGAAGGGCCACAATGGTCATCACCCCAATTGCGACGCAAAAGATTGCCAGCAGTGATCTTTGTCCCTCCCTGATCAATGCGCGAATGGGGTATTTCATGTACAGAGAGAGCTTCATGGGGCCACTTTCCTTTCAGTTGAGTTATCTTTGCTAATTCGTCCATCGACGAGCTGTATTGAGCGGGCCGCATAGGAGGCAACGACCGGATCATGGGTGGCGACGATGAAGGTTGTACCCAGGCGCGTCCTCAAATCAGCAATCAAGTGCAGAATATGTTCTCCATTGCTCCTGTCCAGGTTGCCGGTCGGCTCATCTGCAATGACGATAGCAGGATTGGTTGCCAATGCGCGCGCAATGGCTACTCGTTGTTGCTCGCCACCAGAAAGCTGTGTCGGACGATGATGCAGCCGGTGAGAGAGCCCCATGATATCCAGTAATTCTCGGGCTCGGGCTGAGGGGGACCCGTTGTGTTTCCCTACATAAAGAGGAACCTCTACATTCTCTTGTGCTGTTAAGGTAGGAATGAGGTTGTACGCCTGGAAAACCATGCCAATTTTGTGGTTACGAATCCTGGCCAGTTCACGTTCGCTCATGTGCGTAATATCGATGTTCTCGATCAAAACCTGCCCACTTGTTGGGTTATCGAGGCCTGCAATAATGCCCAGCAGCGTGCTTTTCCCAGAGCCTGAAGGACCAATGATGGAGATAAATTCTCCTCGCATCACCTGGAAACTTATGCCTTTGAGAATTTCAACGTGTTCTTTGCCTAAAGACAGGCTTTTAGTGATACTATGAACATCCATCACGCAAGGCAAAGCAGATACGGTGTCCTCCTGAAAAGAGGGAGAGCGTCTATCCATAAAATACCTCCGCTGTATATGTTAAACATGCGTTTTTGCAGTCTCTCCTGCTTGAAAAGAGATGCTATGTGTGTAAAATAGTATTTGTAGCAGCGATAATAGCATAAAATAATGAAAATGGAATGACGTGCGCTTTCATAATTTTTTCATTATTTTATGCGATAATACAGAATGAGCAATGTTATGGAGCGATGCCAATGAGACTCTTGCTGATTGAAGACGACTATCAATTAAACCAGTCACTGAAAGCACAGCTCATGAAAGAGGGGTATGCGGTTGACGTGGCCTTCGATGGCGAAACCGGGGAAGATTTAGCCAGATTGACGCCATATGATGTGATCATTATTGATGTCATGATTCCGAAAAAAGATGGCATACTGGTTTGCCGGGCGCTACGTCGCGCCAAATTGACGACGCCCATCTTGCTGTTGACGGCTCGGGATACGATCCAGGATCGAGTGTCGGGTCTGGATAGCGGGGCCGATGACTACCTGATCAAGCCATTTTCGCTGCACGAGTTGTTTGCTCGTTTACGCGCGCTTGTGCGACGCGCCAGCCCTGGAGCACAGAAAATGGGGCAGCTTTGCGTTGGTGACTTGCTGCTCGACCCTGCTACGCGCGAAGTTGAGCGTTGCGGTCAACATATCACGCTGAACACAAAAGAGTTTGCCCTGCTTGAATATTTTATGCACCATCCCAATCAGGTTCTCACGCGCGAAATGATCGAAAAACATATCTGGAGCTACGATTCTCTGTGTACCTCTAACGTTGTTGACGTCTACATTCGGCGTTTACGACGGAAAATCGACGATCCTTTTCCCACCAAACTCCTGGAAACGGTACACGGAGTGGGGTATAAACTGCGGTAAGCCCGGGAATCTGTTAAGGAAGATAATTGATGGCCGTCAAAATGCTGCCAAACAATTTTTGACAGCGTCCTGGCATAAGAGAGGATGTGAGGCTAACACATGATGCGCTTCCTTTCCTTCTTCCGTAGCGTACGCTTCCGCTTAACCCTGTGGTATTTTGTCATCCTTGTAGGAATTTTCTTCATTGCCGGTATTCTGGTTTACGCCACAGAAGAAAAAAATTATGCTGACACATTCTCAAATAGCATGAATGTGCGCCTGGTGCAGCTTGCAAGCCTCTATAATGCTCATGATAATCGTCTTATGCTTGATCAAGGGCTTGACGGCAAACCGCTCCTCGGGTACGAAGAAGCCGTTCTGCTCGTAGCGCCGGAGGGAAATGTGTTGCAGGCGTTCGGCTTCTCGCTCAAGAGGGAGCTGCCTCTAGCGACAAGCCAGCTTGTTCAGCGCCTGACTCGTATGCCAATAACTGCTTTTGGAGACAACGAACTCTATCAACTCCTAAATCTTGATAATCATGAAACACAGCTATATCTTCTAAAAAAACCTTCATCTTTTCAGCTACAAAATAGTACCTATGGAGTGACATATGCCGTAATCGAAGCGCAGCAACATCTGAAAGCGCTCCTCATTGTGGAAGTGCAGTCGGATGTCGCTCGTCAGCTCGATAATCTCCTGCGTGTTCTTGGTATCATCTCACTCTTTGTCTTATTGATTGCAGGAGGAGGCGGGTACTGGTTGGCAGATCGGGCTATACGGCCTGTTCAGAACATCACCCATCTTGCCCGGCAGATCAGTGAGACGAATCTGGATCAGCGGCTTGATTTTAAGCGGCGTGATGAACTGGGCGAGTTGACGACGACGTTCAACTACATGCTGGCCCGGCTGGAAGCGGCTTTTGAGCGTCAGCAACGCTTTACTGCAAATGCCAGTCATGAATTGCGCACTCCTCTTACCATCATCACGATGGAAGCAGAAGGCATAGTAATGCAGCGGTATACTCACGAAGAGCAAATGCGATCAGCAGACATTATCCTTCAGGAAAGTAAACATATGGCGCAGCTGGTGGATGACTTACTGTTCCTGGCTCGCGCTGACGCTCAGTTGCCCACCTTTAAAGACGAGGAGGTTGACTTGAGCGAGGTCGTGGTTGACGTCCTGGAACGCCTGGATGAGATTGCGCAGACCCATAACATGGTCATCGCTATCGCTGCTCTCCCAGAACTTGTTATCGCGGGGAACAGAATGTACCTGGTGCAGTTGGTGAAAAACGTTGTTGAGAATGCACTCAAATATGGCTCAGGGATCGGCACAAAAGTGGAGATAGGGCTGACTGTTCAGTATGTCTCTGGAGCAAAATGGGCTGTGCTTTCTATCCGCGATGACGGGCCTGGTATCGCGCAGGAGCATCTCCCCTATCTCTTTGAGCGGTTTTATCGGGTAAGTACCGCGCGTACGCATAGCTGTGACTCAACGCATAAAGCCGACGCTGCAGAGAAAAAAGTAATGGGAAGTGGGTTAGGCCTCTCTATTGCTCTATGGATAGCACATGCCCATGGCGGGGAGATCCGTGTGCATTCTGAGCCTGGACATGGCGCTACCTTTGAAATCTGGTTGCCGATGAGCTCTCTTTGACCAGAAGAGAACGGATTTGAGGCAGATTTCCTGCATGGCGGTGTAAACGAAAAGGTGCAATTAGCGTTGTTCCCTTCTCACTAAAGCTATAGCTCCTCTCATCTAATTTACCCCCCAAAAATACCCCAAAGAGTGATATCCCTGTCTTTTATGGATGAATATACTGATACCGTGTTGGTTGATGTAGCATATCAACCATGGTGTAGAAACAATCCCTGCTGTTTTTGCAGCGTAAAAGTTGATATAACCTGAAACTTTCTGATTTTTCCAATAGGAGATCCACTGTTGGAGTGGCGGAGCTTGCCCAAACACCTGTTCCATCCTCGCATCTCTTCATCTTTACAGATAATGGTAATCAAACAAGCCCCAATATGCGGAAAAGCCGCTCTGAAGTATTGCCTTCCCATCATCTTTTTTGCTATTTGCAGCAAAGGTACTCATCAGGAGGGGAGAAATAGTGATAAACAAACATTTACTAGAAACATCGGGATTATCTACTGAGAATGCTGAAACGCTGGTTGACGTTCTGCGCTGGCGTGCGCTGCATCAGCCAGATCGGCGTGCCTATATATTTCTCAATGATGGTGAGCAAGAGGAAGTGGTCTATACATATGCGCAATTAGATCAACATGCTCGCTCAATTGCAGCCACGCTCCAAAGACATACAACGGTAGGCGAGAGAGTGCTGTTGCTCTATCCATCAGGATTAGATTATATTGCTGCGTTTATGGGATGCCTGTACGCTGGCGCCATTGCCGTGCCGGTGTATCCGCCATCCTCCAATCGCTCCATGCAGAGAATTCAAGCCATCGTAGCAGACGCCGATGCCAGGCTTGTGCTCACTACCAGCGCGGTCCTGACGAAAACGCGCTCCTTATCTAAACATATCCCGGAACTCCAGGCGCTTCATTGGATGGCAACGGACGAGGAAGGAGCGACAATTCCTGCAGAGCAGTGGCGACCATACATCCCGGCACGAGACGATGTAACATTTCTCCAATATACCTCTGGCTCAACGGGTACGCCTAAGGGGGTTATGGTTAGCCACGGCAACATCCTGCATAATTCCGCAATGATGCGGGATTGTGGCCACCATACCGCTGAAACCGTCGGCGTATCCTGGCTGCCTATGTTCCATGATATGGGCTTGATTCTCGGCGTTCTACAGCCTCTTTATGTCGGTTTTCTTGCCATCTTAATTGCTCCTGCCGCCTTTATTCAGCGTCCGTTTCGCTGGTTGCAGGCCATTTCACGTTATCGAGGCAGTAGCAGCTATGCTCCTAATTTCGCCTATGATCTATGTATCAACCGCATCACCCAGGAAGAACGCGCTCAGCTGGATCTACGAAGCTGGCGTATCGCGGTAAATGCCGCAGAGCCGGTGCGCGCGGAAACGCTTGAGCGCTTCATAACGTCTTTCGCCCCATGTGGGTTGAGAAGAACGGTCATGGTACCGGCTTATGGATTGGCCGAGACGACCTTGATGGTGTCATGCAGTGTCGTCGATACCGAAGCACCGACCATTCACCTCGACAGGGTATCGCTGGCCCAGAATCGTGTGCTTATAGCCGCTGCTGGTGAACCAGACAAAACGGTAGATATCGTGAGTTGTGGCTATGTTGCCAGGGATCAGCGTGTGGTGATTGCTGACCCTGAAAGCAAACGGATGTGTGGCCCGGCTGAAATCGGTGAAATCTGGGTAGCGGGTCCCAGTGTAACACATGGATATTGGAAACGCCCTCAGGAAACAGAGGAAACTTTTCGTGCTTACCTGAGTGACACGGGGGAGGGTCCCTTTGTACGAACTGGAGATCTGGGTTTTGTTTATAAAGAAAAGGTATTTCTCACAGGAAGGCTCAAGGACCTGATCATCCTTCGTGGGCAGAACTATTATCCACAGGATATTGAATTAACCGTCGAACGTAGTCATCCCTCATTACGCCCTGGTTGTGGCGCGGCATTCTCAGTGGAAGTAGCAGGTGAGGAGCGACTGGTCGTCGTTCACGAAGTTAATCGCCACTATGAAGAACCCGCAGACGTCATCAAGGCCATTCGTCAGGCTATCGTGGAGCAATATGAGATTAGCGCTTATGCAGTCGTGCTTGTCCGCTATGGCAGTATTCTCAAAACTTCCAGCGGAAAGATCCAGCGCCGGGCATCGCGGGATGCTTTTCTTAGAAAAGAGCTCGCGGCTATCGCCTTGGATGTGCAGGGAGAAGCGGGACAGGCTCAGGAACAGAGGAACCCGCAGAAGTCGCCGTCGGTTCCGACTCAGCAGCCAGCAGGCAATAAGGGGCCATTAGAACAGGAAGTTTCAGCATGGCTACGGGCACAGGTAGCCCAATATGCCCGATTAGAGCCAGCTGATATAGATGTGCAGGCTCCTTTCGCCAGCTATGGCCTGGAATCGGTGGCTGCTATGGATATTTCGGGGAAGCTTGAACAGTGGCTTGGGCGCCGTTTCTCCCCAACGCTGGTGTATGATTATCCCTCTATTAAAGCTCTGGCATGTTATATCACGGGTGCGTCGTTGCAGCCATCACAGGAGAACAGCACGCCGCAATTGCTGGACGAACCTGTGGCGGTGATTGGCCTGGGATGTCGCTTCCCTGGCGCTGCAACTCCCGAAGAATTCTGGCGCTTGCTTGTGCAAGGTGGTGACGCGATCCGTGAGTTCCCTTCTACAAGAAGCCGCGATGTCGCAATGGCTCCAGAGAAAATGAGCGCGTCTCGCTGGGGAGGATTTCTGGAGCAAGTGGATCGCTTCGATCCGTTGTTTTTTGGCATTGCTCCTCGTGAGGCTATCAGCATGGACCCACAACAGAGGCTGTTAATCGAGGTAGCCTGGGAGACATTGGAACATGCAGGACAGGCGCCGGAGAAGCTTGTGGGGAGCCAGACCGGGGTCTTTATTGGCATCAGTGGCAGTGATTATGCTCGGCTTCAAGCGAGCCCATCTGAAGAGGTAGATCTCTACACTGTTACGGGTAATGCGCTCAGTGTGGCTGTGAACCGTCTTTCCTATGTATTTGATTGGCATGGCCCCAGTATAGCTGTGGATACCGCCTGCTCCTCGTCGCTGGTCGCCATTCATCTAGCATGCCAGAGCTTAAGAGCTGGAGAGACGCGCCTGGCCCTCGCGGGTGGAGTCAATTTGATTTTGATGCCAGATGTCACTACTGCTTTCTCGCAGGCTCAGATGCTGGCAAGTGACGGGCGATGTAAAACCTTCGATGCACGCGCTGACGGCTATGTTCGCTCTGAAGGCTGTGGGCTGGTCGCTTTGAAGTTACTCTCTCGGGCATTGGAAGACAAAGATCAGATTTTCGCTGTTGTTCAAGGCTCGGCAGTCAATCAGGATGGTCGCAGTAACGGTTTGACGGCTCCTAATGGGCTGGCGCAGCAAGCTGTTATTCGCCAGGCACTGGTGAATGCAAAGATTGCTCCTCATCAGATCAGCTATGTTGAAGCACATGGGACGGGCACACCATTAGGCGATCCGGTTGAGGTTCAGGCGCTGGCAGCAGTCCTTACCGCTGGAGAGCAGTATGAAGAAGAACGTGAAGACTGCGCGATTGGATCAGTCAAAGCAAATATTGGTCATCTGGAAGCCGCCGCAGGTGTTGCCGGTTTCCTCAAAGTGGTGCTTGCATTAAAGCATCAACAGATACCGCCGCAACTTCATCTGAAAGACCTGAATCCGCAAATACACTTCGAAAGCGATGCGTTGAAGATCCCGACGACGCTACTGCCCTGGGCCATAAAAGGAAAGCGGCGCATTGCGGGCGTCAGTTCCTTTGGCTTTGGCGGGACAAATGCTCATGTTGTGCTTGAAGAAGCTCCAGCCGCCGTCCCTCTTGAAGGCGACAATGATCGCTCGCTGCACCTCTTCACTTTGTCGGCTAAAAGCGAAGGCGCTCTTAAAGAGTTAGCAAAGAAGTATGTCGGCTTTCTTGCAGACCAGAGCGAACAGGAGCCAGGCAACATCTGCTTTACAGCTAATACTGGAAGGTCACAGTTTGGCCATCGTTTTGCCACGCTGGTAGCCTCAATTCAACAGTTGCGAGAGCATCTCCAGGCCTTTGTGGCGGATGAGTCAACCGCGAATGTATGGAGCGGGGCAAAGACAACGCGGGAGAAGCCAAAAATTGCTTTTCTCTATACCGGACATGGAGCTCAATATCCAGGTATGGCTCAGCTTCTCTATCAAACACAGCCCACTTTTCGTAACGCCTTCGATTACTGCGCTGAGGTCTTACGCCCCTCTCTGAATGCTCCCTCGCTCTTTACCCTCTTTCCTGAAGTAGAGGATTCTTCTCAACTTCAGGAGATGCAGTATGCCCAGCCTCTCCTTTTTGCGATCCAATATGCTTTGACGCAGCTCTGGGCATCCTGGGGAATCAAGCCCGATGCTGTGATGGGCCATAGCGCTGGTGAATATGCCGCTGCATGTACCGCCGGTATCTTCACTTTGCAGGATGGATTAAAGCTTATTGCCGAGCGAGGCCGCCTGATGCAAGCTCTGCCGCAAAAGGGGCTTATGGCGACGATATTTACTGACGCAGCTCATGTCGCGGCTTTGCTGGCTCCATATCGCGATCAGATCGCGATTGCTGCTGTGAATGGTCCTGAGAATACAGTTATTTCCGGGGAAGAAGGGGCCGTGCTGGCTCTGCTCCAGCGGCTAGAGGCTCAACATATCGATGCTCGCCTGTTGCAGATCTCTCAAGCTTCGCATTCTCCTCTGGTGGAACCCATGCTGGACGCGTTTGAGAAGGCTGCAAGCCAGATCCACTTTACTGCACCAGCTATTCCTTTTATCTCTAATCTCACAGGTCTGATGATACCGGCAGAAGAGGTAGTAGGCCCGCGTTACTGGAGGAGCCACCTGCGCGAAACTGTCCAGTTTGCCAGGGGCATAAAATCTCTGGCAGAGCAAGGCTATCACCTCTTTGTCGAGATGGGGCCGCATCCTTCGCTGATAAATATGGGACAATTGTGTGTACCGCCGGGCACTGGTACCTGGTTACCATCCTTGAGGCGCGGCCAGAACGACTGGGAATGCATATTACAGAGCTTAGGAAGGCTTTATGTATCTGGCGCAGCCGTGGATTGGCAGGCCTTTGAGCAGTATTCTCGATGCAGGCGAGTCGCGCTACCGACCTATCCCTTTGAGCGGCAGCGATACTGGAAAGGTCTGGGTGTGGCAGAAGAGTCGCCGAAGGCTTCTTTCAACGCGAATGGGCAGCCTCTTATGAGTACAGGAGCTTCTTCTTTTATGGGAATACATGTAGACGCCGTTTCCGTGATAGCAAAAACGTCGTCCGCGCGGCAGAGCGCCATCCTGGCCAGGCTATCTAGTATTGTTGGCAATCTGCTCCAGATTGATCCTGATAAGATTGATCCCCAGGCGCCTCTGCTTGAAATGGGCGCTGACTCTCTTATGATGATTCAAGCTCTTAAAGCTGTGCGCTCTGTTTTTCAGATAGAACTTTCCATCAGCCGCTTGTTTGAAGAAACAAATACCTTAGACGCTCTGGCCACCTATATCGAGCATAATGCCCCGCAAGAGGCGATCCTGGCCATTATGGCGGAGCAGCCAGCAGCCTCCGAGCCCACGCAAGAGCATGCGCCGGTGATGCCGTCAGCTCAATCCGTGCCGCTGCCCTTATCAGTACCACAAGTACCGGCGGCCATACTTCAGTCGAATGGGAGCTCGGAGCACGCTGTTACACAGTTTCTTGCAGTGCATTCGCAAGTGATGACGCAGGCCTTCGAATTGCTGCGCCAGCAGCCTGGCACTGCACTGTCACCGGAAATGATTACAGCTCAGCCACAACAGCATGTACAGCCCAGGTTGCAAGCCTCGCTTGAACATGCGAATGGGGACCAGACAAAAAAATCGGTTGCGGGGGAGCATCAGGGAGCAGCAGCAAACCTTGTCAAGGATGCATTTGTCCCCTTTCACCCGGTATCGCCGGACGAGCAAAATACACTGAGTCCCCGTCAGCAGCGCTATCTCACAGCGTTTATCGAACGCTACACCAGGCGTACAAGACGTTCGAAAGAGCAGGTAGAGGGTGATCGTAGCGTCCATGCAGATATTCGGAATGTGCAGACCTTCCGCATGAGCATGAAGGAGATGCGTTATCCGCTCGTCGTCACTCGTTCCTCAGGTTCCAGACTCTGGGATCTGGATGGAAACGAATATATTGATGTAACTATGGGCTTTGGCGTGAATTTCTTTGGCCACAACGATCCTCTGCTTAATGAAGCAATTACGCGTCAGCTGGAGAGAGGCATGCATCTTGGTCCTCAGTCCGATCTTGCCGGTGAGGTGGCCGCGCTGATAGGCGAATTGACCGGTATGGAACGCGTGTTGTTCTGCAATACGGGCTCTGAGGCGGTGATGACGGCGGTGCGGCTGGCGCGTGCCGCCTCTGGACGTTCCAGAATTGCCTTGTTTGCAGGCTCGTATCATGGTTCAGCCGATCCTATCCTGGTGAAGGCGGAGGTTGTAGGCGATGAAGTGATCGAAGTTCCCTTAGCGCCAGGGATACCGGGGAGTATTGCCAGCGATACGCTGATTTTACCATATGGTAGCCCATCTTCCCTTGCGCTGCTGCGCGACCACCTGCATGAGCTAGCGGCTGTGCTGGTAGAGCCTGTTCAGAGCCGTCGCCCGGAATTACAGCCGCGAGAATTTTTACGCCAGCTCCGCCAGATGACCGAGCAAGCAGGTGTGGCGCTCATATTTGACGAAGTTGTGACGGGATTTCGCATGCATCCTGGCGGCGCTCAGGCATTATTTGGCATTCAAGCCGATCTGGCAACGTATGGGAAGGTGATCGGCGGAGGACTTCCCATTGGGGTCGTTGCGGGTAAGGCCGGGTATCTGGATGCTATCGATGGCGGTCCATGGACATACGGTGATAGCTCGTATCCGCGTGCGAAAATGACCTTTTTCTCCGGGACATTCTGTAAGCATCCTCTGGCAATGGCCGCTGCGCGGGCAGTGCTCTCACGGATGAAGCGTGAAGGTCCGGCATTACAAGAGCGTTTGAACCAGCGTACTGCCCGGCTTGCCAGCTCGCTCAATGCTTACTTCGACGAGGAGTCGTTGCCGCTTCGTATCACTACCTTTGGTTCCCTCTTTCGTTTTACATTCTCGTTCCAGGTGCTTTTTACGGAGGCCGTCGATCTCTTCTACCATATTCTCCTGGAGAAGGGGGTCTATGTTTGGGAGGGACGCAACTGTTTTCTCTCGACGGCACACACCGATGATGACATAGAGCAAATCGTTCGTGCCGTGAAAGAGACCGTTCAGGAGATGCGTGAAGGAGGATTTTTTCCCGAGCCTCCCCCAGGGAAACGGTCTGGCAAAGAGGGGAGAGAGCCAGAAGCTGGGAATGGTTCTCATCCTATTCCAGCGCCAGACGCCGGTAATGAAGGCGGATCTCCAGGGCAGGCATATGTTGCCGGGTTCCCTCTCACCGAACCGCAAAAGCAGTTCTGGATGTTGACTCAGATAGGGGATGGCGGACTGAGCGCCTGTAACCATCTGGTTGTCGAGTTGCGCGGCTCCCTGGAACTGGATGCGATGGCGGCGGCTTTGCAACAGGTGATGGAACGCCATGAGGCGCTGCGTACTTCTATTAGCCCTGATGGTGATGTTCAGTATATCCATCAGCGCCTGCCGCTGCCGTTTTTCGTTCTTGATTTCTCAACTGTTGAACCAGCGCAGCGTGCCACCGCCGTAGAGGAATGGTTGTATAAAGAGCATCAACATGGCTTTGATTTAACGCAGGGTCCCCTCTTTCGTGTGCATGTTTTGCAGTTTACATCACAATATCATGTGATCGTACTATCTGCTCATCATATCGTCATCGATGGTTGGTCAACCAGTATCACCTTAAAAGAGATCGGCCTCTGTTATTCCGCTCTGGTGAGTGGCTCCGCCTGTCAGCTACCGCCGGTAATGCAGTTTAGAGACTATGCTCAATGGTTGGCTCAACAACGGCAGCTCGCCCGGCATACTCTCAATGAAGCCTACTGGCTGGAACAGCTAGGAGGGGAACTGCCGGTATTAGCATTGCCGACCGATCATCCCAGGCCGACGGTAAAGACATATGCCGGGGCCAGGGCTGGCATCTGGATTGGCCCGGAGCAACTTTCCAGGCTGCGGGCCGTCAGTAAAGAACTACGTTGTACGCTGTTTATGCTGCTACTGGCTGCTTATGCAGCGCTCCTTCATCGGCTCACTGGCCAGGACGACGTGATTATCGGTGTTCCTTTTGCCGGGCAGACTCTTGTGGATGTTGAGCACTTGATGGGAGATTGTTCTGATCTTGTTCCGATACGCAGTCGTTTGGTTGAGAAGCTGACCTTTGCAGAGTATGTCACGACGATCAAAAGTGCTCTGCTCCAGGCTTATGAGCATCAGCCGTACATGCTCAGCACGTTGATTGAACGGCTGAAGGTACACAGGGATATCAGCCGCATGCCCATTGTGAATACGATATTCAACATGGACCCAAAGTTCGTATTTCCCCCGATGGGAGCCATTGAGGCCCAACTCCTCGCCACTCCTATCTGGCATGTGACTTTCGATATAGGTTTGAATATTACTGAAGCGGATCAGGCGCTTCAGATAGATGTTGACTATAACACTGATCTCTTTGAAGCGCATACGGTCAGGCGGTTCCTCGATCATTGGCAGACTCTGCTGGAAGGGATCGTTGCGCATCCAGAGCAGGCGGTAAGCAATCTTCCTCTTCTCTCTACGGCTGAATATCAGGCACTACTAGGTGATTGGAATGCCACCGAGCGAGCTTATCCTCTAGAACAAGAGCTCCACCAGCTCATTGAGGCGCAGGTGAGCGTAGTTCCTGAGCGTATCGCGCTCGTTTTTTGCGATACGCAACTCACTTACGGGGTGTTAGATTGCTATGCGGCGCGGCTAGCCTCTCTGCTGCAAAAAATGGGGGTGGGTCCTGATGTCCTGGTTGGCGTCTGTATGGACCGTTCTCCAGAGCTTGTCATCGCGCTGCTGGCAATCTTGAAAGCCGGCGGGGCCTACGTGCCGCTTGATCCTTCTTATCCAGAGGACCGCCTGCTCTTTATGCTCGCTGATAGCCAGGTATCTGTGCTGCTGACCCAACCCTTCTTGTCTGCACGTTTAGCCGCGAGCAACTTGCAGGTGGTCTGCCTGGATGAACGGGGCAGACCGCTGGATGAGGTATGCCTGCCGGAGAATCAACAGCCCGTGTCTGCGCCTCGTCCTGATTCTCTGGCCTATATGATTTATACGTCCGGTTCAACCGGTCAACCTAAAGGGGCCATGAATACGCACCGGGCCATCTGCAATCGCTTGCTCTGGATGCAGGAAACGTACCGATTGGCGGAAGGGGATAGGGTCTTGCAGAAAACTCCTTATAGTTTCGATGTATCGGTCTGGGAGTTCTTCTGGCCCTTGTTAGCAGGTACGTCCCTTGTCGTGGCTGAGCCAGGAAGGCATGGTGAGAGCGCCTATCTGCTCAAACTGATCAAGGAGCAAGGGATTACCGTACTACATTTCGTGCCATCGATGTTACAGGTCTTTTTACAAGAGGAAGGGTTGGAAGCTGCGAACAGTTTGCGGCTGATTGTGTGTAGCGGCGAAGCTTTGCCTCTGGATTTGCAGCGTCGTTGTCAGGCACGGCTGAGTGCGGAATTGCATAATCTTTATGGCCCTACTGAAGCTGCGGTTGATGTCACTGCCTGGCGCTGTGGGCCGGATGACAAGGGTAGTACGGTCCCTATAGGTTACCCTATTGCCAATATTCAGATGCGCATCCTGGATCGCCAGTATCAACTGGTACCCGTAGGAGTGGCGGGTGAGTTATATATTGGTGGCATTGGGCTTGCCCGTGGCTACTGGAGGCGACCCGCCTTGACCGCTGAGCGCTTCCTGCCCGATCCCTATGGGCAGCATGCAGGAGCGCGGCTCTATCGCACGGGTGATCTGGCCCGCTATCGACCTGATGGTAGTATCGAATATCTCGGACGCCTGGACCACCAGGTGAAGTTACGTGGCTATCGCATCGAGTTAGGGGAGATCGAGGCTGCGCTCACACGTCATCCCCAGGTGCGAGAAGCTGTGGTGATTTTGTGGGAGTTTGGACCCTCTGATCAACGCTTGCTCGCATATGTGGTGTGCCAGGAGTCTTCCCAGCTTTCCCCGGTGCAGTTGCGCGAGTATCTAGGCAAGGAACTGCCAGACTACATGCTGCCCTCGCTGATCCTTCCTCTCGCATCTCTGCCGCTCTCCCCCAATGGCAAACTGGATCGCCGCGCACTCCCACTTCCTCAACGGCAGGATCTGGAGCCGGACGAACTGGATTCTCACTCTCAAACACCCCTTGAAGAGGTAGTTACAGATGTCTATCGTAAGGTGCTTGGCCTTGAACATCTGGGCAGAAGAGCTCATTTCTTCGAGTTGGGCGGCCATTCGCTTTTAGCAACCAGAGCTATCTCTCTTTTACGTACTGTTTTACAGGTGGACCTTCCGTTGAGTATGCTTTTCGAGCACCCCACCGTCAAAGAGTTGGCTCAGCAGATCGAGCGACAGCAACGAACGGAGCAAAGGCTCGTGCTGCCTCCCCTGCTCCCTCTCAGTCGTGATCAACCGTTGCCCCTCTCTTTCGCCCAACATCGGCTCTGGTTTCTAGCTCAGTTAGAGCCTGATAATACCGCCTACACCATCCCTTGCGGCATACGCGTACGTGAGCGGTTGAACTTCAAAATCTTTGAAGAAAGCTTGCGGAAGCTGATCCAGCGTCACGAGAGCCTGCGTACGACATTCCAGAAAAAGGGAGACCAGGTGGTGCAGGTCATTGCAGCAGAAGGCGGATGCTATTTGCCGCTGGTGGATCTGTCTTCCCTTTTACCTGAGCAACGTGAAGCGGAAATGTTGCATTTGCTAACAGATGCAATGCGGCGGCCCTTCGATCTCACGCAAGGTCCCTTGTTGCGCACCATGTTCTTGCGATCAGACGACGCAGAGCACGTTTTGCTGCTGACGATGCACCATATTATCTCGGATGGCTGGTCGAATGAGATATTGCTGAACGAACTTGCATTGCTCTATGCAGCCCTTCTCGCTGAGAAACCGGCCTTGCTACCTGAATTACCTGTTCAGTATGCTGATTATGCACTCTGGCAGCAGCAATGGTTGCAGGGGGAAATGCTCGCAATGCACATGCATTACTGGGGCAAACAATTGAGCGATCTCGCTCCTCTAGAGCTTCCCACCGACCATCCTCGTCCCCCTGTCCCAACGTTCCGGGGAGCGCGTCGAGGTCTCTGGTTGCCTGCCCCTTTGTCCGCCGAGCTGAAGCGCCTGGCTCGTGAAGAGGGAGTTACTCTGTTTATGCTCCTTCTGACCGCCTTCAAGATCTTGTTGGCTCGCTATAGTTCACAGACCGATATTGCCGTAGGGACTCCTACAGCTAACCGTGTGTGCAGCGAGATTGAGCATGTGATTGGCTTTTTCGTGAACACACTCGTCTTGCGGACCGACCTATCGGGTAATCCGGGCTTTCGTGAAGTATTGGCGCGCGTCCGCGAGGTAGCATTGGCTGCTTATGCACACCAGGATCTACCTTTCGAAAAACTGGTAGAAGTGCTTCAGCCTGAACGGGATATGAGCCGCTCATTGTTCTTCCAGGTCATGTTTGTTCTGGAGCAGCCATCGTCGGTACTTCCACTGTTCCAGCCCCTGTCATTCACAGATGTTCCGCTGGAAAGCGCGACAACGAAATTTGATTTAACATTGACAGTCACGGATGCTGATCAAGGATTGTATTGTCTGGTGGAGTACAGCACAGACCTTTTTGAAGCTCATACAATCGCG
Organism: Ktedonosporobacter sp.; assembly: GCA_035293765.1. Taxonomy (GTDB): domain Bacteria; phylum Chloroflexota; class Ktedonobacteria; order Ktedonobacterales; family Ktedonobacteraceae; genus DASRHT01. The sequence goes on from DATGMF010000049.1 coordinate 39,806, forward strand.
CGGTTACTGCTACATTGGGAGCGCTTACTGCATGATATTGTGACTTACCCGGAACGCCGCATGGCAGATTTGTCTTTGGTCGGTGAGGATGAACGAGCTCGTTTGCTTACACTGGGTACCGGTGATAGCAGGGCTTATCCCGTGCAGGCTTCCTTCGCAGCTCTTTTTGAGGCACAGGTGGCTCATGGTCCAGATCGCGTGGCGCTGACTTTCCAGGAGTCACAAATAAGCTACGGCTACCTCCTGCATCGTGCCCAACGCCTTGCCCTTGCATTACGACAGATGGGCATCGGTCTGGAGAAGCTGGTGGGTCTGCTCCTGGAGCGTTCGATAGAAATGGTAATAGGAGTGGTCGGGGTGTTGCTGGCTGGTGGCGGTTATGTTCCTCTAGATCCGCATGCCCCTGGTGATCGTCTGGCCTTTCAGGTGCGCGACGCTCGGATTGAGGTCCTGCTGGTCCAGGATGCCTTGCGAGAGCAGGCAGCGGAGTTGGGAACGAAGATCGTGAGCTTGACGCCGGATGGAACGTTGGAGCAGCAGGAATTAACGTCCCTGGAACTGGAGGAGGTTATACCTGCTGCAACAGCCTATGTGCTTTATACTTCGGGCTCAACTGGTCTGCCGAAAGGGGTAATCGTTGAGCAGCGCCAGCTGCTCAATTATGTGTATGCGATTATAGAGCGAACGCGATTAACCGGGGACGGAACCTTTGCACTGCTCCAGCCGCTAACTGTGGATTCATCGGTAACGATGCTCTTTGCCTCTTTGCTGAGTGGCGGACGACTGCAATTGATCAGCCGGGAGCAGAGCCTGGATGCGCAAGGACTTGCGCGGTATTTCAGAAGAGAGCCTGCTGACTATCTCAAGATCGCTCCGACACACCTGATGGCGTTGCTGGCGGCGGATGCATCTGCTGCGGTGTTGCCACATCTGCGGCTGATCGTTGGAGGAGAGGCATCTCAATGGCGCTGGATGTGCCAGGTACAAAGGAGCCTTCCAGAAGGGCAGGTCTATAACCACTATGGGCCAACCGAAACGACCGTCGGCGTGCTGTGCTACATGGTGGCTGACGGCGCGGAAGAAGCTCCGCCAGGCATAACCCCGATAGGGACGCCATTGGCCAACATCGAAGCCTATGTGCTTGATAGCCAGGGAGGTCTGACCCCCGAAGGGCTCGTGGGCGAGCTCTATCTGGGGGGGGCGGCTGTGGCACGAGGGTATGTAGGCAATGCCGCCCTGACGGCAGAGCGCTTTGTGCCGGATTGTTTGAGCGGGCGCGCAGGACAGAGGCTCTATCGTACCGGAGACCGGGTGCGTGTTGGTGAAAATGGAGCGCTGATGTTTATCGGTCGTGCAGATGAGCAAGTGAAGCTGCGGGGCTATCGTATTGAGCCGGGAGAGATCGAGATGATGCTGCAAAAGCACCATCTGGTGAAACAGGCCTGTGTGGTACCACGCGAAGGATATGAGGGGGAGAAGGTGCTGGTGGGTTACCTCGTCCTGCAAGAAGAAAGTAAGCATTGGCGCGAAGAAGTGCGGGAGTTCTTACGCGCGACTCTACCGGAATATATGATCCCGTCGGTGCTGATGTCGCTACCACAATTGCCACAGACTCCTCATGGAAAGATTGATCGCAAACGGCTGCCGGAGCCGGAAATCGAGGAAAGAGGAGAAGAAGAGACCCGGGAGGGGCTAAAAAACGAGTTTGAAGAACTGGTGGCCCAGGCGTGGGGAGAGGTGCTGGAGCTGAATGGAAGGCGCGTGGGGAGGCAGGAGAATTTCTTTGAGCTGGGAGGGCATTCATTACTGGCGATGCGGTTAATGACCAGAATGAGCGCTATCTTCGCAAGAGAAATACCTTTGCGCCTGGTATTTGAAGCCCCGGTGCTCGCAGATTTCGCAGCACGCGTCGAGCAAGAAGTGCAACAAAGAAAAACTGGAGAAAGGCCAGCATTGAAGGCAGGAGAGCGCCCACAGGAGTTACCGCTCTCCTTTGCGCAGCGAAGGCTCTTGTTTCTGGCTCAGCTGGAGCCGGAAAATACCGCTTACAGTATTCCCGTCGCAGTACGCCTGCGCGGAAAGGTGAACCTGGAGGCGCTGGAACGCAGCTTGCAAGAGGTGGTGCGAAGACATGAAACCTTGCGTACAACCTTCCAGATTCAGGCAGAACAGCCCGTTCAGATAATTTCTCCACCAGGAGTTTTTCTGCTTCCTCTTGTTGATCTGACACAATTGACTTCTCATATGTGTGAGAGCCACGTTCGGGAGCTTGCTTTGCATGAGGCTGATCGCCCCTTCAATTTAGCGCGAGGTCCGCTCCTGCGCGTAACGTTGCTTAAGCTAGGTAAAGAAACATACGTCCTCTTACTGACGATGCACCATATTATCTCGGATGGCTGGTCTACCAGCATTCTGGTGCGAGAATTAAGCCTTCTATACAATGCGTATATCGCGGGCCAATCCTCACCTCTGCCTGCATTGTCCGTCCAGTATGCTGATTATGCACTCTGGCAGCGACAATGGTTGCGAGAGGAGGTGCTGAATGCTCATATTAAGTATTGGACAAAACAGCTTGAAAATGTCCCCCCGCTGGAATTGCCCGTAGACCAAACACCAGCGGCAATTGCGAACTACAATGGGGCTGTTTATACCTTCTCTTTGCCAGCGCAACTTTCTGCGAGTATAGCTGCTCTCTGTCGCCGGGAGGGGGTAACGCTGTTTATGGTCTTGTTGGCTGCCTTCCAGGTTTTGTTGTACCGCTATAGCGGACAACGGGATATTGTGGTAGGGACAGACGTTGCCAATCGGACGCATACGAAGACTGAAGATATTATAGGGTTTTTCGTTAATATTCTGGTCTTGCGTACAGACTTGAGCGGGCAGCCGGGTTTCCGTGAAGTGCTGAGGCGTGTACGGAGTATGCTGCTTGATGCCTATGCGCACCAGGATTTGCCTTTTGAAACTCTGGTGGATGCCTTGCATAAGAAACGCTCAGCTCATGATGTTCCTCTGGTGCGCGCATTATTTGTCTTGCAGAATGCCCCCGAACCGCTGCCAGACCTTCAAGGGGTAGAAGTAGAACCTCTGGTCATTGAGGAACGAACCGCCAAATTTGACCTGGCTGTGTTTTTCTCTGAAACTGCTCAAGGGCTACAGGGCAGGGTAAATTACCGCGTTGGCCTGTTTCAAGAGGAGAGCATTGAAAGAATGTTTGAGCGGTTTGCTATCTTGTTGCAGCACGCTGTTTCTGAACCAGAGGTGCCCATAGAAATGTTGGAGATGCACACCCAGGCAGAAAAAGAAGCTGCTTTACAAAAGCAAGAGATGAAACATAACCTCCATCGCCACCAGGTAAAAGGAGCAAAGCGTAAATTGATTCTGCTAGGCGAAGCAAATGCCCACAAAAGCCAGTAGATGCCCTGGATTTATAACAAAGGGGTAGTTGCTGACAATAAACGTCTGCCATGATCACCTTTATAAAGAGTAGAGGCCAGGAAGAGAAATACGTCGATAGTTACGTTTTCCTGAGAGGTAGCAATTAATGGACCAGAGCAACGTGAGTAAACTGAATTATCTTTCCTTAAGACGGCAATATACCAACCCATACCGCTTATATGATACATTGCGAGAACACGATCAACTCTATTTTGATGCAACGAGCCAGTGCTGGTTGGTGACCGGCTATGAGATGGCCACGACGATTCTGGATGATAAACGTTTTATTTCGGAATCGAGCTTAGCAGGTAAAGATTCTTCACAGATGGCTTCCATTGGGCGGCAGATGTTGTTCCTGAATGGGGAGGTTCATCGGCGAGCGCAAGACGTCGTGCTAAAACCCCTGGCGTTGATGGTAAAGCAGTTGCCAGCAGAGATTAGAAAGTTCGCACGCAACGCGCTGGAAGCAGCACGGGGAAAAGGGGAAATCGATGTTGTCAGCGAGTTCGCAGCTCCTATTTCGCTCTTAACAATCGCTCATGTGCTCGGTATCCCAGCAGATGATTGGCAAGAACTGCAACAGTTAGAGCGCTGGTCAGATACATTTGGAGACGTCACTAGCGGTTATTTCATTCGTGATAAGCAAGATATTACAAATTTAGAAAACTACTTCCGTCGCCTGATTGCCCACAAAAGACGAGTGCCTGCGGATGATCTGCTTAGTACCCTGATAAACGCAAAGGATATTTTCCCTGATGAAGAAGACCTCATCGCGAATTGTATGATGGTGTTTGCAGCGGGGCGCATCACCACAAAAAAGTTGCTGGGGAATGGTATTTCTCTCCTCTTGCCGGACTGGGAACAGCATCAAGCAGAGCTTCAGAAGAATAGCTACAGTGCTAAATGGTTGGGCGAGGAACTACTGCGTATGGTCACTCCGACCCGTTACCTCATCCGAGAAGCTAGCGAAGATGTAGACTTCTCCTCTTTCTTCTCCGGCAATCACCTTGTTCGTCGAGGTCAAAGAGTGCTGCTCTTTTTAGAGGCGGCTGATTATGATCCTGCTATCTTTTCGCAACCGGGGCAATTTAATCCTCATCGTCGTCCCAACAAACATATTGCGTTTGGCTATGGACCTCATCAATGTCCAGGTGCAACCCTTGCCAGAGTCGAGATTCATATTGCGCTTGAAGAGATTTTATCTCTTTCCAGGCTCCATCTGCATCCTGAAATGCATCCCATCTGGAATCCTAATCCTAATCTTGGTGGCTTCACAGCAAATCCTATGGTATTTGAGGCTGCTCTTTGACGTTTCCGCCTGCAAACGGCTCAGGATGTCCGTTTCGGCATATCTTTTCGAATCGTTATTATCCATCTGGTCTTGCCCTATATACGTCTGGGTCCGAGATGATGAAGCCAGAAATAAGCATGAGATTTTGTCAGTTAGGGAGTAGATAGACATATGTTAGATACAGGCTTGAGAGGTTCTCTTCTTTCGTTCCAACAAATGCGGCTATGGTCATTATCACAAAAACGCCCAATCCATAATCCTCAATGCTCCTTTCTATTAGAAGGATCACTGAATATAGAGCTCTTCGAGCAAGCAATCGTACAGGTAATGCAACGGCATGAAATTCTACATACGTTATTTTATCAGGCTCCAGGCATGGAAATTCCTGTTCAGGTTGTCTCGGAAAATGTAAAGGTATCCTATCAAATAATCTCTTTAATGCATTTAGATGAAGCTGCAAAAGCTGTACAGCTGGACGAGCACTTTGCACGGTTGCAAGAACTATCATACGACCTGGAGCAGGGACCACTGTGGCGGGTCTGGCTGCTGCGGCTGACCCCTCAACGACATGTGGTGCTGTTGGGCTGCAGCGGGCTCTGTGCTGACGCGGCGAGCTTGCCGCTGCTGCTGCAGGCGTGGAGGCAGGCGTACAGCGGCGTGCCCTGGCAGGAGGAGGAGCCGTTGCAGTACGCCGACGTGGCGCAGTGGCGGCTGGAACTGGCGGAGGATGCGCAGCTGCAAGAGGGACGCCACTATTGGCAAGCGCTGCCGCTGGAGGAGTTTGCCCGCCAGCCGTTGCCCTATCAGCGCTCCGGCTCGTGGTCGCCTGCCTCCCCAGATGGGCAGGAGGAGCGTCGTGAGCACTACTATGAGCTGGAACTCGACCTGGAGCAGGCCCGAGTGCTGGAGCAGTGCAGCCAGCAGCAGCAGGTCTGGCGGGAAACAGTGCTGCTGGCTGGCTGGCTGGCGCTGTGGTGGCGGCTCACGCAACAGGACCAGCTGCGTCTGGGGGTGCAGGCGGATGGCCGGCCCTATGAGGAGTTGGGCGGCGTGCTGGGACCATGCAGCGAGCTCTTGCCGCTACAGATCGAACTGGTGGCGGGACTGAGCTGGCAGCATCTGCTGCAACGAGTGCAGCGCGTGCTGCAAGAGGGACGAGAGCACCAGCTGGCCTTTGCAGGCACACCCGGCGAGCAGCAGGCTCTGGCGGTGAGCTTTCGTTACCTGAACTGGCCGCAGCAGTCATGGGCACCAGGGGTGCACAGTCGGCTGCTGCGGCTGTCCAACTGGCCGGAGGCAGTGGCGTTGAGCCTGCTCGTGCTGGACCTGGGAGAGACCGTGCGGTTGCACCTGCGAAGCGGTAGGCTGGCCGGGAGCGACCTGGCGCGGCTGG
>DATGMF010000050.1:0-2192 GCA_035293765.1 Ktedonosporobacter sp.
GCGTCTCTTTTCCTGCTCACCGATGAGGTGCCTGGGCCATCGTTTCCAGTTCTGTCTCCTTCTATGGACAAGCACATCGCTCTTGGATCTTTGCTTGTTCGTTTACGGCTTGCCCTTACACACAACGCGGCATGGTGTCCAAATGATTCTTCATACCGTTTTGTGCTACCAATTGCTAGGTCAGTTTGTATGGCTGCTTCGAGATAGGCACAGGCTTCGTCCATCTTTTCCAGAGCAATGAAGGTTTTGAGCTGATAATTGAGTACTTCGGCACGGTTCCTATCCGGTTCTTGTGCGTAAGATTGCAACCCATCAATTTTGGCAAAGATCTTCTCTGCTTTTTGATACTGGTCGAAGTAAACGTTATTCATTCCTTCAGCAAAGATAATCGAAGCATCTCGACAAATTGTACCGATATAATCAGGCCATATTTGATCAGACTCCTGTTGTTCGGCTTTGGGAAAAGAGTCATAGGCTTTGCCAATAAGATGGTCAGTTTCTTGCTTATGTCCCAGTTGTGCATGAGCGTTAGAGAGATCAGCATAAACACAGGCGCGCAAGAGCGGTGATGCCTTTTCCAAGATTGGTAAGGCCTGCTGATAGGTTTGTACCATTTGTTTAGGGCGATATAAGTAATCAAAGCTAATAGCAAGTTGGCGTAACGTAAGCACATAGAGATTGAGATCTTGTGCCAATTCCCCGTAGAGAACGGCTTGTTCACTATAGCGCATTCTCTCCACGAGATGATTTCGATGACCGACGAGGGAAGCAGCTATGAGATATCCCTGTGAAGTAAGAGATGCCGCCTGCTGCTGGTACGTTGATGGGATACGAGCAAGACGTTCAATCTTTGGTAAATAGGCCCAAAGGATCTGCTCTGCTATTTGAAGGGCGTTCCCTTTACTAAAATATCGGCACGTATCAGTCAAACGAGTAAAATGCTCTAACGTTTCTGGGGTTAACTCATCAATACCCAATGATTGGGAGGAATCAAATGAAACAAATAGTGATAGAGGAGAGGTAATGTAAGTACTCCTCGAAGCGAGTGCTGTCGTGTTTCCTGAGGAAAGCACTCGCTGATGCAAGGGATCTTGCCGTGTGCTTTCTTCTAGTATACCTTGTGTGAGAGCATCTGAGAAGTGCATGTGCGCTTCACTTTGCCTTGTGAGAGCCTGCGATGAGGAGCGAGCAGCGAGTTTATCTCCTTCAGGAGTGTGTATAAGAGAACGTTTTCGCTGAAGTTGCTTGACCCGCAGAAACTCGCGCAGATCGGTGGTGCGTTGGTCGGGCTGCTGTCCCAGGTCATCAAGGACTGCAAGACACTGCTGATAATACTCCTCAGCCTCCTGATAACGTTCCTGCTCTCCCAACAGCTCCATGAGCGGTCGTAGCACATCCTCATCGGTTTGGTGCTCAAGCCAGTAGGAGCGCAAGAGCAATAACGCCTCCGCTTTTCCAGTTTCTCCATATCGTGTCAGATAGAGTCGAGAGAGAGCATGCACACATTGACGTAAAGCGCCTTCCATCTCACTGCGTCTGGCGTGCGCCCAGGTGGCATAGGGGTCCTCCAGCAGAAATGGCCCCCGCTTGAGCAATTCATAGGCCCGTTGCCACAATGGAAGCGCATCTTCCCCAAAGCGTTCCAGGCGGGCGGCTTGCTCGATATTCCAGGTGATGGCATCGCTATCGACCCACAACCGGGGATAGGCTGGAAGGGTGTAGACGCTCTGGCTCTCGCTTCGGCCCACAATGGAGGGTAAGAGCGGCACGCCATCAGGGGGAGCCAGGTATTTGCGGAGCAGGGAGGTGATATTGTGGAGGCGATGGGTCGCGGTACTCTGGGCGTGCTCGGGCCAGAACTGCTCTAGCAACCAATCGCGATGCGCGCGTCGTCCTGGCTGGCACAGCAACACTTGCAAGAGCGAGAGCACCTGCGCGCCCCCTTTGTCCTGGAACTGCTTATGAGCAATAGGTGTCACATTCCCGGTGGCCGTCTCCACCCATTCCAGGTGGAAAGGTCCACAGAGCCAGACGCGAAGAGACGAACCAGGTGAGCCTCCCCCGATTTGATGGAGTCCCCGAAGCTGAGATATACTCGATCAGATCAGAAAGGGGATCAGCATATGGGAAAGATCCAAAAGGTCTACACCAAAGAATTCAAAGAGGAAGCCGTACGACTGGTGCAAACGTCA
>DATGMF010000051.1:0-83353 GCA_035293765.1 Ktedonosporobacter sp.
ATCTATATGAGTCGCCTCTCATCAAGAAGCGCTCGATGTGCTGTTGAGTTCGCGATCCAGGCCAAGAGTTGTTGCGTTGCGTTACTTGGCTTGTTCGCAGATGTACTCGCTTTCGCCGTGCATCCCTCTCGCGAGGGAGAGGCAAAAGCTGTCAATTGACAGGAACTGGACAATCGCGTTCAGGATGCGCCATCGTTGCCAGTTGCTGTTCTGCTTTCCACTCTTCAGTTGTCAAGGTACCCCACTGGAGATGACCCGTAGGTCTTCGCTGTTACCAGTATACTCCACCTAATCAAATCAGGTATTTCGCTCATTTGATTATCGTAGCTGTAGTATCGCATATCTCTGGGGCTTTGTCAAGAGGTTTTCTAACGAATTTCTCTTGATTCTCAAAAATTGCTGTTCCCTTGCTTCACTGTGGCAAAACTTCCTTCTAGCTCTTATATGACACAAAAAGGCCATATAAAACCCATCCTGGTTTTGTTATACAGTGGGGAAACACTATCCCAGAGGAGCCACATTAACGTGGCACAGGCGATGTAAAGACAGGAGCACCCGATTTCGCGATCAGGTGATTGCCTTTTTATCTAAAGCCTTGTTAGTATGCCACACCACGAAAAATTTGTCAAGAGATTTTTTTTGAAATTTCGGATATTAGTAATTATGGCTATGGATCTGCGCCAGATCTTGCGCCACTGCTTGTAAAAGCAATGTCTGGGCGCTGTGGAGGAAAAAGTGGTCGCCCGGCAGCAAACGCAGGGCAAACTGTCCCTGCGTTTGCCGTCTCCATGCAGCAACATCTTCACGGGTGACTTTTGGATCTTGTACCCCTCCAAAGGCCGAAATGCCACAAGAGAGTGGGGCCTCCGCTTGATAGACATAGGTTTCATAGAGCGAAAAATCTGCTCGCAGCACCGGCATCAACAAATTCATCAGCTCGGCGTGCTGTAACACCGCTTCCGGCGTCCCGTTATACTCACGTAACTTTTGTATAAATTCGTCATCGGGCAGAGCATGTATAGGTTCATCTGAAGCAGGGTGGGGTCTTTGAGGAGCGCGGCTACCGGACACAAAAAGATGTAACGGCGCTGGCCCCTGCTGGCGACGAAGCTGGCGCGCCACTTCAAAACCGATTAGTGCTCCCAGACTATGACCAAAAAAAACAAATGGTTTATCTAATAAAGGTTGCAGCGTATCGGTCAAGGCACTCACCAGCGGCGTCATACGGGTGAAGGCTTTTTCTCGGGCGCGGTTCTCACGTCCGGGCAACTGGATCAGCGCCAGTTCTACATCCGATGGTACATTATGCTCCCAGGTGCGAAAAGCGGAAGCGCCACCGCCTGCATAATGCAAACAAAAAAGGCGCAAGCGGGCCCGTGGTTTCGGTCGTGGAAAACGCACCCATTCGTTTGAGGATATAGCCATAATCTTGTAGTTTTCTTTCCCTCAGCTCTATATAGTAACTCTGCCATGACTGTAACACAAAGCTCCTGGTCTGTCCAGATAGGAATTACACTCATTTTTTGTAAACGGTCTTGATGAAATTTGCAGAAGAAAGGGTGACTTTTGAGTCTGCAAGCTCAAGGCTGATGTATTATTATTATTATTGTAACTATACAATCTCTTCTGGCGTTTTCTTTAGCTTGTAATACATGGCTCCATGCACCAGATGATAAAGTTAGCGGAGACCTGTCTTGTACAGGGGTGGCGTGGTGAGGAGAGGTAGAACGGGGACGGCCACCTCATTTCAAGCTTGATACTTAAAACTGAGGAGGGTCATAAAATGGCGAACTGGTCACAGTTCATGAACTGGTTACAGCGTCTATGGAAACGCCTGACTGGACCTGACCAGGCCGAGATACCGCCAGCAGGCGAGCAACGATATGGAGAAACACAGGAGACCGACAGGCAGGTCATGGAACGCGAACTGGCACAGATGCGGGCGCAACTGCGGGCGCAACTGCGAGCGGAACAGGCTCGTCTGGAGGAAGAGGCTCGCAGGTGGAAATTGGAGGCACGTTAAGCCATCCAGACCTGTAGCTAACCAGCACGATTCCCAAAAAGTTCGTTCGACATTTGAAAGCTCGTTAGAGCAGAGGAGTAGTTGAGATTGACAAGCGCGCAGCACACGCAATCGGACATTTTAGCAATCCTTCAACGCGATCACGAACGCTTCACCACATTGATTAACCGGCTCAGCGAGGAAGAGCTGCAAAGGCCATTTACGCCTGAAGGATGGGCGATAAAAGATTTTCTGGACCACATGACTCACTGGAAAAAAGCGGCCCACGCGCTGGTGGTAGCCTTTTTACACGATCAGCCACTACCACCAGCAATGCTTTCCGGGGATGCTGCGAACGAAGAGCAACGGCAGCACAATGCCGCAGTTCCTGTACAGGACATTCTGACTGATTGGAAAGAAACTCACACTCATTTACGCAATACAGTAATTGATGAGCTTGATGAGCAGCGACTCATGGAGAAGCTTCGCGTTCCCTGGGACAAGGAATTCACCGAACCCATTGGCACGCTTATCGCCGACATGTGCGAACATGACGCGGAGCACTTTGACCTCATCGAACAGCATTTTACTTCAGACAAGCATTAAACATTCAGGGCATCCTTTGAGATGCCCTGAAGTTTTTCCTCCATAACGATGTTACAGGCGAGGATCGACTGGCTCACTTTCCAGAGCGAGCACGCTAAAAACGCATTCATGCACGCGGCGCAACGGCTCAGCGCGCACAAACCGTTCCAGAGCCTCAATCCCTAAAAAGAATTCACGCATCGCCAGAGAGCGCTTGGCTCGTAGTCCGCGCATACGCAAGCGTTCCAAATTTTCGGGAACCGTATATTCCGGCCCGTAGATGATGCGCAGGTACTCCGTACCACGGCATTTCACCGCTGGCTGTACAATGCCATGCTGCCCCCTGGCAACAAAATCGAACGGCTTCACGACCATTCCTTCGCCGCCCAGCCCCGTCAAGTGTTCCCACCATTGTATCCCTTGCGCGAGGCTATCAGCATCCGTCAGATCAATCACAAGGTACGGCATGGCAAGCAAGAGCTGCTCATCAGCGTGGCAGACTTCTGCCAGAGTCTCCATATGCCAGACGTGATCTTTAGCAAGATGCGTCTCTCCCTGCGTCGCCAGAACATGAAATGGAGCCAGCTTGAGATCAGCAATGGAGCGAACGGGCCAGCAATAGCGGCGATAGGCATCAACATAGCGCCGGGCCAGCGCCTGATGCTGCTGATAGATAGCAAGCAGCGATTGAGTATCAACACCGCGTGCATTCGTCTGCTCCAACAATGTTACAGCTTGACCCAATGACATGCTAGAGGCTGCGCCCACGGCTGCATACTGCCGCAAGAGCAGAGCCTGGGCCTTGACCGACCAGGGCATCAGTTCACAATCGAGGCAGACCCAGTCGGTCTGGAACTTTTCCCAAAAGCCGCTGCTTTGCAACGCCGCCTGGACCCGCTCCAACAATGCTCTTTCCAGCGCAGAATCATCAAAAAAACGTCGCCCGGTACGGGTATAGCAAATGCCAATGCCTTCTTCAGCAACGCCAAAGCGCCTGCGCGCTGCATCTTCGTCGCGACAGACAATCACAATCGCTCGCGAGCCCATATGCTTCTCTTCGCAGACGACTTTTTCAATCCCTTCCTGCAGGTAATAGGCAAATGCTTCGGCGGGATGCTCCAGCAGCCCTGGCTCCTTGCTGGTCTCGCAGGGCGACATCGTGGGAGGCAGATAGATCAGCCATCTGGGATCGGCGGCAAAACGGCTCATGACCTCTAGCGCGGCAATAGCATTTTCTTCGCGAATAATGATATTGTGATACAGGCCGGTCGAGATAATACGCTTACCGGATACATCCTCCACATCCAGAATTTCATCGTAGCGTTGCTGCGCCGTGAGTGTGGGCGCTTGCTCATCTTTAGGCAAAAATGGCTTGACAGGTTCAGAGTAAACCAGGGCGGCAGTAACTGCAACTAGCTCTTTTTCGGGGTAGCGCAGCGCCGTCAGCTTCCCACCGAAGACACAACCTGTATCGATGTTGATCGTACCATTGAGCCATTCCGGTTCAGGGACCGTAGTATGACCATAAACAACCATCGCTTGGCCGCGATACTCCGCAGCCCAGTTGTAGCGTATGGGCAAGCCGAACTCGTCGGTTTCGCCGGTCGTTTCACCATAGAGGGCAAACTCTCGCACCACACGCGACCCTCGCCCCTGCAACTCTTCTTTCATGCCCGCATGCGCCACCACAAGCTTCCCATCATCCAGCACATAATGACTGATCAGCCCATCCAGAAACTTGACGACGCGCTCTTTAAACGCAGGAGGCTCGTGTTCGAGCTGCGCCAGCGTCTCCACGATACCATGCGTCAGGCGCACATCGCGCCCTTTAAGTTTGCGCAGCAACCTTATGTCATGATTACCAGGGACACAAAGCGCATTACCAGAGGCAACCATATCCATCGCCAGACGCAATACAGCCGGTGACGCCGGTCCTCGATCCACCAGATCACCCAGAAAAATCACCTTGCGTCCGGCTGGATGGCTTACCTGAAAGCTTTGTTCATCACCATCACTGGTAGATATTTCATAGCCAAGTTGCACGAGTAAAGTGTGCAGTTCATCAAAGCAGCCATGAATATCGCCGATAATATCGAAGGGGCCATGCTCTTGCTTGAGATTACACCAGAGGCGCTCATATTCGATGGTAACGGCATCGACCTGCTCGGGAGAGGTAAGCACGTAGCAATGATGGAAACCTTCCTCTCTCAAGCCGCGCAAGGAACGACGGAGCTGCATCTGTTGCCGACGAATCACATGCGGCCCAAAGTCGCGGTCGGGCCGAAGCTGGTTGCGCTCCAGACAGAGCTTCTCGGGCAGGTGAAACACCACCGCTACGGTCAGCGCGTGATACTGACGAGCAAGGTTCAATAGCGGCTTGCGATCTTCAGCCTGCACGCTTGTGGCATCAATAACCGTCAATTTTCCCGCCGCCAACCGCTTAGCAGCAACAAAGTGTAGCACTTCAAATGCCGCTTTCGTGGCTTTTTGATCATTCTCGTCATCGGAAACCAGGCCGCGACAAAAATCGGAGGAGAGCACCTCTGTCGCCTTAAAATGCTGACGCGCAAAGGTAGATTTGCCCGAACCAGACGAGCCTACCAGTACAACAAGTGAGAATTCCGGGATCATTATCTTCATAGCGTGTTTTGCACCTTTATATCATTGCATAACATTGCGTGTAAAAACTCCCATTTGCGATGGCGCTCCCACGCCCTCATCCTCCGGCCCGACGGGCGCAATACGAACCGCATACCCGAAGCTATCCGCAACCCGAGCGGTCCAGGCTTGAAATTCTTGTCGCGTCCACTCAAAGCGATGATCTTTATGGCGGAATTTGCCCGTCGGCAGAGTGGCAAATTTGACATTATATTCGGCATTAGGCGTTGTTACGACCACTGTCTCGGGTTCAGCAAATTCAAAAAGGACACGCTCGAATGCTGCCAGGCGCGGCGGGTCCAGATGCTCAATGACCTCAACAACTGCGGCGGCATCGTACCCTTCCAGGCGCTTATCGCGATAGGTCAGGGCTCCGTGGATCAGGCACACACGTTCCCGCTGCATCATAGGAAGGCGTTCCAGGCGTAAACGGTCGCGAGCCAGCTCCAGAGCGCGATACGAGACATCTAGCCCCAGAATATGCGTAAAGCTCTTCTCTTGCAACAACAATTTGATTAACCGGCCCTCTCCGCAACCAAGATCAAGCACGCGCTTTGCTCCACTTTCGCGCAACGCGGCGACCACGGCGGCCAGTCGTTGCTCATGCAAGCTGACCCGCCTCTCCGGTACCTCCTCCTTAGCATCGGTATCCTCTGTCTCTTCTGTCTCCCTCGTCTCCTCGCCAGCTTCCTCCACAACCAGCCGGGACAGCGCATCGCGGACGAGGTTCTGCCGGTGCTTCAAATAGCGACGCGTAATCTGCTCACGCTCAGGATGTTGCTCCAGCCATCCCTGTCCACGCTTCAGCAACTTCTCAACCTCGGCATCGCCAATCCAGTAATGCTTATTGTTATCGAGCACCGGGATCAGCACATAGATATGGGTCAATAACTCGCTCAAGCGGCAGGTCCCTTCAAGGGTCACGCTAAAGTAGGGGCTCACTCCCCATTCAGGATAGCTCTCATCCAGTAAGGGCGCGTTCACCGTCACCGCATAGCCTAGCGGCTCAAACAGCCGTCTCAGCCAGGCTTCGCCGCCGTGGCAGGGAACGGCTGCGAGCGTGGCTTGAAGGGGCAACGCTGTGGCTGCCAGTCCGGGCCGTTGCGAGCAGCGACCATTGAGAGCGGTACCAAACACTTCTGCAAGCGCAACGCTGAGGAACGAGGAGGCGACGTAAGGGCGATCATTGACATACTGTTCCAGCGCCACCGCTTTTTCGCGTCCACGCACAAGGTGAACGGTATCGATCTCTAGCAATAGGGCTGCGGTACAACGTTCGTCGCTGGCCTCTGGATAAAAGACGTGTACCCGTCCGAAGGAGAGGGAGAAAGACTGGAGGTGCGCGGGATTCTTATGCAGGAGATATCCCAGATCAGTTGCCGGTTGCAGTGTGGTGGTAATTGTCAGTAACATAGCTTTCCTTTACATAGACATAGCGCAAACATCCCGATCCTAAAATCTTTGCTGAATACAAGCAGAATCGCTTGATGAACCATAGCAGTGGTGCTGCCAGTATAGCAGAGATGTGTTTGTTTGAACAGGCGGAACAAGAAGATTTTTCGATAGTGGACAGGCATTTTGCTAATGATCTATTTCATCTTATATTAATGTTTTTAGCTATCTTCCTCTAATATTGTTTGCATTCTATAAAATCCGAAAAGTCCCTCTCTGCCTTGACAATACAATGTTTTTAGCATATATTTATACTTGTAGAGTTTCCTGGCGTGGTCATGTTATCAGCCATATTTATTCAGCATTTTCCGATCATGACCATGTAGAACTCGTCGTCTTTGGGTGCCACCCGGTTTCTTTTACGATATCAGACAGCACAACATCGTGCTGCCTTTTTACTTCTTTGTCCTGTCACGGTACAGTCCAGGAGTATATTTTTTAAGCAGAGAAAGGATCTCCATGACTTCAGAAAACCAGAAATCACCACAACCAGAGCCGATCCCTGGCGCAACCGACCAGGGCGCTGAAAACGATGCCAATAGCTTCCCTCGCCGCAGCCTGCTCAAAGGGGCAAGCGTTGCTGCGACTCTGGGGGCGCTTGGCGGTATCGCATTGCCGGTCGGCGCGGCTTCCGCTGCCACCCATACGGTCACCACGCCTCTCGCAAAAATGTCACCCAGAGGGAAAAAGCCCGATTCGTTCAAGTTCGAGCTAGAAAAGTCCGATCCACAGGTATTCACCGGTGGAACGATCAGGACAGCGGTGGCCGGTGATATTGAAGAGCTGAGCGGCATGTCTCTCTTCTCGACGCGTATCAATCCCGGAGCTATGCGCGAGCTTCACTGGCATATCAACGCCAACGAGTTAAATTACTGTATCAGTGGGCAAGGCGAGATCGGAATTTTCCTCTCAGGGACAAGCAACGCCGTTTTCCCCATTGGACCTGGCAATGTCACATTTGTGCCTGAGGGGGCCATCCATTATATCCGCAACACTGGGACAGAAACCCTTCATATCCTTGAAGCGTTTACTCATGAGAGTCCTGAAAAAATTGATATTTCTAATGCGCTCAACGTCATCCCTCAGAGCATTCTGGCCCAGACATACTCGATCCCGACAGCGAGCTTCCCGGCTCTGCCACAGCAGGGTGATCAGGTCCTGGTCAATACGGGCGCGATCCCGACGGCAACGCCCTCCTCTTCTTCAGGGCCATTTACCGTTAATTTCACAGATATCCCGCTAAAAACTTTTAGCGGCGGAACTATTGCCGCGCTCACTCCTCAGTTTATCCCGTCATTGAGCGGGATTACCCTGTTCATCGTGCAAACACAGCCAGACGCCCTGCGTGAGCCACACTGGCACCCGAATGCTTCCGAACTTAACTATTGTCTCCAGGGACAGGCTCAGTTTGAGGTGATTACCCCGGACAATACCCATGAAATTTTCACCATCCAACCGGGAGACACGGTATTTGTGCCACAGAACTACCTGCACCATGTCGGCAGCACTAGCAACGACCCGTTTACCATCCTCATCTTCTTCTCAAATAACGTGGTAGGACATGTCGATCTTTCGCAGATGACACAGTTCTTCGAACGCGGCCTGTTCTCTGCCAGCTTTGGTCTGGACCCACACGCTTTCGATAACATTCCCAATCTGGGCGATATTACTATTGCTCCTAAAAATCCCAATCCTTAGTTCCTATGCAGCTTGCGTAATGGCTGTTTGATTACGCAAGCTGCATTAACGAGCTTTCTTTCCCTGCACCCACGTCTGCATGATTACCTCGGACGAGGCTCCGAAAAAGAACACATCTAGCAAGTCATTCTCGTTCCAACCGGCCATAGCTGGATGTTCCAGATCGATAGCCACAAAATCGGCCAGCATGCCGGGAGCAATCACGCCCGTTTCTACCCCTAAAGCTGCCGCGCCACGGTGAGTTCCATAATCGAGCAAAAGCGGTCCGGGCGACGAGAGCTCGTCAGCGACAAGCACACGGCGGCGCTGGTAACGCATGCGCGCGGAATACTCGGCCCAGCGCAGCTCTTCAATGGGATCGAGGCGTGTATTGCTATCGGAGCCGATAGTGAGAGGAATGTGCGCCGCGACCAGATCGGCGTAGGGAGCGATACCGTCACCCAGATCGCCCTCGGTGGTTGGGCAGACACAGACGGTACAGCCATAGCGGGCCAGCAGCGCTACTTCTGCCGGACTGGCATGGGTGGCATGAACGATGGTGGTTAACGGGCCTAACGCCCCGAAGCGTTCCAGTAGCTCTATCGGAGTGCAGCCATAGGCCGCCTGGCACTGCTCAATCTCCGCTACCTGCTCATCGGCATGCACATGTAAAGGCAGATGATGGCTCTGGCAGTAAGCAACAATGGCAGAGAACCACGCTTCCGGTACCGCACGCACCGAATGGGGCGCGATACCGACAGGTATGTTTGCCAGGCGCAAAGCATCGACACGCGCAAGAAAGGCTTCAACGGAAGTATCGCAGAAGCGTCGCTGCCCCTCCTCTGGCGGTTGGCTAAAGCCGCTCTGGGCGTAGGCCGTCATTAGCAGCACAACGCGAATGCCAGCGTCACGCCCCGCGTATACCACAGCCTCAGCCATAGCATTGGGATTGGCGTACGGCTGTCCGTCCGCCTGGTGATGGAGATAGTGAAACTCCCCCACGGTAGTATAGCCGACCGCAGCCATCTCACGATAGGCATATAAAGCTACATTATATAAACGATCAGGATCAAGCTGCTGGGCCGCATCATACATTGCGCGTCTCCAGGTCCAGAAAGTATCCTGGTTGGAGAGCGGACGATGGGTATGACCCCGTAGCGTACGCTGAAACACATGGCTATGCGTATTGACAAAACCAGGCAGGAGAGCCACGCCCGGCAGGGGTTCAGGCACGACTTTGCTCGCACCCAGTTTAGAGAGCGAGACGATACGTCCCTCGTTTGAGATCGAAACGACTATATTCGCCTGTAGCCCTTGAGGAGTATAGATATAATCTGGCGCAAGATGGATCATAGGCTATCCTTTGTATGGTTGGATGATGAGAGCATCACTCCGGCGCTATGCCATTAGTACTAGTCCAAATGGGTAGGCTGTTGCTATATATAGCACAAGGCATTATCATCAGGGTGAACAATTTACCTGGCAAAACGCTGCAATGTCGTCGTGTCCCTGAAAGGTGCTTCCAGGCCGTAGTCGTTGCTTGCTGTTCGGCAGTATAACATGAGAAATACCCGAGCACAAGTTCTAGTAGAATCACCAAAGTCTCTCAATCGCCCAAAGTACTTGCCAGAAAAGGTATAATAGAGGGAATAAACAGGTTGAGAAAGATAAAACTACCGTTGCATAGTTTGCATAATGTGATATGCTGGTATAACTCATCTACGGTAAAGTAGTAACATGCTCATTAAGTTAGTGCAGTGAGAGGAGAACCTCGTCAAGAGGCCAGGTAATAGATACATGTCACAGAGACGAGGAACAACAACAGATCGACTGAGTAATGTTATTGAGGTTATCCAGCTCGGACGGAGAACCGGGTTTTTGACCGTCGAGCGGGGTGAAGGCCCAGGCCGAGAAGAAGGCGAGCTCACATTTGTTCATGGGCAAATAACGTATGCCCGTGGCGGTCAGCTTGTCGGACAACGAGCCCTTGAGTGGTTGCATAGCTGGGGCGCATGTCGCTTCACGTTTGTCTCGTCTGTGCCTGGTAGGTCCACGCAGCCTCTCCATGAGACGCCGCGTACGCTATCAACACAGCCATTTAGGGATACTGGGGCATATCCGCGACAAACGTTCGATACGCCCCACCCTCCCACTCCACCATACGTTATTCAAGACCGGGAATGGAATGAGCCACCGCTCAACAGCTTTGGCGTTAGAACCTCCTCCCTCAGCTTTAGCAATCCGCGACGCACACGGCAGGATGATGAGGCATTGCGTTTACTGGATCAGGCCGGGCTCTCTCGCTTACATCGACATTTGTTTCTGTTAATCGACGGACGTCGAAATACGATAGAACTGGTCCGTCTGATAGCCCGTCCGCAAGAAGAAGTCCAGCGCTTGCTCTATGATCTAGAGCGTATAGGCATTATTCAACAGTAAAGCATACACAAAAGGATGGTTAGCATCATGTCTCTACAAGAGTTCGAGCCACGGCGTCGCCGACGCTTCTCTCTATCAGTACGCGTCTCTATCGGACTCGTGCTGGCAGCGATTATACCGCTCGGTATCACGCTACTTTTTAGTGAAATGCAGACGCGCCCGGCATTGACTAACCAGGCCAATACCGCGATGGAGAGCGATGCTAAAACGCGCGTTCAATTGATCGATACCTACATCCGAGAACGAACTCTGGATGCCCTCACCCTGAGCCAGGTGCAATCGGTGGCGATCTTTATGGCTGCCCCACCTGAGCTCAAGTCTCCCGTTTATCAGGACCTTGCCACTCACGCCCTGTTCGCGCTGGGCGCCGGTACGTTCCGCGATAAGAACTATACCTCGTGGCAGCTTTTCAATCCACAGGGACAGCCCTTGCTGTTCTACCCGCTTTCTAACCCACCCAAGCCACATGGGCAGTTTCTCGTCCCGCCGGACTACCTCAAGACGGTTAGCACAGGCAAAACAGTGATTTCATCGGTCTACTATACCCCGGGAACGAAGACGGCCTCTATCGATATTTACGCTCCCGTTGTTAACCCGCAACCTCGTCAGTATTTAGGCTTCATGCGGGCGACCCTTAACATCAACTACATCTGGAATATCGTTGACGGCGATAAAGGCGCTAATGGAGATGGCAGCTATGCCTTCATCCTCGATGAGAACGGCGTACGCATAGCTGATACCGATCCCGCCCGGCGCTTTACCAGCGTCGCTCCCATCCCCGGCGATGTGCAGTTGCGCATCAGTCAGGAGCTCCGCTACGGTACCATTGATCCGGTTCACACGCTCAGCGATAGCACATTTGCCAGTACCTTGCATGATACCACTCCCACGACTACGTTCCAGGCACAGCCCGCCGGACAAACCGAACAATATCAAGTAGTGCAGCAGGCAACCACAACCGTTCCCTGGAAATACTACGTGCTTAGCCCGGTGAACACTGTTACCGCCGTCGCCAACCGGCAGCTCCTCCTTACGGGTATCGTCGCTCTAACTATGGCTATCCTGGCGGCCTTCGTCGGTCTGATCTTCGGACGCCGCATCACGCAGCCAATCCTCAACTCGGTCGAATACCTGCGCAACAATAGCCGGGCGATGACCGCCCTGGCAACGAGCCAGCAGGATGCGGCCTCGGAGCAGATGTGGGTGGTAGACTCGTCACAGGTAGGTCTGCAATCCGTGCAATACTATGCCAACGCCACAAAGGTCGCGGCGACCCAGTTGATCAAAACCGGAACGGAGTTGGCGCAGCAGTGGGGACATATCGACGCTCACACCGCCAGGCTGGCCCTGGAACGCATCGTCACCGCAGCTCAATACATTGAAAACGCCACCCAGTACCAGAGCGTTAGCAATCAGAAGCTTGCCACGGCGCTCAAAGTGGCAACGCAAGTGACGGAACAGCTCGTCTCCGGTACAACTTCGGCAACCGACGCAGCTACCCAGCTAGAGCAGGTGGTTTCACAGCTCCGCTCGGTGGTTGGCAAATAATCCGCACGCATCAGCGAGATAACGCGTCCAGCCGCACAGGCTGGCTCCGCTGCGCCGAAAGATTCGCCGCCTCCATGAGCATACTCAGGTCTACCGCGATCTGCGTGTTCTCCTGGGGGCGCGTTCCTTGCTGAATATGATCAACCCATTGCTGCAACGCTGTGGGCTGATCAGGCGGAACCGCCGTCCAGACGTTCCATCCACCAGCAGGCCTGTTGATATGCGCGCCGCGGATCCGTATCTTGTCATCAGGCATTCCATAGAGCAAACTACCTTCGGTGCCATGCGCTTCAATAGTAATCGGCACCAGGAGGTATAAGGCTGCGACTCACGAACACGCTCTACGTGCTCTGGCTGAGAGCCGCCATGCACAAAGATTACGGCAGGAGGAGATACATGAAGATGCGCGTCAAGTGGATAATATACATCCAGCATTAAATCTTCGCCATCAACAGTTTTATATACGATATCCTTGCGCACGGTAACCTCTTCCATACGAGGAAGCTGATACACGATCCGCATCTGTTCTATTTGCTTGCTATCTCGCATATGCTTTACCTTCCTGTTTAATGATAGACAGTATCAACAAGCCAAATATAACAGGCATGATATTGAAAAACATCGGTCTTTTAGGCGATGCGTAGGGCTTGACAACAGTGGTATGATAGGCGCAATCTTCACCATTACGCTACAAAAGCTACCTCATTGATCATAAAAGGGATGTATATGCACGAAATCGGTCGCATCAAGCAGGTCCAGATCCAGCGGTCGCCGCTCAAAATCGGCCAGAAGCCCCATCTTTATTACGATCCTTCGCCGCTGCTAATCGTGAACTCTTTGCTGCTTTCGACCAGAGGAGTTATTGGGGTAACGGCGCAAGGAGAAGAGATCATTGATGTTCACCATATCGATCATCCTTCGTCACGCAACCACGCCGTCAATACTGTATCTATGGGCTTTACCAGTCATTATCAGAGTATGCGCGCATATTTTGGTCCGCACCTGCCGGATGGATGCGCAGGAGAAAATATTCTGGTGGAGACAGCGGACGAACAGAAGCTAGCTCGTCTGGAGCACGGGATCGCGATCCAATCGGCAAAGACTGGACTGATAATGCGCCTGACCGGTATTATGGTGGCTGCGCCATGCGCGGAATTTAGCCAGTTCGCTGCCTGCGATATCATGCCTCTGGCAGGAGAACGGCTGAAGGAAGCCCTGCAATTTCTGGATCAGGGAAAGCGCGGCTTCTATATGACCCTGGCACCCCAACAAGAGCCAGTTGCGATACAAGCAGGAGACATGGTTTTCGCGCTCTAATCGAAACGGCAAGCCGGTAAAGCTTGCTAGCCCGTCAGGGAAGTCGCTGGCAGGCTAGAGGGCCTCTTATTCTCCATAAGGAATCCAGATATTCTTCACCTGCGTGGCTTCGCGTAAAAACTCTTCGCCTTCGCCCTGCACAATATCAAGCCAGTTACGAGCATAGCCGTAATTGACCCAGGTGCGCTTCATATTGCCTGCGGAGGCCAGTTCAACCATTTTGGAACCCTCGGCAGTGCCGAAGTACCACATAGCGTCCACATCGTCATGCTCGGCGAGTACCTTGCTGAGGGCGTCGCGATCTCCAGTGACGATATTGACAACTCCAGGCGGCAGGTCGGAGGTCTCGAAGACCTGATAGCAATCGGTGGCGCTGAGAGGCGACGATGGCGCTGGAATGACCACAACCGTATTCCCCATCGCAATCGCAGGAGCGACCAGCGAGATAAATCCCAACAAGGGATATTCATCGGGGCAGGTCAGAGCCATGACCCCGATAGCTTCGCGCATGGCAAGCGCGACCCCGCGCAAGGGTGGCTGATGTACCGTCCCCTCAAATTTGTCGGCCCAGGCGGCATAGCTAAACAGACGTGAGAGCGTTGCCTGCATTTCCCTGCTCGCATCGTCATGGGAACGTCCCGTCTGCAACGCGATTCTGCGGACGAACTCCTCTTCGCGTACCGCCAGATTTTCGGCGATATAGTAGAGGATCTGCGCCCGGTTATGCGCTGTGGCAGCAGACCAGCTCCGAGCGGCGTGCGCGGCTTCAACGGCGTTACGAATATCTTTACGATTGCCCTCGCCAACTTCGCCGATCACGCGACCGCCAGGGGTCAAGACGCTGCGGCTATAGCCGGAATCGGGCCGCACCTGCTTGCCGCCGATGAACAGCTTGGGCGTGCGATCAATCGGGGGATACGCCGTGCCATACCCATTAGCCGATGGCGCAATATTTACCGCCTCCTCCGGCTCTAACTGCGCAGCTTCCTCCTGCCCATGCTCGCCAGGTTTCGTACCATTCATAGAGATTTTTCGTTCGACAGACTTCCAGGCAGAACGTACATACTCATATAAGCCTTCTTTGCCGCCCTCGCGTCCAAAACCACTTTCGCGGTAGCCACCAAAACCGCTGGCCGCATCAAACAGGTTGGTGCAGTTGATCCAGACGCTGCCAGCCTTCAGTTTGGGAGCGATATCCAGCGCGAGGTTGATATTATCGCTCCACACGCTGGCAGCCAGGCCGTAACACGTATTGTTTGCCAGTTCCACCGCTTCGGCTGGCGTGCGGAAGGTCATGGCGACAAGTACCGGCCCGAAAATCTCTACCTGCGCGATAGTCGTGGCAGGCGAGACGTTGGTAAAGAGCGTTGGCGGGAAGAAATAGCCTTCCGCAGGACAGGCCCAGGAGGGCTGCCACATCTGTGCCCCCTCTTCAACGCCCATAGCTACTAAACGCTGAATCTCTTTGAGCTGCGCCGGTGAAACAATCGCGCCGATATCCACGGCCTTATCTAGCGGATCGCCAACGCGTAGACGTTCCATACGCACACGCAACTTCGCAATCAGCCGCTCAGCAATATCTTCCTGCACCAGCAAGCGCGAGCCCGCACAACAGACTTGCCCTTGATTAAACCAGATAGCATCCACAACGCCTTCCACAACGCTATCCAGGTCGGCATCGTCAAAAACGATAAAGGGCGACTTGCCACCCAACTCCAACGAGAGCTTCTTGCCTGAACCAGCCGTGGCGCGCCTGATCGCGCGTCCAACCTCGGTCGAACCAGTAAAGGCAATCTTGTTGACAGCAGGATGCTGCACCAGCGCCTCTCCCACCTGCGAAGCTTCCCCGGTCACAATATTGACCACCCCGGGCGGTAAACCAATCTCCTGCACAATCTCGGCAAATTTGAGGGCAGTAAGAGGCGTATAACGCGCCGGTTTTAGCACGACGGTATTGCCCATCGCGAGCGCAGGAGCAATTTTCCAGGCGAGCATTAGCAGAGGGAAGTTCCAGGGGATGATCTGCCCAACAACGCCGAGAGGCTGATAGCCTGGAAGCTCCGAAGCCATCAATTGCGCCCAGCCTGCATGATAGTAGAAGTGTCGCGCGACCAGTGGAATATCAATATCGCGCGTTTCACGGATGGTTTTCCCATTATCCAATGACTCCAATACTGCCAGCATGCGCGAGTGCTTCTGGATCTGGCGCGCAATGGCATAGAGATAGCGCGCGCGTAGATGGCCCGGCGTTCTTCCCCACGTCTCGAAGGCTGTACGAGCAGCGGCAACGGCGGCAGCAACATCGGCGCTACCGGCAGCGGCAACCCGCGCCAGTGGCTGCCCGTTAGCCGGATTGATCGTATCGAGATATTGACCACTGGCAGGCTTTACCCATTGATTATTGATAAACAGCTCAAACGGCTGATGCTGCTTTAGCCATTCTTGAGCAAGAGATGCGGCCTCCGGTGCTGGTCCATATTGCATAGTCTCAAAAATTTCCTTTACATTCACCGTTGACCTCCTCTGGTACATTGCATTTGACATTTGCGAGTATAACGTCTATACTCCCTTCAAGGAAGTAGCGGGAGCCTGTGGCTATCTCGACCCGCTTGAGGGTACTGAAATTAAACCAGCGGATTGTGATGCGCAGCCGCGTAGCGACCGGTGACGTAGTACGAGAGCTGGCGCTCAATATCAGACAGCAGGCCGCTAGCTCCAATGCGGAAAAGCGCATTGGTCAGCCACTCGTTGCCAAGCTCCTCTTTCATCAAGATCAGCCAGTCCAGCGACGCCTTTGCGCTGCGAATACCGCCGGCAGGCTTGAATCCCACTTTGTAGCCCGTTTGCTCATAATAATCGCGAATAGCGCGCGTCATCACAATCCCCACCGGCAGCGTGGCGTTGACTGCTTCCTTGCCGGTCGAGGTTTTGATAAAGTCGGCGCCCGCCATCATGCAGACAAGGCTCGCCATGCCCACATTGCGCAAGGTCGCCAGTTCATGAGTCGCGAGGATGGTCTTCATATGCGCATCGCCACAGGCCGCACGGAACGCCTGCACTTCAGCATAGAGCTCCTGCCAGTTGCCGGTCAGGACGTGGGCGCGCGAGATCACGATATCAATCTCGCGTGCCCCCGCCTTGACGGATGCCTCGATCTCCTGCAACTTCTGCTCGAAGGGATTCTGGCCCGCCGGAAAACCGGTCGAGACTGCGGCAACAGGAATATCTGCGCCTCGCAACGCCTCAACTGCGACCGGGACCAGATTGTGGTAAACACAGACCGCGCCGACCCGCAACTGCTCCATTCCCAACTCATCCAGCAGTTCCTGGCGCACAGGCCAGCGCGCTTTAGCACAGAGACGCAAGACATTTCCCGGCGTATCGTCTCCAGCAAGCGTGGTCAGATCAAGACAGGTGATGGCGCGCAATAGCCATGCAGCCTGCCACTCCTTCTTGACCGTACGGCGCGTCGTCAACGTGGCGGCCCGGCGTTCCACCGCGCTGCGATTGATACGCACGCCGCTCACCCAATCCATGTCCAGGACAATGCCAGGATTGCGCTGAGATACGGGAGCCGCTGACTCCACATGTTCAGGCTGTCGTTTCGTCGTGGTCATATGCCTTTTCCTCTGGAAAGAATAGAATACCCCTTATGCTTCAAAAAGAGTCTTTTGCTGTTGCAGTAGCGATATAACACGATTTGTCAGGTCTTGATGCACGATGAGACTCCCCTTTGTTGCAACTTGGTTCACTAATAGAGTGCTATCCACTACAACCATTTTATCACGCCATTCCATTGAAATGCCGTTGCGAATGCCGCTCAGTCGTGGCTAATCCAGGAGCCTGTGCCAACGCTTCGCAGCCGGACTTCTGGATTAGTCGCGACTGAAAGGCTCGAAACAGGCGGTCAGACGCGATATTTGGCGACCAGCACCTTGACCCACCCTCGCTGCTTCTCCGATGGGGTAAAGCTGTTTCTCTGCAACTGCTTTGCCATATCTCTGATAAACTTGCGCTCCTGATCGCTGGCCCGCGAGCCGCCGGGGGTTGCGAAGAAGGCGTTGAGCTTCTGCACCTGCTGACGCAGCTCAAGCAGTTCTGGTGAGAGCGCACCATTGCGTGCTTCTGGAGCCTGCGACTGCTGCCATTTTTCATAGGCTACCCGGTCGCCCCCGAAGGCTCCCAGACCGGCCAGTTCGTCCGCCCGTTCGTTGTGCAAATGGCCGGCGTGACCACGCACCCATTCAAACTCAGGAGGCTGCTTGCGGTAACCAACGAGCTTTTTATAATAGGCCCACAAATCCTCGTTGGCCTTCATCTGGTAAACCCCGGTCGCTACCTTGATGGTATACTCACTATCGCTATAGATCAGGAGGGGAAGAGCGGGGGGAGCGAGCGAGAGGACCGCCAGTACAGCCGCAATCTCGGCCCGGTTATTGGTGGTGGTGGGCGATTTGGGGATATGCCCATAACGCTCAAAGCAGGCAGCTCCCTCGCGTACCTTCCCATCCACCATATCAGCCGCCGCCCACAGTAAGGCGCTCCAGCCCGCCGGACCACCGGGATTTTTCAGGCAGGCGCCATCGGTATAAGCCACCACTCCCCGCTGGTCCAGAGCAGGCAACTTTGTTCGTATATCAATATTCAGAACGGCATACAGCACTGAATGCCATTCCAGTTCTTCATTCGTCATACACCTACATCCTTGCTTCTACACTACTACCTATGCCTATTTTAAACAGGGACAGGACATGGACAGGGAGGGCCGAGCTGACCCCTGCCCATGCCCCACAGGTCAAAAGCAAGGAGACGTAAGCCCGGCTAGACTATCATGCGTGTCGCTTTAATTACTCCTCGCTTGCTCTGTCTGCCCTCAACGTCGATATGGGCGCCTTCCTGCAATGCCTGTACAGCAGACAGGGATACTTGCTGCCCATTGCGGTCAAGAATGGTCGTTTTGCCGGTGACGACAACCGCTACAGGTTTCAGCTCGCCAGAACTGCGCTTTGGCGTATGTCCCGCAACCACATAATGCGGTTTCTTCGCGGAGTTCGCTGCCACCCCGAGAACCATGACTTTGCGCCCGTGTTCGAGCAGCGAATCGGCCAGGGCCGACTCTTCCTTCTCGGCATAGGTGCTCTCAGGTTCCTCATGTGAGTGCTGCTTTAACCTCTGCTCTTCTTGCTCCTTTGTACGCGGTTCTACATGGGAACCATTTGTATCATGTTCATGCTCTGTATGAGCATGCTCAAACAGCTCCTGATTATAGCTGCGCGGAATCGCCACATCCAGAGCGTGCGGCATAGCATCGAAGCAATACGTGACCATTACCTGTTCCGCATTCCCTGCCTGCTCCAGTGTACCATAGTCCGACTTACTCAGGTAGTCCTTGAGCTTAACGGTACTCCCATCTAGATGCAAGTGGATATGAGATGGAACGGTGATTGAGAGATGCGCGCCGCGAAAGTACTCCGCAGTAACATTATCAGGCTTGCGACGCAGGAGCAGCGAGAAGATTTGCTGCATCGTCGTCAGAGGATTGCCCTCGGTGATAACGCAGACATCAAGCATGCCATCGTCAATATAGGCATCAGGCGTAAACTCAACCACGTCGGCGTAACGGCGCGTATTGCCAATCACAATCTGCAACGCCTCGCCCTTCCAGGTCGTAGCCTGATCACCACCTTTGACCTGTATCTCCACCGGGAAAGCCTGCATCTCCGGTATCTTTTTCATCGCCGCCACGCCAACTGCCAGACGACCAACCTGATATTTGAGATTTTTGGAGACATCGCCCATCACGGCAGCATCAATACCCAGACCGGCCATTAACAGGAAGTGATGACGAGCCTGGCTACTCGCATCGGAACGCTTCACCTTTTTCTGGCGCCGTTTCTGCTCACCCGCGGAATCTGGCTGCTCGTTCGCTTCTGCAGGAGCATCAGGGAATGTCAGACGCTTCACCTCGACGCAACCCACATCGACCCTGCGCACTTCGCTATCGACCAGGGCAAGCGCGGCCTTCACAGGATCGGTAGGGATGCCAACCTCATACGCCCATTCGTTAGCGGTCCCCCCTGGAATCAGCCCGACAATTTTGTGTTTCCCCCTGGCATTCATCACTCCGTTGATGACCTGGTTTAGCGTGCCATCTCCGCCATAAGCAATGACCAGATCGCAGCCGTTTTTGGCCGCATCATTCGCCAGTTCCATTGTGTGGCCGCCATACTCTTTGAGCAACGTATCCACTTTCCAGCCCGCGCCATATAACACCGCCATCACATCCGTCAGTTGCGCTACATTCTGTCCGGTTCTAGGATTGATCACTAAAGATGCCTTTTTACATTGCATAAAAAACTCCCTCGTTCGCAATATATAAATTTCCACCTGTTAGATCGAACACGGGAGAGCGTTTGGTCGAGTTTCAAAAGGGGCTCAAAATAATTTCATCGGTTCAGGCACGACAGAAATAGGGCAGAGGCCGTAGATGATACAGCCTCTGCCCGAGCCAGAAGGAAAGGAAAGGAAAAGCAGCGTTATGATTGGCGTATCAGCGCCCTGACTGCCTGCACAATATGGTCCGCGCTAATCCCTGCTGCCTCCAGTAATTCCGTGGGCGTGCCAGAACCGGGCATCGATTGGACGGCCAGCCGTACCACCTGCGGCATACGTCCATAGCGCTGCGAAAAGACCTCCAGCACAGCATCACCCAGGCCACCTTCGGGCCAGTGATCCTCGACTGTGACGATCTTATCCCCGGTTGCCTGTGCGGCAGCCAGCAGCGTCTCGTGATCCATCGGTTTGACCGAATACGCGTCAATGACGCGAATAGCAATGCCCTCGCTCAATAGCGTGTCATAAGCTTTAAGCGCCTCGTGCAGTGTGATTCCGGCAGCGATAACCGCCGCGCGGTCGTTTTCGGATTGATGCAGAACTCTGCTGCCGCCAACAGTAAACGTATCCGCAGGACTATAGAGCACAGGCGTCTTTTCACGCGTGGTTCGTATATAGACGACGCCGTCATGCTTCGCCATCTCCGCCACGAGCTGGGCCGTCTGGTTAGGATCACAGGGATAGAGCACCGTACTGCCGTACACGGCCCGCATCATCGAGAGATCTTCCAATCCCATCTGCGAAGGCCCATCCTCGCCAATGGAGACGCCAGCGTGCGAGCCAGCGAGGCGAATGTTAGCGCGTGAAACCGCGGCCATACGGATGAAGTCATACGCTCGCGAGAAGAAGGCCGCAAAGGTAGAGGCAAACGGGATCTTGCCGCGCACGCTCATGCCAACCGCCGCCGCGATCATCTGCTGCTCCGCGATATACTGCTCAAAGTAACGTCCCGGATAGGCTTTGGCAAACTCTTCAGCATAGGTCGAGTTGCTCACCTCACCGTCCAGCGCGACCACATTGGGGTTGGCTGCCCCCAACGCCAGCAGCGCATCGCCGTACGCCTTACGCGTCGCCACAGGCTCTTTTGCCTCATAACGCGGCAGATCAAGAGGCTTCTTCTCAGGCTCCGGCGCGGGCTGAGCTTGCTCAGGCTTTTGCACCGGGAAGACCTGGCTGCGAGCGGGCGGCTTGAGCTCCTGCATGGCTTTCTCTTCTTGCTCTTTGTTGAGCGGCTTGCCATGCCAGCCATTCACGTTCTCCAGGAAAGAGACGCCCTTGCCCTTGATCGTCTTGGCGACGATTAATGTGGGCGAGCCGCTGCTCTGCATCGCCTGGGAGTAGGCTTTGTTGATCTCCTCATAGTTGTGCCCGTCGATTACGATGGCGTTCCAGCCGAAAGCCTTCGCCCTCGCCTCGTATGCCTGCGTATTCCAGCCAAGCATGGTCTCGCCACGCTGACCCAGACGATTACAGTCAAGAATGGCGATCATATTGTCCAGTTTATAGAAAGAGGCATGGCTGAAAGCTTCCCAGATTGAGCCTTCCGCCATCTCGCTATCACCTAGCAGCACCCAGATATGATACGGCAATTTATCCAGGTATTTGCCAACCAGCGCGATGCCAACGCCAATTGGCAGGCCCTGCCCCAGCGAGCCGGTGGCAACATCGACCCAGGGCAGCACAGGCGTCGGATGGCCCTCAAGACGGCTACCAAACTTGCGCAATGTCATCAACTCTTCATCGGTGATGGCGCCAGCAGCCTTATACATCGCATAGAGCAGAGGGGACGCGTGCCCCTTTGAGAAAATGAGGTGATCGTTATTCGGGTTCTTAGGATCATCGAAGTCGTAGTGCAGATAGCTCACCATCAAGACCGCCATCAGGTCCGCAGCCGACATGGAAGACGTTGGATGCCCTGACCCCGCGGCAGTGGTGCAACGGATACTATCTATACGTAGCTGTTGGGCGAGATTCGTCCACTGTTGCACTTGTGGCTGTGTCTGAGTCGTCGTCATACTCACTCCTTGCCGAGCGACTGAGCGCTCCCACGATGAATCGGGGAGCTACGAGACGCGAGAGCGGCGTTGTCGCTCGGAATTTCAAGACTCTCCTTTAATTGCATCTCCACTTGACATCTTAGTATATGATGCATATACTGTTCCTCAAGGAAAGAGGGAGCTAATAGCGATCTCGATCCACTTGAGGATACTGAAATTATTGTAAAACGCTAACTATAGAGCTGCAAGCAGTGCCTTGCTGACCGCGTGAGCGATGCTTGCTTTCCTTAGGAACCAGGTCTGAGCGATGCTAGCTCCCCTAAGAGCGTTACTAAAGTAATCACGATATATCAGAAGAAAACAGGGACAACTTCCACTGCGCTATTTATTCGGAAAATATGGTGGATCACACTGGCTATCAAAGCACAACCCGCTTCCCGCCTGAGACGAGGGCATGACGGTCATGCCTGGCTGTTCGGTTCATTTATTCCGACAACAGAAAAAAGTACTATGCTCATAGTAATTGCTATCACCAATTTGATCTATATGTTATTCTTGTGGAGGTAATCGGCTCCTCACACTTGACCCTTATCACAACAACAATCGAAGATTCTTCTCGCAAAGGAAAATACTTGTCCATTATGGAGACGGGTCTATGCAGCGGCAGCAAGAGATAGCGACTGACAGACTGGTCGGTATCATTCAGACCATTCAGCTCAGGCGCGGGACAGGGGTACTTAGAGCCAGACGTGGTGAAGGTATCACTTCAGAAGAAGGAACTATTACGTTCGCCAATGGAAAAGTGACGGAAGCAAGGGTCGGTAGACGTACGGGCTCAGATGCGCTTAACTTCCTGAGTACATGGGGAAGTTGCCTGTTCACCTATCATACAGCGAACCCGCAAGAGAGCATGTGGTTTGTCCAGAATGGGCCGCCTTCTATGCCCCAGGCGGATTTTCAGCAGCGAGAGACTTTCACGCCTGTTTCTCCCATGAGAAAACCTTCCGGTTTTCATAGCACAGAGGAACGAGGCATGACCGATCCAGCATTATTTGGTCATCCCACGCCGCCCGGCGCTATTCCTGGTCAAGGTACGGCTGCCCCTTATCATACCAGGCAACTCGCGTCGGCGCTACAAATCATCGACAACCTGGGCCTTTCACGCACTCATCGGCAGGTATTTCTCCTCATCGATGGGCAGCGCACTATTTTAGAGCTCATGCGGCTTACAGGGCGTGGCTATGATGAAGTAGCCAGCATATTGCACGAGCTGGAGCGTGCAACAGTCATCCGCATACCCGGCTAGCTTCTGGTACGCCTTCCCCTCCGGGCAAGCTAAGCGCACCTTGCTCGCATCAAAAAGGAACAGCAGCCAGTTGTTTTATGAAAAGCAAGCGTATACAATTGCTCAATAAAGCACACGCTTGATGGCAAAGATCGAATAGGAGTTCCTCTATGTCCGGTACACAGTATTCTCTGACAAAAGAAGAAGCTCTGCGCGAGATCGCCAATGCGCAAGAGGAAGAGCGGGTCCCCACCTTGAGCAGCGCCGACCTGCGTAGAGCGGATCTGCGCAATACAGATTTGAGTGGTGGCGACATACGCGAAGCCGACCTCTCAGATGCTGATCTGAGCGGCACTTACGCCTGCGGCGCTTACCTGTTAAAAGCCAATCTCAGCGGCGCAAACCTGACCAGCGTTAATCTGAGTAAGGCGGTCCTGATCGGTGTGAACCTGATCGGTGCAAACCTGCGCGGGGCCAATATGCGCCGGGCTGACCTGCGAGAGACGGATCTGTGTGGCGTGAACCTGAACGGCTCTGACCTGAAAGAAGCCTATTTGATCGGAGC
This sequence comes from Ktedonosporobacter sp., assembly GCA_035293765.1. Classification (GTDB taxonomy): domain Bacteria; phylum Chloroflexota; class Ktedonobacteria; order Ktedonobacterales; family Ktedonobacteraceae; genus DASRHT01. The sequence goes on from DATGMF010000051.1 coordinate 23,919, forward strand.
GAATTTGATCGGCGTGGATCTCAGTCGCGCGGACCTCAGCGGCGCAAACCTCAAGGGTGCCAATCTCAGCGGCGCAAACCTGGGCGGAACAGACCTGAGCAAAGCGAATTTAAGCAAAGCGATCCTCAGCGGCGCCGATCTGAGCAAGGCCAATCTCACCGATGCCGTCCTCACCGGTGCCAATATCAGCAAGGCCAACCTGAACAAGGCCAATCTGATGCGCGCCAATCTCAGCCTCGCGAACATGAGTGGCGCTGACCTGAGCGGCGCGTATGTCTGCGAAGCCAATCTGCTCGGCACTAATATGGTCGAAGCCAATCTCAGCCTGGCAAATTTCAGTGGCGCTATCCTGAACAGGGTTTACCTCTTTAGGGCTTTTATGAGCAAAACTGAAATGATCAAGGCCAGCCTTCAGCGGGCCAATCTGATTGGCGCTGACCTGAGCGGCGCAGATTTGAGCCGCGCTGACCTGAGCAGCGCGCAACTCAGCGGAGCCAATCTTAACGGCGCTTACCTGCGTTCCGCTAAATGCACAGGAACAAACCTGCGAGGCGCTCAACTGAGCGGCGCTATCCTGACAAACGTCACGCTCTCCGGCGCCGATTTGCAAGGGGTGCAGGCCACTCCCGCCGAGTTTGCCGACGTCGATATGAGTTCCCTGGCAACCGTTATTATCGACAAGCTGACAGCCCAGCGCCTCGGACTCACCTTCCAACCGCGCAGCACTCCATTCGCCTGATGTTTTTGCTCATATTAAGGAAAAGACAGGCGTCGCTTCTACAGCATAACGCCTGTCTTTTCCTTTACAAGACAATTTTCATCGTCCAGTGCTGCTACCTACGCTAGTCACTTTCGGCTGTGGCCTCGACTTTACTTTCGGTTGCGGCCTCCCCCCCTTTGATACCCGCCATAAAACCATAGACGAGCACACCAAGAATACCTCCAAGAATAGGGCCAACAAAGTAGGGGATCAGGTGAGCAAAGTTATAAGACCCGCCAAAAAGCGCCTGGATTATCGCCGGTCCAAAAGAGCGAGCTGGATTGAGGCTCGCGCCGGTCACCGGACCCAGCGCCATAATTTCCCCTCCTACCGTCAGGCCGATTGCCAAACCAGCCCAGCCGGAAGGGGCGCGGCCATCGACAGCGGTTCCCATAATCACAAAGAGCAGGAAAAATGTGCCAATCGTCTCAACGGCAATCGCCACAGGATAGCCGACGGTGATATCGCTGAAGTCGTTCGCACCAAAGTGTGTCGTCACAGCGGCAGAAGCGCCGTAGGCGAGGGCAATCGCTAATGCCCCCAGCAAGCTGCCCACAAATTGCGCCAGCAGGTACACCCCGGCCTCTCGCCAGGTCATACGCCGCGTCACTCCCATTGCAATCGTCACGGCGGGATTGATATGGCAGCCTGAAATATGCCCGACGCTGTAAACCATTACAGCAATCGCGATGGCAAAGGCCAGCCCGATAACACCAAGATCAGCCATACTAAGCGCGCTTTTCCCCAGCAACACTCCGGTCGCGGTCGCCGCGCCCGCGCCTGCAAACACGAGAAACCCTGTCCCAATCATTTCAGCCAGGAATTTTTGCCATAACGTTGGTACTTTTGTCATTTACGGTCGCCTGTTTCCCCAACAGACGCCCTCCTTTCGCAATAAAAATGATCAAAATGAAATACGCTGAGAAGCTGGATTCCTATTAATAAGCCTCGTTCCTGCTGCCAGGCACAAAACCATCCATATATTCTCATCTATAATTATTACCTATTAGCGCCTGTTAAGCAAGCCTGGCCGCTATTTTTTTGCCTGGCTAGCGACATCTCATTAACAGTTGCCTATCTGCTATAATGGGCTATGAAAAAGAAGCGCTCAAGCATTCCGCTCCCCATCAAAAGTGGAGCTTTCAGGTAGAAGAACATTGGCTACAGCACGGAAAGCAATTGTGATCCATAGCCCATCTTCAGGGCGGTCCGCACAGCTAAATGAGGCATTGTCCTATTTGCAACAAACCGGTATCGAACTTGCCGACATTATTGCTATTGCTGCCCTGGATGGCTTACCTGCCCAGGGTCCTGTCTGGCAAGAACGAGGCATTGATGTTGTCATAGCTGCTGGGGGAGATGGCCTGATCGGGGGCGTGATTACCCATATTATCGAAAGCGACCTTGTGCTGGGGATTCTGCCACTCGGGACCGCCAATGATATCGCGCGGTCCATAAAGATCCCTCTATCGCTTCGATTGGCGTCAGAGGTGATTGCAGCAGACCATACCAGTAAAGTTGATGTTGGCAAGGCGCAACCTGCCGAACAGATGCCGCACGAGTCCAGCTCCAGCCATACCCATGCCGCCGCTCAGCATATCGTACAACAGCATCACGGCTTTTTCGCTCACACACTGACTGTAGGAGTCAACGTCGAGTTCGCTCGCCTGGCAACTAATATAGCGATCCGCCAACGCTATAAAAGCTTTACCTATCCTTTCGCGGCAATTGAGGCGCTAAGAAATCATACCTTCTTCGATATGAAGATGGAGTTTACAGGGCTGGCTGCGGCTCTGGCGGCACCAGAAGCGGCGCCGTCAACAATCCAAACGCTGACAACGCTCCATTGTCGCGCCCTACAGGTGACGGTGATTAACGCTCCCATCTTTGGAGGAGCGTTGCAACTCTCCATTCCCGGCGCTCGCATCGATGATCGCTTGCTGGATATCGTTGTTGTGGAGAATATCGATCTGGAAAAACTGAGCGCACCGTTTTTACGCTTCTTCAACCATGCTGAGCACCCTCCTGTCACCTCGACGACCTGGCACGAACAATATCCAGAGTTCCGCCTGGCTGAACTGACAGGCATTCCCGGGATTCATCATGTACGCGCTCAAGGCATATCTATCGCGACCAGCATTGACCCGCAAGATGTCACGTTAGATGGCGAGGTGCGCGGCCAGACGCCCATTAGCGCACAAATGGCGGACGAACAGTTGCGCGTGCTAACCCCTGGAGGATAGATTGCCTTGCAACAACTTCCCAAACAAGCTACACTGACAACACTATCAGAATAGCGTTGATTGCTCAACAAAAGGACTATGACGATGCGTTCTACCACACGCCTGCGCGAACTTCTAGCCGGTCCCGACATGATTGTCGCGCCAGGAGCATATGATGCGCTCAGTGCCCGCTTAATCGCTCAGGCGGGCTTCCTTGCTGTCTATATGACGGGCTTTGGCACCGCCGCCAGCGTGCTCGGCCAGCCAGATGTGGGACTGCTAACCATGAGCGAGATGGTCAGCCGTGCCGCCGCTCTTGCCGCCATTACCGACGAGATCGGCTCTCTTCCCCTGATCGCCGATGCCGATACCGGCTACGGCAACCCCATCAATGTGCGCCGTACTATACGCGAATACGAGCGCGCAGGGGTTGCCAGCGTGCATATCGAGGATCAGATATGGCCGAAAAAATGTGGTCATATGGAGGGAAAACAGGTTATCCCCCAGCATGAGATGGTGCAAAAGATTCGCGCCGCCGTTAACGCACGCCACGACCCTGATTTTGTTATTATCGCGCGCACCGACGCTATCGCCGTCAATGGCCTGGAAGACGCGCTACAACGTGGCAAAGCCTATCGCGCAGCCGGCGCGGACGTACTCTTTATCGAGGCCCCCCGCTCCCTCGCCGATCTCCAGGCCATCAAAGAAACTTTCTCCGATGTTCCGCTACTCTATAACTGGGCTGAGAGCGGCAAGACGCCCCCTCTATCGCTGCAAGAGATCCAGGCGCTCGGCTTCAAACTGGTCATTTTTCCTGTGAGCCTGCTCTTCGCTGCCACCCACGCCATGCTACAAATGCTCGCACTGCTCAAGCAAGGAGACACCTCGACGCCCTACGCATCCCAGATGGTCACTTTTACACAATTCACCCAACTGATAGGATTGCCCGGGATTCAGGCGCTAGAACGTCGCTACGAGATCAACCCCTGAAGAGGATGCATATTTTTCTAACATAGAACGCATTCCAATAACGAGCAACATTACCTCAGAGGCCGCTTCGCGGGTAATCACGGCGGCCCTTTCCCCTTCAATACATACCCCTTTATAGACTGCCCTTCCTGGCTGATGGCGAGCTTTGTGGACAAACTATAGTAACAATAGACGTCATCCTACCATCTGCACCACTTCGTCAGAAAATAACGGGCGGATGACATCGCATAACTTTGCTTTGAAGAGATGAAGCGAGAGACATCTGATTCTCAGATTTAGGGGGAAAAAGGGAAAATTGGCTATACGAAATATTTGCACCATCACTAGAGAATATCTTGCCAGACAGCTCAGCAGAGCTATGGGTATACTGTTCGCTTTGCTGGCAAGCTTGCTCATGCCACAACCATTCATCTACGCGCATGTCAGCAACCTGTCTGTACTCTCCCAAACAAATCCCGGCGATTGGCCCACCTACATGAAAGATATCGGGCATTCCGGGTTCAATGCAAATGAATCTGTTTTAAATGTAAATACCGTTCCTAATCTTAAAGTACATTGGCAATACCATGTGGGAGCAAGGATCAGCAGTCAGCCGGTCGTTGCCGACGGCGTTGTCTATTGGGGCTCTTGGGATGGGTACGAGCATGCTACAACTCTTGCTGGTCAGCAGCTCTGGCGAACTTTTGTGGGCATGACAATACCGCGCAGTGGCTGTTCTATTCCTCCTGCCGGCGTTGCCGCTTCCGCAACGGTGACCTCGATTAGCATTAACGGAACAACCACGTCAGTAGTTATTGTCAATGGCGGCAACGCTCATGTGTACGCGCTCAGAGCATCCGATGGCAGCGTCCTCTGGAGCACCGCAGTAGGTACCTCGCCCGACTATATGCTCTGGGGTGGCACTACGGTTTACAATGGCAATGTCTATACTGGAGTATCATCCTTTGGCGATTGTCCTCTAGTAACCGGAAAAGTTGTCCAATTAGACGCATCAACCGGAAATATCCTGCACTCTTTTAATACAGTCCCAACATCCTGTCGCGGAGCAAGCGTCTGGATGACGCCAACAATAGATATAGCGGAGCAAGCTCTTTATGTATCTACGGGCAACAAGGGCACCTGTAAAACCCCAGAAACACTGGCCTATGCGCTCGTTAAGCTGAGTGCAATCGACCTTTCATTCATCGATTCGTGGCAGCTCCCAGCGGCTGACCAGAAAGGCGATAACGACTTCGGCAGTACTCCTACGCTCTTCACTGCTACAATTAGTGGACAGCAGCGAGAGATGATCGGGTTCGTCAACAAAGATGGCGTCTATTATGCTTTTGATCGCAGCCATATCAGCGCCGGCCCCATATGGCAGTTCGACCTGTCAAGTGCGCCCAATAATATTGCCTCCAGCGCCTGGGACGGTACAACACTGTACACAGCAGGTACGCTCACAACGATCAAAGGCAAGACGTGTAAAGGCTCTGTTCGGGCTCACGATCCCGCAACCGGAACTGTCAAATGGGAATATTGCGCGCCCGGAAAGATCATTGCTTCTCTAGCTGCTATTCCAGGTGTAATTTTCGCTGGCGCCAATAACCAGCTTGTCGCGCTGAATGCTACAACAGGCACACAGCTTTTCTCATTCACAGATACCAGCAAACAGTCAATATTCTGGGGATGTTGCACCGTTTCAAATGGCATCGTTTACGCAGGGAATGAGGCTGGCAACCTGTTTGCCTTAGGAGTGTAGGGGGTGGGGCTTGTCCCCACCCCTCCCTGGGTTGTGATATGCAACGCACTCTCTCATGTTCCTGATCTCTACGAAAGGCGACTTTCCTCTTTTTCACGCAGTTCAAGACCGAGTCCGGCAGCCACACGTTTCCCATAGTCTTGATGGGCTCGCAGGAAATGTTGTACCTGCCGTTCTTGAATTTCTCTGTTGACGTGCTTCAAAGCGTCAACAAGGTTATCGATTAACCGTTCTTTCTCTGCCTCGCTCATCCGGCTATAGAGCTGGCCGGCCTGAACGAAATCATCTTCCTCTCGATAGCCAGTTCGCCTGGTCAGACCATGCAATTCCATAGCATGTTCCTGGTCGTGTGGCGCGGGCACGGGACCGTGAAAGCTGTTGGGTCCGTAGTTAGGGCCGCTTCCTCCGTTCGCATCAACGCGCATTGCGCCAGCACGCTGGTAGTTGCATACTGGAACCTGGGCTTTGTTGATAGGTAAGAGCGGATAATTGACCCCGAGACGGTAGCGCTGCGCGTCAGGATAAGCAAAAATGCGGCCTTGCAATAACTTATCCGGGGAAAACCCGATACCGGGCACGACACTGGCGGGCGCAAAAGCGGCTTGCTCGACCTCGGCAAAATAATTTTCCGGGTTGCGGTTGAGCACAAGCCGGCCAACGGGCTGCAAAGGATAATCTTTATGTAGCCAGACCTTCGTTACATCAAAGGGATCAAAGCGATAGGTCCAGGCTTCTTCGAACGGCATCACCTGCACGAACAGTTTCCAGGCCGCCTCCTTGCCACTGGCGATATGCTCAAAAAGATCCCAGGTGGCATAATCGGGATTTTTCCCATCCATTGCAATGGCTTCTTCCCGCGTCCAGTTTTCGATCCCGGCTTCTGTCTTGAAGTGATACTTGATCCAGAACGCCTGCTGGTTCGCATTGATCCACTTGTAGGTGTGCGAACCAAACCCATCCATGTTGCGATAGGTCCTGGGGGTGCCACGGTCAGAATAGACAATCGTGATTTGTAGCACTGCCTCCGGGGTGCGGGAGAGAAAATCCCAGCCCATATTAGCATCTTTTACATTCGTCTGGGGATTGCGCTTCTGCGAATGGACAAAGTCTGGGAACTTGATTGCATCGCGGATAAAAAAGACAGGCGTGTTGTTACCGACAAGGTCATAATTGCCTTCCTCGGTGTAGAATTTGATCGCGAACCCGCGCACGTCTCGCACGCTGTCGCCGGACCCCAGTTCGCCCTTTACGGTAGAAAAGCGTACAAAAACTGGCGTTCTTTTGCCGACGCTGTTCAAAAAAGCGGCTTTGGTCCACTGGGTGACATCATGAGAAACCTCAAAGTAACCATAGGCACCCGCGCCTTTAGCATGTACGACACGCTCAGGAATGCGCTCACGACTGAAATGGGCCAGCTTTTCAATCAAGTGGACATCTTCCAGCAGGGTGGGGCCAGACTGACCCGCGGTAAGGGAATGCTGATCATTGGGAACAGGAACGCCAAAACTGTTGGTCAAATACGGCTGCTGTCGCTCTTCCATGCGCCATTTACTCATTTCTAGCACCCTACTCTGGTGCCAAGAGGTCGGGCTGCACAATCTTTCTCACAGAAGAGATCCTATGATCTGATCTCTTCTGATGAAAGAGACTGCGAAGCCGTAGAGGTACTACACGTTATAGCCTTAACTTACTTATAAGCATCTCCACGCATATAATGGGCAAAAGCTTATAATGCTATATTATATCGCATTACGCTATGAATTACCACAATAGCCATGTAATATATGAATTTCAATATATTATTTGACTTTATGCAAAAAAGATGCTCGCTACTTACCACACAAAGGTCTGGATGGACAGGATACTTTTTTCCACTTGTTCGAGGAAGATCAGCGGTGTCGCCCGTTTCTGGCGGTTAAGATGCGTCTACCTCATCATCCACAGTATTTCCTGCCAGAGCCAGTATAGTGGAGAGCCGCGCGGCTTTGGGCGTGCCAAGCCCGGTCGTGGGGTCCCAGCCGCGCCCGGCATCAAAGCCCGGGATTGTCTGCACGTTGCCTTTCTCACTATGGAAAGTGAAGGCATTGTTGCCGATAATAATATCATGAAACGTCTTCGCGTAGAGACCATCCCGGCTAATGTGGTAGAGCGCGCTATTAAGAAATCCCAGCCGCCTCCCCGCTATCTGATTGCAAAGAGCTACCACCGCCGCCCACTGAGGAGCTCCGGCGCTCGTTCCTCCCACCGGCAGGATAATGGTCATGCCGGGAAGAAATGAACTGGTCACAACGGGAAAGCCGGTGAACGGATCGCCGTTATAAGCAATATCAGGAACTCCCCGCATCGTCTTAAAGCCGGGTACCTCATCCTGAAACGCGGGGCGGGGAAATAAGACGCTAAAGCCTCCACCCGTGGCGCCCGCATCGCTCGTAGATCTATTCCATACCATCTCACCGAGATATTCGCCTTTTTGTGAGGCCAGTAATGTGGTTCCCCCAACGCCGGATACAAGGGGATCGCTCGCCGGGTAACTCACTCCCTGCCCTTCAGCAACCGGCTCACCGGCACTATTACATATAGCGGCTGCCGAGCCGCTATCTCCTGATGAGGCTAACACGCCGATATGTTTCTCTCTGGCTAACCTGAACGCTTGATGCCAGCGTTGCACCTCTTCGGCAGTATAACAGGTTTCACCCAGCCCCACACTGAGCGAAATCACGTCACCCAGGTTATTGGCGACGGCATATTCTGTCCCGCTGATGATCCCATCGATCTGCTGGCGCACATTATCCCCAGCAGGATTACCAAGCACCAGGTTGATCGTCGCGTCAGGCGCAATCGCATGCGCCCATTGCACATCCAGCGCGATCTCCAGTGAAAATCCGATAGCAGCCGAACTTCTGGGATCAAATGGATGCAGGCCAAAGGGAGCAACAATATTAAGTTGAGGCTCGTTCAAGCCGAATAGCTTGTCAAATAAAGCCAGATCCGCCAACAGCGTCGGGTCCTGATAGTCATCGATAATCACAATGCTGCGGCCCTGACCCCGCACGCCCCCATCCACCAGCGGCTCAATATCATACGCTCGCCGGATCTGCTGCGGGCTATAGCAAAGAGGAGGTGCAACATTTGCAAGGCAGGGTAGAGAAGCGCCACTTTTGGCATTTATAGCGGCACGAATCAATGGATGCAGATGCAGTATCGCGGGCATCACAGGCTGTCCTGTCCGAACAGCATGGGCCGTTTTGCCTGAAAAAAACGGGGCACCGGTCATGCTCAGAAAAGCTACGAATAGCACGATCAGACGAAACAGGAAGCAACAGGAACTCGGCTTTGTCATGAAGAGACTCTCCTCAGAGCATACATCCATTGATAAATTTTTGATAGCTCAACTATTTAATAAGTTGTCACTTAAAATTTGATCTTTGCAAAGAGTATACATTCAACATCATCGTTTGTGAATGGTCAAATATAAACTCGTCTTGTTGCTCGCTATTTAAAGGCAGCGATCAAACACATTGCCCAGGTAGCCATATCAGGACACTCCGCCAGATTACGCGAGATCCACGCCTGATCGAATAACGGCAGAGCATCCGGGCAGATGGTCCAGAGCGTATCGCGGATGATGTGCCAGCGAGGAGTTTTCATGACTTGTAGTTCTTGAGGCTGAAAGAGGGTTTCGGCTTCATCTGGTGTTTGCGCGCGCACATATGGCTCCCACCAGGTAAGCATTTCAGTCAGTAAGATGGCCGCGGCAAAGCGATCCCCTTCAGGACGCCATTGCCCGCGCTTATCAAGGCAACGATGCTGATAGCCAGGTGTACCAAGACTATACTTCTTAGGGGCCGGTATCCCGGCAATATACATGCCTTCAATGTCCAGCAATTGAACCTGTCTGTAATCAGGCGAGAGGATGATATTGCCCCCGGCGATATCAGTATGAGCAAAGTGATGTGTCTCCAGTTCCCAAAGCACCTGAGCCGTTGCCAACGCCAGGGTACGCGCATGATCGGCAGTATAACGGGCGCTGGCGGCGGGATCGCACATCAATCCTGCCCAGGTCTGCCCGTCGATCCAGGGCATCAACACGGCATACTCCAGGGCGGGGTATTCGGCGATCAGTTCGGGATAGAATAATTTCGAGAGACAGATACGACGCCCAAGATAGAGCCCGGGTACATCCCTGCATCTGGTAAGCGCATCAGCAACAGCCGCAATATGCTCGCATTGATAAGCGGGCTTCATCACTTTAAGGGCGCACAGGACCCCGCTTCTAACGTCGCGCACCTGATAGAGCAGCGATTCCCCCCCCTCCACCACAAACGCCTCATTCTGGTCCTCTAAGAAAAGCGGATGCGGCATAAATTGACAGAGGACAGGTCCAAGCTGGAGCAGCATCCCTGCAAAAGGGCAAAACTCACTCACCGGACGCGCTCCCTTCCATGTACCCACCGCAACTCAAGCGCGGTCATATCATCACTTTTGGGTTGTTGACGCAGCCGCTCCGCCTGCGCCTGCCACTCCTCATCGCTAAAAGCAACCAGCGACTCTCCAAGAGCGTCAAGGCCATCGGTATGGATAACCAGACGATCAATAGTGGTAAGCGCCAGGCTCCAGGTCGTGATTGGACCACGGCATCCATGCACCGTGGACCAGCGACTCCCATTTTCATCTTCCCCCCCCAGTTTAATAAACTGGTCTGAGGTAAGAAAGAGTCGGGCTGTAACATTGCCCATCCAGCAAAAGAGCGCGCGCATAGGCGGCGACTCACCCAGCTTGATAGACCACCCACCATAGTCAATCCTGCCGCACAAAAAGACCGCCTCGCTTCCGTAGGAGTTGCGCAATTCTTCAAGCACCTCCCGCACCAGAAAAGGCGTCCCCGGAGGCGGCCCAACCCGTTTCAGTTCTTCCTGCGCCTGGCGCGCGCGCTGATTCAGATGCGTTTGCAAAATAGCGGCCAGCATGGCCGGCTCTTGTTGCAGCCCGGTGAGGCCCTGTAACCACTCCATCAGGCAGGTCGCAAGATAGTAAGCCGCGAAATCGCCTTTATAAGAGCTGCCTACCCCATCGCAGACACAAAAACAGAGTGAGGAGCCATCGCGGCAGAGAATTTGCGCGAAGTCCTGATTCGGTAAAGACTGCTCTTGTGCCTCCTGGCAACGCATTGAAAGCAAACGAGCGGTGATTGTATGATCGATCATAGCGCGTATAAAAGTATCCGCCATTTGTGTGCTCTCAACCATCGGCTGCGTATTCTCACCTGCATCATATTGCATAAAGGTCAGCTCCTGCTCCGGTTACTTTAATTGTGTGGCGGTGGAAATAGCAAAAGCCAGCCGGACCAGCTCGGTGTGAACGCCGGGGAAAAAGAGCGCCGCGCCAGGCTGCAAGTTATAGCCATAATTATTAATATTTTGCCGATATGTCTCCGGTAAGGGCGAGGAGAGATGGAAGAGCATTTTTGCATATTCATTGGTCAGTTGACCCGCTCGGGTCACTCCTCCCCACTGCCGCCAATCATGTACCGAGGAACGCAGCATTTTATCGGCAACATACACATTTTCTACCAGCACCGGACCATCGTTGACCGACATCGCCTGGATGCGTTTCACCACAGGCGAGGGATCGCTGTTTGCCGTCACCAGTGCGTCCGTCAGGTGACAGACAAGCGGGGCCGGCCCGGATTGAAATTTCTCCAGGTTCGCCTTTAAGAGAAACTCTACGGACGAGAAACCCGCATGCGTGTCAGTTTCACCACCTGCAATAATGGCTGGCACGCCATGCCGTACCAGTTCGGGCAGGTCGCGGATACCATCCAGAACATCTACAACTTCTGTGCTATAGGCAAAAATGGCTACTTTATAACGCTTCTGTACCACCCCATCACGAATGGAACGCCGCACCATATCTTTTATTGCGTCCTTCAGCGCCTTGTTCACAACATCAATCTTGGTTGTCTGGCCGCACGGATCGTTCATGGAGTAGCTAGCATCGATCAAATAAATTACCAGAGCTGGAGAGAGCGTTGTCGCCGGTTGCGTATACATCACCGTACTCATCCCTGAAGCCTCCCATAGTGCTATTATCGCGGAGATTCACGGTTGCTCGTTATGAATACCCTGCTAGCCATGTGGCAAACGTTCCCGCGTTGAATCGGGGCGCTACACGCGCTGTAGCGCCCCGCCTCATCGGTTGTAGCTCCCCGATTCATCGTGGGAGTGCTCATGCCGCATGTTATGAATATCCCGCTTGTATAAGCATACCACATCCGCTATAATGTCACCGAGATATACATTCATCATTTTTTCATCGAAAACGTACAGGAGGAATTATATGCCGATCCCTCGTGTTTTTATAAGCCACTATACAACGGAGGAAACGCAGCAGAGCTTTCAGACTCTCACCAGGCTGATTGCTGATCTGCGCTCGGCGGGGGCAGAGGTAGTCACAAACGGAGGACGAGGCTCCGAAGGACATTTTACCTATACGCTCAATCAGGAATTGCCAAAGTGCCAGTGGCTCCTCTTTATCCAGACGCCCGAAGCGCTTCATTCGTCAAAGGTGCAGGCGACCATCAATACTGCCATCCAGCTCGTCTCGCAGCAGCGTATGGAGGGCATTATCCGGCTGGTTGCCAGTCCCGTGAATAGCCAGGATGTCCCATTGACCTGGTCCACATTTACCACTATCGATATTTCCCAGGATTACCCCCGCGCGCTTGAAAAACTGCTGCTGGCTCTGGGGCTTACAGGAGCAACCACCTACGCACGTTTGCAGGCTGCTCCTCCGCCTGCGTCTCCTTTTGCTATGCCACCAACCTATGACCGGCCTCCGGTTTCCTCTTCACGCTTCTCCTTCCTCGCACCGGTAACATCGTTCATAGAGGATATCAAAAGTGGGCGCTTAAACAGGCGCGAACGCTTACTGGTAGTACTTCTGGCCGGCCTCTTGCTCATTACTATCCTTAGCACGACTCTTGTTGCAGTTTCACGCCCCTCAGGCCATTCAACGACTAATCGTTTAACAACCAACCAACCTGCAACTACAGTATTTGGTCACGCGTACTTTCTCAGTAGTCAACTCCCCACTGGCAACAACAGCCAGGGGCTTGATGATGAGCTCCAGGTGGATCTCTCCAATCTTCCACCCCCAGCCCACGGCAATAACTACTATGCATGGCTTCTGCCAGATAAAAAAAATTTTGACAATGGCAACACCATACTGCTTGGGACAATTACTGTACAGGGAAATGCAGCCCATCTCAGGTATACCAATTCGTCTCAGAGCAATCTCTTGGCGAGCGGAAGCAGGTTGCTGGTGACGGAGGAGAGCGCGAATATAACTCCTGCTAATCCCTCTCCCGATAAAAAGGCTATGCGGTACTACGCGGAGCTCCCACAGGTTCCCAATCCTGCCGATACCGTCGATCATTATAGCGACCTTGATCATCTCAGACACTTATTAGTCAATGACCCCACCCTCCAGAACAACGCGCTCAATGGAGGCTTAGACGTCTGGTTTTTCCAGAACATGCAAAAAGTCCAGGCATGGGCAACTGCCGCTCAAAACGAAATAAATGTGATGAGCATGACAAAGGATACCAGGACTATGCGCTCGCTGCTGATACGCATCCTGCTCTATCTCGACAGCACAGCGCACGTACAGCAGGATGTCCCCGCCATTCCTTCAACAGTCCAATCTCCAACGGCCACAGATCAGCAGATGGCACGCATTGGCTTGCTCACCCTCCAACCCAACCAGCCGGTGCCAGGATATATCAACCATCTTGGCAAACACCTGAGTGCGCTGACCGCCTCGCCCTATTCGACTCAACAGCAGAGTGAGCTGGCGGCGAAAATCAATACTGCGCTTAATAGCATTAACAGCGATCTGCAGCAGGTAGAAAAAGATGCAAGCAAGCTCGTCCAGATGACCAACCAGCAATTGCTTGCTCCAGGGGCAGTTTCCACCTTAAACCACCTTGCCTTGCAGGCAACGAATGCATATATCGGTCAGATCGATCCTACAACGGGCAATCGGCAAAATGGGGCTGTCTGGGTGTATGACAATATCCAGCAACTCGCCACGTTCACCATCACAAAATATCCAGCCTGAGGCCGCTGCAACAGCGGTGATACGCTAGCCAGTCATACCACGGGAACGTGTGGTACAATGGGCCAGATCAGAACAAGTCCTGGCCTTTGTACCATATTTTTCTTTGCGTCACACACGACCAGAAAGGAGCTGCCATGCGCATCGTCTCGCTGCTGGCAAGCGCAACGGAGATGATAGCAGAGCTGGGCTGCCTCGACCAGCTCGTCGGGCGTTCCCATGAATGCGACTATCCCCCAGAAATCTTGCCCCTGCCCCTGGTAAGCACCGTGCAAATTAACGTTGACACCAGCAGCAACCAGATAGATGCTCAGATCAAACAGCTTGCTCGGGCCAAAAAGACTGCTGAGGATAATGCGTTAAAAGCGTTAAGCATCTACGCCATTAACGTTGAGCTGTTGCAAATACTGCGGCCTGATATTATTTTCACGCAAACGCAGTGCGAAGTCTGTGCTGTAAGCGAGCAGGATGTAGCGCGGGCGCTGCAACAACTGACCGGTTTTCAGCCACGCATAGTCTCGCTCGCCCCGTACCAGCTTAGCGACGTCTGGGACGATGTGCTACGCGTCGGCAAAGCCCTGGACCGCTACGAACAGGCTCAGGAACTCGTTGGGCGTTACCGGCAACGCCTGGACCAACTGGCCGCCCGAACCGCTGCGTTGAGCCAGGGCAGCGATAAGCCTCGCGTGGCTGTGCTAGAATGGCTCGATCCCCTGATGGCTGCGGGCAACTGGACGCCGGAACTGATAGCATACGCAGGCGGCGAGGCGGCCTTTGGCGAGACCGGTCTACATTCTCCCTGGATCACCTGGGAGGAGCTGCAAGCCGCCAATCCCGATGTGCTCGTCCTCGCCCCCTGCGGCTTCTCGCTTGAACGCACAATGATCGACGTGGCATTGTTACAGCAACAGCCTGCGTGGCACACGTTACAGGCAGTACGCAATGGACGCGTCTACGCTATCGACGGCAATCACTATCTTAACCGCTCGGGACCGCGCCTGGTGGAGTCAGCAGAGCTGTTAGCATATGCGATATTTTCAGTATCCTCAAGCGGATCGAGCCTCTACGAGCCCCCGCCGCATTCCCTGAGAGCAGTATAGACATTATGAGCTACTGCGTCAAGTGGAGCGCAATAAGACAACATAAAAACCTCTATTCATCGATTACGAATAGAGGTTTTCTGGCAAAAATGCCTGATATTGGTAAATTATTCCCTGTTCGCTTTTGGCGCCAACGCCCAGAACAGCAGGCCGACGATGATAAAAAAGAACAGCAGCATGAAACTCATCACGGGATTGACAACGCCGCTCACAGGCCACTGAAAGATAGCAGCGCAAGCGAGGAAGAGTAGCCAGAGAGCTCCTAGCCCGGGAATAATATATAGCCAGTTGAAGCGCGCACGGGGATCAGCCTCTCGCGACTCGCCCGCCGCATATTCAAGGTCGCTGTCGAGTGGTTTCATAAATACCTTTCCTCACGATCATTGTTGCTTCTACGCTTAGCATATAGCTAGATGAAGGTAGGCTATCTGATCGAGAGCCTACCTGTTTTCCATCCTATTATAGTCCTTACTTTCCACGAACGCAACCGCAACCGCAACCCGCTCAAATGGGCATGATCATAGCCTGAGCGTTAAGCAACGGAATGTTTCGTGAAAAAAGACTGAATGTTAGCTACCGAACGCGCTGAGGAATCCTGGGGGTTGGCAATAGAGGAAGGGGAACGAAAGGCATTAAGGAAGCGACGCAATTCCAGAGCGGTAATCTGATACATCTGACCATCGCTATCCGCGGATATCTGACCATCAGCAATCGCGCTACAAAGATCTGCAAATGTCGGGATATGCTCTGACATAAGAACCTCCCTACGAAATATAGCGGCACAGCAACGTATCGTCTCGATCAACGACAGATTTTTTACTAATCTGTACCAAATTACACGTATCTGCGCCCATCCTGGTTTCAAATATCTTTGCTATGCAGACGGCCAACGCTGCTCACGCGCTTGTAGCTCCCCGATTTATCGTGGGGGCGCTCAGGCCGTCTGAAATGAATACCCTACTATTGAAAACACAGAACTCACCTACTTTATTTCATCTGTCAGACCCTACGCGCTATTCTCCTCTCTCTGATGGCTCAACGACCAGCGCCTCGTCGTCTAAAAGCCCCTTCATGGGATCAATATAGATGATACGACGGATGAGGTCAATCTGCTTGACCACCTCTTTGATCGCGGGGATAAGAATTTGCTGACCATCCTGCGCCCTGACCACATAGACATCATTGCTGCCCGTAACGATAATATCCACGACGGCGCCAACGTCCCGCTCATCAAGCGTTATCACGCGCAAGCCAAGAATATCATGCTGATAATATGTATCGGGCGGCAGCTCTGCTAGCTGGCTTAGCGGGATGCATGCATCACAGTTGCGGAGAGTTTCGGCGGTGGTGGCATCGTCAACGCCTGCAAGCTTGAGCAACACCATCGTCCCCTTATAGGGGCGCACCCCTTCAATGGCATAGCGCCTGTAATTGGGAGTAAGATAAACGCTCTCCAGCCGTGAGAAGCGGTCCGGTACATCGCTTAAAGAAAACGTCTTCAATTCGCCCCGAATGCCAAAAGGGGCCACTATTTTACCGATAGTAGCCCATTCTGTTTTATCTTGCTCTGGCATAATCTGTCTCTACCGCTACTCTCTGCATAATATGAGAGATATCATGCAGCCTCAGAACGCACCCGCCCCAACGACCTGACTTAGACGATCTCCAGCGAGGTGTGGCGGCCTTCGCGGGTGCCCCCCGCGCGCAGCAGCGTGCGCATAGCTTTGGCAACGCGCCCCTGACGACCAATGACCTTACCAAAATCATCCGCAGCCACATGCAGTTCGAGAACCAGCGCGTTACGATCATTACGGACTTCCCGCACCTGTACAGCGGAAGGGTCGTCCACCAGTGACTGAGCAACGTACTCAATGAGTTTACGCATCTCTCAACCTTACACTTTAGCTATTTTTACTGGCCTGGCTGAGCCTGATTGGCGTTGGCCGTCTTCATCTGGTCGAAACGCTCCAGAATGCCCACACGCTTGAGCAGCGACGCCACCGAATCGGTCGGCTGCGCGCCATTCTTCAGCCACGCCAGGGCCTTCTCCTCATCAATGTGGATTGCGGATGGCTCAACTCGCGGATTATACCAACCAATATTCTCAATAATGCGACCGTCGCGGGGGGAGCGCGCGTCCGCCACCACGACACGATAGCTAGGGGCTTTCTTCATGCCCGTCCGTTTTAAGCGAATCTTAACAGCCATAATTTCTTACATCTCACCTCTTCCCCAATCAAGGGGGTCTATATCTTCGCAGCGCCACGTTCGAGAGCGGCGCTCACCTGCACCCACATAAAGCCATCGGGCTTCTATAGAATACACAGCACCAGACCGTGCCCCTGAACTTAGGCGACACTAGAATAGCATGGAGCATAAAAATTGTCAATCTTCGCCGGCGGATTATCCTTCACCAATGCCCTTATCTTTCTAAGATTGAGCGGATTCAGCAGAGAAGGGTAAGCTCACGTAAAAAATAGATCCCTGCCCCTTTTCACTTTCTACCCATATACGCCCTTGATGCTGCTTGACTATCTCTGAAGCAATATATAATCCCATCCCCAGGCCAGGAAATGTGCTTTCATCCTCCCCGCTTACACGGAAGAAACGTTCAAACACTTTTGTATGATTTTCTGCCGCAATGCCAATGCCAAAATCCTGTATCGCTATGATAGCGTTATCAGCATCTTCAGAAAGCGTAATGATGACCTTTTCTGCATCTGGCGAGTATTTGATAGCATTGGTTAGCAAATTACTGATCACATCGCTCATACGCTCTTGATCTATTTCTATTTCCCTGCGCAGCTCTCCTTTCACCAGAAGTTGATGATGACGGGCAACTTCCTGCATCTCCCTCACCGCCTCCTGTATGCACTCCGTTAGATCGCTGCGATTTTTTGCCAGCACAAATTTTCCTGACTGGATGCGGGTAAGCGTGAGCATCTCACGAATAAGGTTCATCATTTTCTTATGCTGCTTCTCAATCCTGTCAAGCAACCGCTGATAGTGCCTATCCCCGCGCTTCTCTACCTCTTTTTGCAACATCTGGATAAAGACCTTCTGGCTGGTGAGAGGCGTTTTTAGCTCATGACTTGCCGCATCAATAAAATCATCTTTAATTCTTTCTAGCCGCTTTTGCTCGGTGATATCACGCGTAATATCTGAAGCTCCAACAACTTTTCCTGCCGCATCTTTCAGCGGAGAAACGGTTACCGAGACATCCAAGATTCTCCCATCCTTTGTAATGCGCCGCGTCTCATAGTGTTCAACCCGCAGCCCGGCTCGGAGCCGGCCCATCACATAGGGAAAATCATCTTTTTTCTCTGGAGGCATCAGCGTTGACACCGGTTGTCCGATGATTTCCTCCGGGGTATAGCCATACAATCGCTCAGCCCCGCGATTCCAGCTCGTGATCGTGCCATCTAATGTCTTACTCAAAATCGCGTCATCAGCCGATTCGACAATAGCGGCCAACATATTCTTCGTCTGTTCGGCAGTATTGCGCTCGGTGATATTGCGGCCTATGGCTGAAGCTCCGATGATCGCGCCGCTCAAGTCTCGGATAGGAGAAACTGTCACCGACATATCCAGCACTGTCCCATCTTTTCGCACGCGTTTTGTTTCAAAATGATCGACCTTCTCACCTCTACGCACCTTATCCATAATAAAGTAAAACTCTTCCACATTGTCCTGAGGGAAGATAGTAAAAACGGACTTCCCTATCACTTCCTCCGCTGTATAGCCATAGATCCGTTCAGCGCCTTTATTCCAGCTTGTGATCGTGCCATCAAGCTTTTTGCCGAGGACCGCATCATCCGATGACTCGACTATAGCAGCCCAGTGAAAGAGCAGCTCAATGAGCCGTTGCAGGTCGCCCATACTTTGTGATGATGTAGCGTCGGTTTGTACATCTAGCGATGATACCTTTTCCTGTGTCATCTCACTCAAAGATGAGAGAGGATTAACAAATGATGTTGGTGTTACCTTCTCCATCAGGTGGCCTTCCCTCGTAGCACTTTCCGTTTTTTATATAATCACTTATGCCCGTTATTTTTAATACGTTCTACTTCTTTCTCAGGTCTCTAGCAAATTTTGCAAGGACCGAAACAGAGACACCTTTTTTCGCCTCGCCAGAGTGAGCTATAACATTCCCCACATATATAGTAAGATATACCTATAGCTCTGACTATGACGCAAAGCGATGGAAATCAGGGAAAAAGCTATTCTTTAATATGCAGAAGGATCGTTATATGCGCCGTACCAAAATCGTATGCACTATAGGGCCTGCTACCAGCAGCGAGGAGCGGCTTGAGCAATTAATGCGGGCCGGCATGAATGTTGCGCGCCTCAACTTCTCGCATGGAACGCAGCAGGAACACGCCACTGTGATCGAACGGATACGCCGGATTGCCGCCCGTCTTGATTACCCGGTAGCCATTCTACAGGATTTGCAGGGACCCAAAATTCGTACCGGCCCCTTACAGGGCCAGCAACCCGTGACGCTGCTGGATAACGCCCAGATTACCATCACAACCCGTGATGTGATGGGAAACGCCGAGACAATCTCTACCACCTATAAGCTGCTCCCCCAGGATGTCAGGCCCGGCGACCGCATCCTGCTCAACGATGGCTTGCTCGAATTGCGCGTGCTGGACAAGAGCGCAACCGACATACGCTGTCAGGTGGTGCATGGCGGCGTATTGGGAGAGCACAAAGGCATCAATTTGCCAGGCGTCGCCGTAAGCTCGCCCGCACTTACCGAAAAAGACCGCGACGACCTGCGCTTCGGCGTCATGCATGACGTGGATTATGTCGCGCTCAGCTTTGTACGCAAGCCGGAAGATATCCTTGAAGCCAAACGCTATATTCACGAGCTGCAATCAGAGCATCACAAGGAGCCAAAGAAACCTCTCATTCCTATCCCCTTAATCGCCAAACTAGAGAAGCCGGAGGCGATAGCCCATCTGGATGATATTCTCGAAGTTACCGACGGCGTGATGATCGCACGCGGCGACCTGGGAGTAGAGATGCCCCCTGAGAAGGTGCCGCTGATCCAGAAACACATCATCGCCAGGTGCAACGAACTGGGCCTGCCCGTGATTACTGCTACGCAGATGTTAGAGTCGATGGTAACGAACCCGCGTCCCACCAGGGCGGAGGTCAACGATGTGTCAAACGCCGTGCTCGATCAGACCGACTCAGTGATGTTGAGCGCGGAAACGGCTTCGGGCGCTTATCCGATTGAAGCCGTTGAAATGATGGTGCGCATCGCGCTGGAAACTGAAGCAGGCAATCGAACCGCTCAGCCGCCCAAACACCAGCGCCTTACGCAAGCGCGCGCCGTAAGCCGGGCAGTTCGTACGCTTTCAGAGGAGGCCAGCGTCAAAGCCATCGTTGTTTTTACGCGCACCGGCAACTCGGCCCATCTGATCTCCAAAGATCGCCCACGCGTTCCCATCCTGGCCTACACTCCCTGGGAGGGCATCAGGCGTCAACTGGCCCTCTGGTGGGGCGTCTGGCCTCACTGTATCGAGCTGCGAGGCACAACGGAGGCGCTGATCGAGGAGGTCGAGCGGCGGCTCGTCGAGGATCACCTGATGCAACATGGCGATTATGTTGTAATTATGGGAGGGCTACCCGTTGCAAGCTGGGCGCGTACTAATTTTGTGAAGCTTCATCGCATTAAAGCAGAAGAAGAGTAGCGGACAACTTATCTAGGAAGAAAGGGAGCACACTGATGGCTGAGCAGCAATCTGACCGCACCAAAGAGCAATGGATCGACAAAGGATTAGCACACATCCATCAGAGGGGACAAGGGAATGAAGCGTTAGATGCCTTTGAGCACGCTCTTGGGCTTGAGCCTACTGATATAGTTGCCAATTTGGGCAAAGGGCATTCTCTTTGGAAACTTGGGCGCACAGAAGAAGCACGGGCTATCTATGAGCAATTCCTTCCACAGGTTCCAACAGATGCCCCGGGCTTCTATCTGAAAGGCTGTGCGCTTTACTCCCTTCAACAGTACCTGGAGGCGCTGGCAGCGTTTGAACAAGCACTACACTTAGCCCCTATATATGCCCCGGCCTGGCACAACAAAGGAGTGGTACTAGCAAGACTCAAACGTTTTGACGAGGCATTAGAGGCTTGCGACCAAGCCACTCGGCTTGACCCTCTCCTGGCCAGAGCCTGGTACAGCAAAGGAACGGTACTAGCAGGACTCAAACGTTTTGACGAGGCTCTGGATGCTCTTGAGCAAGCTATTCACCTTGAGCCTGACAATGCCAGGGCCTGGATAAACAAAGGAGCAGTGCTAGAGAACCTCAAACGTTTTAACGAAGCCCTGGCTGCTTGTGAGCGATCTATCCAGCTTGATCCTGAAAATACCAAAGTCTGGCACAACAAAGGAGACGTCCTGGGGAACCTCAAACGCTTTGACGAAGCTTTGGATGCCTGTAAGCAGGCTATTCGGCTCGACTCAGCCTTTGCAGGAGCATGGAACAATAAAGGGTGGGTTTTGGGAAACCTCAAACGCTTTGACGAGGCATTGGACGCTTGTGAACGGGCTACCCAACTCGACCCCACTAACGCGGGGGCCTGGAACAATAAAGGATGGATTCTGGAGAACCTTCAACGCTTTAATGAAGCATTAGAGGCTTATGAACAGACTCTCCGGCTCGATCCAACGTATGCCAAAGCCTGGAGCAACAAAGGACGGGTCCTGGGGAAATTCAGACGCTTTTGGAGACCTGGAAAACTTACATACTCTACAGAAGCCCTAGAGGCTTGCGAACAGGCCCTTCGGCTTGAGCCTACCAATGCTTCAGCCTGGGGCAGCAAAGCGTGGCTCCTGGGGGAACTCAAACGCTTTGATGAGGCTTTGGAGGCTTACGAGCAAGTCCTTCGCCTTGACCCCACTAATGTTAGCGCTAAGAGCAACAAAGAGTGGGTGCTTGGGAAGCTGGCTCTCACTCAACAGACAAAATGGCCACCCAAACCTGATCATATCTAGAAATTTCCACGCTCACACAAGGATAACATAATCCATTCTGTAATGGCGATTCCTGGCCAGAGTACAAAAATCTGGATAAAGTGGCCAGGAATCCTTCTGATCTAAGGAGTACTGATCTGCTCCTGCTTACTCTTACGACCACGCTGCCTTAGCAAGAAAGCGAGCAAACCATAAAATGGGATCAGGCCGATCAACCAGCCAAGCCATGTGGGGATCGCGGGTGGCGCTGTGGCAACTATGGGCACAGACGCTTCACCGCGCCCTGCTACGCCATTGACGACGATATTGAGCGTCCAGCCGCCCTGAACCGTAATCTCTGCATCTCCCTGCACACCATCATGTACATTGGGATCTGGAGTGATACTCGCCCGTACCGGCGTTGCCGGTACATCCGTTGGATCAGGTACAGATGAAACATTATAGGTTAGCGCGCCATTTATCGGCTGCTGAGGAGCAATCGAGAAAGGCAGCGCATAGCTGGCATGAGCTGGATAAGTATAAAGATTGACCGTCAGCGGATAAGGGCCTGCCTGCACCCGAACCACGCGTGCAGGCGTGCTCCCATGCATTGTCGCGGCAATGGAGTATCCTATTTCCCCTAACACCGCCAGCAGCGTGACCACGCCTGCGGCCAGCAGGAGAAATTGCAAGGTTTTAGTCATCCTCATCACCCTTCCAGGGTACGTAGCGATTCACCCACATTACGACCAAAAATGGTTCCCAAGAGTGAGCCACCCAGTCCTATGAGCAGGGAGAGAGCAAAACCTGCTACTCCCACCTGTAATAGCAGCACCGCAGGTAACAGGGGCGAGCCGGGAACAATCGGCAGCGCGCCACTGATAAGGGCGCACAGAGCCATGATCAGCGTCAACTTCTTCTGCGACCAGTGCTTTTGCCGCGCCTGGTACATCATCACATCGATCAAGATTGCCACAATGATGGGAGTGAGAAACCATTGCAGCGCCACCAACGATGTAGAGGGAAGGTGAGCCCTTCTATAGCTCAATCGCTCAACGGTGAGCAGCCAATTCGTCGCGGGCTGCACAAACAAAGCCATAATCCCAGCCAGCAAGCAATAACAGGCCACAACGGACGTTGCAGCCCAGCGCCACGGTATGGCATAGGCGGCGGCTGCGAAAGTAAACGCTATCAGGATGCCTGATAAGAGGGGAAAGACACTGAGATTAACGAATCCCAGGTTGAGTTGATTTCCCTTGTTCAGCGCGTCAAACAGTAACAGAGTAAAGATGCTTAATATGGTTGCCAGGGCGACAATCGCTCCAGCATAGGCAGCGCGCGTGGGACCGGCATTACTATTATCGGCCCGTTTGGCAAGATGCCCGGCTGAAATCAGCATATAAGCGGCTCCGAGCGCAACAATACCCATGCTGGAGACAAACATGACATGAAAAGGAGCCCAGATCCTTACATCGATGCCGTAAAGAGCATGCCAGTAGGCGTCCAGGGGGAAGGCAACAGCAGCTACAAGGGCTGCAAAGCCAACGATATAAGCGCCAAGCGGACCATAAAAGATATCTACAAAACTTGTGCTGTTCTTCTTAACGATTTCACTGTGGCGCGCCCACGAGCTTTCGATCAGGATAGTTAATAACCCGGAGAGCCCGCTGATGGTTACTCCGGTCAACATCATGATATGTGGTGGGATCAAAGTCCTATCACGCCCTATCAGAGAGTGCCACTGGATATCCCAGCTTGTGCCTTCAAGAAAAACGATTGCCCCGAGCAACGCTACCAGCCCCAGAGCCAGCCGCAGTACCCATACTGACCGCAGCGACAATGTGGAAGCCTTTGAGTTGTTTGCCAGGGCCATTCCATTGAGTGTCTTCGCCATAGAGAAATTCCTTTTACCTTTCTAATACAGTGAGAACTTATATGTGCTAATCGTTCCTTGATCAGGACGTCCGGTATTTACTTGTGAAATATGGTAAACAATTACTACGCTCAACTTCGCGCTGATGAGCATAGATAATGTATATACGAGAGGTATGATGAATGGGTTACGTTATTTGACAATCATACCCCCCCAAGACGACTATTTCCGCTTTTCACAATGATCGCATCTTCGAACAGGTCGATGCTGAAGTGCTGGCGCAGGATGAAGATGCAGGCGACGTTTGCCGCCTGCTGCGTGTTCCACTGGCAGGCGATGAGCCGCTGGTTTGTCTCGCCGTTCAGTGTCCCTCGACCGGAAGATAGTACCTGATTCGCATGCCACCTACCATGAGCAACTACCACCATGCTGCGGCCTGGATCGCGGGCTTCGATAATCCCGATGACTATCGCCCGTTTGCTGAGACATCATACCCCCCTCTAAATAAGCCACACAGCTACCCCTATCCTTCTCTCTACGGCTTTCGTCGTGTTAGCGCAGGAAGAGGTTGCAAGCATAATGATCTTTTCACTCAATTGCCGCACCAGAGGATAAATATGATATATAACTGCCTGGTTATCTATATCTATTCATTTGTTTATGCAAAAGTATTGTAAGGCTTCATTCTATTTGACTATACTTTACAAAGGACTGTGTGCATTTCTTTACTCGTTATCATTTAAGATAGTTTTGGAGAAGTATTACAGCACATAGTGGATACCTCTACAGCGAACTTAAAGAGGGCCGCTGGTTTGTGCTCGTCAACCGCTTCATTCTACTTTGACATGTTCCGCGTTCCAATGCTCCCACGATGCATCGGGGAGCTACCAGGCAACCGCAAGGGATTGCCCCCACGGAACGCGGAATCGCAGTACTTGCTTTGGAGGGCTGCCTCATGATGCGATTTTTACGTGGTGCCAGTCTCATCATTTTAGTGCTTGCTGTAGCTCTCGTTTTTACATTTTCTGTTTCCTTTTCTCATCCTGCAAAGGCGTCTACCCTGGTTGGACCCAAAACCTTCTACCTGGCGCTCGGGGACTCGTTGGGACTCGGGTTTCAGCCGAATGGGGATAACAATGATGGGTACGCCGACGACTTCTTCGCGAATTTGCAGTCTCACGGGACAGAAGCTCTGGTAAATCTGTCCTGCGCGGGAGAAACTACCATTACAATGATTAATGGTGGTTGCATTGATGCAATTCAGAATAAAGTGCATTATGTCGGTTCACAGCTTCAGGCCGCCGTCAACTTCCTGCATCTGCACGCGGGCGAGGTCAGTCCCGTGACACTGGACGTTGGAGCCGATGACTTCCTTCTGCACAATGATGTCAATACCTCAAATGCGCCCAACTGCACGCTCAGTTCCAGGTTTAGCAGCGATCTGGCAACGATGGACGCCAATCTAAGCCAGGTCATTCTGCCCCAACTGACAGCAGCATTGACGGTGAATGGACAGAGAACGGGCGACTTGATCATTCCGAACTACTACGACCCGGAACAGAATCTCTGTCCAAACCTGGTATCAGTCTCACAAGAGGTTGATCAGCATATTGCTAACGATGCCAGCGCATTCAATGTCACGATGGTTGACATCTTCACGGCCTTCGGCGGTCCAGCTACGCCCAATCCCAACATCAACACGCTCACCTGGATGAGCAGCAATTTCCCTCTGGCGCTGGCTATACACCCGCGCTCCGTTGGCTATCAGCTCATGGCGACGACTATTGAACAGACCGTTGGCTATTAGGTTCTGAAGAACGATGCGTTCGTTTTTCAGAACGTATTGCCTGACCTGTAGATAAAATGCACACATCCTGCTATCTCATGGCATTGCCTTTTCTCCCCTCGGCGATACCATGAGATTGGCTTGCAGAATAATGCTAATGCGGATACACAAAGGCGCTCATCAGGGCTCGATCTGTCGCGCCGGAATACGCTCCAACACGCCGTCGCCAAAAACGGGATAGAGCTTTAAATCGTCCATGTGTACATAACCGATATGACAGCCGCAGGTAGCGTTAGTACACGTTCTCGCGCGCAGGGCTGCTTCAAAGCCAGGCTCATAGATGTTACCTATAGGCGTTTTGATGAAGTGGCAGCGCCGCATCACCCCATCGCCATCGACCGATATGACGCTCTGGCCGGTTCGGCAAGGCCGCCCCTGGCTGGGGTGATACTGGTTATTAAGCGGGAAAAGCGGGTCTACACCCGTAAAACGCTGAATATCCTCGACGGTGTAATAGTCGGATTGACGTTTATAGGCATTAATCCACAGGTAGACACATCCAGGTAGCTCACGTCGTAGCGCATCGATTTCGTCACTGTGCTCTTTCAAGCCAACGACGCCGACGCTGTAACGCACGCCGCGCCGGTCCAACTCCTGGCACTTTGCAAGGAAACGTTCGCGGGTCGTTTGGGAAGGGTGAAACGTTGACCATAGCGCCACTTTGCTTTTATCGCACCGCTCCAGCCAGTCGAGCCGGCAGGACAGATTGGTCTGGATCGCGACTTTCACGACGTTAGGCATCTGCGAAAGCTGTACAAAAGCATCCTGGTAACGCTTGCGCACCAGCGCCTCTCCCCACGGGGTGAAGAAGATGCCGATGCGATCTTCGCGCCGCGACGCGACCCAGCCAACAAAGCGTTCAAGCGCCTGCCGATCCCTTTCATGCTCCTGCCTCGTCTCGATATGCTTGGCAAAGGGGCAATAGACGCAGCCATAATTACAGCTTGACAGAGGTCCCCGATACAGAATTGATAGCTTCATCGCAGTTCGTATCCTCTCATCAGTTCTTTTACCCGCGTTGAATACAACCACGGACCAATCGTATCCGAGCGTTCGATCCCTGCGGCGGTCAATATCATGACATTCTCCGTGAGGGTCGCCATCTCTGCATCGAGCAAAGCACGTAACTCGGGTAAATCTGAGAAAACATCGCTCTCAAAGCGTAGTTGGTAGCTCGCAAGATGAAGGCCGCCTGCTTCAAGCAACGACTTGAGCGCATAACGTCGGCGCTGCTCCTCGTCATTCAAACAAAATCCATAGTACGCAAAATCGAACGCCTTTGCCGGCATTGCTATATATTCTGCTAGAATCGCGCGCACTCCCTGCGCCCCAACAGCATATTCGCTGGCATAATGGTGCGTACGCGTATATGAGCGCGCCCCACAACCAAGACCAACCATGCCATCATCCTGCACGCAATAGACCGGCCCCGTCTCGACCGGCGCATGAGCCGCGCGAAACATCCGCATCGAGACCTGAGTATAGCCCGAGGCTAGCAACAGGTCCCGGCCCGCTCGATAACAGGCCAGTCGCATATCTTCGCTATCTATGACCCCCTTACGGCCTAATCCCGTTAGCGGACGAATGTAGAGGGGATAGAGGTATAGCTCCTCCGGCTGATAGCGCAATGCGGCCTGTAACGAAGTCAGCCAGTTCGCAACCGTCTGCCCGGGCAGGCCATAGATGAGATCGATGTTCAGCGTTGGGAAGTGTTCCGTGCGAATAGCGGCAAGCGCCTGCTCCACAACCGCTGTCTGTTGAGCACGACCGGCTGCACGCGATTCCGCTTCAATGAAACTCTGGACGCCGATGCTGACGCGATCAACGCCACGCGCCCGCAGCAATTGCAGCTTCGCGGGGGTGGCTGTTAGCGGGGAAGTTTCAACCGAAGTTGGTACGCTGCCAGGAACGACGTTGAAGAGACGCTCGGCAAGATCGAAGAGCCGGGCGAGATCATCGACAGCGAGATGTGTTGGCGTACCGCCTCCTATCGCCATGCGCGCAATCGAGACCTCGCCTAAAGCGGCTCTCACGCGTTCCGCCTGCCGTTCTAACGCGGCAAGATACCCTGCGGCAAATTTCGCTGTTGTATCGACCGTCGTAAACAAATTGCAGAAGCCACAGCGCATTTCACAGAAGGGTACATGCATATAGAGAAAAATGGCGCTGCGCTTCTCCTCTGCCCACAGCTCATCCAGCCTTAGAAGCGAGGGAAATGGGCGATAGGCAGTTTTATGCGGATAGGCATAGGTGTATGATACATATGGCGTTTCTTGCAACATTTTTTCGAGCGCAATCATCACGTTTCACCCTCCATTTTGCTCAATACCAACTCGGCATAAGGAACGGTCCAGACGACCGGATGCGCAATGCGATGACCCATATAACCATCTTCACCATACGCGGTCCCATGATCGGAACAGAGGATGGTCAGTATGGGAGCACGCTTGCGCAGCGTCTTGAAGAGCCGCGGCAACTGGCTATCGACGTAAGCCAGAGCTGCTCCATGCGATGCAAGCGAATCTTGCACACTGCCCGGAAGATAGAAGTTATTTGGCTGGTGGAGCGCGGAGATATTGATAAACAAAAAGAGCCGCCGATCAGGCTGCAATCGCTCCAGAAGCGCGCAGGCCAGCTCTATCTGATGCTCGGTCGAATGAGGATCGGTGACGCCCAGCTCGGGCCGCCAGTGACTTTCGCGGAACAGACCCGGCAGGACACTACCCAGCGGGCTGGCTTTATTGAAGAAACCGACGCCGCCAATACAAACGGTGTGATAGCCCAGATCGGCCAGACCGGTGACGATATCTGGCGCGTCGAAGACAAATGTGGCCTCCGTTGTCGTTTCGCTGCCGGGGAACCGCGCCGCGAAGAGTCGGGGATGCTGGCCCGGCGTGGCGGGCGTGGGCAAAAATCCGGCGAAGAAGGCGTGATGCGCGGCATAGGTGAAGCTGCCGGGAGAGTGTCGCTTCTCCCATCCCGAAGGAGGCAGCAATGTCGCCAGGTTTGGCGTGTGCCCTTGAACAAGCATATCCTGAGCCACGTCGTAGCGCAAGGTATCCAGCGTCATCAGCAGGATATCGTGCGTACCGATCAGATCGCGAGCGTGAATCACTCTGCACCAGCTTTCAATGCGGCCATAATCTCCGCCGTATATGTATCCTGATCATGGTAAAGCACGCCGGGCAGTAGATCACCGAAGGCATTGACCTCTACTATGGCATGCCGCTTAAAGGCAGAGGTGAAGAGCAGGTCTATGCCCATGTACAGACTCGCAAAAAGATGAGCAACCTGCCCGCAGGTCCGGCATGCCTGCTCCCAGCGCGCCTCACCGATTGCTGTGAGGATCTCAGCAATATCGCTGCGCTGATTTAGCAAGTGCAGGTTGGTCATCGGGCTCCGGCTCAAGCGCGCAACGACGTGCTGCACCTGCCTGGCTATCATGACAATGCGCAGATCAAAAGTGCGTTGAGCGTAGCCAGCTTTGGGCAGCCACTGTTCTACATGAACGCGGTGCCTGCATAAAGCATCAATCAATGCCACGATCTCTTCGTGCTGCTGATACACACGAATATCGCGCGAGTTGTAGAGCTTGCGTTCATTATCGGTACAAACCATCTCCACGGTTGTAATTGCCTGATGCCGGTTTCCAGAAAAGCGATAAGCAACCACGCCGGATGCGCTCGACCCGTGCGCCAGTTTGAGGAACACGCGCGACCAGCCGTGCCGCTGCATCTGATCGATCAGTTCTTCATACGAGTTCACTGGCCCGATTGCAGGCGGCACAGATATTGCATGTGCGGTCAGTAACGCGTGTGTCGCCCGTTTATCGAACACGAGCATAATATCGTCAGCCGTATTCATTACTTGATTCTGCTTCGCCTGCTGTTTGATGTGCTGAAGCAACTGGCAATAGCCCAGATACCACTGGCGCGAGGGCAGGATGCGCCCTTTTTCAAAGCGCAGCTCCTCTACTGCGCGACGCGAAAGGCGCTCATAGGGATGACCGTCAGGCTCCTCGATTTCCGCTCCCAGCGCCAGCAGGGCGCGCTCAACCTCGAAATCTTTGCCCGGCGATTCGATGCGAACGATTGATGTGGGACGGATGCTATCGGCTAACGCAAGCCGTCCGGCAATCAGATCGAGGTAGCTGATCATGCGCGCGGGAGGCAACTCCAGTTGGACCAGCGCCGCTTGAAAAAGCTCAACGCGGCGGTCCTGGGGAGAGCCAATCAGCACGAAATCGGGCGGCGCGCTACTCGCTGACGGCCACATAGCGACCATACTCGCCTTCTTCTTGCCGATCACTGGCATCCACTTCTATACCCAGAGCTTTGAGCTGCTCAACCATCTGGTCGGAGCAATAATGATGATGAATGTCCAGCTTCTCTAGCTTTTTCACCGCCGGAGAGGCCAGCAGGGCGGCGGCTCCCGTATCATCAAGCACGCCAAGCGAGAGATCAAGGACACGAAGGCGCTCCAAGAGGGGCGACTGTACAATGGCCTGCGCGATCTCGTTAGTAATCTCGCTATCGCGTAACCCCAGGTAGCGTAAGTTCGGAAATAGCTGACCGGTAAACAGCGGCGCCAAATCTTCCATCGTGGTATTGGCTCCATAATTGGCATCACCGAGCCATAATTCGAGATGTTCAAGCGCAGGCAGATCGGAGCGTAAGACATCATGAACCACGCTGCTATCTAAGCCACCGCTTTCAATACCCAGTTCTTTGAGATGCTCGCTATGCAGCCTCCCAAGCCGGAGATTATTGCCACCGCGCACCCGAAAATGTTCCAGAGCCGGATACGCCTCAAAGAGAGGAGATACGTCAGTCTGCTCAATCCATGAAATCTCAGACTCTTCAAAAGTAATATCTCCCAGGAAAAGGGCGGTTAATCGAGGCAGCTTCTCGCGCGCGGCAGCAATCGCCTCGACGACACGCGCGCTATCGTTCGCGTCCCCAAAATCCTGTATCCACATGCCAGCTACCAGCCCGGTGACAGCGCCAACGGCGGAATCATTCAAGAAGTCGGCAAACCTATCAGACCAGGTAATATCATCTTCGCCATAAGCAACGCTCAGCCTGTAAAGCGTAGTTTCAGGATTCGTGATCCCCACCTCAGGGTTCCAATCATCTACCTTTTTCCCCGCAAAATGCTCGATATACGTACCAATCACCATAAAAATTCCCTCAATGCATTTCTTTATATTCGTGTGCTCGCGAACAAAACTCAATAAGAGTTTCTTAATGCAGCCGGTAAATATGGTAAAAGAGCTCATCCACATGCGTCATTATAATGGACCGGATGGTGACTGAGCGGACAGGTAGGACAATAGTCGTGACTTGACGCTCCCCCTGCATAGTGCTGTAATGATAGGGCAACGAAGCAGGGCAGGGGCGAGCCTCGCCTTGAAATTCTGTCAGAAAGGCGCACCCCTACAGAACCAGCAGGGCAGAGGCTAGCCCTGCCCCTAACAGCATGCGGATTCGCAGCCACGCTATGCCCCATCATCGTCGTTGGAGAGGAAATATACTAATTTATGGCTATTATTGAATCACATATTAATCGCAGCAGCGAGGAATTCCAGGAGAATACGGGCTATTTCCAGCAACTCCTGGATCAGCTTCAGGCCAATATTCAACAGGTCCAGCAGGGCGGAGGTCAGGATGCTATCGCGAAGCATCGCAAACGCAATAAGTTGCTGGCGCGCGAACGTGTCCAGCTTCTCTGCGATCCCGATACGCCTTTTCTGGAATTTAGCCCGCTGGCCGCCTGGGATATGTACGATAATGACGCGCCCTCGGCTGGCATTGTGACCGGCATAGGGCTGGTTGAGGGACAGGAATGCGTCGTCGTGGCAAATGACGCTACCGTTAAAGGGGGCACCTATTACCCGATGACGGTCAAGAAGCATTTACGCGCTCAGGAGATTGCGGAACAAAATCATCTGCCCTGCATTTATCTGGTCGATTCCGGCGGCGCGTTCTTGCCGCTCCAGGCCGATGTCTTCCCCGACCGCGAACACTTCGGGCGCATCTTCTATAACCAGGCGCGCATGTCCAGTCAGCGCATCCCGCAGATTGCCGCCGTGATGGGCTCCTGTACGGCAGGAGGCGCTTACGTTCCGGCGATGAGCGATGAGACGGTGATTGTACGCGGCAACGGTACGATCTTTTTGGGTGGCCCTCCACTGGTCAAGGCCGCAACCGGCGAGGAGGTGAGCGCGGAAGATCTGGGAGGGGCTGATGTCCACTGTCGCACCTCCGGCGTGACCGATCACTACGCCCTGAACGATGAGCATGCCCTTGCCATTTGCCGCAGCATCGTCTCAAATCTCAACCGCCGCAAGTATATTCCCTGGGAGATCCATCCCGTCATCCCGCCTCGCTACGACGCCAACGAGCTACTCGGCATTGTGCCGAAAGATAGCCGCAAAAGCTACGATGTGCATGAAGTTATCGCCCGCCTCGTCGATGGCAGCGAGTTCCACGAGTTCAAGGCCCTCTATGGGACAACGCTTATCTGCGGCTTTGCGCGCATTATGGGCTATCCGGTCGGCATTATCGCCAACAACGGCATCCTCTTCTCAGAGAGCGCGCTCAAAGCCACTCACTTCATAGAGCTGTGTGGGCAGCGTCAGACGCCGCTGGTCTTTTTGCAGAATATCACCGGCTTTATGGTCGGTCGGCAGTATGAGAATGGCGGTATCGCCAAAGATGGCGCGAAGATGGTCATGGCGGTTGCCAACGCGCCCGTGCCACGCTTCACCGTGATTATCGGCGGCTCGTTTGGCGCTGGCAACTATGGCATGTGCGGACGCGCCTACTCGCCGCGCCAGTTGTGGATGTGGCCCAACGCGCGCATCTCAGTGATGGGCGGGCTACAGGCAGCAACCGTCCTGGCAACGGTACGTAAAGAGGGGCTGGCGGCACGCGGCAAAACAATGAGCGCAGAGGAGGAGGCCGCGTTTATGCAGCCCATTCTTGATAAGTACGAGGAAGAGGGCAATCCCTACTATAGCACGGCACGCCTGTGGGATGATGGCATTATTGATCCGCGCGATACCCGCACCGTACTGGCGTTAGGCATTGCTGCATCGCTCAACGCTCCCATGCCCGACACACCCTTTGGCGTATTCAGGATGTAGGCCAGCATGTTCATCAACACTTTTAAGGAGACAACATGACGACATACACACACCTTTCGGTCGAGCATACTTTTGAGGACCGGATCGCCACCGTGACATTGCGCCGCCCGGAGGTACATAACGCGTTCAACGGCCAGATCGTACAGGATCTCATCACAGCTTTTACGGAGCTGAGCAAGGAAGAACAATTGCATGGCGTCGTGCTCACCGGGGAGGGGCCGTCGTTTAGCGCGGGGGCGGACCTGAATTTGATGAAGGAATCGGTCACGTTCACCGCAGAACAGAATTTGAATGATGCGTTGCGCCTGGCCGATCTGCTGGAAGCTATCAATACATTCCCCTGTCCGGTGGTCGCGCGGGTCAACGGCACGGCGATGGGGGGAGGCGTCGGGCTGGTTGCCGTCTGCGATATCGCGATTGCCGTTGAGAGCGCCCGTTTCGCCTTCAGCGAGGTGAAGCTGGGCATCGCTCCCGCCGTGATCTCGCCCTATGTGATCCGTAAAATTGGCGAGACGAACGCGCGTGTGCTATTTGTTACAGGCGAACGTTTTAGCGCCAATCGCGCGCGCTCCATCGGCCTTGTTCACTCGGTTGTACCGGACGACCAGCTTGACGACGCAGTGCAAAAGGCGGTCAACGAGCTGCTTTCGAGTGCCCCGCAGGCCATTCGGGTCTGCAAGGTGTTGGCGATGACTGCAGGGCAGATGGCTCCCGATGATGCGCGCCGCTACACTGCCGAGACGATAGCCCGCCTGCGCATCGGCGACGAGGCCCAGGAACGCCTGCAAGCCTTCCTGGAGCGCCGCAAACGCCCGTAGGGAGGGCAGGGGCAAGCCCTGCTCCTATAGCGCATCCTGAATGGCATTCCTTTTTGCCGAACGCATTTCTCAAGAGGAGGCTGGCGTTGAGCAGAGAGACTGAGCAAAAAACAACGGGAAAAGAGACGCAAGAAGACGCTTTTGAGGAGATCCCCTTGTCAGGCGGGCGATTAACACCCGGTATCGTGCGTGTGGGAGATACAGTGCGAAGGCCACCCAAAAGCAACGCGGTTTTCGTCCACGACCTTCTTCCCTGGCTTGAGGGCCAGGGCTTTCACTTTGCTCCACGCTTTTTAGGAGTGGATGAGCAAGGTCGAGATATCCTCAGCTACCTGGAAGGTCACGCGTGGTCAGACAGCGGCTCTACGTTGCCGGATGATTTGCTGGTACAAGCTGCCAGGGTCATCCGCCAATTGCACGATCTCACGGCTGGCTCTCCACCGGCTCAGGGCCACGAAATTGTGGCTCATAATGAGCTAGGGCCGCATAACACGATTTTTCATGAGAACCGGTTAGTCGGCCTGATTGACTGGGATGATGCGGCTCCTGGCACACGGTTGCGCGATCTCGCCAACGCAATCTACAATTATGTAGATGTGGGCCATTGGGCCAATCAGAGCGCCGATGAGCAAGCGCGGCGCATTCATCTCATGTGTGTAGCTTATGGTTGGGACGATCCTATCGCCATTGTGAACGACTTCGAAGCCGATTTGCAGCAAGCATTACGCAATCATCAACAGGCTGGTCGAACAAGAGCGGTCAGAGTCTTCGAGAAAGAGGTGGCCTGGATGCGTCTGCGGGCGCAGGAGTTGCGGCGGATGCTGCGATAGTGTGAGCACAGACGCTTGCTCACAATGAGCTACTGTTTAGAATAAGGTAGTACTGACATTATGTTCAAAAAAATTCTTATCGCAAACCGTGGAGAAATCGCCGTTCGTATCATGGCGACCTGTCGCGAGATGGGCATACGCACCGTCGCCATTTACTCCGAGGCAGATCGGCAAGCGTACCATGTGCGAGCTGCCAATGAGGCATATTATCTTGGTCCCGCGCCATCGACGCAGAGTTACCTGCGCATCGACGCGATTATCGAGATTGCCAAAAAGAGCGGAGCGGAGGCCATTCACCCGGGCTACGGCTTTCTCTCGGAGAATGCAGAATTTGCTGAAGCATGCGAGCAAGCGGGGATTATTTTTATCGGGCCGCCCGCCGCTGCCATGCGTCTGATGGGCTCAAAAATCGCGGCTAAAGAGTTGGCGCAATCGGTGGGCGCGCCGACCGTTCCCGGCTATAATGGCGAGAGCCAGGACGATGAGGCGCTGATAGATGAGGCGCGGCGCATCGGCTTTCCACTGCTGATCAAAGCATCGGCGGGCGGCGGCGGCAAAGGGATGCGCGCGGTATACTCCTCAGCCAATTTTGTGGAGCAGCTTGCCGGGGCGCGACGCGAGGCCAGAGCAGCGTTTGGCGATGAGACCGTTTTTCTGGAACGGCTGATCCAGCGTCCCCGTCATATCGAGATCCAGGTGCTGGGCGATCAACACGGCAACCTGATCCATCTTGGAGAGCGCGAGTGCTCTATTCAACGCCGGCACCAGAAAATCGTTGAAGAAAGTCCTTCGATTGCCCTCAACCCTTCCCTGCGTGCCGAGATGGGCCATGCCGCCGTTCGTATCGCTCAGGCGGCAGGTTATGTCAATGCAGGCACCATCGAGTTTATGCTTGATGAGGATAGACAGTTCTACTTCCTTGAGATGAATACGCGCCTGCAAGTGGAACATCCGGTAACGGAGCTAGTCACGGGACTGGACCTTGTACGCCACCAACTGTATATTGCTGCTGGCGAGCCGCTGGGCATCGTTCAGGAGCAGATCAGCCCACGCGGCCATGCCATCGAAGTGCGTATCTACGCCGAAGATCCTTACCAGAACTTCCTCCCCTCCACCGGCACTATCACACGCTTCGTTCCCCCGCAGGGGCCAGGGGTGCGGCTGGATAGCGGCGTTGAAACAGGGGACGAGATTTCGCAGTATTACGACCCCATGATTGCCAAGCTGATCGTATACGGCGAAAATCGCCCGGCTGCCGTCGCCCGCTTGCAGCAGGCGCTCGAACACAGCACGATCTTCGGCGTGACCACCAACGTCCCGCTGCTACACGCTATCAGCGTCCATCCCGCCTTTCAGCAGGGGCAGACGCATACGGGCTTCCTGGAAGAACACAGGCTGCCAGGCACAACCACAGCTCAAGGCGATGCGCTCCCCGATACCGTTATAATCGCGGCAGCCCTCTACGAAATCACCAACGAGATGGGAGCTTCACGGCCTCAAGTAACGGGCGCACAAAATCCCTGGAAAACGCTGGGGCCGTGGCGTATGGCGGGCGAGGCACGCACCATCACCTACAGCTATCAAGAGCAGGAACATAAAATCGCGCTCACGCCAACCGCGGACGGCAGCGGAGCCTGGCGCGTTCAGATTGATACGCAAGCGTCTCAGGATATAACATATACAATTGATAGTGAGGGGCTGGTCTTGCTCAGGCGCGGAGCAGCTCAGACGCGAGCCTCTGTACAGCAACAAAAGGGCGAGATGCTGGTGGAGTTCAAAGGCTATACCTACCAGCTTCAGCGTCGCCAACCGCCGGATGTAGACACAGCCGCATATGGCGGAGGCGCTGCCCACTCGCAGAAAACGCTCAAAGCGCCAATGGCGGGCACCATCGTCAAAGTGCATGTTCAGGATGGCGATAGCGTTGCCGCCCATCAGGTGCTTGTCATTCTCAGCGCCATGAAAATGGAACATGCGATTACCGCACCCTACGAGGGCAAAGTGCAGCATGTGCATTACCAGGAAGGTATGGTCGTTCCTGGCGGAGCTGTCGTTATCGATATGGAATAATTCATGCAGGAAAGGATTGATACATATGCAGGTCGGTTTTATCGGTATCGGCGTCATGGGCCGCCCAATGACCCTCAATCTGCTCAAAGCAGGCCATGACGTCACCGTTTTTGCTCGTCACCCCGAGAAGCCGGAGGTACAGGAAGTGCTTAACGCCGGGGCGAAGCTTGCGCCATCTCCCCGCGCCGTCGCGATGGCTTCGGAGTTTGTGATTACGATGGTGCCCAACTCGCCAGATGCTGAGGAAGTCATAGCCGGTCCCCAGGGCGTGCTCGAAGGAGCGCGCAAGGAGCTGATTATCATCGATATGAGCACTATCGCGCCAACGATGAGCCGCAAACTGGCGGCGGCGGCGGCAGAGCAAGGCGTGCATTTTCTTGATGCGCCTGTGAGCGGCGGCTCTCAGGGAGCAGTTAACGGCACGCTCTCAATTATGGTGGGCGGCGAGAAAGAGGTATTTGAAAAAGCGCGTCCGGTGCTGGAGGGAATGGGGAAAAAGGAGAATATTTTTCATGTTGGCCCCGTTGGTTCCGGCGAGGTGGTCAAGATCGTCAACAATATTCTGTGCGGCACTATCGCGGCCTCTATCGCCGAAGCTTTCGTGCTGGGTGTGAGGGCTGGAGCCGATGTGGATACGATGGCGAAAATCATCGGCGTCAGCAGCGGCGCCAGTTGGCAGCTCTCCAACCAGTTCCCAATCAGAGCCTTTAATGGCAGCTTCAAGCCCGGCTTTATGACGGATCTGCTGCACAAAGACCTGGGATTGGCCCTTGACCTGGCCGCTGAGACCCGCAGCCCCGTGGCAATGACGGCCCTGGCGCGCCAGCTCTACGAGATGACCCGCGCCGCAGGCTACGGGCGAGACGACTATACCGCCTTTATGAAGGTGCTAGAACAGATGACGGGTACCGAAGTCAGAAGCCAGCAAACGACATAACCACATGGGTACCCCGTGAAAGGGTACCCAATCTTATTTGCTTCTGGCAAAGCTGCTGTTAAAACATGGTGTTGGCGTTGGCGGCGTGTTGAGGAATGCGTTGGAGCACGTCCCAATGTTCCACGATTTTGCCCTCCTCGTCGAGCCGGAAAATGTCTATCCCGGCCCAATCGCCATCGCCCGGCCATTGCTGATAACAATGCAGGATAACATAGTTCCCTTCGGCGATCACCTTCTTGAAGTGGACGCGCTTTCCAGGATACTCGCGGGCCATCCGTTCAAAATACTCGATGAACGCCTCTTTTCCATCAGCCACTGCCGGATTATGCTGAATATACGCCGCTCCAGCATAGCGCTTCATGGCTTCGGCTGGTTGGCACTGATTGAACATCAGGTCATAAAATGCGGTGACCGTTTGTTTGTTGCGTTCGAGCTGCTCTTGCATAACTCACTTCCTTCTTGCCTTACAAAGGCTGCCACGATTGCTGCCGCATGCCAATCCTACTGCGCAACGCGGTCACATCTACTTCGGGCATACGCTGCTCAACAAGCTCCACAACCTCGCGCGTCAGTTCTTCCAGTTGCGCTGCTGCAATTGCTATATCGTTATGAAAAAGGGCTTCCAGGCGTGCAGCCAGATCGGGGGGAGCGATTTTCATTTGGGCGATAAAGTGACGCATGCGTTTGAATTGAAACGAGGAGTAATACAGACGATTGAGCCCTGCCAGGATGCCAAGCAGTTGATAGGAAGCCTCGACCAGTAATTGGTGGAGCCAGATAGTTGCATCGCGGGGCTGCATGCGTTCCTGGATTGCCCACACAGGCACGATAGCCATGTAATGCCTGACCATTGCCTGCGCCAGAGCATCAGGATAATGGGAGAGCTTCTCCTGCCACTGCCGTACCAGCGCCTCTCCATAGAGTGGGAGCGCCACCAGCATCCCGGAGAGAGCTTTCTGCAAGGGCGAGGTCACATCAAGCTGCTCCAATACCGTTGCCATATCTCGTTCCCAGGCGGCGATAGTGGTATGCACAATCTGACACTCCACGCCATTCACATGGTAAATTTCGATACCGGCTTCCTGACCAGGCTCCCCGAAGAGCTGGCGTTTATCTCCCTGGTTCTGCTGACAGGCTGCCAGTAACGCCTCTTCAGAAGGTAAAGCGTCATAGAAGATGCACATATCGATATCCGAGTGGTAATCGCTCACTCCTTCCGCAGCCGAGCCGACGAGAATAATAGCTCTGGCGCCGGGCAGCGCAATGTATGCCTGTGCGTTGCGCTCAGCCAGGCTAAGCAGGTAACGGCTTGCGGCATTTTTGTGGGGCTCGTTCACAGTTTTTCTCCTTCTGCGAGGATACAATATAATCAACATAATAAGGGGCATCCCGATGAACAAATTAAGCCGGGAATCCCATCATAGCGACGAGACCCTGGGGCGACGCGGTTCACGGCGTCCGCTTCAGCGCGGGGCCAGGGAAGCAATAAATCGGACGTCATCAATGATGTCGCCACAGAGGCGGGCATTCCCACACTATTTTGTTAAAATCTGTTATTTGGTTAGACCATAACGAAGACATTTTATGAATTCACAACAATCAGACATATTCAACGTAGACAATCAAGCAATGCACCCCACTCGCCACAAACACGTTGTTTTCCTGGACACCGATATCGGCGATGATATCGACGATGCGCTGGCCCTCGCGCTTATTCTACAATCGCCGGAGATCGCCCTGCAAGGCGTGAGTACTGTCTTTGGCGATACTCACAGGCGCGCACGCCTGGCCGCTCACCTGCTGCGCGTCTTCGGTCGAGAAGATATTCCGGTGGCGGCAGGGATTGCCTCTCCCCTGCAACGCCGCCATCGTCCATCAGGCGTTCCCCAGGCCGCTATTCTGGACGAGCGCGCAAGACTACCGGCTATCAGCGCGCTCTCAGGCCCGGAACTGCTGATACAAACGGCGCTATCCCGCCAGGGGCCTCTCACGCTCATGTGTATCGGTCCCCTCACCAACATCGCAACCGCGCTCACTATTGAGCCTTGTATCAATCTGGCTATAGGAAATATAATGATGATGGGTGGGAGCAGTGGCATTCCGTGGGCGGAGTGGAATGTGCGCAGCGATAGCAAAGCGGCTCGCGTTGTGCTGGAGTCCGGCATACCGGTGACGATGGTCGGCTTCGATGTGACAACGCGCTGCCAGCTTCGCGCCTGCGATATTGAGCAATTGCGCCGCTGTTCTTCACCTCAGATGCAGCTCTTGAGTCAGTTGATCGCTGTATGGCTGCGCCATCGACCGCGCTGGCAGCCCAGTCTGCCCTACCTGCATGATCCGTTGACCGTCGCGGCTCTCTGCCAACCTGAATTGTTTCGCTTTCGGCAGATGATGGTGAGAGTTGTGACGCAGGGACCATTCATAGGGTATATGCTGCCGCGCCTGAGGCATGGTTCACAGGTGAATGCGGCAGTGGATGTACAGAGCGGGCAGGCGCGAGACTGGATTATGCAGCGATTACTGGCTCCAGTCATGTTATAGCATCTGCACTCCCA
This sequence comes from Ktedonosporobacter sp., assembly GCA_035293765.1. GTDB lineage: Bacteria > Chloroflexota > Ktedonobacteria > Ktedonobacterales > Ktedonobacteraceae > DASRHT01. The sequence goes on from DATGMF010000051.1 coordinate 63,887, forward strand.
GGCCACGCAATTTCTCAACGATGCCAGGTAATGCGGATATCAGCGTCTCCACCTCTGCCGCGGTATTCTCCTTGCCCAGGGTGAGGCGCAGGCTACCGTGTGACCACTCTGGAGGCAGGCCCATTGCTACAAGCACATGTGAGGGATCGACCGAGCCGGAGGTACAGGCCGAACCGGTCGAGGCTGCGACGCCTAACAGGTCAAGGTTGAGCAGGATCGACTCGCCCTCAACGCCCTCGAAGCAGAAGCTGGCGTTGTTGGGCAGGCGATGCGTGGGATGGCCCGTCAGCCTGCTGCCAGGGATAGTCAGGATGCCCTCGATTAAACGGTCACGCAAGGCGGTAATGCGTGGCGTGACCTCTGGCAGCTCTTCCTGAGCGAGGCGTAACGCGGTTGCAGCGCCCACGATACCGGCGACATTCTCGGTACCGGCTCGCCGTCCACGCTCCTGCGAGCCGCCCTGCAACTGCGGCAGGATACGCATACCCTGGCGCACATACAGGATGCCCATACCCTTTGGTCCGTAGAATTTGTGGGCCGAGAGGGAGAGCAGGTCGGCATGGAGCGCTACGACATCGATTGGCAGCGCGCCACCGGCCTGAACTGCGTCAACATGGAAAGGGACCTTACGAGCACGACAGATACGCCCGATCTCTTCAATCGGTTCGATGGTGCCAACCTCGTTATTGGCGTACATGATCGAGACGAGCGTGGTCTGATCGGTGATAGCCTGTTCAAGCTCATGAGGGTCAACGCGTCCATACGCGTCAACCGGCAGGTAGGTGACGGTGAAGCCAAAACGCTCCAGATACTGGCAGGTATGGAGGACGGCATGGTGCTCGATGGACGAGGTGATGATGTGCTTGCCCTTCTTTTGGGAAGCGAAGGCCATGCCCTTGATCGCCAGATTATCGCTCTCGGAGCCACAGCCGACAAAGGCAATTTCCGTTGGCCGCGCGTGGATCGCTTCCGCCACCTGTTCGCGGGCGCGATCAATGGCTTGCATGGCATGGCGGCCAAGCGTATAGATGCTGCTGGCATTGCCATATTCGGTGGTCAGATAGGGCATCATGGCATCCAGCACGCGCCGGTCAAGCGGTGTGGTTGCGGCATGATCGAGATAGATGGTGTGCTCTGGCATACGTTCCTATTTTCCCTTTGATATATGCACATTTCTTTAATTGATATTATACTATACAGGCCAAAGGGTAAATGTTGAGGATTTTTTACAGATGGACATATGGAACATTAACTTTTTCGAGGTATGGAGGTATGTCTATTATGTTACGCGGGAAGAAAATATATCTGCGACCGCTAGCGCAGGCTGATCTGCCCATCTTTGCAGCCTGGAGCAACGATCTGGAGTATTTAAGCGAATTTAATACGTTTGGATTACACTGGCCTGGCGAACTGGCAAAAGGATGGCAGGAGGGTGGTCTGTTAGACTCACGCCACGGGACGCTGGCAATCGTTACCTACGATGAACAGATCACAGGCAATGTCAGCTATCACCAGCAACACTACGGCCCCAACGACGGGAGTGTTGTGTATAACATTGGGATCGTCCTGGCGCCCGAATATCGCGGCAAGGGCTATGGCTCAGAAGCTCAGCGTTTGCCGGCGGACTATTTGTTTGCCACCTATCCGATCATGCGCGTCGAAGCCTCCACGGATATCACCAATCTCCCTGAGTGGACCAGGGCAACCGCGAGGGATTGCCCCTACCCATCCGATCCTGCCATGATCCACCATCGCGGGCACCGCCACCGGGCAAGCGCAAGACATGGCCCCTCGCCATCCGATCCCGCCATGATCCACCATCGTGGTCGCAGCTACAGGGCAGAAGGGGTGATGGGCAAACGGCAGGGCGTCTGGCTAGGGGCAATCCCTCGCGGTTGCCCCCTGCGGCGGTGCTCGTCGCCACTCCCATCAACACTATTTCAGGAAGGCGCTATTACAAATTCGGCCCCCAATTATATGTTGTATCGGGCTGGATGCCAGGAGAATTATAGGCCAGCGTGATTAACTCGTGAGCGGTCAGCGGGATTTTGTGGAAATCGCCCTTATATGGCTGCCCATTCACATAGGCTACCCAGCCGCTTGTCAGATCCAGTTGGCTCGGATATTGCAGTTCGGGGAACTGCTCGCCCCAGAGGTGGATAAATGTGCCAAGCGTATAGACATCACCTGGATTCGGGCTTTCAATATGGATCACGCCCGTACTATCATGGGTATGCAGCCAGTAGAGGCAAGATTGATCCTGTGCCAATCCAACACCCTGCGCGACCTGGACAGGATTGCCGTTGATATAAATAGAGAGATGCGCATGAATGTGGAAAGCGAGCTGCTCGTTTCCCTGGCAGGAAATGTTATCTACAGGCGGATTAACTTGCGTATTAATAGGAGTGCCGTTGACAGACGTTGCGTTCGTGGTGCTGCCTGGTAGACGCGAGAAAGCGAAAACAGCGAGTCCAACAATTAGAACAGTAGCCACAAAGGCTCCTATCAGCGTATAGCGCCTGTTGCGCGCCGCACGCAAGCGCTCGGCCTCGCGGCGCTTCTGCTCCTCACGGCGTTCGCGCCGGCGCTCATCCTTCGTCATGGTCCGGTTCATCTGTTTGCTCATTCATGACCCCATTTCATAAATTAGTCCTTTGAGACATTCTTTCGCTTAAAGAACCCCTCGTTCATGCTACCGCTACGATAACCTGAAAGATCGACCGTTACATAGGTATAGCCGATCTTGCGTAAGCCATCAGTGACTGTGCGGCTCATCTCTTCTTCGATAAGCCGGGGGATCTCTGATCGCTCCACCTCGATACGCGCGACCTTGTCATGATGGCGCACACGCAACTGGCGGAAACCTAGCTCGTGGAGCAGCTTCTCAGCCTGGTAGATCATTTGTAACGAGGCGATATCAACTTTACTCCCATAGGGGATACGCGAGGAGAAGCAGGCCATCGCGGGCTTATCCCATACGGGTACAGCCAGCATGCGAGCCACGGTCCTGATCTCCTGCTTGCCCATTCCGGCCTCTTTGAGCGGCCCCCGCACGCCGAACTCGCGGGCGGCGCGCTGCCCTGGCCGGAAATCACCATCATCATCTTTATTGACGCCATAGGCAATAAAGCGCAAATTATACTGCTTCGCTAACGGCTCTAACTGTGTGAACAGCTCAGTTTTGCAAAAGTAACAGCGATTGACAGTATTAGAGACGTAGCGTTCATCTTCAAGTTCGTGGGTTTCAAGCGTAAGCAGCGGGATCGCCATCTGCTGCGCCACCGCGATGGCCTCCGCCGTTTCTTCGGGGGCATAAGCGGCAGAGGAGGCAATCGCTCCCATCGCCCGATCACCCAGCACATCATGGGCCACCTTGAGCAAGAGCGCGCTATCAACGCCGCCGGAATAGGCGATAAGGACCGATTCCATCTCACGCAGAATCGCTTGCAGGCGCTCGTATTTTGCTTGTGTTTCGCTATCTAAGACCACATTCCCATTACCCTGGGAAACATTTAGCATCGCTCGCTTCTCCTGAACAGGTTATGTAGCGCATCAATACGGATCTCTCGACAAACACCCAGGCTAACACAACCTCTAGCCGATATTATAACATCAAGTGCAATTCCCCGGTTAGCCTGCCCGGCTCGTTGTCCAGAGCTGTTTAATGTTTCCCTTCCAGAGGTCCAAAAGCAGCAACAAAAGGCTCGGTGTCAGTTAGAGTGATGATACCAATCGGGTATACCTGTGAGGCTGGACAAGGCGGGCAGCCCAGCCCGGCATCTTGCTTCCGTAATACTACCAGTCGGACAAAAAGAGGATTCCAGCCAAAAGCAGGTACTTTTACAGATGTGCTTCAGCAGGTTCATTGGCTATACTGCGATCACAGAGTATGATCAGCATCCCGCTGCCCAGGACTGCGTTGCTGTGGTGCGAGAAGACATTCGTGGCGACAGGCGTCTCGTTGCCTATATGGTCCTCAGATCAAGGCAGACATGCACAGCCAGTACTGCTCGTTCCTTCTTGCAGCAACGCCTACCCGAGCATATGATCCCGGCTCATCTTGTGCCGTTAGAACAGCTACCGTTAACGCCTAATGGCAAAGTTGACCGCCGAGCGTTACCCTCACCAGACGAGGCGATGGCGCTGGTACGTCATCAAAGTTTTCTCATGACGAACGCTGACTGAACTTGCCGATGAGGGAGTACGTAAAAATACATACGCCCTCATGAGCAAGTGTGGAGGCGTTATGCCGTTAGGGATAGCTCACCACAGTGACCGGCTTATCCGGGTTGGCGCTGGTGGATGAGCCACCAATGCCGTTGATCACATTCTGGATACCACCAGACGCAGCCGTGGAGAGGAAGATCGTGAGCAGATCGTGCAGGCTGCCCGCCGGCAGGGTCGTGGGAACCTCAAAGGCGTTTGCGGCCAGAATGTTCACCCCCTGGTTGAAGAAGCTATAGCTACCCATGCCAAACCCTTTGAAACTGGTCACATTGTTGGCAACTTTGAAGGCAGCCCAGCCGTTAACACCGGGAGCTTCCATCCATGCCGCCTGGCTGGGTGGGTCGTAGGGCATCTCGTTCTGGAAGAAGATGTCCGTGCCGCCATTGCCATTCCAGATGACCTCAAACTGCTGGTAGTGCTCGACGAAGAGACCATACGCGATCACGTTGTCGCCGTTGACGGTGACGCCAGTATTAGCAGTGTTGCTGGTCCAACCGACCCCGGTGCCGTGATCGGCCCGCCACGCCCAGATATCATCGAGAATGACGTTGGCGCTGTTGACGACCAGACTGGTCGTCGCCTTGCCCACGGCTGCCCCGCCAATACGGAAGAACACATCACTCAGCGTCGGCGGATCAGAGGCGAACTGGTTGTTGTGCATGGGGCTGCTGCCAACCTGGAGCAACGCTGGCGAGTTCGTTGTGCCCGCGTCGAAGAGTATGCCGGAGATCATGACCCCCTGCACATTGGTAACCTGCATAGCCACGATCCCGTTTTGCGGAACCAGCGTTGCGATACCGAGGCCGAGCACCACAGTATCGGGATTCGTCACGTTGATAGTCTGGCTCAGGTTATAGATACCAGGAGTCAGGATCAAATTCTGGCCGCTCGCCAACGCGCTATTGATGGCCGCCGCGGAATCGCTCGGCTGAGCAATGAAGAACTTGCTGATCGGCAGCGACGAACCGGGCGTTGGACCATTCGCCCAGGTCGTGTTGGAGGTGTTCGTCTGTACCGAAGGGACGAAGACGTTATCGTTCCCGCTGGAATCTGTGAACAGGTATGGCGCTTCGCGGGTTACCGGACTGGTTGCCAGCGTGGTGTATGGACCACCACACGATGACGCAGCGGGGAAGCACTGAGCAGGCGCGCCCACGACGCCAGAAAACACCTGATTCCAGACGCCGTTGCTCCAGCCAGTAATCTGACTGTTCCTGATTATCCATTGTTGTTGCGAACCACTGGTGATATTGCTACCCGTGATTTTTGAGTCGGCGATGAATCCGCCGCTCGCAAAATTCGGTTGGCTGCAAAAGTCCTGAAGCGTCGTGGTTCCGTTGATCTCAACCCGGCGCAGCGGCGCGGCCTGCGACACCGCCCAGAATTCGCCGTTCTGGCAGCCCATGTTTGGCGTGTTCACATTGATGGTCAGGTTTGACAACGAACGCCAGAAATTCACCAGCGCGGTACAGTTGTTGGTACCGAAGCACTGATTGTAGACATCGATGGACCCGTTGATGACCACGTCGGTCGGGGAACGGCCAAGACCCGCCACGGTGGTATAATACCCAACCTGAAAGTTCAGCGGGGTGGTACTGGTCCCATAGGTGCCAGGTTCGAACAGCAGGGCAAAACGCTGTGTGCCGAACTGGTTAGAGATCTGCTGGTTTGCCACCGAGTTGACCGTTGACTGGATCTGACTCAGCGGCGTGCTGGGGGTGAAGATGAAGACATTGGGACCAAAGTTGGGAGGACCCGAAGTCGGGGTCGATGTTGGCGTAGGGGTCGGGGTGGGCGAGCCGCCACTCAGCACTTCAATGCCGTTGACCTGGGCATTGTCTGTCACCGTGATGAACTGAATGGTGACGGTTCCGCTGGAACTGGCCGTAGCAGTAAACTGCTCCACCACCGCTTTACTGGCGGCCCCGGCGGTGGCAAAAATGTCAAAGTTGGTCAATACCTGCGTCCCGTTGATGGTGACGTTAAAGATGCGTTTCCCTGCCGCCGTCCAGAACGTCTCGGCGAAGTGCAGGCGTACCGTGACGGACGCACTGGCTGTCAAACCAGGAATCGTGTAAGTAAAGTTGCCGAAGCGATTACTCTGATAGACCGATTGTGGAGCGGGATTGGTCACGCCACTGGTATCGATGGTATTACTGACGCTGGCAGTCGAGCCGCCGCTGAAGTCCGTATCAGCGATGAAGGGCGCGACTGCCGAACCTCCGGCGTTGATTTGTACACTTCCCGCGGGTGGGCTGTTACTCAGCACTTCGATGCCGTTAACCTGGGCATTGTCTGTCACTGTAATGAACTGGATGGTGATAGTCCCGCTGGAACTGGCCGTGGCTGTAAACTGCTCCACCACTGCTATACTAGCTCCCCCGGCAGTGGCAAAGATATCAAAGTTAGTCAGCACCTGTGTCCCATTGATGGTCACGTTAAAGATGCGTTTCCCTGCCGCCGTCCAGAAGGTCTCGGCAAAGTGCAAGCGCACCGTGAAGGAGGCATTGGCTGTCAAACCAGGAATCGTGTAGGTAAAGTTACCAAAGCGATTGGATTGGTAGACTGACTGCGGGGCCGGATTGGTCACCCCGCCGGTATTGATTGCATTCGTCACGCTGGCAGTCGAGCCGCCGCTAAAGTCCGTATCAGCGATGAAGGGCGCGACTGCCGAACCTCCGGCGTTGATTTGTACGTTGCCTGCTGCATGAGCTATAAAGGAACGTGTGAAGAGGAGAGAAGCGGAAAAGAGTCCGATCACACAGCACAGCAGCATGATCATCCCGATCAGCCGTTGAATACGTTGGTGCCGCATTGGAACTCCACGAGAGTTAGCATCCATGACATCTCCTTATCTCATTGGGTGGGAAGACTGGCATCATTCCATAAAAGGGCTCAAGCTGAAATACATTTCCGAAACTTTACGAAATTCTGTCCACACTACAAAAGGGAGAGTGATAGATGATCAATGCCAGGCTGTAAAGGGTGAAGGCACAGGAAGATTTTCTTCCTGCGCTGAAGGAGTGGCGCTCCTTGCCTCATGCTGATAAAGTACGCATCTACGCGAGACAGCTCGACTTGAGCAGGTTGTTTTGCTGCTCTGCCCTGTTCGAAATTTTACAAAAACGATTTCGCAGCTATTCTGGAATATAATGAATTTTTCGCCAAATGTCAAGTTGTACGCGTGAGAAGATTTTTTGCTCCTCCTGATCTCGGAGTAGGGGCCCTCACAGTGAGAGTGGCCGGCAAGATTGGCGTTCGATAAACTCGGTGGGCAGCACTACGCGTGTCAATTCCAGTTCTTCCCCGTTGATCAGGCGCAGGAGCATTGTCGCGGCTGTGCGTCCCAACTCCAGGCGTGGGACATGCACAGTGGTAAGCGGGGGATTCATGATTTCGGTGTAGGGGAGATTATCGAAACCGATCACACTCATATCACCAGGCACCGTCAAGCCCAGTTCATGCAGTGCGCGATACACCCCTGCGGCCTGGCGGTCGTTGCCGGCGAAGATTGCTGTGGGCGGCGCTGGCAGTTCTAGCAGGGTTCTGGTTGCTGTATAACCATCAACTTCGGTGAAGCTTCCGGCGCACTCCAACTGCGGATCAAGCGACAGATTGGCGGCATCGAGGGCCGCGCGATAGCCAGCAATACGCTCGATTGCGTCTCTTGCTGAGGCGGTCTTGCCGATATAGGCGATCCGGCGGTGACCAAGTTTGATCAGATATGTAGTGGCGACAAAGCCTCCCTCCCAACTGGTGATTTTCACTGAAGGGGTTTTGCTAAGCTGGCTGCCCTGGTTGTGAATGAGCACAAAAGGGAGGCCCGAACGTTCGAGATGCTCAACAGTCTTGTCAGATGGCAGGACCAGCAGAATACCATCCGTGGAGTGATCGGTGACGGTATTGATCCATAGTACCTCTTGTTCTGTCCGATAGTCGGTCGAGGTCAGCACCATGCGCACTCCTGCTTCGCGCAGCACCTGGGCCACTCCCTCTAAAATAGGCAGAAAATATTCATCGTCCAGGCGCGGTAAGATCAGATCCACGAGTCCGGTTTTTCCTTGCCGCAAGGCGCGGGCCGCACGATTGCGCACAAAGCCATACTCTTCAATCACTCGCTCAACTCGCTCACGGGTTGGCAGCGCCACATCCGTGCGGCCATTCAAAACCTTCGAGACAGTTGGCACCGAGACACCCGCGATTTGTGCAATCTGCGTAATGGTTGGGCGCCCATCTGTGCTATGCCTTTTTGCCATCGCTACATCCTCTCTCCATCTTTCAGAAACTTTCGGCCTATTATAGCATATAGCAAAAGCAAAACTCCTGCATTACCTCACCAAAATCTTCCTCTTCTGTATGCCCTTCCTCTTACTGACCAACCACGTTGCGCAGGTCTTTGACAACTTGTTTCAACTGTGCGGCGGCTTCCGTCGCGGAAATTGAGCCATTGGCTAGCTGTTCGTTCACCTGAGAGGTAACTTTAATAGCGGTGATCAGCTTCTGGCTGCCGTCGGTCTGGTACTGAGTAGCTTCTTCGATATATTGGGCGGCATTAATGACCTCGTGCAAGCTCTGGTTGATAACCTCACCATGCTGCTGGTACCCGTTGCGCTTCAGTTTGGCACCGACCTCGCCGAGCCTGTGGGCGGCGATGCGCGTGGCATCTGTATAATACTGTACTGAACGCAGCCCGACCTGGAGCGAATCAATGATCCAGGACTGCTCTTTGGAGGCGCTCTGCTGCATTTTCGCCAGAATGTTTAGTGCCTCGCTGCTCTCGCGCAGTTGATCGACCGAACGCATGATTGGTTGGCTGATCCGATTTGATACCACCAGGCCGAGGAGCGCCGCAAGCACCAGAAGGGCGAGGGCTCCTGCTAGAGTCGTCGAGAGCTGTTGATCGGCCACCTGCGTCACAACGCTGCTAGGGCTGATTACAACGTAGGTCCAGGGAATCGTGGTTGCTTTGTAAAACGCTGCCTGATACATCTGTGTCTGACCGTAAGGAGTCAGGGTAAAATGGTTTGGTAGGCTCAAACTTTTCAGAACCTCTGCCAGCGACGTGTTGGTTTGCACGGTTGGACCCTGCTTTGTTCCGTACCAGTTCTGCGTTACGATCTGCTGCTGAAGCTGTGAAGAGAGAGGTGCAACAGCAGTGAAGAGGTTCTGATTGTAAGTATCGGCGATACGCACTCCGTTCTGGTCCAGGATAAACGAACTGCCGCTGTTGGAGATGCCCCTGTCACTGCGCACGATACCCCAAAAGTAGTCGAGGTTAAGTTTCACGCGCAGAAAACCTACGAAAGGACCATTGGGTTGCCCACCTTGATAAATTGGTGCATACATCTCCATAAAAGCTTTGTGTATGCCTGTATCGTAATAGACAGGCGAGACCGCGGCCCGGCCCGTGTGGTCCGTCTTCATAGCCTGGAACCACTCTGGCAGCGAGGCTGTCTCTTGTGCTGTAGGGGGTTGTTGGGGATAAGAAAGCATTAGATGACCGCTGGAGTTAAAGAGGCTCCAGGTCATATAGTTCTTATCGCGGGCCACTCCAGCTTGCAGAGATGCCGGGCCGGCGATATCGACAGCTCTGAGCTCTGGTGATTCCGTTAGCCATTGTGCCAGGCCGGGTACCTGGCTGAGGGTCTCCACATCGAGCAAGCGTTCGTTGAGATAAATATCAATCAATTGAATGCGTGTTTGAGCGTCGGTTTCCATAGTCTGGTTGGCCTGGTTGATCAAAACTGGGCGGGCGGTATATTCGCTGATGCCCACGATGAGGAGCAGTGGGAGCACCGCAGCCAGCATCAGAATGAAAGAAAGGCGAAAGGCAAGTGGCAGTTGCCTTCTCTGGCGTGGCAAAAAATCGCTGTCGATCATAGCGTCCATGACCATCCCTTTCGGTCTGACTACTGTTTCTACTAAGCAAAAGTACCATGCATGTACGTTTTGCCTTTCTGTGCAAAGAATACCGCATCAAGGTCATTGTGAGAACTACAAACGCTCGTCTTTGTGTCGTCTTTGTGTCGTCTTTAAACATATTTAGTACTTTATAGCCTTTTTCTCCGCTTATTTTTTAAATGTGCCAGACTTCAAAGGGATAGGGAGGATAAGATTCTGCTTATCTCCACTGTAGCCAGAGCAAACCATGATACAACTGGATTTGCCAGACACTCCAGGTATGATATCCATTCTCCAGATCAAAGGTATAATCTATATGCAGCGTCTTCAGTTCCAGGATAAATTGTTGGGTATCGGTGTAGTAGGGCTGATCTTTTGTCGCCGCCCCCAGGAAGATGCGCAACTTCCAGGCTTTTGGATTGGCAGGCAAGACCAGGGCCGGACTATTGGCTTGCATGTAGGCTATATTCTGCCCCCAGACGCTCCCTTCGGCCAGGTAGTACCCAGCCAGTGAGATGACGGAGCCAAAGATATCGGGATGATGAACGGCGATATTCATCGCACCAAATCCTCCCATAGAGAAGCCGCCAATCGCGCGGTAGCCGGGTGTAGGAATGGTACGGTATTGCTGATCGATAAAATGCACCAGATCCAGAGCCACGAAGTTTTCCATAAATTGCTGCTGATCAAAGCTGTTCCCCCACTCGCTGGTTTCCCCACTTTGTCCATTGCCATCGGGAAAAATCATAATCAGTTCGGGTATCTTCCCCTGTCCGATCAGAGCATCAGCAGACTGTACCGCCTTGTTACCCCTGATCCAGTCGTACTCGCTTCCAGGGGAACCATGCAGCAGGTAAAGGGTGGGATACCGTCGCTCCGGCGTTGTCGTATCCATATAGGATGGAGGAAGGTATACCAGAAACGAGCGGCGTTGCCCGTGTAACGCCGGGCTGACCATGCTATCAACAATCAATGTGCCATGTGTGCCAACAGATGGGGAACTGTATATCCCCACATCAGGCGAATAAAACAATAGATCGCCAATGCCATTGCTCAATAGAACGATTCCCAGCAGCAGGAAAAAACCGGCCCAGGAGGAGAAAAGATTCCATATGCTATGTGGCCGCGCTTTTTCGCCAGCAGTTGCTTGTTCCCTGGCCTGCTCGGAACTGAAACGGGTGCGCCAGATCAGTTGCGCCAGTTGCCAGATAGGATCAAGCAACGTTTCACCCAGGGCGCTCCCTATGGCTGCCCCTAAAAAGGCACAGAGCAGGCCGCTGGCAAGGAGAACGGCAATAGTGTGCGTCAGCGTGCTCGCATTGAGCGCCTCAAGATGTCCGGCGGGATCATAGTGTGGAGACAGTTCCTGGCGCAGGAACGACAGTACATAGCTAAAACCATACACAATGCCTGCTCCGAGCGCAGTTATTAAGCGTTGTCGGCTCACCAACGCGCTGACCAGGGAGGCACAGGTAATTAAAAACAACGCGGAGATCAACGCCGTGGGTAAGGGATCGAAACCCACTGCAATTATAGGTGTGGTGAGGGCCGTCGTGATCGGAGAAAAGAAGAACAGAGCTGAGAGCATCGCACCGCTCACCCCGATCAAACTACGCCAGAGAGGGGCATAGCGCCGAGGGTGCGATGGTCGTTCCAACTCAGGAGATATTTGTGTGTCCGCCATAGAGATATTTCCTTTTTCTGATTTAGCATTGCCCAACTGAGGACAGATGATCCGCCTCCGGGAAGATTTTGCGCCGTTAATGACAAGAGTAATCTATCTAGAGAAAAATTCTCAATGGGCGTGCAGGCGCTTAACTATAGTCAGGAAAAAGTGTGGTCGCCAGCACTGGATCTGGCGACCTCGCTTTTCAAAAAGATATCAGGGTTTGCAATGCTCTCAGGTGATCATGATACGAAGTGACATTGCCTTGCCACCAGTATCCGCCAGTTATGCGCCCATAGCTCGGCGCAGGCTGAGCCTCGCGGCATATTCCGTCCTATTGTGTATTTCCACTGCCCGACGTGACTACACCCCCAATGCACGCTTCCATTGATGCGAACCGCACCGTATCCATAAGTAAAACGCATTGATGGGTCGCCGATGCAGCCAGCCGACGCGAAATTCGCACCATCCCAGGTGACGTACAATCCCTTGCCGCTGATCCAGTGTGCGAGCTGCCCTGCCGGGATGCGGATCGTCTGACCCCCAACGTTGGCCGCGAACCCACTAAAATACTGGATGCCATATGCGCTCGCGTGACTCGATTGCGGCCACAGCGCCAGAGCCGAGACCAGCATCAATCCCATCAGCATCAGCGTTACAATGGAAACCTTCGTCTTCGTCCTCATCATCCTCACCTTTGCCATTGCTGTCTTCATCATGTTCATCGTTTTTCCTCCTTCAAATATTTATTGCCTGTGGGCAAAAGCATTACAGGTGTACGTTTTGCCATCTGGACGAAGGATACCGGATAGACGGCATTGCGAGAACCACAAACGTTCGCCTTCGAGTCGTCTTTGAGTCGTCTTTGAGTCGTGTCCAGGCATGTTTAGTACTTTCTAGCCCTTTTCTCCATTTATTTCTTAAATGTGTGTTATAGTAAATGCGCATTTGCCGCTGTTTTGTTTTGTAAAATCGAGAACGGAGCAACACAGACCCCTTCGATAGAGTGTAGTAATAGGAGTCAGGCTGTGCAATATAATACCTTGCTCAAGCAGGCCCGCGAAGAACGCGGGTGGTCTCAAAAAGATGTCGCGGAGAAGATCGGCACTGACTCGAAAACGGTAAGTCGCTGGGAACGGAGAGTCGCATACCCTTCCCCGTATTTTCGCCAGAAGCTCAGCAACCTTTTCGAGAAAAATCTGCGTGAACTAGACCTGCTCACCTCCGGCGAAAGAGAGCTGGAAAATGGCAACCCTCCTATTACCTCAAAGCCTCCAGAAGCGCCGGTCGTGGGCGAGCAGCCATCAGAACCACCGGACGCCTATGTTGATGCTACCAGCCAACCTCCGGCAGCAAGCTTACCATCCCGTCAACAGACTCGCGCCGCCGGTCTGCGCCTACAGAACCGAGCACGCATGCTTGATCGCCTGCGCCGCTCTTACGACGAGTTGCTGGAGTACTCGCTCCAGAACATTGTGCGCATCGAGTTAGGGTTAGCAAAAGTTCCCAATGCGGTACAAAATGCCACGAACCGGCTGGTGCGCTTATCGCAGGAGGATGCCCAGACGCTCCCTCTTGGGACCTCGATCCTGGAGGTTTATGAGATGTCTGGGTACGAGCTGCTCATCCTGGGAGAGCCCGGGGCGGGCAAATCCACGATGCTACTTCACCTTGCCCGGCTATTGATCCAACAAGCAGAGCAAGAGGAGGCGCACCCTTTGCCGGTGGTGCTGCGCCTCTCATCCTGGGCCGAAAAGAAGCCAGCCCTGGAAGATTGGATGAGCGAACAACTGGCCCTGACCTATGATGTGTCCCGGAAACTCAGCACCCAGTGGGTACATGACGAACAGATTCTCCCGCTGCTCGATGGACTGGACGAGATGGATGCCGCAGCCCGCTCAGCCTGTATTGCCGCCATCAATGCCTACCATCGTGAGCACCTGCTCGTCCCGCTCGTCATCTGTTCGCGGCGGACAGAATATGAAGCCGCAGCCAGCCAGCAGAAACTGGCGCTTCAGCATGCCGTGCTCATCCAGCCACTCACGCTTGAGCAGGTCTACGCTGCTCTTGACCAGATCGGGCACCCGCTGAATGCTCTACGGCAGACCCTGCGGACCAATCTGGCATTGCAAGAACTGACCGCCACCCCTCTACAGTTAAGCATTTTACTCCTGGCCTACTCGCGAACTCCGGTGCCCGCGTTCTCCCATGAGCTCCCCACGTTGCAAAAGCAGATGTGGACCGATTACGTAGCCCATATGGTTGGACAGAAAGGAGCTGTCGGGCGCTATTCGCTGCAACAGACCTGCTTGTGGCTGAGCTGGCTGGCACGCAACCTGCAAAAACACTACCAGACCGTCTTCTACCTGGAGCATGTGCAGGCTGACTGGCTACCGGAGAACCTGCGCCAGCGGGCTTTCCGGCTGACGATGCGCCTGCCCATCATCCTGCTCAGCGTCGTGGCGAGCTGCATCATTGGCTTATTTTTGCAAACAGTCTTTGATCTTACCACCGGCCTTCAAGCCGCGGTCCTGGGATGCGTGCTGGCGAGTTGTTTTAGCCAGACGGCCAGTGTCAGTTCTCCTACCACAACTGCGGCGCAGTCGCGCGGATGCACGCTGGGCAAAGGGCTGGTCAGCGTGTGTACAGGGCTGGTGGTCGCAGGCAGTTTCGGCTTTGAGGTGGGGCCAGGGTATGGCTCTGGCGATTGGCTACGGGACGGCTTGATCTATGGAGGCATCATCGGTTTTGCTTGCTGGTCGCTGCTGGTTTTGTTCCCGCTGTTAGCTTCTCAGCGTCGTGCTCCGCATACCCTGCGGGCGGCGGCACGCCTGCACCACATGCTCTCGACGCCTCACCTGCGGCGGGCGCTATCTGGCGCGACTGCCCTCGGCCTCGCCTATGGGCTGAGCACCGGCTTGAGCTACGGAGCAAGCTATGGGCCGAGTACCGGGCTCAACTTTCTGCTGAGCTATGGCTGCGTTATCTTTCTGATCAGTTTGATCGTTGAGAAGAACAGGGGGAATATTGGCCTCACTGAACGGCTGCGCTGGAGCAGGAGCAGCTTTTTTCACAGCCTGAGATCTTTTGAACACTGTGTTGCCAGTGGAGCGCTGGGGCTGAGCCTTCTGCTGGTCGTCGGGCTGAGCTACGGGCTCACTACCGGCCTGGGCCTCCCAGTAAGCACCGACCTGGGCTTCCGGCTGAGCTACGGGCTGAGCGATGGACTCACCAGCGGCCTCAGCGGCGGACCGATCACCGGTCTGACTTACGGGCTGACGATGGGGCTGATCGTTGGAGCTGGCATCGGACTGGCCTACTGGCTGGCATTGGGACTCTTTCAGAGTATCGCGCAGGAGAGAATCGAAGATCAGGACCGCCAGAGCCTTAATCAAGGCGTGCGGCGCTCGATGAGGAATAGCATCATCATCGGCCTTCTCAGCGCGGGAGTCGTCGGCGGCCTCGGATTTATGGGCGACTGGCTGAGCTACTTGCTCAACGAAGGACTGAGTAAAGGGCTCATTGAGGGGCTAGGCCAGGGGCTGGGTTACGCACTCAGTTCTGTGTGGATCTTCGCCATTGGCGGCGGCCTGGTTGGCTGGGCGGTCTGTGGCGGCTGGGCGGTGCTGCAACATTTTGCCCTGCGCTGGTTACTCCACAGGGGACACATCTTCCCCTGGCAGGCGCAGGCATTCCTTGATAACGCAACGGCCTGTATTCTCTTACAACGCGTCGGAGGAGGATACAGTTTCATCCATCGCCTCCTGTTGGAGCATTTTGCAAACCTCGACGATGGCAATGTTCCTGCAACGGTCAGCGCAACGAGTGACTCTTTTACAGGCGAGATATTATTTGCAGCAGACGCGAGGTAGTGTGATACCCCTCCACCCCTCGCGTTGATCCCCGGAGAGAAAAACGCTACGTCCCCAAATGCATTCTATTGACACTCCAGGCAGCATATCACGCTCATTATGAGAAAAAACGAAACAAAGACGACTCGAAGCCGACACAAAGACGAGCATTTGTTGTTCTCTACTATAGCCTCTTTCCGGTATTCTTCCATGCGAACGGTATATCCGATCAGCGAACTCAACCCTGAACAGAAATGGTTGCGATGCCTTCTCGTTTGATGGGCGTCTGAAACAGGCCGGTTTCTCTGCCATTTCTCTCACCTGATTACCATGATGGACAACGCGCTTTCTGTGAAAGAGACGATTGAGTTCGCTTTCTACTCTCTATGTACAAGTAAAGGAATACATCTATGTTGCAAACACAATCAACCTCGGACAAAGCCAAAAAGATGCGCTGGCTTCTTCCCCTGCTGAGCGGGTTGCTCGTTGTCGCCGTCTTAGTCGGTGCTTTGTTTATCTCCTTCACTGTCAGAGGAGGAGCACATGCGGCTGGCGCAACGAATGCTGCGGTATCCTATGCCGACTCGCACTGGAATTGCGGCAATGCCGCGTGTACCTTCAGGGTTTCGGCAGGGACGCCTCAGCCCAATTTTCAGTGCGCGGAATTTGTCGCGCGTTCCCTGGCCGCGGTAGGGAAGGTGCCTGGCTTGACTCCCAATTCTTCCCAGTCTGCTTATGGCAGCTATCATGCCAGAAATGGCCGGACCTATGATTTGTTATGGACTGGGGTCGATGCCAGTGGCACTAACGATGAAGGCATCCCTGGCCTGTACCAGTATTTGACCCAGAACGGTGTCGGCGTTAATATTGGCAACACTCCCTCCAGGGCAGTGCCTGGCGACGTGACCTTTCACTTTGAAGGTCAGGGACATACCGGTCTCCTCGTGCAAACGGGAAGCAATCCTTTAGCCGATTTCCATAACAACGCGCGTTTCCACGTCTTTTACACCGAAGGGTATCCCACTATCATCGTGCATATTGGCGGGAAGCTCCCTCCGCCTCCTCCGGTGTGCCCGGCCACGCTTCAGAATGGCAGCACTGGCTCGCTGGTAGCCTCATTGCAGAGTGAGCTGGACTCGCTCTATTCCAAGAAAGTCTTCCCCAATTCGCCCTTTAACTTCCATCCGATGCTGGCAAAAGATGGGCAATTTGGGACGCTGACAGCCAATGCAGTCAAGGATTTCCAGAAGCAAAAGGGTCTGACGGTTGATGGCGTCGTTGGCCCACAAACCTGGCACGCGCTAGGGCACTGCTAGAGCGCGGGCGTCTCTGATCTTCAGAACCTTTGTCTGATCTCGCGAAGGATTCGCACAACTCTGCCACACAGAGGGCTGGAGGGTATTGTGAGACGCATTTATTTGTCGCAATACCCTCTTACTCACCAAGTAAAGGAATACATTGATGCTGCAAACACAATTACCCGCGAACAAAGCCAAAAAGATGCGCTGGCTTCTTCCCCTGCTGAGTGGGTTGCTCGTTGTTGTCGTTTTAGTTGGCGCCTTGTTGATCTCAATTAATGCAAGAGGAGGGGCGCATGCCGCAGCGGCCTCTTTCACCAGAGCTCAGATTATCAACATAATTCATAACGCTTTTGGCACTGGCACCCTCGGCAATCAAGCCATCAGCGTAGCTACCTGCGAATCGAGCCTGAATCCGAATGCCTTCAATCCGGCTCCTCCCTTTGCAATGGGACTTTTCCAGATAGCTAAGGGTACGTGGGCTGAACCTGGTATTGGTAAAGGTAATCCCTTCAACCCCACCGATAATGCTCAAGCCGCACGCAGGTTATACAATCGTCAAGGTTGGGCACCCTGGGCATGCCAACCCTCTTCTTTATGCCCGGCCACGATCCAGAATGGCAGTACCGGCTCGCTGGTGGTCTCATTGCAGAGCGAACTGGACTCGCTCTATTCGAAAAAAGCCTTTCCCAACTCGCCCTTTAATTTCCATCCGCTGCTGGCAAAAGACGGGCAATTTGGCAATCTGACGGCCAATGCGGTTAAGGACTTCCAAACGCAAAAGAGACTGGCAGTTGATGGCGTCGTTGGCCCAATGACCTGGCACGCGTTAGGGCGCTGTTAATTCCCCAGAACCTTTGTCTTAGACCTTACTACCATCCAGTTATCATGGATACATTTAAAAGGAGTTAAATGCATGAACAACAGAAAGGGATTTCACTGGCTCTTGCGGGGACTGCTCCCAGTTCTCGCGTTGAGCATAGTAGTCGGCTTCACTATTTTCTCGTATGCTACCCAGACTCACGCGGCCCCTCAACCTTCCTGGCCGCTGGTCGGTCCAGGCGATAGCGGCGAAGATGTCTTCTCAGTTCAATTGATGCTCCAGGCTCGTGGGCACACGTTGTCCATTGATGGCAGCTTTGGCCCACAAACAACATCGGCTGTCAAAGCTTTTCAATCCGCTCATCATCTGAGCGTGGATGGGGTGGTGGGGCCACAGACCTGGCCGGTCCTGATCGTTACCACCAAACAGGGCAACACCGGATCTGCGGTCAAAGCGGTACAGCGCCAACTCAACGCGCATGGAGCCTCCCTGAGTGTGGATGGGAGCTTCGGACCGGCTACAGCAGCAGCCGTCAAGCGCTACCAGAGCAGCCATACGCTCACCGCGAGTGGCATTGCCGATGTGCAAACCTGGAGCAGTCTGGTCGGCATGGCTAGCCCGCCGCCGCCACCTCCTCCTGGGAAGGTCCTCTGGGGAGTGGACACAACAAGCTTTGTTACCTCGTCATTCCTCAACCAGGTGGGGAACAGTTTCGGGACGCCCCAGTTTATTGGTCGCTACCTCGATGCAATATCTTTCTCTCCGATGACGGCTTCCGAAGCTTCGTTCATCCATAGCAGGGGGATTCACATTCTGCCGATCCTCTCGGACTTCGGAGGGGACACCGGCCTCAACACGGGCATCGCACGCGCACGCGATGCCATTGCGAAAGCACATGCGCTGGGTATCCCCAAAGGAACCATTCTGATAGTCGATATCGAGGCTGGGCAAGCTGTGGATGCTGGCTATGTTGAAGGCTGGAATAACACCATTGCCGCAGCCGGCTACACCGTTGGATACTATGAGAATCCGTTCCCCGGTAGCAGCAGATTTAATAGCGCGTTTTGCGCAGCCGTGGGGCACGACTCAGGTG
Organism: Ktedonosporobacter sp.; assembly: GCA_035293765.1. Classification (GTDB taxonomy): domain Bacteria; phylum Chloroflexota; class Ktedonobacteria; order Ktedonobacterales; family Ktedonobacteraceae; genus DASRHT01. The sequence goes on from DATGMF010000051.1 coordinate 82,746, forward strand.
TCGCCAAGTCCATTCTGTTTGCTACTGAGCCATCGCTTGGACGAACGTCTGAAGCCCACAAACCCGCTTTCAGACCAGATGGCCTGTTGTGTAATGGTCAGGACCGCGGCGGCCATACGCTCATCTGGCAGTATGGCTTGCAGGGCAATGGTGCGGTCAACATAGACACCGACGAACTTCAGTCTTCGGTTCGACTCTGGTAACAACGCATCTAGCAGTGCATTGAGTCTCTCCCAACTTGGACACTACCGGCAAGCTCCAGGAACCAATAGTGCCTGGGCCTGGTAGGATGGAAGGGACTCAATGCCAGATCGACTATTTTTTACGAAACTCAGAGCCCTCCTTTTATTTTCTCCCCTCAAAAACGTCTCATATATACTGTAGCTTCCTGATCCTCAATAGTTCGGCATAGTATATTGCTATGCAATTGATAAATCATCACAGCAATGTGGCTGGTGGTAGCTCCCCAAAAGATATTGTTGGCGAATTCCCCTGAACAGGGAAGGGAAAAATATGAGATACTGAATGAGAAACAAGTGGTGAAGTAAGCCAGGAGAAAACCCATGTCCATGCACCCACAACCTATCCCAACAATCCCAGAAGAAACA
>DATGMF010000052.1:0-98144 GCA_035293765.1 Ktedonosporobacter sp.
GCCGTCCCCGTTGAGATCCTGCACGCTCAACGTTAGCACCGGCGGGGTCGGCAGGTCACGGAACCCACTCAGCACGTACACCCGATTATCTTGCGGGTGGCTGACTAAGATCTCGATGACTACGATATGCCCATGATAGTAACTGGCGATCAAGTGGCTCGTGCCGCCGTGACCCACATCGGCATCCAGTTGCGACAGGCGCCCATCGCCATAGTGCCATTGGTCAGCAGTCGCGGTGACAAAGGGGACCACCACCTGCTGACCCACGAGGAACAGCACGAGGCAGAGCGCCATCCCAACCAGGAAACTGCCCCACGGATGCTGCTGGAGCAGAAACGGCGGCTGTGGTGCAGGCGTTGCCGTGTGCTGGTCTTCCGTCTGGCGCACCCGTTGGCAGGGGTGGGACGGGTGCTGCTGGTCGGGGAGCGCCTGGGAGACGCGCAGGCGGCTCTGGCGTGGGGGAACGGGTGAGCGGCCTGTGGGCGGAATGAACCGGAACGGTTGGGTCGGAAACTCAGGCAGCACACCGTCTTCGCCCTCGTCGAGATGGTTGTCGAGCGGGGCATCATCGTCGGGCGGGACAGGTCGTTTGGTCTGTTGCATCATAGCACATCCTGCTTTCTTGCTTGCATGCTTGACACGGCCTGCCTGCTCGTGGTATGAAGAAGGCAGACCGTTGGACAACGTAGGAAGTTTTTAAGAGAGACGGCCTACAAAAACGACGGTTAAAACGTGCGTGGGTCTGTCTTGCTTGCAAGGGATGACAGGCTCACGTTCTGCTTTTTGGTGTATAGTTCTAAAAACATGGACATCCCTGGATACCACATCATTTGTTTTTTAGGCGGTTAGTAGTAACCGTAAAGGCTGAACTACATAGGCCGCTAGTCCCTCTGCATCTACATACTCACTTTGGTCAGTCAAATAGATACGAAATGATCTGATAAACTCCAAGCGATTGCCAACGATTGGTACAACGGAACTTTGCATTTTGTCCTCCTTAATCGTTGTATATGATGTATGACTACGAACTAAGTAGAGTATACACGAAGAAGCACTTGCAAGTCAAGATATAATAGGGGTAAACAATCATGGGAAGGCGCAAGATGAGACTCCGACTGAAAATACGGGAACTGGCACAAGCACAAGGACTCGACCGTGCGAAATTGGCACGCCGCGCTGATGTGACCTATCAAACTGTACACAACATTTGGAACAATCCCTATGCAGATGTTTCGATTACTACCCTGGAAAAGTTAGCTCAGGCTCTTAGTTGTGATGTGAGCGACCTATACGAACGTGTTGACGATTAATTGGAGTTATTTTCTCATATCCCAGCGCACAAAAAAGAGGGATAAAGGACCGTTGATCTGCTCCTTTATCCCTGGCATACCCTGATGGATTACTCATTTTCATCAAGGTTAAAACGTTTGCGGAAACGCTCAACGCGACCGGCAGCATCAAGAATGCGCTGCTGCCCCGTGAAGAACGGATGGCACTTTGAACATACATCAACTTTAAGCACTGGCTTGACGCTCAACGTTTGAAAGCTATTTCCGCAGGCACAGCTTACCGTGGCCTCTACATAGTTTGGATGGATTCCCTTTTTCATTACGACTCCCTATTGTATTTCCTCTTGACATTTTCGGTTTTGACGCTATACTTCTCCTCAAAGGAGGCGTCGGGAGCCAGCAGCTCGCTCGACCCGCTTGAGGGTACTGAAATACAATGCAAGCATGATTGTACATGCCTGGCACGTATACGTCAAGATACCCGGCTCTCTTTACTCTATCCAGAAATGGCACCCGGCCCCACCATCTCTTCAGGGTCCGAGTGCCAGGTATGCTTTGAAATCATTTCATCTTAGATAACACACTGCAACGCAAATTTATGCCCACACCCCCTTATCAATCAGGGAGCATAAGGCTTCACGGCAAAGTCCGCCAGGCGCTGCATGTTACCGTATATCCAGACCACGCCGCCCTGCGCCTGGCCCGAAGTCTGGTTAAGTTGTCCGGCATAGGCAGACTGTGATAGCGTGACCATATCATTCAGCGTTGTGAGCGTGGTAGGCTGTGAAAATTGTCCATTGCTCATCTGTAGCAATTTCAGTGCATCGCTCCGTACCTGTATCAACTCATGCGCCACATCTTCAAGCGCCGTATTAACGCGCAGAGCAAGGTTGCGCTGATCTTGCGTCACATCGGGAGAGAGCAACATCCCCGAAAGATGCAGCCCGATCAAATACACATAGCCTGGCGAGACCTCATTGTTGTACGCGTAGCCTGGCGGATCAGGATTTTTGGGATCCAGTCCCAGCAAAGCGATATCCGCATTATGTTGGCTGATCAGCGCGGGAGAGCCAGGAGGCAATTCTGAGCGGGCCAGGGTGTGGCTATCAAGGAAATCTAGCAGCGAGACAATCTGAGCGCGAGAGGTGGCATAGTTTCCAGCCTGCCAGGAGTCTCTCGCATTATTCCCCAGATCAAATACGCGCTGCGTATTTTGCACCAACCAGATGACCAGGCCACCATGCAGGTTACGCGCTTGTAGCTCCGGCGACTCCACCAGCAAATGGCGCAGGTGATCAAGCATGCTAAAATGCAATTTATCGCCGGGGCTCGCCACCTGGGCCAGTTCCGCATAATAGCGCCAGGCATGTGTATCCGGCGTCGGGATCGTCGGCGTAATCGCAGCGTCCTCTTCGGTAATCAGAAAACGGCTCGTCACATTCAACAGGTTGATATGGCTTTTTCCTCCCGTATAGAGGTAATGGACAGTGCCATTGTTGACCGGTAATTTCCCTAAAAAGATGGGTAACGCCTCCTCTTGCACTTTATCGGGCAGCAGCCAGGCATAAAAACTCTTCCCAGGCGCGGGAGCTGAAATGCCGGAGAGATCTATCTGCACTTCATCATTAATGCCTTGTGTGCTCGAATGCTCATTCAACTGTCCGCTACTCACAAAGAACGCATGCCCGACCACCCCCGATGATGCCGCAGACTGATCGTGCAAAAGCGCGTAGGAACCAAGCCCGGTCACCAGCAGGGTAAGCACTAGCAGGAAGCCGAGCGCCATGTACGTGGCATTGTTCTTTCGGCGTTTTTCACGTCGGCGTCCTTGAGGGAATGTTGTGGCGACCGACGGTCGAGAACCCTTGCCATCTATCTCCTGCTGTTTCTCATCGAGAGAAACCGCTCTGGTCGAGGCGGTGGCATAACGGTTCTTTGAGGAAATAGACGAGGCAAAAGAGGAAGGCGCACTCCCTGCGCTTACGTTTCTGATCGGTCGATCACTCTCCGCGTGCTCCACCAGATGACCGAGCCGCTCAGGAACGGGGACGTGGAGTGCCTTCGCCATAGCAATCGTCATCGAGGCGGCGCTGGCAAAGCGTTCCTCCGGCTCCTTCGCCAGGCTGCGCATCACCACATTCGTCAGGGCGGGAGGAATATTCGGGTTAACCAGCGCGGGCGACGGCGGCATCGCGCTCACATGCTGCATCATCAGCGCCACCGGCCTGCTGCCCTGAAAGGGAACCATTCCGGTGCAGATTTCGTACAGCAAAATGCCGAGGGAGTAAATATCGCTGCGCTCAGTCGCTGGCTGGCCTTTGGCTTGCTCTGGTGAAATATAAAATAATGACTCTATCGAGCGATTTGGTAACAGGCCAGCCGTCATTCCCAGCATGCGGGCGAGCCCAAAGTCGGTGACTATCGGAGCAACGGCGCGTCCCGTTGAGTTAACCGGTCGCCCGATAATCACATTGGCCGGTTTCAAGTTCCCGTGGACCACTCCATTTTGATGAGCGTGATCGACCGCCATACCAACGTATGTAAATAACTGCACGATATCCGCCCAGGGCGGCATCATGCCCGAACGCGGCATAGTGCGCATGTAGGTTGCCAGCGTCTGCCCTTCGATGTAATCCTCCACAATATAGGCCAGTGCAGTATCGGGCTGTTGTAGCGGAAAAAGGTGCGCATCGTGGATCTGAGCAATGTTGGGATGATGCAGAGAAGCAAGAACCTCGACTTCACGCGGGAAAAGCAGGGGAAAATTAGGATAATCGCGTGTATTGGCCGATAGGACTTTCAGGGCAACCTCGCATTGCTGCCTGGGATCGTAAGCCTTCCACATTCCCGAAAGATTGTTACGCCCCAGGCGTGTCCGCAATTCGTATCTGCCGATACGCTGTAACTCTGCGCCGGTATTCATCATTGCACATAAAACTCCTCTGCAAGTAAACAACGGTCCCCATAATAAAAAAAGAAATACGCAGGAATAGCACGCAGAAAATGACAGATGTATTATACAAAAATTTCTCCAGCCTGAGACATCGTATATGCTCATCTATAGGAAGAACGGGCTACTCAACAGGGACTATCACCATACCGACTCCCCTACAAAACAGGCAAACCGTCTCATCCAGAAAAATACTCATCCTGCGATATCTATCTTACTCCTACGAGCGCGAGTTACAGAGAACGGTCCAGAAAGCCCCGTCTTAGAAAGGACAGGGCTTTTATTTCGGACAAAAGATCAGATGATAGATAATTTAAGTGGACACTGTGCTGATCATACTGGTATTCCATCTGATGACACATGGGAGGACCAATGGAGAGGGCCTACTTTTTTTTCTCTTGTTCGCCTGATTGTCTCGCCTTCTCCATCTGCCTTTGGATATAGGCTTCAACATCTTCACGGTAGACCCGCCACACATCACGTACCTTGAAACCTGGGATTTCTCCATCTCGAATGAGGCGAACAACGGTTTGCGGAAGGACCCCTAACATCTCTGCCGCCTCTGCTGTACCTATTGGTTTTTTTGTCGCCATCAAGAAGAACCTCCCTCTAAAATCTATGCCTTCAATTTTAGCATAGTGAATATTTTTCCGTCAAGAACACCCTTGACATACGTACAATCAGTAAGATACAATATGTCTATAAGGTTTATTATGTACTCCAAATCTATGCCATCATAGTATACATGATAACCCGTGTTCAAATCTCTAGAGGCTTCCTTTTGTTCTCGTAGAGTAGTCGTGAGCTTCATTATCAAGGGAAGAACCATGAAACGAGCTAGGACCCCCACCTTTCTTCTCGAATTGCCGCTGCACATCGATTGGAGCCAGGAGCATCATGTGCGTGCGCATCTGGAGGCAGCGCGCTGTCTGTATAACGCTCTGCTTTCTGAGGCGATGAAGCGCCTTCGGTGTATGCGCCAAGACCCGGCATGGAACAAGGCCCGCGCGCTCTCTCCCTTCAAGAAACAGGAACGTGCTCAAGCGCTTTCTGACCTCCGCAAACGCTACCGCTTCTCAGAATATGAGATGCATGAGTATGCTAAACGTGCCCGTGTCTCGTGGATTGCTGATCATATCGATAGTACAATGGCCCAAACGCTGGCGACCCGCGCCTATCAAGCCGCCAATTGCGTGTGTGTCGGGAAGGCAAAACGGGTGCGTTTCAGAAGCCGAGGGCGCGGTATTGACAGCGTGGAGGGCAAACGCAATGATGTCGGCATGCGCTTTGCCCTGGACCCGGGTGTGGGCGATGGCGGCTTTCTGATCTGGAATGAACAAGTCATCCCGGCTCTCATCGATTGGCGTGATCCGTTGGTACAGCATAGTATGCGCCACACGATCAAATATGTGCGCCTGGTCCGCCGCAAAGCCTCTTCTCCACAGGCACAAGGTGCTGATAAAGAAGGCAATCGCTATTACGTGCAATTGGTGTTAGAGGGTCATGCATTCGTCAAGCCGAAGCATGAGCAAGTGGAAAAAGAAACCATTGGCCTGGATATTGGTCCCTCAACCCTGGCGATTGTGCCACGTTCGGGAGCAGCCGACCTGATCACCTTCTGCGAGGAACTCGCGCCCAATACCAGGAAGAAGCGGCGATTGCAACGCAAGATGGAGCGGCAACGTCGCGCCAATAATCCTGGCAATTATGATGAGAAGGGGCGTGTGAAAAAAGGTTGCCTGCACTGGAAGGAGAGCAAGCGATACAAAGCGACCAGGCGACAACATGCTCATACCGAAAGAAAATTAGCGGCCTATCGCAAAAGTCTGCATGGGCACCTGGCTCATCGCATTGCACAGAGAGGCACCACCATCACCATAGAGAAAACATCGTTCAAAGCCTGGCAAAAGCAGTATGGGAAGAGCATCGGGCTACGCGCACCGGGGATGTTTCTAGCGCATTTGACTCGCATAGTTGCAAAAACTGGCGGCACCCTGCGCGAAGTTTCCACGTATCGGACCAAACTGAGTCAATATTGCCATCAGTGTGGGCAGTATCACAAGAAGCCCCGATCACAACGCTGGCACCAATGCCCTTGTGGATTGGGGCCGGTGCAGCGTGATCTGTACTCGGCCTTCTTGCTCGCCTACCTGGAACCTGGGAAAACACACCCCTCTATCAACCACCACGCGTGGGAAGGTGCGGAGCCGCGCCTGAGAGCCGTGATGGAGGGCTTACAACAACGTGCGAATGAGGGGCAGCACTGGCCCCGAAGCATGGGCTTGGTGGCTTCTCGCAAAACCGCCCGTGCCGGAGCGCGTCGGCTCGAAAGTCCTGCCTATCCCCACCAAGAGCCGATTTCCCCTTCGGGGAGATCGGAAACGATGGGTGAGTAACAGGAACCCCCGCGCATTTTTGCCGGGGAGATCTCAGAGTCGTGTGATACACTACAGCCAGAACAACTCTGCTTGTTTAGTACGCAAGAATCTTGCAGAGGCACTCACAAGTACCGATTACTATACCAGGTACATCGATACCTCGTTTAAACACATAGGGCTGTAAGTCTGTACACGTCGCCCTCCTTGCTCTCGTACCAATACAGAGTATAGAGAGATTTTTGGAGGACGCAGCGTTGCCAGTAATCGACAAAACCAAGGATAATACCTGCTTGATTAGCTCTACTCAGGAAGCTATCAAACCGACATTTACGGAGGGAAAAAAGCAACATCCGTTTTCGCTGTTGCTGCTTTTCGCATGCGTTTTTGAGCTGTTCTATCTGCTACTAATCGCCCTTTCGCCGCTACCAGGGCTGCGTTTAAGCGATTCTCCGCTGAGCGCCGAATGGAGGTGGACGCTTTTTCCCTCGCAAATATTGAGCGCCGTCCTTCACCCTCTGATGACGCCATCCTCAAGCGCATGGCTCCCACCCCTGCTGCTTGGTATGCTGTTCATGATGACAGCTATCGCGTATGCAGCCGTTATTGTGCGCGTTTATCGCGCCCGTACCGTCATGACGCCTGACCGGCGCTACCTCTACCTGCTGCTTGGTGGTACGATCATCTTCGGGCTGACGCTGCTGCTCCAGCCGCGGCTGTTTTCAGACGATGTATTCACCTATATCTTTTCAGGCCGCATTCTCACGGTCTACGGAGCTGACCCGCTTAATACAGCGCCGATCCAGTTCCCCCACGATCCATTTCTGCGCTGGGTGATCTCCGGGCGCGCCAGCCCCAATATCTACGGCCCACTCTGGCTCTGCATTGCTTCGCTGCTGGCGGGCGTGAGCAAGAGCCCGGTAATCACGCTGCTCGTCTTCAAAACCACGGCCTTAATTGCACACCTGCTCAATATCGCGCTGATCTGGGCTATCCTGGGTAAGATCGCCCCAGCGCGCCGCCTGACAGGCACGATACTCTATGCCTGGAATCCGTTGGCGCTGATTGAGCTGGCAGGTAGCGGACATAGCGAAGGGGTGCTGCTCTGCTTGCTGCTGCTGGCTATCCTGCTGTATGTGCAGGGACGAGAAAGCCGCTATTACTTTGCATCCCTCGTTGTATTCGGGCTGGCGATTAGCGCCAACCTGATCGCCCTGCTGCTAGCTCCTCTCTACGTGTGGTTCGATCTGCGCACCGAGCAGAATCCAGCACGCCTGCCCTGGGGCGTGACCTGGCGCGCACTGGTGATGCTGATACCCGCCCTGATGATCTCACTGCCCTTCTGGCGCGGCTCATACACCTTCTTCGCCATCACTTCGGCGGTCGATCTGGACCATTTTGTGCATGCGCCTGTTGGCACGCTGGCACTCCCTATTCGCAGCCTGTTTGTCGCGGTTGCGCAGTGGTTGCATTTTCCATCATTTCTGCATCCTATCATCGCCGCCGACACGACTCTGCGGGCTTCCGCTACCTTCATTTTCGCTCTGATCTATATCCATCTCTTTAGCCAGGTACGCTATGCTCCTATAACCGTCGCTGGCATGCGCTATAGCCCGGGCGCGGACCACGAGATGCAACTGCCAGGGTTCGGCGTCTTGCTTAGCAGTTGGGCCATAGGAGTATTCTGGTATATGGTACTGGTCTCTGGTTGGTTCTGGCCCTGGTACATACTCTGGCTCTTCTGGGCCATTGTATTGCGTCGCCTTGATGCTTTCACTATCGCCATGCTGATATTGACAGAAACGGCGCTCTTTCTCTACGCGTTCGTGGGCTTTACAAAAGACCCGATTGCAACGTATCAGGCTGCCCTGATCTTTGGCCTACCACTGATCTACCTTACTGTGGCGCAAAGCAGGCAGAAATTCGCCACGCAACCAGCAGAAAGGACGGCAGATTGGTATGAGCGAGGAAGGTCTTGAAATTCCGCCCGCCAACGCCGCATTCGCGGCTAGCACTCCCGCGATGAATCGGGGAGCTACGGCGGGCGGCGCGGAAGTGAAGCAGCGCAAGATCGAACACGTTAGCGTCGCCCTGGGACAGGATGTATCCGCTCCTCAACGCGCCAACTGGAGTGATATCCACTTTGTTCACCAGGCGCTGCCGGAGGTGGACCTGGACCAGATTGATACGTCCGTTACCTTCCTGGACAAAACATTGCGCTACCCCATTTTTATGTCATCTTTGACCGGGGGACACCCCGACGTTATCCATATCAATCGTAACCTTGCCCGAGCGGCGGAACACTATGGGTTGGCGCTGGGCGTGGGCAGCCAGCGAGCCGCTATCGTCAATCCTGATCTTGCCCAGAGCTATGCCGTGACCAGAGAATATGCCCCCAACGCTTTTCTGATTGCTAACATCGGCGCGCCACAATTGATTCCGCAGGCGCGTCACGCCGCATTTACTTTAGAACAGGTACAGCGCGCCATCGCTATGATCGAGGCCAACGCCCTGGCCGTTCACATGAATAGCTTGCAAGAAGCAACGCAGGCAGAGGGAGACCGCCGCGCTATGGGCGAGGCCGCTGCGCTAAAAGCTCTGACCGCTCAAATCGGCGTGCCGGTGATTGCGAAAGAAACGGGGGCGGGAGTGAGCCGCGAGCAGGCGCTGCTCTTGCGCTCCTGCAACGTTGCCGCTATCGATGTCGGCGGCGCGGGAGGCAGCAGCATGCCGATGCTGGAGGCTGCTCGCTCGCAGGCGCGCGGCGATGAACAGACGATGAACCTGGGCCTGCTCTTTCACGGCTGGGGCATCTCCACGCCTATCTCACTGGTCGAAGCGGGCGTTGCTAACCTACCGCTGATCTCAACCGGAGGCGTACGTAGCGGTCTGGACGTGGCCCGCGCTATTGCGCTCGGAGCGACGCTGGTCGGCATAGGTTTCCCATTCCTCAAAGCGGCCAGCGAAAGCTACGAGAAGGTCTGCGAACTGCTCGCAACGATTGTGGCAGAGATGAAGGTGGCGATGCAGTTGAGCGGAGCCGCCAGCATCGCGGACCTGCGCGCTACAGATGTGGTGGTGACGGGCGCAACGCGCGAATGGCTTACATTACGCGGCTTCGAGGACGATCTGAAGGCAATGGCCCGGCGGCGTTGGCAGCGCCGCGATCCATCCTCGGACTAGCCAGAACAATCGGCCAGTTCCTGCGGCGTGTTCACATTCACAAACGAGCGCAACTGCGGATCATATACACGCAGTTGCGCCTCTTCGATGTAACGTACCTTTGCCACCGCCAGCAACGAGCGAGGATCGCGCCTCCCCTCGCGCAGACGGTCCTCAAGCAACGGAATGATCGTACGCGGATACACAGCCAGCAATACCTGAGCAACGCCATGAACTATCGGCACCAGCAAATCATCATTCAGCGTTTGCGAAAGCAGGAATGATATGACAGCGGGCTGCACAAAAGGCATATCAACCGCCGTCACCAGCGCATGCGCAGCCTCTATCGCCTTCAGGCCGCTATACAGACCCATAAGCGGTCCGCCTCCTGGAGCTTCATCGAGAACAATGCGTCTGCCTGGACCTGCCAGCTCGCCAGCCTGGGAGCTATCGCGGGCAACGAGCACCACTTCGCTGCAAAATCTCTTGAGCAGCGCAACCAGGTGCTCCACAAAGGTGATGCCTTCATTGCCAGGAAGCGGCAGGAGAGCCTTATCTCGGCCCATACGCCTGCTCTGACCACCCGCCAGAATGACGCCAGCCGCAGCAAACGCCGGCCCTGCTCTCCCCTCAGGCATCACCTGGAAGCCGCTCTGGCCTTGCGTTTAGTGCTACTCTTAGGAATATACTGCTGGCGATTCTTATAGGCCAGATAATTTGCCCGCTCCTCAGGATATTTCCTGACCAGGTAAACAATCCAGGTAATAGCCCAGGCGACCAGGCCGAGCAGCCACAAATAGCGCCAGAAACGCCAGGCGAAGAAGTATCCATCCAGGAAGACACGCGCGAAGATGATTGGCAGGCCGATAAAGCAGATAATCGCCAGCCAGCCAAGATAACGATCCAGCATGTACTTCACCAGATGACGACTCTTGACAAAACGCTTGCGACCTTCAAATGTGTAATAGAAGGTAATCAACAGGCCAGCGCAGCAGAAAATGAGCCAGGGCCAGAGGAAATGAAACACCTCCGGTCCGCCGTTGGGGCCGCCCCCCGCCGTCTGAGGATCATCAAACAACCAGTGATATAAGTCAATGTGCATGAGTATCAACTCCCTTTTTCGCGTATCCACAATGTACGACTCGTCGATTATGATAGCACGGATAAGCGGCGGAGTCTAGAGGATAGAGAGCCTCTATCCCCTATCATGCAATTATAGATGAGATGCTTGCTATTCGGATAACCAAAGCGAGCATAGTAAACCTGGCCCGAACGGACGCGATCAATCGAGTCCCTACGCAGTTCAAGCCATCTGTAAGGCAGAACTTACCAGTGAGGGCGCAAGGCCGGCGGGGAAGGCGGAGCGGAGATAGCAATATGACCGCCGAGCAGGTAGAACACTACAGCAGCCACTGCCAGAGCCACCAGCACCAGCACCAGCGTCGAAATAAAGAAACGTGTCGCCATGTATAAGCTGCTCCTTTCCAAAAGCACAATCAACGCCTTGTGACGGAACTCACCCTTAATTGTACAGAGTCGCGCCAGAGCACACGCTTGCATATAGGAAATAAGTCCCCGACGATGGTAAAGAAAAACACAGGTTGAAACAAGGTAACAGCCCCTCCACTCTGACGTTGTATAATAGAGGCACAGCATTCAATCATCACCATCTTTATCTCACAAGGGAGCGTTTCCATGCGAAGAATAGCGATACTGGCGGAGGGTGCATTCACCTGGCGTACGGCCAAGACGGCCACAGGCGTCATCCGTTATGGCAAAGATCAGGTAGTTGCGGTCATCGATAGCACACGGGTGGGCCAGGACGTCTCACAGGCTCTCGCAGCACCTGTCGGCGCCGGTATCCCTATCGTCCATGATATTCGCGCGGCCCTTCCCTACCAGCCAGACGCGTTGATGATCGGCATCGCTCCCGTTGGCGGAGAGCTGCCCCAATCCTGGCGCTGGCAACTGCTGGCCGCCATTGACGCGGGCCTGGACATTATCAGTGGCCTGCACTTCTTTATTTCCGACGACGCAGAACTGCGCGAGGCGGCAGAGAAGCGCGGCGTGACCATCTGGGATGTGCGCCGCCCGCCCGATAAAAAGCTCGTTGCACGATACATACCGCATCGTCCTAGCAGCCATACCATCCTGGCCGTTGGCTCAGATTGCGCCATCGGCAAAATGACGACCATGCTCGAAATTGATCAGGAGGCGCAGCGACGCGGGCTCAGCAGCGTTTTTGCCGCGACCGGTCAGACGGGCATTATGATCGCCGGCTCTGGCTTGCCGGTAGATCGCATTATCAGCGACTTCGTAGCGGGCATGGTCGAAGAAATGGTGCTCGACCTCGCAGAACAATATGATTGGGTCTTCGTCGAAGGCCAGGGAGCCTTAAACCATCCTGGCTATTCGCCGGTAACGCTCGGCCTCATTCACGGCTCCATGCCCGACGCCATGATCCTCAGCCACAAAGCCGGAACCACCACCATCGATGGCTATAGCAACTGCCCTTTGCCGTCACTTCCTCGCGTGATCCAGATCAACGAGGAGGCGGTGAGCTGGCTGCGCCCCGACCGCAGCAGCAAAGTCGTCGGCCTCTCACTCATGAATCCCACCATGACCGATCAGCAGATGCTTGACGCCATCAAGCAGGCCGAGGACGAGACAGGGCTACCCGCCACCGACGTCTTCCGCTTCGGCGCCGGCAAGCTGCTGGACGCGCTGATTGAGCATTTTGCAGAGAACATTGGTCATTAGCGAATCAAAGGAAAAAGGAGATCACGCCGACGAGCAAACCAAATACAACAGTAGCAAGCCCGACAAAGAAAATTTCAAGATAGAAAAAGCCTGCTGGCCCAAATGCAGGTGTAGATGCCTGTACAGCTTGTACAGTGAATACCTGAGACAAAGGTCCACTCACCGTCAGACTGATGAAACCACCAGCGAGAATGAGAAGGAACGCAAGCAGAAAGCCTTTCAAGGCTCTAGAACTGATCGTCATGAGTGTTCTCCTTTGGATGAATACAAGTACGAGGGTTTTTGAACCCTATGCATCAAAAACAAGTCGGTATTTACTGCCCCTCCCTCAGCAGGGTACGAGCAATTCCTAGTTTTCGAAACTGGCTTGAAATTGCTGTAAAACTTCGCCATACCGCGGATCAAGAAGGGTAATATGCATACTTCTTTCTTTTTGAGAAAGAATATGAGCAAATGCATTATTCAATTGTTCTAACGCCCAATCATGCTTAGCCTGATCTTGTACCTGACTAAATGGCCAGGGTTCGTAATCTGGACCTTCTAAACATTTCACGATAAAGTATCTGTTATCTACCTGAAAGGGTACCCCAACCTGACCGGCTTTAAGCCCGATTACATGAAAGCTCCATTCCGGCGGATAGCCAGACCCACCAACAGCAATCCAGCCTAAATCTCCCCCTTGCGCATGATAGAATGAGCCACTCACATCATAAGCAGCCTCAACTGTGGAAAAGGATATACCTTGATTGAGTTGGTTAACGACATCTTGCACTGCTTGTGGTGAAGTCACCACAATTTGTTGAAGATGCATTTGTGGTGCGGTACGGGCATATTTTGCTGAATGTTGCAGATAATAGGTATACACATCATTCAGGCCGGGAGATGGCAATGCTGCCAATCTGACAACGATATTTTTTAGCAGTTGTTCTTGCGCTATTTGCTGCTTATAGTTCATATTATCTTGAGACTGTTGAGCAGTTTGCTTTTCTTGAGGGGATGCATGGATAAGCCATTGCTGATATAAAGCATCCAGGTTGGTGGTTAATCCTAGCTCTTTGATTATCTCTTGTTCTGCAATAGGATCAAGGACAGTATGCATAGCCTGTGTGTTGATCGCAACAGTATCTGTCTGAGTGCCCCCCTGATACTGCCCCGTTGAAGCCCGCACTTCAAAAGCTGATTTTACAGCATCATGCCATTGCGCGTCAGTAATAGTAATCCCATCAACAAGAAAAATGGTATGGGAAGCCGTAGGGGTAATAGATATAGGGTTATTACTTTGTTGCGCTAAGACGTTTTGTTTTGATACAACAGGAAAGCGTGGTTGCGTTACAGATGAGAAACCTAAAGCAAAGACTCCTAGAGCCACTATCCATAGTACAAATAGCGGTATAGTAGTGCTCATCCTGCGGTCACGTCGGAGCCGGAGCCTGGAGCGAGACGAGAGTTGTTTTGCTCTTGTTAGCTGATAACTTTTCCATCCAGAGGTTTTTTTCAGGGGGATGGCGCGATCCGTATGACGCATATCATGGACTCCTTAATAGCTTTGTACACATAAATCCTGACAAGTGATCGAGAGAAGAAGTTTCTTCTCTCGACGATGCTACGCTTCAGTTTCTAAACTAGCCTAATCAGTGGAGTACACATTAGCCCCTGTAATCGTGAACTTTGTGTCAGACACAAATGTGATAGAACTGGCGGCTGATGCTTGCGTCCTGCTCATAGGTGGGAAGGAGAGCAGGATTGGGATACGTGCTATATTCGCATAGAAGGGCATAGTCCCTTTAGGACTATTGGCCGATACAATAGGTTGTTGTGTATGATCAACTACTTGCCAGGAAAGGACAAATTGCTGTGGTTTTTCACCGGGGTTGACCAGAAATGGGACAAACGTATGCGTAGTAGCCCCTGGTAACAACCATGGGGTTGTTCGACCAAAGCTCCCATACTGATCACCAGTCAGTTCAGCCAGTGTCGCGACGCGCTGTTCGTGTCCATTGGCCCGCACTAAGGAAAAGTAGTGGTCTGAGTAGAGCACAGGAGCATTGCTCAGGTTTGTAAGGGTAAACCGGACAAGGATCACCTCTTTCCCTTTGGCATCGTCCTGAAAACCGACAGGGCTTGGTGGAACTTGCCAGGGTTGCGGAGTCCAATTACGATCAACGCCATCGACACGAATGGAAACATAATTTGGAACGGTGACCGTTTGACCGATTGTGTAGGGACGTTGTGTGGTTGGAAATGACTGTGCTACATTGCCTTTATGCCACATCCCCCACTCAGATTCCGGAATCAGTGGGCCAATTTTCTGAGATGAAGGTGCAGAAGCTGACTGACTTGCTGCATTCGCTGAAAGATTTCCTATCAACAGGAGAAAACCGCCAACAACCAGAAGACCAAATCCGAGGGTATACCCTAATCGTTTCCATCGCTTCGATGAGAAAAAGGTATTCCGCAAACCTCTTTTCGTTGGCTTGATAGACATGACAAGTATTTCCTTTCAATTAATAGTATGGGTTGCCAACAATGCGACCTCTACCTAGTAAAACCACTCGTCACTCATGAAAGTGGTGTTTGGTCCCGTGTTAATATTTCCATGTAGATCGATGTTTTCTATGAAGCTCCCAGGAAGGTTCCACCAGTTGACGGTCAGATTCCATCCTATTCCAAATGGGTTTGTAGATCCATTTCCATTTGGCCCGGCATAGGCAGTCACATCCAAAAAATTGAGGGCGCTGGTGGTTGTGGATGCACATTTAGAAACACCAAAGTTACAATTTAGGTTCTGAAAGCCGCCATTCCAATTAAGATTCATGTAGGTGCTGTATATATCGACACCAGTCCCAGCATTGCATTGTCCATCTGCAAAGTAGGCGACGTTACTACTTGATGTGTAACCAATGGTTCCACCTGCTTGATTATTACCTGTTACGTTCAAGCTCGCGCTTAATGTTTTAGTTGAAGAGCCTTGTTGACTCCCTTGACAGTTAATTAAGCCTGGTTGAGGTGCCTCTAGAGGAAGTTCCGCCTGGACATTGGGCCGTCCTACCGTGACCCAGTCGCGAAATTGAGCTGTCGGACTGTGCCAGTCGGCTATGTAATTATTCCAGGCATTATAGTTGCAAGAGCCGCCACCTGCGCAAGAGTTATTAAACTCATTCCCATCAGAGTAGGTAATCACCCATTTTGTGGTATCCATTGGCGCAAAGTAGGTGTAATTATTAAACGTGAAATAGCGCAAGCCATCTCCCGTCCCAGAATACGTCCAACCATAGCGTACTACCCATTGTTGCCTCCCGTTGTTGTTGCCAAATCCGACTTTCTCAAAGTTCGATGACCCATCACAGCCTTGCAGGATATTGGCATTACCGTTTGCACCAACGAGTGTACAGTTGAGGGCAGGACGTTGGGCAGTAACTCCCGCACCTCCAGTAATCACACAAAATGACATCCCCCCTCCAGGAGAGTTAGAATTGGGGCTTGATGGACTACAACTGTCTGCAAACGCTTTTTGCGGGGTAATTATGCTGCTTAACCCCAAAAGTAGTGTCGCAATCACGATGATTTTGAGAACAATAGAAGATCTGTACTGATTTAGCATAGAATCTTCCTCCTTTTTGCTTTTTTCATGGATATACCTTTAGAGCTTTGACTCATACATGATAAGCTGCTATAAAGGCTTCTCAATTCCCTTTATGTTTTATCTGCGATAACGGAGCACACTCCTTTCCCAAACTCTTTGCGTTCAACAGCCTCATTTTTTGATCTTACGGCAATCTCAACGCTCTAAGCTCTTCAAGAGCGTCTCACAGCAAGTATAAATTACCCAATGCACTGTTTCGCAGTGCATTTTGGCGAGTTTGCTCTTTTTTTCTTTGAAGCGAGAAAATTCGCTTATTTTGCTTCTGAGGCAAATTGAATATGACCCACCGGCATATTGGGGCTACCGGTGGGTCACATAGGCTTTTCAGGTTGTATAGCGCTCTTTAGTTGTTAACCAGGTTATAGTTCATTACCAGAGACCAACATGTTATCCAGAATCAATCATCTATAATGGATAATACGTGATCTAGCGGTATATCACCTCCTTAACACAGAGAAATCCCTGTTCCATTTTCGTCACTTGCAGTAACTCCCACTCATAAACGTCTGATCGGACACTCCACAATCCGCTCAGAACGTTATGTTACGAGTATAGAATACGTAATGCACCGTTTCGCAGTGCATTTTGGCGAAATTCACTTTTTTTCTTTGTGGAGGGAAATATTCGTCTATGCCACGAGATAGCACAACTTCTTTTCGCTCCGGGTTATTTTTCCCTTTAATGCACAAAAAGCAAGCCACTCTCCTCTGCATATAGAGGAAAAGCGGCTTCATGGCTTTTCTACAAATTTGTTATCTCGTCAATATACTTCTTGCTCTTATTGCGCTTCCATCTCCTTCGACCGTCCTGTCTCAAGAGCGTCTGCCTCCTCCTGTCGCCCCATCTCTCGCAACAACGCAGCATAGCTCTCTCGCGTTTCTCTTGTTAACATATGGTCGTGGCCAAAGACGTGCTCGCGGATGGCAAGAGCACGCTGATAGAGGGTGGCAGCCTCTTTCGTTCTACCCTGAGCCTTGCGAAAAGCGGCAAAATCATGCAAAACATCAGCGATATCTCTATGCCGCGCTTCTAGGTGACGTTCTCGAAGAGCTAGCGCGCGCTCGAAAAGCGGTTCTGCTTCTGCATACTTTCCTTGTTTGAAGTAGAGAAAAGCGAGACCGTGAAGCGCATGAGCTACCATAGGGTGTTCAGGGCCTAACGCCTGCTCCCAGATATACAAAGCTTGTTGATAAAGAGGTTCTGCTTCCTCATACTTTCCTTGTGAGCTATCTGATTCAGCTATATTGTTCAGTATGACAGCTACATTCCCATGATTAGAACCCAGGGTACGTTCCCAGATATGCAAAGCTCGTTGATTGAACAATTTCGCTTGCTCATACCTCCCTTGCTCCTTGTAAAGAGTAGCCAAACCATGCAGTGAATAAGCTACTTGGGAATGCTCAGGGCCTAAAGCCTTCTCTCGAATATGTAAAGCTCGCCAACGAAGCGGCTCCGCTTCTTCATACTTTCCCTGGTGATAGTAAAGGGTGGGTAGGCTATCAAGCGAATAGGCTACCTGAGGATGCTCAGGACCCAAAATTTTCTCTCGAATATGCAAGGCCCGCCAAAAAAGCGGTTCCGCTTCTTCATACTTTCCCTGCTCTCTATAGAGCCCACCCAAGTTGTTAATCGCATGAGATACTTTCGGGTCTTCAGGACCCAGCGATTTCTCCCAGATATGCCAAGCCTGCTGAAATAATGCTTCTGCCTGCTCATATTTCCCCTGCTCTTGATAGACAACAGCCAAGCCATTGAGCAAAGAAGCCACCTCAGGATCCTCGGAACCTAGTGTGTACTCTCGGATATATAAAGCTCGCAGATAAAACATTTCTGCTTGCTCATACTTCCCTTGTTGTAGATAGAGCTTAGCCAAACCATTTAGTGGATACGCTACCTGCGAATGCGCAGGTCCCAATATCTGTTCCCAAAGATGCCAAGACCGTTGATAAAGCGGTTCCGCTTCGGCATATTGCGCCCGGTCGAAAAGATACATTGCTGCTTTGGACAGGACAGAAGCTAGCTCCATATTTTCAGGTTGCCAGAAATTCATCTTTTCCACACAGCCAAGTACATGAAGAAGCAAGCGACTGCATTGTTCCCAACATGTATGATTTATCTGCTCTGCCTCAGGAAAAAGCTTATTGAGAGCGACAATTATATGTTCCATCCATCCCCTTCGATCTGCTTCTTCCATGTCATCTTGCAGCACCGCCTGCACCAACCGGTGCATCGAGAGCGTCTTCTCCTTTGCTTGACGTTTAATCAACGAGTAGGCGCTCACGCTCGCTATTAGCCTGTTCCAGGACAACACATCAGCACAAGCAGCCGCTAATGTTGGACCCAGGTGGCTCCCTGCCTCAAGAAACAGTTCTTCAGGAATGCCATCAGAATGCAGCAGCGCACACACCCGTAATAGATCCACCGCAGCCGGGTGTTGCTGTGCCAGAGCAGCAATGGAGAGCGAGAGCGTGGTGGCGACCGAGTCGGGATGATCTGCACCTTCCCTTCCCCGTTGCTGCAACAAAGTCGCCCGGTGCGCCTGAAAGAGCTGGAGATAGTCCTGCAAGGTGCATTGCGTCTCTTCGATATAAGCCCCTGCTTGGTCCAGCGCCAGGGGCAACCCCTCCATTTCGGCAACAATCTTGCCCGCCTCCATCACATCGGCGAACGAACACGCATCGAGTGGCTCATCCAGCGATAGTCGTCTACTACGGTACAGCAAGAAACGCGTGCCCTCCTCCTGGCTCATCCGCTCCACTTCTAGCGGATATGCCAGTGTCCCCAACGATTGTCTGCGCGTGGTGAAGAGCAACGAGCCTTCGGGGCTGGTCGGAAGCACTGACGCGACCATCTCACGTTCTTCGACATTGTCCACAATCAGCAACCAGTCACGATGGGTACTCAGCCAGCGATTGACGGCTGCCACTACTTTTTGCTGATCTGGCTCCTGTTGCTCCTGCAGCTCCAGTAGTGCTGCCAGCGTGGCATAACTAGACAGGATGCCCTCCATCGTGTCGGCATTAAGCCAGAAAATTGAAGCATACTGTTGCGCATAACGATAGGCGTACTCGACCGCCGTTTGCGTTTTGCCGATGCCGCCCAGTCCGCTCAACACCAGCGATTGGGTCAATGCTGCCGCTTTCTCCTGCCGCAGCAGCGTATGCAGTCGCTGCATCAGTTCCTCGCGTCCGGTGAAGAAGGGGTTGCGCCGATAGGGGACGTTCCAGCGCGTCGAGACACCTGTGAGGCTGGCCTCCAGCAAACGGGCAGTTTCCTGCTCATCCAGGTGCAAGCACTTTGCCAGTTCCAGCACTGTGCCTCGTGTGTCGGGGAGGCGATCCCCGCGTTCCCAGGCGCCGATAGTATTGCAATGCACGGCGAGTTGCTCTGCTACTTACTGTTGCCCGATACGTTTTTGTTTGCGAAAGACTTTGAGCAGTTCTCCAAATGAAGTAACGTGTTCATATTCCATATGCAGATAGTTCCTTTGCTAGAGAAAAGCGCGTTTTGCAGAAATGCATTGTTAACATTTATCAAAAGTCATTCACTAGATAAAACGCAGAAAAGCTCTTCAAGTCACACAAGAAGAGCTTCAAGAAAGATTCAGCTATAATTTGATACGATGTCTCTATAACTACGCGCGCGGCTTTACCCCCAATCCGGGCGCATCGGGCAGGATCAATTTGCCGTTTTTGACGGTAACGCCCACAAAGGGATCGTTGTCGATGAGCAGGTTGCCGTCCAGGTCGGCGTAATCTACCAGTGGGGTCAGGTGGGCGGCGGCGGTGATGGCGATGGCGCTTTCGATCATACAGCCGATCATGACGCGCAGGTTATGGGCGCGGGCGACGTGGATCATCTTCAATGCGCGGTTGATGCCGCCGCATTTCATGTATTTGATATTGATGCCGTCAACGTGCCCGACCAGCCGCGGGATATCATCCACGGTGACGGAGCTTTCGTCGGAGATGATGGGCAGCGGCACATTATCGCGCACCAGCTTGAGTCCGGCGAGATCGTGCGCCGGCACGGGCTGTTCCACAAACTCTATGTTGTACGGAGCCAGGGCATTGATCTTGTGAATGGCCTCTTTGGGCGTCCAGGCCGAGTTCGCATCCACGCGAATCGTGGCTGTTGAGACCTCGCGAATGGCTTTGACGATCTCAAGGTCGTGCCTGGTACCAAGCTTGATTTTCAGGATGGGATACTCTTTGGCCGCTAACGCCTTTTTCGCCATCTCGCCCGGCGTATCGATGCCGATGGTGAAGGAGGTAGATGCAGCTCGCTCAGGGTTGAGGCCGAGCAGCTTATAGAGCGGCACGCCGAGCACTTTGCCCATGATATCGTAGAGCGCCATATCCACAGCAGCTTTGACGGAGGGGTTCAGGCCGATGATCTTATCGAGCTTCTGTAGAATATCCTCGATCAGGAATGGATCGTCGCCCAGGTTGCCCGCGAAGAGCGCAATGCAGGCCAGGGCCGTCTCCGGGCTTTCCCCGTAGTATTCGGTGGGAGAAGCTTCGCCATAGCCCGTAATATCGCCATAAGTAATCTGGACAATCACATTGGAGGAAGTATATTGTACGCCGCGCGAAATGCGAAAGGGCGTACTGAGTCTGAGGTCAACAGGTTTAGCATCGATATGCAGCATGGTCTTCTTCCTTATCCTGGTCTATAGCACAGCTTCATTTTTTCTCTTTTATAGTAGTTGATAACCAATCAGATGTCTATAGGCAGATACACAAAAAAGGTCTGGTATGTGTTAGATACCAGACCCGTGATAAAGTGAGGAGGGAGAAGAGCTATTTCATGACCGGTGTGTCTGTTGTGGCAACAAACCATACGCCGCCCACACCTTGACCAGTGGTCTGACCAGGGGCTGTATCTTTGACGTACGTGTAGAGTAAATGCCCATTGTAGGTCACCTGATTGCCATTAGCATCCTGCAATACAGCTAATGTACCTTTGGACAATCCCTCAGGCGTGGGCTGACCTGTTCCCGTATTCAGCAAGGGGGGCCATGCCTGAGCACAACCACCTGTACAGGCTGTGGTCGTGGCAGTATCCTTCGTGAAATAGTACAGGGTCATGCCTTTTTCATCGGTCAGAATCGTCACGGTCTTGCCACCAACGGTCGCTGAGGCTGTTTTAAGGACTGGAGCCAATGTATCGGTCGTGGCAACGAACCAGACACCGCCTTTTTTATTGCCATTGACATCGCCAGGAGCCTTGTCACCAATAAAGGTGTACAGCAAATGCCCATTGTAGGTGATCTGATTACCGCCAGCAACCTGCAATGTAGCAAGCGTGCCTGGCAACTGTGCAGCGGCAGTAGGCTGACCCGTTCCGGTGAACACCGCGGCAGGCCAGTTAACAAGGCATTGGCCGGTGCAACTTTGCGTCGTGGTTGTATCCGGCGTGTAATAATAGAGGGTCATGCCTTTGGCGTCGGTCAGGATCGTCACCGACTTGCCATCGACGGTCGCCGTGGCTGTCTTAATGACGGCTGCTGGCGCAGTGGTAGGGGCGGCGGTGGGGGTCGAGCCAGAGCCGGTGGTGGTAGTGCCACCGCAGGCCGCGACCAGCAACATCATCACCAGGCCAATGATTGCGAGAGAAAAACGTTTTAGAAGTACCATGATACAAAACCTCCTTCGTATTCCCCAATAAAAACAGGCAATATAGCAACGATCCCGATTTTAAACAAAGGGAGCTAGTGCTATATTGTGATAAAACCTTACTGATCTGGACAAAGGCGTAGACGGCATGCCCCCAGGTTCATCATTTATAAATACGCAGAAGGTTACACTTAATATTTTTTTGCAATAAAAAATACAAAATGGGAAAAGTCCAGGTATGCGCACCAACCTGATAGCTATGCTATAATAACCCCACAAGCGCCGATTTCGGCGAAAACAATCTGCTATACCAGCCGACCAACGCTCCCACGGTGAATCGGGGAGCTACACGCGCTAGCAGGGCAGGGACAAGCCCTGCCCCTACGGTCGGCTGCAAGGAATTGTATATAGTGAAGAGGATCAAGCATGCCAACACGCAATGATGCTTACAACTTGATGGTCAGTCATGTAAAAAATGAGAACCTGCAAAAACATATGCTTTCCGTCGAGGCCGCGATGCGCTTCTATGCCCGCAAGTATGGCGAGGACGAGGAGATCTGGGCCATGACCGGCCTGCTGCACGATTGCGATTACGAAGAGCATCCCGATCTGCGCGAGCACACACAGATTGCCGCGCAGTGGCTGCGCGCAGATGGCTACGATGAACGCATTATTTACGCCATCCTGGCCCATAACGATCTCAATCAAGCTACCCATCCCCGCAACGATCTGCTCTCTAAAGCTCTTTATGCCTGTGACGAAATAACAGGGATGATCACGGCAACAGCCTTAGTGAGACCAAATAAAAGCATTATCGGGCTGGAGGTCTCTTCTGTGCGAAAAAAAATGAAAGCCAAAGGTTTTGCCGCAGGGGTCAATCGCGACGATCTGATCAAAGGGGCGCAGGAACTGGGCGTTGACCTGGATGAGCATATCGCCTTTGTCATTGAGGCCATGTCATTTCAGTATCCTCAAGCGGATCGCGATAGTCACCAACTCCCTCCGCCCCTTTTGAGGGAAGTATAACATAGAGTCCGAAGATGTCAAGCGGAAATGCAATAAGAAACTGGCAATAGAGCAGTAAAGTTAGTGGTCATGCAACAGAGGCAGCAACAACAACAGCAATCGCAGCGCATTTTTACTGCCAGCGAGGTGGCGAGCTTCGAGTACTGCCCCCTCGCCTGGTGGCACGAGCAATATGAGCCGTTTGCTCAGGCCGACACTGAAGAGCTATTCGCGGAGATGGTCGCGCTGGAGCATGAGCACGGACAGCAGGCGACGGCCCTGCCCGAATACCAGGTGATTGAGCAACTTCTCTTGCGTCGCGGCGCCTTCGACGCAGGCCAACAGCAACATGCGGAACACGCCGAAGCAGTCGCTGAGGTCGAGGAAGAGCGTGTTGCCCTTCCCAGAAGCAGCGGCTATATGCGCCGCTTAGCCATTCTCGCAGCAATACTCTTGATACTGGCCTTATCGCTTATAGCGATATCATATCTATTGATTATACGGTAAGGACACCGGCAATCATGAACAACATCTTGCTTCCAATCGGGTTGGGCCTGCTTCTGCTGTCCTTAGTGATCTTTATCTTGCTGCTCAATGAGCGCCGTTCTCAGCGCAGGCGGCTGATTGAGGAATGGCATAGAGCTCTGGGCCTGCCCCCTGGCGAGCTGGTCTATGAGGATGCAGACGGTCAGGGGGAACTCTTAACCTCCAGCGCCTATCCGCTGGTGGGCAAGCCCGATTATGTTGTGCGCTCGCCCGACGGTCGCCCTATCCCTATCGAACTCAAGCTTTCCGTGCAAGATGCCACAGCGCCGTATAGCAACCACATGGTGCAGATCGCGGCCTACTGCCTGATCCTCGAAGATTACTTCGAGCAGCCCCCAACGCACGGTATCCTGCGCTACGCCGACCGCGACTTCACCGTCGAATATACTCCCGCGCTCAGAAAAAAGGTGATCCGTTTGCTCACAGAGATGGCCCGTTGCACGGAGCAGCAACCTCCTCCCCTCACGCGCCAGCGAGCCGCCAAGTGCCGCGTCTGCGTCTTCCAGCCGATCTGCCCGGTGGGACGGAAGAGATAGGGCGGGGAGCCATTTCGCAGCCAGATAAATAAAAGGCTCTATCTCCAGTTTGTGAGCTTCCACGCCCCGGAAGGCGTAATCTCTACGATCTATACAATAAGATAAAGATTATCTATATATTCGGAAGGAGAACTCCTTATGGGACATGAGTCCGCCAATACCCTGATCTACCGCCGGCTCGATCTGCAACGTGATTTAACTGCTCTGGTCAGCCTGTTTCATGAGATCGAACAGACAGATCAGACCGGGGAACAGTTGACAGAGGCAGCTCTGCGTGAACAATTGACCTGGTCTGGACAAGATCCGGCTCTTAATAACTGGGTTGCAACTCTCTCGGATGGTACCTCTTTGATTGGTTATGGTCTGATCCAAAAGACGCTCATTGATGCCAACGCCGATATCTATATAACGGTCCGCCCTTCCTGGAGGCGCCAGGGCATTGGCGGTCAGCTCTTCGCTCGTTTGCTTGAACGTGCCTCTGAACTCAATGCACAGGCTCTGCGCACCTACGTTCCTGTCCAGCATGAAGCAGCCAGCCTCTTTGTGCGCCAACAGGGCTTTGCACCGGTCTCGACCTCTACTCGCCTGAGCCTGATAGGCAAGCAGTCGTTTCCAACTCCGGTTCTGCCTCAGGGCTTTACCGTACAAAGCTACGATCAGATTGAACGGGTAGATTTGTACACTGAGGCGCTCAATCGCTGTTACGAAGGCTATTGGGGCCATCTGCGCTGTACCGAGGAGGAGGTTACTCAGTTCCTACCCGCCCTCAATCATGCAGGGATATTCTTGCTCTTCGCCCCGGATGGCACCATCGCCGGCACCTGTCGCGCTAATCTCAGCGCACCACTCACTGAAGAGCGTAAAGCTCCAGTTGGCCTCATCGATGCGCCCGGCATTGTCGCGCAATATCGCGAGGCTAATCTTTCCCTTGCACTCCTCCTGACAGCCATACACTGGCTGCTCCCCCAAGATCCTGAAATACTCGAAATCGAATCCTGGGGCGAATCTCCTGATACGCTGAAGCGCTATCGTTCGCTTGGATTTAGCACAGCCAAAGAAGAAATTTCCTATCGACTGAAACGTTAGAGTAAGCCTTCCAAAACTCGTCAATATGTATGGGTTCTTTCTGTCAATGCTACGCAACATCAATAGAAAGAACCCGCAAAGCAAACGATATCGCTATAACCCGAAAGCAAATAGAGAGCCATCCTTATTGCCTATATAGAGCATCCCGTTAGAGATGGTTGGCGTTCCCCAGAAAAGCGAGACTGGACTGGGATCATGATATGAGAACAGCGTCGCTCCGGTCCTGGCGTCCAGCACATAGAGAAAAGCCCCGGAGCCAATGGCGACCACACCCGGCACCACCATTGCCGACCCCTGCACTTTTCCCGGCAGACAATCCTCCCAGAGAATATTGCCGGTCGCAGGATTGAGCGCACGCATACTCCCCAGGCACTCTTGACTACCGATAGTCGTATGCGAATCACCAATATAGATACTTTTCTCATCCCACGCGCTGGAGGAGATGCTTGACCGGGCATTGGGCGCGGGAGTGGAGACCCTGGTCTCCCAGAGAGGACCCGCGCTAATGTCGGCGCGATCAAGCGCGTAATAGATCCCATTTTTGTTGACTAATCCGATCATATCATGGACGGCGCCATTAATTACCGCAGCGAAGAGCGTTGGCGTGCTGCCAAAATCATCGTCATTGCCCTGCTGATCTTTGGGAACCTGCCAGGCATGGAGTAATGTGAGAGTCCTGGCGTCGAATTCGAGCAAGGCATACGCGTAAGACTCGTAGGTTGAGCAGCTATGAATCGTACCGGTGGCAACATAAACGGTGCCATGCATCTCATCAACGGTTGGAGTCATCCAGATGCCGCCACCGACGCAGCCCGCAGGAACGGTCACAAATGAATGCTCAATCGCTCCGGTTGACGCGTTGATCTGAAAGAACTCGCCCGGCTCCAGAGGACAATCGCCATAGGATGCTCTGCCAATATAAAGGCTACCATTATAGATTGAGGCTCCGGCCCAGATCATCATATTGGGCGGTATGCCAAGAGCGGTATGCCAGATGATACTCCCATTGGCGGCATTTAAGGCGTAGAGCTGCGCATCCCCCCCGCCAACAAAGACCACAGAGGTCTTTTTACCTCGTATCGCGACGGTACTTACCGTCGCGGGCGCAGTAACGCCCGCGCTCGTGGGGAAGCAGAGAGGAGGAGCGGTCGGTATACTTCCTAGAAAGGTCCGCCAGAGAACCTGCCCATTGAGATCCATCGCATACTCATAGCCATCGGCAGCTCCCCAGTAGAGCGTGCCATTCACTATAATCACCTGCGAGCTGATCCAGCCGCCGGCCTTGTAAACCCAGTGCAGCTTCAAATTGCGCGCGCTATTCGCATTCAGCATAGTTTCGAATTTGTTAAACCCTTTATGCTCATTGCCTCCCATATAGGTCGGCCAGTTGCCCGCCCCACCTGCCAGCACAGAGGAAGATTGCTTGAAGGACATTTGCAGTCCGCTCGCAACTACCACAGCCGCGCTTATAACCCCTAAAATACGCAACAGGATACCATATTTTGTAGTACCTATAAGATACTTAGTCATCATATGACGCCCTTTCATCATACTAGAAAAGCTGTGTAATCTCATCCTCATTTTGCATGAGTCCATAATTCTTAAATCGTATGTGCACATGATAGATACTTATCGGATTGACAGGGAGCGCGAAGCAGATTAGACTGGCATCATTATTCCGATCTATTTTTCCTTATCGCCATACCAGAGATAGCATATTTGTAATGTGGGAGATGCTCATGAGTACAGCACATGAAGTCATAGAGTTAAGCGGACATATTATCGACTCCTGGACCCTACCGCGTGCCTGGGATATCATCATGGATCGGGGCGGCAACTTCGAGGTAGAGGAGATGCAGGTGGGAGCCAGCAAAACAGAGACCAGCTATGTTCGGCTCAAGGTGCTCGCGCCCAACGATGAAATACTCGACCGTATCCTCTCCGAGCTGCAACAACTCGGCGCAGTGCTGGTCCACGCGCAAGATATCCAGACCGAGACTGTGGAACAGCAGGGCGTTCTGCCTGCCAAATTTTATTCGACCACCAATCTGCCCACGCAAGCACGGCTGAATGGACAATGGATCGACGTCGAAGGGATCGAGATGGATGTGATCATCGTCATAGATCGCGAAAATGGGCGCGCATATTGTAAACCAATGCACGAAGTACAGGTCGGTGACCAGGTGGTTGTCGGCCACGATGGTATTCGCGTGCAGCCCTTTGAGCGGGCGCGCGACCGCGAAGCCTTCGCCTTTATGCAGAGCAACGTCTCCTCCGAAAAAGCGAAGGTCCTGGCGATTCACGAAATCGCTGAGCAGATGCGGGAGACGCGAGCGCGCAACGGCAAGATCCTCTTTGTACTCGGTCCCGCCGTCATCCATACAGGAGCGGGTCGCTATATCGCGGAACTGGTGCGCCGCGGCTACGTTCAGGTCATCTTCGGTGGCAATGCCATCGTCACCCACGACGTTGAGGCCGCACTCTTCGGCACCTCGCTGGGCGTCGATCTACAGAGCGGCGAACAGGTCGAGGGCGGACATCGCAACCACCTGCGCGCCATCAATGCCATTCGAGCAGTGGGCTCGCTGGAGAAAGCGGTCGAGGCGGGATTGTTGCGCGACGGCATTACCTATGAGGCAATCAAGCGACATATCCCGCTGGTGCTGGCAGGCTCGATTCGCGACGACGGCCCGATGCCCGGCGTCATCAACGATATGCAGGAAGCTCAGCGCCGCATGCGCCAGGAAGTCCAGGGGGTAGAAATGGCCCTGATGATTGCCTCGATGCTGCACGCGATTGCCACCGGCAACCTGCTGCCGGCTAGCGTGCGTACCGTCGTGGTCGATATTAATCCAGCGGTGGTGACCAAACTCGCGGACCGGGGAAGCTTCCAGGCGGCAGGATTGGTGACGGATGCCGAACTGTTTTTGCGCGAGCTGGTCGAGGCGTTAGCAAACTAGAAGACGTTGCTGGAGCGGGCTATGGTCGTTTCGCGCGCTCGTGATGCTTGCGCGCTTTGGCACGGTTGCCGCAGGTTTTCATGTTACACCAGCGCCTGCTCCGATTTTTGCTTGTATCCAGAAAGAGCCAGTTACAATCATCCGCCGCGCAGGCTCTCACGGCATGCACCTCTTCCGAGGTGAGTATATCCGCTGCCGACCTGATCACAGGCCAGAGCGGCCAATCGAGTACACTCGGCCCCATATCCCAGCGCCAGGTAAAGCCATGCCCGGCAGCCATAATGCGGGCGTGAACCATCGCCTCCGCCAGCGCAGCATTCAAGAGGTGCAGGTCAGTCCCCTGTGGCTCCTCACCGTTGGCAAGCGTAAAAAAGATGCGATAGAGGGCCTCACGCCAATCCCTGGCCCGCAGTAGCACTTTCTCGGCCTTCCCTTTGTGACTCTCTGCCTCCGCCAATAACTCCCGCGCCTGCTCACCTGTCACTATCTGCGCCTGCTTAGCCCATTCGATCAAATCATCATAGGTTGTCAACAGCTCTCTGGGCGCATCAGAGGCGCGATCTTCAAGCGTATTAGCAAAATCCAGGCACAAACCATTGCCTGAAAAATCAAATATGATATCTCTCATCCTCCCCCAAAATTTTATCACATTTCATTCTAACCACTAAAATGCCCTTGACAGGTTAGTAAATAGTGATTATGATATAACCATCAAAGTAATTTTAGCAGGTTAGAAACAAAAGTGTCAATAGGCAGGCAACCTGTGGCAGGGTAGAGCAACATCGAAATGAGTTGCAACCATGCATCCGCTTTATAGCGAAATACTGAGCCAGCAACAGCGGCTGGAGATGCTACAGCAGGCTGAGCATGAGCGATTAGCGATGGCAGTGCGCAGACCAGAGCACTCTGCGAGGCAGCTACATCGCACATGGGCTTACCAGCTTGGCAGCATGATGGTGAAATGGGGGTACAGGTTGGAGCGATTTGGAACGTCTCATAGAGTTGCCTGCTCGGCATCTCAGCAACATCACTAACTGCATGATCTCTCTTGTGAAGCGATCAAGCAATCAAGAGAGAGTCTTGCCGGTCCTGAAAGGAGGACTGAGATGGACATCTTCTTCTGGCTAATTATGTTGTTGGGATTGATTGCGCTTGACCTGGCGGCCTTATGGTGGGGCTTTGATAGCCGGGAAAGCATGAACAGCCCCGAATGGGAGCGGCGAAGAGTATGGTGGACGAGGGTACCGGCCCACCATTACTAATGTCGCATGAACGATGGAGACGGTTTAGCGCGCACGATCCGCGATTAGCCTGACCTCTTCGGCCAGTTTACGCAGGGCATCGCGCAACTCCGGTGGTTGCAGCACGACCAGGGAGCAGCCCAGCCCTACCAGCAGCCGCGGTATCCAGTCCAGATCCGACGCGTAGCAGCGCAGGATCACCCCCTCCGGCACCTGTTCCAGGGTGCCGAGCGCGGGCGAAACTCGCTGGCGGGCCTGCTCCATCGGTATTTCGAGCAGCACTTCAACCAGCCAGGTGGCGGGCATCGTTGCCAGCGAGCGATTGACATGCTCAAGACAATCGAAGTCTGCCGGGCGTTCAAAGGTTTCAGCGCGCATCTCAGCCTGCACGATCCGGTCCAGGCGAAAGGTGCGCAGGTCGCCGCGCAGGTGGCAGTAGCCTGCGGCATACCAGTAGCCGGAGCGACAGACGATGCCATACAGGTCAACCTCGCGCTCCGTCTCAATATCTTTCCAGGCGCGATAGCGCAGCCAGACGCGCCGCCCTTGCAATATTGCCATACACAGCGTCACGACCACCTTGCCTCCAGGGGCCATGCCAGGAAGGGGATAGTTAAATATGAGCGTCTCCTGCACCGCCTTGACATGCTCTTGCAGGCTTAGCGGCAAGACGCGCCCGATCTTCGCCAGTGCGCCCTCAACGGCTGGTGCAGCAACGGCCAGACCGAGCCCGCGCGCAGCTACCAGACCAACAGTGAGCGCGAAGGCTTCTTCATCGGTAAACATCATCGGAGGAAGTTTGAAGCCTGGGCGCAGTCGATAGAAGCCATAGCGACCACGCACAGCTTCGATGGGAATGCCCAGATCTTGCAACATCATAATATAGCGGCGCACCGTTCGCTGATCGACCTCCAACCGTTCAGCCAATTCAGGGCCGCTCATTTGATGGCGCGATTGCAGCAGTTCCAGTACGGTTAGCACGCGTGTCGCCGGGAAATACATCGATGTCCCCTTTCCTTTTCTAAACAGGACGTA
Source organism: Ktedonosporobacter sp. (assembly GCA_035293765.1). Lineage (GTDB taxonomy): Bacteria > Chloroflexota > Ktedonobacteria > Ktedonobacterales > Ktedonobacteraceae > DASRHT01. The sequence goes on from DATGMF010000052.1 coordinate 30,207, forward strand.
TTATAACCGCTTTCTGTGCTATACTCAAGGAGGTGATTGGAACAAAAGAGCTAAACACGTTGAATGACTATTTTTTGATCATAAAGCTGACAGGTGAGATGAAACGTTAAAGAAAGAGAGAGCGAGAGACACATGCAAGAACCATTTAGCAAAGACAGATTGCTTGAAGCGATGCGCACCGGCTTCGCAGCGTTCGAATCGTTCCTGGCCCCCCTTAGTGAAGAGCAGATGACCACGCCAGGAGTCAATGATGCCTGGTCGGTGAAGGACAATCTGGCCCATCTCGCAGCGTGGCAGTGGCATGCGCTCAGGCTGCTTCAGGCGGTAAAAGATCATGTCGCCCCGGTTGATCAGTACGAGGGCCTGACGGAGGAGCAGCAAAACGAGCGTATTTATCAGCAGAACAAGGACCGCCCCTTGAGCGAGGTTCAGAGCGAGTTCCGCTCCAGCTTCGAGCAAGTGCTTGCAGGCGTGCAAAGTCTGACGCAAGAGGAGCTGGAAAAGCAGCAGAGCTGGCTGGGCGAGAGGCCGGTCTGGCCCTATGTCGTCGGCAATACTTACGGGCATTACGAAGAACATACACAGATTATTCAGCACTGGTTACAACGGAACGGGACCCCTGCGTAGGAGCGACATGCAAGATGACGCAAGCATTAAAGTGGCAACAGGTTCATGCCTGGCGTTTATCGCAACACGGCCTGACACCGCGTTTGAACCGAGAAAATTTTGTTGAGATTGTGACGCGTACAGGTGGCATTCAAGCTCAGGTCATGTCGGCTGCCGAACTGGCGCTGTTTACCCGCGTGGAAGGGCTGTCTCCCCAGGATGTCAGGTCTGCTCTCTGGCAAGACCGCATCCTGATAAAGACCTGGGCCATGCGCGGCACATTACATTTGCTCCCGGCTAGCGAGCTGCCTCTGTATGTGGCGGCGCGTGACTGGCATGCTACTCCTGCCTGGTCCAACTATTTCGCCGAGTTCGGCCTTACCACTCCGGCGCAGCAGGAATCCTTCCTCTCTGCTGTGCCGCATGTTTTGGAGCAGGGACCAATGACCCGCCAACAACTTGCTGATGCTCTCGCTAAGCACACGGGGATTTCCAAAGTACGCGACCTAATTATAGGAGCGAACTGGGGTTCTCCCTTGAAACCATCGGCCTATCGCGGTGATCTCTGCTTCGGACCAAGTCAGGGGCAAAGCGTCACATTCGTCAATCCTAAAACGTGGGTTGGTGCCTGGCAGCCCGTCGCAACAGAGCTGGCGCTCAAGCAATTTGTCCGGCTTTACTTGCAAGCTTACGGCCCGGCTACCCCGGAAGACTTTGCGCGCTGGTGGGGAGGAAAAATTACCCTGGCGAAAAAACTCTTTAAGTCGATGAAAGATGAGCTGGCAGAAGTCGAAGTAGAGGGCTGGCAAGCCTTCGCCCTCCGCTCGACGCTTGAGCCACTCCAAAGCCTTGCAGCAGCGGAGACCATTCATTTTCTCCCCTTATTCGATGCCTATACCTTAGGTCTTGGGCGTGGGATCGAGCCGCTACTCTCTCAAGCCTATACGAAACTGGTCTTCCGTCCTCAAGGGTGGATCTCTGCGGTTGTCCTGCTCAACGGGTCTATTCAAGGCGTCTGGCAACATACGGCTCGACGCAACCAGACCGTCATCAAAGTTCGCCTGTTCTCTCCCCCCACAGCCCCTATCCGCAAAGGGATTGAAGCCGAAGCGGAACGGCTGGGGGACTTCTTCAAGAACAAAGTCTCCCTGGAATACCTGTAGCTGATTGCTCGCCCCGCAAGCATCAGCAAGCTCACCAGGCTTGAAAAATTAGATCTACGCTGGAACAAATTATTTTCTCTCCCTCCCTGGCTACAGGAACTCGAACAGCGCGGCTGCACTGTTTTCCAGTAGATCAGCAATTCCCTAAATTTGTGCAATATGCACAAATTTGGAGAGATATTTTTATATCAAATGCACAAATTCGCTCGCCAAAAGCTGCGATAAGGGCAGCAGTTTGCGCGTTAAAACTGGTCTATAAAGAGCGGAAAGTGAAAGTATACGAAATTTTTTAAAGCCATAAAAATGGAGGGGAATTCCGGTTCCCAGGCGCCAAAAGTTAACGTATTATGTATGTAACAGCTAGTAAGCGCAAGGCGACCATCCCTCAATTATGGGTCGTCGACCAGCAAGTGTGAAAAGCAGAAACAGAACCAAGAAGAGGCTTGACTCGAGGAGGAGCAGCTATGATGAATCAGGATCTGATGAAGATCGGGCGCTACCGGTCCTGGATGGAAAATGGAACGCTCAAACTGTACTCCCACGCAGTGGGCGATGATAGCGGGATCTTTTGCAGCCTGGACGCCGAAGAGGCCAGGGGGCTACTGGAACTGCTATCAAGACACCGCGATGATATCGACCACGCGCTTGCCATTAACGAGCGCGACCGAGCCGCGCAGAGACGCGCCATACGACATTAGCTTCTCTGTCTACGATGCTATATTTAACGGGATCGCGCATTTAGTAATCCTCGATCCCGTTAACTTCTACAATTGCGTACTTTGAATAAAATCGATCACAACCTTTCGCCCTTCAACCGAACGATGTACCAGACTGTGACCCCCGCCCGTGACGACGTGCAGACGCGCAGTCGGGATCATTGTTGCCAGAGGTTCTCCCCATGCAAGTGGCACCTCGCGGTCATCGCTGCCATGCACCACTAGCGTCGGACACTTCACCTGAGCGGCCCAGGTCGGTAAATCACCACTCTTATACGCCTGCATATATGCTTGCATAGAGCGCAGTTCCGCTGCCAGATAGCGTACACGTTCGGCCTCTGGCATCGTTCTCACGCGGTCAGCTAATTGTTGTTCTCTCTCTAGAAACCGGCCATAGCGCCCGCGTGCCTTCATCTCATTCACCACCCACAGCGGCTCAAGCGAGGTTTCTACGCCTTCAGGCCGTTGGGCGAAAGCCGCTTCGGCTCCCTCATGCTCCAGGACCGCGATCAACTGGCGGATGCGGTTACTGATCGGATCATCCGCCGGAAATAGATCGATGGCGGTACCAGCCAGGGTAAGCGAGCGCGCGCGATTGGGGTAGAGCGCGGCAAACGCCAGGCTGATCGGTCCACCCGCGGAACTGCCGACCACATGGACAGAGGCAACATCAAGCACGTCAAGCAGCGAGGCCAGATCGAGCGCCTGATTCGCCAGTTCGTAGCCGCTATCAGGGCACGACGAGCGATAGCACCCTCGTCGCTCATAATAGATAAAGCGGAACAACGCCGCGAAATCGTTTTCCCACGTCCATTGCCAGTTTGGCGACGAGAAATCATTGAGCGTCGAGGCCAGGCTGGGAAAGCCGCCGTGAACGAAGACGACCGGAGTTCCCTGGCCGCCTTCTTTGTAATAGAGATCAAAGCCGTTCACATGTGTCTGTGGCATACTTTTTCCCCGTCACCCTCCCTCATCAGCATCCCGTACAGGAGAAGATGAAGAGAGTCGATCAAACATTATAGGTATTGCTCCAACCAGTGCAGGTGGCGTTCCATAGAGTCCCGCCAGTGCGTTCGCTCACTCAAGCCATGCCCTTCGCGCGGATATACCACCAGTTCGACCGGGACATCGCGCTCGCGCAGGGCGCGGTAAAAAGCGTAGGCTTGCGCGACCGGTACCGCGGGATCGTCCTCGCCATGCATGATTAGCGTCGGCGTCGTCACGCGGTCGGCATAAGTAATGGGCGAGTGCCGGTGGTAGACTTCGGGATTCTTCAGTGGATCGGCAGCTAGCAGCAGTATATCCGCGTCGGGAATATTGGTCTGCGCGTGCATATTCAGCCAGTCCGAGATGCCAGCGCCCATCATCGCCGCTTTGAAACGCTGGCACTGCGTCACTGCCCAGGCGGTCAGGAAGCCGCCATTGCTCCAGCCGCCGATGCCGACCCTTTCGCCATCGACCAGACCCTGCTTCACCAGATATTCGACGCCGTTGAGAATATCCTGGAAGTCCTTGCCTCCCATATCACCAAGCACGGCATCGGCAAAAGCTGCACCATGACCCCAGCTCCCGCGCATATTGGGCTTAAACACGGCAAAGCCAGCCGCCGCAAAAAAATGCGTGGAACCGTCAAAGTAATCACATTCCGCCCCCGACGGCCCTCCATGTACATCAACGTAAAGCGGAGGAAGCGCGCCGTCTTTATGCGTGAGTGGAGGCGTGAAGAGGCCGTCAATGCGCCAGCCATCCACACTTTTATAGTGAATGCGCTGCGTCGTTGCCAGGGGCAGCGTTTCTTCCACCAGCGGGTTCAGGCGCGAGAGACGCTTCCATTGAACGCTTTTTGCCTTTTCGCCCTCGTAGACCAGCTCCCCCAACCAGACATCTGGCGGCTGCCGGTAACTTGAGTGCAGGGTCGCAAAACTGCGGCAGTCAGATGTAACCGAGAGATTGGGCTGATCCCACTGCATCACAAAATCTTCTGCCAGCAGTGTCACCATGCCATTGTTGCTATCAACCATGCCAATCTGGTGGGTCACATCCTTACAGGCGGTATAAAGCAGATGCCGCCCATCAGACATCCAGCGACACCAGGAGGGGCTGGAGGTGATGCCGGGCGTTATATTGCGTATTTCACCGCTCTCAAGAGCCACTGTGAAGATATCGCCGCTACCACGCCCCGGATCGCTCCATCTGCCAGATATATAGGCAATCTGCTTGCCATCGGGCGACCAGGCCAGGGCTCTAGCCGGACAGGTGAGCTGAGTAACCTGACGTACCGCTCCCCCTTCGGCAGCTACGACGCCGATCTGGCTATGATACCAGTCCGTCTCTTCCGGCCCTTTCGAATAATAGAGGGCCAGTTGCTTGCTATCGGGCGACCAGCTATACTCCCAGACGGTCATGCCGGTGGGCGTTATCGGCTCTGGCATCGCGTGCTCAGGACGAATCGCCCACAAACGGCGATGGCGTGCGGGCGCCATCACTTTAGGATCGCTGCCTGGCTCCTCGCCCTCCACAGAGATAAAGGAGATGCGGCAGCCATCCGGCGACCATTGCAGATCGCTCACGCCATTGGGCATTTTGCAGAGACGCGTGGCCGTTCCACCTTCCGCGGATATGAGGTACACCTGTGACTTTTCCTTGTCCCCCTCTTCCTGAGCAATAAAGGCCAGTTGCTTGCCATCAGGCGACCAGCGGGGGCTATGCTCTTCTCGCTTTCCTGTGATGAACGGGCGCGGCTGACCATCGGCAATATCAACTATCCAGATATGCCCACGATGTTTTTGCTCGCCGGGGGGAATCGCTCGCACCACAAAAGCAACGCGCTTGCCATCTGGCGCAATATTGGCATCACCCGGGAAACGCATATCCAGCAGAGCATCTAACATCGTCGCAATACGTGCCTCTTGTAGAGTATCCTTATCTGTATGTGCGGCAGAAGCGGCATCTGTTCGTGGTTCGTTCAATATGAAGGCTCCTCTCCTATTGTTATTCCTTACGATCTTCCGTAGCAATATCATACCACCTGTGCCGATGAGTTTTTAGCTTATGCGGCTCACAGGCAATATCGTCATACGCATACATATTTCTGCCCGATATACTATCAAGCTCTTCGTAACTTTAATAAAACATGTTATAATTTTCGTGTAGGTATATCCTTAGTCAGAGTACGAGGTGCGTGATATGCAGGGTATTCCAGGCGCTATGTATAAGCGTTTACGTGAAACTTTATTGGAGTGCGGCCCCTTCGATAATAATCGCCAGCTCAAAGCAATATTTGCCGATGCTGCACTTGCTCCCTGGCATGATCGCATACCTGAAGCCAATAACTCAGCCGACCGGGTGGAAGCAATCATCCACTTTTTGAGCAAGAAGTATCATAGTGAAACTCAGACCAACGCCCTTGTGCTCTTCCTAGAGGTATTAAAAAATCGCATTGATCAGCACGATGCTTGCTATGAACATCTGGCAAAGCTGGCAGCAGAACTGAACAGCTTATTTCCAGGCAAAGCCATCGCCGCCAATCCTCACCCGCATCATGTACCCCCTGCGCCTCCAGCCGCTCGCACAAAGATTTTTATTAGCTATAGCGATACAGATAAAAAATATTTACAGGAGCTAAAACAACAGTTAGCGTTTTATATCCGTAACAATCAAATAGCTGTTTGGGATAACACAAACATTAAACCTGGCTCAAAATGGCAGGAAGAGATCGAGCTGGCTCTCAGGTCCACCAGAGTGGCCTTACTACTGATTAGCGCCGATTATCTGGCTTCGGACCTCATCGCCAATTATGAGCTACCCCTGCTATTGGCGAAAGCCAGGAAGGGCGAGCTTATTTTAATATCCACGATTCTCAAGCACAGCGCCTTCGCAGACACAGAGCTTGCTCAATTTCAGCCCGTAAACGCTCCTTCCGAGCCACTTGCAATGATGTCTGCGCCTAAACGCAACGCCATATGGAAAGACATCACTGATAAACTCTTGCAAGCAATAAAAGAGTAATTTGCGACTATGATTGCTTGCTGCATATTTCTTCCCAGCAAAAAAGGTAAGACCATCTAGAAGTGTATATATTACTTGATTTTGTTGACATGCCTATGTACTCACTATATTATAATACATAGCACTATATCGCTGAGGAAGTACTATATATGAGAACATTATCTACGCATCTTTTGAGCCGCTGTCGCACTGCATTGCTCAATTGTGATAAGTTCAATTCTGATGAAGCACTAAAAACCGTTTTTCTGGTAGAAGAACTGATCTTTTATCAGGACACGCTTCCTCAAGCTAACAACCGAGAAGATCGCGTTGATAAACTGATCAAGTTTCTGATCGATAAGCAGTTTCACAATGGAGAACTTGTCTTTATTACATTTCTTAGAGTGTTATGCATCTATATCCATCCAGAAGATAAGCTCCATACAGAGATACGCCTGCTATGCATTGATATTGAGAGCGAGTGCTTCTTATTTGAAGCCTCGCAAGTTCCTGCTGACACGACTGCAACAACTGTAGCTGAAGACCTCTATAATCAACCTGGTCTGCTAATAAAGATGGTCAAGAGCCTGCTCCAATGCCACCATATGCAGGACAGAGATCTGAGGGCAAAGGTGCTTGACCTCCTGCCAGTAGCGATCACTCAGGATATGCCAAAAAGCGACCAGAACTCTGATTTTCGGCATATCCTTCAGTTGCTCCAGCGCTGTTCCCGTTATCCAGCAGGGATGGACAAACTGGCGTACGCCCTCTATCAAAAAGAAGGGGAGTCTCCGCAGTGGCAAGCGTTCGATAGCTTGCTCCACAGCATTTTCCCAAAAACGATTGTTACCTATACGCGCCTGCAACAGCTCCAATTCATTTTAAAAGCAGCAGCATGGCCCGATAAGGTCTTCAAAAGAGCCTATAAGATGTGCATCCCTGGTGACTGGCTCACCCTGGATAGCAAAGGTGTAGCCAATCTCCCCATGATGTTAGAAAATCTGGCAAATGCTCCTTTGCAGAACGAGGGAACTTTTCCTCTTTTAGCATTTGCCCAATACCTCGCTTACTACGCTCAAAAGCAACAGGAGACAACCACACAGCAAGCTCTTAGCGCCTGGATCGATAAAAGAGTCAAGGAATTAGGGTTAAGCACTGCTCAAATTGATAGATTGCGCAGCATCGTACAAGAGGAATACAGTTCTGATGTATATTACCTGCTTGTCACCCTTGAGCCAGACGAAGAGAGAAGCTTCTACATTCGGGCATGGCTGCTGGATAATGACTATAACGTTATCCAGAATGCGGGTATAGAGGTAATTGATGAGCCCATAACTCTTGAACATATACCAGATTTTCTTGACGAAGCACTCGAAAAGTGCGGTGATTACCTGGAAGGAGAGATAGACAAGCTCATCGTTGAGTTTGCTTTGCCAAACGAGCTCCTTTGCGAGCCTATCGATCATTGGCAGATCGATACCGGCATGGGACATGTAAAGCTGGGTATCCGGCATAAAGTGGTGATAAGATCACTGGAGCGCGCCCGCAAAAAGAAAATGTTGCCTCTGTGGAAAAGCAAATGGCAGGCATATCTGGAGTTCATCGATGGCAGACCTGCCCGCGCCCGCACGAAAGGTCCGATCTGGATTTGCGACCGGAAACATTGCGCCACGCAAGAAAGTATTGCTGCCGCTCTCAGGGATTCTTCTATTGTCTGCCTTGCCTTAACCTTTGTGCCTCCAGATCATGCAAGCGACCCTGATCATATATTTAACGTCATTTTAAGTTCAGGCATCCCAATAGCCCTCTGGCCGCGAGCATATATTGGCGAACTACAATCTATCCGCCGCTTATTCAAATCATTCCTGGCCCAGAAAACGCTTGCCAGGATTCCAGATCTTGTATGGAAGCAGCGCCTTCAGGCTGGCGCAAGTAAAAATGGGCACCATCATGGGCATCACCTGACACTCCTGTGGGATGATCCGAACAGGCTACCGCCCACCACAACCGCCATGCAACTGCGAATGCCACCACGGAGAGGAGTTTAATTCACAATGGACGATTGGAAAATTTATAGAGGTAAGGGAGAACCGCACGATGACATAACGCGCCTTCCTCTACCTCCTCCCTGGCGCACATTCACAGGCAAAATCATCGACATTCCTCAGATGGACGAAGACGACGCGTTTATGCAACGTATGCTTGCCAGAGGTGAGGTATTTCAAGCAAGCGAAGAAGTCGTTGAGCTGGTGAATGCCGCCCTCTATTTACGACGCCCTCTGCTTGTCAGCGGCAAGCCCGGATGCGGCAAATCATCCCTTGCCTACGCCGTTGCGCGTGAATTGCGACTCGGCCCCGTACTACGCTGGTCAATCACCACCCGCACAACCCTGGCGGATGGACTCTACTCTTACGATGCTATCGGTCGTTTGCAGGATACCGCTCACTGGAAAGACACCGGAGCTGATCAACCTTCTCCCGATATCGGGCAGTATATACGTCTTGGCCCGTTGGGCGCCGCATTGCTTCCTTCTGCGCGGCCACGCGTGCTGCTGATTGATGAGATCGATAAAAGTGACATCGACCTGCCGAATGACCTGCTGCATATCTTCGAAGAGGGAGAGTTTGATATTCCCGAACTGGTCCGTATCTCTCAGCACCAGCGATTTGTTGATGTCTACTATGGACGCAATGGCGCGGCCAAAGTGACTATCGAAGAGGGACATGTGCATTGCCATGCCTTCCCCTTCATCGTGCTGACCAGTAATGAGGAACGAGAGTTCCCGCCGGCGTTCTTGAGGCGCTGCCTCCGTCTCGATATGAAACCTCCGACCAAAGAAGAGCTTGCCAGCATTGTTGAGTCTCATCTGGGCGCCGACATTTTGCCGCTTGCCAATCAGCTTATCGATGAATTTCTCCAGGAACAGGTCAAAGGCGATCTGGCAACAGACCAGTTATTGAATGCCATCTATCTCTCTTCTCGTGGTATTGATGCGCGTGATAAGAAAACGATCTTCCGCGCCGTTTTGAGACAGCTCACAACATAGAAAAATCATGATTGATAAGCTCATAGCCGCGTTGCAACAAGCTAACCTTGAGATGACGGCAAAAGAAGTTGCAGATCTCTTATGGCTGGCATTACAAATGAACAATAGAGGAGGAGAAGCGAGCGTCGAACCGGACGCGGCTTCTCATCAGCCGCGATATGATGCAATTCCCCCTGCTCAGCAATTGCCGGACGACACAGCGAGTCCGCCATCACAATCACCCCCTCTCAGGGAAGAGCCTGTTGCGAATGTCTATTTAAAAACTCAACGCGCTCATAGTAGCAGCACTGTTCAATCCTGGGCGATACCCTTCAAAAGCCCTGCTGCTCCGGCCCTCCCGCATGCGCTTGCTATAGCCCGAGCATTGCGACCTTTCATGCGCCGCTTTCCTTCTAAAACCACGTTTGTCTTCAATGAGCCTGCGACAGTACAGAAAATCGCTGAAACACAAAATAGCCTCTGGGCTCCTGTTGTGGACCCTCTTCCTATACGCTGGTTCGACATTGCGCTTGTTGTTGATGAAGGTCCCTCTATGCAGCTCTGGCGACAGACTATCGTTGAATTACGCACGCTATTAGAGCATCACGGAGCCTTTCGCGATATACGACTCTGGAGGCTTGCGACCGATGATCCCGATCATGTACAGGTGTATGCAGGCTCAAGCAACATCAAGGAAGGCCGCGCGCACAGTCCTAAGGAGTTGATCGACCCCAGCGGGCGCAGGCTGATCCTCGTCGTGACGGATTGCGTATCTGCTGCCTGGCATAACGGTAAGGTCCAACAAATACTGGACCTGTGGGGTAAAAAAAATTTTGTCACGCTGATTCAAATGTTCCCTCGTCGCCTGTGGCACCAGACGGCTCTGCATCTCGCCGATATGATACGGGTTGCTTCACCGCCCCGCAATGCGGCGAATATACAATTGAAGTTTCACCCGCCACGCCATGCTTTTGATCATTTTACTGCCGCCGATTACTCTTTTGCTCTCCCTATAGTGACTTTAGAGCGCAGATCGCTTCTCCCCTGGGCCAGGATGATTGCAGGAACAGAAAGCAGAGTGGTCCCCGGCGCACTGTTTGAAAAAGATTTCCCCTCTCATCCTGATGATGTTGCCAGCGTGCAGCAAGAACACGTTCTTTCCGCCAAAAAACGCGTACAGCTCTTTCGCGCTAATGCATCTCCTACCGCGCGTAAACTCGCCGGGCTGCTGGCCGCCGCTCCCATACCGCTCAATCTCCATGTGATACGGCTGATTCAACATACCATGCTGCCGACAGCCAGCCCGGTATATATCGCGGAGGTGCTGCTCGGCGGCCTGCTGGAACAAATTTACTCCGATGAAACCATCGACAGTTTCGACCACGCTGAGTATGATTTTATTGCCGGCGTTCGTGACGAGCTGCTGAATATCGTACCAATAGCCGATGCCTATACTGTGCTGAAGGCAGTTTCACTTTTTGTGGAACAGCAGTACGGCCAGGCTCGCGATTTTCTGAGCCTTATCGGAGCTGCCGGGTCATCCGAGCAAGGGGTTGCCATCGCAGAGGAAAGTCTCCCCTTCGCGCAGATTGCAGCTACCGTGTTACAAAGGTTTGGCAAGGAGTTCGCAGCCTTCGCAGTCACGCTTGAACAACAGATGCAAACTCTAGATGCCCAGCCAGCAGCATATCTCCCCGCGCCCGATACCAATAGCCCAGGTTTATCCACCCGGCAAAGCAGCCTTCCCCCGACAGCCTCTGCAAGTCCCACTATTCCAGTGAGGTCTTTTGTCACCAAAACATGGTGCGGTCTGCAATGGACTGACTGGATTCCTTTTGATGCTCCTGATCTCAAGGCGCTACCAACTGGTCCAGGAGTCTATCGCGTCAGAGGCATTGGAGGGTCCGAGATGTTCTATATAGGGCAGACGGGACAGAACTTACGCACAAGGATCGCGGACTTAATCTTTCATACTATGAGCGATCCTTCCCAAATGCCCTTCAGCGACGCTCATCCTGCCGCACCATTATTATGGAGCTGGAGGGATGCGACGGGGGTGAGTTTTGAATATTCTGCCGCGCCATTGACATTTTCCGCCGAGGATTGCGCAGCCTTCGTTTGTTACCTTTTATGGCAGTACCGCTTAGAGCAGGGAAGTTCACCCTTGTGCAATTATGATCGTCCCCATCCTCAATATGTCAAATCAGAAAACAGCAGTACAGGACTCAGAGGATTTCGATTGGCTGGCACATTTAACAACGTCAGAAATACAAGTTTTGCCCCTTTACGTCTCATGGCGCAGCCTCATCAAAACACATGGATGGCCCTGGAATGGAGCGATCTCTATGCATTGCATATGGTGCAAATAACGCATATCGCACCATCACCAGGCGTCTACAAAATTCTTGATGACGACACCGGGCAACTCCTTTGCGTTGGCTCTTCCACCCAACTGAGGACTACTTTCCAGAACCAGAGCCGAAGAAACTGGCGCTGTCCACATCCTGTTTTCGCATTCTCGGTCTTGCGTGATACGACTCCCCGCCAGATGGCAGAGATAGAAAGTGATCTGATCGGTGGCTATTACGCTCAGACAAAAGCTGCACCAGCGTTTCAGTTTGGGCAACACCTGGATAACGCGGGCGAGCAGAAGGAGCCCGAATCTAATGAGGCAGACATTACAGCGAAAATACTGGAGGTGAGAAAGAAAATCAATCATTCAACCGTGCTCGTGCTGGGTTCCAGAGCAGGTGCGCTATTCCGCAGCAAAAATCTCTATGAAATGCTTCGACAGTTCAGCAACCGCGATTTCAGCCGACTTTCTCAGACAGAACAATTCGCGGAATGCTACTCCTTGCTCACGAAAAACTTATTTTCTGAAACGGATATTCACGCTATTTTAAGAAGTTCTCTACAAGATCAGTCTGTAACGAAAGTAGAGACCATCCTCGCAGAACTGGTGAAACGCGGCTATTTCAGTGAGATCATCTCAACCAACGTTGATGACCTCCTGGAACGAGCTTTTATCCAGGCAGAAATGAAAGAAGGGTTCGATTTTGAAGTAGCTATGGCTGGTTATGGAGCGGGTCCAATGCCCAGCAAAACGCACCTGCCTAGAATAGTAAAAGTCTTCGGGGACTTTGCATCACGAGATTACATGATCGGTAACCGCCACAAGCGCTTAGGGAGTCGCCAGGAATCAGGTCGTTTTTTGCGCTCCCTCTTAGATAGAGATACGCTGATTCTCGGTATCGACCCTGTATGGGATCAGGAACTCCTGCGTATTTTTCCCGCCACGGGAGGTTTACTCTGGCTGGTGGACGAAGAAAATCAAAGCAAGCATCCCCTTATCTCCAGATGCCTTCAAGGCAGGCAGGGCACATATATTACAGGCAATGAAGGAAGTCCTGAAATTTTCTTACAGTCCTTACAACAGAGTTTCGATACTCTTGAAGGTATATCTTCTCAAGCCAACAAAGATGTAGCACCTGAGAAAAGAGACAGGTATAGCATAGCAGCAGATGGGCTAGAGATCGCCAGATCGCTAAAGGCAGGTAAGAAAGCTCCTACTATACTTTTTCTAGGTTCGCGTGCAGGAGCATTGTTCCGCAGCAAAGATTTTTATGAGAGGCTACAACAATTCAGCATGCGTGATTTTAGCTATCTCTCCCGCATAGAGCAATTTAGCGAATGTTACCACGTTCTCCAGAGGCATTTTACAGCGAGCGATCTTCATGCTATTTTACAGGACTCTTTACAGTCTCTACCTTTATTAAGCGTAGATAGTCAGCTTGCACATCTTGTCAAGAAAGGCATCTTTGATATTATTATCTCGACAAATATTGATGATGCCCTGGAAAAGGCATTGCTGCAAGCAGGATTGAGCGGAGGGCGTGACTTCCAGGTAATCATTCCTCAGCGCGATATACTTCGCGATCTTGACGGGAGCCCTGAGGAGGGAAAAAAACCATGCTTGCTGATCAAGCTTTTCGGCGATTTTGGCGCTCATGAATATGAGATACGCAGGCGCGATTCGTACTTCAAGGATTTTGAAAGGTTAAAACAATCTTTAGCGGTCACACTGAGTCAAGAAACTCTCCTCATTGGTTATGACCCGCAATGGGACCGCTCTGTAGATACGCTGTTTCCTGTGACAGGACAAAAGATCTGGTATGTCAATGAAGACCTGGATGAAGACAGCCAGATATTCCATCTTTTGCAAAATCGGGGTAGCAGGCACCTGATTGGCACGCAGGGTAGTTACGAGATATTTATCCAGGATCTATACCGCTATTTTCAATCAGGAAACCATAGCTAAACCTGTCATAGTTTGCCTTTTTAGCCACCTTCTACATGCGGTATATCTATTAACTTAAATAAAATTTATTTCTCTTACATCCATATTGACTTCTAATAATCTAAAAGTTGCTTATTTTTCCCTAGAACGAGTATAATAAAGCAGATACAGCGGCCCGTAATAACACAAAGGAATTGCTATTGAATTCGATGTTGTTGATAGCAAGCGGAGCATGTTATGGATCTTTTCGTAAACAGAGAACCTGAACTGGAACTTATCGATGAAGCCTTCAATGCCTTGATGAATAAAAAGCGGCTGGTGCGTACGCCTCTCATCGGGTTTCTTGGCGTCAGTGGCATAGGTAAAACATTTTTGTTGCGGCGCGTGGCCCAGCGTTGTCAGGATACACAATTGCCGTATATCTGGGTCGATGTCGATCAAGCCACTGCGAATGTTGCACACACCATTATTACGCAGATAAAACAATATACGCAGATAGACACCAGCGCGTCAGAACAATCGCCAGTGCATGCAGCACAGGTATTGCTCCAACAAGGGCCTGTCGTCATGCTTTTTGATTCGGTAGAGATGGCAAATACCGATCAATTGAGCACAATCGGGACCTTGCTGCGAGATTTAAGTGACGACGAAAAACTTTTTGTCGTTATGGCTAGCAAAAAAAGTCTCTCATTCCAACATGAACGTTCCATTGCCCGCAAACTCACTACCCTTTCTTTAAAGCCGTTTGATCGCGAGAAGTGCGAGCTTTATCTAGAGCGCCAGGACCAGCCGACCGAGCCAGAAATACGCAATATCATCTTTGAGTGGACACGAGGATACCCCCTGGCGATCAATGTCATGATTAACGCTATCACTGAGAGGCAATTGGACCCCAGAACAGAGCCGGATCAGAAAGTTCTGCTGTCTCTCCTGACAGAAGAGGTCATCCATCAGAAGGTGCTGGTCAACATCAAACCTGAAGACAAAGCATATTATTTCTCTGCGCTCCAGCTCTTTTCTTTTCCCCGGCGTTCCAATCTAGTATTAATGCAGGATCTGATCGAAACGTTCACGCCTGAGTTAAAAAGGGAAAGTAGCCTGGCCTATTTTAGCTTGCCCAGAGCCATTACTGAAGCAACCGATGTGTTGAGCTGGAACATGGCACGTGCCGGTTTCGCCGTTGACGAGCCCATACGGAACATTTTCCTTTTGATCCTGAAAAAGGAACAGCCCTCACGCTATTTCGCCATCCATGATTTTCTCGCCCGCACCAATCTACAACTTGCCGCGGAGGTCCCTGGCTCCGACCGCGTCCGCTACCTCCGTGAGAGCTTATACCATGCTGCTAGCAATACCGGCTCGCCGCACTTTTCAGAGCAACTAGCGGAAATATTGCAAGCCGTTTTACAAGAGGCCCCAGATCCGTTTTTGCAATTTACTGAAGAATTCTCCCAGGATGAAGAACTCAAGGAAGTGTTAGGCCCTTATCTGGCAACCGTACAATCGATGCTTGATACACACCTGAACGCAATCAACGACCACGAAGCAGAGAGGTAGACATGATGTACAAGCAGCAACACATTGACCATTTCATCGGTCGTAGCCAGGAAATCAGTACGTTTGTACATTGGCTAACCAACCCCATCTCGCCGTGGATACTCTATATCCACGATGCTGCGGAAGAGGCTAACAAGAAAGGCGGCGTTGGTAAAACCTGGCTGCTGCGCCGCTGCGCCGAACTCACACGGCAAAGGCGTCAGGACACAACAGCAGTGGTAGTGATCGATTTTTTTAACGTTGGAGATCGCGACGGCATCCTCCTGGCAGAAAAGATCATGACCAACTTGCAAGAGATCTATCCCGTATGGTCCCCTTCCACATTTACTGAAGCCATTCAACAATATCGCATTGAAGAACGTCAGATAGCTGACTCGGGTAGTTCTGAGAGCGCGGCGCGCGATATCATCTTTGCAGCGCTGGTAGAAGATTTGCATCTTTTAAATGAACATCTCGCAAAAACGCAAAAGACGCTGGTGGTCTTTTTTGATACCTTCGAACTGATCGAACAAAACCCGGGCGTTGCCGTACTGCGCCAGTCTCAAACATTCCCGGATAACTACCAGTTGGAGCGTATGAAAGTGGTGATTGCAGGACGCAACAAACTGGACTGGACGCATCCAAACTGGATTGGCCGCGAGCAAGAAGTGCAGGTTATGCCGCTGGCTCCTTTTAGCTTGCAGGAGATGCAGGAATACGTTAAAGCTGAACTGATTTATGATTTCCTCCCCCAGAGCCGACAAGCCCACGCCTTATATGAGCGTACAGAGGGCCGCCCCATCCTCATTGGCCTGGCTATCGATGTTTTGAACAACCGCATTCAGACGATAGACGATCTGATCTCCGTGGCGCAGGACAAGTTTGAAGCCTATCTTGTGCCACAGGTTAACCGGCTTGAGAATCCGCTCAACTGGGTCATCCTCTTTATGGCCCATGTATATCATCGTTTCAACATACCCATTTTTGAGAGCATACTCCAGAGTGTTGCCTTAGATTCTGCTATACAGACAATTAACCGCGAAACACTACTTTCAATCTTGCCGCAACTCTCATTTGTGCGCCAGGCTGGTTCAAGCGAAGATTTCGTGCTCCACGACGAAATGCGGCGACTCGTCACCAGATACTGCTGGGAAGTGCAGGACCCCGATCAACGCTTTCGTAAGGCCATCAGCAGCCGTGTCATTGAGTATTACGAGCAAGAGCTCACACATATCCCAAATGAGCAGCAGAGACAAATATTCATCGTTGAAACGCTCTATCATCGTTTATACGTAGACCTGGACGATGGGCTACCCTACTTCCAACAACATTTCTATAGCGCCCTGCGCCTGCGTAATACGTCCTTTGCGCGCCTACTCTTCCAGGAAGTGCAAAAATTTAGCAGCCTCCTATCCCCTGCTCAGCTCAACGATTTACACTATGCCGAAGCCGTACTCCTGCGCACAGAAGAAAACGTATCTGCCGCGCTTGAAATCTTGCACCGCCTGAAAAATACGGCTGACCCTCAGTGGTATGAAGAGAATCAGCCATTGGTGCTAACGCAAGAGGGAAGATGCTACCAACGACAAAGCAAGTTTCTAGAGGCTACCAATAGTTTCATGCAATGCCTGGAAATTCAGCGGTCACGGGGAGACGAACTCCAATGCGCTCATTTGCTGAACAACCTGGGAGTGATCTTTCGGCGCAGTAGCCAGTTCGCTACTGCTCTGAAATATTATGAAGAGAGCATTGCTCTTTACAAAAAATTGGGGCGGCAGAGCGACTACGCGACTGCACTGAATGGCTCCAGCACGGTCTATCGCTTGCAAGGCAAAACAGAAGAGGCGCTGCGGCGCTGTAAAATTGCCTGGCGTATTCGCCGCGACTTATTCCGCGAGGACAAAGTCAGCGAGGTTCAGATTGGTTTAAGCCTTGATACGCTGGGGCGCAATTATTTGGACGCGGGGAATATCATTAATGCAGAGCAGTACTTTAAGGAGGCTTTTGACATTTACCTACGCGCAAATTATAAAGGAGGAATAGCGACAATATATAACCGTTTTGGCCTGGTCCAGCTCGCAAAAGGAGAGCTGGAGAGCGCCAGGGAGTGGTTTGCCAGGGCACAGCATGCTTCTCAGGAGATCGACGCCGAGCAGTATATTGACAGTTTAAACCAACAAGGCGAGATTTGTATACAGTTGCAAAAGAAGAAAGAAGCTACAGTATTTTTTGAGCAAGCTATCACTTATGCTCGGCGCGCCATCGATTATTATCAGCAAGTAGAAAATCTCATTGGCCTAGCGAAGGCACTTGACCCTCTGGAACAGGGAGAGCGCATACAACAGGTTTTGCAAGAGGCAGAAGATATCGCTACCAGAGAGAGCTATTTTAATTTGTTAGGGCAGATCGAACAGACGCGGGGCGAAATAAGCTACTACTCAAAGGAGTATTCTACAGCATTTTTACATTTCGCTAGGTATTGCCACCATATGGCTATTTACAACGCCACTGAATTCAAGGTAGCCGTGCGCCAGGTCGTCGATGCATTACTTGGTATACCCACAGCCGATGTTCCTTTGATAGCACAGGAGCTTCTTACCTACTGGTCAACGCAGCAGCTAGACACAAAATACCCTGAATTTATGCTTGCATTCGGGGAAATCGACAATCTTATGGAGGTATAGTTTATCGCGCCATATCACTATCCAGCTAACCTGAGGCGCGGCACCTTGAACATAACCAGATCCGGCTTTACTGGTCCTTTACTACCATCATGTAGTGCGTAATAGTAGCAGGCACAAGTTTGTGCTCAATTTATAGGATGTTGTAAATGAAAATCTGGCTCGATCCAGCTTTGTTGCTTTACGAGTACGCCATTAGTAATCATGGAGGCCATCCCACTTCAGAGCCCGATTGCCCTGTCGATTGCCCTAAGGACGATGGCCCTGATGACAGGGCGCCTGAATTGGGTAGGATAGATATGCATAATATCTTTCCTGTCGGGCTTACCGAGGTGGACAGGTATTATTTACACACACGGACGTTTATGCGCCCGCAAGCCCTGCACATACAGGCTTGCGGTGAAGATCTCTGGCTTGCCTGCAATCCCTCTGAGTCAGGAAAGGTTGTCCTGATGGATGCAGAGGCGCACACTCTTCTAGAGAGTTTCCGTACGCCAAAAACGCTGCGGGACGCTGTAGCCGGCTCTTCAATCTGCTCTTCAAGCGTGGAACAGGGCGTCGAACTTTTCGCTGTCGCGGGTTTCTTACAGGAGCCCACACAACCAGCGCTCCCCCCTTCTCTTGAGCAAGCTCAAACGCTATCGGTCTGGTTCCATATCACCAATGCCTGTAACCTGCGCTGCCACTATTGTTATGTAGACAAAACTACGGAACATATGGCTGACAATACCGCAAAACAGGCGGTGGATGCGATAATACGATCAGCAAGCAAACATGGTTACAGGCGCGTGAAACTTAAATATGCCGGTGGCGAAGCTGCATTACGCCTGCCTCAGATCATAGCAGTCCACGACTACGCGCTTGAGCAGACACGACAGCATGGCCTAGAGCTATCTGCCAGCCTACTTAGTAACGGCACCATTCTCCCGGTTCGCGCTATCCAGCAGCTCAAAGAGCGCCAGATCGGCATCATGATCTCCCTTGATGGCATCGGCGCACATCATGATCAACAGCGACCTCTGCTGAATGGCAAGGGCTCATTCGCACTGATAGACCGCACCATCACTCGATTGCTCGCTCACGACCTCGTTCCCTACATCAATGTCACCGTAACGCAGCGCAACCTGGATGAACTCCCCGCATTGATGGCGTATATCTTGCAACGAGACCTCCCCTTCGGGCTGAGTTATTACCGCGATAATGAATGCTCTACGCATCTGACCAATCTCCAATATAGAGATACGCAGATGATTGAGGGGATGCGCGCCGTTTTTGCCTACATCGCGGACCACCTGCCCAGGCGTCGGCTCCTCTCTTCGCTGGTAGATAAAGCCGATACGAATGGCCCACACCAGTACGCCTGTGGTGTTGGACGCAACTATTTTGCGGTTGACCAGCGCGGAGGCATCGCCAAATGTCAGATGGCTATTACGCAAACACTGACGACGATCCACGCAGACGATCCTCTGCGGCTTATTCGCGAAGATCGGGACGGGGTACAGGGGCTTCCGGTCGATGAAAAAGAGGGTTGCCGCTCATGCCAGTGGCGTTACTGGTGTCGCGGCGGCTGTCCGATGCAGACTTACCGGATGACGGGCAGGAACGACATCAAATCACCCAATTGCGCTATTTACAAGGCTCTCTTCCCCGAAGCCTTGCGCCTCGAAGCCCTACGCCTGCTCAAATACGAGCTTCCGGTTATTTGTTAGCCAATCCGGCACGTTAGTTTTCCAGCACGGCACTGGGGATACGGTGTCGCAGGGCGCCCGCGCAACGGCTGCGTTGCTATTGATCTTGCTTGACCTCTGCAAATGGCAGCAGATAGAATATCAAGAACACTTCTATCGCTTTTCACACGCGGATGAGACGACATCTGAAAGATGCAGAAAGGGAAAGCTATGACCTGGCAAGCGGAGATCGACGAACTGCGCCAACGAGAAGCTCTGGCCCACAAAATGGGGGGCGCTGAAAAGGTTGCACGGCAGCATGAACAGGGCCGCCTGACCGTCCGGGAACGCATTGACGCGCTGCTCGATCCCGGCACGTTCCACGAAACCGGCGCACTCGCAGGCGCTGCCAGCTATAGCGATGGGCAACTGAGCGAGTTCCGTCCGGCGAACTTCGTGCTGGGGACGGGTCGTATCGATGGACGCAAAGTGGTTGTGGGTGGAGACGATTTTACCGTTCGCGGTGGAGCGGCGGACGCCTCCATTGGCGGCAAGCAAGTCTATGCTGAGAAGCTTGCCAGCGGTCTGCAAATCCCGATTGTGCGCTTGATCGATGGCACCGGCGGCGGGGGCAGCGTAAAAACGCTGGAGCAGCACGGCTATACCTACGTGCCCGCGAACCCTGGCTGGGATGTGGTCGTCGATAACCTTAGCCTGGTGCCTGTCGTTTCCGCGTGCCTGGGTCCCGTTGCCGGCTTAGGAGCTGCGCGCCTGGTAGCCTCGCACTTCTCCGTGATGGTCGAACAGACCTCGCAGTTGTTCGTAGCCGGCCCGCCAGTGGTAAAGCAGGGCATGGGCGAGGATCTGACAAAAGAGGAGCTGGGCGGCTCGCAGATCCACCGTTATAGCGGCGCGGTCGATGCAATCGTATCCACCGAACATGAGGCATTTGCCACCATTCGCCGTTTTCTCTCTTACCTGCCACAAAATGTTTTCCAGGTCCCACCAGTACTCCCCTCAGACGATCCGCCGGAGCGGCGCGACGAGTCACTGCTCACCGCGATCCCGCGCAATCGCCGCCGTCCGCATCGCATTCGCCCCATCCTGGCCGCGATCTTTGATACTGGCTCGGTCTTTGAGCTTGCCCACTACGGTCGCGCCATCGTTACCGCGCTGGCCCGCCTGGATGGACATCCCGTTGGAGTTGTCACCTCCGACCCCTATTGCGGCGGTGGCGGCTTAACCGTTGAAGGCTCGGAGGCGATGATCCGGCTGGTCGATCTATGCCAGACCTTCCACCTGCCCATCGTCACCCTGACCGATCAGCCAGGGCTGGTAATCGGGCGCGATGCCGAGCGTAAAGGAACGATCCGCTACGGCGTGCGCGCCATAGCTGCTGTCTATCAGGCGACGGTACCTTCGGCAGAGATTATTCTGCGGCGCGTCTTCGGCGTCGGCGGCGCAGGCATGACCAATCGGCACAGCTTCGTTCAGCGTTACGCCTGGCCCTCGGCGGACTGGGGCTCGCTTCCCATCGAGGGCGGGATCGAAGCTGCCTACCGACGAGAGCTGGAAGCCAGCGACGATCCCGCGGCCCTCATCGAAGAGATCCGCGCACGCCTGGACGCTGTGCGCTCCCCGTTCCGCACCGCCGAACGCTTCGGGGTCGAAGAGATCATCGACCCCAGAGACACGCGCCCATTGCTGTGCGAATGGGTCCACGACGCCTACGCCCTGCTACCATCCAAGCTCGGTCGCCCTGCATACGGCACACGTCCTTGATGATACTGCCTGGGCAGGGGCCAGCCCTGCCCTACCAGCCGGCGGCTATACCTTCGGCGCGTGGGTCCGAGCCGCCCTGCATGGTGCCATTGACCGGGTCGAAGATAATACCGTGGGCGTGTCCCACTCCTGAAGTCCACGGCTCTCGTATCTCAACGATATGACCCTTCTGCCGCAGGGCCTCCACCGTCTCAGCCGGGAAACGGCCCTCGACATACAGCGTCTCATCGGTAGCCCCTGCGCTGTGGGTAGTGCCATGAACCCAGCGCGGCATCTCGATGGCGGCCTGCATGTTGAGCCCGAAGCGCGCCACGGCGGTATAGACCTGCAAGTGCGTCTGTGGCTGCCCATCGCCCCCCATCGTGCCAAAGACGATAGCGGGCCGCCCATCGCGCAGCGCCATCGAAGGGATCAGCGTATGCAAAGTGCGTTTGGCTGGCGCCAGTGCGTTAGCGGCGTTGGGATTGAGCGAGAAGTATGCGCCGCGATTCTGTAGCACAATACCGGTATCATCGACCACCACCCCACTGCCAAAGCCCATATAGTTGCTCTGAATCAACGAAACCACGTTCCCATCCTTATCTGCTGCACAAAGATAGATGGTGTCGCCTGTGAAGCCGCCCGGCGCTGCTGAAGGCATTGCGCGTTCAGGATCGATCAACGCACTCCTCTGCGCCAGGTAATCTGGCTCGATGAGTACAGATGGATCGATGCGCATATGATCAAGATCGGTAAGGTAGGTATTACGGTCCGCAAAAGCCAGCTTCTTCGCCTCAACGGCAGGATGTACCGTCTCTGGAGCAAGCGGGTCCTCGCCCAGCGTCAGCCGATCCAGCATCCCTAGCATCTGGAGGGCCGCGACGCCCTGCGTGTTGGGCGGCAGCTCATAGATCGTCAGTCCGGCGAAAGGCACGCCAAGCGGCTTGACCCACTCGCTCCGATGCGCCGCCAGGTCTTCGCGGGTAATCAGCCCACCCTCACGCGCAAAGAATGACGCGATCTGCTCCGCGATCTCGCCCTGATAGAATGCCTTCGCGCCATCGCTGGCAATCGTGCGCAGCGTTCGCGCCAGCGTGGGGAAGCGTTTGATAGAGCCGACCGGCGGGATCTCGCCTTCCGGCAGAAAGTGAGTATGCCAGGAACGGTGATAGTCCGGTCGTTTACTCCCATTAGTGAGAGATCCATGCAGACTGGGGCCAACCGGAAAGCCTTCTTCGGCATAGGAGATAGCCGGAGCCAGAGATTGCGCTAAACCCAGACAACCAAAGCGCTGCGAAGCTGCCTCCCAGCCGCTGGCACAGCCGGGCACGTTCACCGTATGGATGCCAAAAACCGGCATAGTGCTATAGCCCAGATCGTGATAGCGCTCAATCGTCGCAGCTCGTGCAGAGCGCCCACTGCCGTTAAGTCCGTGGAGTTCTCCGCTTTTGGCATCATAAATAATCATAAACACATCGCCACCCAGCCCACAAACGAAAGGATAGACGACCTGAAGCATCGCGCTGGCGGCAATGGCGGCATCTATCGCGTTGCCACCTGCCTTTAACAGATCCAATCCGGCTTCTGCGGCCAGGTAATGCGGCGCTGCAACTACGCCTTTACGGGCAAAAGTAGCAGGACGGTGTTGAGGAAATACGTTCATGGAACTCAGCTTTCTTATTAGAGGCAGGGATAGCTGCTAGCTACCCAACAAGATACGAACAATCCCATTAATAAGCCATTCTTTGCAGACAGCCTGAGCTGTAGCTCCCCGATTCATCGTGGGAGCGCGTCAGCAGCGTTGGCTGTCTGGAATAGTAAGCTGAGTATAGCACACAGGCTGACGCATCTACAAACGCATGAGGCTGGTCAACGGCGCAAAAACTCCTCCTGAGACATCCTCTGCAATACGCAACTCACCCCAAATTAGAGACGAGCCTCCGACTTCTTCATGATTCTCTCACCTCCCACAACCGTGGTAGGGACCTGATTTATCGCGTCCGATTTATCGCTCGTTTTCCCCTTACTCCCATGTCACCGCGAAAGCCATATTTTCCCAGCCGCATTGACAGTGCTGAACAATACTGCTCGTTGGAGCCGCATTGATGCTGGTGCGAGGACTGGCAATAAACCGGACGCGCTGTAGCTCCCCGATTCATCGTGGGAGGTCCCTACGAAGCGTTTCACAGCAATAAACCCGCGAGAGTTTGTGATATAGTTCCTAATACGACAGCCACAAAACGCCTGTATGCGCCTTGACATCATACATCCACAAACATGCGCTAGAAGAGGTTGAACGATGAAAACCATTACCGTCAGTACGAAGAAGAAAGACGAGATTGTCGATATTACCAGAACCGTCGAGAGCCTTCTGCGTCCGATGAAGTCTGAGGGAGTCTGCACGCTCTTCGTTTCCCATACCACCTGCTCCCTGACAACGGCGGACCTCGACCCGGGCACGGATCTGGACTTTTTAGATGCCTTACGGCGCATCCTGCCGGAAATTGCCTACCGTCACCCGCACGATCCCTCCCACACGCCAGACCACATCCTCTCATCAATCATCGGCTCATCTTTAACCATTCCCTACACCAACCACAAGCTCCTGCTAGGCACCTGGCAGCGGATCGTTCTGGTCGAGTTGGACGGACCACGGCAACGCACAGTGCATATCTCGTGTATTTAAATCGTCGCGTTGCTAACGCCTGAAACGCAACGATATAATAGAGCTATCCATTGTACATCGCGCTATTTCTCGTCCTGGAGCTATCATACCCTTACGCCGGATTTGTCCAGGAATGCAGAATCTGTGCTCTATTGATCATAAAAGGAGTTCCCTCGATGGCGACGCAAACAGATCTGCCGATCACTGTAGAGTTCAACGTTCCCGCCGTAATGAGAGATGGCGTGACCCTGCGCGCCAACGTCTATCGTCCGGCAGGTGAAGATCGGTGGCCCGTCCTGCTCACCCGCCTCCCCTACGGCAAAGATCTTCCCATTGGAGCATCAACCCTTGACCCGGTACAGACCGCGCGCCGCGGTTACGTTGTAATTGTGCAGGATACGCGCGGACGCATGGCTTCCGAAGGGGACTGGTATCCCTATCGCTACGAGGCGCTGGACGGTTTCGATACGGTTGCCTGGGCGGCGGAATTGCCCTACAGCAATGGCTCCGTCGGGATGTACGGGGCCTCCTATTATGGCTATACGCAATGGCTGGCCGCCATCCATCAGCCGCCGGCCCTCAAAGCAATGGTGCCCTACATCACCTGGAACGATCCTTTCAACGGCGGCAGTTTCCGCGGTGGCGCTTACGAACTGGGCAAAGCGGCAAACTGGAATCTGTCGATGGGGCTCAATGTGCTGATGCGCCGCCATCGTGGCGATTATAAGACACTGGGCCGTAACATAGCCGCGCTGGTTCAGGAGATGAACGCTCTGGGGAAACAGGGCTACTGGTCGCTGCCACTGAAAGAGTTCGCTCCCCTCAAACCCGCCGATGTCGCCCCTTCTTTCTTTGACTATATCGAGCATCCTATGGATCGCGAGTTCGTGGAGTCGATCACCGTGCGCGGAAAGCATCAGCAGGTGACTGTTCCCACGTTCAACGTTGGCGGCTGGTACGATATTTTCCTGCAAGATACCATCAGCAACTTTACCAGCATGCGCCAGCATGGCAGCACGCCTGAAGCGCGCCAGAGCAAGCTGCTCATCGGCCCCTGGACGCATGGCGGAGTGACGAACCCCATCGGCGAACTCAACTTCGGCTTTGGCGCTACCGCCGCTTATATCAACTTGCAGAGCGATTTTCTCAGCCTGCAATTGCGCTGGTTCGATCACTGGCTCAAGGGCATTGATACGGGTATGCTGCACGAAGCGCCGATCAAACTCTTTGTGATGGGAGCCAATATCTGGCGCGACGAACACGAATGGCCCCTGGCGCGCGCCGTTGAGACGCGCTATTACCTGCATAGCGGCGGACACGCCAATACGCTGCACGGCGATGGCATATTGAGCACAGAGGCGCCCGCGACGGAAGCTCCCGACACGTATGTGTACGATCCCGCCAACCCTGTGATTGTACGCGGCGGCGCGCTCCTGATGTCGCCGGAGTATCCCGCCGGACCACGCGATCAGCGCCCAAACGAAGGTCGCGAGGATATGCTGGTGTATACCACGCCTCCACTAGAAGAAGATATGGAGGTAACGGGTCCCATCACCGTCCGTCTCTGGGCCGTTTCCAACGCACGCGATACCGATTTCGTGGCCCGGCTGGTCGATGTCCACCCCGATGGTTTCGCGCAGAATCTGACCGATGGCATCATCCGCGCTCGCTACCGCAATTTCGCGCAGGGTGAAGCGCCAACGCTGATCGAGCCAGGCAGGCCCTACGAGTATGCAATCGATCTATGGGCGACCAGCAACGTCTTCAAGGTGGGGCATCGCATCCGCGTGGATATCACCAGTAGCAACTTCCCGCGCTGGGATCGCAACCTCAATACCGGCGCGCCCTTAGGTACCGACGATACGCCGGTGGTTGCCCACCAGACCATCCTGCATGACCGAGAGCACCCATCATACATCGTGCTCCCAATAGTGCCCGAAGGGGCGTAAGGATACCGGGAGCCTGTCGAATGACAGGCTCCTTTTTATGGATGTGGTATCATGAGATGAAATTCAGGCATCTTTTATAATTTAAGGAGGATCTGCGCTCATGTTGCCACTTATCTACACAAATATTACTTATACCCTCATCTTTTTGCTTACCAGTGGAAGCTGGGCTGCTATGGAGTTCTTTGGGCCTATGCGGTGGCGCGGCTCCGGTGAAGCCAGGAAACGGGATCAAGGCTCATTTACTGTGATGGTTATCTCTTCCTTACTAGGTTCCGGGCTCTGCTTCCTTCTGCCATTATTGCTTCCCGGCGCCACCATTGGCTGGAATCAACCATTGGTATTCTTTATCGGTTTTGCACTGACGCTCTCGGGCCTGGCCTGGCGTCTGTACGCTATCAAAACGTTAGGACGTTATTTTACAGGAACAGTCACCATTCACCCGAATCAGCCAGTCGTGCAACATGGCCCCTATAAACTCATCAGGCATCCATCTTACACCGGCATCCTGCTCTCCACGCTCGGAGTGGGCGTCATGATCATGAACTGGGTCAGCATACTCATCATCATAGTCGGCTCGCTTCCAGGATTCCTGTATCGTATCTCGGTTGAAGAACGGGCGCTACGTGAGCACATCGGGCAGCCGTACGTCGAATATATGCAACGCACCAAGCGGCTGATCCCTTTTATTTATTAAACATGAGATGAGGGGATTTTAACCCTCTTATCCCCCACTGAGAAGCCTGCTAAGCCTGGATGAGTTTCGCATCCTGACGCGGCAGGTAAGGTCGTAGGGCTTCCGTCCCTGCGCGACGGCGCGCCCAGCGGTATCCGAGAATAATCAGGCTTTCTTCAATCAGGGTATAGAGAAAGTGCAGATTGGGTCGAATGATCGGTAATCCGCCCCACAACGCGCCTCCACGGGCCAGTAATCCGGGATTACCCGCCATGCCGGTTTTGAGATAACAGTCTATAATATAGATATGTTCCGCTTCGTGCCAGAGCGCAAGTACGAGCAAGCCCCATAGCCAGGGATTTTTACGTCCGAAATAGAGGAGAAAAATTCCATAGATCAGGACCCAGCTATTCCAGATAAGATGGACCCATTCGATATCCAGCGCACCAATCAGCCCATGAGCTTCCATCGCAGGGATGCCCAGAAGGTAAATCTGGATCATTTGTGCTGAATGCTCGATAAAGTGTCCGCCCTGCGTTACAACAAGGATAAAAAAGAAGCCCAGATAGCGGGAGTCTCGTGAGATCGTCCTGGTCATCAGCCCAATCAGGGGAAACCAGGCCAGCGCCACAAGAATAGCAACAAGCCAGATGGCCCAGCCCAACCAGAAAGTGGTCACCATAACAGCGGAGGCCACACAGGTAACCATCACAACTGGTAGCGGTACCGCTTGCAATCCAGTAGCTGGCATTGATAGATGTTTACTCACAACTTTTCTCCGCATTTTAATTACCAAAGGATTAACACATATGCTGAAGGTAGTATAAGCATTTGCACCTTTGGCTAGCAGTGTCATTTGACCCATTTTTCAACAAACCTGAGCCTCCGTACCGACAGGCTATTTTCTGCTATACTGTACTATATCGAACAGTACGCCAAATACAATAGAGAAGCCCGGAGGGAATATCTGTATGGATGAGCTAGCTAATGTTGGTGCTGCCCAACCAGCCGCCACACGCTACGATCTGGTAATTGTCGGTGGCGGTATTATCGGACTGGCAACCGCGCGCGAGTTCTTGCTGCGCCAGCCCTCGCTGCGCGTCGTTATTCTCGAAAAGGATTTGACCATCGCCAGCCAGCAATCAGGCCACAACAGTGGCGTCATCCATACGGGAATCTATTATGCCCCCGGCTCCCTCAAGGCCAGAGCCTGCGTCGCGGGCCATCAAGCTATGCTCAATTTCTGCCGCGAATACAATATCCCCTTCGAGCTTTGCGGCAAAGTTATTGTCGCGCTGGACAAAAGCGAACTCCCTCGCCTGGAAGATCTGTACCAGCGTGGCACCGCCAACGGCGTTCAGGGATTGGAGATGATCGGGCCGGAACGCCTGCACGAACTTGAACCCTATAGCGCCGGCATCAAAGCCATCTATTCCCCCAACACCGGTATTATTGACTATAAGAAGGTGGCGCTCACCTACGCGCAGATGGTCCAGTTGTATGGCGGTGAGATTGTAACGGGCTATCGCGTACACTCGCTCACAACAAAGGGCGAGGAGACGATTATCAAGGCCCGGCAGCACCCTGAGCGGGGAGGAGCGCAGATCGAGCTAACCGCCCGCTACGTCATTACCTGCGGCGGCCTGCAATCCGATAAGCTCAGCCGCATGAGTGGGAAAAGCGATGAGGTGCGCATCGTGCCTTTCCGGGGCGATTACTACGTCTTCCGTCCAGACAGGCGCCATATGGTACGCAGCTTGATCTATCCCGTACCCGATCCCCGCTTCCCCTTCCTGGGCGTCCACTTCACGCGTCGTCCCGATGGCGAGATCTGGGCCGGCCCCAACGCCGTCCTTGCCTTCGCCCGCGAGGGCTACCGGCGGCGCGATATCAATCTAAAGGAATTATGGGACACTTTGAGCTACAGGGGCTTCTGGAAGATGGCGGCCAAATACTGGAAAATGGGACTGGGCGAAATGTATCGTGATTACATTAAGGCGGCGTACGTTAAAGAGCTACAACGTTACATGCCCGAACTCAAATCTAGCTATCTGCTCCCCGGCCCCAGCGGCGTGCGCGCTCAGGCGCTGGCTCCCGATGGCCGGCTGGTCGATGACTTTCTGATCAAACATGGCGAACACGTCGTCCACATCCAGAACGCGCCGTCGCCTGCCGCGACCTCATCGCTGATTATCGCTCGCATGATTGTTGACGAGGCCGAACGCAGCTTTGCAATGGGCGGCTAAGGAGTTTTCCGTTTTTTTTTGCGTAACCAGCGCAGCGGCGCGGTCAGCGTATAGAGCATTGTGCGCAAGCCCGCGTTCTGCCAGATATTTTTCGCTTGAGACCACTGAACCCTGTTATCCAGGCAGGTCACGTTAGTTTCTACCTCCGCCTCCACATGATGGTATAAAGCCAGGCTGGTGAGCGTATGCTCCCAGAACGTATTCTCCGCTTTATGGCCGCCAAAGCGCATGGCAAGCTCATAGAGCGGATCATTGGCGCGGATCAACATCGACGCTTGAGCAACCACACAACCATCCTCCTCGTACGCGCTAAAGGTAATCCAGCCCGCGAAAACATGCCCCTGCGGCGTCATCAGCGTGAAAGACTCATCATCGGCGTAGAGAACCATTACTCCGGTGGAAAGCGGCATACCACCAGGGGCAATCTGCAATATCGCCACCTCGCCGGGAGTGATGCCGGTGAGCGGCGTATAAAAGCGGTTCCCTTTCGGCCAGAACTTTGGGAAGTTTTCCTTCCAGGTTTTGACGACCTCCGTGGGGCTTACCTCTACTCCTTTCAGGCGGACGCGAAAAACTTTTTGCCACATCTGACCGAAGCCCTGCAATGGACTGAGGCCCTGCCGCCCCGCGACATTCAGGTCAAGCGCGCCGGTTGGCAGGCGAGAGACTTTGAAAATCGCGGTCTGCTGTGCCCAATAGGCAGCGTCCCGCGGCAGATTGTTCTCAGGCGAATCCGTTGGTGACGTTGACAAATTTACCTCTCCTCATCAGATACATACCAGCAAAGATCGTAAAGAGTAAGATGATTGAAGTGCTATGCCGCCAGAGCCTCGTCTTCCGACTGATAGATGCGAATGGCGTCATCCAGGCGCGTGATCTCAAAAATATGCCGGTAGTGTTCGTTCAAGCCAAAGGCGAGCAGGCGCTGTTTCTGACGATTGACGCGGATCAGCAGCGTGACAATCAGACCTATACCGCTACTGTTCATATACTCTAAGCCGCTAAAATTCAAAATAATTGTGCGCGTCGTGGGCGTATTTGCCTCCGTATAAGCATCCATCAACACTTTTTCCGCAAAAGCAGAAACTTCTCCTTGAATATCGATAATACTGGTTGTCGCGTTTACCTGACGAACATTCATAACAACGTTTGCCTGGGGCATGCGTCCCTCCTTGCAATAGAGCATTGTAGTGACAATGTCGAGATGTCCTTTAGCGTGTGTCTGCTTCTCAGTGTCTTCGCTCTTTCGTGACCGAACTCGCGCAGCTTCGCCGCGCAGGTATGTTGTAGGTGATGTGGAAAAATGCGCGAAGCGCATTTTTCCACATCACCTACAACATACCGCGAGCGCCACAGGCGCAAGCACACGCTCATCATAGGTATAATAGGAAGCAACAGAGCAAACGTATTTAAGCCGTTCCAGATGCATGATTGTCGCTTTCCAGGTACATAATCAGTTCGACGGTATGATGGGTTTCATCGCTGGTAACGTTCATCTCATCCACCATATTTTTGATCAGGAAGAGCCCCCAGCCGCGTGGTGATTGTAGCTCGGCCAGCTTGGCTTCCAGATCGGGCTCTCCGGCCTCCGGCAGAGGTCTGTTCCCTCCTTGATCGCGCACGCGGACGGCCAGGGCCGTTTTTGAGGCCAGCACCTGAATAGCTACCGGCACCTCGGCCTGATAGTGGTTACCATGTTCCATTGCATTCATCGTCGCTTCCGCCACAGCGGTTTTGATCGCCTCCAGCCGCTTAGCCGGAAGATGCAATGCTTTGACATCTTCGGCGACCCGCTCCATGACCTGACGTTCGTTGCCAGGCTGGCTCGGCACCGTCCAATCATCCAGCACTTGCCAGCTATCGTTCCTGTCCATCAAACGTTCCTCTATGGTAGCATGCGCCATCGTTTCGTTCCCCCCACAGCCACCGGATCGCAACAACGTTACCAGCGTGACATCATCCTCCTGTTCCCAGCCCGGACCGGTAAAGGCTGCTAATTTATTCAGCAGAAAATCGAGCAGGTCCTTCCCCGTAAGATCCCTTTGCAGGAGTTCCATCAAGTAAGAGAAGCCAAACATAGCACGCTGAGGGTTGTGAGCCTCCACCAGACCGTCGCTATAGAAAAACAGAGTATCGCTGTCAGCCAGCGTCAGTTCCTTCTCTTCATACTGTATCCCCGGCATCAAACCCAGTGGCATGCCGGTCGCATGCAGTTCAACCACCTTACGCTCATGGCGCAGATAGGGAAGATCGTGGCCTGCGTTAGCATAGCGCAAGCGTCCGCTGCCTGGATCAAGCATAGCATAAAAACAGGTAACGAATACCCCCGTCGGAATGGTGGCAGCGAGCAGATCGTTCACCCGCGCCAGCACTTCAGCCGGGGAGGCGCTGCCTCGCGTGGCGGTACGGAGCATGGTGCAGGTGGTTGCCATCAACAACGCCGCCGACACGCCTTTATCCGTCGCATCGCCGATGACGATGCCCAATCGTCCGTCTTCAGTCAGCAGGAAATCGTAAAAGTCGCCCCCGACCTCGCGTGCCGGACGGTAGAAGGGTACAAGCTGCCAGCCAGGGAGGGTCGGCACCTCTTTAGGCAACAAGGCGCGCTGAATATATTGAGCGGTGTGCAGTTCCTGCTCGATGCGGGCGCGCTCTTCCAGACGTGTTTGCTGCTCGGTAAGGAGCTTTTGCCGGGCGATACTCTCGACAAGCTGCCCCGCCATCGAGTTGAACTGCTGCTCCAATTGTCCGATTTCATCCCGCCTGCTCACCTCCACTCGTTGCGAATAATCGCCCTGAGCGAATTGCGCGGTGGCCTGCCCCAGACGATGCAGGCGACGCACCAGGGGTCTGGTGGTCAGTACACCGAAAACGGCGCCGATTGGCGTGATGAAGATAAGCCAGAACACCGCGGTGCCAAGCAAGAAAGGAGCAAATGAAAGAATACTTCCTCCGAACGGGACCGAGATTGGCTGCATCTGCACATACACTACTCCGATAGGCCCTTCCCTGTTCAAGACAGATTGGGCAACGGCAGCCACCTGACCCTGTGGCGTAATCTCCACCACATTGCCCGTTTTTCCCCGCAGAGCATCAAGCACGAGCTGCACCTGCTGCCGGTCGGAAAGTTCCTGCGTGAAAGGGATTGCAATCGGGTAACTCTTAGGGTCGGTGCTGGTCAATATCCGGCCATCTGGGGCAATGAGCAATGCAAAGGCAAGCTGCTGGGAATTCGAACGAGAGTTTGCAACGGCTCCCTCCGGTGCAGCCAGTGAAAAGGGTGAACCCGGCTGAAACGTAGAACGGGGATCGAGTGAGCCACCATCGGCCTGCACAGCCGCCTCTAAGGCATAGACCTGCGCTGCCCCTTTGGCAGTGGTCAGGTTCGTCTGGTCTATTCCTGGCAAGCGCGCCAGCACAAAAAATATAATCAGGAACGCCAGGAGTTCCAGCAGCAGCACTATGACAACGGAGACAATTACATATGACGCCGTCATACGCACCTGCAACTTGGCCCACACCCTGAGCACATCAGAGGGGCGGCTCCATCTCCTGGTACCCTTTTCACGCTTCATCGGCATATAACCCTGAATAACTGAACATTTCCTTCGCGCATCATCATACCATATTGTGTCTTTTTTCGCATGTATCATGAGCCAGGGAAGAGAAGGCGCGGGTGTGTTATACTTGGGCTGTGATATGCTGAAGTTTTCGCGGAGTAGAAAAATGCAAAGGGATTGGCACGACTTCTATCAGCTCATAAAAGATAACCCAAACCGTGAAGCAACATTGATGTTGAAAATAAATAGATAATCCTCAATGAAAGGTTATTTTGTACTATGGCAGAAGAAAAGCCCCTTACCAGCCCCCGCATTGCAGCGTTGGAGCAAAAACTTACGTCGGGCGACACAGCCGCGCTTGAGGCATGCTGGCAGGAAGTCGCAGAGCGTGGGACGCCTTTGCTTGAAGCCATTGAAGGAGACAGCAATCATCATCTGGTGACATTTTTGTGGCGCGATACAGGCGATACACACAATGTTGTGGTTTTCGCAGGGCCAGCGGGCTTCGACAATCCAGAGGGCAACCAGATGGCACATATGCCCAATACGGACCTCTGGCACAAAACATACCGGGTGCGCTCCGACCTGCGCACAGTCTACCTGCTCTCAGCCAACGATCCGTTGACCGAACTCAACTTCCCTGACGATTGGGGAACGCGCATGAAGGCTGATCCCCTTAATCCGCTCCAGTTTATCTATGTCAAAGACGATGAAGATCCCGATGATAAAGAGGCTATCGTATCGGTGCTTGAACTGCCCGCCGCTCCCCCGCAGCCCTGGGTAGCGCCTCGTCCAGGGGTTGCACAGGGTCAGGTCGAGATGCATCGCCTGCGCAGCGATATCCTCGATAACGAACGGCGCGTCTGGGTATATACCCCTCCTGGCTACACGACGGAAGGCGAGCCATATGGCCTTTTGCTGGTTTTTGATGGCTTCGCTTACATCACGCTCATTCCCACTCCCACCATTCTGGACAACCTTATCAGCGAAGGAAAAATCCCACCGCTGGTAGCTGTCTTGCCCGATAGTCTGAATCAGGAGACGCGCAACCGCGAGCTGCCCTGTCACCAGCCCTTTGTTGATTTCCTGACCCGGGAGCTCCTGCCCTGGGTACATGAACGCTACCATGTGACGAGTGATCCGGCGCGCAATGTGGTCGCGGGTTCCAGCTATGGCGGCCTGGCAGCAACTTTTGTCGGGCTGCGCGCATCAGAAGTATTTGGCAATGTCCTCTCGCAATCTGGTTCTTTCTGGTGGAACGAAGATCCAGAAGACAAGATCCCACAGGAGTGGCTCACCCGGCAATTTATTGCCAGCCCTCGCCAGCCTGTGCATTTCTACATGGAAGTAGGCTTACAGGAAAAATTCAATGGTGGCTGTATGATCGTGAGCAATCGACACCTGCGCGACATTCTGACGCTCAAGGGCTATGAAGTGTACTATACCGAATATAATGGCGGCCACGATTACCTCTGCTGGCGCGGCTCACTGGCTGATGGGTTATTGGCGCTTATTGGTACGAACAAGTAGTAGATATGCTTTGAGGAGGTGGTATATGTCTGAAGACGACAACAACGAAGTTGTAGAGCGCCAGTGGCTGCTGATAGAAGAACATTACAAAAGCGGCAAACCATTGATGGCTCAGGTGATTGAGGTAAGCAAAGGGAAAATCATCGTCGATGTCGGGGGCATTCGAGGAGTTGTGGAAGAGCCTGTAACGTATATCTCCTTTTCTTTAAGCGATGCGCAACACTCCTCGAAAGAGGATCTGCGCGAACGCTTCTACGAAAAGATGAAGGGGCAGCATCTACAACTGAAAGTAGTCGCAGTGGACCGCGCGCGCAATCACCTGTTGCTCACCCAACGCCTGTACACAAAAGAGGAACAGGAGGCAAAGCGGCTGCGCAAAGAACAGCTTTTGCAGGAGCTACGTCCAGGAGATGTGCGACGGGGCATAGTGACAACTCTCAGCTCTACAGTGGTCATCATCGATATTGAAGGCGTAGAAGCCCACCTTTTCCGACGCAGAAGTGGTATCAAAGACGCTGGCGAGGGCTTACAAATCGGCCAGGAGATTGAAGTGATGGTGCTGGCAACGGACGGAAGAAGCGTACAGGTTTCGCAGGCTCACGCCCAGGCTCGGGACGAGGTATTACGCGAACTGCAACCGGGCCAGACGCGGACAGCCTCCATCTGTTGCCTGTCTTCCGAGGGAGTTTACGTTGACTTGGGCGGCCCCATTGGCTTTATCCCCACCGCTCAGGCAGTGCATGGCTACATCACTCATCCTGCCGACCGGTTCGCCAGGGGGCAACAACTCGTCGTTCAAATAGAGCAGATCGACGATAAGAAAAACGTGTTGCTGTCGCTGGTGGATCATTAATGCTCTCTCCCCGACACAAAAAGATTGCCCCTGTAGGGACCAGGTTTACCGCGTCCGATTTATCGCCCGTCTTTCATTGCTTGGAGAGTATTGCAGTAAACTGGACGCGGTAAACCTGGTCTCTACAAAACGCTCACAGCATTTCTATCGGAGAGAGAGATCATTAATGCGCTATCCTACGCTATAGATTGACGTCTGCCATAGTGAGGAGATAGCTCATCAACTTCCTGGTTTTTATAGATCGAGTGGAGGCGTCCTCTCATGCCAGGATGTGGCCTGCTCATAAGCTGAGCCAGCGCACAACACTCGCGCTTCGGCCCACATCGGCCCGACAATCTGCAAACCAGTGGGCAAGCCCTGCTTTGTGAAGCCACAGGGCAGCGAGATTGCCGGAAAACCTAACAGATTCCATGCCGACGTAAAGCTTGTAAGCGATGCGCGCGGCATATCTGTATCTGCCGCGTCCACAGGTCTATCAGCGGCGGTCGGAGTTGTCGGAGAAAGTATCAGATCATACTCTTCAAAAAAGAGCTCAAATTGACGCCTTGCCTGCACCTGTATTTCACGCGTCTGAACATAATCTCTCGCTGTATACGTCATACCCTGCCTCAGACTTTCCAGGACAGCGGGGCTAAAAACTCCCGGCGCAGTCTGTAATTGCTCTCTATGAAAGTAAGCAGCCTCGCTCAGCAATATCGTACTATTGCAATCGCGTAAAACGGGACCCTGAGGCATTTCAACCTCGTTAACGGATGCCCCTAGCTGCTCAAATACCCGAGCAGCTTCATGCACAGCCTGTAACACTTCCGCGTCTGCCTGCTCTCCCTCCCTGAGAAAAGGTTGGTAAGCCACCGCAATGCGCCATCCACGCACACCTTCGTTCAGATGGGCGATATACTCATCCACAGGAATATTGATTGAACAGGGGTCCTGGGGATCGTATCCTGCCAGGACCTGCAAGAGTAAAGCGACATCCTGAATACGCCTCGCCATCAGCCCCACATGATCCAGGCTCCAGCTCAATGGGAGCATATCACGTTTGCTGATACGTCCATAGCCGGGCTTAAAGCCAACTACCCCACATAGGGATGCCGGAATGCGAACAGAGTCACCTGTATCGGAACCTAGCGCCCCAACACATAAGCCAGCCGCAACCGCCGAGCCGCTTGATGAGCCACCTGCCGTACACTCCAGGTCCCACGGATTACGGCAATCCCCAAAAGTCGAGTTATCGCTGCTAGCCTTCATAGCCCATTCATACATGTTTAGCTTGCCCAGAATGATTGCTCCGCTCTCCTTCAATCTCTGAACAACGGCGCTATCTTTTGTTGCGAGCGAGCAAATCCGACTATACGCTCCCGCAGTGGTACGAACGCCTTGCAGCTCGAAGACATCTTTTAACGCCAGAGGTATGCCATGCAGCGGGCCGCGATTTCCCCTCTGACGCATGCTCGCTTCAGCCTCCTGGGCCGCTGCAAGCGCAAGCTCCGCAGTCACAGTGATGAAGCTGTGCAGAGCAGGATCAAGTTGCGCAATACGAGCGAGATAAGCTTGTGTCAATTCTACCGGCGAGATGCGCGCTGCGGCAAGGAGAGATGCAGCTTCCACAAGAGTAAGGTTCGTCAGTTCCAATTTGTTCTCTTTACTCATCGATTACTCTGTAAATCCGTTAAATGGTACCGGAGCATTCCCATGCTCTTCAATATCCCAGGTCTTATGCCAGAGCGAGCTGGCCCCGTCAACTCTGATGGTCTGACCGCTGATGTATGATGCGGCGGGGGAGAGCAGGAACGTGACAACGGCTGCCACCTCGCTTTCGGTGCCCATGCGCTTGAATGGCAGGTCGCGCTGACCCTGTTCGAGGAATGGACGGTTCTCCTCTCCGTAGGTCTCCATGCCGCTTGATTGAATGACACCGGGAGCTAAGGCGTTGATCCGTATGCCCCGGTGCGCCCATTCGACGGCCAGCGTCCTGGTGAAATTTTCAATCCCCGCTCGCGCCGCACCCGAATGCACCATGCCGGGGAAGCCGCGCCAGTGGTCCATGAGCATGTTGACAATAGCTCCCCCGTGCTCGCCCATATAGCTGTGATATGCCTGCTGACACATAAAGAAGGTGCCCGTCAGATTCGTCTCTATCACCGCTCGCCAGCCCTTAGACGTGACCGCCTCCGCCGGGCTGATATACTGGCCGCCGCCATTGTTAAACAGGCCATGCACCGCTCCATATTCGCCGATCACCGCCTCGAACAGATCGCGAATCTGCTGCTCATCGCGAATATTGCAGACGCGAAGCGAGGCCCGACCACCACTCGCTGTAATTTCGTCGCGCACACGCTCCAGATTTTCCTGTTTGCGTGAAGCCAGCACCACATGAGCGCCCAGCGAGGCCAGCTCGTGGGCCGTGGTGCGACCAATACCCGTGCCGCCGCCGGTGACAATAATCACCTGACTGGCGAAGAGATCGGGGCGAAAGATGGATTGGTAACGCATGGCGTATCCTCTCTAGCGGCTATTCTATCTCAGCAGTCTTTGTCACGCTTGCGGTCATTTGATGGGGAACATGCCGCTATTCTTAGCGATGATGGTCAGCATAATCTCATCGGCGCCGCCACCAATGGAGAGCAGGCGCGAATCGCGGAAGTAGCGCGCAATGGGATACTCTTCTACATAGCCCATGCCACCGTGGAACTGCACGCAGGTATCGGCAACCTCGCGCGCGAGACGGCCCGCTTTCAGTTTCGCCATCGATACCTCCAGCGTGGCATCCATCCCCGCAAGCATCATGCGCGTGCAATGGTAGGTGAGCTGGCGCAGCAGTTCAATCTCGGTCAGCAGTTCGCCCAGCTTGAAGTGTATCCATTGATTGGCAATTAGCGGCTTGCCGAAGGCGTGGCGTTCTTTACAGTATTTGATCGTAATCTCGATAGCCTTCTCCGCGCCCGCCAGACCCGTAACCGCGCCGATCAATCGCTCTTTCTGGAATTGCTGCATCTGCAAGATAAAGCCCATCCCCTCTTCGCCGATGCGGAAGGATTTGGGCACGCGCACATTATCGAAATTGAGGATGCCGGTATCGCTGCTATGGTTGCCGAGCTTTTCGAGCTTGCGGCTGACGCTGAAGCCGGGGGTATCGGTGGGGACGACAATTAATGACATGCCCTTGTAGCCTGTGCCGGGGCTGGTGCGAGCGAGCAGGACCAGGAAATCGGCCTGCGTGCTATTCGTAATCCACATCTTGGTCCCGTTAATCACGTACATATCGCCATCAGATTCCGCACGCGTGCGGATCGAGGCGACATCAGAGCCCGCGTCAGGCTCGCTTACCGCGATAGAAGCAACCATGTCGCCAGCAATAGCGGGAGCCAGGAAGCGCCGCTTCAACTCGTCAGAGCCATGCTGCGCCAGGGCGGGAGTCGCCATATCGGTATGGACGCTGATCCCCATCGGCACACCGCCGCATGGCAGCCGACCCAGCTCTTCATGCAAAATCACATTGTACCAGTAGTCCAGGTTGGAACCGCCGTACTCTTCTGGATAGGAAAGGCCAAGCAACCCGAGATCGCCCATTTGCTTAAACAGGGTGTGGGCGGGAAAGATGCCATCGGCCTCCCATTGGTCAACATGAGGTTCAATCTCTCTTTCGGCAAACTGGCGCACCAGTTGACGAAACATAGTATGCTCTTCATTGAAATAGATTGACGATGAGTTTGCCATGCGATACTCCTATCTGCCGTCAGTCGCTATAGTTGCATTACACCCGTAACACAACCATACAACGAATACGGCAGATAGAGCAAGCCCTTCCTCACAACCGAATCGAACCCCTCGTAGGGACCCGGTTTACCGCGTCCGCTTCAGCGCCCTTCCTCGCCCTGGCATCAACGTGGCTCCAACAACGACACCGTTGAGAGACGCAGCCAATATGCTCCTCGACCCCAACGAGCGTGATTGTTTCGCGACACCTCCTGAGAGAGGGGACGAACAGGCGATCAATCGGACGCGGTAAACCGGGTCCCTACAACGGGTTTGATTTGTTCTCAGGGAGAGAGGGCTTGACGCCCCATATCGATAGCCAGTACCAGATACCACAAAAGCCGTCCACGAGCATTGCAATGGTAAAATCGCGGTAGAGCTTATCAAACTCTTCTTCCGTCAGCACCTCCGCTTCCAGCAGAAACGGTTTCAATAGTTGCAGTTCAACCGTGAAATTATCATAACAGCCCTCGTAAGCTTCCGCGCCTTTAGCATAGTCGATGGCGTACGCTTTATGCTGAATATTCCGATAACCGGCCTGACGCAGAAAGGGACCGAGGAGCGGCGTAATAGCTACAGGCGACTCATCATTGATGAGCGTATAGCCATCGGCCTGATGCTTCACCCGCGCCAACAGCGCGCCCACTCTCTCACAAATACCACTATTGGTGATGGGCGTCTCCGCTTCCAACAGGTAAAGCACCCCTCCCGGACGCAAGATGCGCATACAGTCTTGCAGGAGCGCAGGCCAGGCGCTGGTGGGCATAGAGGAACTCATACAATGGGCATTGACAACGTCAAACGTGTTATCAGGAAAATCTAGATGCTTTAAGACATCCATAGTCCTGAAATGTGCGTTCTGCAATCCTTGTGAATGAGCTAGAGCAGAGGCATACTTTATCATTGCCGGATTCATATCGACGCCTATGACCTCAACTTTAGGATGCTCAAATGCTACATCGAGCGTCCATCCCCCGGGTCCACAGGCTATATTCAGCACATAGTGGATAGCGGTCGTATCGTTGTACCCTGGGAACAACACTTCCCTGGTGCGAGCGAGTATAGCATGCAAATCAATGAGACGGGCCATTTCCGTCACATTATTATCAATAATAGTACTGGGGGTCTCTGACGATTCTGGAGAACGATTATTCTGTACCATACACCTCTCTCCTACCCTACAAGTGCAAAACATCCAAATAAAATACGTTTTCAGACAACATTTTACTGAAAAAACCATAAAAACACATCGTTAAAAAGAACGTATTTTTGGTATTACCGCATCTGTAGCACATTATGGCGCTACGTTAAAACGAACGGGTTGACACGTAGGGGCAATCCCTCGCGGTTGCCCCTACAAGAAAGGGGTACATCTCAGGCGCATCTTAAAGCCACAATGGTAGGGGCGCTGTAGAGGCAAACCTATGGCGCTTTAAAGGCGGATGGGCAGAGCCGTGCCAATGTGCAATCGGCGCAGCGGGGCTTGCGCGCATCGCAGACCGCGCGCCCGTGATAGATGGTGCGGTGCGCAAAACTCAACCATTGCTCGCGCGGGACCAGCCCCATCAACTCCTGCTCAACCTTCACCGGATCTTCATGCTGCGTCCAGCCAAAGCGCCGGACCAGGCGGCCAACGTGCGTATCCACGATTACGCCCTCGGTCACGCCAAAAGCATTGCTCAGGATGACATTGGCTGTTTTGCGCGCCACCCCTGGAATTTTCACCATCTCCGCCATTGTGCGCGGCACCTCCCCGTTATGATGGGTGAGAATATACTGGCAGGCTGCGCGGATATTCTTCGCTTTATTGCGATAAAAGGTGATTTTTTGAATATCCTGCTCAAATTCTTCCTGGCTCGCCGTGGCATAATCCTCGACGCTGCGGTACTTGCGAAATAGCGCGCCGGTCACGCTATTGACGCGCGCATCGGTACACTGCGCCGCAAGCTGCGTGGCAACGAGCAGTTCCAGAGGCGTGGAGAAATTAAGATCGTATTTCGCGGCGGGATAGAGACGCTCCAGTTCTGCTATAATCCCCTGCACTTGCTCCGGCGACTTAGGAACTGCGGCATTTGTAGACGATACCTGGTCCATCATTTTCTCTCCTCCAAAGCCCGAATATATCTATCAACCGACCTGATGACTACGTTGCTGGCATCAGGAGCTACTATTCTATCAAACCATCCTCCATACAAACGCTCAAACTGATAGGGAGCGATGGTATCGCGTATTCTGGCAACTTCTGCCGCTGGCAAGGGTATAATATTCGGATAACTATACATAAAGCTTACCCAGTTGCGGTCCGCCACGACCTGGATCGTATCGCCCGTCAGCAACAACCCCTTGCCATCAGCTCCGTCTGCCCAGTGCAGCACTGTGCTGCCGGAAAAGTGACCGCCCAGACGCACGAGAGTAACGGCATTCAGCAAGGATAATGTCTCGCCCGACCAGAACTTGATCCGGCTATCCGGCCTCATCACCCACT
Source organism: Ktedonosporobacter sp. (assembly GCA_035293765.1). Classification (GTDB taxonomy): domain Bacteria; phylum Chloroflexota; class Ktedonobacteria; order Ktedonobacterales; family Ktedonobacteraceae; genus DASRHT01. The sequence goes on from DATGMF010000052.1 coordinate 71,364, forward strand.
GGCGATCTGCCTCATGCAGGTAAATTGGCGCATCAAAACGTTCGGCCCATTCGACCATCGAACTGTAGAAATGCGGATGGGAGATGGCGATAGCGTCTATTCCCCCTAACTTCCTTACCTCTTCCACCGTATCATCGTCGAGATAGCTGATGCAATCCCAGAGCACATTCCCTTGCCCCGTTTGTACCAGCAGCGCCCGTTGCCCAATGGCGAAGGAGGGCTCCGTCCCTATGCCAATCAGGTGCGACTCGTGCTCTTTCACCTTGTTATGATAACCTTCCGCCTTCATCAAGGCCAGTGTTGTCCACTGCTGCCCACGATAGCCAATATACTGGCGCTCATCGCTGCAAATCGGACATGCTTGCGGACGCGCCTGGCTGGCTGCGAACTGGACGCCGCAGGTCACACAAATCCAGTTTTCCATGAAAGCCTCTTCCCAAATAATCTTGCTAATCAAAAATCTATTATACGCTCCTCCGTGTCAGCAGTTGTTCCGCTTCGCTCACAATGCGCTGCACAATAACGACGGCTGGCTCTATCGCCTGGATCAGGCCAGAGGCCACGCCCGCACTAACGCCTGCCATGCGGGTATCACCCCGTTGCTCTGCCTCTCTTAGCTGCGCTCGCAAGGCCCGGCGCTGTGCGAAAAGCTCGGCATCGCGTCCCTGCCACTGCTCAATATACGCGTTGCGCAGCATACGATCCGCAATGCCGGAAGGGAATGGCTGGTTATAGATGAGGTCGTAGACATTAGTGCGTATGGTATCGTCAGTTCCTGCCGCGACCACCGCCTGCTTTTCCCATTCGTGTCCGGCCCATTCCTTGCTGGCGACGAAGCGCGTGCCAATCCAGGCTCCCTCAGCCCCCAGCATTAAAACGGCAGCCAGACCGCGCCCATCGGCGATTCCGCCTGCCGCGACCACGGGAATCGGGGCCACCGCATCAACAACGGCAGGCACAAGGGAAAGCGTGCCGATACTGCCACTATGGCCCCCCGCTTCAGTCCCCTGCGCAATCACCAGATCCACGCCCGCCTGCGCTGCTATACGTGCCTGAGCGACCGTCTGCACCTGGTTAAAGAGCAGCACCCCGGCATCATGAGCGCGTTTAACATAGGGCGTCGGATCGGCAAAAGAGTGATTAATGGCGGTCACACGCTCCTCTATTGCGACCTGGAACAGCTCGTCAACATTGGGGAAGGATGAGATAAAACCAACGCCAAAGGGTCGGTCGGTGTGTGAGCGCACCAGGCGAATCTGCTCCCGCAGCCACGCCGCTCCGCCCCGGCTGGTACCGCCGATCATGCCAAAACCGCCCGCAATAGAAACGGCAGCCGCTAATTCCGCCGTTGCCGTCCCTCCCATCGGCGCGTTCATAATGGGGTGATCAATGCCCAGTAGCTGGCATATGCGCGTATGTAACATGAGCAGGCTCCTATTCGTGCTGTTCTCAATCGAAAGAGCGATGACGCCTTTATACTCAGCCGAAAACGCCGCTGGCGCGTCCACGCTGCGCGTCATCCGGCTGCAAGGAAGTTCTTCCAATTCTACCCTGTCTTGACGCCGGTTTGTCAAGACCATTTAATCGTAGGAGCAACTCCCACGATCTCCCACGATCTCCCACGATGAATCGGGGAGCCACGGAGCTACCGGTTGCTCCTACCGCGTGTAGTGCAGCTTTGTGACAATATTGTAACCACGCGCCAGTAGCGTGTGATACATCTGTGAGTCTGGTAGTGAAAACTCTAAGCAAAGAGCAGGGCCGTATTTTCCTCCTTGAAAGGAGTAGAGAACATGACATCCCGTTTTACTATCGGCATAGAAGAAGAGTTTCAGATGGTGGACCGCCAGACACTTCAATTGTCTCCTCGTATTCAGACGATTTTAGAGAAAGGGTATCCCGTCTTTGGCGAACAGATCAAGGCCGAGATGCTCCAGTCCACGGTGGAGCTTATTTCTGATATCCTGCCAAATGTCACCGCGGCCCGCCTGGAGATGCGGGATTTACGCTCAAAGCTGGCTCAGCTATTGGCAGAAGAGGGATTGGTTCTTATCAGCGCGGGAACACACCCTGCGGCGCAATGGCAGCAGGAGGTACGGTCACCATATCCTCGCTATGCTGAACTGGATGAAGAGTTTCAGGATGTAGCGCGCTCCATTCTGATCTTTGGCCTGCATGTGCATATCGGAGTCGAAAACCAGGAGATGGCCGTCATCTTGATGAACCAGCTCCGTACCTGGCTGCCGCACTTGCTCGCGCTCTCCACAAACTCACCGTTCTGGGCGGGACGGCTGACCGGGCTGAAATCATACCGCTCCGTTGTCTGGAAGCCCTTCCCACGCAGCGGCATCCCTGAAATATTCCCGACCTGGAGCGATTTCGACAATTATGTACAGAGCCTGATCAAAACGGGATGCATCGACAACGGCAAACGTATCTGGTGGGATATCAGACCCCACCCGTTTTTCAATACCGTCGAGTTTCGCATCTGCGACATGCCATCGACGCTCGAAGATACCATCGCTATCGCGGCTCTCTGCCAGGCGCTTGTCGCCAAGTTGAGCTGGATGTACAAACATGGCACCGAGGTCCATATGCTCTCCACCCACTTTATTGAGGAGAATAAGTGGCATGTGATGCGTCACGGCCTGGACGCCGAGATACTCGATTTTGTGCTGGGTCGCCGCCTGACTATGCGTCAGTCGCTGGACGAAACCCTTGATTTCGTTGATGACGTACTTGACGACCTGGGTAGCCGCCGAGAGATTAATAATATCCGCATCTTGCTTGATGACCCCCACGGCACAGGTGCAGACCGCCAGATCGCCACCTACCGCCGCACAGGGAATATCAGGGATGTGATCGAGCTTTTAACGCAACAGACCATGAAAGACATCCCACAGGCAGAAGAAAAATCGCTCCTTTGATATTCCCAAACAAAAGGGGCGCTAACACGGCTGCCGGCTCCTCTTTTGTTTGGGCATAGATGAGCCCTTTGCTTTTGGAATAAACGCACGAAAGATAAGTGTTCTTAACTTAAAGAGATATGCGGCCTGATTCTCCAAAGTGCCATAATGAAGCCGATTCACCGATCTGGTTGTTTCAGAGAAGGAGCTTAAAGATAATGCAAACAGTGCCTCAGATTAATCGTGAGGACTCCTTTCCCGACAAAAACATACCACCAACCCCCGATCTTTTTCGCCCATTCACGCTGCGCGGAGTGACGTTGCGCAACCGCATTATGGTCTCATCGATGTGCCAGTATTCTGCGGAAGACGGTTTTGCTGCCGATTGGCACCTCGTCCACCTGGGCAGTCGCGCCGTGGGAGGGGCCGCGCTGGTGATGGCTGAGGCGACCGCCGTTGAAAAACGAGGGCGCATCTCACCACAGGACCTGGGCATTTATTATGACGAACATGTCCCGATGCTCGCACGCATCACCGCCTTTATCAAAGAACAGGGCGCAGCCCCAGGCATCCAGCTCGCGCACGCAGGCCGTAAAGCCAGCACGTACCGGCCCTGGAGCGGCAGCGGCGAACTTGCCGCCGATCAAGGTCGCTGGGAAACCATCGCCCCCAGCGCCGAGCGATTCTCTGCACAGTATCCCCTGCCAAAGGAGCTGACACACGGCGAGATTGCCGCTGTGGTGCAGCACTTCCAGGATGCCGCTAAACGCGCTCTACAAGCAGGCTTCGAGGTGCTTGAAGTTCATGGCGCTCACGGCTATTTAATCCATGAATTTCTCTCACCACTCTCTAACCACCGGCAGGATCAATATGGCGGGACGCTGCTGAATCGCATGCGCTTCCTGCTTGAGACTGTTGACGCTATACGCGCGGTGATGCCAGAGGAGCTGCCGCTCTTCGTTCGCCTATCAGCCAGCGATTGGACGGAAGGCGGATTGACCATCAACGATACAGTGGAGATTGCACACACCTTGAAGCAACATGGCGTTGACCTGATTGACGCATCTTCCGGCGGCAATGTCGCCACCGCTAAGATACCCCTGGCTCCTGGCTACCAGGTACCATTTGCCGAGCAGATCCGGCGGGAAGCCGACATGCCAACCGCCGCCGTTGGCCTTATCACCCAGCCGCAACAGGCTAACGACATTATCCATAGCCAGCAAGCCGATCTTGTAGCCCTCGCACGCGAGTTATTGCGCGACCCGTACTGGCCCATGCATGCAGCGCGCGATCTGGGCTATGACATGATATGGCCCTCTCAATATGTGCGGGCCAAACTCTAACGACGCGGCTGTAGGGGCAACTCCCACGATGAATCGGGGAGCTACCGGTTGCCCCCTACCGCCCGGTATCAACGGGATTGATACATCGTATCGTGCTCTATTGGATCGATCCTATCGCAATGCAGGAGGATATCCCATGTGCTTTGAATTTAACGCTGAACCCCCCATTTCGCCTCAGAGTGGCAGTGCGGCGCGCGGCGAAGAGATCGTGCTTGATTCCGCCGATGGCACCCGTTTCCTGGCCTATGCCGCACATACAGGCACACCGTCGAAAGCTGGCATTATCGTTTTACCGGATGTGCGCGGGCTATTTCATTTCTATAAAGAGCTGGCGCTTCGCTTCGCTGAAGCTGGCATCGAAGCCGTCGCCATCGACTATTTCGGGCGCACGGCTGGCCTGACGGATCGCGACCAGGACTTTGATTTCTGGCCTCATGTGATGGAGACGCGCCGCGAAACGCTGGACGCCGATATTGCTGCCGCGGTCGCTTATCTGCGCGGCCTGCCACACGCTCCGCAGTCGCTCTTTACCGTTGGCTTCTGCTTCGGCGGCTCCAACTCTTTCCTCCAGGCATCCAACAACCCGGGACTGGCCGGCGTGATTGGCTTCTATGGCGGACTCGCGGGGCCGAGCCGCAATGGCTCCCCCACCGCACTGGAGCGAGCTTGCGCATCCACCATTCCCGTGCTCGGCCTCTTCGGAGGTGCGGACCCGATGATTACCGCAGAGCATGTGCAAAAGTTTGACGAGGAGCTCGACAAAGCTCACGTTGAACACGAAATTATCACTTATCCAGGCGCTCCCCACAGCTTCTTCGACCGCGCTCAGGCCGAATACGCTAAAGAGTCGGAGGATGCCTGGAAACGCATTCTTGGCTTCGTTGCAGCTCATACAAAAGCATAAACACGTTATCTGACACGCTTAGCTTGCGCTACATTCTTCTTGAAGTATATATTCATACGAAGAATGTAGCGCACCTTTTGATGGAGGTTCTTATGTCCAAATCTCTTACGCGTATCCTCTACCTGATTGCCATCGTTGGCGGGATCGTTGCTGGCATTCTGGCATATATGGCTGTTGCAGGGGTACATGTGGACCCGACCAGCGGTGCGGTAAGCGGCGGCAATTCTGGCCTTCTCGACATTACCTTTATCGTTATCGGCATTGCTGCCATCTTTGCCTTTGTGGCCTGGATCGGGGCGCTGATCAAGACTGCGCAGCTTGCTCGCTGGAGCTGGTTTATCATCTTGCTGCTTCTCTCCTGGCTGGCTATCCCGATGCTCGTTTACATCTTCGCCGGTCCCGCAACGCCAGCCGAGCAGCCGCAGCTCGGCTAACCATTTGCACCATCTGCCCCTGTCGGTAGATAAAGATCATCAAAGCAATTATCTCTAAATGATGCCGCCGGCAAACCATCCATTCGTTTTTCCTCGATAGGGGTTTGGCGGTGGTATCTCTCTTCCCGAGGGACGACCTCTTGTACTCGCACACCTTTCCTGCCAGGATGAGCGTATTATGTATAGTGTTAGATGGTCCATACGAAAAAATGAAGGGCAGGCGATAAATCGCCGGAGGACGCGGTAAACCTGGTCCCTACAAAAGTCCATGTGGTCCTGCTGGTGATTCGAATTCTACATCCGCATAAGCATCTACCAGCGAAAAGCGGACTCCTGGACTGTGCAATATAATCTCGTCGCTATTTTCAAAAGCTTCGTAGATCCACCTGCTATTTTCTTTATAGTAGACTTCTATTTTGCATGATTGCGCATCGGCAAGAACATATTCTTCGATTGTAGGATGATTGCGATAATTTTTGAGCTTCCAGGTCCGGTCAGTGAGCTCTGTGCTGGGAGAAAGCACTTCAACAACGAGGCGTGGCGACTGGATCGCCTGGACCGTTCCCCTATCGCGGGGATCGCAGGTGACAATCACGTCGGGATGGAAGTAGCGCGTCTCGGAAATATAGACCTTCATATCAGAACTATAAACTCGACAACCGCTTCCACGCAGAAGATTCCAGAGGATGCGCTGGATATTCGATTTGATGGTATCATGATTGGCGGTCCCGCCTGCCATCGCATAGGCATGACCATCAACGTATTCATAGCGTGTATCAGGATCGTTTTCTTCGAGTTGAAAATATTCTTCAACCGTCATCCTGTGTTGATGCTCTAATGCCATAACATGCCCTCTCACACATTTTCTATGCTATGCTAAGATGTCCTGGTAGATCAGCACTATTATAGCATAGGACGAGCCTTCTCATAATGGATATAGTTCCCATCGGGCGAGAGGAAACCGGCAAACGTTCCCTCTCGCCTGTGCGTAAGCTGCCTTTGCACGCCCGAAAGCACATCCCAGACATAGATCTGACCGGTTCCTGATACAGAGCGAATCGCCATGCCGCGCTCCATCGCGCGGCGAGCAATTTCCGCTCGCCATAATCCATTCGTACGATAGCGCTGTTTCCAGAGCGCATCTGTTTCAGTCTGGGATGGTTTAAGCATGCAAACTCTCCTCACGATTACAGCGTAATAGTGATTACAGGGTAATTCTTAATTACCCTGTAATCGCCGTCCACAAAATGTCCGGGATTTTCCAGAGGGATGGGGCGGCCTCGAAAGCGACCAGTTTAGGGAAGAGCTTGCGGGCGGTCTTGCCGCGGGTCGCGAACCAGGGCGGCGTGGGCACGCCGATGAAGGGGCCACATAAGACCGTCTTTTGCGGCTGCTCGAACAGCAGCGTGTTATGCACGACGCCCGTCCCAGATTGAATATTGTCGATGGTATGACCCGGGAAGGCTCCCCAGGTCGTGACCACCAGGGCGTAACTGGTGCCGCCCCAGTAATTGACGCCTATCGAGCCGTAACGCAGGTTCGCCACCGCCCGGTCTAACGCCGCTGCAACTGCCGGATCTTTGAGCGATGCTGGATGAATGAGGATGGTCGCATTCAACGTGCCCCAGATGTGCTCGTTGGCAAAAGCGACCGCGCGATCAAGGTATTCGGCTGCATCCGCCGCTTCGATGGTCGTCTCGGCAAAGAGGCCGCAGAAGGCTTCGGTGGTGAAGCAGATATCATCCTCGTTTTGCGGATCAACGCCGGTAATCAGCGTCCAGGGGAGCTGATCGGCGGTCGCGCTGCCGAACTGCTCGGCGTCTGGATGTTCCGCGATAAAGCTGCTGTGACGCTCCTTCGCGCCTGGATAATAGGAGTTGCGCGGCGGAACCTGCGCGAGCACGCTGCGTATCTGCTGTAAAAGTTGCTCGCGCTGCTTCCAGCCCGCGTGCTGGAGAATGACGCGGGTGGCATTGCAGTTAAAGCCGGCATTATTGGTGAGCATCGTCGCGATATGCTCGGCATGATAGGCGATATCGCGCTCACGCCAGGGACCGGGCACGACGATCACCGGACTGACGTTGCCTAGCTCGCCCGTGACCCGCTTATCCAGTATCGGTTGTTTGTTTGCTCTGCGCGCAGCACCTTCGGGTCCCGTGCCAAAGACAATGGCGTTAAAGGTTTTGTCGGAGCCGGTGATATGGATCTCATCAACGCCCGCGTGATTGCAAAGATAGGAGCCTTCCGCGGCTCCGCCGTAGACGATGCGCAGGAAGCCGGGCTCGATCAGGGCACGGAAGCTCTCTTCGAGCAGCGGCCCCAGGTAGGCATTGACGGGATTGGCTTTGAAGAGCACCACCTGATCCTCGTTGAACATTTTATAGAGGATATCCATCGGCCCGATGCTGGCGACGTTGCCCGCGCCCAGCACCAGCGCGACTTTGCCGGGGTGATTTTTGTCCTTATAGACGCGGGCCTGCGTCTGGGCAAGATTTTCCGCCGTCACTCCCGGTTCCATCCATAGTTCCGCGGTGACGCCGCTAAAGAAGAGACGATCATAGGCGTTCTGGGGAAATACCTGGGCCACGACCTGACCATCGGGGCGCGTTTTGACGGGGCCGGGGATACGGGGCGCGCCATGAGCCTCAATATCGCTCAGAGACTGGCGCAACTGGCGTAAATTTTTGAGCACCGGCCAGGTTCCCGCCGCCCATTCCTCGCCCACCAGAGGCGAATCTGCGGCAATACCTTTGGCCCTGGCGCAGGCCGCGACCCAGCGAGGCGCGATGGCTGCGAAATCTCGTATAAGCTGATCAATGATTGCAATACGCTGCGGAATGGCGACGTTGACCCATTCATCTTTGTGGGCTTGCAGAACCTCTACTGCCGCGTCCAGCGTCTTCTGGGAAGAGGCCGCGACGCTGCCAGCGATAGCCGGAAATTGAGGAGAACCGCGACGTACATCAATAGTCATGTGTTGGCACCTCCGTATAACACAATATCCACGAGCAAATAGTATTTCAGTATATCACAGCCACACCGAACCATTTACGCCGTTTTTATTTTTTCTCAGCGTTTACGTTGTATATCTTATAGGTATTTGATGAGGTAACAGGCGTTTATCATCAATAAATTTAGCAAGTAGCTATTTACAAGGAGAATATCGGGGTTATGTCCACCTGCCCTAACTGCCGTCAGGCTGTTACATCTGCGGACGAAATCTGCGAAAATTGTGGCGCGGTGCTTTCGGCCACGATTGTCGCGCCGATCCGCGCTACGACCACTCCCCCGCCATCTTCCCTTCCTCCGCCGGCGACGACAGCCAGTAATCTCACGCTTTGCCCAAATTGCAAGCATCCGCTCAAAGCGGGCGAGGATGTATGCGATGAATGCGGCATGGTGCTGACGGCAATCCCGCCGCGCACGCAACCGCCGCCCCCGGTATCTTCCGCTCCCGTGGGACAGGAACTCTGCCCAAGATGTGGAGGGCCGCGCGCGATGGGCGTAAAATTCTGCCGCCAATGTGGCTATAACTATATGTCGTCCACCAATTCCGCCTCGACCACCACCAGCGGCCTGGTCACGGTGCAGACCGCGACGCAGCTAGCGATGGGGAGCATCCTCAGTAATAAGTATAAAATCGTGCAGGCCATTGGCTCCGGCGGCATGGGCGCGGTCTACCTGGCCGAAGATCTGATCCTCAAGCGCCAGGTCGTCATCAAAGCTCTTTTGGCTGATGACGACCCCGATATGGTGGCACAGAGCATCAAGGAGCGCGAGTTTCTTGCAGCCATTAAGCATGCCAATATCGTCTCGATCTACGACTTTGTGACCATTAGCGGCAAAGGCTATATCGTCATGGAGTATGTCCACGGGAAGACCTTACAGGATATTATGGAAGAGCAGGGGCGGCCCTTTGACGTGCCGACGGCGATTCGCCATATTATGGGCATCTTGCCGGCCTTCACCTATATGGCAAAGCTCGGGCTGGTCTATTGCGATTTTAAGCCGCAGAACGTCATGCTTGAAAAGCTCAAGGATGGCAGCGAGATCGTCAAGCTGATCGATCTGGGCACGGTCATCAAATATATGCCCAAACCCATCGATGTGTACGGCACGCACGGTTTCTACGCGCCCGAAGCGGTCAAATCGCCCTCGCCGGAGACCGATCTTTACACTATCTGCCGCACGCTGGCTTACATGGTTACGATGATGGACCTGGCAAATCCGGTTTTTGGCCTGCCCTCCTCTGAGCACTACAAGGCGTTCCGCGATCATCCCGCACTCTATCGCCTGCTTGCTAAAGGCACGCACTCGCGGCCCCAGCAACGTTTTCATAGCGCCGAAGATTTGCACGACCAGCTCGCGGGCGTGCTGCGCTTGATCGTTGGCGGCGCGCCAGGGGTCCCGGCAAGCTCGCGCATGTTCATCTCGGGAGCGTTAACCACCACCGGAAAACTCGGGTTGCGCGGCGAGGCGGCGCTGGATGAGACTGATAAAGCCATCGATCTGCTGCGTTACGGAGATCTCTCGTTGCGCAACGGCAACTACGCCAGCGCGCTGGCCTTTTATAATCAGGCCATCAAGAATAACTCGAAGAGCGTCGATGGACATCTGCGCCTGACCGAGATCTATATCGAACAGGAAAAGTACGCGCAGGCGCTGGCTGAGATTACCAGAGTGCAACGTATAGCGCCGGGGAACTGGAAAATCGCCTGGTACACCGGGCGCTTGCTGGAGGCGCAGGGCAAGCTGACGGAAGCTGCCGACCAATACAGCGAGTTGCTGGCAGACCTGCCGGGCGAGCTGCCTCCTCAGCTTGCTCTGGCCCGCGTCAATGCCCGCCTGGGCCACGATCAGGAGGCAGTTACGCTCTATTCGGCTGTGATCAAAGCCGAACCCGGCCATACAGAGGCCATCCTGGGGCTAACCAATTCACTGATCAACCTGAAACGCTGGGACGAGGCGGCGCAGGTATTGAGCAATGTGAGCGAGGCGGCGGCGAAATTCGTTGACGCCAAACTGCTGCTCTGTGACCTCTATCTTAACCGTATGGTACCTTTGAAGGCCCAGAATGTGGAGCAGGCTGCGCTGGCGATACAAGCTCTGGAGGGTCGTACGGAAAATGCCCGCTATTATCTGATGAGCGGAGACGTTTATCGCGCCGCGTGGCAACTGGCCCGCCGCAAGCAGCTTCCGGCGAAAACAACCATCGCGGGCGTGCGCGATACCTCAGCGCGTACGCTAGGGTTGGCCGCAGAGGAAAAATATCAGCAGTATTTGCGGCGCGAGCAACACCCCGCCAATCGAGAAGCGGTTATACGGCGCAAGCTGGAGGTCGCGCCCTGGCGATTATGGTAACAATTGAGGATGCTCAGTGAGATAAATTAGCAGAAAGAAGAGGCGCATGTTTACCATTACGGCACATCACAGTCAATACCTGCGCATGGGTCAGGATACCATGCAGGCGGTGCTTTCGGTCAGCGTAGATGCCAGCATGCAGATGGCTCCAGCGCCGCTCGCGCTGGGCATTGCCCTGGACCATTCCGGCTCGATGGAGGGTCCGAAAATGCGCGCGGCGCGCGACGGCGCGATCAAAGTGGTACAGGCGATAGATGCCAGTATGGCTTTTATGGTTGTCACTTTCAACGATAATGCGCGCGTCATCTTCGGACCCGCGATGGGTAGCGACGCTAACAAACGGCACGCAGTTGAGACGCTCAAAAACATTTACGCCTCCGGGGGCACCCGCATGAGTACCGCGCTCAACGCTATCGTTGACAAGTTCAGCAGCAAGGACCAGGGGCGAGCGACCAAAATCCTCTTCCTTACCGATGGGAAAAACGAGGGTGAGCAGCGTTCAGCCCTTGATCGGGCGGTCGCCCGCTGTGCGAACGCTAATATCAGTATCAGCGCGTGGGGCGTGGGCACCAACTGGGACGCGGCGGAACTGCGTCACATAGCCGACGCGACGCACGGCACAGCCGATATCATCCCTTCGCCCAAACAGATCGAGGCCGCGTTCACCGCCTCATTTAGCGAGATGCGTAAGACAGCCATCCCCAACGCCTCCATGTACCTCTGGTCGCCAATGGGCGTGACGATCAAACGTGTTGAGCAGGTCTATCCCAATATTGTCGCGCTTGGCACCGAGCCGGACCCGGCTAATCCGCGCCAGGTCGTGGTAAATCTCGGCTCCTTCGCGGCAGGCGATCAGCGCGATTACCTGGTGACGCTGCAAACGCCGGCATACCAGCCAGGACAGCAGTTTCTGCTCTTGCGACCAGGGCTGAAATACTTCCTCGGCGGCGCGGACGAACAGGAAGAGAAAAGCTTCCGCGACGGCTGGGTGTTTGTGCAATGGACAGAAGATGCCGCGCTTGCCGCCCAGATTGATCCCCATATCGCGCACTATACCAACCAGGAAGAGCTATCACAGGCAATCCGCGAGGGGCAGGCGGCACTGGCAGCCGGTGATAGCGCTCGCGCCACGCATCTGCTCAGCAGGGCGCTGGAGATTAGCAAACGCACAGGCAACGAGCGAATCACGCGCTTGATTAACGACATTGTGCAGGAGAATCCCGATGGCAGCTATCGCCTCAACCAGCAGGCCGACGCGGTTGCGCGTAAAACCCTGGCGATCAATGTGGGACGAACTTCGAAATTGAAATAATGGTGATGGATATCTCTTTGCCAAAACTGAAGAAAGAAGGCATTAGCTGAAGTCATGCAAAAACAGTATGGACAGGTCCCGGCGCAGCCGCCGATACCTCTCAGCGCCTTATCACAGCCGCTCGTGATTAACCCCGGCAGATTGCGGCGAGCCCTGCGGACGCTCAAGGGGCAATTTATCGCGCTGGCAATCTGCGTTGCCGCCCTGGCAATTATTCAGGCGCTGATGACCTCAATGGCATACGTTCGCTCTGCCGACGATCTGGATACCATCAACACCGGCAGTATCCCCAGCGTGAATGCGGCCCAGGCAATCGCGCAGTATATTGAAGATATCGATGCCAAAGCCGCCGATTACCTGGCAACTGCGGGCCTCACACAGCTTGCGCCCTGCTCGCTTGTGGGCACTGATCGCAATCCCGGCCCGCAAACGGTTCACGACTGCGATAACCTTAATATTGATGCCGAGCTGGTCCTGGCGAACAGCGAGTTGTTCAACGCCGCCCACAACGTCACCTATCCCGGCGAACGCACCGCCGTTGAACGGATCACGGCAGGCTTTGAAGAGTATAGCGGCGATATCGCGATTATGCGCCACGAATATGACCTGGCAGCCAGTAAAACCGATGCGCAAGATCCCCATCTGCAAAAAGCGCGCCAGGCTTACCAGGCCGCCAACGATGTCTTACAGAAGACAATCACGCTGCAACCTACAACAAATGCATCTGGCACTCCCGTCTTCAACGAACCGGCAGTGCCATTATGTACGGCGCATAGCAATACCGTGACCGATAGCTCCTGGATGCTTGGCAGCATCGAAGACAATATTAGCTGCCTGAGTGAGATCAACAAGACGCACCTTGATAGCGCCTATAACGATACTATTAGCTTCCTGGGAGCGGCTGTCACGGGGACGCTCCTCTTGAGCATTATCTTCTGCGCTCTGCTGCTATTTGTGATCTGGAGGATGATTGCCATCACTCATCGCGTGATCAATCCCGCGCTGACGCTGGCGCTGATCGTGAGCGTGATTTTCTGCGCTAATGCGGTAGGGCTGTTTTCGCAGATGGCCGGGCAGCACGGTGACTTTGGGCAGATGGTCAAGGATGACTACGATAGCGTGTACTTTGCGGCCCAACTCAAGCGTTACGGGACGGCGGCGAACGCCGATGAGTCGCGCTGGCTGATTGCAATGGCCTTTAACGATCAGGCGGCGGCTGACCGCTGGTATCAGGATTGGCAGGCCAACACCGCTCAGGTCCGCTCGCTGATCGACCGCGCGCAGAATAATCGCACGTATCCCGAAGAAGATCAGCCTTTACGCGACATGCAGGCGAACTGGCAACAGTACACGAATATTGACACCCAGATACGCGCTAAAGCCACCGATACGACGAACCCGGCGCGCATCCATGACGCCGAACTGCTGAGTACAGGCGACTCTAACCGCACATTTGACGCTTTTTCCAACGCTGTCGATGGCCTGAGCCAGGCCAATCAGGGGCATTACAATATGACCTATGCCGCTACGAGAGGCGCGCTCATGCTGTATGTCGCCCTGAGCGCCATCCTGTTCCCACTGCTCGGGCTGGCCGCGGTCGGCGGCATTGTGTTGCGACTCAAAGATTTTTAGCGCAGTATAGCGAAGAGGATGATTTCATCAGACCTCTTCATCAATAGTTGCGGCTGTCTTATGTAAGAAATGGTAAATTTCTTCTCTAAAGATTGCCGCATGTTTAATAAGATGTAAGCTTATCCATAGACCAACAAATCGATATGTATGAACGTTTTTTCATCAAACATAAGCTTAACCATAAGGAGGCAAATCGGTTGCATTAAACCGTTTCAAACGTTTTTTTAGAGAAAATAGCGGGCAAAAACGTCTTTTCTGACAGAGCGAAAATGAAAATAAAATGAAGCGCAAAAAAAGTTTGCATAAAGCAGAGGAGAGTATACTGGTGTCAATGGTGAGTGGTGGTTGAGGGTGCCAGTTTGTTCTGGGCAGTGTGGCTCCAGGCATTGGTGACGAGGGCAGTTCCGGCAGCAGGTGTTGAGCCAGGCTCCACCGACCTGTGGTGAGCGACCTCCTACTACAATGCATGTTGTAGCCCTGCCGGACATACTTCAATCACCACTACCAGCTAGAATATTGCGCTCCTACTATTTCCTTTTCCCGATACTGCGGGGGGTGCCAGCCCCCGCAGTATTTTTTTCTGCCACCTCGACGTTTTAAGATGTGATGGCTACACGGCCCGCCAGGAATGCGCTGGCAGGCCGTAGCCCTCTCAACCCTCTGGGGGGATTGAAACTAATATGAGGCGTAATCGGCCTGCACTTTGAGGCCGTTGCTATTGAGCTGCAATGGGAAGCCGGGTAGCGTTACCATGTCACTATCATAATATCCTAGCATGATGTGGGTAGCGGCGGCAAATTGCGTAATCACCGTATTATAGGGCTCTATATCGTTACAGCCCCCCCATTCGCTAAAAGATGCGGCTCCCCCGTGGGTTTGCGCATATCCGACCTGCATGTTAGCATCGATGGGCCAGTCTGCCCATAGCGTGCTTAGTGGCTCGATGCAGCGTTTGCCCTGAAAGATGCCCACGAAACCGTTGTAGACGTGAAAGTCGTAGACCAGATTCGGCTCTGTCAATGGCGGCACCAGGCCCCTGATGAGCGGACTAAAGCCATTCTCATAGTGGTTGCCACCGAAAAAGATCAGCGACTGAGGATTCTGGCTACGAATGGTGTCGATCAGGATCTGCGAGTTCTGCCGCCAGAGCGCGGGCGAGATCTGATGCATCTCGTTCCAATCGTCGTAGAGCACGGCGGGATCGTTGGCGTAAAGAGCCGCCACGCTGGTCCACATTGCCACGGCGTCGCTAATATACACGCCTGTGGTCAATTGCTGCTGGTACACCGGATTATATGGGTCTTTCTTAATATCTATCGCCCCTTGATTCTGAGCGGGACAGTACGTCACAACCCCACCGCAAGGGAGTTCATGGAACTGAGGACCTTTGGTGAGCAATACGTAGTTGCCGTTGCTCTCCAGCACCTGCACGAGCTGCTGTATCCAGGCGCGATAGCCCATCCCGGCCATAGGCACAGGCACGTCTTCGTTCCACCAGACGGCATTGAGGGAGACGCGCCAGACATTCATGGTAAAGGTCTGGGCAAACCAGCCGATCTTGGCGAAAAGCTTTGCCGGCGGCAGACCGGTTGCGTTGCCATACCCTGTATCAGGCAGGTTAAAACCCTTTAAGTTGATGACGCAGCCGCTGGAGGCCACAATATAGCCGCTCTGCACATGCAGCCACTGAAATACGTAGCCGGAGGGAGTAAGCGTAATACCACAGCTACTACCAGCACGACCACGCCCCTTCGCTTCCAATTGCGCGCCGGAAGGGATCATTGTGCTTAATGGAATAGCCAGCACAAGGAAGATGAAAGTACACCTTATAAGCGTTCTTCTATAGTTGATTGCCATGCTTGCCTTCTTTCTCCAAAAAGGTCACCAAATTTAGCCATACTATAATTTATACTAAATGCGCTATATACAGTAAATGGCAAATACATAAATATTTCTATGCTTCAGAACAGCGCACTAGCGAGTTGTTCTGAAGAGGGAGCGCCGAAGGCGCGAACGGCCAGAGCGAACAACGACTTTCGAGAAGTCTTGAAGATCTTCCGAAGCTATCTCCACCGTTCCGTGGTTATGGTATAATGGAGCAGCATAGCTATTTTTGTCATATAGCAGGAACGCCTGATTCTATAGATTGCAACACCGCCGCCAAACGGTAGGAGAACACAACATTATGCAACTACTGGGAAAAATTCTAGGAGATCCTAACAAACGAGATTTGAGGGCTATTCAGCCGCTGATTGATAAAATTAATGCGCTTGAACCATCTATCAAGAAACTGAGCGATGAGCAACTAGCCGCCAAAACGGCGGAATTTCGCTCGCAGCTTTTTCTCCACCTCAAAGGCGGCATGGTCCTGGAAAACGAACTGGTGGCATTACTGCGTGAAGCCTTGCAAAAAGTTGAGCCGCTGACGGATAGATTGTCCGACGAGCAGCTCCATGCGGCAATCACCGAATATCGCCAGAAGCTCGAATACAGGGACGCGGAATATCAACTGCGGGAGCACTTGCAGGACACGCTCTCCGAATGTTTTGAGCAAGCGTACGAAAAGCTCTTACCGCACTTGAATGAGCTACAGGTGACGGCAGCGATGGATCTGGCTGAGGAGCGCAATCAATGGCCCGACGAAGCGCCAGACCCGGAGCAAGCCACGCTGGCGCTGCTGACAGAGGTCGAGCCTGCCATCAAAGAGATAGCCGCTGAAGAGTTCAGTGAAGCATTTGAGAGCGCCTGGAAGCGTTTTGCGCAGCAGAAGAGCGCGGCCCAGAATCAGGATGATGAGCTTGATGAGCTGACCGAGCAGTTATTCCGCAATACATTGAAGCCTCTGCGCAAAGAAATGGTCGCGCTCAAAGCGGAGGAGATGGATCAACTGCTGCCGGAGATGGCGCGGCGCTACCGCTCCGGCAAGACGCTGGACGACCTTTTGCCCGAAGCCTTTGCCGTTGTGCGCGAAGCTGGCTGGCGCAAGATCAAGATGCGCCATTACGATGTGCAGCTTATCGGCGGCGTCGTGCTTCACCAGGGAAAAATTGCCGAGATGCGCACCGGTGAAGGTAAGACGCTGGTGGCAACGCTGCCCATTTACCTGAACGCGCTCACCGGCAAAGGCGTGCATCTGGTGACGGTTAACGACTACCTGGCGCGGCGCGACGGCGAATGGATGGGGCAGATTTACAACTTCCTGGGGCTGACCGTCGGCATTATCGTCAACGCCGTGGAGCCGCATACGGCAGAGCGGCGCGCGGCCTACCAGGCCGATATCACCTACGGCACCAATAACGAGTTCGGCTTCGACTACCTGCGCGATAACATGGTAATGTCGCTCAATCAAATGGTGCAGCGCGAACTCAATTTCGCCATCGTTGACGAGGTCGATAATATTCTCATCGACGAAGCCCGCACCCCGCTGATCATCTCCGGCCAGGGCCAGGAGTCAACAGACATGTACGCCAAATTTGCGCGCTGGGCTCCGCGCCTGAAGCCGGAAGTGGACTACACCGTTGAAGAGAAGACGCGCATGGTTATGCTCACCGAAGCTGGCATCGAGAAGATTGAGCAACTGGCCGGCGTGAAGAACATTTATGACGAGGCCAACATCGACCTGACCCGTTACATGGAAAATGCCATCAAAGCGCAAATCATCTTCAAGCGCGATAAAGATTATATCGTGAAGGACGGCGAGGTCATCATCGTTGACGAGTTTACGGGCCGCCAGATGCCGGGCCGCCGCTATAGCGAGGGGCTGCACCAGGCTATTGAGGCCAAAGAGGGCGTGACGGTGCAGCGCGAAAACCATACCCTGGCGACCATCACCTTCCAGAATTACTTCCGCCTGTACAAGAAGCTGGCCGGTATGACCGGTACGGCGCAGACGGAGGCGGAAGAACTGCATAAAATCTATAAGCTGGAAGTGATCGAGATCCCGACGAATAAGCCGATGATCCGCCAGGATTTCCCGGACCTGATTTACCGCACCCAGAACGCCAAGTTCAACGCGGTCGTCGAGGAGATTAAGGAGCGCCATGAGCGGGGCCAGCCGGTGCTGGTCGGCACCACCTCGGTTGAGACCTCCGAGTTCCTCTCCGATCTGCTCGATAAGCAAGGCATTCCGCATAACGTGCTCAACGCCAAGCATCACGAACGTGAGGCAAATATCGTCGCCCAGGCCGGTCGCAGCGGAGCCGTTACCATCGCCACCAACATGGCCGGTCGCGGTACCGACATTCTGCTCGGCGGCAATCCCGCCGGCTACTTCGATAGCATCCTGCGCAAGCACGCGGAACAGGTGGACTATATCCGCGAAATGCCGCAGGACAACGCGGACGACCGGGCAGAGAGAGAAGAGGCCATCCAGCAATATATCGAGAACATGACGGAGGCGGAGAAAAACGAACTCTTCCAGGAGAAGATCGCCGAGTGCGACGCCGACCACGAGCTGGTGGTTGAGCTTGGCGGGCTGCATATTATTGGCACCGAACGCCACGAGTCGCGCCGCATCGATAACCAGTTGCGCGGTCGTGCCGGACGCCAGGGCGACCCCGGCTCGTCACGCTTCTTCCTGGCGCTGGATGATGAGCTGATGCGCCGCTTCGCCGCCGACCGCGTCTCCAAGATCATGGAACGCTTCGGCATGGAAGAGGATATGCCGTTGGAGAGCGGCGTCGTCTCGCGCTTCATTGAGGGGGCGCAGGCCAGAGTCGAAGGCTACAACTTTGATACTCGCAAAAATGTGGTCGATTATGACGATGTGATCGCCAGGCAACGCCAGGTAATCTATGCCGACCGCCGCGCCGTTCTGGAACACGGCGATATGCACGAGCGCATCCTGGGGATGATCCGCAACGAAGTTAGCAACATGGTCAATGCCAGCATTCCGAGCAATATGGTGACGGAAGAGGAGCAGCTCGAAACGCTCTTCAAGGCTCTGGAAGTATGGGTACATGTCCCCGATGATATCCTGCCGGAGAATATCCACGCGGTCAGACGCGAAACGCTCAAGCAAGACCTGATCGATCTGGTGGTTGACCACTATGAGACCCGCGGCGAAGAGTTGCGGCAGCAGGCCAAAGAGCTGGGATTGGAAGGGGTAGATCCGCAACGCGAATTCGAGCGCACTTACCTGTTGCAAATCGTTGATCGCCTGTGGATGGACCATATCGATTCGCTGGATGTGATGCGCGCGGGCATCGGCTTCCGCTCGATTGGGCAGCGCGACCCCCTGGTCGAGTTCAAAAACGAAGCCTTCCGCATGTTTGAGGAGTTGAAACTGGCGATCCAGCATTATACCGTGGACTCCTTGCTCAAGATGATGCGCGGCGACCTCACGCTGTCGCTCAATCAGCCGCAGCCGCAGCGTAAAGCGCAGCCGCGCAATCTACGCACCAATGTCGATGATATCGCCAGAGCCAGCGGCCAGGCGAAAAACGACGGCGGCGACGAACGCAGCAAAACGGCCAAACGCGGCGGACCCGGCCCGCGCAGCAATGGCTCCTCTGCCCAGGCGCGCCCCTCCGGCCCCATGAAAATCGGGCGCAACGACCCCTGTCCCTGCGGTAGCGGCAAAAAATACAAAAAGTGCCACGGAGCCTAGCATAGTATCAACATAAAAACGTCATCCGGCGGGCGGATGACGTTTTTATTAGTTGAATGAAGCCGAGCAGGGCAAGCGCAAGGCCCCCACCCCATTCCCACCCCTCCCCTTGCCCCTACCAGCATTCCCCCAACATTGCGCGATAAAAAAATAGGAGGTATAACCTTTTACTTATGCAAATCCCAAAGAACTGCAAAGCAAAATTATAGACCTTTGATCTCTGTGCATGCTACTCTTTTCCCAGAGGATAGAAGGGATGAGAGAGGTGATCCAACATTGCCTATGCAGCAGTTTCGAAAGGAAAGCACATCATGATGAACGATCAATATGTTGCTGAGCTAACAAAGAGTTGGGAAAACGATCCGCGCTGGCAGGGGATCAAACGGCCCTATACAGCGGAAGACGTTGTACGATTACGCGGTTCGGTTCAGATTGAGTATACGTTAGCGCGCATGGGGGCCGAGCGGCTCTGGCAGCTCCTTCACAGCGAGCCATACGTGGCCGCGTTGGGCGCGCTCACCGGCAATCAGGCGGTCCAGCAGGTGAAGGCCGGTCTGCAAGCTATCTATCTGAGCGGTTGGCAGGTTGCCGCAGACGCCAATCTCGCGGGCCAGATGTATCCCGATCAGAGCCTCTATCCCGCCAACAGCGTCCCACAGGTTGTACGCAGAATCAACCAGGCTTTGCAGCGTGCCGACCAGATTCATCATTCTGAAGGGAAAAACGGCACCTACTGGTTCGCTCCCATCGTTGCCGACGGCGAAGCAGGCTTCGGCGGTCCGCTCAACGTTTTCGAGATGATGAAGGCCATGATCGAAGCTGGCGCGGCTGGCGTCCACTTCGAAGACCAGCTCGCCTCCGAAAAGAAATGCGGACATATGGGCGGCAAAGTGCTGATCCCCACGCAGAGCGCCATCAAGCACCTCGTCTCGGCACGCCTGGCAGCCGATGTGATGGGCGTTCCCACGCTGCTTGTCGCCCGTACCGATGCCAACGGCGCGCAACTGATCACCTCCGATATCGATCCCGCCGATCAGCGTTTCCTCACCGGCGAGCGCACAGCCGAGGGCTTCTTCAGGACGCGCGGCGGACTCGACGCGGCTATCGCGCGCGGCCTCTCCTACGCCCCTTACTGCGATCTGATCTGGTGCGAGACAGCCGAGCCCAGCATCGAAGAGGCCCGCCGTTTCGCCGCCGCCATCCACGAGCAGTTCCCCGGCAAAATGCTGGCTTACAACTGCTCCCCCTCGTTCAACTGGCGCAAGAAGCTGGATGCCGAGACCATCACGACATTCCAGAAGACGCTCGGCAAGATGGGCTACGCCTTCCAGTTCATCACCCTGGCGGGCTTCCACGCGCTCAACTATAGCATGTTCAAGCTGGCATATGAGTATAAAGCCAACGGCATGGCAGCCTATTCGCAGTTGCAACAGGCCGAGTTCGGGCTGGAAGAGTTCGGCTATACCGCCACCAAACACCAGCGCGAGGTCGGCACAGGCTACTTCGACGAGGTGGCCCAGGTTGTTTCCGGTGGCACAGCCTCGACAAAGGCCCTGGTCGGCTCAACCGAAGAGGCGCAATTCCATTGATCGAATATCAATATCCGTAGGGGCAGGGCAACCGTAAGGGATTGCCCCTACGCCCCCGTTCACACATCGCGGGTTCCTCCCCCAACCCCGGTAGGGACCCGCTTGAGCGCGTCCGATTTATCGCCATACCGTTCAAAACACATACCAATGCCGGCATTTTATTCAGCCGTACACGCCAGATTCTCTCGAATTGAACGGTATTGCCGTTTTACCGCCTGCTCTCCATTATTATCGTAAATAAGACGACCGCCGTCCATTTATCATGGAATTCATGTGAATGAATGAAGCTCGTTGGTGGCGTTCTTTGTCGTGATTTCGTCATCAGGATGACATGGTGCAATGAATGTGGGGGACAGGACGGGGTTGTGGTGAGGGGGGCCGGTTCACCGCTTATCCCCGTCCCCCCAACCCTCTGGTAGGGACCCGATTGCAGCGCGTCCGATTGATCGCCCGTTTTTCCGCCTACCACGCGGAACATCCGTTTCGGGCCGCTCAAATGCCGTAGGGACCTGCTTGAGCGCGTCCGGTTCACCGCCCGTTCACCCCCATATTCGTTGCACCACGTCATCCCAATGACAAAATCACGGGAAAAAACGTAGCTAACGAGCGTATCAATTGAAAATATTTCATACAGGTACATTTATCACATTGGATAATTGTACAGGAAAAATAAGAACAGGCGATAAATCCAACCCGATGCAATCGGGTCCCCATCACGGTGGCAGCGTTTTCGAGGGGGGGGTAGACAGGCGGTGAACCGGACGCGATGCAATCGGGTCCCCACCAGGGGGTTCGGGGGCAATGATGATGGCGGGTTTTGCGGATCTTATATTGAATATGATAAATCTATGGCAGCTCGTACGTTTCATATAGAGGGATGCAGTTTTTCAGGTATGAAGGAACGTGAAGGTAAGGAGTGCCATCGATGACCAGGACCCGGGAGCCGCTTGAGATTTTCTATTCGTATGCTCCGCAGGATGATACGTTACGCCACAAGCTTGATAATCACCTGGCGCTTTTGCGTCAGCAGGGCTTGATTCGTACATGGCATGAGCGCGATATCAGCGCGGGCAGCCTGTGGGCCGCAGAGATTGACGCGCATTTGCAGGCGGCACGGCTGATTTTGCTGCTGATCAGCCCCGATTTTGTGGCCTCCGATTATTGCTATGGCACGGAGATGCAGGCCGCGCTGCAACGGCACGAGGCTGGCACGGCGCGCGTGATTCCGATCCTGCTGCGTCCCTGCGATCTGACACATGCCCCTTTCGCCAAACTTCAGGTATTACCACGCAACGCAAAAGCTGTTACAATGTGGACGAATCGGGACGCCGCCTTCGCCGAGATCGCACAGGAGATTCGCGGCGCGATCAATGCGCTCCACGGCGACGCGTCCGCGACGATAGCGCCAACGCCGACCAGCAGGAGACGCGGTCGGGATGGGGAGGCGACCGGAGGAGGAACGATGTCGATCACGCCCACAACGCTGAGCACGCCTACGCTGAAGAAGGCGATCACAACCTACTATAAAAAGCTGGAAGATTTCAAGGGCAAGGCCGAGCATGAGCTGGCTCTGCGCACGGCCTTTCATGATCTACTGGCGGAGACCGCGCGTCAGCAGAAGTGGACGCTGGTGCCGGAGCTGACCATCGATGGTGGCATCCGGCCCGATGGCGTGGTGGTTGATAGCTATACGCTGCGGCGCGGCTACTGGGAGGCGAAGGGACCCAAAAGCGACCTGGAGAAGGAGATCAAGGCCAAGATCGCCGCCGGCTACCCCCTGACCAATACCATCTTTGAGAATACCGTCCAGGCCGTGCTCTACCAGAGCAAGCGACGCATCCCCACCGAGTACGATCTGCGCAAGCCCAACGATGTGAGCGACCTGCTCAAACAGTTCTTCACCTATACCGAGCCGGATATCGAGAACTTCGAGGCGGCAGTGATCGAGTTCAAGGAGCGCATCCCAGAACTGGCCGCGGCGCTGCTGAAGATTATCGCACGCGAGCATAAAGAGAATCGCCGCTTCAGCGACGCCTTTGACGCCTTCGCTGACATCTGCCGCGGCGCGCTCGACCCGCAGATCAGCGCCGCGACCATCGACGAGATGCTGGTGCAGCACCTGCTGACCGAGCGCCTCTTCCGCACCGTCTTCGATAACCCCGATTTTGTGCGCCGCAACGTCATCGCCGCCGAGATCGAGAAGGTCATCGACGCGCTCGCCAGCCGCTCCTTCAACCGTCACGAGTTCCTCAAATCGCTCGACCGCTTCTACATCGCCATCGAGGGGGCCGCGAAAAGTACCGAGAACTGGTCCGAGCGCCAGCACTTCCTCAACACGGTCTACGAACGCTTCTTCCAGGGCTTCTCGATCAAGCAGGCGGATACCCACGGCATTGTCTACACGCCACAGGAGATCGTCGATTTCATGTGCGCCAGCGTGGAGGAGGTCCTGCGGCGCGAGTTCGGTACCTCCATCGCGGAGCCGGGCGTGCAGATCCTCGACCCCTGCACCGGCACCGGCAACTTCATCGTCAACCTGATCCGCAACCACATCCCGCGCCACAAGCTGAAGCACAAGTACGCCCACGACCTCTTCTGCAACGAAATCATGCTGCTCCCCTACTACATCGCCTCCCTCAACATCGAGCACGAATACTACGAAAAGATGGGCAGCTACGAACCCTTCGAGGGCATCTGCTTCGCCGACACCCTCTCCCTCGCCGAAGGCCAGCAGCTCTCCCTCTTCGTCGAGGAGAACACCGAACGCGTCAAACGCGAAAAAGAGGCGCAAATTATGGTGGTGATGGGGAACCCGCCGTATAATGTGGGACAGAAAAATGAGAACGACAATAATAAGAACCGCAAGTATAGTATCGTTGATCAACGTGTACGAGAAACCTATTCTAAAGACTCTAAAGCAACTAACAGAAATGCGCTTTCAGATGCTTATGTAAAGTTCTTTCGCTGGGCCACGGATCGCTTGCAAGCAAGGGATGGAGTTATTTGTTTTGTAAGCAATAATGGGTTTTTAAACGGTATTGCATTTGATGGTTTTCGTAAGCAATTGGCTGCGGAGTTCACCAGTATTTATCATCTTGATCTAGGGGGAAACGCACGCAAGCAAGGAGGAGGAAATGTCTTTGGTATTATGGTTGGTGTTGGTATTACTATTCTGGTAAGGAAACGGAAAGATATGCATCAGCCATACCAGCCTGCTAATATTTTTTATCATAAGGTAATTGACAATCAGAGTGGTATTGCTAAACTCAATCTACTGGCTGAAAAGGTTAATATGCAATCTCTTGACTGGCTAGAATTGCAGCCTGATACAAGGTATATATGGATTACAGAGGGATTAAAATCAGAGTTTAACTTTTTCTTGGCTGTGGGAAAGAAAGGGCAGCAAGCGAATGTACAGACTATTTTTAAGAACTATGGGCGAGGTGTAGCAACATGTCGCGATGATTGGGCTTACGATTTCAATCGCGTTACCTTATTGCAAAAAATGACTCGTTTTGTAGAAACATACAATGGAGAAGTTGATCGCTGGCGTCGTCGTGGGAATGATACTACTTCACTTGATGACTTTGTAATTTATGACGATACTAAAATCAAGTGGAGTCGTGATTTGAAGTTAGATCTTCATCGCGGCCACTACGCGGTATTTAGTGAAGCGAAAGCTCGAAAATCGCTTTATCGACCTTTTTGTAAGGAGTGGTTATTTTTTGATCGCATTTTGAATGAAGAAGTTTACCAATTTCCTCAATTTTTTCCAGATACAACAAGCGAATCTGAAAACAACATTATCTGTCTTACTGATTTAGGCTCAGAGAAACCATTTATGACGCTTGTAACCAACATAATTCCAGACCTACATCTAGTAGGTGCTGGTTGTGGAACTCAATGCTTCCCCTACTACACCTACGCCGAAGATGGCAGCAACCGGCGGGAGAACATCACCGATTGGGCGCTGGCGCAGTTTCAGGCGCGGTACGGGGCGGGGGTGACGAAGTGGGACATCTTCCATTATGTCTACGGCATGCTGCACCATCCGCAGTATCGCGAGCACTACGCCGAGAACCTCAAGCGCGACCTGCCACACCTTCCGCTGCTGCACCGCCAGGAGGCGTTCCAGCTCTGCGTACGCGTCGGGCGCGAACTGATGGAGCTGCACCTCAACTATGAGCAGGCGAAGGAGTATGAGCAGCTTGAGTGGTTCGAGAACAAGGATGTGCCCTTTAGCTGGCGCGTCGAGAAGATGCGGCTCTCGACCGACCGGCGCGTGGTGGTGGTCAATGAGAGCCTGCGATTGGGGCCGTTGCCGCCGGAGTGCTTCGAGTACCGGTTGGGCAATCGTTCGGCCCTCGAATGGGTCATCGATCAGTACCAG
This sequence comes from Ktedonosporobacter sp., assembly GCA_035293765.1. GTDB lineage: Bacteria > Chloroflexota > Ktedonobacteria > Ktedonobacterales > Ktedonobacteraceae > DASRHT01. The sequence continues at coordinate 96,843 of DATGMF010000052.1, forward strand.
GTCAGCGAGGATAAACGCAGCGGCATCGTCAGCGATCCCAACCGGCTCGACGACGAAGAGTATATCGTGCGCCTCATCGGTCGCGTCGTCACCGTCAGCGTCGAGACCGTGCGCCTCGTCAACGAACTGGCCCAGGCCATCACAGTGACGGATTGGATGGACGAGCCGTCCCTGCCAGATTGATCGCCCGCCCATACCCGAACCTATCGTACCGCGATAGGGACCCGATTGATCCCGTCCCAATTTATCGCCTTGCCCGCCAATTGATCACCAATCATCCAAAGGGGTATGTCCCGGTACCAGGGGGCAAGGTTGCCGTGTCCGCCACAGGGCAAGCGCAAGGCATTGCCCCTACCCAGACGTTATAGCGTGGGGCCAGGTCATCGCAGGGGCGGGCAGGGCAGGGCAACCACAGATTGTCCCCATCCACATCGTACAGACCGCATCGCCCCAAAAAATCAATCCAAACGGGACCTGTCCTGTTCGGTGGGATGGGTAGATGGATGGGTAGGGGCAATTCCCACGATGAATCGGGGAGCTACCGCTTGCCCTGTGGCGGGTACGCGCATCTTGCCCTTCCCTGCGACGTCTGGGTAGGGGCAATGCCTTGCGCTTGCCCTGTTGCCGGGGTACGGGTGCTGAAGCGGACGCCGTGGACCGCGTCGCCACAGGGGCGGGACCGGCATCATCTGCGCATGTGCATCGTTGGATTGACCCCAACATCATATTATCCCCCCAACCAAAACCGAATCGGACCCGCCCTGTTCGATGGGATTGTCCCTACCAACATGGTGCAGACCGCGGCATGGGCAAGCGCAAGGCATTGCCCCTACCCAGACGTTGTAGCGTGGGGCAAGATGCCCGTACCCGCCACAGGGCAAGCGTGGGGCAAGGTTGCCGTGTCCGCCACAGGGCAAGCGCAAGGCATTGCCCCTACCCAGACGTTGTAGCGTGGGGCAAGATGCCCGTAACCGCCACAGGGCAAGCGCAAGGCATTGCCCCTACCCAGACATCGTGCATAAATCATGAGAAATGCGTATTGTATCGACATATCAATACGTTTATAATCATAGCACACCGAGAAATATGGGGAGGTTGAAGGGGATATGGGCAAAGCGCAGTATGATCCAGATCTTCACCACAGACGGTCGATCCGTTTGTCGAATTATCATTATGCCTCGAAGCGGGCCTATTTCGTCACGATTTGCACGCAGGGACGTGTCCCATGTTTTGAACAGCCAGCGTTGCGCAGCATTCTGGAGGAGACCTGGCACGCCTTACCCGAACGGTTTGCGGGGCTGA
>DATGMF010000053.1:0-297076 GCA_035293765.1 Ktedonosporobacter sp.
GCAAAATGGGCCTGTCCTCATCAATACACTACATTATGTTTTCAGCGCCGAAGGTGCTGAAGCGTTACCGGGATGAATCGATGGCGCGGGCGAGGATCTCGGAGATATCCTCGACCTTCATCTTATCTTCGGCGTCAACGCCTTTGATGCCGTCCTCGAACATCGTGATGCAGAAGGGGCAACCGGCAGCGAGAACGTCCGCCTTCGTCTCCAGCGCCTCGTTGACGCGGGTCTGGTTGATGCGCTGACCGATCTTCTCCTCCATCCAGACGCGCCCGCCGCCACCGCCGCAGCAGAAGCTCTTGTTGCGGTTGCGCTGCATCTCCGTGACGCCATTGCTATTGAGCACAGTCAGGACGCGGCGTGGCTCATCGTACACATCATTGTAGCGACCGACGTAGCAAGGATCGTGGTAGGTCAGCTTGCGCCGATCAAAGCCTTCGGGCAGGGTAATTTTCTCGTCGGACAGAAGTTTTTCGATGAAGACGCTATGGTGGACAACGTCGTAATCGCCGCCTACCTGCGGATACTCGTTCTTGATGGTGTTGAAGCAGTGCGGGCAGGCCGTGATGATGGTGCGATGCTTTGTCGCGACGGCGGCGCTGCCATTGCTGGAAGCGTGCCCATTGTGACCGTTGCTCGCTGCCGAGAGATTAAAGCCGTAGTTGTTCAGCGTCTCCACGTTCTGCTGCGCCTGCATCTGCCACAGGTACTCGTTGCCGATGCGACGAGCTGGATCGCCCGTACAGGTCTCCTCGGGACCGAGGATGGCAAAGTTGACATTGGCCGCTTGCAGAATCTTCGCCACCGAGGTTGCGACCTGCTGGTTGCGACGGTCGAACGAGCCCATGCAGCCGACCCAGTAGAGCACGTCGGCATCGGGATTCTCCGCCATCAAGGGAACGCCCAGGTTAGCGGCCCATTCGGCCCGCTTGTCATTGCTGATCTCCCACGGGTTGCCGTTGCGCTCGATATTATTAAAGAGCGAAGTAACCTCTTGTGGGAATTCGCTCTCCTCCATCACCAGATGGCGGCGCATATCAACGATCTTAGGCACATGCTCAATAGAGACGGGGCAGATCTCCATGCAGGCCATGCAGGTAGTGCAGGCCCAGAGGGCGTCGTTGGAGATAATGCCGCCGACCATCGGTTGATGGTGCGCCTCTCGCTCGCGCGCATTCTCATCGGCTTTGACGCCCGCTATCCCCAGCTTGCTATAGAGCGATTTCTCGCCCAGGATCTCATCACTATGGACGAAGAGGGCTTCTTTGACGCCCAGGATAATCTCTTTGGGGAAGAGCGGCTTGCCTGTATTGGTCGCGGGACAGACCGTGTTGCAGCGCCCGCACTCGGTACAGGCGTAGCCATCGAGCAACTGCTTCCAGGTGAACTGCTCAGCCTTAGAGACGCCGTAATCTTCGCGATCCTCGATATTCTCCAGCAGCGGTAGTGCGCCTCTAGGCTTGTAGTTGCGGAAGAATACATTGAAGGGCGTCGCCATCAGGTGCAGGTGTTTAGAGCGCGGCAGGTAGATCAGGAAGCCCAGCACCACGCTGATATGCAGCCACCAGAAGAAGCGGTATGCCGTAATGTCGGTCTGCGTGCCAGCTCCGCTAAATACGGGACCAAGAACAGTGCCGATTGGCGTCCAGGCCACCCCATTGCTTGCTGCATATTCAAAGCCCTCGACCAGCGCCAGGGTAACGATGACAAGTAGAATCAATCCCAGAATGATAAAGCCGTCCCAGGGACCATGCAGGAAGCTAGAGAGTTGGCGGGGGCGCACAATGCCGCGGCGAATGGCAAAGAGGACAAGGGCTATCGCCACCAGGATCACAAAGGCGTCCAGTACGATGGCGAAGATGCGATTATCGCCGAGCAGGGGCAGTGAGCCGTTAAAGGCGCCGAGCAGCAAATTGAGCAGCCCGAACTGGATCACAATAAAGCCCCAGAAGGTGAAGAAATGGGCGATACCGGGGATAGGATCACGTAGCACCCCGCTCTGACCGAGAACCACCAGGAAAAACTCTCCAATGCGGTCGTCGATATGATCGGTGCGGTCTTCTGGCCGCGCCTTAGCAAGGAGCGCAATCAACTTGCCTACGCGAATGCCAAAAAGAACCAGCGCTGCCAGGAAAAGCAGCACGAAAATAACGGTGCCGATCCATCCCCCGGTTGGTGATATTACAGGGGGAGTCATGTCAAACCTCCATCGCGACGGTCCAGGCCGCCGGTACGCAGCTTCGGAGCATTAGCAGCGAAGCTGCGTACCGGCGGCGCTGAACCTCAAGTTTAGAGGGTAGCTATCCAGCTACCCTGCAATCTTATAGCGCCTCTGCCTGTTGTGTATATGCTTATGCCTTGCGTCGCTTCACTTCTTCGGTGAGCTGCGGCAAGATCGTCAGGGCATCGCCAACCACGCCCAGGTCGGCAACCGAGAAGATGGGCGCGTGCTCATCTTTGTTGATGGCGACGATATATTTAGAGCCTTTCATGCCCGCAAGGTGCTGGATTGCGCCACTGATGCCAACCGCGACATATAAAGTTGGCTTGACAGTCTTGCCGGTTTGTCCGATCTGATAGCTATAGGGGAGCCAGCCAGCATCGACGATAGCGCGAGTGGCGCCGGGAGCGCCGCCAAGCGCGCTGGCAAGCGCCTCAACCAGGCGATAGTTCTCGGCTTTGCCCAGACCGCGTCCGCCGCTGACGATCACGCTGGCGTCTTCCAGGGCCGGACCTTCGCTCTTCACTTCGACCGTTTCCAGGATTTTGATCGTCTGCGCTTCGGCGCTGATGGCAACGTTCAAAGTCTCGACTTCCGCTGTGCGCCCATCGTATTTCTCGACGCTAAAAGCCTTCGGGCGTGCCAGCACAATGCCGGTGCCGGACTGGGGATGGGTGGCCGTCACCACATTTTCGCCGCCCCAGGGAACGGTCACTTTGAGCGTATCGCCATCAAAAGCCAGGTCGGTGGCGTCGGTGATCAGGCCCATATTGTTGCGCACATTCAGACGAGCCGCGATATCGCGCAGATCGTAGGTAGTTGCTAGAAGCAGCAGGGCCGGCTGGTGCTGTTGCACCAGGCCGCTCAGCGTCTCGACGGCGGGGAGGGTGAGATAATTATCGTAGGCGGCATCGGCGTGGACGTAGACTTTTTCCGCCCCATATTCGCCAAGCGTCGGGGCAACGTCCGCTGCGGCTGCGCCAAGCACAACGGCTTCAGCGCGCCCCAGTTTGGCGGCCTTGCCCAGCACCTCTAGCGATGAGCGAACGGGTTGACCGCCCTCCAGCTCGACCAGCACCCAAATAGTTTTCGACATACTTCAAAAATCCTCCTAACCGCGCTCTGTAGGGGCAATCCCTTGCGGTTGCCCTGACGCTCCCCGCTTCACCGTGGGAGCGTTGGAGCGCGGAATTTCAAGCTTCTCCTAGTGCATTTCCACTTGACCTCCCAAATGTTGTCAGCTATACTGCTCTGCCTGGGGAGGCGGTGGAAGGTACTGTCCATTCTCGACCCGATCAGGGGTTTGAAACGCTAGAGCAACTGGTACCGTTGCAGAAAATCTGCAATCTGTTGGGCCGCGTTGCCATCGTCTTTGATCACCTGTCCGGCTGCTCGCGCTTCCGCTTTGCCAAGAGCCAGGACTTGCTCGCGAGCGCCCGCCTCTCCCACTTGAGAAGCGTCGATGCCGAGATCGGCCAGGGTGAGCTGGTCAAAGGGTTTCTTCTTCGCCCCCATGATGCCTTTCATCGTCGGATAAATAGCCTCGAAAGAGCCGCTGGCGATAGTCACCACTGCGGGCAGAGGGCATTCAACGGTTTTGTAGCCGGTCGGGATAACGCGTTTAATCACGGCTTTGGAGCCTTCGACCTTGATTTCGCGGGCAAAGGTCAACTGTGCGATGCCCAGAAATTCCGCGATTCCGCCGGGAACCATGCCGGTATAGCCATCGGTGCTCTCGGTGGAGCAGAAAACCAGGTCGGGCTGCTCCTTTTTCAGCACAGCAGCCAGAACGCGCGCCGTGCCAATAGCGTCGGAACCGGCCAGGGCGGGATCGGTGACAAGAATGGCGCGATCAACGCCCATCGCCAGGGCGCGACGCATGCCTTCCTGAGCCGACGCAGGCCCCATGCTCACGGCGACCAGTTCGCTATTGCCAACGGTATCCCTCAGCTTGATCGCGGCTGACAGAGTGGACTCGTCGCCAGGGTCAAGGATCAGCGAAACGCCGCTGCGTACCAGGCGTTTGGTCGCGGGATCGAGCTTGCTGACTGTGGTATTGGGATCAGGTACCTGTTTTATACAGACAAAAATTTTCATAAAGCATGCGCCTCATCTTTAAAAATGTAGGACGTAGGAGAAAAAGGGAAACAAGCTGTTTCCCTTAGCGTATTTCCCCTTGACATCTTCGGGTGTGATGCTACACTTCCCCTCAAGGGAGCCAGTGGCTATCTTGATCCGATTGAGGGTACTGCAATATTGTACCTGCCGTGAAAAGAGCCTGTCAACGTTGCTAGCTAACGCGCTGGTGAACCCTCTTGCCCTATACGGTTGCCCAGCCCCTACTATGAGTTTCTTCAGGGGAGACAAAAAATACGTGATGAAGCTGCGCATAGATGTGCTCGCGATTGGCGAGACCTTGATCGATTTGATCTCGGAGATGGAGCAGGAGTCACTGCTGGAAGCGCGCTCGTTCCGTATGTATGCGGGCGGACAGGCGACCAATGTGGCGCAGAATGTGGCAGCTCTGGGAGGAACTGCCGCGCTGGTTGCTCGCGTGGGTGACGATAACTTTGGCGCCTTTCTGCGTCACCATCTGGTTGTAGCGGGCGTACAAACTGACTATGTGCATACCTCTGCCCATACACCTACAACGCTGGTCGTGGTGACGCGCAGCCGCACCAGCCCGGACTTTACCGTCTATCGCGGCGCGGACGCCACGATGAAGCCAGATGATATGCCGCTATCCCTGCTCTCTCAGGCTGCTGTTGTCCATACTTCCGCGTTTGCACTCTCGCGAGAACCTTCGTGCTCGACCATCCTCAAATTTGTCGAGCAGGCTCATGCCGGTGGCACTCTGGTCAGCTTTGACCCCAATTATCACGAACGGTTGTGGGATGTGGCGGAAGAGCCTCTATCGCTATTCGCTAGAATCTGTCCCTATGTCTGGCTCACCAAACCATCACTTGATGATTGCCAGCGTCTCTTTGGTCCCGGCCTGATGCCAGAAGCGTACGCCCAAAAGTTTTTGGAGCTAGGAGTGCAGCATGTTGTGTTGACAATGGGAAGCGAAGGCGCGCTGCTGGCTGATGCCAGTGGGATAGTTTTTCAACCTGCCAGCCGGGTTGAGGTCGTAGATGTGACAGGAGCCGGCGACTCCTTCTGGGCCGGGCTGCTGCTAGCCGTGGTTGATGGGTACACGCTGCACGACGCAATGCGCGTGGGGTTGGCCGTGGCCGCGATCAAGATTCGGCAGGTGGGACCGCTGGAGCAAAAGATCGACCGCGCGGCGTTATATGCGCAACTCGGGTTGCAGTGAAGCGCGAAAGCCAGCATAGCCGGTCCTTTTTATATTGCATCCTCTTCTCGTTTGTATTATTGTGTGCATATTCATATTATTTATCTATGTACTGACGCACCCTTGAGAGGAGTTTTGTTGATGCTCAGCCGCTTGACGCGTTTTCCTCTGCTGTTGCTATGCTTTTATAGCGTATTATTCGCAGCATTTGGAGCGTTTTCCGCATCCGCTTACGCTGCAAGTAACCCTTTTACCGTGACCGCTCGTTCGCAAACTGTGCATTTTCCAGACTATATCGACCTTAATCTAACGGTACGCGATAGTGCGAGTCCTATTACGCAGGCAACAATTGTCGTCTCATATGTAATCAATGCAAGCTACGGGGATGAGCAAACGGTGACGCATTCCGTGCTAACGCCAACTAATCGAGCTGGTCAGGTTGTTGTGTTGCATGATCGTGAAGACACAACCTCCAATAGCTTTGTGACGCCCGGGACAGCTATCCAGTATCATTGGGAGTTGCAGGACCAGGCGGGGCATACGTTGACCGACGCATCTCAACAATTTGTCACCGTTGATACCCGTTTTTCCTGGCACCACCTTGCTCAAGGGATGCTCGAAGTTAACTGGTATAACCAGCCGGATAGCTTTGGTCAGGCAGTCCTCAAGCAGGCCAGCGCGAATCTGGCGCATATCACCCAGACGCTGGGGAGCGCTCCTACGACTCCCCTCAAACTCTGGATTTATGCCGATCATACCGATTTTGCCGGGGCCATCGGGCCGTACTCTTTTGAGTGGGTTGGGGGAGAAGCGTATCCCGCGATGGGACAGGCGTTTTTTGTGATCGCAGATGACCAGGCTACGGCCCTGATACGTGATATGCCGCATGAGATGACGCATCTGGTGTTTGCGCAAATCGAGCCTCGGGCGCTTTTCATCCCTGTGTGGTTTAATGAGGGGCTGGCAGTCTATAATCAGCTCTATCATGAGCCTGCGATGGCCGCAGCTTTTCAGCAAGCATTGACCGATCATACCCTTTTACCGCTCGATCAGATCAACGGTAGCTTTCCGGTGGATGCCGACAAAGCGTATCTTGCCTACGCTCAGAGCTGGAATCTGGTTGAATATATGTACCAGACCTACGGAACCGAGAAGATGGCGACATTTCTTAAAACGCTGAATAGTCCGCTCATCGATTTCGATGGAGCCGCTAAACAGGCATTGGGGGTAGATGTAGCGCATCTGGAGAGACAGTGGCGCATCCATTTAAATCAGCCGCCGACGCCTGACGCGGCCAGCCCATCTGCACCGGTGGTCGCGCATCAGTCTCCAGGAGCTCTATCGACAATTTCAACGCTGCTTGTCATCGGAGGCGTTGTCTGTATCGTAGGGATAATAGCGGGTATTGCGTTGGTACTGGTGACGATGAGACAGCGGAAGCGCCAGTTGGTCCAGTCGCGTCCATCGACCGGAGTAGCGCCAGTGGAAGTGCCGGAGATGTGGAGGCAGGGAAAGGAGGTGGCAGCAGTACCTGTGCAGGAACAGGAAGAGAAGCGAGAGTAAAGGAGTGCTGTAGATGGGTCAGGCGGAGCAGAGCAATACAGAGGCATACCAGCAGGCGTTGGCATTGTTGCGGCGTTGTCTTACGCCGGCGGGCTTTGTGGCGTCGGCGGTGGATGCGGATAATTATGCGCGGGTGTGGGCGCGTGACGGCGTTATGAGCGGGCTGGCGGCACTGGCGAGCGGAGATGACGAACTGATCAAGGGAATGGAAAGCACGCTGGATACGATAGCGAAATACCAGGGGCCGCACGGTGAGATTCCCAGCAATGTCTCTTTAGATGGCAGCCAAGTAAGCTATGGCACGCTGGCCGGGCGCGTCGATGCCCTGCTCTGGTATGTGATCGGTGTCTGCGCCTATCTTGACTACACGCGGCATAACTCGCGCAAAGTGCGCTACTGGTTGAGCGTTGAGCGAGCGCTATTTCTCGCGGCATGCTGGGAATACAATGATCGCGGCCTGCTCTATACGCCCCTCTCCGGCAACTGGGCGGATGAATACGTGCAGCAAGGCTATGTGCTTGCGGACCAGTTGCTCTATGCCATTGCATTGGGGTGTGCAGGCCTTGTTTTTAAGCAAAAGGAATGGCAAAAGAAGGCAGATGCGCTGCGAGAGCTGATCGCGGTCAATTACTGGCCTCAGCAGGCGTTGTGTGATGATCCGCGCGTCTATCATCCACAAGCGTATCGTTACCAGGCGGAGCAGGGAGAGCAATCGTACTGGCTTCCGGCGTTCTCCCCCGGCGGCTATGCGTGCTATTTTGATGGCCTGGCGCATGCCCTGATGCTGTTGACCGATCTGGGGAGCGAGGAGCAGCGCCTGCAAGCGGACGCGTATGTTCAAGTGCTGGCGCAACAAACTGGCAGCGCGCTCCTGCCTGCGTTCTGGCCCGTCATTGGTCCTGGCGATCCTCAATGGGCCATACTGGAGGCCAATCATCTCTATGGCAAGCTCAAAAATCAACCCTATATGTATCACAATGGCGGCCTCTGGCCCGTGCTGACCGGCTTGTATACTGTGGGACTGGTGCGTCAGGGCCGCAAAGAGCGAGCGGAGCAGTTGTTGAACGCGCTGAATGCGGCTAACGCACTGGGTCAGGATGGCAGGGAGTGGGATTTCGCCGAATATCATCATGGACAGACGCATCAGCCAATGGGGACGTATCACCTGGCATGGAGCGCGGCGGCGACCGTGCTGGCTGAGCGAGCTGTACGTGATGGGGTTGCGCCGTGGCCTTTGCTGTAGTTACCGTTTGAATTGCTGCCGTCGCACCATCAACGCCGTGAAGACCGCGAGGAAGCCTGCAATGCATAAGGGCAGGCCCGTTTGCGAGCTGCGGGTAGCCATCCAGATCAATACGCCCGCGGTCTCCAGGACGAGGCCGCCCACGAAAAGGAGTAGGATTGCCAGCGGGGAACTCTCGAAGGGCCGCTGAATATCCTGGCGACCATAGACGGGAGCGGTTTGAGACGATTGGTCGGCAGGACCTGTCTCAAAGGTTGCCTGTGTCGGTGGCATGTAGAGGTCAATGGCCTCGCGCAGTTCTGAGTAGAGCAGCTCGATTTTTTTGCGGGGAGCGCGAATGTAGACCTTGCGCTCGCCTTCGCTAATCATCAATTCGCGGAAGAGGGGCTCGAACGCTTTCTGGCGCAGTGAGACGTTGGTGATCTGTAATAGGGTGAGCGATTCGAGGAAGAGGCGCTCGCGGGGAAAGCTTACAAAGAAATAACCAAGCAGCCGCTGGTTAGTGAGCACGATCTCGCAGGGCGTGCTATGCTGCTGCTGTCCGCCATCCCAGATACCGGGGAATGTCAGAATCGGCAGCTCGTCCGGCAGCAGGTGGTTGCGCAATCCCTTGAGGTTCGCTATGATCTTTTCTGATGTTTTAGTATTCCCGGCCAATCTTTTATCACGCTCTTTCTTCGTAGATGAAAAAATTATAGCACACCATGATCAGGAGAAAACAGCTTATGGAAATGATCAGGCCCGCGCGTGTGGAGGATGCGCCTGGAATCGCGCGCGTGCATATCGATAGTTGGCGAACAACGTATAAAGGACTTATCCCTGATGATTTCCTCGCGAACCTATCGTATGAGCGATTTGGGCGGGGATGGACAAGGGTAGTTGGCGAGACGGAGCAGAGAACGTATGTAGCGCAAGAAGCCACAGGTCGCATTGTTGGATTTGTCAATGGCGGACCTGAGCGCGAAAATGATCCCATCTATAAAGGAGAACTCTATGCGATCTATTTGTTCAAGGAGGTTCAAGGGCGAGGGCTGGGGCGGCGTCTCTTCCAGGCGCTAGTCGAGAGTCTCTTACACGATGGCATGCATTCTATGCTGCTCTGGGTGCTGGCGGATAACCCATCACGCCGCTTTTATGAGGCGCTGGGTGGGCAGGAGCTAAGAACGAAGCCTATTGAGATCGGTGGGGCGACGCTGGAAGAAGTGGCATACGGATGGCAATTTCAGTACCCTCAATCGGGTCGAGAATAGCCTTCGCTCTGCCCTGTCCCTGCCTGAAGAGTATACACGTCAAATTTTAAAATATCAAGGGAAAATGCACTAAGGCCCTGATTTATTGCGTTTCCAACCTGATTTCTGCGCCCGTTGAGAATAGGGTGATGTGTAACGTTATGATAAGGTACGTGAGGGATCTTCCGTAGGGGTTGATGTAAGACAGGAAGCCGAGAGGAGGGATATTACAGCATACGCTTAGGGTTATTTCCGTAGTAGCAAGCAGTTTCATGGTTAATTTTGTAGAAAGCTCTGTTTGCCACTTGAGGGGAAGCATTCTACAATATCCTCTGGATAAACGTCTTGAACATACCATCAAATGTTGTCGTATGGCTGTGAGATAGTCAACGAGGAAATTGCTATGACAGATCTGCTTGCTGCCCGTGCTCAAATGGGCACATCGCTGGCTTTTCATATCATCTTCTCGGCCCTGGGGGTCGGGTTGCCGTTATTGCTTTGTATCGCGGAGGGACTGGCCTTAAAGACGAAGAATCCCACCTGGATGCTGCTCACGCGCCGTTGGACCAAAGCGGCGGCAATCCTCTTCGCCATTGGCGCGGTATCGGGGACGATCCTCTCGTTTGAACTAGGGCTGCTCTGGCCGACGTATACGAAATTTGCCGGGGCCGTCGTCGGCTTGCCCTTTATGCTGGAGGGCTTTGCCTTCTTTACCGAAGCGATTTTCCTGGGGCTGTACCTGTACGGGTGGGACCGGCTCTCGCCCAGGGCGCACTGGTTCTGTTCCTTTCCCATCTGGATCAGCGGCCTGGCTTCGGCCTGGTTTATCGTCAGCGCCAACTCCTGGATGAACACGCCCGCCGGCTTCGTCATCAAAAACGGACAGATCACCGGGATCAATCCCTGGCAGGCCATGTTCAACCCCAGCACGCCGTATGAGACCGTGCATATGATGCTCGCCTGTTATGTCGCCACCGGCTTTGCGGTCGCAGCCGTCTATGCCTGGTCGATGCTGCGCGGCAAACGGGACGAATATCGTCGTAAGGGGCTGCAACTGGCAATGGCGATGGCTCTGGTCGCCACGCCACTACAGATCATCAGTGGCGATTTTAACGCGCGCTTCCTGGCTCATTACCAGCCCGCCAAGTTTGCCGCGATGGAAGGCGTATTCCATACGCAGCAGGGAGCTCCTATATCTATCGGCGGCCTGGCTGATCCCAACACCGGTCAGGTCTATTATGCTCTGGAGATTCCGAAAGGGTTGAGCTTTCTGGCCTATGACAACCCCAACGCAACCGTCAAGGGGCTGGATCAGTTCCCGCGTACTGATTGGCCTGCCGTTGAGTTTGTTCATTTCTCGTTCGATGGTATGGTTGCCAGCGGCTTTTTCGCGCTGCTCGTCGCCATCGTATTCTGGGCGTATTACTGGCTCAAGAAGCGAACCATTCCAGAGGGGCGGACCATCCTTGCCGGCGTCTTACTGGCGGGGCCGCTGGCCTTCCTCGCCATTGAATTTGGCTGGATGGTGACCGAGCTCGGACGCCAGCCCTGGACCATTTATGGATACTTGCGCACCAAAGACGCTGTGACCACCGCGCCTCTGCTAAACGTCAGTTTCCTGGTCTTCACGCTGGTCTACATTTTACTGGCGTGGGCGCTGATCGCTTTACTGTTACGAGTGGCCCGTTCGCCCATACCCGCCGTGCAGACGGTGGAGCAGGCTCGTGCGCCGGAAGAGGTAGGCGCGTAAGATGAATCAACTTGCATTGATTGCCCTGATTATCCTGTGGTGGGGCTTGATTGCTTATGCCGTGCTGGGCGGAGCCGACTTTGGAGCGGGCATCTGGGACCTGTTCGCCGTTGGTCGGCGGGCCGAGCGCCAGCATAACCTCATCAATCATGCGTTGGGTCCGGTATGGGAAGCGAATCACGTCTGGCTGATCTTCTTGATCGTCGGGCTGTTTAACGTCTTCCCCCCGGCCTTTGCGGCGCTCGTGGTAGCGTTATTCTTCCCATTTTCGCTGGCGCTGATCGGGATCGTATTGCGGGGCGCGGCCTTCATTTTCCGCTACTATGCTCCTGCGTCGATGAGGAGGTTCGCGAACTGGTGGGGGCGGATCTTCAGCGTCACCAGCCTGCTCACGCCCTTCTTCCTGGGCGTCTCGGCGGCGGCGGTTGCCAGTGGACAGCTCCTTGCCCCCGATGGCAGCGCGCAGGCGTGGAGGTTAAGGGCGTTGCTTACCCCGTTTGCCATTATCATCGGTTTGATCGCGATTGCCCTCTGCGCCACGCTGGCTGCTGTTTATCTGACGGTCGAGGCGAAGGAGCAAGGGGATGATGAACTGGCGGAGTGGTACCGCTGGAGCGCGCTGATTACCGGTGCTGTTACAGCTTTACTGAATGCGGTGGCGCTCTGGCTTTCGATCAGTGAAGCTCCTTTGCTCTGGCAGGGCATGCTGACGCGGGCTGTTCCGGTAGTGGTGGCGACGATGCTGATTGGCCTGGCGACCGCTGTCGCCCTGTTCTACCGGCGTTACCGCATCGCCCGTGTTCTGATCATCGCTGAAGCAGCGTTTTTGCTGGGATCGTGGGGACTATCGCAGTATCCCTATATCATCCCGCCGCAGTTTACCATCGCCAACTCCGCTAACGAGCCAGGCGTCATTCTCGCGCTGATCATATCGATTGCCTGTGGTCTGGTAATCCTGCTGCCCTCGCTCTATTACCTGTTCTCCGTCTTCAAACTGCCCTATCCCGTGCCCGGCCTGAAAAGGGAAGCGGCGCAGACGGCAGAGAACAGGCAAAAAGAAAATATGGCTAGATAGGAACCCTGTAGGGGCAGGGCTGGCCCCTGCCCTGGGCTAGATAGGAGGGGGCTGGCCCCTGCCCTGATCCCGTCCCCGTTCTGTAACAAATGACGTTCCCGACGGCCCAGCAGCAGAATATAATACAGGTAGAGAAAAAAGGTAGTGAAGGATAAGCAGAGCGATGCAAAAAGATGGGGATACTGACGGTACCGAAAAAGAGCCTGCTGATGAAAAACGCGGCCTGATCAGTAAAAAAGTCACCGACCATTTAGCCAATGAGCGCACTTTTCTGGCGTGGATACGCACGGGTCTGGCGACCATCACCTTCGGCTTTGTCATAGCGCGTTTCGGGCTATTGCTGCGCGAACTCACCCTCAAAAATGCGACCTCTTCCGGCAGGGCTTTCCACTATTCCGCGCTCATCGGCGTTGCGCTGACGGTGCTGGGGGTGATGATGATGATTTTCGCGCTGTTCAGTTTCTTCAATATTCGCCGCTCTATTGATAACGAAAGCTTCCATCCTTCCACGGCTTTCACAGTTGTCCTGACCGTTTTAGCGAGCCTGATCGGCCTTGTTCTGGCTGCGTATTTATGGTTTACGGCATAAATGAGCCGGAAAACCGACGAGGCGTAAGAGGGATGCGAACCCTCGTTTGGGCGTTAGCTCCCTGGTTCGCTATATTCCTCTTTCATTACATGAAGTACAACTTTTTTCTCTCTGTTTTATCTCAAAGCGAGAAGAAGGCTTCACAGGATGATCACTCTTTTGCATCTGTAGCTTTACTTGTTCAAATGGCGCATCTGCAGAATTTGACATTGCTCGCAATATGATCTATACTTTCTATAAACCCATACCAGGGGGGTAGGGTTATTTGAAAGACTGGATGCCATTATGACAATACATATTGACCGTTCTGCAACGGAACCGATGGAGAAGCAGTATGGAGAGGCGGCAGAGAACTGCGTGCTGCTCGATCTGGAAGGGATGTCGTGCGCGTCGTGCGCTATGCGGATTGAGCGCGGTCTGAAGAAAGTGCCGGGCGTCAAGGATGCCAGCGTCAATCTTGCCACCGAACGGGCAACCGTGACCTATGATGCGCAGCAGACCGATGTGGAACAGATGGTGAAAAAAGTGGAGGCGGTCGGCTATAAAGCTTCGCCTGTGGCCTCGCCGGCAATGCCTGAGTCGCGAAATGAGCCGAAGGAGCAGATTGAGCATGCGGACGGCGCTGCGATTGCCGCTACTGCACAGGCGCAGGTGGAGCAGCAGAGTAAGCGCAGGCGGGAAGAAATTGCCCATAAGCGCAACCTCTTGCTCCTGGGCATCGCGCTCACCATACCCATTGCCATGCTTAATATGTTGTTTATGAACCGTTTTCCCGGCGAAAACTACCTCCTGCTCATCCTGACGACGCCGGTGTGGGCGCTGGTGGGCTGGGAGTTTCATCGAGGCGCGCTCAGGTCGCTGCGTCATGGCAGCGCCAATATGGACACGCTGGTCTCGCTGGGCTCAACGGCAGCCTACTTGATGAGCGTCGTCGCCACCTTCTTCCCGCGTGTTGTTGGTGCAATGACCTTTTATGACACCGCCGCGCTAATCATCACCTTGATTTTCCTGGGCAAGTACCTGGAGGCGCGCGCGAAAGGTCAGACCAACGAGGCCATCAAAAAGCTAGCAGGCTTGCAGCCGCGTACAGCACACGTTATACGCAATGGCAAAGAGATCGAATTGCCCGTTGAGCAGGTGCGCGTCGGCGATGAACTGATGGTGCGACCGGGAGAAAAGATCGCGGTGGATGGCATTGTCCTCGCTGGAACGTCGGCAGTTGACGAATCGATGATCACAGGCGAAAGCATACCGGTTGAGAAGGTTGAGCACGATCCCTTGATTGGTGCAACGATCAATCAGCGCGGCCTGCTGCGTATGCAAGCTACTAAAGTGGGCGCGGATACCGTTCTTGCCAGTATTATTCGGCTGGTTGAGCAGGCGCAGGGCACGAAAGCGCCGATTCAGCGCCTCGCCGACACCATATCGAGCATTTTCGTACCGGTTGTGCTGGTGATCTCCCTGCTCACTTTCATCGGCTGGCTGCTTGCCGGGAATATGGCGTTGGGGAGCGGCGTGGGAGATATGGGCGCAGCCAGTCCCTGGATTACCGCCATCGTCGCCGCCATCTCGGTGCTGGTCGTCGCCTGTCCCTGCGCGCTGGGGCTGGCAACGCCGACCGCGATCATCGTTGGCACCGGCAAGGGAGCGGAACAGGGCATATTGATCAAAGGTGGCGAGAGTCTGGAACGCATCCAGAGCATACGAGCCGTCTTACTTGATAAGACCGGGACGATTACCAGGGGCAAGCCCGAACTTACGGATATCATCACCGTCTCCGGCTGGCAGACTGATGAAGTCCTGCGCCTGGTGGGCGAAGCTGAACAAGGTTCCGAGCATCCGTTAGCCGCCGCGATTGTGGAGGGTGCGCAAATACGTGAAATACCGTTGACCGCAATGCCTGAGCGCTTCACCGCGCTGGCCGGGCAGGGCTTAGAGGCAACGGTTGAGGGGCGTACGCTGCTGATCGGCACGCGTCGCCTGTTCGATGAGAAGGCCATTGCGTACGCTGAGCTGAGCGAGCGACTGGAGGCGTTGGAGCAGCAGGGCAAAACCGTTATGCTGATCGCGATTGATGGCGAGGCTGCCGGTATCGTCGCAGTTGCTGACACGATCAAGGTCGGTTCGGCGGATGCTGTCAGGCAGCTCCATCAGCAGGGGCTGGATGTGTGGATGATTACCGGCGATAATCGACGAACGGCAGATGCTATCGCCATGCAGGTTGGTATTCCTGCTGAGCATGTATTGGCGGAAGTGCTGCCGCAGGATAAAGCCGACCAGGTGAAGCGGCTTCAGGAGCGTGGCTTGCTGGTGGCCTTCGCGGGCGATGGTATCAATGATGCGCCCGCGCTGGTGCAGGCGGATGCCGGGATAGCGATGGGGACCGGGACAGATATAGCGATGGAGGCGGCGGATATCACCCTGGTTAAGGGCAATCTGCGCAGTGTAGCCACCGCTTTGGCGCTTTCCCGCGCGACCATGCGTACCATCAGACAGAATCTGTTCTGGGCCTTTGCCTATAACATTGTGCTGATCCCGCTGGCGGTCCTCTCGCCCTTGATCCCCTTCCTGCGGGAGCAGGCACCCATCTTCGCGGCAGCCGCAATGGCGCTCTCCTCGGTCACGGTCGTCAGCAACTCGCTGCGGCTGAGGCGTTTTGGCAAGTAAGCAGCTTTTTATCATGGCAATGGCGTACCTCTTGTACGAGGTACGCCATTGCTTTATCGTGCTTAATAGTTAGGCATGCGGGACGTGCGTGATGGGTTAATCACTTTATGGAAAATCCCAAAGAGCATAAAGGTGGGAGGCCATTGTCCAACGAAGAGGCTCCAATCACGCTTACCGGTCAGAAACAGCATGGCAGAGACGACGATAGAAATCACAGCCGCCCAGTACCAGGTCTCCTGGGGTACCTGATCTGTAATGCTGAAGTACTGTTTTTGAGCGTCGGCGGCAGCTTCAGGACCAGTTTTTACGCTTGCCATCAATATGTTCCCCTTTCTGTCTTTTGCTTCTTGTTGCGTTTATGAATAGCCATGTACGTTAGAGATGCTTGATAACAAACGGGTGGGTATTGGAATATATTGGCCCTCATGTATAGACGCGACAATGGCAAGCATTTTGTTAGCACTTCTCCTGATCGTTTTGATGCCATACGCGTAAACCCAGCTACCCGGCACTTGACAAACGCATATTTTCATGATAGAGTACTCTATACTACAGAGTACTCTATCATGAAGAAAAAGAAGGAGTCAAACGAGATGGATATTACCCCTGAAGAGGCGCAGGCATCGCTGGACGATATTCGGAACCTGGCTGCGAAGGTCAGGACGGTTCACAGTTTCTGGGCGTATTACATGTTACTCTGGGGAATTGTCTGGACAATAGGCTTTCTCGCCACTCAGCTTGAACCTCAACTGGTCAACTGGATATGGGGGAGCATGATCGTTGCAGGCATGGTCGGCTCAGCCTTGCTTGGTATGACGCAGGGAGGGCAGATGCGGCCAGTTCCGGGCTCGCAGACGGCCTTTCTCAGCTCGCGCTTTGGCATGTTCAACGGCGTGCTCTACGTATTTGCCATTTTGTGGCTAATCATTTTTCCGCTCACGCCGATGCAAGTTGGCATGCTCTGGATTACAGTGACGATGTTTAGCTCTATTATCGCAGGCATCTGGCTGCAAGCTCCCATGTCCATCTGGCTTGGTGCCGGGGTGACGATTATGTCGGTTCTGGGCTATTACCTCCTGCCGCACTACTTCTGGCTCTGGGCTGCCGTCTTTGCCGGATTGCCGCTTATAGGGGTAAGCGTCTACTCTCTGAGGCAAAAATAGCGATGGCGGGTCTCAATGAAGTTATTCATCAGCCCGTGCGCCTGCGCATCATGGCCGTGCTGGCCGCGCTCGTACCGGATATACAGGTAACATTTAGCTACCTGAAGGACACGCTTGACCTGACCGACGGCAATCTCGGGGCGCATTTGCATAAGCTAGAGGAATCCGGTTATGTCAAGATCAGCAAAACATTTGTTAATAATAAGCCACAAACATATATTGAAGCTACAGAAGCAGGTAGACAGGCTTTTATAGAGCATAGTGCAGCGCTCAGGGAGATCCTGGAAGGTAGCCAGCAGATTGGCGAGCGTGGCATGACAGATATGACGAAAGAGCACACATCATGAGCTACAATATTCCTATCAAGACAGGTATCCAGCTTGATGTTACTCCCCTGGAAGCTTTGGTTGACGAGCAGGTTGCGATCCGGCTTTCCGGTTTGTTGCCGGGGCAGACGGCGACGTTATGGCTGCGTACGCGCGATGCGAAGGAGGATGTGTGGACCTCTTCAGCATTGTTTGTGGCGGATGATCATGGCGAAATTGACCTTGCGACACGGCAGCCGGTAGCGGGGAGCTATCACAAGGTTGATCCGATGGGCCTGTTCTGGTCGATGAAACCGGCTGAGCAGAAGCAGCCGACTTTTTTCCTGACGGGAGAAGCAAAATCTGTAGCAATGGAGCTGATTGCAGAAGTTGAGGGCGTCGCGGTAGCTGCCGCGCGCCTGAAGCGGCTTTTTGCTACTGAAGATGTCGTGAGGGTGCCGGTGCGCCAGCAGGGGCTGGTTGGCGTGCTCTATCATCCTGCGAGTTCCGGTCCATTGCCCGCTATTATCATTTTAAGTGGCTCGGATGGTCGGATACGCGAAAGCCAGGCGGCACTGCTGGCTTCGCACGGCTTTGCCGCGCTTACCCTGGCCTACTTTAATGCCGAGGGGTTGCCCAAAAATCTGGTCCATATTCCATTGGAGTACTTTGAGACGGCGCTTCACCGGCTTCAGGCGCAGAGCGTTGTTAACGGTGACAAAATCGGCGTGATCGGGCTGTCGCGGGGCGGCGAACTGGCGCTGCTGCTCGGCGCAACCTTCCCTGCGATCAAGGCCGTTGTTGCCTGTTCGCCCAGTGGGCTTGTGCAGGCTGGCGTTGATGGCAATAACTACTCTCGCTCGGCCTGGACGTATCATGGCAAACCTTTACAACAGGCGGTTGTTAAATTTACGCCGCTGCTATGGTTAAAGCTGATGTGGCAGAGCATAGGAGCGCGGGCGTTTCCCATGCGTGATATGTTCCTCACCACGCTGAAAGATCATAAGCACCTGGATGAGGCGACGATTGCAGTGGAAAACGTCCAGGGACCGATCCTGCTGATCTCCGGTGATGATGATCAGATGTGGCCTTCCACCTTATTCTCGCAACTCGTCATGAAGCGCCTTGCGGAGCATCATCATCCCTATGCTGACCAGCATCTCAGCTATCAAGGTGCGGGACATTTCGTGTCTTTTCCCTATAGTTATCCCTTTCTCCCTCCACCGGTGGAGCGGATAAGTGGTCTGGCGCTTGGTGGCACAGTCGAGGATACGGCGGCCTCGAGTGCCGACTCCTGGCCCAGGATACTGACCTTTTTTAAAGAGAATCTTGGCGCGCGCTTTTGACTTTTTAGCTGTACACGTCTTACTATTTAAGTATGATCAAGGTAACGATAAACGATCAGTTCTGTGTACTGAGGAATGCTTAAATGGAAGATGTACAGACATTGCCTGCGCCACCGGCTCCCTCGTGGAAGGTCTGGGTGAAGACCAGCCGTCCTTTTACGCTCATGGCAACGCTCAGCCCCGTGCTGGTCGGCACCGCCGTGGCGTATTATGAGGGAGCATTTCGACTCGTGACGTTTCTGGTCACACTTTTTTCATGCCTGTTCTTGCAGATAGGCACGAACTACTTTAATGAATATTTCGATCATCGCTATGGGCTGGATCATGCCGGGTCGCTTGGTGCGATGACGGTCATTTTTCGCCATGAGATGACGGCGGGGCAGGTGCTTGCTGGGGGCATTACCAGCTTCGTGATCGCGGCTCTGCTGGGGCTCGTCCTCATCTTTCAGGTGGGTCCGGCGATTATTCTCTTCGGGCTGGCTGGTATGGTGATTGCATACTTTTATAGCGCCAGGCCGTTCAAATTCGCCAGTCGTGGGCTGGGCGATATCCTGGTTTTTATCGCGATGGGTTTTTTGATGACCTGGGGCTCGTATTATGTGCAGATCCCGCACTGGTCATGGCGCGTCATTGCCGCCAGCATCCCGGTGGGCTTCCTGGTCACAGCTATTCTCAATATGAACAATGTGCGCGACTACCAGGATGATCTGGCAGTCAACAAAAAGACGCTGCCGGTGCGTTTTGGGCTGAGATTCGGGCAGCGTTTTCATGCCTGGTTGCTCAGGGGGAGCTATATTGCCGTGATCCTCTTTGCGCTGTTGAACGTATTGCCGATTTATAGCATAGCGGCCCTGTTAACATTTCCCCTGGCGTATCGCAATATCCGTGCCGTTTTAGGAGCAACAGACCGGAAGGCGTTTATTGTCGGGATTAAGCGCACGGCGCTGCTCCATTTTCAGTTTGGGGTGGTGCTGGCGCTGGCGCTTGTGGTGTCGCATTTCTTATGAAGAGAGCGATAGGGAGGCGTTGTATCGGTCCCCCCACCGCTCTCTTTATGTTGAAGAACTCTGTTCTGATAGGATTTACGCTGATTCGCGTTGGATGAGCTGGTGTGGCATAGCCACCTGGCGGCCTGGTCCCTCATACATGCCGGTGATGCGTTCCATCAGCAGTTGTCCTGCCACTTTGCCCGCATCATACGTGTGGGGCTGGATCGTGGTGAGGGCGGGCGTGATGAGGGATGCGGCTGTAATGTCGTCATATCCTATAATTGCCATGTCATACGGGATCTTCATACCTAATTGTCGCGCTACGTCCATTGCTCCGATAGCCATTAAATCGTTGGCGCAAAAAATCGCCGTTGGTCGCGTTTTGGCATCGAAGCGCTGTATCAGTGTGCAGAAAGCCTGCTGGCCCCCCGTCCGTTTGAAATCGCCTTCTACAATCAAAGCCTCATCGATAGGAATATGGGCTTCCTCCAGAGCTTTGCAATAGCCGGTAAGGCGCGCGCTGGCATGGGGCTGCTTGGGAGAGCCGCCAATAAAGCCGATGCGTTGATGGCATTGCTGTAGAAGATAACGGGTCGCGTTCATTGCCCCTGTCTGATCGTCGGTCGTGATATGATCAGAATCAGGGTGGCAGGTGTTGGGGCCAATAGAGACAAACGCTACACTATGTTCAACCAGTTGTCGTACGTTTTCGTGGCTCGTATACGAGGAAGATAAAATAATGCCATCCACCTGTCGCTGGATAGCGTTCACGATGAACTCGTGCTCCTGGTGCCACTCGCCATCGGTGTTACAGAGGATGGCATAGTATCCGTAACTTGCCAGGGTATCCTGTAATCCGCGTGCGAGCGCAGGGTAGTAGGGGTCGGTGATATCGGGAATGATCAGAGCTATCGTTTGAGTACGCTGCATGCGCAGGCTGCGAGCCAGCGCGTTAGGGCGAAACCCTAGCTCTGCGATAATCTGCGTTATGCGTTCCCGGGTAGCTGGGGCCACGGGACGCTTTCCGCTGATAGCATGCGAAACAGTTGTTTTGCTGACTCCAGCCAGTCTTGCAACATCCGCTATTGTTACCACGTTTTACCATCCTGAATAACTTTTTCTATTATTATTACGTTGGATGGTAACAGTATCGAAACAAGCCATAAGTTTGCTAATATTTGCTTCTGCTTCTATACCCATTTGTGGTGATGACACGATGTAACGAGGGTTACATCGTGTCATCACTATGAAGGCTGCTGCTAACTTACTCCTCGGTTGATCTGGCGTTCTGCTGACGTTTCCGTTTCGCCGCCAGTAGCGTCTCCGTTGTAGAGGTCGCTGGCGTACTGGTTTGCTCCTGCTGTTGAGACGTGCGTATTTCCCTGGCGGGCTGCGTACGCTTCTTCTGGAGCGTAGTAGAGGCAATGCTTTGCGTTTGCTCTGCCGACGTTATCCGGTCGCGGCGCTCCTGGCGTTTGGCGCGCATGTTGCCGAGCGGGGCAATCACGGGACTGCGCGCAGGTTGGACCGTCTGTACTGCTGCCTGTGGACGACTGATACCCAGACGGCTCCGCAGCCATTGGAGGCCCAGCGTCAGGAATTCCAGGCTGGAGAGGCGGCGCACCGCGATATCAATCGGCAAGAGCAGTGCAGCCAGCGCCAGTAACAAAAATGTGATAGAGATCGCGGCTGAAACGGGCACCAGATTCTGGGTGAATGCCGAGGCGCTATCGGCTGGATTGAGCAGGGTGCCGCCTCCGGCGCGGGCCAGGAGTTGGAGGAAACGCAGGTCAACCCCTTCGCTGCGAAATTCGGGCGAATAGGGAACGATCAGGCCGGTGGAGGCTGTGAGTTGGTGCGCATCATTCTGGCCGCTGGTTACCGGCCCTTTCCATGTGACCTGGAGCAGGTAAGCGCCGACCTGCGAAGCAGTGAAGTTGCCCTCCCAGTGGGCCGGAGCGGTTGGTTGCAGGGTGATGGTTCCCTGTGAGAGATCAGGAGCGATGATGTGTGCCTGTACCTGCTGCTGTCCCTGGGTCGGTGTCCCGGGTGGAAGATCGACCGAGATCTGCGCCGTCCCATTGACCACCTTCCCATTGATATTCATGGCGCTATCAGGCGTGGGCAGGGTCCAGGTCACGAGGTTGGCCCACCATTGCGCCGCCTGATTCCATTGGAGCCAGCGCGTCGTCCAGAGTCCCAGCGCATCACTGGTCCAGGCTACTGCGCGGCCAAGCCCATATTGCCAGACGGCCAGCACCGGGTCATCCAGATGGCTTACGAGCACCATCTGAGCCGTTGGTTTGGGCGTCGTAGCGATATAGCCGTCCAGGCTGGGCAGACCCTGCAAACCGGTTAAAATTGGATGGGTCCCCACCGAAGCTGGCACAAAGGTCTCATTAATCACGCTGCGTCTGGCAGCCTGCTCGGTCTCTTTGAGCAAGACTTGCGGGATCGCGTTCGGATTGTCGGCGCGATAGAAGCGCCCTTTACCCACCGTGGCAATTTGCTGCATCAGACCCAGTTCCGATATGTCATCGGCGTTGGTTGCAACCGTTGAGATCGTAATGTTCTCCTTCGCCATTTTAAGGACCTGTGGCGTATAGTTATCAAAAGCGTCCCCGTCGCCGAGCAAGATCACATGCTTAATCTTCGCGTCGGTATGCAAAAGCACCTGCTCCGCGTTCGCCAGATCGGGATTGTAGCTTGGCGGATCAACGGGATTCATGTTATCAATCGCTTTGTCGATGGAGGTTTTATCGGTCACATGCTGCATAGGG
This sequence comes from Ktedonosporobacter sp., assembly GCA_035293765.1. Taxonomy (GTDB): domain Bacteria; phylum Chloroflexota; class Ktedonobacteria; order Ktedonobacterales; family Ktedonobacteraceae; genus DASRHT01. Next base: position 22,219 of record DATGMF010000053.1, read on the forward strand.
ATCACCAGCGTACCGCCGCCTTCCGAGATACCAATCTGGTCGCGGGGCGTCAGCAGGTTCACCACGCCCTTGCCTGCCTCTTTAGAGATATTGATGGGCTGGGAGCTTTCCAGGCTCTCAATAATCAGCACCACCGCTATCGTGGGCGTATCTTTGTGCTGTGGGATATCCATGCGCACGGGCAGCGTTTGTTCCAGCGGTGTATCGGCATAGCCACCGACGCCGTAGCTATTCTGGCCCCCGCTTACCACCAGGCCGTGACCGAGATCGCGCACAAAAGCCTGAAGGGCCTGCATACGCGCGGTCCCCAGCGATACAGCGGGAACATCAGCCAGGACGACGGCGCTATAAGGAGCCAGGCCGTCCAGCGTCGTGGGGACATCGCTCGGCGTACCGACCACCACATTGATCTTCGTCGCCTGGAGCGCGGCAATAATGTTGTGTCCGTTGCCGGGCTGGCCCTCGACGACCAGCACACGCGGCGGTCCCTGCACATTGACGAAAGCGGCGGCCTCGTTGTTTTGCAAGATCGTGTCAAACGGCGCCTCTAGCGTAACGCGAAAGGTGTGGAAGCCGGGCGAGGGAGCGAGCAGACTCAGGCTGATATCCTGTACTCCTATGGGCAGGCGGATGCTTTGTTGGAGAATGATCGCCTGATCGAGATAGACGCGTAACGTCCCTGTTTGGGCGACGGTGCTGGAGAGCCGGACGTGCAGCACGAACCGTTCATTCGTATGGAGCTGCGTTGGCGCGTCCAGACCATCAATGCGTGCCTCTTCGCCGGTCACATTGGGCAGGGGAACAATATCAAGCCGGATGCCCTGCTGTTGCAGCAATTGCGCTTCGGGGAGCGCATCCTCAAGATTTTGCTGTCCATCGCTGAGCAGGATGATATGGCGCTGGCTATCGGTTGGCAGGATTGCAGCCGCCAGGCGCAGCCCGGCTGCCAGATCGGTATAGTTAGTATCCGGCGTGGACTCGAAGTGAGAAAAATCAATTTGCTGTTTCACTGACTGTTCCACTAAAGCGTTACGACCCACCGCCACAATGCCCACCTGGTCCTCGGGACGTTTATGCTTGAGCGCCGCAGCAATCCAGTTCTCGATAAAAGGGCGCTGCGGGCCTGTGCTGGCGGAGATATCGCCCACAAAGACCGTCGCCTGCCGCGATACCGGCTGCGCCCACGCCGCGCCTGCCAGAGCCGCGATCACCAGCGTAAAGAGGGCGAGCCGGCAGCCCAGAATAAGCAGTCGTTGCCGTCTGGGATAGGGCAGCGCCATGCGTTTCCAGGTCAGATATACCAGGAGGCCAACCGGCAGCAGCAGCAAAAGCAACCAGGGTTGCTCAAAGGTTAACATGGTTGCCTCCTTTTGAACGCGTGTAGGGACCGGATTTATCGCGTCCGCCCTTTCTGGCGCGTTTATTTATCTTCACTACCTGTTTTTTGACTTTACGGTAGCGTTCCTGTAACTGGTTCTGTAGCGTGGTCGCCAGCGCGTTTTTTGTGGAGGAGTGGGAGGATAATTTTCCTCCTGTCGTCCTGCCCGTTCGCGAACCATGCTGTGCCGCCTGGGCTGAACGTTGGCGGTAGCCGCGACTGAACAGCCACCATTCAGCGCAAAGCAGCAGCAAAAGCAGCCCTGCTATCCACGGCCAGATTTCGCGCAACTGGCGTGACACGGTATTGCCATTCGGCGTAAAATCGGCGCTATGCAGCACGGGGAGCGCCGCCGCGGGTGCGAGCCGCGATTGAGCGGGATCGAACAGGTTGACGGCGAAGGCTCCATGCAGGATTTGCCCATGCACGCGCTGCGTCACCTGGTAGATGCCGGTGTTATTGGTGCGGGCAAACGGCGTCACCGGGAAAGGCGGTCCGACCGCTGTGCTTAGATTGGTGGGATCGGTAATCGTCACCTGGTCCGCGCCGGGCCACGTCTGCACCGTCACGGGGACGCCGGCCGTGACCTGACCGCTGTTGCCCACCGGCTGCGGCAGGAACCAGCCGGTCATATTCTGTATCAAGATGGGGAAAGCAGGCTGGAGCGGGAGATCGGAATCGTGCAGATCGAAGCTCAGCACCGCGACATGTCTGTTTGCAACATCGCCCGCGACCAGTAGCGGCGTTTCGGGCGCGGCAATAATCGTTTGCGCCCATATTGCCGGTTTGAGCTGGTGGCTGGCGTGGATGACGTGAATGCTGCCCAGGTCAACGTTATTGAGCAGGTTGAGAGGATCGTTGCCCGCGCTAAAGTGGCTGACCTGGATTTGCGGGCCGGATGTCCCGAAAAGATAGGAGCCGGAGGGCGGGTTAACGAAGAACAGCGAGCCGTTGGGCAGCGTCTTTGGCACATAGCCATCAAACACCGTCAGATCGAAATTGCCGACCGGCGCGTACTTCTCCGGCGTTGTCTCAGACAGGTCAATCGTTGGCTGCAAGCGTAAGGCTGTTTGTAAAAACGAGTTGCCCTCAGTAACCAGCAGGACGCGACCGTGGAGCGAGCCGCCAACGATAGCCCATGCATCGTGATCGACGCTCATCGCGTCCTGAGAGGTCAGATGCGCGTGCAAAAAGCGCGTTGAAGGTAATAAGGGTCCCCATTGCAGCGCGCCCGTTGCTCCGGCGGGGAGAATTACCGTCTGCACATTGACAAGGCGACCATCGCCGTAAAGTTCAACCGGTATCGAGCGTTGCTGATGGCTGTAGTTGGCGACCTGGGCAAAGGCGAAAAGCTGTCCGCGCACTGAACGCGAGCTCAGGGCCATCAGCGCGACATTGGGCGCATCGGTGCCCACGCGCAGATAGCGTACGGGGAAGGGCAGCACCAGCGTCTGATCGGCATTTGTGACATGACCATCGCCGACGACAAGCACCTGGGCGTTAGCGTGTCCCGCCGCCAGTGAAGCGGCCAGCGATAGCGCCTGCTCAAGGTCGGCATCCTGATTTGTCACCTGCGCCCGCTGTAGGGCCGCGCTCAATTGAGTTTTATCCTGTGATTCGGCAATCAATACCTGCGGCGTGCGCGCCATCGTAATCAAAGAGATGCGCGTATCGGGGCCGAGGCTATCGATCAGGTCGGCAATTGTGTTGCGCGCATTCTCAAAGCGGTTGGGGGCAATGTCTGTGGCTTGCATGCTGGCCGAAGCTTGCAAAATAATGACGGTATCTCCACTGAGCTGGCTACTGGTGAAGATTGCCGGGCGCGTCAGCACCAGCACAATCACGACGGCAGCCAGCAATTGCAAGAGTAGCAGCGGCGTAATGCGTAAACGCTGCCAGGGCCGGCTGGCCTGTAAATCTTGCAGCGCCTGCTGCCACAGCAATGTGCTGCCAACCACCCGTTCCTGGCGTTTGGGTCGCATAAAATAGAGAAGCAGGATAATGGGAATGATCGCGGCAAAAGCCAGTGCCGCCGGAACAAGAAAATTCATTCGCGCCTCTTTAAATTTATCGGACCAGATCTATCTGTCGCAATAAGCGTTGAACAACATCAATAAGAAGCGTATCACTGGGTATCAGAGTATAGGTTGCCATATGAGTATGGGCGAAGGCCGCCAGTTCTTCAGTGAAGTCGGCTAAGCGTTGCTGGTATGCCTGTAAGATCGCGGAAGAGATGCTGACATCCACATTGCCGCTGCCTTCGCTATCGCGCAAGCGCCAGTCGCCCTGAATATCGGGATCGATCTCATCGGGTGACAGGATCTGGAGCAGGGCCACTTCCTGGCGCAACTGGCGCACGGCGCGTACACCGACCTGGTAGCCGCCGGGGGCGAGAAAATCCGAGATAATGATGGTCAGGCCGGGGCTGGTGACGACGCGTCCGATATCATACAGGGCGCGGTTGAGATCGGTCGTGCCCGAGCGCGGGAGCTGATTGAGAAACGCGCCCACCGTCCAGATCGAATTTTTACCGCTGCCCACGCGGCGATAGCCAACCAGCCGGTCGGTGAGCGTGCCAATGATCACGCTATCCTCGCATTTGAGCGCGACATAGGCCAGGGCTGCCGCTGTGGTGGTTGCCAGGGAGATTTTAGCCGGCGTGCCTTGATGCATCGAATCGGAGCAGTCGAGCAGGATAGTGACGGTAATGTTCTCTTCAGCCTCGAAGACGCGCAAAAAGAGCCGCTCCAGGCGAGCGTAGGCGCGCCAGTCGATGCGCCGGAAATCATCGCCGGGGGAGTAGCGCCGATAGTCCGCGAACTCCAGCGACGAGCCTGCCATCGGTGAGCGTCGCCGCCCCGGGCGTCCGCTCGCCATCGGTCGGCGCGTCAGCAATGCGAGATTATCCAGTCGTTGCAGGATGCTCGCATCGAGTGGGAAGCGGTTTTTGCCGTCATTTTCCATCAGCATTTGTTCCCTGGATCGCTAAAGCGGACTTGCCCTGGTGCAGGACGATACGGCGGTAGGGGCCATGCCTGGCGCTTGCCCTATGGCGATCAAAAGGCTGTGTAAGCGATAAATCGGACGCGATAAATCGGGTCCCTACGAAGTTGGTCATGCCGTTTCGACCTCCTCAAGGATGGTCTCGATCAGTCGCTCCGGGGTGATGCCGTCGGCGAGGCCGTCGAAGTTGAGCACAAGGCGGTGGCGCAGCGCGGGAAAAGCGACACTACGGATATCCTCCATTGAGACATTGTAGCGGCCTTCTAACAGCGCGCGCACGCGGGATGTCGTAATGATCGCCTGGAGCCCGCGCGGACTGGCGCCATAGCGGACGTACTGGCGCACTTTTTCCGGCGTATCTTCCTGGTCGGGATGCGTAGCCAGCAGCAGGCGGACGGCGTACTCTTTGATATGGGTAGCAACCGGCACGGCGCGGGCGATCTCTATCATATGTTGCAGTTGCTCACCTGTGGCGACGGCGGTAGCTTTAAGCGACTGCGTGCCCACCGTCGTATCGACGATGCGCATCAGATCCTCCGCTTTAGGGAAGTTGACCATAATCTTCAGCAGGAAGCGGTCAAGCTGGGCCTCCGGCAGGGGATAGGTTCCCTCCATTTCGAGCGGGTTCTGCGTAGCCAGCACAAAGAATGGTTGAGGCAGGGGGCGCGTCCTATCACCAACGCTCACCGTGCGTTCCTGCATCCCTTCCAGCAGGGCCGATTGCGTCTTAGGCGTCGCGCGGTTGACCTCATCGGCCAGCACGATATTGGCGAAGATCGGGCCCGGTTGAAAGCTAAAGACGCGCTTGCTGCCGCCACCGGTGTTATCTGATTGTTCGGTCACAATCGTGGTGCCAACGATATCGGCAGGCATCAGGTCGGGCGTGAACTGGATGCGCGCGAATTTGAGCGTCAGGGCATCGGCCAGGGTGCGGACCAGCAGCGTCTTGCCCAGCCCCGGCACGCCCTCCAGCAGCACATGACCGCCGGAGAGCAGGGCCAGCAGCAATTCGCGGATCACGCGTTCTTGTCCGATGACGATGGAGCACAGCTCCTGCTCTAACTTACGAGCGGTTTCGATAAATGTCGTGATATCGGCCTCGTCCGGCTGTTGCTGTTGGGCCGATGCCGCGCTCCCATTCGTCTCCACGTCTCTATGTACATCCGGGGATGTCTGTTCGCCGGTATTTGTCATAAGATTATTGTTGCCCTTCTAGTGTATCGAAGTAGTTATGAACCAGGTCTTTCGTGTCAGGGGAGATATTGCTGTTGTCGATAGCATCGTGCGCCATCTGGTTATACTGCTCGATGACCTGTGAATAGGGAACGGCATTGCCTGGGATAACGATACCATTATTATTATCGTTCGTCTGCGTGCTTGTGCCCTGCCCGATTTGTCCAGGGATCGTCACCTGTTCCGTCTTTCCCTGCTGATTGCCAGCTCCATTGCTACCGCCAGCTCCTCCTTGTCCCTGACCCGGCCCCTGACCTTGCCCCTGGCCCTGGCCTTGCCCTCCTTGACCTTGCCCCTGTCCTCCCTGTCCCTGTCCTCCTTGCCCCTGTCCCTGACCCGGATTCTGACCTTGACCTGGATTCTGGCCCTGGCCTTGCCCCTGGTTCTGGCTCTGACCATTGTTGTTTGTACCATCGGTAGAGGCGGCGAGGGAGTTAGCCAGGTCTTGCAGGCTTTGTGATGCCTGACTGATGCTACTGTTGCTGGCCTGGCTGGCTGCATCTTGCCCTGCGGCAGCCTGTACCGCGCTGGCGGCATCCGAAATTTCGCTGGGCGTGCCGTTGGCGACCGCTTTTGCAAGCTGGTGCAGCGCGGAACTGAGGTCGGGATTCTGGTTAGCCTGGTTCGCGGCTTTTTCGATTTGTTGGGCCAGATCGCTGCGCTGCTGGGGCGTCATTTTACTGACCTGCGAGGCCAGATCCTGGAGCGCCTTTGCCTGTGCCTTACTGTCATTGTTCGCGAGCGCCTGGCCGAGCGCACTCAAGCTCGAATTCTGGCTATTTTGTAACGACGAACTGGCGGCTGCATGGCCTTGAGCGCGATTAGCTGCTTGGGGATTGCGTAATTGATCGAGCTTTGCCTGGGCATCTGCAATCGCCTGCTGAGCCTGCGATTCATTCTGAGCCTGTTGCAGCTTTGCCTGAAGGTCTTGCAAAACCTGGTCGATCTGTTTTTGTTGAGCGGGTGATGTATTGGGCTGCTGGGCCAGTTCCTGGCGTATTTTATCGATGGCTTTGACCTGGCTGGCGATTTTCGCCTGAAATGCTGCCTGTTGCCTGAGCACATCATTCATCGGGTTGGGCAGAACGATGAGGAGCGCGAGGAGCACGAGCATCGATCCTGACAGAAGCAGCGTTGAGCGAGGGACGCGCAAAGAGACGGTCCGAGCTGGTGTATAGTGCGCGAGCTGCTCAAGGGCATCGTGGCGTTGCAACCTGGCGAGAACGGAAGATTGGTCGCGCAGTTCCCAGGCTGTGCCCATGCGATCATGCAGGGAGAGCCTGGCATCGACGATACGAGATGAGCCGGCGATGGATGGTCGCGTCCAGAGCGCGCCTCCTAGAGCCAGGATAACGCATGCCAGGCCGCTGCCGAGCGCCCAGTACAGAGCTCCAGCCCAGGGAATGAGGCGCGAGATGAGCAGGACGAAGCATGCCAGGATCAGCCCGGCGATGATTCCTCCCGTCGTCCAGCGCAACAGATGTTGCAGGCTGAGCCGTTTGCGCCAGGGTTGTAGCGCGGCGGTGATGCTGCCAGCGTCGAGAGGCGCCTGTGAGATCTCCGCGATACGCGATGGCATCAAAGTAGCCATAAAATCAAGCCTTTCTTGGAGGCAACCGGTAGGGGTAACTCCCACGATGAAGCGAGGAGCTACCGGTTGCCCGGCCCATATAGCCTCTGCGAGGCATTCTCGTTACAAAGCCGCTACTGTAACGCTGATATCGTCATTTCTTCTGATGCGGTGTGCTGCTCCATCTTGCCCTGCATCCTTCTTGCTCTTGATAGGCGACCAAGTGGATTGGGTTTAATCGTCCACAGGCTGAGCAGGAAGAACAACAGAGCTGCGATAATACTAATACTAATATAGGCGATCCAGGGCGGGATGGACAGATTGGCGAAAGTATAGTTACCAAGATTGGCCCCGGATGGAAATGTGGTGATCAGGATATAGACCGGATTCCAGATAAACATAATCGAAGGTCTGTTACTGGGAACCAGTCTGCTGGCGAAAGTAGTTCCTGCAATCAGAATGATATAGAAAACGATCAAAGGTAGCACCAGCCATGCCAGAGCGGACATATAGGCAATCGCGGTAGATGCTGCCGGGCGGCGAAAGACTGTTGAGCAGAGCAGTCCGAAGGTGCCGATCATAATCGTTGTCACAACGTAGATGACCAGCGCGATCAATAACTGAGCCGGTGATATGCCCCCGAAGAAGAATACCAGGCTAAAGAGCGGCACGGAAGCAGCGATCAGCAGCAGAGCATTCATCAGACCTGCGAGCAACTTGCCCGAGACCAGGGAGAGCGACGAGAGCTGTGAACAGAGCAGCATATCGAACGTCTGGCGCTCCTTCTCCCCATTGACCGTGGTGGAAGTGAAGGCGGGCGTAATAAAAATGAGCAAGAAGAGCTGTACAATCGAAAGAATATAATACAGGTTGATGCCGACGTTGCTCAATCCAGGGCCGTTCACCGTGTTGCTGGAGCTGAAAGCGTTGAGCGAGAACCATCCGAGCAGGCCCATCAAAAGGATATAGGCGATGATCACCCAGACGGTGCGCTCGCGGCGCAGGCTCAGGCGCAATTCTTTTGTAAGGAGAGCAAGAAAGGTCATGACTGGCTACTTCCTTCCGTGATACTCATAAATACCTCTTCCAGGCGACCGCCACCGCTGCGTGGTGCGAAAGTGACGACAGGAATATCATGCTTGATCAGGTCAACCAGGATGCGATGCAGAGCCGCATCATCGCCGCTAAAATCGGCCTGGATCAGATTGCTTTCGCCATTCGTCACGTTGCTCATGTCAGTAAATGCCTTCAGCGCCTCAACCGCTGCAGGAACGCGGTCAGGCTCTAAGATGCGAATTTCAAGCTGGCGCGCGCCGCCGAGGCGGTGGGAGACCGTATTGACATCGCCGGAGACGATCAGGCGTCCGTTCTGCATAATCGCGATATCGGTACACATCTCCGCCAGTTCGAGCAGGATATGCGAGCTGATAACGATAGTTTTGCCCATACCTTGCAGGGTGCGCAGGAGTTCGCGTAGCTCTACGCGGGCGCGCGGATCGAGCCCTGAGGCTGGTTCATCGAGCAGCAGTACGTCAGGATCGTGGACCAGGGCGCGAGCGAGACAGAGGCGCTGTTTCATGCCGCGCGATAACGTTTCAACGAGCGCATCGCGTTTCGAGCTTAGCTCGACCAGTTCGAGCAGATCGGTCACCAGGCTGGCCTGTTTCTGGCGGGGGATGCCATGAATGCCGGCATAAAACTCAAGATACTCGGTCGCGGTCAGGTCGGGGTAGACGCCAAAGAAGTCAGGCATGTAGCCAACGTTGCGCTGGATCTCGGAAGGGGATTTGCCAATCTCTGTCCCATCGAACCAGACCTTGCCGGATGAAGGGACGAGCAGCCCCGCCAGGATGCGCAGCAGCGTCGTCTTACCCGCGCCGTTGGGGCCGATCAGGCCATAGATAGACTCGGATGGTATCTCCAGACTAAGGTCGCTCAGGGCGTGAACGTTGCGATAGCTTTTAGAGATATGCTCTATTTTAATAATCGTATCGGTTGATACCGAGGCGGTTTGTGCCATATGTTTCCTTTCAATGCCACTCAGTTCCACCAGCCTGCCGGTGGGGCCTGCCAACAGGCGGGGGCGTAAGCCAGGGCGGGGGCAAGCCCTACCTTGTTATCCAGGCGGTCAACGCTGCTGGCGCGCTAGCTTCGCTCAGACCGCCTGAGATGAAGACCCCTACGGTGCCGTGCCTTGCAGTTGTATTTGTGGTTTGCTAAAAAAGATCGTTCCCTGAGTATCATTCTGATCGGCAAGCTGCAAGAAGATTCGTCCATCAGGGCCGACGTAGGGCTGAGCGTTGTTCACCGAAAGGGCTGACTGATTGAAGGTGAACGAATCCCATTTGCCGCTTTGCCAGTTGTACAGGGAGGCTTGCACATGGTCAATCGTCAGTTGCTGCCCTGCTGGCGCCGGGCCGACAGGGTTAAAGCCTCCATTGAGCGGATCGACCAGGGAAATGGTATTGGCACGCAGGCCAGAGCCGTTCGCCAGCGCATACTCGAAGGTGATGCTGCCGGTATTTGGGCTGCCTGTCGTCATTTGATAGACGCCGGGAATGGGCATCTGAAGGGTGCTGCCCTGACTCTGTATATCAACCACACGGCTTGTAATCAAGCTGGAGGGTACATTCACGTTGCCTGAGAAATTGACATCGAGCGGCGCCTGGACCAGGACTTCCTGCGATGTGGTCGTATAGCTGCCGTTGACGGTGGCATTGCTCTCACCATCGGGTAAGCGGTCAGCCCAGCCGATCAGCGTCGCCGGGGCTCCTGGGAGCAACAGTGGATCATCGGTCGCTAACCTGGGTCCGCCACCGCTAAAGAAGATTGCGGAGGAAGAGGTATAGGTGATTGCTTGTGAGGGGAGGATACCTCCAGTCGTGCCTCGAATAACAACCGATTTTTGGAAACATGGCGCGCCGTTGCCACAGTAGGCGTAGCCGCCGAACTCGCCGCCCACTGTTGCTAGCATAGCCATGCGGCGCTGTAGCTCGCTGGGCGAAGAATTGTTGTAAAAGGAGTAAGGGCCATAGGGTGGGTTTAGGCCACGACTGCTCGCGATCTGATCGGCCAGCGATGGTGATGTTGTGCCTGTCGCAGGCGGATTGTTGGTAATGGTCAGGTTAATCGTTCTGCTTTCACCGGCTCCCAGATGTCCAATGGAGACGAACTGGTTGCCTGTGAGCAGGTAAACGTCGCTGAGCCCGTAGGCTAACGTGTTGGTCACTGTTCCCACCAGCGTATTATTCTGAATCGCCAGGTGGGAGACAATGCCGCCGCTCACCTGGTGGTCGCGCCTGGAAACGACCGAGCGTAACGTCCAGATATCGACCCCTTGCAGGTCCACATCGGTGCCATCCGGCGTTGACGTAATGGTCGTGCGCTGGGGAGATAGCGGTCCCTGAGGGCCGAACTGTTGATTTTCGGTGGATTGCACCAGATTATCGCCCGGGATGTGGACCTGGAAGTCACCATTGTTGGGGACGAATACCCCGACATAGGTCGCGGTATGGGCCAGCGAGCCCGTTGCGCCGGGTCGGCTGAGCTGAATAACCGAGATGCTGCTGCTCAGGATTGAGCTGCCCTTTTGTTGGAGCGCGAGGCCGTAGCTGAGTAAGGAGAAGACCACAATAGTGCTCAGGACGATACGCCAGCTCCAACTGCGGTTCTTGAACCTTTTCACGATGAAGAGGCGAACGGGTCCCAGGATAAGCACGTAGCCGAGCAGGAGCGCCAGAATTACCCAGGTCGAAGGGATGGCGCTTGGGAAGAGCGATTGGAGCAGCGTCTCCATCCCTCCAAAGTTTTGTACAAAGGGAGTTGGGTTTATCGCTGTGTTGGAAGTGAGTAATTGATTGCCCAGCATGCGTGTCAGCAAACCTTGCCAGATGGTGGTTGTTCCCGACCAACTGGCGAGGGGATCGAGCGACGGATCAAAAGCCAGATAGCTGACCTGTCCCTGCCCTTGAGCGCCCTGCACGATCAGCGGTGTTTTGCCAGATGCGAGCACAACCGTGCTCTGAGGGTTGACAGTCGCGGTGCTAATAGTGATGGGTGATGAGACTGAGTCTGCGACGTTGCCCTGGTTCGGACCGCTTTTGGTCGGGCCGCCGAGGGGGAAAAGATGCGTCCCTGCCGGGAGGGTGGCGGTCCCCGCCAGGGTCACGGGCAGCAGGCTGGTCAGAGGGGCGAGGGTATGCTGCCATTCGGGACCACCGACCACGATCAGCTTTCCTCCCTGTTGTACCCAGTTTTGCAGGGCGGCCAGTTGATCCTGGCTTAGAGAGCTGGTGGTGAAATTGTCGATAATAATAACGTCAAAGTTCTTCAATGCTGCCGCGATCTTTGGCATCGTGGCTGCGCTCAACGGTTCAACCTGGATCGAGCCTCCCTGGCCCTGCGTAGGCAGCGTAATGTTGGTAAGCGTGCCCAGGCCAGGGGTCTGGCCGGGTGTTTGATCGAAGAGAAAGCCGACAAAAATATCGCTGCTGCCAAGTGCGCGCAGAGCGGCGGATTGCGTCGTTACCGGCTGATTGTTTGAGTCGAGCAGATCAACGCTAATATTTAGCGTTGTGCCCGGAGTGCCAGAGGTGAAGGGAACGTAGAGCGTTACTTGTTTTTGCGAGCCGTTCGGCAGACTGACCGCTTGCTGATAGATATAGGTAGAACCGGAATTGCCCGCGCCAAAGGGCGTGGATGTATTAACAGAAACTTTGCCATTAAAGTCGGGGCCATTATTGCTTAAAGTAACCTGTACCGGAATCCAGTTGCCATCGCGATAGCGTGAACTAAAGCCTGCCTGGGCCTGCATGGTTGGTCCCGCTGCTGGAATGGTCAGCAAAGATGATTGGTAAATAGCATGTGCTGATGCGCTTAAAGGTAATAGGAGCAGAGTGAGAGCCAAGGCGAGACAGACGCCGATGAGTACGCGTATTGTCGTACCGGGATGAGGCCGATGGTGTATGGTCATAAGAAAGCCTCTCTTTTAAAAAGTGTTACGGTATGTTTTTGTTGCAAAATGCTATCTCTACAAAGCGGTATTCTTTATAGTATAGCCGTTTATCTGAATTTTGCCAGGGTCAAATGCACTATTTTGCTGAGTTGCGGCTAGTATATATAACGTTCTTTGGGGTGGTTTTGTTGCAAAAAACCTTTAGCTGGGCCATATTAAGCGGGTATGAGCTATGAGAGAGCATAATTGATGAGCATAATAGTAATGCAAGCAATGAAAGTGAACGTGAGGGCCAGAAAGTCGTTGCGCCCGAAGCGCAGTACGCGGCGCTTGCTGCGTTTCCATCCCGGACGATTGCCGAAGCAGCGCGCCTCCATCGCGGTGCTCAAGACTTCCGCACGCTTGAAGGCGCTAATGAAAAGTGGGATGAGTAGCGGCGCGAGCTTCATTGTACGTTGGAGCGCGTTGCCCTGATCGAAGCGGACGCCACGGGCGCTCTGAGCCTTGATCAGGCGCTCGATCTCGGTAATAAAAATGGGAACGAACTTGAGCGCAACGACCAGCACCATCACAAAGGCGTTGACGGGCAGGCCAAGCTTCTGCAACGGCGAAAGCAGCCGTTCCGCCCCATCGGTCAGGTCTACCAGGGAGGTCGTAAACATGAGCATGGTTACAATATAGTAAAGGAAAAAAATGCGTAAGATGATGAGCAGGCTATTGAGGATACCTTCCCGGGAGATACTCAGAACCCACCATTGCCAGTAGATCGTCTGGTGCTGACCGGGAGGAGCGTAATAGAAGAGGATCTGGAAAACCGTGATCACAGCCAGGAAGCCCAGAAACGGTCGATAGCCTCGTAGAACGTAAGAAAGAGCAATGCCTGATGCTCGCTGGATCATGAAGCAGAAGAGCAGGCAGAGCGCAAAAGGGATGAACTGATTGACGAGGGAGACCAGTACGATCAACAGCGTCGCGCCCAGCTGTTTGGTGCGCGGGTCCAGGCGCGTCAGCGCAGAACCGTTGTTGATGTATTGACCAAAGGTGATATCACGGGAAAGTTCAATCATGGAGTTCCTTTATGTTGCTGATGGCTGGTAGGTGACGTATGATCTCCTCTTCCAGTTCGACCAGGTTCAGCACGTCGGGCCGTATATCGGGCATTATATCATGTAAGGCCAGGGCGATCCTGGTAACTTCTGGCAGCTCAATATCCAGGTCGGCCAGGTGGCTGCTCTGGGCCAGGATTGTGCGCGGCGTACCGCTAAAAACCAGTTGGCCCTGATCGATAATGTGAATAGCGTCGGCCAGATTGATCACGTCTTCCAGGCTGCTGGAGGTGTAAATGATCGTCAGATTACGGCGCTGTTGCAGCGCAACGATTAGATCCAGCAGCTCGCGTCGTCCGCGCGGGTCCAGTCCTGCCGTTGGTTCATCGAAAACAATCACCTCTGGCTGCATTGCCAGAACGCCTGCGATAGCCACGCGGCGCTTCTCGCCGCCGCTAAGCGCGTAGGTGTAGCGTGTGCGGAAATCTTCGTAGGGCAGGCCCACGGCCTCCAAAGCTTCCTGTACCAGGCGGCGTGATGCGGCGGGCGGTATTTTTTTGCGGCGCGGGCCGAACGAGACATCTTTGCCCACCGTCTCCTCGAAGATTTGCGCTTCCGGCGATTGGAATACGATGCCCACCTTCGAGCGCATACGCTCAATATCGAAGCTGGGAGCCGCCACATCGGCGCCCTCGAAAAAGAATGTACCGGGCGCAGGCTTAATCAATCCAGCCAGAAGGTCCACGATAGTAGATTTGCCAGAGCGGGTTGGACCGACCAGAGCGGTGGTCTGCCCGGCTGGCAATGACAGGCTCAGCCCGTGCAATGCCTCGGTGGCAAACGGGGTGCCACGCAGGTAGGTGTGATAGACATTTTTCAGTTCGAAGAGCATAGGCAGGCCTTCAATTGTGCGGTCGAGAGGATCACCTCTGGCAGATGCACTCCCCGGTCGTGCAGGCGCCGACCAAGACGCGTAATCAGCGGTACGTCCAATCCAAGCGCGTGCAGGTCATCAGCGTGCGAAAAGATAGTGGCAGGCGTGTCATCCATCGCTATCTGCCCTTCGTGCATCACAATCACTCGCTGGAAATTTGTCACTTCATGCATAAAGTGGGTGATATGAATCACGGCGAGGCCGCGCTCTTGTGAAAGAAACTGCACCGTTTCCAGCAGGCGGCGTGCCGTTTGGCCGGAGATCATCGTCGTTGGTTCATCCAGCAGCAAATATCTGGGGCGCATTGCCAGCACGCCGGCAATCGCTACCTGCTGCTTCTGCCCCACCGATAGCTCGCTAATGGGCATTTGCGCATATTGCTCCAGCTTGAGCAGCGCCATTGCTTCCTGGACGCGTTCCTCGATTTCGAAGCGAGGAAGGCCCATATTCTCCGGTCCAAAGGCAATATCATCAATCGCAGTATTAGCGACCAGTTGGTCGTCTGGATTTTGAAAAACGATGCCCACGCGCTGGCGAATGGTCCAGATATCTTCCCCGCTGGCATCGGTTCTGAGGCCATCCACCAGCACCGTTCCCCGCGTGGGATGCAAAATGGCAGCAATCAGCCTTGCCAGCGTGCTCTTGCCGGAGCCGTTGTGGCCGATGATCGCGACAGTTTCGCCTTCGCCAATATGCAGATTGATGTCACGCAGCGCCGGAGGAGCGTCCTGCGCCCCCTGCATACTGTAATTGAAGGTAACGTTTGCAATCTCTATTCCGTTGTGATGAACTTGCTTGTCAGGCTGTTCCATAATGCATTTCCACTTGACATCTCAGATTTTGACCTCTATACCCCTCTCAGGGGAGGCGGTGAGGGCTGATAGCTGGCTCGATCCGCTTGAGGATACTGAAAATTGAGGATACTGAATTAATAATGGAGCTGATCGCGTGACTTCTTTTCGGGCGCCCGCACCAGCCTCCCCTGAACGACGAAAAAGGCACTTGCCAGGATGGTTGTGATGATGGCGGCGATGACGGCCTCAATCGCGGCTTGTGGGATAATTGTCACGATCAGAGCTATGGGTAAATAGCCACGCCATACTGCTATCGTCAGCACCAGCACTGTATTGGTGGCGGAACCGATAAAGCCAGCGGCGGCGGCAGCGGCGTTACGATTGAAGCGCGCCAGAGCAGCGAATGTGGCCCAGGCCGTCAAACCAATAAAGAGGCGTGGCAAAATAGCGACTGTGGGATCTTTGAAGAGAGGGACGGTCGCTCGCGTAAAGCTAACCAGGCCAAAAACCAGGCCGCTGAAGATACCAACGATGGGGCCACCGAGCACACCGCCCAGGATCGTCGGGATATGTTCGGTTGTGGCGGAGCCGGAGATGTTGGGAAGCGGGATAAAGCCGAGATAAGGTACAACGCCTAAAATAATGGTGATTGCTGAAAATGCGCCGGCCATAACAATCCGTTGAGTTGTGATGGTCCAGGGGCTGGTGGTAGGGCTAGCAGGGACCTTGCTCAAAGTAGAGGCTCCTTCGCGCATGAAAATATAGCGTCATACAAGGTCAGTAATCCAGGAAGACACTACAGCTATAAATTCTTCGATGCTATGCGAGCGCGCCCTTCCCGGTGGAAAAGTCGCGTGCATTGCGAAAATTATACCGGTTAAATTCCTTTTATGTCAAGAAAATCATTGCCTGATTGGATGGCTAGAGCTTTTCAGGGGAGAGAACTTTAACCCCATTGGGGCCGCCAATGATCGCTGCCTGCGCCATATGCAGAAATAGTCCCGTTTCCAGCACGCCGACGATAGACTGCATCTGCGCATCCAGCGCGACCGGATCGGCTATGCCGTTGGGAAAAGTGCAGTCAAAGATATTATTGTGATTATCGGTCACGAAGATCTGTTCGCCCAAATGTCGTATCTGGACTGTGGCGCCGAGCGCCTCCAGACGCTGGCGTATCGGTGTGAGGGCAAAAGGGATAATCTCGACCGGCACGGGGGACCGGGAGCCCAGGAGTTGGACCTCTTTGGTCTGGTCGGCAATGACGACAAAGCGACGTGAGACGGAGGCAACAACCTTCTCGCGTAGCAGCGCGCCGCCGCCTCCCTTGATTAAATTGAACTGGCTATCGATCTCATCAGCCCCATCGATGCAGAGATCAAGCTCGGGGTGGGTGTCGAGGTCTGTGAGCGGAATACCGAGATTATGAGCCAGATCGTAGGTCGCCTGTGATGTGGGAACGGCGCCAACGATGCGGAGCCCATCCTGAATGCGCCGGGCGAGCGCGTAAATCAGATAAGTAACGGTTGAGCCCGTACCGATGCCGATCACCATCCCCTCTTCCACCAGTTGCGCTGCCGCATTGGCCGCCAGTTGCTTCCATGTATCGCGCTCTATATCGTGCTGCATCATTTTACTACTCCTTATAATAATGTGAGAAGTGCTGCGTATTTAAAAAAAGAAAATTACGAAATAGAGTATAGCACGGACTGCGAAAAAAGAACGAATGAGGTAGGTAGGGGCAGGGCTAGCCGCTGCCCTGCTGACTCTATAGTACCAGTTTGCAATAGCCTTGCCATCCGAAAGGCATCGTGATACACTGCTCAAGTGGCTATAGAACCAACAAACAAGGAAGACCTGGGGAGTTTATGGGGATGCGGGAGCGCGCGATCTGCGTTGATGGGCTGGAAACAGACCAGAACTGTTTCAGGTGGTAAAAAAGATGTCTGATGCCTGGCGTATCTTCGTGGTTGAGGGAGAGGAAAGTCTCAACCGCAGCATAGTCAACTCTTTGCTGAAGGACGGCTATTTTGTGCAGGGCGCATTAAGCGATGCCGATGCACTGCGCGTCCTCTGGACAGAAGAGTTTGACATCGTGATATGCGATTTGAAGACGTCAGTTGGCGGTTTCGATTTTATGCAGTGGTTACGCGCCTATCGCCCCAGGACGCAAACGATCATCATCGGGAGCGAGGATACGCCGCTGGTGCGTAGCCAGGCGCTGGAGAGTGGTGCGGCAGGATATTTAGCCAAGCCGCTGGATTTACGCCTGCTGCGCGAAGAATTGCGGCGCTTGTTGCAGCCCGCAGGCTTTACCGCTGACCTGGACTCGTTTGATTTATTGGATGTGATCCAGATTGTGACGATGAGTCGCAAAAATATCGCGCTGCTCGTGAGCACCGGGGTCGAGGAGCGTGGGATGTTGCGTTTCCAAAAAGGGGAACTGGTCAGCGCCGAATATGGGATGTTGCGTGGGGAAGAGGCGTTTTTCGCGCTGGCAGCCCATAAGAATGGAACGGTGATGGAGCAGCCCTGGAGCGGTCAGATCGTCTCGAATGTGACCCAGCCGCTCTCGCGTCTGATCTTGCAGGCTCTCCAGTATCGTTCAAAGTATGCGCATGGTCAGCCACAGGAGGAGGCTCCGGCAAACGCCCTCTCGGGCTCATTCGCCTTTGATGAGGTTGACGATAGTCCTTTTGTCTTTACAGAAGATGCGTCGCTCTCTTCCGTGCCGCGAGCCCCAGCCGCGCAGGAAAATCTTACCAGGGCAACCGCCAGCCAGCAGCTAGCCGCGCTGAGTGCGGGCGAGACGAAAGAATGGTGGGAACAGTCGGCGCACATCCCCCTGGTTGAGCAGAAAAATGGCAACGCGTTTGCGGCGCAGGATGCCCCGGCTGCGGCTTCGACGTTTGCCTTTGATGTGACACCCTTTGCGGGCAGAAGCGAAAAAAGTATGCCCTCGGCTGCGCGTAAGGCGCAGGAATATCAGCGCACCGAGTTGCCCGGCTGGGTTATGGACCAGCCCACATCAGGTATGCCCGCGATCCGCCCATCGCCGCTTGCCGACGCCCTCGGGGAACCGGCCACCGCGCAATGGCAAGAATCTCCTCCCCCGCCTGTACTCAAAACAACTGATCCGCTCACGACCGGAAAATCGGTTGATCCCTATACGATTGCTCCAATAGAGAGCGGTGCGCGCCGCATCTCGTCGCCTGAATGGCAGGCCCCGGTATCTGCCCGCGAGCCCAGTGTGACAAATGATCTCTCGGAGGCCGCTTTCATGAAGAATGTGAGCGACGCCCTCTCGCTCAATGGCGCTCAGGGTAGCACCTGGATGTCGGATGATGGGGCCACCATGCCGAGGAAAAGCGTGCGCAGGCAGCATAATTACACCGCTCTCGTCTCCGCTCTGCAAACGCTGGGATATTCCGTGCCTGGCTTTATTGCTGCCGGCGTGCTAACCACCGAAGGGGAGGCCATTGCCCAGGTAGCGGTGGATAACCTTGATATCACCGGGCTCTGCAAGCCGTTCTGTCTGTCGCTACGACAGGCTTTGCAATCGTTGAGCGAGGAGACCTGGGGCGCTTATGAGAGTACCATCATTACCACGATGCAGCGCCATATCCTGCTGCGGGTGGTGCATGGCGAGCAAAGGGTTGTGCAGGTACTGATTACCAGCCGCGAAGCAGACCCTGCCGATGGTCTGGAAGTGATGATCAATATCGAGGGCGTTATCAACGCGGCCCTGCGTTAGCCTGGAAAGAAGTGCAGTGATGAGTGAGAAACGACCTGCTACCGAAGAGGAGCGCAATAATAACCGCTTTTCCTTTATTGTGGGCATTTTTATTGGCTTTGCAATAATTTTACTGCTGGTGCTGCTACAACTTGTGGTGATAGGCCATTTTTGAGAACAACCTCTGTATAGAAGGGGAGTTAAAAGCGCCTCTCCGCAATTAGCACGATCCGGTTATTTCGTTATACCGATTTATCACCTCTATTTGTACCTTGTGAAGGACTTGTTGCAGTTTCATAATATCATCGCTGGTGGTGCTGCTATCAGCAATAATATCATTGAGCACGGCATTTAACGTGACAAGGGGCATGCCGCCGAGTTCGAGCGTGTTGGTGCTCGTAAGCTGCTGGAGAATGCCGGAGATGTGGGAAGCGATTGCGGGAGTATACGTCCGTTCGACCAGCTTCCTCCTCAACACTGCTGCCTCTTCGATATCAACCACGACAAAAGATAGATTAATTGCCCTGAGTTGCATCCGAACCCCCTTCCATGCGCTGCATATCCGACGCGTAGACATACAGCAAGCACTGACTTTTCCCGTTGGGCAGCTTCGGCCTGAGCAAATAGCGGATGTAGAAGATCCCCTGTGATGGCGTCACGACCCGGTACATCGTTTCCTGCGTGACGATATCGGCGTACTCCTCCTGTGTCCCTTCGGGGCAATCGAGGCGCAGGTACATCTCATTGTTGATCTTCTCGGGCACAATCGAGACGCCGATGCGGTTCAGATAGTTGATCACATCAGTTGGGAGCTCTATTTTCAGGCAATAGTACTGCATATCGATCCTCCTCTTGATCTCTTACTCCGCAACATAAATATTCCCTTTATTAAGACTCACAAATCTTTTTGTCAAAGATCATGAGTCAATTATAAAGCATCACTAATCAAATTGTCAATAAAACTCAAAAATCAATTAAGACTCAACATACTAGACAAAATGAGTCTAAAGGCTTACAATATCAATGACTCTCTGAAGCAGAAATCAACGAGAGGAAGCGTGAGAATAAACGATGGAAAAAGAGTACTACAAACCAGAAGAAGTGATGAAGCTTCTCGGTATATCCAAAGCAACGCTAAACAGAAGAGCGGAAGATGGAACGATACCAACTGAACTCGAAGAGGGAAGAAAAAGGGGAAGAAAGTACCCCAAAGAAGCAATAGATGCACATGTCAAGCTTTTAAAGCGTAAAGATGACACCAAACTCACCTTTGGTCCAGCAACAAACAGCGAACTATGGGCAAGCTACCAGAATCACTTTCAACTGTACGAGCCAGAAGATATTGTGACCTATGACAGGCTACTGGAATGGCGTGAAGCCAACTATGACATCTTCATGTCTGCAAGAGAAGGGGGCAGAAGGATCGCAGGAGTAACCATGATGCCTCTAAGGGAAGATGTCATCAAATCCATCATCAACCAGGAGATGAGAGAGCAGAATATACCACCAGGGGCCATAAGAGAGTGGACAGAGAAAAATCTGACGGTGTATATCCCAAGTATTTCGATACATCATACAGGAGATGCTCAAAAAGACAAAGATAGGGGACGTTTTATCATTAGAAATGCTATACGATGGGCCATCTCATTAGACAGGCAGTACGATATCAAAAAATGGTACGCTGTAGCTGCAACGCCTGAAGGCAAGAAATTAGTCGAACATCTCGGGTTTGAGAAAATTGCAGGGAAAAGAGATGCTTACGTCCTAACAGACTTAAAAAAAGCAACACGGCCTATCAAGGCATTTATTGATAGGCTAGAAGAAGAGAGCGAGCCGCTTGTACCATCACCAAAGCGAAAGTAGGATAGGGATGCAAAAAAGCATTATTTAACTTTCACTACCTGCACGCTGGCATGGTCTCTCAACGCCTGGATAAAAATATGCAACAAGAAACAGATGTCGCGATTATTGGCGGGGGCATTATTGGCTGCGCTATCGCCTACTTTCTGCGCAGACGGGGCGTAGAGGTGATGGTCTTTGAGAAAGGTGCTATCGGCGGTCGAGCTTCGGGAGCTGCCGCCGGACTGCTAGCCCCACTTGGGCCGCTTGCTGGCCCGGGTCCATTCGCTGACTTGCTGCTTGCTGGCTTCGCCCAATTGACAGCTATCGCGCCAGAACTGGAGGATGCGACCGGACTTCGGCTCGGCTATGAGCGACCCGGCGCTTTGCGCACTGTCCGTAGCCAAAAGCGTCTTCCCCGCCTCAGAAAACGCTTTGAAGCCTGGCTGCCGTTGGGTTTAGAACTGCACTGGCTCAGCGGCCAGGAGGCGCGTCAACTGGAACCATCGCTCTCTGAGGAGGTGTGTGCAGCCATCTATGCTCCCCAGGAGTCACAAATCGATGCTGTGCTGCTCACGAGAGCGTGGTATCAGGCCGCTCAACGGCTCGGCGCTCAGTTCTTCTGTGGGCAAGAAGTGATGGCCTTCGATCATCAGCAAGCGCAGGTCAGAGGTATCCGCCTATCAGATCATCGCTCTATTGCTTGCAAGCATCTTGTGCTTGCCGCCGGAGCCTGGACGGCGCAGTGGAGCGAGGAACTTTACCTCTCTTTACCTGTGAGTCCGCTGAAAGGACAGCTCCTGACCATGCAACAGCCAGAACCGCGACTGCGACATATTATTTTTGGGGAGGCAGCCTATATTGCGCCGCGAGGGCAACAGCTCCTCATTGGCGCAACGAAGGAAGAGGCAGGATTTGATGACCAGGTGACTCAGGAGGGGATCAACTGGTTATGCAGCACTGCAATACGCTTCCTCCCAGCACTTGAATACAGCTCTGTCCAGACCTCCTGGGCGGGATTACGACCGCGGACGCCTGATACGCGCCCGCGGCTTGGCCCGGCCCCTGGTTGGAAAAACGTCACCATTGCCACCGGACATAATAGCGTCGGAATCATCTTGAGTGGCATTACCGGAGACACGATTGCCGAACTGATTGCGACGGGACAGATTCCAGAAATCATTGCGCCATTCTCTCCGCAACGATTTCAAGCCTGACCTCTGCCAGATTTAAGCACGCCGGGGTGAGAGTCCTCTCATCCCGACACAAAAAGATTACCCTCTCGTGGCGACCAGATTTATCGCGTTCCGCTTTAGCGCCCGTTTTTCATGGTTTGTAGGGGATGGCAGTAAACTGGACGCGGTAAACCTGGTCGCTACAGGGTTGTTGGTGCTGCCGGGGACGCCTGCCGATTTGGTGGCAGTAAACTGGACGCGGTAAACCTGGTCGCTACAGGGAACTCGGCTACTAAGGAAGGCATGATCCTTTTCTGTCAGGGAGAGGGGGGAGAGGATGATTGCAAGGATGGGGGACAGCGCAGGAAGCGATAAATCGCGCAGGACGCGATAAATCGGGTCCCTACGGCGGGTCTTGAGGTGTTTCGAGCAGCTTTTTCAGGTGTTCTAGCTCCACGCTTTTGCTGAGGTCTCCGGTTGACACCTCGGGAGTCGGTTGTTCCCTGCGGCGCTTTCTGACGGGTTCTCCTGAGCGTGGTTGAGGTGGTTGCAGGGGGGAGAGATGAGCTTCGCCTTCTCCCAGCAATGGGCGCGTGTTGGGCGTGCTTTTCTGCTTGAGTGTGTGTAATTGTTGCTCGATCAGTTGATCGGCTGAGAGCTGGTCGAGCTGCGTTGTGAGGTCGCGTTGATGTAAATCGGCCAGGGCGCGTGCTCGCGCCTCTGCCTCTATAACCGCGTCCTGAGCTTTAGCAGCGAGACCTTTATCTTTCGGCCTGTCGGCTTTGTTGAGGGCTTCGAAGACGCGCTGCTGGATCAGCGCGTTGCGTTTGCGCGTTGCGAGCAGATCAATATTGGTTTCGACCTCCGAAATTTTCACTTCTAGCTGGCGTAGCACGTCGCGCAGCGTCTTCGCCAGTTGCTCTTGCTCCGCCTGCTGCTGCTGATAAAGTTGGGCCTGTTTGTTTAGATCGTTATAGTGTCCCAGAGCTGTGCGCGCTGCATTATCATTATTTTGCTGGATGGCCTGCTCTGCTTTCTGCCACCACTTTTGCGCCTCTTCCCCCAGTTCCTGGCTACGTTTACGCAGGCGATGTCCTTCCGCGATAGCTGTCGCGACCTGCGTCTTGACCTGCACGAGCTGGTTGCGCATGTCGAGTTGTAGTTGTCGCAGGGTCTGCTCAGGATCATCGGCCTTCTCAATCATCGTGTTGAGATTGGCTCGTAGCAAGGTAAGCACACGCTCCAACAAATTCATCAGCATCTCCCATGTGTTGTTCTGGTACGACAGTAGGGGCAACCCTTGCGGTTGCCCAGCCCGTGCCGGATTGGTTCTGGTAGAACTGTAGGGGCAACCCTTGCGGTTGTCCAGCCCATACAGCCTTGCCCCAACAAGATCAGGGCAGGGGCAAGCCCTGCCCCTACAGTTATAATACTACTTTTCCGTTGTGTTTGGTTCAGCGGTGTTAAGCGTGCCGTTGGCTTTTGCCGGGCCTTCGTTGTCCTGGTTGCCCAGGGCGGGAACGCGGTTCATCAGATCGCCAATGGGGGTGCCGCTCAGTAGCTCGAAGAGGGCTGGCACCTGCGCCACCATATTGACGATATCGCCTGTGAGACGGCTGGCGCCGAGGCCGCCGTTGGTGCCGTTGCCGCCGCCAGTCGAGACAATCGTGACTTTATCGACCTTGCTCAGCGGCTCGGCGATAGCGCGCACAACCTCAGGCATGTTTGTGAGCAGTTTGTCAAGTACCGCAGCCTGGTTGTATTCATGGTACGCCGCAGCTTTAACTTTCATCGCATCAGCTTCGGCCTCACCTTTCGCGCGGATAACCTCGGCTTCGGCAAGACCACGGGCGCGGATGACTTCAGCCTCGGCCAGACCACGAGCGCGAGCAGCTTCCGCTTCACCCAGGCCCTTTGCCTTAGCTCCATCGGCCTGACCTTGAGCTTCCAGGATGATGCGCTGGCGCTCGGCCTCCGCCACGGTTTCGATGCGGCGGCGCTCAGCTTCGGCAGCTTTTTGGATGGTCGCTTGCAGTTCCAGTTCGCGGCGCTGGATTTCGGCCTGCTGCACTTTGATCTGAGCGTTCTTCTCGACCTCGGTCACGCGCACGGCTTCCGCGACCACCTGCTGCTGCGTCACATTGGCCTGGATATCGTAGGCTTTGTCTGCGGCTGCCTGCTGTTTCTTGACCTCGGCCTCGAATTCAGCCTTTTTAAGCGACAGGTTGCGCTGCGATTCGGCCTGGAGGGCCAGCGACTCGGTCTCGGCCTTCACGCGCTCCTGGTCCGCTTTAGAGCGGGCAATGGCGGCTTCACGAGCGGCGTTCGCTTGCTGTATCTGGGTATCGCGCTGTGCCAGAGCAGAGGCGATATCGGCCTGTTTGCGAATTTCGGCGATCTGCGGACGGCCCATATTGGTGATGTAGTCGTTCTCGTCGCGTACATCCTTGATGGTGAAGGAAATAACTTCCAGCCCCATCTTGGTCATATCGGGCGTAACAGTCCTGAGCATTTTGCTACTGACGCTCTCGGGATCTTTGACCAGATCTTCAACGGTCAACTGGCCGACGATGCCGCGCAGGTGGCCTTCCATCACCAGACGAATCAGGTTCTCGCGGTCGGCCTGAGATTTGCTCAGAAACTGCTCGGCGGCGGTCTTTATGCTTTCCTCATCCGAGCGGACCTTGATCTGCGTGACTGCTTCAACATTGACCGCCACGCCCTGCGTTGTATAGAGCACCTGACGAGGAGCAACATCAAAGGACATCAGTTCAAGCGAAAGTTCCTGTGCCCGCTGGTAGAGAGGAACGACAAAATGGGCGTCCCCTGTGACGATCCTTGTTTTGCCAGCGCCATAGATGATCAATGCCTGGTTCGGCCCAACTTTGCGTAGGAGGGAGCCAAAGATTCTGAAAATGACAATAACCACAATAACGAGTGCGAGTAATCCTACACCTAAGAAAATAGGTAAGCTCATGATACATTACTCCTTTTGTAAATCTTTCCGCATGACGTATTCTGTTTCAGCTTTGGGAGATTCGTTGAGCAGCGTGCGCAATTGGGCCAGTTCATCCTCATCGGGCAGATCGAGATCTTCTGGTTCGCCCTGGCTGATAACGCGATCCCAGGTGTCAACCTCAGCAACTCCCGCCTGGTAATTTACCACCACAATTTCCTGATTGCTCTCAAGGCGTCGGCCATCTACAGTGCGTGCCGGAACGCTCTTGCGCATACCGCCAGGAGAAACGTAGAGAATTTCGCCGATGCCATTTTCTGGGATGGTGATGTTGACTTTGCCGACAAGACCGGTGCGATCCGAGACATCCTGCATAGTGGAGCCTTCGTATCCTCCGAAGAGACGGTCAATCGTCATCAGCAGGATAATAGCAATGACCAGCCCGCTCAATCCTGACAAGGCCAGGGCAAGTGGCAAGGCGAGCGCGGTACTGTTGTGGAAGACGTAGCCAAAGAAGCCAAAGCCCACCAGGAAGATTGCCAGGGAAAGAGGATTGATATAGCCCAGGTATGAAAGGATGTTTACGTGAGCCTGGGCGGTGGCTGGCGCAGGTTTGCCAACTTTCTGTCCCGCTTGCCCGTTATGAGCAGCCTGGGCATGAGCGGCCTGAGCATGACTGGCGTTTGTATGGCCTGCGTGTCCATGTACGGCATGAGATGTATGCGCATGAACATGTGGAGCGCCATGCCCCCCTATATGGATATGGTGCCCGCCGACGTGATGCCCTTGTCCGATGCCTCCCAGGAAAGCCGTCACAATCAGGAACAGCAGCCCGAAGAGGAAGCTGAAAATGAATAGCAGGGAAAGCGGGTCAGTTGCGATTAGCATAGCTATGCTCCTTCGATCTCTGGAACATCGCAGCCTGTGACCAGAACCGGTCAATGCGTTCAATCATGACGATAATGCTGGTCACGACGCCGGATATGCCTAAGACAAGTGCGAATGTGAGACATAATTGTGCCGAAGGTATACCTAATAGGGACAATAAAGGAAAAAGACTATCCGTGAAAAAGCTGACGGCGCTGAGCACAAGCGCGCCACCCAGAAGAGCAAGCGAGAGGAGCGCGCGGTGGCGCAACCTCTGGAACAGGGCGTCTCTGTCAGGCGCGAACATATGGTGTTGATCGGGCGTTTTAAAATGTTCCGGGATCATTTGCCTCCCCCTCTTCATGACCCAACAAAATAATTTGATTATCATCGATCATAAGGAGATGGAATAAGATACGCGCTACGATTCGTGCTTCCCACCTCTAAAAAGATAGACGCAAAAAAAGCGGAAATTCAAATCATACAATTTTGTTGGTATTGTAATGTTCGGTGACTGCGTGAACAATGGCCGCGAGCTCATCTACCGGCAAGTCCATAAGTTGGCGAAACAGTTCAATATAGCGGCGCGGCTCTTCGGCATTGGCAAGAGATTGGAGCAATAGTTGAAGATCGGGCTCGGTGTGCCATTCTTCGGCGCTGGCATCCAACCAGGTAGTGAGGCGGTCGGTATCGTGCTTCACAATATCGGTCATAAGATCAGTGCTGTAATCCGGCGGATCGCTCACCAGGTAGCCAGGATGGATTTTGAAGAAACGAGCCAGTAGATCGCGGCTGGACGCGGTGAGGTGCAGCCGTTTGGCCTTCTCCAACTGAGAGAGGTACGCCTGGCTGATACTTTCGCCCAGCTCTTCTTGCATGGCTCGGACAACTTCCATTTGCGTCATAGGACGGTTCAGCCCTCGTAGTTCGCCTTCGATCGCGCGCAAATGTTTGATCTTCTCCGCTAAATTCATCTGCACCCTCACATAACTATTTGCTATAGCAAGTATAGCGGACTGTTATGTGGCTGTCAAGTAGGAGGATGAGTTTGTCTCTTAAAACAATGTTCCTTGCTCGTCTTGTGGAGCTTGTTTGAGTTGTTTCTGCTTTTTGGACGTCCGACGCCGCTTCTCGACCATCTTACGGATCGATGCTGCTGGCGGCAGATCTTCTGGATAAGGTTGCCCCACCGCTTCTATCGCTTTTCTTACTTGATCGCCAACGAAGTAGTGGGCCTGCGAAGCCTCATCCAAACCAGTGATCCTTCCGAAGTGAGCTTTCCCTCAGTCAACGTGTTCTTGAAATCGATGGCACTTAGCTCTGCATGAGTGATGTTGTCCAGATAATCCTCACTATCAGCAATGCCCTTCTTTTCTTTCAGCTCTTGCAGGGTATGACGATGTAAACCTAAATATCCAGCGTCAACAAAAATACCAAAAGTTGCAGATTGTACTCCTGCCCCTTGTGCGGCTTTGCCAAGTTGTTTGAAACTCTCACTGACCTTCAGACGCATTTCAAGCCGATCTTCTTGCTGTCGGCGAAGTTCGTGGATTTCATGTGCTCTGGTAGCAATAGCGAAATATGCCTGGGCCGCTGCAATCTCTGGTTTGCGCGGATCACCATTTTGCGCGACAAGATAGCAAGCGAACCGGGAAAGCAGATAATCTTTCCACTCTGTCACCGAACCTTTGCCGCCGACGATGCCTTTACTGGCGTCGGTAAAGTGATCCTCTCTCCGATTCCCTGATTCCTCACAGGCTGTGATCGCTTTCTCGATCACATTCATGAAGTTCTGCCATTTCCGCCCATAGCCCAAAAGCGGCATCAGGTCTCTGGCGCTCCAAAATTCCATCTTATATACGTTGGTTTGTTTGATCGACTCGAAATCAGGTGACGTCTCCATTGGATCTCCCCTCCATCTTCTATCTACTTGATGACCCCTAGTATACGTAATGACAAGGTTTTCTACAAGCAAAAAAGCGGTGTTGGCTATCTGGGCTCTACTGACTTCTTGGTTATCTGCCCAGGATAACGTGAGTTAACCGAAAAAAGCCTCTTTACTCTACAGTGAAGGAGCTGTCAGGCTTTCGGGCCAGATATGTTTGTGGCAGGTCCCGCCTCTACCGAAGCACAATCGCGCCCGTTGCGTTATCGATGCGGATGGCGACCGAGGCAAGGGAGACGCTGGCGGGCGATTGTACGGCTGCCCCACCCTGGGCCGGGTCAAAAGCGCCGCCGTGACAGGGGCAGAGCAGCAGGTGGCTATCGGGATCGTAATCGACCGCGCAACCTGCGTGCGTGCAGAGGGCATCATAGGCGACGAACTGGCCGTTATTGAGATGGACCAGGATGCCGGGATCGTTGGTTGAGGGGATGGTGAAGCTGATCGAGCTGTTAGGGGGCACTTTGCTCACCTGGGCGATTGCGCCGTTAGTTGGTGTGCCGACGCCTGCCGTCGCCTGGGTGGTGTCCGGGGTAGGGATGGGATAGCCTGGTGCGGTACTGTTGCTCGCCTGTCCTCCCGCACCGAAAAGGCGTAAGGCGTAAGCAAAGATTGCGAGTGTCACAACGCTTGCCCCTCCGGTTAGCGTGCCCAGCAGAAAGCTGCGCCGCGAGGTCGGGGCTTGCTGGCTCCTTGCTGTATATCGCTGTCGGGAAGCCGGGAGAGCGCGCATCGGTTGGGTATCGTCGGATGTGATAGGAGAGGAGGCGGCTGGTTCGGTAGTCCCGAGCATGTAATGCAGGATACGGGCCACGCGCCGCTGTTGCCGGGGTGAGGCGCGCTGAATGAGCTGGAGGGCAAGCAGCTCGTCGGGTGCGGGCAGGCCGGTATTCAGGGGACCGTTGAGCAATAGCGTCAGCCAGCTAAAGACGAAGACGATGTCCGCGCCGTAGAAATAGGGATAGACGCGCCATGTGACCGACAGGTAAAAAAGCAGGCTGAGCAGGAGGCCAAAGAAGGCAGCAGGTCTGAAAAGTAAACCCACCAGGACACCCAGCCCAATAGCGATTTCCCCGTAAGCGACGAGGTGTCCGAAGAAATCCGCGTGTGGTACGACTACCTGGAGCAAGAAGTCGTGCAAGGGTGATGTGCGAGCGAATGCCGCTACCTGTTTGCCAATGTAGCCGGTGGTGGAGGGCTGGAAGAACTGTGGATCGATAAATTTTTGGATTCCTGCATAGAGAAATGTAACGCCGAGAAAAAGGCGTAGGGGGAGCAAGACCCATCTGGCTATGCGGGATGTATGTAAACTTTTATATGGTATCATCAAATTTCTCTGGTAGAGGCGTGCAGGCCGGAATTTTTCCCATAAAGAAAATGATGAGGCTTGTTGTCTATCCAAGCCTCGTTTGATGCCTGACAGAGCCTGTGACTCACCCTATCAGTTCGCACGTTGATAGTGTACCACTGAGATATCAAGAAACATTCACGAAAATGTAAAATTTTTATGGACAAAGCCAGAAAATCACGCACTTTCAGCCGTCAATGGAGCAATACGAGGTTCGCTTTTTAGCGAACAATGGTTGTGATGGTGATTTCCTTGATGCGTAGCCCATCTTGATACTATTCTTCGGTAGGCAGAGCAGCGGTATGGGTTGTGCTCATGCCGACATGGGTCAGAAAGGTTCTCAGTGCGTCCTCATATGCCTGCGGATCAGCATTCCATGACTGGACATGATCGGCGCCGTTCACCCGCTGATAGGTCACGACTTGAGGGCAAGCCTGAGCGAAGGCATCGCTGACGGCGACAGGAGCCAGGGTATCAGCGGTTCCATGAAAAAGGAGGGTAGGCAGCGTTCTCTGAGGCGCGAGATGGAGATAATTCAAGGCTGAGAAATTGACGCCACGGCGCGCGATGATCCATTCCACAAAGAGCAGGAACCAAACCGGCAGATGGATCGTCTCGTGCATCAACCTGATTGTGGCAGCATGCCAGTTGAGGATTGGCGAGTCGAGGATGACGGCTCGTATATGGCTCGCCTCCGCTGAACGTTGCAAGAACGTTTCGACCATGCTCCCACCCATGGACCAACCATAGAGGATGATGTCTGCCGCCCCTTGGTCGCGCGCGTACTGGACAGCCGCCTCGATATCTCGCCACTCGGTATCTCCAAGGTGATAGAGATGATCAGAACTGGGCGGCGCACCTGGATCGTTGCGATAGCTGATGTTCAGCACAGGAAAGCCCATGCTCTGTACCAGTGGAAGGACACACAGTCCCTGCTCGCGCGTCGCATTATAGCCATGTACCATGAGCATCCAGGTTGCGCGCGAGCCCGCGATGAACCAGGCTGGTAGCAATCCCACTTGACTGGGAATATGCACATCCTGGTAGGCCAGACCACGCGTGCGCTGAGGATCTCCCAGATAGACAAACACATTCCAGCGCACGCGTGAGCCCACAGGAGGCTGCTGTGTTGTTTGAAGGAGGGTACGTTTTACCGCTTGCTCAGTTGTCGAGATGATCCTGCCGAGAACGGCATAGTTCGATTGCCAATCAATGCCGTATATGCCGTCGTAAGTGATATCTTGTGTGCGCTGTAAGGTGATGGTATCATCGGTGACCTCGATGACGCGTGGCCTGGGTGCATGGACCTGATCGACCTTTTTCGCGCGGAGAAGCTGCTCGGAGGAGACCCAGCCCGCTATCCCAAGCATACTAAGCAAGAGCAGAAGAATGAGGCCAGCAAGTAGAGCGAACATATCATATCTCCTTTCCTCAACCCTTTTTTTTAATCCAGGTGACAGAGCAGCGATCTGATGTGTTTACTGCAAGTGTCATGACCTTTTAGGCGGCCTCACCATTACTGATGAGGAGTCCGGTAAACTCGAGCTCTCACGAAGCCCCTGCGTCTTCAGCTCAGAGGGATCATGACTTAGCTTTCATCACCAGAGTACCCTCCGCGTTATCTTCTATCGCCTGGCGCTCAAAGAGCATCGGGTGATGGCTAACCTCCAGCCACATCTGGATAAAGTCATCGTAGTGTTTGCTGACCGGGTGGCCCGATTGTCCGGGCGAATGTCCTGAGAGGGAGGACGGCAGATCGGCGAGATTAACGATCTGGCGATATGATGGCACTGTAATCACCTCCGCCGGCTGAGCTGGCGAGACGGCTCCCATATTGATTGTATCGATATCGCCGCCGACCGGGAATGGTCCCCGGTTAAAAAATTTGCTCAATAGCTTCACCGTACCCAGCGGGTGGCGATAGGTCATCTGGTGGATGGAGCCGTATTGCCAGCGTGCAGGGTCAGCTCCCAGTTTTGCGTGTAGTTCTTCAATGCTGGCGTGAAAAGCCTTTGTGAGTGCCTCATCCCAGGAACAGGGTCCGTTGGGAAGGGTCGAGTTGGCAAACCAGCTATCGTCGCCCTCTTTCAGCAGGCGGATCAGCAGGGGCCTGCTGCGGCTGGTATAGCCGTTCACCAGTGCGAGGATGGTTGAGCCAACGCCAAGATAGCGGTCCAGCAAGTCTTCGTCATCGCCAAACACCGTGCCCAGCGCCTGGCGCTCCAGCTTACGCAGGAAGGTGATATAGATCGCCGCACCCGCGCTCTCGGCTGTCAACCTGTAATCCCAGGTACGCGCTATTTGCAGGGCCGAAGCGGCAAGAGGGGTAGCGGGCTGCACCTGTAACATGTAGGGAACGATCTCCGTTGCGGGTAAAGAGTAGTAATCGGCTTGAATGCGAGCCATATCCGCGAGGGTAAGCTTATGGTCCTGACTGGTGAGCAGGTCACGGATGCGCTGGGCGCGGTAGCCATTAAGCCATTCGTTGGTGATGTAGTAGGGGTAGGTATCATCCACCACGCGGTTATTGGCCGTGGCGATAAAGTGTTGCTCAGGATTAAAGCTCTGGGGTAGCTCCTCAAAAGGGATATAGCCGACCCACTCGTATTCGCCGGTCCAACCGGGCGAAGGTAGCAGCGCTTGCCCCTTGCCGCGAATAGGGATAGCGCCTGCCATAATATAGCCAATATTCCCTTCGCTATCGGCATAGATAACATTCTGCGGAGGAACGTCCCAGTCGCGCATCGCATCAAGAAACTCTGTCCAGTTGGTGGCGCGGTTGAGCTTCTGAACCGAAGAGATGATTTTGCACTGTTCCAGGCCCGTCCAGCGCAGGGCCAGGGAGAGTTCTGTGCTAGAGCCATGAGCGCCGTTAGCCTGTGAGCCGCTGAGCGGATGTGTAATACTGGTCAGGATCGGGCCGTGACGAGTAATGCGCACCTCTTCAATCACCGGCTCTTTCTGTCCGCGCACCTTGATCGCTTCGCGCACAACTCTGGCCTCGTGCCATTGGCCTTGAAATTCGTACTGGTGAGGGTTCTCGGGGTTAAATTTCTCGATGTAAAGATCTTCGACATCGGAGACGGCATTGGTGACGCCCCAGGCGATATGCTGGTTGTGCCCGATAACGATGCCAGGGCTGCCCGGGAAGCTGGCGCCGACGACATCGATATCGCCCGCGACCAGATGGCATTCGTACCAGATAGAGGGGGCGGCCTGCCCCAGATGCGGATCGTTGCAGAGGATGGGGGAGCCTGTCGCGGTCATGGTGCCATCAACGACCCAGTTATTGCTGCCGCCGAGCATGCCGAAGCCGCTCAGTTCTTTCACCTGCTGGTACTGCTCCAGCAGGCCGAGATTGATGCCCCTGTATTCGATGCCGGACGGAACGATCAGGGGATGAGCGGGATCGTAGCCGGGCTCCAGCTTCGAGGCCAGTTCGACGCCCAGCTTGGCAATCAGGCGGGCGCGGATGATCTCGGTTTCCCAGTTGCCGCCCAGGTTCCAGCCCATCATCTTGGACCACTGGATAGTATCGGCGGGCTTCCAGGGTTCCGGCTTGAAGCGCAGCAGCACAAACTCGACAGGCAGCCTGCTCTGGTTTCGTTCGATGAAGGCGTTCACGCCTTGCGCGTATGCTTCCAGAACGCGTTTATTGTGTTCCGAGAGGCGTGCCACCTCTTCAGCGGCGGCGCGGTGCATCCCCAGGCGGCGACAAAAGCGGTCGGCTTCAAGTGCGACAGGCCCGAAAAGTTCAGAGAGCCGTCCAGCGCCGATCCTGCGGTTAAGCTCCATCTGCCAGAGCCGTTCTTGCGCGTGGATATAGCCTTGAGCAAAGTACAGATCGTCTTCGTTCTGGGCATAAATATGAGGGATGCCGTAGCGATCAGTGATGACTTCAACGGGTTCATGCAATGATTGTAGGTGCAGCGTGCCACTTTTGCGGGGGAGGGGACGGCGCGTCAAAAGATAATAGGTACCGCCAGCTAATCCAGCGAGGCTTGCGGTCGTGAGTAATATTTTTTGCCACCATGAAGCCATAGCTGCCCTGCCTTTCTCATAATGCCAATATATGTCCGGGCCGTTCGTAGTAACCGTCCATCCGCGCCGGGCCGTGTGGCACTATCATTGCCCAGCGCGAATGAACCTGTTTCCTATTGGTTGACGACTGCATAACCCTTTGAGTTTAGACCAGTTCTGTGCCTTTAGCGGTATCGCGCACCTCGAAGCCGAGGGCTTTGAGCCGGTCGCGGATGCGATCTGATTCCTGCCAGTTGCGGGCGGCGCGGGCGGAGTCACGCTGTTGAACCAGCGCGAGCACCTCTTCGCTCAGTTCGCGCGGCGCTCTTGGCTGAACGGTGTCGAGGCGCAGCCCCAGCACGCGATCAAAGTCGAGGATCAGGCGACGGCGCTCTCCTGGTTCGATCTTGCTGGTGCGAGCCACTTCGCGCGTGATGCTGAGCGCGGTGGGAAGGTCCAGATCGTCGTTAATGGCGGTGTGGAACTCGTCGCGCACGCGCTGAGCTTCCGGCGACCAGCTAGCTTGCGCTTCGCTTAGCGGCAGTTCGGCGATATCGGCGTGCAGGTTGTTGAGGCCATTTTGCGCCGCTGCGATTGACTCTTCCGTAAAGTTCAACTTTGAGCGATAGCTGGCGGTCAGCAGCAGGTAGCGGTAGGCCATCGGGTCGATCCCCTGGTCCTTGAGCGTCTGGACCAGGATCACATTGCCCTTCGAGCGCGCCATTTTGGCATTGCCCAGATCCAGGAACTCGCCATGTATCCAGAACCGCACAGGTGACTTGCCCGAAACGCCCTCGCTCTGTGCAATCTCATCCTCGTGATGCGGAAAGACCAGATCGATGCCGCCGGTATGGATATCGAACTGCTCGCCCAGGTATTTGGTTGCCATTGCGGAGCACTCGATATGCCAGCCGGGGAAGCCAACGCCCCAGGGACTGGACCAGTTCATTTGTCGCGAGGGATCGCCATGCTTCCAGAGCGCGAAATCCTCTGGCGCATCCTTGTCCTCCGCGATCTCCATCTGCTGGCGTCCATGACCGCCCGCGCGCAATTGCTCGACGGTATTGCCGGAAAGCGCGCCGTAGCCGGGGAAGCGGCTCACATCGTAGTAGACATTGCCGTCCGTGACATAGGCCAGCCCCTTCTCGATCAGTTGCTCAATCATGGCCTGCATCTCTGGAATGTGCTCGGTCGCTTTGGGATTGAGATGCGGCGGCAGAATGTTCAGCTCGGCGGCGTCCTGCATGTAACGCTCGGTATAGTAGGCGGCAATGTCGTAAGCGGAGCGGCGCGTCTGGCGCGCCTCCTGCTCTAGCTTATCCTCGCCGCCGGCCTCAGAATCGCTATCGAAAAGATGTCCCACGTCGGTAATGTTGCGCACGAGGAAGACATCGTAGCCGTTGTATTCGAGCACGCGCCTCAGCCAGTCGGTCATAAGAAACGTGCGGAAGTTGCCGATATGAATATCGCGGTACACGGTAGGGCCGCAGGCGTAGATGCCTACTCTGGGCGGCTGAAGCGGCGTGAACAGCTCTTTTGTACGGGTCAATGTATTGTACAGGTAAACTGGTTTCGTCGAAACGTTTGACATGTGCATATCTCTCCTATGGTAGGTTTTGTTGCGTTGCCGAAAAAACGAGGTGATAGCCCAGGCGAGAGATGTGCGTGCAGGGAGACAGCATCAGTGATGTCGATTGGAGAGCACGCCACAGCGTTCACAGAGGGCTGAGCCATCGATCTTTCCTCTGTGAACGCGTGGACAGGTGCAATACAACATGCTAAATCTATAATTCACGGCTCTCTCCAATTTGCCTGTAATAAGTAGTGTCTTCTGCTCATTATAACACACATAAGCCCCGTTTTGTAAAGGGAAACGCCCTGGCTACTGTGCCAAACGCATTCTATGCATTGTTTTTATTTCGTATGTTATAATGCGTCTTCTCTATAGTAGTGACAATATAAACAGTTAATAACATTTAGTATTAGTATTGAAGATGTTATTGCAAAAAAGGCTTTGTAGGGCATCAACTCAGTAGTAAATCTAACCCTATTATCATGCAGAATGTTTAAAGGGGGCAGTTTTGGAAAACTACAAGGAATTGCGCACTGAAGATGATCCACCGGAGCCAGAGCCGGAACCTGAGCCGCCGATTAATATCGGGCCGAATGATGACGATATTTGTCGTCAGCAATAGCCGATTTCAGTACCCTCAAGCGGGTCGAGGTAGTCACTGGTTCCAGCCCCTCCCTTGAAGGGCAGTATACATATCGCACTCGAAAAGGTCAAGGGGAATGTACCAGGGAGAACAAAAGCAGGGCACCTGTATAGGTGCCCATTATGATCAGCAAGCAATGTTGCCGGGCGATTATGAGACGCTGACCGCCTCTGTTGCTCGGACCGAGAAGTACGAAGCCTGCTGATGATGCACGACGATAGCCGCCGTCGATTGTTCGGGCACGAGCTGGTAGGCGGCCGTCAAATCGACGCCAATCGCAGCGCGAACCGGCAGTAAATTGAAGAGCTTTTGATGATCTTCCAGATCGGGGATTGCCGGATAGCCCCAGCTGTAGCGACGCCCGCGCGGACCATCCAGTCCAAGTTCGCGACAGATCAGGCGATTGGCGTACTCCGCCAGCCCTTCGGTCATCTGCACCGAGAGGCCGTGGACGAAATATGCCTCTGCATAGTCGCCCGCCTGTTGTAACTGGTGAACCCGCTCGCTGGCAGCTTCGCCCATTGTCACAACCTGGAGCGCGACCACATCAACCTTGCCGCTTCTGGTTGCCGCGAAGTAGTCGGCGAGGCAGAGCCGCTCGCGTTCTTGCTGGCGCGGGAAGCGGAAGCGTGTCAGTTCGCGCAACTGTGGCGCGCTGGCGCTGGCTTGCTCCTGTAACCCCTGCGGATCGTAGATTATCAGCTCGTTGCCGCTGGACTGGCAGGGGAAGTAGCCATAGACGGCTCTGGGTTGCAAGTAGCGCAACGGACGCGCTTCCCGCAGCATGCGTTCCAGGCGCGGGCGGAATTCCTGCTCCACCAGACGCGTGAACTCCTCGCCATGAGCTTTGACGCCCCATTGCAAGCGGAACAGCGTATTGAGATCCATGCACTCGGCAACATCTTCCAGGCCGATGCGTTCCAGCACGCGCGCCCCCCAGAAGGGCGGCGTCGGGATGGAAAGGGCAGGCTGGATGCTGGCAGAAGGTATGGCCGCACCCTCATCATTGTCGGTCGCATCCTTCGCGGGCGTCGTCGTTTTACGGTTGCGCTCCTGTAACGCCTCCTGTTTGATGCGCTGCAAAAAAGCCGTGCGCTCCTCCTGGGCATTCGTGAGCTTATCGATGATATCCAGCCCCTCGAAAGCATCGCGGGCGTAGAAGACGCCGGGTTCATAAGCGCGCGGCATCGAGTCTGGCGTCTGCTCATCGACAAAGAGAATGCGGCGTCCAAAAGAGCGGTTGATCGCCGCGCCGCCCACGATCACGGGAAAGCTCAGCCCGCGTTTGTGCAGCTCTTTCACGCAGAGCGGCATCTGCTTCGATGTGCTGACCAGCAGGGCCGAAAGACCGATGGCATCGGCGTTGACCTCGATAGCCTTGTCCAGGATCGTGTTAAGGGGAACCTGCTTGCCGAGATCATAGACGGTATAGCCGTTATTGCTGAGGATGGTATTGACCAGATTTTTGCCGATATCGTGGACGTCGCCAAAGACCGTTGCCAGCACCACCTTGCCTTTCGTATAGCCTTCCTGTTTCTCCAGGTAGCCTTCCAGGTGGGCCACCGCTCGCTTCATCACTTCGGCGGACTGGAGCACGAAGGGCAGGATTAGCTCGCCCGCGCCGAAGCGATCTCCCACATCCTTCATTGCGGGTAGCAGCACCGTATTGAGCGCGTCAACGGCGGCCTCAGCCGTTTTGACATTTTTGTCGGCGGCCCGCTCAGTAATGATCTGGTCGATCAGCGGCTCAATGCCCTCTTTGCGCCGGTGCAGGATCTGCCAGTGGATACGCTCGGCAACGGTCATGCCTTCCGTTGGATCAACCTTCGCCGCTCCCTCGTCCTTCTGTGGCCCATGTTCCTCGAAGTAAGCAATGTAGCGCGGGAGAGCCTCAGGCCGATTGAAAATCAGATCGTCGGCGAGCTGGCGCTGTTCGGCATCGATCTCGGCATAGGGGGTGATATGGGTTGGATTGACAATCGCCATATCCAGCCCGGCCTTGACCGCGTGATAGAGAAAAACGCTATTGAGTACGGCGCGGGCGTGCGGCTTCAGGCCGAACGAGATGTTACTGATGCCCAGGATCGTCATCACGCCCGGCAGCTCTTGCTTAATGTGGGTGATAGCAGCGAGCGTTTCGATGCCGGCTGTTTGCAGATCCTCCTGTCCTGTGGTGATAGGGAATGTAAGTGGGTCAAAGATCAGCGCCGATGGGGGCAGCTCGTACTCGTTAGTGCAGATATCATAAATGGCGTGGGCGACCGCGACTTTGCGCTCCGTCGTTTTCGCCATGCCAATCTCGTCGATAGTTAGAGCGACGACGGCGGCCCCGTGTTCCAGAGCGAGGGGCAAGACGCTATCAATGCGCTGGCGACCGGTCTCCATATTAATAGAGTTAATGATGCAGCGTCCAGGGGCGGTTTCCAGCGCGGCCTTAATCACGCTGGCCTCGGTGCTATCGATGACAAGGGGCGCCTCGATGCCCAGCGAGAGCTTTTTGACCGTCTGCGCCATCTGTTCCGCTTCGTCGGTGCGCTCGGTCAGGGCAACCTGCACATCCAGCACATGCGCGCCGCCCTCGACCTGTTCGCGCCCGATAGCCAGCAGGGTATCGTAGTCATCGGCGAGCAGGGCCTGTTTGGCTTTGCGGCTGCCCTGAGCGTTGACGCGCTCGCCAACCAGCAGGGGAGGTGGGTCCTGCTGCATGGCAGTCGCCCTGATGCCGCTGGCGACAAACGCCGGGGTAATGCGGGCAAAATCTTTGTTGGTCAGATTGTTGTCGGCGATGGGGCGCGGACGGCGCGGCGCGTTGCGACAGGCTTGCACAATCGCTTGCAGGTGTTCGTGGCTATTGCCGCAGCAGCCGCCGACGATATTGACGCCAAGCTCGGTAATGAAGTCGCGCAATGCCGCCGCCATCGGCTCCGGCTCCATCGGGTAGACCGCGAGTCCGTTGACGTTGAGCGGGATGCCTGCGTTGGGGATGGTCGAGATTGGCAACGGGCAGTTCTCTGCCAGGAAGCGTATAGGCTCGCGCATATGCTCCGGTCCCGTTGAGCAGTTGAGGCCGATGACATCCACGCGCAGCGCGACGAGCGTTGTCATCACAGCGGCGATATCGGTGCCGAGCAGCATGCGCCCGCTGGTATCGAGCGAGACCTGAGCCTGGATCGGCACCTTGCGTCCAACCTGTTGCATCGCGCGGCGGCAGCCGGTGATGGCTGCCCGCACCTCCAACATATCCTGGCTCGTCTCGATCAGCAGCACATCGACGCCGCCCTCCAGCAAGGGCACGGCCTGCTCGTGAAAGACATCGACCAATTGCTGATATGTAATATTGCTTAGCAGCGGATCGCTGGACGAAGGGAGCATGCCGGTGGGGCCGAGGGAGCCAGCGACGAAGCGCGGCTGCGTGGGGGTGCTGTAGCTGTCGGCCAGACGGCGAGCCAGACGGGCGGCGCTCAGATTGATCTCGTAGGTAAGACGACCGATGCCGTATTCGTCGAGTTTGAGGCGGCTGGCGGTAAAAGAATCGGTCTCCAGTACGTCGCAGCCAGCCTCCAGAAAACCCGTGTGAATCTCTTCGATAACGGAGGGTTTGCTGAAGAGCAGGTATTCGTTGCAGCCCTCGGTCGCCTGACCGCCATAGTCTTCCGCGGTAAGCTGGTAACGCTGGACATTGGTGCCCATTGCTCCATCATAAATCAGGACCCGGTGGGCCAGGGCATCAAGAAATTGGCTCATTGGCGCTCCAATCTGCTCAAGCATATGCGAGTATAATCTGCTTGCAGCCTGATAAACTCAGCAATAATATGATAAGTGCGATCATCTATGTAAAGCTATCAAAATAGTGTTGTGTCAGCCTTGCTCTTGTGATTATTCTGCAAGGGCGGCAACCAGTTCGCGGCAGAAGGCTGGAATGTCATCGACGACGCGGCCCCACACCAGATTGCCTTCGCGGAAGGCTGGCTCGTTAACCCAGATGCCGCCAGCGTTGGTAATATCATCTTTGATCCCGGTTGAGCCGGTGGCTTTATGCCCGCGTATAATGCCTGCCGAAATTGGCACCCAGCCGCCGTGGCAGATCGTCGCAATAACTTTTTTCTGCGCGTACATATCACGAACGAGCTGAAGGACGCCCTGGTCACGGCGTAGCTTGTCGGGCGCCCAGCCGCCGGGGATGACGATGGCGTCGAGCGCATCGGCCTTTGGCGCTTCATGAATGCTAACATCGGGCGTCATTTCCAGGCCGTGCTTCCCATGTACCGTCTGCGTTGTCAGGCCGATCACAATCACTCTTGCCCCTTCCTCACGCAGCCGCATCAGGGGCACCCAGAATTCCAAATCTTCCACTTCGGACGCCACGAAATAGCCGATGGTTTTTCCTTGTAAGCGCATGGCAAACCTCTTCTCTTCCTGTTGCACACAACATCCAGAGTCATTATATCATGTGCCGAGAGAGAAAAGGCTGCGTGCCCTGGAAACTCTTTAGCCTTGCCATGCGTAATATGACAGTAACGTCGGGTAGAGCCTTGCTGGTTGAATTGGAGGAGAAACATGTCGGATCGTTTTACGCTTGGTATCGAAGAAGAGTTTCAACTGATGGATCGCCAGTCGGGAGACCT
The DNA here is from genome assembly GCA_035293765.1 of Ktedonosporobacter sp. GTDB lineage: Bacteria > Chloroflexota > Ktedonobacteria > Ktedonobacterales > Ktedonobacteraceae > DASRHT01. The sequence goes on from DATGMF010000053.1 coordinate 61,849, forward strand.
GTGTTCATGCGCGGAAGGCATTCTGGATAAGGCCAGACCCTACTTCGGTGATCAAGTCAAGCCGGAAATGTTGCAATCGACCCTGGAATTTGTCTCCAATGTTTTTCCAGATATAACGGCAGCTCGTAAGGAATTGCACGCCGCCAGGTCGCTGCTGTCGCGGATTGTCGAGGAGGAGGGGCTGGCCCTGGTGAGCGCGGGCACCCATCCCAGCGCGTCCTGGTGGGATCAGGAGCGGACGCTGCATGACCGTTACATAGAGCTGGAAGAGGAATATCAAGATGTTGGGCGCTCGATCTTGATCTTTGGTATGCATGTCCATGTTGCGATTCCAGATAACGAACTGGCGATCAAAATCATGAACCAGGCGCGGACGTGGCTGCCGCATTTAATCGCGCTCTCCTCCAATTCGCCCTTCTGGTATGGCCGCATGACCGGTTTGAAAGCCTATCGTCCCGTCGTCTGGAAGCGTTTTCCGCGTAGCGGTATCCCCAAGATTTTCACCTCCTGGGAGCATTTTGACGGCTATGTGCAGGATCTGATCGCGATGCAATGCATTGATAACGCCAAAAAGATCTGGTGGGATATTCGCCCGCATCCATTTTTCCATACCGTCGAGTTTCGCGCTTTCGATATGCCCGCGACCTTAGAGGATACGCTGGCACTGGCTGCCATCTCGCAGGCATTAGTGGCAAAGCTGGTCTGGCTCAACCGGCACGGCCAGGAGATGCCGACGCTGGCGACCGATTATATTGAAGAGAATAAATGGCGGGCCATGCGCTATGGGCTGGATGCCGAGGTGCTGGACTTTGCGCAAAAGCGGCGGCTGGGGATGCGTGACTATATCGGCGAACTGCTGGACTTTGTGGACGATGTGGTGGACGATCTGGGGAGCAGGCAAGAGATGAAATACGTGCGCAGCCTGCTCAGCGATCCTCATGGTACCGGCGCGGACCGCCAGATAGCGGTGTATCTGCAAAACAGAGATATCCGGCAGGTCCAGCAGTTTTTGATGGAGCAGACGATGCAGGGCATAATTTCAGTACCCTCAAGCGGGTCGTGATAGCTACTAGCTCCCGCCGCCCCTTTTGAGGGGAAGTATACCATCGAATCCGAAGATGTCAAGTGGAAATGCAATAAGGACCGAAGCCTGTTAAGCGCATTTTACGGTTTCATGCTATGATCGCGGCAAGTTGCTGGCAAAATTGCTCAACCTCCTGCTCGGTATTGTAGTAGTGGACGGAGGCGCGCACCATCGTAGTCAGGCCGCGCGCCTCCATATCGAGCCGGGTTGAGCTGCGTTCCGCCACAGAGACATTGCTGCGCTGCTCGGCTAACCGGCGCTTGATCTCCTCTGAAGTGATCCCCTCGACGGTAAAGGTAACGATGCCGCACTGATTGATGCCGCGATCATGCACAATCACGCCTGGAAGCAGGCTGAGGCCCGCGCGTAATTGATAGGACAGGGATTTAATGCGCCGCCAGATGTTATCGAGGCCCCATTGCATGGTATAGTCGATAGCGACGCCGAGGCCGATCTTGCCCGCGAAATTGGTCTCCCAGTTTTCAAAGCGGCGAGCATCGGGGCGCACTTTGTAGCGGTCGCGCGCCACCCAGGTCGCCGCGTGCAGATCAAGGAGAGGTGGCTCAAGCTGCTCCAGCACTTCGCGTCGGACGTAGAGAAAGCCGGTGCCGCGCGGCCCACGTAAATATTTGCGGCCCGTCGTCGAGAGCATATCGCAGCCAATCTGCCGGACATCCATAGGCATTTGCCCGACCGATTGGCAGGCATCTACCAGGTAAAGAATGCCTGCGGCGCGAGCAATTCTGCCAATGCCTGCCACCGGATTGACCAGTCCGCCGCTGGTTGGTATATGGGTCACGCTGATCAGCCTGACTCTATCATCGATGGCGTTTTGCAGAGCATCGAGCGAGAGCTGCCCATGTTGATCGTCAGGGATGGGCTCGACGACCGCGCCGGTTTTTTGCGCGATTTGCAGATAAGAGATATAGTTACTGGCATATTCGGCCATCGAAGTCAAAATGCGGTCGCCTTTTTTGAAAGGGATGGAGTAGAAGGCCATATCCCAGGCGCGGGTAGCATTCTCGATGATCGCGATCTCGTCGCGCTCGCAGCCAATCAACGTGGCAGCCGCGTCATAAGTATGTTCAATCTGGTCGCTGGCCTGCTCTTTGGCCTCGTAGCCGCCAATCTGCGCCTCAAGCTGTAGATGGGCGATAGTTGCATCGAGAACAGGCTGTGGCATTAATGAGGAGCCAGCGTTATTGAAATGCAGAACGTGGGCGCAGCCAGGCGTCTCCTGCCGCGCTCGTTGGATATCGAAGGGCATAATTCTATCCTTAAACTTCCTGTAAAGAAGGGAAAATATCTCTGTTTTTTTAGTATATCATCTTTTTGTCTGGAGAGACTGGTTATTCGGGGAGATAGGGTGAGCAATGCCATTAACAATTAAGCTCACCTTATCTCTCTCTGCAGGTTATAGCGCCAGAGTCACATTAATGAGGAAAGTGTTATTGCGTCGGAATAACGACCCTGCCCTGTCCGATAGGTGGCATATTCGGGCCACCGCCAACATAGCGGATGGCGGTTCCTATAGCCACAACCTCCATCCATTCGTTATTATGCATAAACTCCACCTTGATATCGACGCCGATAACGCCATCGGCCCCCAGTTGGTCGGCCTCAAACTGCATGCGGCTAATCGCCAACTCGCGGGCCTGGTACATCAATTCAGAATACTCTTTAAGTTCGCCTTGAAAGTTGCTTTTGATGCCGACCAGCCAGTTGCGGACGGCGCCCATCGAGTAGATACAATTGCCCACCACCAGCCCCATCGGCTGGAAGCCTTTATCGACGACCAGCCAGAACTCCTGTCCTGTCAGATCGGAAGTGAAGGCGCGCCCCCGGTAACCGGGCCTGATGTCCATTGCATGACGTGGTTCAGCCATTAGCGATCTCCCTCTCTTTTTAAAAGTAACCATATGATCTATCGCAAGATGATTTGCCGATTGCTAGCATACTGGCTGTGTTGGGTAAAGTCAACGGTAAGGATGGAGCAAGCAGAAGATCCGTTACAGAGCAAACGCGATGTCCCTACCATCCTCTTCTCAAGTATCGTCGCTGTCGTAGGGACCCGATTTATCGCGTCCAATTTATTAATGCTCCTTCTGCCTAATCCTTGCACTCGCCCTGTGTTTTTATTATTTCATCATGGATCATGTCATGCTTTTCTGTATCTCCATATATTATATCACTTCTTAACCACGTTTATCTGAAAATAGCATTTTCGATTGCATCGCATCTGAAATAGCTTTTCTATCTTTCCTCTTGACTCACATCTTATTTTTCGTTTATACTTGTTCTTGTGTTAGGGCATAGGCTCTGATGCCTTTCACGCCTTGTAGGATGATACTGTCGTGCGTCCCGTATTTCTATGATCCACCTCGCGCTTTCCTGCACGACTGTGACTCTCCGGTATTCTCGATTCCCTGGGGAACGGCTTCCCCTCTGTTTTTTTGCTGTGCATCATGGTGATGGCTGCTGGATAGCCCTCATCAGGGGAGATTCTGTGCTTTTTTTGTAGCAAATACCGACTATATTGCTTGTATGATCCACTAGCAATATGGTTTTTTTTTTGAAGAAAAGAGCATCTCTCCAAAATACACTGTGGAACGATGCGTAGCATGTTTCATGCTAATAATAGTGTTCTCATTTCCGGTATGAAAAAATATGGGAAGAAAAGAAGGAGTTCTATGTCTTCAGAACTGATTAATGGACTTGCTATTGGAATGCATCATCTCTCATATAATGATGAACAACGGGTGGTGATCATTGATCAACGCGTAGTGAAATTTTCACCGATGCGTTATCAGGCCCTTCGTCTCCTTCTCGCAGGTAACGTCATAGCAGAGGAAGAACTACTCACCACTGTTTACGGAGAGAATGCTAGCGTAGATAGCAAGGACAGTTTAGCAAAGTTGATCAGGAAAATTCGTAGTCAATTGCTTCCATTGGGAATAACTATCGAGCAAGTAGCACAACGTGGTTACGTCTTGCTTCCTATCCCTGAATGATAAGCTTACACTCCTCAATGAGTAATTGGTTCGTTAATCAAACCAAAAATGGCCTCGTTTCGGGGCAAATATGACTTGAAACGAGGCCATTTCTACTCTGGAAACTGATCGTTTTGTACCTCCCCTTATCGAGTAATGCAGATACAATTGTTATATTCCAATTGCTACATAAACTGTGATGATATTTCTTCCTAGCAGTAGGAAACACGTTCATCAGGATAATGATGTCAGAACAACCAACTTCATCACGAAATGTACAATTTGCCCAAAATGCATTGCGAAACGGTCCATAGAGCAATGCATATTACCATCAGTAACCTATAAAAGCATTTTTGAATCACCCTTTGTAAGAAAGAGAAGGAATGGTGTTCATGATTGGAAGGACCCACTCGAAGCAAGCAGAAATTCAAAGATACTCGCTTATCTTGGAAATGCGGCTCCTGATAGCTGTAGTTTCCCTGTCCTGCTTGATTGCCTTTAGTACAATGAGAATACAAACAGCAAATGCTGCAACCACGACACAGTTTGTTCCTGCAACGACCTCATATAACTGTTTGGCCCACTGTTATGGTAGAGATCTCTGGACGTTTCCAGGAGCAATAACCGGAGGAGCTGTAACTATCACTGTGAACCCTATGGCTCAAGGCGACGGTTTTGTTACTAATGAGATGTGGGTAGACCAGCCTAATATCAGTTCGGGGGATTGTGCCAACCAAGTCGACAACTGTTGGGTAGAAGCCGGCTATGCTGCTGGAGGATCGAGTAACGGTGCCCAAGAATATTTTTTCTGGGCTGACGTGCGACCGTGTTCATGTGGTGGATATCATGAGCATGATTCTGCAAATTTGTTAGGCGGAGATTACGGTAACGTAGTTAATGTCGGCATTTTTTCGAACGGTTCTTCAACATGGGATATTAACGTTTTTGGAGCAGCTACTAGTCTCAGTGGCGTATCTACTGGTCAGACTATGAACCCAACTGAAATCTTGCAGGGACAGGAGCTTGTGGGATTATCAGGAGTGAATACCCCTACAGCACACTTTACGGATAGCGAATGGAGAGATACAAATGGTGTCTGGTCTGTGGAGGGGGCTGATGGGACATTAGATCCGTGTCTGAATGGGTGCCCAAATATCAATCCACCCTGGTCTGGCTGGGTTAAGGGCAGCGATCCTCGAAATTTCTCTGGAGGAGATTTTTACACCTGTACGTTGCCAACAACGGGAAATAATCCTTGTTGATACTTGTTTTGTTCGTTATGTTCCTGAGAAGAATGCTTTGACTTTGCGATAAAGAAAGGATAGAGACGATGCGCATCACACGTTTGTTACTTTTGCCAGCTGTCGGACTGGTTGCCTGCGTTTTATTCGGTATGACTTTATTCACCTCACAAGCAGGAGCCACTCATCTTCCTGGACCACCGGTATTGTACCAAACACTAGCCCCAATGCGTCCAGCTCATGGGCTTGTTCCGTCTCCTGCTTTTGCAGCTCAAAAGGACCCATCAGTGGTCGCTTTCAGTACCCAAGATGTGCGCGTGTATATACTTGCTCACGGCTTTATGGGGGGGTCATGTCGTTCCAGGACACACACTAAAAATTCTCAGTATCCGGTTAATGACCCCTCAACAGGCAGATAACCAAGGAGCCGAATCAGGGGCATACACGGCCACAAAGATGGTATTCGTGGTGAATATGGAGGGGCCATTTTATGCGACGAACGTCAAATCGCCGATCTCAGGGCCAGCAAATCGCACAACGCTCACGGGCTATGAGATTTTTGATGCGCATACCGGAGATATGCTCGAATGGGGATGTCCTTTGACTTAATTTCTGGGGTTTTTCCGCCATGATTGTTGTTATAAAATGTGCCTCAAGGCCCTTGATAGCTTGATTGAGCAAAAAGCCGTCTCCCATATAAAATGGCTCTTGTCCAGTTCGGGACAAGAGCCATATCCTTCGCCAGTTTTGGCTCATGACGCATAAAAGCACATTTCGGAGAGGTTATGGTATCAATGACACTTCTCTCTGGTCTACTGCGCTAGATATTTTCCTCTTTGTACGTTCAAAACAATTATCCTGATACCCAAAACGAGCAAGAGGAAGGTGATGCTACCGGCGAGTATAGAAAGTGTTTGGAAAGTTGAGAAAGAATCGGTTGCCCCAAAACTACAGACGATCAGATCATGGTTTGTCCTGATTGCCAAAAAACATGCACAGAGGCTTCCTACAAACGTTATGCCAACAAAGAGCCAGTGATATAGCGTTCTTCTGATCGACCGCCGCAAAAGGAAAAAAAGCATGATTGCTGTGAACACAAAAAGAAGACCCGCACAAACGAAAAAAACATGCGAGAGATTTCTCAGAGCAAATGGATCAATGCTACAACGAGCTGGCATGAGATGAAAGAGCATTTTAATCTCCCTCTTTTCGTATTTATTTGTCTCAGTTATATAGATGCATGAGAGAAGCGATTTGTGAAATATCGCACGTCACCATGTAAAGTTGCACATTCGACGACACCGGCGCTTCCCCAGGCGGTACGACGACCATTCTCGACCCGCTGGGCCGGCTGGTGCGAGTACAGGACCCGCTCGTCGAATCATTAGCCGAACCGGGCATTCTCTGTAGTGGCTGGACAGTGACCCTCTGTTATGGCTATGGCTTCGGCCAGGTGGCGGGACCGGACAACAACTGGTATCACTGGACGGCGGTGGAAGATGCCAACAGCCACATGGTGGTCAGCTTTGACGATATGTTGGGCCGCACGCGCTATGTGCAGTGGTACAGTTCGCCGGACTCGACCGACAGCAATATCACGGCGCAGAAGCAGATCCAGTACAACGCGCTGGGAGAGCCGACCAGCGTGACCATGACCGATCTGACGCCGCAAGCAGGCCAGACCATCACCAGCGTCACGGCGACCGCGACCTATGACGACCTGGGTTGCATGACCAGCTCGACCGATCCTGATAAGGGCAATCATAGCTACACCTACGACGCCGATGGACGCACACTCACCGATGTCTCGGGCACACGCACGCTGGGCATGAGCTACGATCAACTTGGGCGCGTGGGATGCATCCAGGATGCCGCTCCCACCACCAACGGCTATGGTGGCTGTAGCAGTAGCGCGCATCCGCTGATGCAATATGCCTATGATGTCACCACGATGGGAATCTCCGGCAGCAGTGATTTCTCCATCGGGCAGATGACGCGTAGTATCGCCACCGCCTACTACCCGGATGGCTCTGCTACCACCACCACCCAGCAGGCGCAGCACGACCAGCGTGGTCGGCCCATCAGCGCGACGCTGCAACTGGGCGTGCCCGGCAGTTGGAACGTCACGACCGCACTCCCGACGTATCAGATGAACCTCGCGTACAACGACGCCAATCAACTGACCACGACGCAAACCACGGTAGGCGGGCAAGCAGGCTACACCTTCTCGCAAGCCTACAATAGCACGACTGGTCTGCTCACGGGCCTCTCGAACAACACGACGGGAACCGCCAACCTGGCAACGTTGGGCTATGATGCGCAGGGCGATGTCAGCGACATCAACTTCCAGACCACCACCGGCACCGCACTGGCGAACGATCACTTCACTTACGATGGCAACCTGCGTCCGGCCAGCGCCAGCGCCACCTGGCAAAGTGGTAGCGGAGGCAGCGGCACGATCTTTAGCCAGAGCCGCAGCTATGACCCGTTAGGCAACGTCGCCAGCATCAGCACGACACTCGCTGCCGTTCCGGGGCAAAGCGGTTCGGGCGGGAGCGAGACGCAGAATTTCTGCTATGATGAGCAGAATCGGATGGTGTGGGCAGGCAACTCGGGGACGCAGCCAGCGCCAGGCAATGGCACCTGTGGCAGTGGGACGCTTTCCAACAGTCTGAGTGGAGCAGCCTACAGTACGAGCTACGCTTACACCCACCTGGGCCAGCTCTGGCAGGGACCGGTCAACGGCACGGGCAGTACCTATCAGTACCTGTACTGCAACAGCAGCCATCCGCACCAGTTGACCGGACTCTACCCAACGGGGACCAGTTGCAGCAACCTGAGCGGCGCGGTCTATACCAGCAGCAACGACGCCTTCGGCAACGTGACGAGCCGGACGTACAACGGCAGCACGGCCACGCTCTCCTACGACCAGCTCGACCAGCTCGTGCAGTGGAATGCAGGAGCGAGTAGCCAGGAGTGGTATGCCTACGACATGGGAGGCAACCGCACCCTGCGGCGCAGCACGACTGGCAGTGGCACGACGATCACGGTCTACGCCTTCGGACTGGAAGAGCACGTCTACAGCAGTTCTGGCAGCCCACAGAGCAGCACGTACTATTATCCCTTAGGTGGGCGGCTCATCGGCGAGTTGCAGGGCAGCACGACGCAATTTTTCTTGACTGATGCGCTGGGTAGCGTCCTCACCACCTTCAACGCGGTGGCAGGGAGCGCCGCGGTGCAGGGCAACCAGCTCTACGGCCCCTATGGCACCAGTCGTTACAGTCAGGGGTCGATGGGCACCAACAAGGGCTTCACGGGGCAATACGTCGATGCCACGGGGTTAGACTACTACAACGCACGCTATTACGACCCGGTGGTGGGGCGGTTCATCAGTGCGGATACGGTGCAGGGCAACGGGGCAGGGATGGACCCCTACGAGTATGTGGGAGGCAACCCCGAGACGTTCGTTGATCCAACGGGACGGATGTTTGCCCAAACGGCTGGAGGGGGAGGGGGTCCGACGCTGCCGTGCGGCCCTATCTGCGATGATCTGAAGCATTTGCCCCCTGTACGCTCTGGAGGAGGCTCGACCTGCGATCTGGCCTGTGTCATGAATAAAGCTGGGTTCAACCCGTGTCAAGTGGGTTCCACCTGCGTGGTGAATACGGCTGTCAAAGGGCCGTCGGCTGTGCTGTCTGTGCAGACCGGAAGCACCTCTTCCAACCTGCTAACGTGCTTTTCTGGCTGTATCAATATCACCATCTTTACGCCTCCCCAGACGGTCCATATGCTGGTGGATACGGCGTTTCAAGCGCAGTCGTGTGTGACGACAGGTCTGCTTCATCCCTGTTTTGGGGGAGGGAGTGATGATTCAGAAACCATAGATGATAACCTCACTAAGCCCGATATTCTGGCGAGTGATCCGGCGGGGGATGCGGTTGGTGGGGGAGATGCTTCAGGAGCTAATCGAGAATTAGCGCAGGATGCTCAAAAAGAGGCCACGGCCTTACAAAATCTTATCGACCCGGCGAGACATCGTAACCTAACAGTAGGAGTCGGAGCTTTACAGGACCAAGATGGTAATGTCATAACAGTAGTCAGTACGAATGCCAATCCAGGAAACGAGGTGAAATCAATGATAGAAGCAGGTGCAGGTCTCTTCGGACATGACTTCATCGATGGAACTGAACATGCAGAAATCAATATTGTGAGATACGCAGAACGAAACAAACTTGGGCTTCTTGCGTTAGGTACTAGTCGCCAAGCCTGTGAAATATGCACAGACATCATGTTAGGTTATTTTAGTGTGGGAGAAACAAATTTAGATCTCCTACCAAGATCTTTCAGACCATCATTATGGTGGAATATATAGCGGCCTAACATCTTATCTGCGAACAGTGTGAGATACAAAAGTTAACAGCCTTCTGAAGAGCATTAAAATGATATTTTCAAAATGTATCTTCAGAGGCTGTTACCTAATACACTTCTTGAACGAATTCTAGGAAAATGTGACCTGAATTCATGGATAAAACAGCATCTCCATCCATCATGATATTCTCTTGCCCCAAAATCCTGAAAGGTCATGCACCTGTGATTCGCCCGAAGGAAGGCGGATCATAATACGTTGTGGATCAAGGAACACAGGATCAGTGATATACTCACTTTCCTCTGGAAAAGAGCTAGATGCTTTTGTTTCCTGAGAAAAGAAACCAGGAGCACTTACATTTGGCGGCTGATAACCTGGAGGGATGGTAAGACTAAGAGGTATTTCACCTAGCATCTGTGTTTGATGAAACACTACTATTGCGCCAATTTCTTTTTTAGCCTTTCCTGTTGAGTGACCATCATGCTCATGACTATCCTCATTTTCCCACCAATCAGTGTTTTCTTGATAGGCACAGACCCAGAGAAGCCCATCAGAGCTAAATACCGGTCGTGTGGAATAGTTAGTTTTTCCATTGAAATAACTGTTTTGGACGAGGTGAGTGATATTGTTCTCATGAATAGCGACAAACTCATAGCCAAACTCACATTGGTCCGTCCATTGGCACACAGCCAGATCACTTGTCGGAGAAATAACGAGATCAAACAAATAACCCATCGGAAAACGCAGCGGACAGTGCTGAAGGAGGGAGCCTTGCGGCCAGGAATAAATGGCAAATTGAAAATCTTCAGAAACTTGGGGATTTTGGAGTGCTGCAATCTGTGTTCCCTGTCGCAGCCATGCAAGTGCATGAGCGTCCACTGGCGACCAAGCCAGGCGTTTGGTTTCATTATTCCAAATCGCGGCAAGATAGGCATCTTTAGTCGATACTTGCATTGCCAGGTATTTTCCATCTGGATGCCGATCAAGGAGACAGTCAGGCTTTTTCCCTTCAAGTGTTTCAAAAGTTCTAAAGTCGATCATACAGCTCAAACCCTCTACTTTCATATATAGCTTTCTATTCTTAATAACTGAACTAGTATTTTAGGCAGCTTGATTATCCTATTATGCTTGGCGACAGTATAACATATTTGACTTTACATTTGACACTTATACTGACCCAGATTGTCAAGACACCAAAATCGCTGTTGCTAAGGTGTAAGCTCCTTTCTTGATCCGGCAAAGTAAACTGCTGCTGGTGTGCAATAGTCGAGCGCCTGGTGAAGACGGCGCTCGTTATAAAAACGTAAGTAAGCTCGTAGCTCTTCGCGTGCTTCACGAGGATTGGCGTAATCTTTGAGATAGACCTCCTCATATTTGATCGTACGCCACAATCTTTCCGTAAAAATGTTGTCAAGAGCTCGACCTTTGCTGTCCATGCTGATCCGAATATCATGCGCCAGGAGCAATTGGGTATACTGCGAGCTGGTAAAGTGACTGCCTTGATCACTGTTGCAGATCTGCGGCGTGGCTTGCGCCAACGCCTGCTGCATCGCTTCGATCACAAACTCGATCTGCATATTCTGCTCCAATTCCCAACTCACAATATATCTTGAGTACCAATCCAGAATGGCGACCAAGTACATCCACCCGCCTCTCAAGCGAATGTAAGTGATATCGATGCCCCAAATATGATTAGGCATGTTCGCCGTCACGTTTTTGAGCAGATAGGGATACACCGCTGCCTGATGCGCCCGCTTGCTCAAATTCGGGCCTGGATAAATGGCAATGAGCCCCATTTCGCGCATATACTGTGCCACCGTCTTTTGATTGATGCCATGCCCCTCGCGATGCAATTGTGCGGCGATCTTCCGATACCCATAATACGGGTGCTCGGTATAGATCGCATCAATGCGGTGCTTGAATGCCACCTCTTGCGGCGATGGAGGGACTGGTTGATAGTAGAGCCCGGAACGATTGAGACTCAACAGGTGCGCCTGTGTTTTCACTGGCAGTTCCCGGTTTTCCCAGTCAATCAGTTCGCGCCTCTCGTTTCTACTTAAAGATTGCACGAGATTTTTTTTCCAACCACGTCATTTGCGTGGTTAATCGCCCAATTTCGGCATACAAGGCTTCTCGTTCTTTTTGCCACTCGGCCTCTTTTTCAGCTAACTCCTGTCCAGCCTGGTCACTAAAGAGGCTCGGCAAGCCGGCCAGCGCCTGATCCCGCCAACGATACAGCATATTCGTATGCACTCCGTATTCTGCGGCTAATTGTCCAACCGTTTTTTCTTCTTTCAGCATTTCCTTGACTATTTTGGCCTTAAACTCTGCGCTGTACTGCTTGCGCGTTTTCTTTTCCATGATGTTGTTTACACCTTACGAGTCGATCATATTTTGCCCGAAATCTTAGGCTCATTATAAGGAAGTGCTACATATTGGAATACATTAGTGCAAAAAAGTGCAGAGAAAGCACTTTCGTTTCTTAAAAAGGACCATTTGCTCGATAGCGAATATGTGTATATGCTCGATGTTGTAGAAGAGGAAGAGATGATGATGCGAAACAGGCTTCCACAACATTTCCCTAAAGGACTGATGGAGGATGCTTACTTGCTTGATTACATAGGAAGTGCCGAAATTGCCTGGAAATACGAAGCTGCAATCGCTGTAGTAAAGTTTTATGCAGCAAACGAGTATGTTATTCTTGGAGGAGATGTATATGAAATTCGTAACGAACATATCCGTCCTACTCTGGATAACTGGTATTTTAGCTCCAAGAATCCATTCTCTCAGGAAGATCTCTCCTTGAGTAGAGATAAAGCTATTCTGTACATAGAGAATTACTATCTTAAAAATGGAGATGACTATGGATATACGCTCGTTGTACGCTCTTTGAAACAATAAAAATATGTATTATAGAACGTCGTCGCCCAATCTTGTTGGGTTTGCGTGGTCACATTCGTTTAGAGCGGAGTCAAACAATGCACGAGCAAGGATTGTTGCCCGATTCTATCAGAAATATTTTTCCCATCACGGATGAACACGTCATTCTTGCAACCTCCCAAAGCACATTTTTGATCAATGGCCCAAGCCAGGAGGTTCTCTGGACTATTTTCTGTCCTGCTCATGAAGCTGCCTTTGACCTTGAGCAAGAGAGGTTAGCACTAGCAACGCAGGGAAGAATATTTTTATGGGATCTAACCTCTGGCTTACTTCTACAAACCCTCAATTTTGGTAATGACGTGCCAACAGCTCTTGCTTTTCATCCTCAAGGCTCATTACGGGCGCGTTCTTGCCACTTGATATCACAAGCTATCATTGGTGACATTTGAGAGAAAGATGCAGGGCGAGCAGCGAGGGCAGGTGCGAGACCTGCCCCTACGGTAGCCCAATCACCTTCATCCCTTGTGGGTGCTCCACCACGAAGCGGTATTCGATTTTTTGTTCGGCGTCGGGTGGTAAGGTAAAGCGCCAGGTGAGTAGTTCCAGGCCGGTCCGTTTGGCGGGCGCGGGTTGGATGTTCTGGACTTTGACTTTGACGCGTTCGTGCTGGGAGACGGGGAGGTGGTCGCGGATGACGACGCGCCGGGGATGGGCTGCGTAGTTGTGGACGGTGATGCGATACGCGTATGTGATGCGGCGAATATCGCTTTGCAGCAGGTTCCCCTTGTCCACCGCACGCTCGATCAGCTCGCGTTTGACCTTGATATCGTCGTCAATGCCCAGGAAGATTTTGAACTTTTCGCCGGGCGCGGTCATTTTCACCTGAGTGGTGCCGACGTATTCGCCGCTCAGGAAGATGCTGGCATCGCCCTTGAGCAGCACGCGTTCTGTCGTGTTGGTGATGGTGGCGCGCAGGTGCGTGTGCTCTTCGGTAACGGGCGCGCTGACGTAATCGAATTCACAGGGCAGGTTGTCGCGCGCAATCGTGGTTTTGTGGGGCGAGTTGTCCGAGGGGATATCGACCGAGCGACCCACGCGGAAAACCAGCGCGGTCCCCGAGCGTTCGACTGTCGCGGTTTCTATGCTCGCCTCCACAGGCTCGTATTCCGCCTCTGCCTGGTCTAACGCCTGCGCTTGCATAGGAGCGGGTGCGCTGATAGACGCTCTTGCCATTCTGGCTGGCATTGGCGCACTGGCTGGCGCTGCTCCATACAAGGGCTGTGGCGGGGGTGGCGTATACACCTGAAGATACCAGGGGTTCAGTTCCGGCAGGACCGCTGCCAGGCTGGGACGTGCGGTGGAGAGCGAGAGGTTGACCTGTTCCCACGCTTCACCGGTGTACTGCTGGACTACGCCGACATATGTCAGTTCAACCTCGCCGGCGCTGTGTTCGTCGTTCATCTGCACGCGCACGTCGTATTGCGGATGCCAGGAGGCGTCCATCACCAGGTAGGAGATCTCCAGCGTGAAATCGCCAGCTTCCGCCAGCGCGACGGTGACGATGGCAGCAAGGCGGTCCGGGTTTGCACGGCCCTGCTTTTGGGCGAGTTCGCGCTTTTTGGCTTCGATCTCCAGTTGTACCTGTTTGAGCTGGATTTCCAGGTTTTGCGCGGCTTCGGCATCCTGCAACGCCTGATTGGTCATAAAGCTAAAGAAATCGGCGCAATCCTGCGGCTTCATCTGTCCTTGCGCAAGACCTTTGGCAAAGTCGCGCGATTGTTCGCCGAGCGCCCGTAGCCATTGACGATGGTCGTTGAGCGAATCCTGGCGCGCTTTGAGCAATTGCTGTTGCTGCTGAAGCTTTTCCAGTTCGCGCTGCAGCCGGGAGATGTCAGCCTCCGGGGGACGGCTATAGAAGGCAGTAGCGATATCAACGTTGAGGATACGCGTATTCTGCGGACCCTGACCGGAGCTGCGCAGCGAATCGCGGATGAACTGGGGAAGATCGTTGATCCGCAGCTCATGCTCGCCAGCTTCCAGGTGGATGCTCCCCTTGCGTGTGACGAGGGCGCGGTCGGCATAGACGGTCACTTCTGTGATAGGGGCGTCAAGATCGATCATACTATTTTATCTCCTGCTATCTCAAGTAAATCCTGATGATCCACCGGACGGTCAAGCATGGCTTTGTAGCTGATCAGTTCATCCTTTGGCATGATATGGACTTCAGTACCATACAAATTGATGGTATTGGAGCGTGCGAAATCTATGATCTGTGGCTCCCAGCGCTGGTCGCGGCGGTTGTAGAAGCTCGGGTTGGTGGTGGTATCGCCGAGTTCGATCCAGATATTGTCATACTCAAGGGCCATGTAGATAAGGTCCCAGGAATCGCTTTTGTGCGGCAAGGGCTCGCGTACAACATACGGCTTCATCTCCTCTATTGCCGCCTGCGCCTGCTCCATAGGCACGTAGATATCGATATCGACCAGAGGACGCGTTGCCCCATAGGCTTTAGCGGCCAGGCCGCCGACGATCTGGTAAGGGACGTGGTGACGGTTAAGCAGAGAAATGATCCAGTTGAGCGCCTGTCCAATCTTCTGTGGATCATTGGTTACTTCCATAGTGATGGCTCCTTTTTGTCTTGTTATCAACAGGGACATTATTGCAGGTATTGATGGTGATGAAAAGAGGTAATCTCGATTTCAAAAGAGGAAATAGGTCCTCTTTTGTAAGTGCTGTAAATAATGGGCGTGTGTATCGTAGAGCGGTGAAACGCAATGAATATAAGCGTTGCTCGTTGAGCTGTGATGACATCATTTCAGTACCCTCAATCGGGTCGAGGTAGTCATACGCTCTCGCCGCATCCTTTGAGGAACAAGATACACATCATATGCAAGAATGTCAAGCGGAAATGTACTAGGGAAAGTGATAAGATCGCGAATAATGCTGGCGATCTGGCTAACAAGCTGTGATTTTTAGAGGAGGTACTGCACATGACAACTCTGCGACGTTCCTGGTTAATCGTGACCTGCTTGCTACTGACCATCTTCGCCGTTGCCTGCGGGAGCAACGCGGGAAGCAATACGGGTAATACCAATGCCTCGATGGGGAACAAGATGGGGGCGGCTAGCCCGACGGCCACGATGGGCGGCAATCAAATGATGGGCGCAACGCCGACGACCGCACCAATGGCGACGCCCACGACGACAACGATGGGCAATAATAACAATATGGATGCTTTCATCCATGTAGGGCATGTGATGCTGAACGGTAGGAGCGTCATGGTTCTTACCACTGCGAAAGGCTTTTCTATTTACTACCGGATGAGCGATCCGGCTCCGAATTCTACCTGTACGGGCGCCTGCGCGAAGGTCTGGCCCCCGCTGATGGCTAATGGAATGATGCTGACCAGCTCAATGCCGCTGCCCAAGAAGCTGAGCGTGTTTATGACCGCCAACGGCAACCAGGTCGAGTACGACGGTCATCCGCTCTATACCTACGTCGGTGATATGGCCCCTGGTCAATTCAATGGTCGCGGTATGGGTATGGTCTGGTATCTTGCCGGAGTCGGGCTATAGCGTCTGCTGGTTGGGGACAGGGTATCGTCCCCAACCGCCATAAAACTACTTGCCGTAAACTTTGCCGCCTTGAAAATCAAGCTCGACGAAGGGCTCATCACCCCTCCTTTGATTCATCCCAGGCTTGGATCATGGTCTGCCGTACAATCTGTCCATTCTGGAGATCAAGCACGGACGCTGAAAGTACCTTCTCTCCGGTGGGATATTGGCAGGCTTCATTGAACGAGAGGCGGTCTCTGCCGATCACTTCATCGATGACGTGATGGGTGACATCACGGCTGCAGAGATCGGTCAAGAAGTCTGAAATAGCTTGTTTTCCGCGCAATATGAGCGGAGAGCTGGGCGGATGTCGATGGTCGATGACCTGCAATTGCGCATCGTCAGCATATAAGCTGATGAGCATATTTGCATCGCGCCGCTCAATTGCCTGGCGCAAGCTATTCATATCGAGTGTCACAGGCATGGATTTGCTCCTTACTCTACCTGCTAAGCAGGCGTTTACCGATAGGTGAGAGTATGCTCTCTGCTGGCTAAACCGGATTGCTCTAAGAGGAACGACGGAGCTTGATGGATGGTAGGCCCGACTAAGAAAGCCATGCATTGCGAGGTGCGTATTGCTGAGATACGGTTATAAATATGCTTTGCCAGTTAGTATAGACGATGAAACATGCATTTGTAAATTGTATATTTTGTGATCTTTACTTAGTTGATTTGGCAAAGATGTAATCGTTAGAAACTTGTTCTATTGGTGAAAAATGTGATTGTGCCCAGCAAGGGAGTGTTTTATTTCGCAAGATATGCCGCACCTCGCGGGGAACAACGGTGCGAGATGCGGCATTGAGAGATGTTACGCTTCCTCGCCATGATGGGATTCTTCGCGCGGGAAAGGATTGCCGCAATTGAAGCAGTGGCGGAAGTATTTTGGAGAGCAAGCTCCACAACGGGAGCAGCTCTGACCCTGTTCTTCTTCGCTGAGCAGCTTCGTGGCCTCCTCTGGCACTGGAGGAGAGGCAGAAACCTCTTCCTGTTTGAGTTGACCAATCACCTTCGTAACTTCTGCCCGCACCTGTGCCAGCGGGATGCCCATGCTCTCGATAATTTTGGCCGCTATTCCTTCACCTTCGCGGACTAAACCCAGGAGAAGATGCTCTGTACCAATAAAGTGATGGTCGAAGCTGCGCGCTTCATCCACTGCCAACTCGATTACTTTTTTCGCGCGTGGCGTGAGTCCTACTTGACCGGATTCACCACGCTGACCGCGTCCAGTAATTGCTTCAACGCCTCGTTGCACCGGCTGCAACTCGACACCGAGGTTAGTAAGTACCTTAGCGGCAACCCCCCCACCCTCGCGAATCAGGCCCAGGAGGAGATGCTCTGTGCCGATATAATTGTGCTGCAACATTTGCGCTTCCTCCTGGGCTAGATTCAGCACATTACGAGCTCGTCTTGTAAAACGATCAAAGCGGTCGCGATCCCCGCGATCCCCTGTTGGCTGTTTTCCCTGGAGAACTTTTCCTAAAAATTGAGCAAGCTGACCGCGTTGCGCGCCAGGGACGGCTTCTGGTCCGCTTTCTGCATGAGCGGAGACGCGCTGTCGCTGGAGATAGCTCTGCAGATCGGATGGCGAGAAACGGTAGTCGGCGCCGATGCGATAGGCGGAGAGTTCGCCCTTGTTGACCAGACGGCGAATTGTTACCGGATCAACGTGCAGGATCTCCGCCACTTCCTCTGAAGTCATAAGATGTTCCATAATCCCCTGTCCTTTCGTGCCAGGAAATACTATGCATTACTAAAAGAACTAAGAATAACTACAAGATACTATATATTACTTTGAGTCAAAAAAGCAAGGGTAAATGGTGGCAAAAATGGGGCGAAGCTATCTACGGCAAGAATACATGGGAGTGTTAGCAACGGAAGAAGTGGCTGAAATTTCTCTAGAGGTACTGGCGGTACCACCTTTTGACAATATGGAGAGAATAATGTAATGTACATGTGTTCCATAACAGGACAGGCAGATAGAGAGTAGGTAGAGGTAAAAATAGATGCCCACACCGGCGCGCAAACAGTATTTGCAGATCAAGAGCCAGTATCCTGATGCCATCCTGATGTACCAGGTCGGCGACTTCTATGAGACCTTTGACAATGACGCAGTTATCGCGGCCCGCGAGCTGCAGATCGTCCTGACCAATCGTGCTTACGGGGACGAGCGAGTACCGTTGGCCGGCATACCTTTGCATGCCCTGGATAATTATGTGGGTAAGCTGATCAGGCGCGGGTACAAAATAGCGGTTTGCGAACAGGTGGGCGAAGTTGGGCGCGGCGTCGTTGATCGGGCCGTGACGCGCATCTTGACGGCGGGCACGCTCTCCGAGCCCAATCTTTTACCTGCTCGCCAGAACAATTATTTAGTCGCGATTGCTTCCGGGCGGATGCAGAGCGGGCTGGCGGCGGTGGATGTGAGCACCGGCGAATTTACCGTCACCTGGTTTTCCCCCGATGAACTGCCGGTCGCTCTTGATGCCGAGCTTCAGCGTATCGCCCCGGTCGAATGCCTGCTGGTCGAGGGAAGCAGGCAGGAGGCGTACCAGTTTCCTGCGAATTTCAGTACCATCAAGCGGGTCGAGCAAGCCCCAGGCTCCCCGCCGCTTCCCCTTGAGCAGAAGTATAGCATTACACCCGAAGATGTCAAATGGAAATACAATAAGGATGTTACCGTCACTTATTGCCCTTCCTATTTCTTCCAGCAGGAAGCGGCTCAGGCGCGTCTCTGCCGCCATTTTGGCGTGCAGTCGCTAGAGGCGTATGGATGCGCGCAGGCTCCCCAGGCCATTGCGGCAGCGGGAGCCATCATCGCTTATCTGGAGAAGATGAATAGCGCGCTGCTCGCCGTGCTAACTGCTCTGCGCTCGTATCGCACCACCAGCTATATGGTGCTGGATGCCCACACACAGCGTAACCTTGAGCTATTGCAGGGTTCGCGTAGTGGTACGTCGATGGGCAGCCTGTTGAGCGTATTAGACCGGACGGTCACGCCGATGGGCGCGCGTCAGATGCGCCGCACTATCACGCAGCCGTTACTAGATCTGAGCCAGCTCGATGCACGCCTGGCAAGCGTCGAAGAGTTTTATGAAAGTCCTGCCTTACGCAGCCGCCTGACCTTGCATTTGCAGGCGCTAGGCGATATGGAGCGCATCGCCGGGCGCGTGCGCTATGGGAGCGCGGTACGCAATGAGGTAATTGGTTTGCGCGACTACTTAGAGGTTATTCCCACTCTGCGCAGCCTGCTCTCCAGTTGCGAGGCTCCTCTTTTACAATCGCTTGTGGATGAACTCGATCCCTGTCCGCAGGTGATAGAGCTGGTGGACCGCGCTTTGATGCGGGCCGGAGAGGAAGACGACGAGGGCGATGATGGGCGTATGATCCGTCCAGGCTTCCATAGCGAGCTGGATGAGCTCTTTGCCTCCATTCGCGATTCGCGGCGCTGGATGGTCTCGTTGGAGGGGCGCGAACGCGTGCGGACCGGCATTAAATCGCTCAAAGTCGGCTTTAACAAAGTTTTTGGCTATTACATTGAAGTCAGCAAAGCCAACGCCAAAAATGTGCCGTCCGACTATATGCGCAAGCAGACGCTTGTAAACGGGGAGCGTTTTATCACACCTGAACTGAAGGAACACGAGGCGCGCATTCTCAGCGCGGTCGAGCGGATTGAAGAGATGGAGCGCAGCATTTACGCCGATCTGTTGCGTCAGATCAGCGTGTTCTATCCGCAACTTATCGCCACCGCGAAGGCTGTGGCTATGGTTGATGTCTTGCTCAGCTTTGCGGAGGTCGCAGCCCATCAGGGATATGTACGGCCCGTACTGGAGCATGGGCATGGGTTGGAGATCGTAGGAGGGCGACACCCGGTCGTTGAATACGCCCTGGACGGCGATGTGTTTATCCCTAACGATACCGCGCTCGAAGCTGATGAGGGTGCGCGCATTCTGCTGCTCACCGGACCAAATATGGCGGGTAAGTCAACCTATTTGCGCCAGGTCGCACTCATCACCTTATTGGCGCAAATTGGTAGCTTCGTGCCAGCGCGCCAGGCGCGGATCGGCCTCGTAGATCGCATTTTCACGCGCGTAGGAGCGGAAGATGACATTGCTTCAGGCAAAAGCACCTTCATGGTCGAGATGGAAGAGACAGCCACCATCCTGCATCTCGCCACACGCCACAGCTTGATCATCCTCGACGAGATTGGGCGCGGCACCAGCACCTACGATGGATTGGCGATAGCGCGCGCCGTGGTCGAACATTTGCATAATCAAACGATGGCGCGCACGCTCTTCGCCACCCATTACCATGAGCTATCGATGATGGCAGACGAACTGCCGCATTTGCGCGTCTGCACAATGGCGATTAGCACCGACGAGCAGGGCAGCATCGTCTTCCTGCATCGCGTTATGCCGGGATGTATCGGGCGCAGTTATGGCGTGCATGTGGCTAAGCTGGCGGGTATGCCGCCTGACATCGTTCAGCGAGCCGAAGTCGTATTAAAGCAGTTGGAGAGCGGGCAAAGCAGTATTCCCAATATCTTCGCGCATATGGGACAGGAATTGAGCGTTGAGCAGTATGCCGCCTCTGCTCTCAAGCGCAATGGCGCGCTGGTGGCTGAGCAGCATGAACGCTATGAGTGGCAGAGTGAAGAGGCGCGGCAGGTTGCGGCTTCCCTGGAACACGCTAACGGCACGGAACCGGATTTAGCCGCGATTGACGTATGTGCGATTACCCCGCTTGATGCCTTGAACCTGTTGTTTTTATTACAGAAGAAAAGAAGCAAGCTGCATAGATGAGCCAGATATATAGCCACGAGAGACCACAAAGCATGCCTGTACGGCGCGCACCATTGCATGCGCTGCCGCCGGATGTAGCGGAACGGATTGCCGCCGGTGAAGTCATCGAGCGTCCAGCTTCGGTAGTCAAAGAGCTGGTTGAGAATGCGCTGGACGCAGGCGCGCGTGATATTCGCGTCGAACTGCGTGGAGGGGGATTGCATCTGATCCGCGTCACCGATGACGGCTATGGCATCCCAGAAGACGAGCTAGAGCGCGTCTGCGTGCGCCATACCACCAGCAAGATCAACAGCATTGACGACCTCTTTGATCTGCACTCGCTAGGTTTTCGTGGCGAGGCGTTAGCCAGCATCGCCACAGTCTCGGAAACGACCATCCTGAGCCGGGCGATTGAGACGGAGATGATGGGCGAGGAGCACGCGGCCCTGTGGATTATGCGGCGCGGGGGAGAAGTGGCGCAGCGCGGATGGCGTGCGCGTCCACATGGCACAACCATCACCGTCTGCGACCTTTTCTACAATGTGCCTGCCCGCCTCAAATTTATGCGTGGCGCTCGTACCGAGAACGGGCATGTGCTGCAACTCTTGCGCCGTTATGCCGTAGGCTATCCCGGTGTGCGCTTCAATCTGATCCTGGACGAACATATCGCGCTACAAACCAGTGGCAGCGGCGATCTCGCGGCGACGCTGGCAGAACTGTATCATCTGCCCTTGAACGAAATGCTGCACTCCATTGACGTGGGAGAAGAGGGCCGTTACAGGATACATGGCTATATCGGCAACCGCGTCCTGGCGCAGGGCAATCGGCAATACATCACCCTCTTCATCAACGGGCGCTGGGTGCATTCACGTTTGTTGCAGGAGGCATTAGAGCAGGGCTATCGTACATTATTGCCTAAGGGGAAACATCCTCTGCTGGTACTTAATCTGGAGTTGCCGCCGCAGGAGGTTGATGTAAACGTACATCCGACCAAAACGGAGGTGCGGCTGGCGCAGGAAAGCATTGTTGCAACCGCGTTAACCGGCGCCATACGCCTGGTGCTGGAACGCAGTCCGGCGCATCCTCAAGAGATGCAATTCCCCGGTCCCGTGCTTGCCAGCCAGCGCCGTTTGCCGGGACCGCGTAGACGTGGTTTGCATGTGGCGGAATCGGCGGAGGGCTATCGGGCGGAGATTGCCGCAGCAGGATCAGCCGAAGTAATCGCAAGCCTGCGCCCGCTGGCCCAGTTGCAGCAGGCGGTAATCCTGGCCGAAGCGCCCGATGGCAGCCTGTACCTGGTTGATCAGCACCGCGCCCACGAGCGCATCATCTATGAGCACCTGCGTAGCATGTACACTGGCGTGCAAACGGATGAAGCGGTTGACGCGCATATGTTGTTAGAGCCGGTATTAATCGAGATGAAGCGTCACCAGGCCGATCTGTTGGAGCAACGCCTGCCAATGCTGCGCAGCCTGGGACTTGAGTGCGAGCGTTTTGGCGGGCGCAGCTTCCTGATCCGTTCGATTCCGAGCGGCGAGGGGCAGGAGCAACTGGTCGCGCACCTGCACGAACTGGCGGAGACCGCCGCCGAAGATAGTATCGATTGGGAAGATCATTTGCTCATCAGCCTCGCCTGTCGTTCCGCCCTGCGTCGTGGTCGCGAATTGAGCAATGGAGAACAGCGCACCCTACTCAATGCCCTGGCGAACGTCGCCGCGCCAGCCGTCTGCCCGCACGGCAGCCCTGTACTGCTGCACTATAGCCGCTCATTCTTGATTGAGAAGTTTGATTGGTAAATTAACAATAACAGGAGGTAACACCATGACTTCTCAGCAGGCTGCTCCTATCCTGGCCTGTGACCTGCAAGCCATCCCACAGGATGCTCGACCGCTTCATCAAGCGAGCATGCAGCGCGTTTTTGCTGCGGTCCAGGAGATGCAAAAGCTGCCAACGGGGTATGCTTTGCGCTTGCCTAATGATCCAGATATATTACAATCCGCCATGTCCTTTATCAGCTACGAACGACTCTGCTGCCCCTTCTTCCGCTTCGAGCTGGCTATCGAGCCAGACCTGGGTCCTATCTGGTTATGCCTCACTGGGAATACAGATGTAAAGCCGTTTTTGCAGGGGATTTTACCTGAGTGGGATAGTAGAGTATAATGCGCGCAAAGAGGGGGAAGA
The DNA here is from genome assembly GCA_035293765.1 of Ktedonosporobacter sp. Taxonomy (GTDB): domain Bacteria; phylum Chloroflexota; class Ktedonobacteria; order Ktedonobacterales; family Ktedonobacteraceae; genus DASRHT01. The sequence continues at coordinate 84,980 of DATGMF010000053.1, forward strand.
ACAGGCCACGGTTCCTCTTCCTACAACAGGGATTTAGCTCACGGTAAGCGCAGAAAGGCATATGACTTATGGATGAAGAGTATTACAGTCGTCTAACTCAGCTAGAGGAAAGAATAGAGCAGATGGAAGTAATGATGCAGGCGTTGATTATACACCTGGGCATCAATCCGGCCACCCTGCTGACGCGAGGTATGGAGGGGCCGCAGGAGATCGGAGCCATCCGCGAAGCGTTGCTCTCGGGCAACAAAATTAACGCCATCAAAATCTACCGTTCTATCTATGGGGTTGGCTTGAAAGAAGCCAAAGAAGCCGTTGAGGCGATGGAGCGAAATCTGTATAGATGAAGAACTTGTCATGCTACACTGAAAAAATCAGGAGATGATTGTGGTAAAATAGAAGTAAACTTTGAATACTTGAGGTGGTTGAGAAGTGTAGATGAAGGTGCGGGAGCTTATCAGGTTAATAGAGGCAGATGGCTGGTACTGGGTGAAAACTGTAGGGAGTCATCGGCAGTACAAACATTCGGAAAAATCTGGTCGTGTTACCATTGCAGGTCATCCAGGGGATGATGTACATCCTAAAACACTTGCTAGTGTTCTCAAACAGGCTCAAATGAGGATTCGATAGCACAACAAGATTTTCTAAAGAGGAGAAGAACATGTCCCGGTTCCTCATTATTATTGAGCAGGGAAGCAATAACTATAGCGCCTATGTGCCGGATTTACCGGGCTGTATTGCGACAGGAAGGACCCTGGAAGAGGTCAAGGCGAATATGGAGCAAGCGATCAAGTTGCACATTGAGGGGATGATGGAAGATCGGGAGCCGCTTCCTGTAAGCCATAGCATCGCAGAATATCTGGATATTCCCGTTCCAGGTTCTGCCGCCTGATCTTACGCAGATTTGTTGGCTCCAGGTTTTTTCAGTTAACGACGCTCAGCAATGAACGCGCTCACAACAGCAATAATCTTCCTATAGTCAATGGCGGAGAACTCGGTTGTGTCCACTTCGAGGACGGGGCCGCCGATGGGGAGGGGATCTTCTCGGCCTGTGGGCGGGATGGGTTCGGACTCTTCGTAATACCAGCGGTCGAAGTGGCCCGGGTGACGGTTGCCCGCTGCGGCGCGCTCTTTGCCGCGTTGGAGCAGGAGGTCAGCGGAGGTCGTGAAGCAGAGGATCTGAAAGGGATCGAAGTTGCAGCGTTGTTGGAGGGCCAGAAAGTCTGGGGTGCTGAACGTGGGAGAGAAATTGCTCTCGACAATCAACGAACAGCCGCCTGTGAGCATGGCTTCAATGAGATGATAGAGGATCGAATAGGTTGCCTGCCCCAGCTTGCGCGACCAGGCGCGATCAGGCCAGCCAAGATCATCAAGCAGAAGTTCCTTGATACCATCTTTATAGATAAAAGGCAGGTGCAGCTCTTGCGCCAGACGCTTACCGAGCGTCGTTTTGCCGGTGCATGAGAAGCCGGTAATAATAATCAGAAAAGGTTTTTGGGTTGGCATGGTCAGTGTCGTACCGCCCTTACGAGCACTTCTGCTACTATCAAAAAGGCCAGATCGAGCCCCAGGAGTATCAGCAGAGCAAAATCGATGCGCGAGGAGATGAACGTCGTAATCGCGAGCATCTGGTCAAGCTGGTGGAAGTACCAGAGTAAAAAAATGCCCAGGCAGAAGAGGATGACAAGTCCGGTGACCAGCCAGCGCGCCCCCATCCAGTCCTGGCGGCTGGGCCAGAGTTCTGATGTCACGGTGAGGATCAGGTAGGGAGCAAAAATCAGGGTCCACCAGGGCCAGCCAGGACGCAGGATTTGCAGGTAGTGATGCGTTGTATCGAGCGGGAAGTCCCAGAGGCTATAGCCGGTCGCGACCCAGTAGAGGAAGGAGAGCGCCACGACGCCGCCGAAAAGGGGGGCGATGCCGCTAAAGCCGTCGCCAATGTAGCTCATGATGCGTCCCTGCGGTCGCACATATTGCACTTCGCCGAGCTGGAGCGATTGGCGTCCGCCGCTGTGCATCACGCGTCCATTGGGGCCGCGCTGCACCATCGGTTTGATGCGGAAGAGCGTAATGCTGGTGATGCGGAAGCCAAAGGGGGAGAATAGAAACACCACGAAGGCGTGGCTCAGCTCGTGCAGCATCACGCCTGGAGCGTTGAGCCAGAACCAGATCAGCAGGCCGCGCTCTCGCAGCAGACGATAGCCGATCTCATCGATGCGCCGCCGCAATCCTTTGCGTGTCACGCGTAGCAGCAGAAAGAGAACAAAGACGCCCGCGATAATCAGCCAGGGCTGATACGGTGCTATTTGCGCCATTAGTTGAGTGTTCGAGTCCATGTCCCTCAGCTCTTTAGTAGTATTGCTCCACTCTCTCCTATTTTAGACGTAAGTGAGCCCTGCCGTCAATGCGATTGTGAGGAACTTGGGGCTATCGTGTCGCGTTCCGTCTGTACTGCGGCATTTTCCTCTGCGGTTGGCGGCGTACGCTCTGCATGCTTGCGTTCGTAGTAGAGGCCCCACAGGCCAAAGGCTATTTCGCAGGCAGACAGCAGGTAGAGGACGCGATCAATGCCAAAGAGGTCGGTTGTTGCCCCAATAAACAGGATCACCGGAATGGAGCAGGCATTGTAGAGCACCAGTTGCAGCGCCAGCACGCGGCCCTTGATCCAATCGGGCGTCAACTCCTGGATCGCGGTTTGCGCAGGAATATTGACAAAGTCCAGCGCGACTCCGGCGGCAAACATGCACAGGGCAATCAAGAAGAGCAGGAGCGGATTAGTATTCCAGGTTGCTGGCTGAATTGAACGGGTTAACAGGGTTAATAGTGGTAAAAGCAGCGTTGAGATGGTGAGGGCAATGGTACCGCTGAAGATGGTGCGAGACCGGCCCAGGCGTCGGGTGATGCGTGGCATAAATACCGAGCCAGCGACTAGCCCGATGCCGGCAGGAGCAAAGACAAAAGCCATAGCCGTTGGCGGTAATTTAAGCAGTTGAGTAACGATGGGAGTTGCTAGCTGACCAATTACCAGGATGAGGACGCCTGCGAAAGAGAGCTGGATCACTGCCAGGAAGAGCTGTTTATTGCGCCGCACAAAGCTCCATCCCTGATACATCTCGTGCCACACGCTATCCATCACGCCGAGGGTCTGAGCTGTGATATCGCCGGTTTTGTTTTTCCGCTCAGCTCTTTGTAACGCGGCTGACGGGATCAGCATAATCAGTCCAGCGCAAACCAGGTAGAGCAGGCTAATAATCGTGTAGAGTTGCACAATCGAATCGACGGTGATGCCAAAAATTTTAAATGTGGGCAGGAGGCTCAGTATAATGGGAGCGAAGAGCACGTAACCCAGGGCCTGCGAAAGCATAAATGTGATATTGAAAAGCGAGAGGGCGGGCATCAATTCTTCATCGCTCACCAGTAGCGGAATGGCGGAACCCTCCGCCGGGGTGAAGAACTGGCCGATAGATGAAATTAGAAAGGTTAGCAGGTAGATAGGGAGCAGGAGATGCTCATCGACCAGTAGCGTGAGCACGAACAAGAACGTGGCGGCGGCGCGCAGCATATTGCTGGCCCAGAGGACGCGATGCTTGTTCATGTGGTCCACGAAGACGCCGGCAGGCGCGCCAAAGAGGATCGCCGGGAGGCTAAAGCAGATAATGGCGACGCCGATCAGTGTCGTGGAGCCGGTAATTTTGTCGATCAGGATCAGCACGGCGTAGTTAGACGCGTTAAAAATAGTCATGGAGATGAGCTGGGCCAGCCAGAGGCGCAAAAAATTTCGCTTTCTGAGCAAGGTCAGAAAGCCCTCGCCTTGATTGACTAGATCCATCGCAGTATCTCTCCTTGAATTTTGATGCTGTAACGCCTGATTTTAGCACTCGTAAACTCCTACGAACGGACAGGCGTACAGGTTCCGGCGGGTCACATTTCAGTACTTGTGTATCATTCTTCCTCGAAGGCCGGAGGATCATGCTCCGGCCTGGGTACGCGTGGGAGACGCTGCCTGGTGCGGCGTTCGACCTCCGAGCGCGGTAATAAAATTCTGCGACCGCATTTTTCGCAGCACAGGCCGATATCGGCTCCCAGGCGGACCACTTCCCAATCAAAGCTCCCGCAGGGATGTTGTTTACGCAGACGGAGCCGGTCGCCTAATTCAAACTGTATTGGTTGCATCGTTGCTATGCCCTTTACCTCCTATGAGCAGGCTGGTAGAGTCCATGTTCATAGATATAGCGTTCCACCGTTTCCGGCAGCAAATACTTGATCGACCGCTTCTCCGCGACCCGGTGGCGTAGATCGGTGGATGAGATGTCCAATTGCGGCGCGGTAATGACGAGCAGGCGCTGCATAATGCCGGGCAAGCGTACCTCTAGCTGTTTATTATACTCGATATCCACCTGATGGCCCGGACGTTTAACGACTACCAGATGCGTCAGTTGTGCCAGGATGCCCTGCGGGTCGTGCCAATGGTGCAGTTCTTCCAGCCCGTCCCAACCTATAACAAAATAGGGCTCAAGATCTGTTCCCCACTCGGCATGCAAAATGCGTAGCGTATCCACCAGATACGATGGTCCGGGGCGATCCAGCTCAACGCGCGAGTAGGTGAAGTGCGGATTTGAGGCTATCGCGAGCTGGAGCATCGCCAGCCGATCATGTGCCGGCGTCAACGGGTGCCCGACTTTGTGCGGCGGTTCCCCTGCCGGGATAAAAACCATCTCTGTGAGATCAAGGGTTGTGCGAGCCTCCTCCGCAATGGCAAGATGAGCGTAGTGAATGGGATCGAACGTGCCGCCAATCAGGCCAATACGACGCTTGTGCGACAATGGACTATACATCTCCAACGTGTATTCTTTCCTCCGGGGAACATTCTAGGACTTCTTTTCCGCGCTCCTGAGCGAAGCTAGCTGTAGAACAGCGTTGGAGCACGGAACGCTTCAAAGGACTTCTTTTCTGCACTCCGTAGGGGCAACTCCCACGATGAATCGGGGAGCTACCGGTTGCCCTGTAGCTTATATATTGCCAGCAGATTCCAGGACCGTCAACTCCGCGCCGGGCAATAGTGTATGTAAAATATATACCACATCTGAGATAATCGCGTGCTGGCCGTTCGCAACCCAGAAGCGCAATGTGAGTATGATTTGTTGATTAGCATAACCGCTGACGAGCGCGACTGGCTCTGGTTTAGGCGTAATCGCCTCAAAATCTTTAAGCACCTGAAGAATCTGGTTAGGCGTTTCTTCTCGCACAAAATCTTCTTGTGGCAGCTTGATAGCGATAACGGCGCGTCGCTCGCCATAAAAAGAATTGTTGGTGACGACGCCGCCGAAAACGAGCGAGTTCGGGATAGTAACCTCCTCGCCACTGATGAGGCGGAGTTTGGTCGCGCGCAACTGGACATCTTCGACTTTGCCTGTATAGAGATTGGCGTTGTTCGTGATGCTAATCTGATCGCCGATGTAAAAGGGGCGTTCGAGCAGGATATAGAAGCCAGCAACCAGGTCTTTCAGAATATCCTGAATAGCGACGGCGGTAGCAACGGTCAGCACGCCGATGGCGGCCACGGGGACAGTCAGTTGGACCTGCCAGACGGTAAGAATCCAGAATGCCGCGATGATGAGGACAATAAAATAGAAAATACGGGCAATCAGCGTGCGAATGTTGATATCAATGCGATTCTCGCCCAACCCGCGGACGGTGAGCTTTCTGACTGTGCGTGCGATACCTATACCGAATACTATCAGAAGGGCCGTTTCAGTGAAGTTAATGCTAAAGCTTCTAATATCTTTTATATCAAGCTGATTGACTGTGCTGAAGAGCAGATTGAGATTCCAGACGCTGACAATCGCTATTGCTGCTAGCACGAGCGGGGGAAGGATAATGAGCACGCCCAGCGTCTGGACAAGCCAGTTGTCGAGCACTGTGCGCTGGAGACGCCGGACAAGCCAGCGGCGCAATAGTAAGCCGAGGCCCAGCGCGATCAAAGAAGCGAGTATGCTAAAAACAATGTTCAGCGCCATATTCGTCACGTCGGCGGTATCTGGTGGCCTGAAATACAAAAGCCGGTCTAAGAGTAACGTATACAAAATAACCCTGATCCTCTAGTTGTTGAGTCATATTGAGCCGGTAACGTTGCGCGCATTATATCATATTTCTGAAACCTCTGTTTTGTCCGGCCTCTCGTAGTGCATTGTTGAATAAAGATAGCGATCCTGGAGAAATCCGAGTATACTTCGGGAAAAGAAAATGCTTGAAAGGTTTTACGATAAGTATGTTATATTATTAGGGAAGGGATAATAAGCTTGAAAGATCTGCTTTGTGTGTCGTATATAGAGAAATGGCCTTGCAAAAGCATGTGGCAGGGGTTGTTGAAAGGAATCGGCTATAGTCAAACACGAAAGATGTCCAGATTGTCAGGGCACGGGCGAAATTGAGATCGCAGGAACCCAACATACTTGCGAAGCATGTGGTGGGAAAAAGTACATCATCAGAACAGGTTCGAAACGGCGTTGTCCCCTCTGCAAAGGGAAGGGGAAACGAGGATTCTTCAAGCGTTGTGAACGCTGTCAGGGGACAGGTTTTATCTCTGGGTAAGGGAGGGAGTATTTGATGGTTGTTGCCCCACGAAAAGAAAAATTGTCCGACTCGTGGCAGGATGCAGAAGCCTGGGCGAGGCGGATAACGGATGCGATGGGATGTCCTATCGATGAAGGGATTCTCGAAACGGTCGTAGTTTTTCGCTTGTTGGGTATACCTACATGTCAATCGTGTGAAGGGCATCTCAATGAAGGGTTGCCTTACCCCTGGGTGGATTTTGAGACCGATGAGTTTCCTGCTTTCACACAGGCATTAGAAGAGGCAAGCCGCGAGGGACTGAGCCGACAGGAGAGGGAGGCAAGAGGCGCAACGCTACTAAAATTAGCACAGACGCTGCCTTCCCGTGGGGTGCTGTATGCGCGCATAGAGGAGCTGCTTGATCTTTATTACCGCCAGCATCCAACGGTTCCTGAAGTCAGGCGTTTGGTGCTGCATTGGTCCTCCCCCATCCTATTTCGTCTCATGCCCTACTGTGGGTACGAAGCCGACACCTGGGATCAAGAGATCCGTGCCCATCAGCTTGCCTATGCGAGAGCAGAAATGCAAGCATTCACCGCGTTCCTCAAGCAGCGTTGGCAGAGCAAGGCACTAATCGGTGAGGGCACCGTAACTGACTAATGGATAGAGAGATCTCACAAAAAACAGACGTTGCGATTACAGATGCTTGCTCTGTGGCGGGATGGCTATTACACCAGCAACTCGGAAGGGCTAACCTCGGCACCTGAAGCTACCAGTCCGTAGCTTGCCGCGAGTTGTCCCACAATCTGGGCCGATGTTGCGCCTGCCGCTCGTAGTGGCTCAAGACCGGCGCTCTGGTCGCGTTTTGCGAGACGTTTGCCCTGCTCATCCAACACAAGAGGGACGTGGGCGAAGGTGGGAATGAGGAAACCAAGCGCTTCGTAGAGCAGGATTTGCCGGGCGGTGGACGAGAGCAGATCGGCTCCGCGCACAACCTGATTGATGTGCATTAGCGCATCATCGACGACGACGGCGAATTGATAGGCGAAGATGCCATCGGAGCGGCGCACAATGAAATCTCCCACAGCTTGCTGAACGTGTTGGTTCATCGGGCCAGCGATCAGATCGGTAAAAGAGACAATCCGTTCGTCGGCGACGCGAAAGCGCAACGAGGGACGCCGCCCGCTAGCCTCATGCTGTTGGCGCTGTGCCTGTGTGAGCTTGCGGCAGGTGCCAGGGTACCTCGTTTCCATGTGCGCACCCTGTGGCGCGCTGGCAGCGTGAGCGATCTCGGCGCGGCTGCAATAGCAGGGATAGATCAGGCCCGCGTCCTGTAAGCGTTGCAGGTAGTGCTGGTAGATATCAAGGCGCTGGCTTTGCACGTAGGGGGCATAGGGGCCGCCGCAATCTGGCCCTTCGTCCCAATCGAGGCCAAGCCAGTGCAGGTCGCTCAGCATGCGTTCGGCGGAGCGTGCGCGGACGCGAGGAAGATCGAGATCCTCGATGCGCAGGACGAACTGACCTCCCGCTCTGCGCGCGTAGAGCCATGCCAGCAGCGCCGTGCGCAAGTTACCCATGTGTAAGTCCCCTGTTGGGCTGGGGGCGTAGCGTCCTCGTACCGGTTTAGCAGCTAGCTCAGGCATCGTTCCGACCAGGGACAGGCACAATCTGTACATCCCTCGTTTGAGGGATGGATGGCAAATCTGGCTAAGAGATCAACAAGCGTGCAGAGCGGCAGACCAACTACGTTCAGGTAACAGCCATTGATGCGCTCGGTCGGCTGAAACTGCGGATTCTGGATACCATATGCACCCGCTTTATCCATCGGATCGCCAGAGGCGATATAGGCATCAACCTCCTCCACGCTATAATTGCGCATCAGTACAGGTGTAGAGCAGCTCGCCCCGTGTAGCTGCAACTGACCGTCGATCAGCGCGCTCACGACCACTCCCGTGACTACCCGATGCCAGCGACCGCGCAGGGAGAGCAAGAGTTCGCGCGCGTGTGCCTCATCACGCGGTTTGCCCAACTCTTCCCCATCGAGCAGCACGGTTGTATCGGCAGTGATAACAAGATAGTTAGCAGCGTCGGGGAGCGTAAACATCATCAAAGCTTTGTGCGCCGCCGTCCACTGCGCCAGTCCTTCGATAGGGCCATGATAGTGTTCCTGGGCCGCATCCTCATCGGTTGGGGCAACAGCCACTTCAAAGGGGATATTGAGCAGAGAGATAATTTGCCTGCGACGGGGGGAGGCCGAGGCCAGCAATAATGGGAGCTTTTTTGACATTACTTTATACACTCCAGGACCGCAACGCATTCGATATGAGCCGTCTGGGGAAACATATCGAGCGGTTGTATTGATTGTAGATGATAAGTTGCATGCATATGGCAGAGAATATTGAGGTCGCGCGCCAGGGTCGATGGATCGCACGAGACATAGACGATTTTAGCGACAGGATGTTGCATCAACGCGTCCAGCACACTCTGCTGGCAACCGGCGCGAGGTGGATCGATCACCAGCACATCGATTGGCGTCGCCAGGGTTGGTAAGATATCCTCAACCTTGCCTTTGAGGATTTCCACATTTGAAGCGTCGCGCAAATTCCACTGGGCATCTTTAATCGCGCTGGGCGACTCCTCGATGGCGATCACTTTGTTGACATAAGGAGCAAGCAACAGGGCGAATGTGCCCACTCCGCAATAGGCGTCGATGACCGTCATTGGGCGAGCAGGCCCTGCTGGTAGCGCGGCGGTCTGCAAGAGTCCTGCGATCACCATGCGCGCCATTTTTTCTGCCTGGGCCGTATTGGTCTGGAAGAACGAACTTGGGCGAATGCGGAACAGCTTGCCGCCCAACTCCTCCTCCATCGTTTCGCTGTGCAGGTCAAGTCCTGCGTCGGTTAATTGTTGCGCGACTGCGGGCGTCGGCGTTGGCTGGATCATGACCTGATTGCTGACCGCGCTACAGCGAATCAACACCTGTGGGCGTGCGTTCGGCTGCTGGCTGAGCACCTGCAATGCCTGATTGATGCGTTCATGAGCAATCGGGCATGCGGTAAGCGGGAGCACACGATGGCTGCCTCTCGCGGTCAGCCCTGGTTGCCCTGAGCGATTAACCGAGAAGCGCATATGGTTGCGGTAGTGCCAGGGAATCGCGCAGGGTTCCGTTGGCAGCAGGGGCGGGTCGGCAAAGCCGCCGATCTCGCGCAAGAGCTGGCGTACAACCTCGCGTTTCCACTCCAGTTGGGCCTCATACCGCATATGCTGGAGCTGGCAGCCGCCGCAGATTCCGAAGACCGGGCAGGGAGCCTGTGTGCGTAGAGGCGAGGGACGATGAATCTCGGTAATCCAGACGCGAGGGGGGTGAGGCTTCCAACGGCGCGCCCGTCGTTTCGCGGGACGAGCTGGTGGGGCCTCGACGGCGATAGTGACCAGCTCTCCAGGCAAACCCGCAGGTACGCGCACAGTAAGCGTCTGTGGTATGTTTTCTGCTGTCGGTATCGTAATTTCGGCCAGCGCATCCCCTTCGCGCGTCAGTGGGCCGAGCGTGACGGTATGATATGTAATAGATTGTTCCTGTTGTATCATCGTTTCTTTTTCGGTTTATGCTGTTTAGATTTTGGTTTGGACGATTGACGCTGGGCCGCCTTCTCAGCATTATAGCGTTGACGCGCCAACTGTACAATCTCCAACTCAGGATCGGTATTTTCAGCGTCTACAAGATAGGCGTGGGCGTTAAGCAGATCCTTGTTTTCCAGGTGCAGGAGTGTCAGAGAGGCCATCAGCTCGGCAGAGTCGGGGTTTTCTTCCAGCCCCTCTTCCAGTATCTCCAGAGCTTTTGCCAGATCGTGCTGCTGATCTGAATAGATGAATGCTAGATTCATATAGGCATCAAGCTGCTCGGGATTCTCCTCTGTTGCCCGTAGGAAGCTTTGTTCAGCCGCTTCGTACTGCTCAAGTTTATACTGTATTTGACCGAGCGAATACCAGATCCCGGGGAAATCGGGGCTGATATCGGCGGCGCGCTGATAGTGGAGCAGGGCTTGAGCGTAATCCTCTTTGTTTTGTGCCAGCAGCGCCAGGCCAGCCTCAATCAGCGTGGTTTCCCGGGGAGATGTCTCAAACTCCTGCGCCTGGTGCAAAAGCTCTTCCGCCTCGTCAAGCTGTTTCCTCTGTGCAATCAGCGTTTGAGCGAGCATTACCGCACCGAAGGATGTTTTCTTGAGGGCGAGGGAAGTGCGCAAATCTTTTTCTGCCAGGTCGAAAAAGCGTACTTTTTGCTCATCGTTCTCTTCCTCATCGTACGCTTCGCTCATAGCAAAGTGGACGATGGCAAGCTTTTGCAGAGCATCGGCCCGTAGATCGGGAAAGTGTTCCATCTGACGCTGCATATAAACGGCGGCCCGCTCGTGATCCTGAAGGATTTCGGCCTGATCGAAGGCGGTATTGTATATTTCGGGACTATCAAGCGGAGACCGTGCTATAAGCGCATCGGCATAGTGTAACGCAGTGCTGGTTACTTGTAGCGCCTCCTGGAGGCGGCTAGCCATATTGCCAAATTCCAGGTCCTCGTCCTCCTCATCCTCTTCGTCCTCAATGTCTTCGGCCTCGTCCTCCTCAATATCTTCGTCCTCTTCGTCCTCGTATTCCTCCTCGGCCTCTTCTCTGAGCTGCTCCAATCGATCTGCGGCGAGCGCGGCAATTTCATCCAGGTGTTGCTTGAGTTCTTCTATGGAGAGATTCCGCAGGGCAGCGCCTTCATCGGTGATACTATGCAGGCGCAGCTCGCCGTCCTCTTCAATGAAGGTATAGCTGCTCCAGAACCAGTGGCGGCGCGTCTCCTGGTAGACGGCAGTGGCAGTCGGCAGCTCTTTCAGTTCGCTACTCAAAGGCGTATCGGTGAATTCGAACGACCAGCCAGCATCGACGATCAATGGCGCCTCCTCGTCGTCAGCTTCGCGTTCCCGCATAAATGTGCTGCGGAAATTGGCCGGTTTTGCTTCAGCATTCCACGCGCGGCGGCGCGCGATCCATTCATCGCGTGAAAGGCCATCGCGCAGGGGGCTGTCGCTGGCAAGCTGATCGTAGACGGCTTCGTAATCCTCGTCAACCCAATCTTGTAAAAGAGAAGCCGTAAGCTCCCCTGCCTCCGACATCGCAAAGACTTCTTCCAGCAGTGAGGAGAGAGAAGCGTAAGGATCAAGGCTCTCCCCAGCCTCATCAGATTCGTCGTCCTTAGAATCTGCGAATGCCTCGTCTTCGGTGGCGGGATGCAGAACCAGGCGCTCGATCAGAGACAGATTGCGCCTGTAGTCAGGATGAGGGGATGTGCCGGTGCGTTTATTGGTAGCAAGAGCTTCCTCGATCAGGCGTCGCCCTTCTGCCAGAGTACAATTGGTCAGGCGGATATCTGTCGGCTGCGAACGCATATAGGCGATTTGTTCTTCGGCCTGGCGTTTATTGATGACGCGGGTAAAGAAATCCTTGATGCCATCATGCCAGAATTCGAGCAGAAAGCCCATCATCCGTACGTCCTTGTAGCCTTGCTCAAAAAATAGCAAGAGCTGCATCTGTCCGGTCTCGCGCGTGTCAGTATACAATGCCTGCCAGAAGTGAGCAGGGGTGTTGAGATCAACATCAGGTTCAACAATTGGAGCAGGCGCGACTGGTGGCTTCCAATGTGGATACAGGTGTATTTCTTCTAGCTGAATCAGCGCACGGCGAGCCGCTTTACGCGTCTCTTTAGCGGCGGCGAATGTATTGACGGCTTGCAGCACATCGGCAGCGTCAAGCGTGCCCTCTTTCGTCAACGCTTTCAAAAACGCGACCTGCGTGGCTTCCGGCATCTCGTTAATGGAGGCGATGGCGGTCTCTACCTGTACAGGCGTCGCACTGCTACGCACAGCCTGGGCTATCTGATGATATTGCCCGAGCTGCTGCTGGACTTGCGTAATATCTACCGGCTGATTCGCCTGATCGGATCGTTGCTTCTCGCGTTTTTTGTTTCCCATGATCTCTCCCTCCCGACACGTTCTCACGCGCCGCTATCTCTTCTTTGCTGTGTGGGCCTGCATTTGCTGTCGGACGCGCTGAATAACTTCTGATGCGGGATCAATAGCTTCAGCCCTGGCTAGTTGTTGCTGGGCCGCATTGGTATCGCCGATTTCAATCAAAACAGAAGCCAGTAGCGCGCGCAGAGTGGCTGAATCTGGATTGGCCCGTACGCCCTGTTCTGCAATCTCACGAGCTTGCTGCGTATCTCCCTGATTCATATTAATTGCCATGAGTTCACTGTAGGAGCGAATATCGTTTGGATCAACCTGAATGGCGCGCTGATAATACGTTTTGGCCTCATCAAATCGCCCCAGCAGGCGGTGAGCGAAGCCCAGATTGAACCAGATGGCGGGATAAGCGGGGTCGAGCTCTGCGACGCGTAGATAATGCGGGATGGCTTCATCCATGCGTTCGCGCCGCATTCCAATATTGCCGAGGCCAGCTTCAATGGTGCTCTCCTCGTTCTGGCCGGGCGATAGCTCCTTTGCTTGCAGTAGTTCGGCTTCAGCCTCATCGTTGCGCCCTTGATTGAGCAGCAGCTCTCCCATCAGGATATGGTTGATGGCGCGTGCAGGTTCAAGCTCGATAGCCTCGCGGGTGGTTGCTTCCGCGCGCGTAAGAAAGCGCTCCTGCCAGCCGGCCATCTGAGGATCGCCGTCATATTTGTAAGCTAGGCTGACCATCGTAGAGGCCAGGCGCCGTAGAGCATCGCCCCGCCCCTCCGCGAAACGGCGGGCCATGCGTTCCAGGTAGACCATCATCAGTTCGGGATTGCCAATAGCCAGCGCGGCCTGGTATGCCTGCGTATAAACGGTATAATCGAGCGGAAGATGCGCGATCAAAGCATCGTAGAAGTGCATTAGCTGCGTCAGACGCCAGGATAATTCTTCTATCAACCCGTCGGGGTTGGTCTCACGTTGTTGGACGCGCTCCTCCACCACTTTTTCATACTCTTCAATGCGTTGCTGTAGCTCTCTAATTGAGAGCCCCTGGGCGTTAGCTCCTTCGTCGGCAACATTTTGGATGCGCCATACGTCCTGTTCGCGTATCAGCGTGTAGCTGGTCCAGAACCAGCGCCTGTTAGTTTCTTTATTGATGGCAGTCCCCATCGGCATCTCTTTCAAGGTGCCGCTAAGAGGAGTATCGAGTAGCTCAAGTGACCAGCCGAGCTCAATTTCTTTACGCGTTGCCGGGCGCGAGCCGACGGTAGGAGTGGGGAGCCAGAGCGCACTCTGGCTGCGTTCGCGTTCATGGACGAAGCCAAGCTCCAGATGTGCTGGATGAGCTTCATCGGCCCAGGCGCGTCGCTGTGCGATCCACTCATCGCGCGCGAGGTTATCGCGAACGCTGCTGTTGCTGGAAAGCAGGTCGTAAGCCAGCCCGTAGTCTCCCATCGACCACGCGCCGATAAAGTTGATTGCTACTTCCGATTCATCCAGCTCAGGATTGATAAATGTCAGCCCGCGATCCTCCCCTAAATCGGCTGTTGTTTGTAGCAGCAGATTGTTGATGGTAGGAAGATTGTTGCGATAGGAGCGCGCAGGCTCACTGCCACGCCAGGCATTAACGGAGAGCGCATCCTCGACCAGGCGTCTGGCCTCGGCCAGCGTGCATGCAACCTTTGGTATTTGCGCCATCTGTGCTCGCATCGTCTCGATGTATTCATCAATGCGGCGTTTCGAGCCGAGGTCAACCAGAACTTCTTTGACGCCCTCTTTCCAGTAGTCGAGTTGAAAGACGAGGAGGCGCGCTTCGCTGTAGTCGTATCCCTGTTCCCAGCACAGGACAAGCTCCATCTCCCCTTCCTCGCGCGTCTGCGTGGCCCAGCTCTTCCAGAGGCGTGGAGGGTTAGCGACATTAACCTGAACGGCTGGAGCGCGGGTAATAGGTGGCGTCCAGTGAGGGTACGTTTTCGTCGCCTCCAGGCGGATGAGCGAGCGGCGCGCCTCTTTGCGCACCTCTTTATTCGGGCTAAGCGCGTTCATGCCTGCCACGATATCGGCGGCATCGCTATCATGCTCCCTTGACAGGCTTTTGAGCAAGGCCATCTGGGCCGCTTCCGATAGCTCATTAATTTCATTGAGCGCATCCTCTGCCTGGGCTTGCTCCGCGCTGGTATGTAAACGCTCTGCTAGCGCGTGATAGCGTGCGAGCAGGTGTTGTACCTGATCATTTTCTGCTGTTGAAAGCTGTGTACCGACTTCTTTTTTACGTGACATAATCGCTCGCCTCTTCTCGCAACGACTTCGTACATGGTGACGATTGTACCACGTACGATGCATTGAGGGAAGATTGCAATGATAAAAATGCCAGGCACGCATAAAATGCCAGGCATTTGGGCTAGGAGTAACAAATTGCTCTTGTGGACTGTGTAGCAGGTTATATGCCAATGGGAGCCAGGGCACCCATCCGCTTACTCATGCGGCTCTGCCCGGCAGTGGCTATTGCAGGCTCAGGGGAGGGCCGTATTTTCGCGATCAGCAGAATAAAAATCGGGAAAGCAGAGCAGTAGAAGTACGAGGGCAGGCTCCTCCACGCGAAGAACAGCGGCAGGACTGCCAGCAACATAGCGGCCTCTGGAGCTTTCCGGCAGAGACGCCAGTACCAGGCCAGTGAGAACAGCAGCGCGGCTGCTTCCAGCATACTGTAGACCCATTGAGGGAAGAAGGGCAGCAGGTGCGTCACGCTGAGGTTGACAATACCCACGCCCATCGGGAACATCGGGTCCACCACGGGAGCCAGCACGCCCGCGAGCCAGGCGTGAGGGTTCCACAGAATAAAGGGCAGATTGATCGCGAGGCCAATGCTACCTGCGATAGTCAGGCGGTAGGCGGTTTCTTTGAGACCATACTGGCGATAGACCATGATCAGATAGAACGGGATAAAGAACCAGGCGATTTGCTTGCTTGCCAGGGCCAGGCCGAAGAAGATGGCGGAGCGCCAGCGATGATCGCGTAGCAGCCAGACCAGCGCTATCAGCAGGGTATAAAAAATGTCCAGGTTGCCGCCAACGGTTGAGGACCACATGGGAATGTTCGCCATTGTGAGCAGAAGCACCCAGGGGCGTAATACCGGGTGAGCTGCTCGCCAGGCGACAAAGACCAGTGCAGCATAACTCAGCATATAGAATGGCAGCACATTATAGTTTTTGAACAGGGCAAAGGGTAGCAAGGTCAGGAATGAAAGCGCCGGATAGCTCACTTTGGACTCGAACTCGGGCGCGGCCCCTGCCTTGAGATCGGTGTCGAGCACTGTCTGAAACTCGACCATTGTTGGGTAATCGAGGCGGTTGGCGAACTGGCCCACGCGCAGCGGCGTTGTCCAGTTTGGCTGGATGGGAAAACGCCGGGCCAGATCCAGCATATTCGAGTCAGTGTAGGGGTTGCGGCCCTCTATCAGCAAGATAGCAGCATTCGTATCGAGAGAAGTGCCATCGTTAGAGAACTGCGGCGCTAAGAAACACATCATCAGGCCGCGACCCAGCTCAATGCCGCCCGCGATGGTCAGGAGCAGCGTCAGGGTCAGGACGATGCGCTGCCAGCGGGCGGGGTACTTTGCAGTTTGCTGTGCCTGTTGTGGACGAGCCGGGCGGATAGCCATCCACATCGCGTAGAAGCTACCCAGGATCAGCGCGAAGGGAATAAGCGAACCAACGGGCATCAAATAGGGAATATACCAGCTATGATCTATTTCATTGAGAGCTTGAAAAATAAATGCGAGACCGATCCATACAGCTCTTCTTTGCAATTCGACGATGGGACGATTATCTGCTGTATCTTCCGCAAAGAAGAGCTTCATCCACTGATAGGTGAATAGACGTTTTACCTCTGGTCGAGTAGTCTGTGTGAAAGCAGATCGCTGCTCCATAGCTATGCACGTATCGCCGCTATTGTGGCATCAAGTTCCTCTCATGTAGGGGCGTGGCTTGCCCTTGCCCAGAATCAAAATATGCTGCGGGTCTGCGTGCTTTTACCTCCCATCGTAGTACCGAGAGCCCTGACTCTCCTCGATAAGATCCACACAAGGGGATTTCTCGGTCTGCGTCTTACAACGAAAGGGGAAAGTAATATGTCACAAAAATGAGAGACTGAACTTGAAAAATGTGCTTGCATAAGGCCAATTTGCTCACCAAAAACGAGGCTTTTATGTTATGATTGTAGGGGATGGGTTCGGAGAGGTTCATGGAGGAAGAATGCCACCTAAAATCAAGAAGTTGAAGGCAGCTCTGTCTCGTGCGGGATTTTATTCAAGATCGGCTAAAGGAAGTCATACGGTGTAGCGGCACCCGGCATACCCTGATCTTCGTGTTACCCTAGCAGGTAAAGATGGAAATGATGCGCAAGAATATCAAATTGACGATGTGAAAGAGGCACTAAGAAGGGTAGGCAGAAGCTATGATGTCTGAACGCTTTTCACCTGAGCATTATTCAATGGTTATTCGATGGGATCCCAGGGATAACATTTATGTTGTGAGCGTGCCTGAGCTTCCTGGGTGCAAATCACATGGCAAGACCTACGAAAAGGCGATTAAGAATGCTCTGGAAGCTATCGAGCTTTGGATTGAGGACGCCAGGAAATCAGGAGACCCGATTCCACCCCCAATGGTGACAGCGTGACTTTCAGCTTTGTGTGTTGGCCTGGTGACTAAGTGGTAAACGGAAATACAGCTCGCGATGCTGGAGCTGGAAACCCAGTGCTTCGTAAAGACGGATCGCGGGTTTGTTTTGCTCCCAGACATGCAGATCAATCGCAGAGAGCCTGTATTCGGTGCGGGCGAAGTGGATAATGTGCTGGAGCAAATGCTTTGCCAGTCCCTTGCCACGCTGCTCCGGGTGAACAACGACGCGCTTCACATAGCCTATACTATCGGGCAACTCGGGAGGGGGAAGCATCAATTCGGCTTTAGCGACCGCGACGCCGGCGACCTCTGCCAGGAAGATCAGCGTGCGCGTGTGGGTAGAGGGATCGACGGAGCCGAAATATTGCTCCATTGCCCGGTCAATATTGCGTGTGGGCGAGGTGCTAAAACTATCGAGTTTTTCAATCTGCTCAATGTCTTCTGCTGTCGCGATACGAATAACCAACGTCGTTGTTGGTGGCTGCTCAGTCATAATAGGTATCCTGCCAACTTAAAAGGACGAAAGAAAAAAGCGGTTTACGGTTGTTTCTTGCGGGGGAGCATCAGGAGCGAAACAAGGGCATAGCCTGCGCAACCCAGGATGAGCAGTGAATAGACGACCTGCTCGCCATCTTTGATCGGCCAGGTTAACGAGGAGGTTAACATGGCAAGCCCCCACCAGAGAAAGCCAACGAAGACGGCAAATAAAAGTATGGTGCTCATAAATTTCTTCGGCATTGGATTAATCCTCTTGATCTGCGGAAAATATCTGCTTGATGCGCTCTGATAATTATTATAGCATATCCTGACTAGCGGGTCCGTAGGCGGGTACGGTTAAACCAACGCTTCCCACACCAGCCGGTGGATCACGGCTCGGAACTGTCCCCAGTCTCCCCAGGTGCCGCTGATCTCTTCGCTATAGGTTGTGCTTAACCGTTCCAGGTGCTCGGCCATGAGAGCAAGCTCCTGCGGCTCAATCTCGCGGAATGCCTCCACTTTCTCATCTTCATCAATCGCGCCGAGTGTCCCGCTGACCTCATCTAGCAGGAAGGCGAAGGTATAGAATTGAGCGTCTCTCCTGGGATTCGCGAGCTGATAGGCGGCGATTGCCAGGAAGCGCTTGACATTGACAGCAAGGCCGGTCTCCTCATGAGTTTCGCGCAGGAGCGCAGCGAAGACCTGCTCGCCGTGATTGATGCCGCCGGTCGGCAAGCGGTAGGTGTCGGGTGGGTAAAACGTTTTGTTCATGGTAAGCAGCCGACCATTCGGGCGGCGTATAACCATGCATACTTCGCCGTAACGATCATTTTTAGACAGGGGGTCGAAGAACGTGCTGGCGCTGAGTTCCGCCATTCTGATCAACGGCTGGCCGTAACGGCTGGCAAGTTGGTCCAGCTCGTCCTGGGCTGCCTGTGGCAGTGAGTTAATCATAACTGGCGGGCTCTATTCTCTTTCCACAGATACGATCTTGCCAACATCTCCTCGGCGCTCTTCATCGAGAACTCGGTGACGTTACCACCCATGATATGGGCAATCTCGCGTACCCGTTGCTCGGGACGCAGCTCGTTGACGATGGTCATGGTGCGATCATCAAGAATCTGCTTATTCACGTTGTAGTGCGTGTCGGCAAAGGCAGCGATCTGGGGCAGGTGCGTGATGCAGATCACCTGGTGGTTGTGCGTGAGTTGCCAGAGCTTTTCGCCCACCACCTGACCGCTACGCCCGCTGATGCCGGAATCGATCTCGTCGAAGATCAGCGTCGGCGTAGCATCCGCGCCCGCGAGGATGGTTTTGAGCGCGAGCATGAGGCGCGACGTTTCGCCACCGGAGGCGATCTTCGTTAGCGGCTTAAAAGGCTCGCCCGGGTTGGGCGCGATCAGGAACTGGACGCGATCAATGCCGCTCGTGTCGCAGAAGTAGCGTTGTTCGGGCTGCCCATCGATGTGAGCCGGAATGCCGTTCTCATCGGGAAGCTGCTCGATCTCAACCTGGAAGCGGGCGCGCCGCATATTCAGATCGTTGAGCTGCTCTTCCATCGCAGTCGCGAGTTGTTGGGCGGCTGCACGCCTTCTGGCGGAAAGTTGTTCGGCGATGATGCCAATGTCGCGACGGAGTTGCCCATCCTGCTGCTGCAATCTGGCGATAATCTCGTCGCGATTGACGATGGTATCGAGCTCTGCCTGATCTTCGGCGGCGCGTTTGAGAATTTCCTCCACCGTCGCGCCATATTTACGTTTCAGTTTGGCGATCAGGTCAAGTCGCTCTTCAATATCGGCCAGGCGGGCGGGATTATCTTCGATGTCGCTTTCGTAACTGCTAATATTGGCCGCCACATCTTCTAGCTGGTAGATCGCTTCAGACAGGCTCTCAGCATATTCTTCCAGACTTTTATCGAGGCGAACGAGCTCGCCGATACTACGCTGAGCGACGCGGAGCTGGTCGAGGGCAGACTTATAGCCGTCGCTGCTCATCTCCGAGCCTTTGATTGAGCCGTAAATGAGGGTGCAGAGTTCGCGCAGGCGTTCGGCGTTATTGAGCACTTTGCGTTCTTCTTCGAGGTTCTCAAGTTCGCCGGGACGCAGGTTAGCCTTTTCGATCTCCTCTATCTCGAAGCGCAGGAACTCGGCGCGCCGCTCCTGCTCGCGTGCGTTCTGTTGTAGGGATTGCAGCGTTTTTTGCGCGCTGCGCCACTCGGATACTTTCTTGCCGAGCTCTTCACGCAAGGGAAGCAGTTCGGCGTAGCGATCAAGGAAGTTGATGTGCTGTTCCGGTCGCAACAGGCTCATATGCTCGCTCTGCCCATGAATGTCAACCAGCCAGCTTGCGACTTGCTGCAGCACCTGCTGAGGGTAGACGCGACCATTGATGCGCGCCACGGTGCGACCGGAGCGGAAAATGTCGCGCGAGAGGATCAACTGCCCGTCTTCCGGCTGGATATCGTACTCGTGCAGGAGGGCCGCGAGGGCGACCAGGGCGTCGGCGCTCTCGGCATCGGCGTGCAGGGGTTGCGTATGCCTGTTCTCGGCATGCTCGAATTCCTCGAACATCGTCGTCGCGCCGTTGCCCACGGCAGTGAGAGCTGGAGCTTCCACCTGAGCCCACTCGTCGCTTACCGGCGGCAGGGCCTCAACCGAGAAGACTCCCTCGACGCTGGCGCGTTCGCATCCCGCGCGCACAAACTCGGCTCCAATTTTGCCGCCGAGCAGGGCGTTCACGGCATCGATAATGATAGACTTGCCCGCGCCTGTCTCGCCTGTAAAAACATTGAACAAGCGATGCAGGCGGATGTGTAAATGATCAATAATGGCAAAGTCTTTGATGTTAATCTCAAGTAACATGGTGACTTTCAGCAGCGTGCGTGCCGTCGCTTTTCAACTTGGCCGTAATAATCTGATAGAAATACGTCGGTGGCCTGCGCCTGAGAAACCTGGTCACAAACGGGCTTTTTTCAATCATGACAGTGGCTCCGTCGCTAATCTCACGGTTCATTTGTCCATCGGCGGAAAAAACGCCATTTTGTGAGCCGGTGAATATGCGCAGCCGGACCTTTGCTTCAGGTTGCAAGATCAACGAGCGGTCAGAGGCGAGATGCGGCGCGATAGGCGTCAGGACGCTACTCTGAACCTGGGGATGCAATAACGGACCACCCACAGCCATGTTGTAGGCCGTAGAACCGGTGGCGGTTGAGAGGATCATCCCATCAGCATACGTCGTATTGTAATAGTAGTCGTCAACCCATACCTGCATCTGCACCACGCGCGGCCACATGCCACGAGCGATGACGATGTCGTTGAGGGCAAGAAACTCTTCGCGCTGCCCGTCCTGATCAAGCTCTGCCCGCAGCATCGTACGTTGATCAATCCATACCGAAGGATCACCTTTGAGGTAGAGATCGAGCTGGTCCGGCAGTTCGTCCGGCTCAAGCTCGGTGAGAAACCCGACGCGTCCAAAATTGATCCCCACAATCGGTAAGTCAACGCAGGCGCAGAGGCGCGCTGCATGCACAATCGTGCCATCGCCGCCTAAGACGAGCGCGAGGTCGCAATTGCGGAACGAAGGTGGTGCGCACTCCTGGTCTTCATCCCGCAGATCGACGACACGGACGTTATATCCCTGCCGTTGCAACATGGGGACGAGCCGGGCCGCGAACTCGGATGTATCCTGCTTGCGCCCCTGATAAAAGATCGCAATCGTTTTCACTACTCTCTCCGTGAGCAAGCGAAGGCAAGACCTCGCTTTTACATGATTGGCCTCTGTAATGGTACGCTAAATAGCAAGGGTTGTCAACTAAGCTGGTTAATTGTTCCTTTTCACTATTGATGTAGCTGCTGGATTTTTTCCTCCGCAAACCACAAAGCTTCCTCCTTAGAATGAATCAAGCCGTCCGCCTGCGCCTCCGCTATGTATTCGAGCAGTTCTCCGATGATCGGCCCTCGCTCCAGATGCAGATGGCGGATCAGTTCCTCCGGCTGGATCAGGCGTGGGGGAAGAATGCTTTCCCGTTCGCGAATGTAGCGCGAGAGCAGCAGCCGTGTGGTCGCTAAATGACGGCTCCAGGCGTCGGTGAGCGCCTCAGGACCGCGCATCGCCAGGTGGTCGGCAAGCGCGATCAGGATCACATTGATGCCGCTCGGGCCGAGATCGACAAAGAAGCGACGGGTGGCGCGAACGGTCAGCACATCGTGACTTAACTGTCCTGGTCGCATATGATGCGCGACCACCTGTTGCACCAGGCGTCGGTCACGCATGCTGGCGCTCAAACGCCTCATGATCTGCTGAGCCAGTGGTATCCCTTCCTGCGGATGATGATAGAAATGGATCGCGCCCTCGTCATCAACTGTGTATGTCACGGTCTTGCCGATATCGTGTAAAAGCGCGGCCATCTTCATCACAGGTGTGGCAATGGCTGCCAATGTGAAAATGTCCTGCCGTTCAGCCTCTAGCAGCAATGCCTGGATCTCTGCCAGATCCCCCTGTCCGGCGGGATCTAATGACGAATGCCGTAATTGTTCCGGCGTTTGCTGGCATACTGTCGCTAAAAGCTCAAGCGCTCCAACCGTTTCTAAAGAGTGCTCCAGCACATCCCAGTAGTGCAGGCTTGGCTGAGGCATGCCGCGAGCGGGTATAAATTCGGGGAAAAGCGTAGTAAAGAGGCCATGCTGGTCCAGGAAGCGCAGATGTGCGGTGGCCCCATCCAGTTTTAGAATGGCGTACAACTCATCGTGAACGCGTTCAGAGGCTGCCCGCTTGAGCAGTGGAGCGTCACGAGTGAGCATCTCCGCCGTATGTGGCTCGATAGTGAACTGGTAGCGTGCCATCAAGCGAACGGCGCGCAGCATACGGACCGGATCGTGCAGGAAGATCGTATCGTTGACAGCCCTCAGTAGATGTGCCGCGAGATCATCTGCTCCATGCAGTGGGTCGATAAGGGCAAGGGGTTCGCCTGCGGTGAGGTGCTGGATGGCGTTATCGAGCGGGAGCGCAAGCGCATTCAACGTAAAATCGCGTGCGTGCAGATCCTCCTCAATAGTGTTGCCATTAATAGGAGAGACATCAATCGTCATCTCTTGCTGTTTGTGCTTGACGATGACGCGGCAGGCTTTATCGTGCATATGGACGTAAGAGCCACCTAAAGCGTTCGCAAGGCGGCGCGCCAGTCTGGGGGTATCTCCTCCAGTTGTGATATCCCAATCGGCGCAGGGGGCATGTAGCAACAGATTGCGCACAGAACCGCCCACCAGATAGGCTTGCTGCCCGCTGTGGCGAAAGTGCTGCGCGCTTCGTTGAAGAAGATCGAGCGTCCAGCCATCCAGAGAATATGTTCCTGTACTCATGCCCTCTATATTTTAAGTAGGCACCCACGAGGGATGCCCCTACCGGCCAGCTTTATAGGGCTTTTTCGCGTTGCCCTGGATAATATAGTACCATTCGTGTCCAGCGGGGCCGCTTTCGTAACACCGTTGCCGAATGCCATACTTGTCATCCTGGGGTTTTCCAGGTATAGTACTTTTAAATCCCATGTGCAACTGGTATCTAAGAGCGGGAGAAAATGATCCTATTCGGGCAAACAGTGATCAGAGCAAGCAACATCGAAGAACAATCATACAAATAACAATGAGGCGATAGTGCTTCTTTTAGAAAGTGTGTGATACAGTGCCTGGCGCTTTCTATGTACGTAGGGACGGGACGTAGCATGAGTCAAAATTATGGTGTGCTGCGTGTTGTGCGCGTACGTCCACCGGCTAATGCGGCAACGGGCCTGCGAGAGCGATACCCGGCTGGCTGGCTACCAGAGGAACACCTGGTCTATCTACTGACACGCTGCGAGACGACGATTGGGCGCGCGCTCAATAACGATCTGGTCCTGATGGACCCCTCCGTGTCCCGTGAGCATGCTCGTCTGGTGCTGGATGAGCGCGGCTGGCGTATCTACAATTTGACGGCGCGAAATATTGTGCGCGTCAACGGTCAACCCGTCCCGGCAGGGGAAAGCCGTCCTATCCTGCCACAGGACTTTCTGGTGCTTGGCAGTACCATGCTGCAACTGATTGCTCCCCAGCAAGGGATCATCGAACCCGATCCCGGACCGGCGCGCCTGGCAGAACATTTCCCTCCTTTGTCGCAATTGATTGTGCCTGTCATTACCTTGCCGTCTCATGGAGCTTCCAGCAATGGGCAGGGGAAGTTGTCCGATATCGCTAGAGAGGATGGGACGGTGGTGGTCCCGTCGCACGAGGCAGGACCACCAGGCCATTCCCTCACTCCCCCAGGACTTGCACCCGATCCCGAGATGGCTGCGCAGCCCTGGGAACAGGAGGAGGAGAGTTTGCTGGGTGCGGGCGTGACCATGCAATTTGCCCTGCCTCAACGCATGGGCAAGCGGACGCGCTGGCTCATCGCAGGCATCGGCATTGCCATCGTCATCGTCAGCGCGATTATCACCGTGATCCTGAATAGCTTGATCGGCCTCGCCGCCCTGACACAAGGAGGGCCATCAAGCCTGCTCGCTGCCCTGACCATTCCCTTAATCCCCGCGCTCTCTATCAACCTGCTGGTCAATTTCATTGATCGCTACGAGCGCGAGCCCTGGTTTTTGCGCCTGGCGGCCTTTTTATGGGGCGCGATCATTGCCATCCCGCCGGCGCTGCTGATCGAGCAAAATATCGATGGCATGCTGCAGAATGCGCTGGGGCCGGACGCGAGCAATATTGTGCGCTCGGCCTTGCAGGGCCTGAATGCGGGCGTGACCGAAGAGACGATCAAAGGGCTGGGTCTGCTGCTGCTCTTTTTTGTGCTGCGGGACGAATTCGATAACGTCACTGATGGCATCGTCTACGGAGCCTTGATCGGCGCGGGCTTTGCGATGGTCGAGAACTTTGTCTACTTCGCCAACAACGCCCGCGATGCCCTCCCATTTCTTATAGTCGTGAGAGTAGTGCTTGGCTGGCTCTGCCATTCGACTTTTACCGCCTGCTTTGGCGTCTCGCTGGGCTATATCCGGCATACGCGTGTGCGCTGGCAGCATATCGTCATTCCTCTCATCGGCTATCTATGCGCCGTCGGGCTGCATAGCGTCTTTGATTTTATTACCTTCTTCGTCAAAGATCTCGTGCTGGCCGCGCCTGGCAACGCTATGGTCGCCAGGCTTTCGTTGATTGCTGTGATCGGCGATTATATTCCTCCTTTTATCGCGCAGTTGATCCTGCTCTATTTGCTCATCAAGGCGCTGGCTCACGAAGCTGCCGTGATCCGCGAATTTCTGGCCTCCGAAGTGGGCAGCGGAGTAGTGCAGGTTGATGAGTACGCGCTGCTACAAAACTCGTTTCGCCGCACAAAGGTGGAGCGGTACGTGCTCTGGAAAAGCGGCTTCAAGCAGTGGCTGCGGGTCAAGGCTCTGTACCAGACGGAGATCGGGCTGGCCTTCCGCAAGTGGCATGTGAGCATGGGGGACAAGCCAAAGCTCGGCTACCTGCAACCCGAAGACGCCTATCGCCAGCGCATAGGCCGTTTGCGTCAGGAGATAGCTGGGGCGGAGAAAAGTAAGAAAGTGTGAAAGCAGACTCTTTGCACAAAGAGCCTGCTGGCAGAGCTTCTTTTGCTTCCTCTAACTCAGGAGCTACTGTCATCCGTAAGCGCCTGCTTTGCCTCTTCTATATTCTTTGCCAACCCGATTCTGATCAGCAACTCCTGGAGCTGAACCGGGTCGGTCGTTTCGTTTGCGCGTCTTTTGGCTCGCTCCGTCAATTCAGGAAAGCGCCCTTGCACAATGGAAACAAATGCCTGAAGTTGTCTTTGGCGTTCCTGCTCCATTGCTTGTTGTAGCCCTTGCTCCATTCCCTTCTGTAGTCCTTGCTGTAGTCCCTGCTGCATGCCCTGCTCCATGCCTTTCTGCATACCCTTTGCCAACCCCTCCTGTACGATTTCTTGATATACCCAGGATTCTTCAAAAATGTCTTTATGCATCGCAAACCTACCTTTCAACCACGCTTGATCTTGATCATCCTTGAATACTAGCCCCGCAACGATTTCGCTCAACGTCAGCAAATTGTCCTGTCGTGCTGCCACGATGGTTTCGATCATCTCTTCGATAACTTCGTGCCGCTTGCCATCTCTGGTGAGGGGCAGCAGTGGCAGCAGGCCAATCAGTCCTGTTCGCATGATCTCTTCTGCCGCGACTTCCCAGAGTTTGACGACAAGAAAGGTGAATGTGAGTACCGGTTGCCCGTTGGGCAGTTTCCACTCCAGAGGCGATTCCGCAATCGTCTGTCCCTTGCGCAGATACAGCACACAGGAGAGAACCGGTCGCCTGTGCTCACTGACCGCGAGAACATTATACTCCAGAAGGCGCAATGTCATGTTGGTGTCGTCACTGCTCTGAAATTCGAGATGTAGCAGCATCTCGGTCTCATTGAGCAGTACCTGGAAAATGACGTCGGCTGCGCGCGTCTTGTTTTTTAACTCTTGAGGTAACAATTGCATGAACTGCGCATCTTTGAGTAGCCATGACACAAAATGTTGAGGGTGAGCGCTGATGAGCCGTTTCATCGTATCGTCCCAGTGTTTCGCCATGATGTTTATTTTTCCCTTCCCACAAATCTTCCCGCTGGATCTACTGAGATCCTAGCCTCCCTGAGTGTAACATAGGGAAGCGCATATTTCTAGCGTATATTGATCAATTATGACTTTCTCGATTGAAAAATACGAATAAATATGGGGAGGTATAAAAAAGGGTACAGCCCCACGAAGGGCTGTACCGCTAAGAAGCCTGGGCTGAAGAAAAGGCTATTTAAGCTCTTGTATAGTAACGGTCCAGACATCCTCTGAATTCACATCTAGGTATACGCTCCCACCCTGCCGCTCTTCCGTTTCGCCGTTAGCATTGCTTGCTTTGCAGAGGGTATTGATTGCACCTGGATCTAAATAAGTTCCATCCGAATTTTTCACGTCAGTGATAATATTGTACTCGCCGAAAACGTTGTTGGCTGGGTTGCACTTCCACTGGATCTTCTAATCACTGCCCACAGTAAATGTTTCGGTTTTCTTTGCTCCATTACCGTTAAACGTATGTGTGGTTGTCCATACTGGTGGCTTTGGCGTGGGTGTAGGTGTTTCAGGTTGAGACGTTGCTGTGTCTGAATTGGCAGTTGTCACTGCACTATTGGCGGTTTGTCCATTGGGAGTGGTTCTAATAGCGTTGCTGATTCCGCAAACAGCAAGCAACATAATTCCAATGGTGATCCATACCCAAATAGGTGCCTTTCGCTGCTTTGGTTGTACAGGTGGGGGCAGTGATCCTGGCTGCATCTGAGGTGGGTAATACGGCTGCTGCTGTAGATACGACGGTTGCTCTGGTGGTTGTTGATTCATGCTAGAACCTCTTTCCACATCACAACATCATAAAATAAAGAATGAACTACTATCAGTATAAATGATAGGACAAACGAATATTAGATTAAACAAGTTATATCTCGGTTGAGATGTTGTAAAGGCAATCAAGCGAGTCAAATAGTTTCTCTGGAGGTAAGAAGCTTCAAGGGATGATGTGTTGAAGCTAATCAGGCAGGGCCTTTGACACAGCAAGAGGCTATACCTCTGTGTAATACTGTGATATCATATTTGCAAGAACTTGCAACAACTGAGAAGGGTTTTGGCGTGACAGATTACCTCAAGATCTATTATTTAATGCGCCTCACCCGCGCGATGGAGGATCGGACCCGCACCCTGTTCTTGCAGGGTCGGGTGGTGGGGGGAGTGTATACCGCGCAGGGGCATGAGGCCACGACCGTCGGGGCGGCAATGACGCTGCGCGACGGGGACTGCATTGTTCCGCAGCACAGAGATCTGGGAATGCATCTGGTACGTGGTATATCGCCGCGAGCCGTGATGTGTCAATGGCTGGCTCGCGGCAATGCCCCGACGCTTGGTCGGGATGGACAGATTCACATCGGCGATATGCATCATGGCGTGGTCCCTATGATCAGCATGCTGGGCGAATCGCTGCCGGTAGCGTGCGGCGTGGCCCTCACGATGAAGATGCGCCATCGCTCGACGGTCACGTTAGCGAGCTGCGGCGATGGCGCCACCAATACCGGACCGTTCCACGAAGCCATGAACTTTGCCTCGGTGCAGCGGCTGCCGCTGGTGCTGGTAATTGAGAATAACGGCTATGCGTACTCGACTCCCACCACCAAACAGTTTGCCATCGAACATCTCTCCGAGCGCGCACGCGCTTTCGGCATTCCCGGCGAGAGCGTCGATGGCAATGATGTGCTGGCGGTAATGGTGGCCGTTGACCGGGCCGTGGAGCGAGCGCGGGCTGGCGAAGGTCCCTCGATTGTGGAGTGCAGGACTTTCCGCGTGCGCGGGCACTCAGAAGCCGATAGGGCTGATTACGTGCCCCAGGAATTGCGCGAGGAGTGGCTAAAGAAAGACCCGATACCGCGTTTCGAGGCGTATTTGACCGAGAAAGGTATGTTAACAGCTAAGGAGAAGGCCGAGATCGAGGCGAAGGTCAAAGCTGTGGTGGACGATGCGGTGAGTTTCGCGGAACAGAGCCCCGAGCCCGATGGCACGACGGTAGCCGATTACGTCTTTGCCCCTGAAGGGCCTATTGCTATTGTTGGTGAGCCCGGTGCAGATGATCCGCGCTACGTCAACGCGCTCGATACCCGCATCGGCCAGCCGTTCAACTCCATGAGCGAGGCAGAGGAGGCCGTTGGACGACGATGAGCGAGAGTAGAGTCACATATTTAGAGGCAATAAGCCAGGCAATTCGAGAAGAGATGCGGCGGGACGAAGCCGTATTCCTGCTGGGCGAAGATGTGGGCACCTATGGCGGCGCTTTCAAGGTCAGCGCGGGCCTGTTAGAAGAGTTTGGGCCAGAACGCGTTATTGATACGCCGATGGCAGAAGCTGCCATTATTGGCTCGGCTGTGGGCGCTGCCCTGATGGGCATGCGGCCAATCGCGGAGATGCAGTTTATTGACTTTATTACCTGCGGCTTCGACCAGATCATCAATATGGCCTCAAAGATGTACTGGCGCGTCGGCATGCCCGTGCCGATGGTCATTCGTGGCCCATCCGGTGGCGGCACAAAAGGCGGCCCATTCCACTCAGCCAGCCCCGAAGCCTGGTTTTTCCATACACCGGGCATCAAGGTCGTTGTCCCTTCCACTGCTTATGATGCGAAAGGTATGCTCAAGGCGGCGATTCGCGACAACAATCCCGTGCTCTATCTGGAGCATAAGCTGCTCTATCGCATGCCTGAGCTGCGCGAGGAGCTGCCGATTGAGGATTATACCGTGCCGCTGGGCAAGGCAATTGTGCGCCGCGAAGGCGAAGATATGACCATCCTGACCTATGGCGCGATGGTCTACCAGTGCTTACGAGCCGCTCAGATCCTTGAAGAGGACGACGATCTGGAGGTCGAGGTCATCGACCTGCGCACACTGAGTCCGCTTGATCGCGAGGCCATCCTGGACTCGGTCAAGCGCACCAACAAAGTGCTGATCGTTCATGAGGATACGCTCACAGGCGGCATCGGAGCCGAACTATCGGCTATCCTGGCGGAAGAACTTTTTGAGTATCTGGATGGGCCGGTGACGCGCGTAGCCGCTCCCGATGTGCCATTCCCTTATGCGCCGCCGCTGGAAGCTGCCTACCTGCCCAATGCCGAGAAAATTCTGACTGCGGCAAGAAAGCTTGCTGCGTATTAAATAGAGAGAGTGGGCGCGATGGTGGAGTACCAGCATGTACTCGCCGTTGCGCTTATACTGGTGGAATCGCTGTACTTTGAAACGTTCCGCGTTCCAACGACGCTGGACATGATAATGCACATGAACAAATTATGCTGGTAATACCCCGTAGGGGCGTCACCAACGTCATTGTTCATGTACATAGTTGGGTTCCTACTTAAGGCCCAGAAGTGCAGAGTCGAAGTAAACACGAAAGGCGCGAGAAATCGTGCTTTTGCCCAATAACAAGATTGAGTACAAAGGAGTACGTGTATGTCAACGCCCGTGAAGATGCCGCGCCTGGGCGAGTCGGTTGCCGAGGGGACGATAGGCACCTGGCTCAAACAGGAGGGGGATTATGTCGAGAGAGACGAATCGCTGGCTGAAATTATTACCGATAAAATCAATGCCGAATTACCATCTCCTATCGCCGGTCGCCTCGCCAAAATTCTCGTGCAGGCCGATGAGACTGTACCGGTAGGCACCGATATCGCGTTAATAGAAGAGAGCGCGGATGTGGAAAGCACGGAAGAGGGAGAAGCCGCGCCGGGGCCAGATGCCGCTCCCGTGAAAGAGCCTGAGCAGGCGAAGGTACCCGTGATGGATGAGAAGAGCGCCAGCACCAGCGTGCGCAACGGCTCTGGCAGGCAAGCCACTGTCCGCGTGGGGGAAGATGAGCGCCAGCGCATCTCGCCTCTGGCCCGGCGGTTGGCGCGAGAGCACGATATTGACTTGAATGATATTGTGGGTACAGGAACCAATGGCCGTGTGCGTAAAGAAGACATTATGGCATATGTAGCGCAACAGGCCTCTGCACCTGCCGCCAGACCAGCCGTCGCCACTGCAACGCCCGCCGCGCAGCCGGTGACAGGGCCGCGGGTAGAGCATCCGGCCTCTGCTCCGCCGACCCAGGCCACATTTGCCGGCGAGGATGAAGAGATCATCACACCGAGCCGCATGCGCCTGGCAATCGCCGAACATATGGTGAGGAGTAAGCGTACCTCGCCGCATGCTACCACCGTCGTTGAGGTTGATATGACCAATATCGCCCGCTGGCTGGAGAAGAACAAGGACGAGTTCAAGCGGCGCGAGGGTTATGGCATCAGTTTTGTGCCTTTTGTGATGAAAGCTGTCTGTGAGGGCATCCGCAAGTTCCCGATCATCAACTCCTCGTGGACGGAAGACAACAAAATCATCATCAAAAAACGTATCAATCTGGGCATAGCCGTTGCCACCGACGCCGGGCTGGTCGTGCCAACCCTGTATGATGCCGATCAGTTTACCATTGCCGGTCTGGCTAAGCAGGTAAATGCGTTGGCACAGCGGGCGCGTTCCAACAAATTGACCGTTCAGGATATGCAAAATAGTACGTTTGTGGTGAATAATCCAGGCGTCTTTGGTACAATTATATCGGTACCGATTATCAACCAGCCCCATGCAGGCATTTTGAGCATGGATGCCGTGGTGAAGCGACCTGTGGTGGTGGAAGACGATGCAATCGCGGTACGTTCGATGATGTATCTGTGTCTTTCCTTCGATCACCGCCTGCTGGACGGAGCAGGCGCGGCTGGCTTCCTGCAAGCCGTGCGTACCAAGTTGCAAAGCTATGGACGCGAAATCGACGTCTATTAGATGCTTTTACGCTCCTGGTGGGAAAATCGCCTGCTTCGTAGGGACCAGATTTATCGCGTCCGATTGATCGCCTCTACGAAGGCCAGCAAAACATCAAAATACATGATGACGGGCGTTTATTACAGAGAAGTGCTTAACGGCAGTATCCCGGTGTCCTGGTGACGCGTTCAACCGCTCGCCAGAATGCCTGCATACACTAGAGCAAGGGAATTTCCTATGACGACCACGATGCCAGAGCGCCGACCGGTATGGCTAAAAGTGCGAGCCCCGCGGGGAGAAAATTACGAACAGCTCAAGCAGTTGATGCGCGGTCAATCGCTGCATACCGTGTGTGAGGAGGCGCGCTGTCCCAATATTGGCGAGTGCTGGGGCCATAAGACAGCGACATTTATGATTCTTGGGCGTGTATGTACGCGTAGTTGTGGCTTTTGCGCCGTCGAGACAGGTCGTCCATTGGGGCTGGATTGGGAGGAGCCTAAGCGGGTCGCGGAGGCTGTGCGCACGATGGGATTGCGCCACGCCGTCGTCACTTCCGTCAACCGCGATGAGTTAAAAGATGGGGGCGCGGCAGTCTTTGCCTCGACCATTCGCTGGATTCGCCGGTTAAATCCAGGGTGCCGGGTGGAGGTATTGACGCCAGACTTCAAGGGCGTCTATGATGCCTTGAAGGTCGTGATTGACGCGAAGCCCGACGTATATAACCATAATGTCGAGACCGTGCCCAGATTATACCGGCGCGTACGTCCGCAGGCGGTCTATGAGCGTTCGCTCCAGGTCTTGCAGTGGGCAAAGGAAATGAATCCGGCGGCCTCCACAAAATCGGGCTTTATGCTAGGGCTGGGCGAGACATGGGATGAGATACTGACAGTGATGCGTGATTTACGAGAGCACCGGGTCGATATTTTAACTATCGGCCAGTATCTACGCCCCTCGTTTCAGCATTTGCCGATCCAGCGGTATGTCCCGCTGGAAGAGTTTGCCGAGCTCAAAGCCGAAGGGAAAAAGATGGGGTTCAGGCATGTAGAGTCCGGGCCATTTGTGCGTAGTTCGTATCACGCGCATGAGCAGGCGGGGGCGGCCATAGAAGGGGAAGACGCGTGAAAGTACGTGTGAATGGCGTTGACATTGCCTATGATGACCGTGGCATAGGGCAGCCGGTTATTTTTCTCCATGCCTTCCCGCTCAATCGTGGCATGTGGCGGGATCAGATCGTCGCGCTCCTCAACGACCGGCGCTACCGCCTGGTCGCGCTCGACTGGCGCGGCTTTGGGGAGAGTGAGATCTCAAATGAAGTTTCGACAATGGAAATGTTCGCCGATGATGTAGCTGGTTTAATGGATGCGCTTGGCATGGAGCAGGCGATTATTTGTGGTCTCTCGATGGGAGGCTATGCCGCCTTTGCCTTCCTCAGAAAATATCCGCACAGGGTGCGTGGACTCATCCTTGCCGACACTCGTCCGGGAGCCGATAATGACGAAGGAAAAGCCAACCGCGAAAGGATAGCGCGGCTGGCGGAGTCTCGCGGTTCGGGAGCAATAGCCGACGCTTTAATGCCAGCGCTCACCGCCGATGCCACGCGGCAAAACCATCCAGCACTGGAGGCAGCGATCCGGCGTATGATCGATGCTGCCACATCCCGCGGGATCGCTGCCGCTGCGCGCGGCATGGCATTGCGCGCCGACGCAACCGACCTGCTAGCGTCGATTACGTGTCCGACCCTGGTACTGGTGGGCGAGCATGACGCCTTAACGCCGCCCGCCGTCGCGCAAAGTTACGCCGCAGCTATTCCTGGAGCCCAGTTGCGCGTCATTGCGGGGGCGGGTCATCTGACAAATCTGGAGCAACCAGAGGCATTTTTGGCAGCAACGCGCGATTTTTTGCAGGCATCATTTGAATTTTAACAGCGCAGGTTCCGCTATTAGCTACCAGAGTAAGTATTTGCTCGCGATATACGTCTTTGTGTCCTGGACTGTATTAAACGGTGAGGGAACTTAGGGGGGAGCATGAATCAGCCGCAACGTCAATGTGAAGTGCGTCAGCCAGTTGTGCTGGTCGTAGACGATAATCCTGCGATTCGGGACATGGTGTCCTGGGCTCTTGAACTCGATGGCTATGAACCTGCGGAAGCCTCGGAAGGTCAGGAAGCGCTGGATTGGTTAAATAACGCTATGCGCGAGGGAAAATCTCCCTCTGTGATCCTGCTGGATCTTGCCATGCCTGGGATGGATGGCAACACGTTCTTGCAGCGGGTACAGAAGCAATGGGAGGCATCGTTGCCGCGCCCGGCGATAGTCGTGATTACGGCGGGCACTGGCGGACCGGATGCAGCAAGCCTGGGAGTGGAGCAGGTGATTGTCAAACCCTTCCATGTCCGCGATTTGCTGGATGTTGTACGGCAACTGGCCCGTCAGAGCGGCTCGACATAGCATTCCTATCAACAACTCCAGGGAACGGCGAGAGTTCCTCTGGAGGTGAAAAAGCTAAGCGTGCTATTGCCCGGACAGTTGCGTGGAATATCAATGGTAATCTGTACAGATTGGCCTGGGGAGAGGAAGCCTCCACCGGGATTGAAACTCGTATCCGCATTCCTGCTGCTAGCATACCAGCCGATAGTATTTCTGGCTGTGGCGCTGAGCGAGAGCGTAGCTATGCACTGGAAATGGTCGTTTGCAGAGGCGCAGTTTGCCGGACGGAAACTGCCCGGGCTCAGGCCCAAAACGCCAGCGGTGATGGGCGGCGCGGGCGTGGGAGTGGGGGTGAAGGTGGGCGTGGGGGTCGGGGTCGGGGTCGGGTTGGATTTGACGCGTTGACCCATAGGCGGCTGCACTGCCGTGCTTGTGACCACAACGGTGGGGGTCGGCAATGTGCTTTGAGTGGGCGTCAAGATATGCGCTATAGAGGTACCAGGCAGGTCAGGATTGGCCTGGGATGTGCTGATAGAGAGTCCGCCAAAGGCAAGCGTTCCCACGATACTCAAAATAATGATCGCCACTGCTACAGCGATAAGAGGCCACTCTTTAATTGACCGGGGCTGGCTGATTTTGCGAGCTTTGCTCCCCCCCATACGGCTCTGCGCCTGTGATGTATGGAACGGCCCGCTATTTTGAGTGTACGCCCGTAATTCTGGAGCAGCCGCTTGTGTTATCACCTCACTAGCTCCCTGTTCTTCTTTGTGGAGCGATGGGGAAGAAGAGGCCATAATGGGGGTAATAGAAGAGTCTTCATGCTGTGTAGGGGCAGCATGCTCTACGCTGTAGAGACTGGTCTCAAGGTCGCTCGCTTTTGAGTCAGTAATGGTGAGCACGCCCAGAGCATTAAGAAAGTCCTGCAAGCCGTTATAACGCTGTATTGGTTCGCGGGCAAGTGCTTTAAGTATAATCAAAGAGAGATCCTGCGGCAACCGCGCTTTAAGCTGTGCCAGCGTGGGGCGCGGCCTCGATCCTGCTACGGCGCCTGTCGCTTTTTGAGAGAAGGGAGCTTTGCCGGCGAACATCTCGTAGATGATGCAGCCCAGCGCGTATTGATCGCTCTCTTTGCTGCCAAAACCGATGAGCTGTTCCGGCGCTATATAAGGCGAGTCTCTGGGGATGATTTGCAGAGAGGAAAAGGCGAAATCGGTCAGAACTGCATGTCCTTCGCTGTTAAAAAGAATATTTTGCGGCTTGAGATTGCCGTGAATAACGTTGTGGCGGTGGGCATAGAGAAGCGCCTGCCCAACCTGCGCAATAATAGTCAAGACCTCAGCTCGCGCTAATGGCGTGGTAGCTGGTCTGTGCAGGCGTGAGTGAAGCGAGCCATGTGGCGCGTATTCGCTAACGATGTAGGGTATATGCTCGTCAATGCCCGCGTCTAAAATTGGCTGGATATGAGGGTGGCGCAATTGTTGCAGAGCGTGTGCTTCCTGGAGGAAACGCTCCTGCTCCTGCTGGGTAGAGATGGGTGTTGAAAGCAGCAGCTTCACGACAACGCTCTGCTCAGGGGAAGATGAGCTGCTGGCTAAAAAAAGTTTGCCAGTCGTGCCGTCAGCAAGCTCATCTATAAGATGATAGTTACCCAGTGTTTTGCCGCTATAATGGTGCCGTCTTTCCATGTCCAACCTCAGAAATAAGATCAGGAGCAGGAAGCGCTTTATGCCTTGCTCCTGCTCGCGCCAATTTTGGAAGCACACCCGGCATTCTCTGCGCCGGGTCTGTTATTGCTATTCCCCTGGAAAAAGGATATTACGGGTCGAGCTCTCTGCTCTATCTGTGGCATAAAGCGGGGGAGGATAGCCAGCAGAGGGATAAACCATACGACCGGTCCGCGTACCCACGACCATTGGAAGCCGGGCAGGCCGGGAATAATCAGGCGCGGTCCCCAGGCATAGAAGCAGTAAAGGGAAAGCATGCTGAAAGAGAACAGGCGCGCCGCTAGCGGGAGGTGCAAAATGCCAAAAACAGGTTTTTGCTGCCAGCGGTCCGCGTCAACCGCCTCAATCAGTGCGAACAGACCAAAGAACGTGACCAGGTACCACGGCCACATCCACGGGGCGCCGAGCGCGCAGTACAGGAACCAGATCAGCGTCATCCAGCGCAGGAGATCAACGGGGGTGCGCAGGGTGTTCTTTGTGAGCAATGCCCGGCCACAGAGCAGCAGATAGATCAGCGCGAACGTCGCCAGGCTCAGAGTATGGAGGAAGATCTCAGCAGGTGAGCCGATATCCGGCTGCTTGGGATAGCCCAATAGTTGTAATATGCTGTTGTAGAAGTGGGTCAGAAATTCGGTCACGGTGTTAATATTGCGATAGGTTCCGGGGTTGACCCTGAGCACTCCCAGTACCGCGCCATGATCCCAGAAGGGCGCGTAGAGCAGGGCAATAGAGCCTGCATAAACCGCGAGTACGGTAATGCTGCCGCGGATGCGCTGCGGCTGGGTCCAGAGGAGCAGCAGCAAGCCGGGGAGCAGCAACACAATATTAATTTTGAGAGAAGTCGCCAGCGCCAGCATGACCGTTGCCGCGAGCACAGAGCGCAGGGAGAATGTCGGCTGGCGTACAAGGAACCAGACGGCCAGCAGCACAAAAACCAGCAGCACAGTATCGTTATGGGCGTTAACGCAGGCTTCAAAGAGCAGCAGAGGATTCCAGGCAAAAGCCAGCGTCGCCTGCATCCGTACTTGCGCTGAAACTTTGCCGGTCAGCCGTTGCAGATGTCCGCAAATTGACCATACGAGCAGAGTAGAGTAGAGATGGGCTGCTAGAGCAAGCAGGCGTAGCCCCAGGACCATTGGTACCAGGTTGTTTCTCCCAAAGCCAACAAGATTGATGAGCCACTGTAGACCAGCAGTAATCACTGTCCAGACGGGACCGTAGGCCGATGGCTGATCAACCCAATAGATATGAAGATAGGCAGGGTCATCAAAAACAGCTAATGGCGAATTGGTCAGGGGATTAAGATGATAAAAGATACTCATGCGTGCATAGATGATGTATGAATAGATATCCTGCGATGTGACGATGGCGACCATTACAAAAGTAATACCGAGTAGTAGAGCGGAGAGAATGATATAGCGGCGCGAGATGAGTCGGGGAAGGTAGCGTAAGGCCAGCAGGTAGATGACCAGTATCAGCACGAATATTGCCCCTAAGGTGCCGGTCTCCAGCCAGCTCCCTCTGTTAGAAGGATGAGGGGCTCCCACATATATGCCCATCACCGTGGGGCTGAGTTGGCGATGATAAAAGATGATGCGGGAGGGTAAGAGTACCCATTTGCCCATTTGTGAGAGCAGCGCCGTATGGAACCAGAGGCCGACTAAGGGCAGCGCCGCATTTGCCAGCAGAAAGGCGCACTCCATAGCGAAAAGGATAGTTAATGGGAGGTAG
The DNA here is from genome assembly GCA_035293765.1 of Ktedonosporobacter sp. Taxonomy (GTDB): domain Bacteria; phylum Chloroflexota; class Ktedonobacteria; order Ktedonobacterales; family Ktedonobacteraceae; genus DASRHT01. Next base: position 121,926 of record DATGMF010000053.1, read on the forward strand.
CGGTGAAACTTCTTTGTGGTCTCGCTGTCATCGGACCTCTGATGATTATGGCTGTCGTCACGGTTGCCATCTGATGCTATTGTTTCCAACGGGTCCAGCTCTAAGGTTTTCGTTTTCAAATCCTGCTCCGATACTCATGATGAAATAATTATAGGCCAGCAATATATTCAAGGTAAGAGTGAAAGAACCTGTAACTCTTCTTGAGAGTTTCTTGATCTTTATCTGTTAAAATGCTAAATAGCAAGGCTGAGGTCCTTGCGATAAGACGTTTGCTCTGACCATTTATGACCCTCTTTGATTGAAGACGTTTATGGAGTCGGTTTGGTCTCTCTATATACCATATATTACTCATACTAGTTGCGGGATTGAACGGAACCGGCAAGCACGATGACCGGTCGCTTCAGACTATGCAAGAAGCAGGAGGCGTTTTGAGCATGGATATCAACGAACAGCCGACACAGCCCTGGTCGGCGGAAGAGACGGTGCCAGGGCAGCCGACATGGCCGCAGCCGGTGGTCGTGCCGGCGAATGGTGAGGCAGGAGAGGTGGGGAAGCAGCCAGGAAAGCGTATATCGCGCCGCAATTTAGCCATCGGGCTGGCGGCTGCCGGAGTGGCGGCTGGCGGTGGCGTAGCCTTACAACAGATAATCCAGCGCGGCGGGCTTGGCTCGATCCTGCACGGCCCGATTAGCAGCAGCCAACTGGCGGGACATTTGCTACGGCGCGCTGGCTTTGGCGCAACGCCAGACGAACTCGCCAGCTATACAGCACTCGGCTTCGAGGGCGCAGTGGATCGGCTGCTGAACTATCAGCAAGTTGCCGATGACGAGATGGAGAATCGCCTCAAAGCGTTGAATCTGAATCTCAGCAATCCCGCGGATCAGCAACGCTGGTGGCTTTTGCGCATGGCGTGGACGCAGCGCCCGCTGTTGGAGAAGATGACACTCTTCTGGCATGGCGTATTGACCAGCAGTTTTCGCAAGGTTGGCGGCGCAAACGGCTATATGCGCATGATCGTGCAAAACAATTTTTTGCGCGAGCACGCCTTTGATACCTATGATAATATCCTGCTTGGCATCACAGCCGATCCCGCGATGCTCTTTTACCTGGACCTGACCAAGAGCCGCAAGAATGCGCCGAACGAGAACTACGCGCGCGAATTAATGGAACTGTTCACCCTGGGTCTGGGCCATTATACCCAGCAGGATGTATTCGAAGGGGCTGCGGCCCTGACCGGCTGGCATATCGTGGGCAACAGCACCACCTCGCGCTACGTGCCGCAGGACCATAACAATCTGACCAAGACCTACCTGGGGCAAACCGGCAACTTTGATTATAAAGATGTCATCCGCATCCTTGCCAACCACCCGGCCACGCCCTGGTTTATCAGCCGCAAGCTTTTCACCTTCTTCGTCTACGAGAATCCGAGCAACGATGATCTCAAGCCGCTGGTTGATACCTATGTCAAAAGCGGGCATAACATGGGCGAGGTCATGCGCACCCTGCTGCTGTCGCCGCAATTCTCCTCGGCAAAGGCGTATCGCAGCCGTTTGAAGTCGCCGGTGGAGTTTGTGGCCGGGGCCTACCGCTCATTAGGGGTGCAGGGGAATGGCAACGGCTTGCAAGCTATGACGACCGCGATGGGGCAGACGATCTTCGATCCGCCCAACGTCGCCGGCTGGCCCGGCGATAAAGTGAGCGCGCTCTGGCTCAACAGTGGTACGTGGATGGCCCGGCTCAATTACATCGACCTGCTGCTGGTGGGGAGCCGCAACACGCGCACCGGCCAGTTTAAGGCTGTGGACTTGCAGGGCATAGTGGATGCGAATCATGTCGACACCCCCGAGCGTTTTGTCGATTACTTCGCGTCCTTCCTGCTTGATGGCGCGCTGGATAGTGGCAGAAAGGCCGTTTTTGTCGATTACTTCAACACCAAAGATACCAGCACGCAGCAGATTACATTGACGAGTGGTAAGAGTTATCCGCTCAACCGTGTACGTGGCACGCTTTACTTGATACTGGCGTCGCCGGAGTATCAGTTGAATTAATTGCAGCAGCCAGGTAGACAACAACCCTGGTCTTTACGAATAGAGGTGCAGCGATGAAACTTTCGCGTAGAGCAATGATCAAGGATGGGATGCTGGTGGTGTCGGCGGGCATGATGATGCCCACCATTTTTAGTCGCAGTATCGCTTCGGCGAAGGCTATGGCGCTTGACGGAGCTCGTACTTCGCAGGCCGCCAGCGAGAATACGTTGATCGTCGTGCAGATGGCTGGCGGCAACGATGGTCTCAATACGGTCATTCCCTATACCGATTCACTATACAAAAAGATGCGTCCCACGCTGGCAATACCGGAGAATACGGTATTGCAGCTCGACGGGCGTCTGGGCCTACATCCCAACCTGGCTTCGCTCAAGAAAATCTGGGATGAAGGCCACCTGGCAATCATCGAGGGCGTCGGCTACCCCAATCCCAGCCTCTCGCACTTCCAGGCAATGGACATCTGGCAGACGCTGGACCTCAGCGGCAATGGGAGCGAGGGCTGGTTAGGGAAGCTGGTCTCGGGCTGGGTTGATAACGATGGGCATCCCTTTAAATCGCTCAATGTTGGCGTGCAGACGGCGCAGGCCCTTTCATCGATCAGCGCGCAGGTGCCAACGCTCACCAGCACGCAGAGCTATCGTCTTGCGCCCGATCCGCTGGATCGCGATGGTGGCAATGCCCGCTTGCAGGCGCTGATGAAACTCTATAACACCTATCCCCGCTCATCGCCCTATGCCGCCCTGCTGGATACCACCGCGCTCAACGCTCAGGAAGGTGGGCGTCAATTGCGCGAAGCCGATGCCACCTATCGTCCAGCCGTCACCTATCCCACCGGCCCCTTCGCGGCTGGCCTGAAAGTGCTGGCGGAAGCAATCGTACAGGGGTTAGGATTGCGCGTCGGCTATGTGACGCTGGGCGGATTTGATACCCACGCCAATCAGCAGGCCACGCATGCAACGCTGATGAAGACCCTGGCGGACGGCCTTTCAGCCTTCTATACCGACCTGGTGATGCATAAAAAGGCCGACAACGTTGTCGTGATGACCTGGTCCGAGTTCGGGCGACGCGTGGAGGAAAACGGTAGTCTGGGCACCGATCATGGCACGGCAGCTCCTATGTTCGTGCTGGGCAATCCTGTCAACAAAGGCATCTTTGGCGAACCTCCTGGTCTGGGTAATCTTGATCAGACCGGCAACTTGAAATACACCACCGATTTTCGCTCAGTCTACGCCACCGTCCTGGACCGCTGGATGGGAGCATCCTCAAAAGATATCCTGGGCGGCAACTTCGGAGCGCAAAACTTCCTGCCGCAACCGTAACCGAACCGTAGGGACCTCCCACGATGAAGCGGGGAGCTACAGCGCGTCCGACGCGATTTATCGCCTACCCAAACAGGCGATAAATCGCTGGCTCGCTAACCGCTCGAACGCTTGTAGGGACCCGGTTGACCGCGTCCGCTTTATCGCCCGTCTTTCTCCTTCCGCATATGAAACTTCTCATACCGCGAGTATCCAACAAAACAGGAATAAGATGAGCAACGATGCTCATTGGTTGCATCTCTCCCGATGGTTTCGTTGTTGGGGCGACAGTGGTACTGGGGCGAGGACTGGCGATGAACCGGACGCGATCAATCGGGTCCCTACGAAGCGTTTATGCCTCGTTCAAGCGGTTGGTCACTACCGCGGCAGGGCAGCATTTGCTATAATATCTTTGATTATTCGAATGTTGTCAGGAGCAGGTTGGGTTATGTCGCAAACGCCACAAATATCAGATGTGCCGCAGTCGCAGCCGCAGGTAGCACGCAAGCGTCCGTTTTTATCGCCGCGGGCTCGCGTGATCCTGGGGATCAGCGTGATCGCCGTCCTCGTTGTGCTTAGTTTCTTCGCGCCCCCCGAAGGCGATACCAATAACGTCACGGGCGATCCGATGACAACGCCCACCGTCACGATTACCCATTTGATAGCAACAGGCAACGTGAATCGCAGCGTAACCGTTGACGGGGTACAGATAACCGTAACGCAGGCCACGCTCGCCACCGCGTTCTCAGATGACCGTAAGCGCGCAGGAACATATACCGTACGCGTCATAGTGCATACAGCCTATAGCGGCCAGGTTCCGCTCGGTATCAGCTATGACTCTCTGGCTCGCCTGCAAATGGCCGATGGCACAGTAATCGCGCCAAAGCTCATTTCAATCAAGCCAGTTGAAATACCGGGTCGCTCTCAGACCGGCTTCCTGGATTTTCCGCTTTCGACCCAGGTACCTTTAGCGGAACTAAAGCTATCCTTTGGCAATGCTAATGTCGTGCCTCTGGGCGCGCAATAACCCGCTTCCGCATCCCTGGTAGGGGCAGGGCTCGCCCCTGCCCGGCAAGACTGAGAAATATCATTCCTCGCCGGGAGCTCCTACCCGCTCGACTCTGTGTTGAACGTCAGCCAGCGCACGCAGGCGAGGCGATGAGGCATCTTCATGCATATTGACATCGTTCAGCAGTTCCTCTAACATCAGGTAGTATTCAACCAGGACGCGTTCGCCGCTGGTGGTATGGGTGATGCAATCTTCCAGCAGCGTTTCTGCCTCCTCGTAGGTCTCCAGCCGCAGTTGTGCGGCGTGCAACGTTTCCTGAGCGTGCTGTAAGCGTTCAGCCAGCGCCTCTCGTTCGCGCCGACGCAGGCGGCTGTAATCTCCCTCTTGCATAGCCTCCTGCAGGGCAAGCGCGTTCTCCCCCATCTCGATGGTCGTCTCCTGCTGGCGGCGCGTCAGCCAGGCTCGTATGGCGTGAAGGCGCACCAGCACATTCGCGTTCTCAGGAAGGCGCAGGTTATCGTCTGAAAGCAGTTCGTCGCTGCCCTTCTCCGTCGTATCGTCGAATGATTCGTCCTCAAAGTTCATGATTTTTGCTCTTCTAGTGCATTTCCGCTTGACATCTTCAGACTCGATGTTACACTCTTCCTCAAGAGGAGTGGCAGGAGCCGGTGGCTCTCACGATCCGCTTGAGGATACTGAAATAGCTATCTTTTTTGCGCTTTTCTCGCATGATATCACACCCTAAAAAAAGAGGGCACCCCCTGAGGGGTACCCTCCTGAACTTTCGCGGGAAGGAGGAAATCTATACAGTTCTCCTCCCAGAACGACAGGCTAGCCCAATGCCTCCGGCACAGCCTCTTTTGTTGGAATGGGTTCGCCAATATCGTAATCGGACGGCGAGGTCGCATCGACCCCACGCGTGGCCCCAATCATCTGGAAAACCGGCGTCAGGATGATGACGAGCACGATATTGAGGACGACAGCCTGGATGCCCGAGTAAGCCGAGAGCGAGAAGCCCCCGATCTGAAGTTTGTACACGTTGACCAGAGCTGCCGATGTGCCGGTAATCAGGCCGGAGAACTCCATCAACGTTCCCACAATCATACCTGCCAGCCAGCCAATGAGCAGCGCCCAGCGGTTGAACCAGCGGGTGAAGAGGCCGAAGAAGACGGGGACAATCGTCTGGAGAATCCAGACGCCGCCGAGGAGCTGGAAGTTGATAATATTCGCGGTGGGTACGTACAGGATGAACAGCAGAGCGCCAAATTTTAAAATCAAGGAGGTCAGCTTCGCAGCCCCGGATTCCTGACGCTCGGTCGCGTTTTTGTTGATGTACTCCACATAGATGTTTCTGGTAAACAGGTTAGCGGCGGCGATAGACATCACGGCAGCCGGGACCAGCGCGCCAATAGCGATAGCCGCAAAGGCGAAACCCGTGAACCAGGATGGGAAGGCGAAGTTGATCAGCGCGGGCACAATACCATTGCTGCCAAAGCCCTTGAGCGGTTGCACTTTGGCCGCGATTGCCATATAGCCCACAAATGCCAGCAGACCGAGCATCAGCGAATAGATCGGCAGCAGGGCTGCGTTGCGTTTCACCGCTTTCGTGCTGCTGCTGCTGAGCACGCCCGTGAGCGAGTGTGGGTACAGGAACAGGGCGAACGCGGAACCAATCACCAGGGTGATATAGGCCGGAAACTGCGTGGGCGAGAGAATGTCAAAGAACGTCTTGGGATTGGCAACGGCCTTTGCATGCACTGCCTGGAAGATAGGTCCAAAGCCGCCCAGGCTGATGGGAATAATGATGATGACGGCGAACAGGACGATGAAAATCATCACGTCCTTGACCAGCGCGATCATCGCGGGCGCACGCAGGCCGCTGGTGTAAGTGTAAGCAGCCAGGATGACAAATGCGATAATCAGTGGCAGATCAACGCTGACGCCTCCAATGGAGATAGCCAGGGGAATGCCCAGACCCGCGATAGCGACCTGGATGCCAAACATTTGCAGCGCGATATACGGCAGCGTCGCCAGGATACCCGTGAAGGCAACGACCAGCGCCACGCTACGGCTGCCAAAGCGGTCCTTTACAAAGTCTGCCGCCGTCACATAGCCCCGCTGCTTACAAACGGCCCAGAACCTGGGCATGAAGAGAAAGACCAGCGGATAGACCAGGGTCGCATAGGGGACCGCGAAGAAGCCGTTAAGTACGCCTAAACCGAACATCGCGCCAGGGACGGCGATGAATGTGTAGGCGGTGTAGAGGTCGCCGCCGAGCAGGAACCATGTGACCACGGTGCCAAAGCGTCGCCCCGCCAGTCCCCATTCATGGATGAGATTAAGGTCACCACGGCGCCAGCGAGCAGCGATAAAACCAAGCACCGTTACGAGGAGGAAAAAGAAAATAAAAACGGCGATTGCATCCGTACGCATGCTGAGATCTCCCTTCCTTGAGTGAGTAAAAGAGAAGATGCATATATTAACAACAGAACAACAGGTACTCTCTGCCTGAGTATACCTGGCTTACCGGCTACGCTCCCGCAAAATAGACCAGGGCTGTAATGATCGCGGTGATAATGATCCAGAGGAGCTGGAACCAGTAAAAAAATGGGATGCCGATGAACGAGGGCTCTCTAAAGTTGTAGAATGGCGGCCACAATAGCACAATGAACGGAATAAGTAGGAACAGCAGGAGCCAGGAGCGCCCCTTCCTCTCAGGACGAGTAGACATAGAATGTTCTCCTTTTGCGGTCTAAATAAGAGAAAACGTGTCTTCAGTCTGGTGCGAATGTCCTTTCAGGAAATACTAAAGATCCCGACCTGTACCTTTGCCAGGCTGAAGAGTATGCCTGGATGTCTCAACTCAGTAAGACGCTTTAATCGTGCTTGCACGCACCTCTATTTTCAGCGGCGCGCTTCTGGCTGATAATCTACGGCATTTCTTCCCAAATGTCAATCTACGGCGGCTTTTTCGGGTTCTCAGGACCCGAGGATTTTACCCTTAATTCTGCAAGAATTGCTTCTCGTATGCAATAGCCATAGCCAGAATGGGTATGAATTGGCTTGCACCGCTCCGGCTGAACAAAGGCAAAAGTACTACTTTACCTCTAAAAAACTTAACCCTGCACAAAAACTCAACCAATTTCTTGATCATACATGCTCATTTCTTACTTGACAGCTTGCCTGCTTGAGGTTATACTTATAGTAGGTCAACTGCTATGACCGGACACTCTACTTTTCCTTTCTTCAGAGCGTCTCCACCACATTCCTATTCCTCAGGAGCTATCACTTATGCCACTACCACCATTTTTACGGCGGCGCACATCTCTACCCACAACGTCGGCGCCTCTCCAGCGTATTCAAGAGCAGGTTGACCCCACTGCCAGCGCCTCAAGCCCTACGCAGGAAGATTGGTACTGGGGGAGAATGGTCACGGGCGGCGAAGAGGATTACTACTGGCGTCGGCTTTCCGACAACTGGTATATGAAAGACGTGATCCCCTCGACCTATCTGGAGATCCATAACGCCTGCTACGAAGCCTACAACGCCAATCCCATCGCCTTTGCCATTATTGAGATTACCACCAGCTTCGTGCTCGGCAAAGGCGTGACCATCGCTGCTAATCAGCCGGACGTGCAAAAGGTGCTGCTGGATTTCTGGCACGATCCCGACAATCATATGGATACCCGCGTCTATGCCCTCTGCACCGAACTATCTCTCTACGGAGAACAATTCATTCGTTTTTACGTCAACAAGATCAACGGCAGGGTCAAAATACGCCAGATCGACCCGTCGATCATCGATCAGATCGAGACCGATCCCGACGATATTGAGACGCCGCTGCGCTTTCATCAGCGACCCATTGGTCCCAGCGCCACGCTCCCGGGCGATCCCCCTCTCATCGTCCCGTTGGAGCAGCACAACTTTGCCGGCGAGTGGTTCGTCGCCGGTACGGACGTGGTGCAATTTTGTATTAACAAGGTGTCTAATGCCAAGCGCGGCAAAAGTGACCTGGCAACGCTGCTCCCCTGGCTGAGGCGCTACAAGGACTGGCTGACAGACCGCGTACGCATTAACAAGTATAAAGGGGCTTTTCTCTGGGATGTGCAGTTGCAAGGGGCCGATAAAAAAGCGATTGACCGCAAGAAGATGGAATATATGTATCCGCCTGAGCCTGGGAGCGTCATTATCCATAATGAAGCCGAGAAGTGGTCGGCGGTCAAACCGGAGATCAACGCCAGCGAGGCCGCAGAAGATGGGCGAGCCTTAAAGCTCATGCTAGCGATTGGCGCGCAAATCCCTGAGCATTATCTAGCCGACGGCAACAACGGCAATCGTGCAACCGCGTCTGAAATGGGATTGCCAACATTCCTGAAGTTTCAACGTCGCCAGCACGTTATGCGCGCCATGTTGCGGGCTATTCTGGATCGCGTACTGCTCGAAGCTCGCAAAGCGAAAATCCTGCCGGAACAGATCGATGCCGGCTACGATATTCTCTTCCCAGAAATGAACGTGGCCGACCACCAGACGCTTGCCAGCGCCACGCAGATGCTGGTTTCCGCTCTATCGGTTGCTAAAGCACAGGGCTGGGTCAGCGATGAGACGGCGATGCGTCTGCTCTTCCAGTTCGCGGGCGAGGAGCTTGATATATATGAAGAGCAGGCGCGCATTCGCACTGGGGGAAGGGAGTGAGCCATGCCGTTGGATGCACGCAAGATACAGCATGTGTTGCAGGTCGTCGCCCGCAGCTTTACCGGGCGGCAGCGCACCGTCGTAATCGTCTCCTTGAACGCAGGCAGCTACAGTTACACAGCTATTCAGGCCATCATGCGCCCTCAGCAGGTCAACGATCCCCAGGTGCTCAACGCGGAAGGAAGGTCGCTGCCCCACAATGCCGATACGCTGCTGATCGCGCCATTGGGCACAAATTTTACGGGAGCCGTCTATGTGGCCGATACCACCAGCGCAACAGCCAGCGCGGTTGCCAGCGCCGCCAAATACGAAATTATCGAAGTCCTCCCCGCCGGTATTGTCCCCGGCGGCACCCATCTCCGCGTCGCCCTGCGCCGCCTGCGCTAGTCGCTGTACCCAAAGGAGATAAATTATGCCCGAAGATCCCGCTATTCCGCTCAATGAACAGGAATGCCAGCAGGACATTCTGCAACGTGTGCATAAGTGGTTGAACGTGCTGGAGGAGCGCGTCATTCTACTGCTTCACGCGCACGATCCAGAGGCGCTGAAACCCGGAGAATGTGAGCAGGCGATTAGCCGTCACCTTATCTTGATGCTGCGACTGCTCCAGTTGCGTCAGCAATATATGCAGATGCGGGTCTCAAGAGGAGAGCAAAGCGCGTTAGATGCTTTCCTGCGCAGCCTGGAGGAAGTCGATGAATTATAGTTTGTTATGCCAGGCGACAGGGCGGCGGCAAGCCCGGCCCCTACCCGATGTTGCAAATCAGCCCGGCCCCTTGCTGTGCGGCGAAGTTTACTGCAATCAGAAAAGCTTCTGCGTGAGTGGGGGATACCTCATCGATCAGGCGAAATGCTCCTGCCGGGTCGTTGCGCTGGCGGCGATAAGCGAGGTGATCTTCTCTGGCCTTAACGGGATGGGGAGGTTGTAGATCATGCGTGCTCAGCGCCAGTTGCCGGACCTCCGGCGGCGTCAAATAGCCAATAAACGCCTCGTAAGGCTCTCCGGCTCGATAGCCGAATGGCATGCTGCGGCGACCACAGGCCAGCAATTCGAACAGCGCCATTGCTCGCACCGATTGCGTCGCCAGCCAGCCGCGCAAGTGCAATGGTGCAGGCAAACGACCAAGCTCTATGCCCTGCGGTTCGACCTCTTCCGCATATTCAAGCGGAGTTGTAAGCTCCAGCTCTTGCTTTTCCTCGTCGGCGGCATCCTGGTTTTCATAAGTTTCTTGCACCAGTCTGCTCAGACCGGCGGAATGAAGCAGCGAGACGATCTCATGATGCAGCGCCTCCTCTTCCTCCTGGGTGATCGCTATATCATCCGGCGCGGTAGTACTTTCGGTAGGGAAGAAGGGTGAGAGGAGACAATACTCTTCCACAATTGCTCCCCAGATAATGCGTACGGCCTCATTATTCTGATAGAGCTGTGGAGGGTGGCGCTGGACGTACGTGTCACTGAGGGCTGTGAAGCGTTCAGCGTCGCAGAGGAGATGGTACTCGCGGCGCGTGTGTGGGCCGCGTGGTAATCGCTTGATAAAAGCCTGAGCGCGCGGCCACGCGCCGAGATGCTGCATCGCCTCCGGCACAAAACGCTCTTCGCGATAGCTGCGAGTCTGTTGATACATCTGGTAGACCGCCGCTTCATTGCCCTCAGTAAGCCAGTCTGCAAACACTGGCATCACAGTGAGGACATAGGTCTCCCAGTCAAAGCCATGCATATGCACCATCATAAAAATCCACCGCCGTCCTGCAAAAGCTGTACCATCATAATATCGCTATCGGCCATCCCTGCCAAATAAGTGGGCCTATGGTACTTCCTTGCGAGAAAGGGCTATTTTGTAGTAGGATAGACGCATGGCTAAGATTGATGAAATCTCCGGTGGTGTTGTCCACGAATTGCCAGAGGACTTACGCGAAATCCTCGCTTCTGACGCGGAGGCGCTGGCGGCATGGGAAGCTCTTACGCCTCTTGCGCGCAATGAATGGATATGCTGGGCGATCTCCGTCAAAAAACCAGAAACCAGAAGGCAGCACGTTGAAAGGGTGCCCACGGAACTCAAAGAGGGCATGCGCCGACCGTGCTGTTGGTATGGCTGTATTCACCGCACGGATAAGGCAGTAAGCCCTTCGGTACAATATGTGCTCAGCAAACGAGCTAAAAAGTCAGGATAAATCATGACGTTCATAGAATGAAGGCTAGTTTGCTTTTGACTTGTTTAGCTCCACAGCTTCCAGCAAGAGTGCTTGTAACGCGGCTTCATTGATGGTATCGCCTTCGTGAAAGTCGATAGCACGAACCGTCTTGCTGTCCAGGCGCGTGTTAAAGAGCCTGTGCGGATCTTTCATCTGAGCACCTTTGGGGAAGGTCAACCTTACGGCGTTCTTGAGCGTATCGCAAAGGCAGAGTGTGCCATCATGAGACCACACAGGGACTCCTTCAGGTCTTGAGGGCTTTTTCCACTTCACCTCTTCAACTAAGGCAGGGTCAGCTTGCTTGATCGAAGCGCGCAGCCGTGACAACATCTCACCCCGCCAATTATCATGCTTTTTGATTATGGCATCTATCTGTTGAGCAGCAGACTCGTCTTCCATTATGAATCTCTTTCTAATATGATTGCTACAGCATTATATCATTGCTATCCCTGCTTGTGGTTTGAAAAATAACCTGGCTCATGGGCTTACCCCTGCCCTACTATCTGCATCATATAGATAAGCTTACAAATTTTTTACAATTTTGCGTAGATTTTTCATGGGGGGAGGAATATACTTAGAAATACCTTTATTCGTCTGAATCTAAGACATCAACTGATATTTTTACAAAGGTCTTACTGATTATAAATCAAGGAGGTGGCAGCGCCATGACGCAGCACCCGCCGCAATCTGACAATGAGATACTCCCGCTTCCTGGTTTCCATGATGATACCGATATGTTTGAGGGCAAAGTCTCCTCCCCCACCAGGCGTAGAAGCCGTCGCCGCTTATTAATCATCCTTTCCAGCGTTTTGCTGGCAGTCGTGCTTTTAGGTGTAGTTTTTGCACTCATCAATGCCCGGCGGCAACGCCTCGTCTTTCAGGCTCAAGCCGTAACCCAGGGCGATCTGTCCCTGACGGTCAACGGGACCGGCCCTTTGCAGAGCAATGTGTACAGTCTGAATTTTACTGGTACGGGCAAGCTGTCTGAGATCGATGTCAGCGTGGGGCAAAAGGTCAGGAAGGATCAGACCCTGGGAAAGCTGGACCCCACCTCGTTGCAGAATGCGCTAAACGAATCGCAGGCCACCGTGGCGGCGGCTCAGACCTCGGTAAGTAACGCCCAGGCCGGCCTGAATGCCTCTTTAGCCGCCTCGCAGACAAGCGTTGCGTCGGCGCAAACGTCATTGACCGATGCCATTCAGAATCTCAAAGATGTCCAGACACAATCTCAGGCATCAATCGATGCCGCCCAGACGGCGCTCAGCAATGCCCAGAACAACCTGATCAAAGTCCAGGCCCAGGTGCAGGCGGCTATGGCTGTCGCGCAAGATACCGAGAACGCCGCCATCGCCGCCTGTGGCACTCCTCCAGATCCCACATGTGTACAAAAAGCTGAGGATGCCTTTGCTCAGACGCAGACGCAGCAAAACGCTCAACTGGCAACCGCTCAGGGCGCAGTCAGTACGGCGCAGAAGCAACTGAGCTCGGCGCAGGCGCAGGCCAATGTGCAGAATACAGCCGCGCAGAACCAGGTGAACACCGCGCAGAAGCAACTGGACACCGCGCAGGCGCAGGCCAATTCGCAAAACACAACGGCGCAGGGTCAGGTCAATAGCGCGCAAAGTCAGCTAAATACCGCGCAGGCGCAACTGGCGACCGCGCAATATAACGTGAACAATACCGTTCTGAAGGCGCCCCACGATGGAGTAGTGGCGGCGGTCAACGGCACCATCGGCGGAACTCCCGGCGCCTCCGGTTCAGCCAGCTCAAGCGCCAGTACCGGCACCTCGACAGCCTCCAGCGGCGGCACATTTGTGCAGATTGTCGATCTCTCATCGCTACAGATTGTTGCCAGCATTAACGAGATTGACATTGGCAATGTGGTCGTGGGAGACAACGTGCAATTCTCGGTCAGCGCCTATCCCGATCAAACCTTTACCGGCAAAGTGACCGCTATCTCTCCTCTGGGGCAGACTATCTCGAACGTTGTCTCGTATCCTGTCTATATCAACGTCGATACGAGCAGCCTCGGCACTTTCAATCTCCTCCCCGGCATGACGGCCAGCGTTACCATCGTCACCGATCAGCGCACCAATGTGCTGATGGTGCCCGCCACCGCGATTTCGTTTGCTCGTACATCGATCATTCCTGCCAGCACCGGCAATATCGGCTTAATCCAGCAAAGCCAGGCGGATAACGCCCTGGCAGCCGCGCGCCAGATGATCCAGGATCTTCAATCGAGTAACCCACAGATTACGAAAGACAAACCGACGCCTGCCTTTGTGCTGGAGCGGATCAATAACGCTATTGTAGTGAAACCCGTAGTTGTAGGATTGACCAACGGCACAGTCTATGAAGTGCTTGATGGCTTGACGCAAAATGACCGCGTTCTTGTTGGAGTTGAGTCACAGGCTCAGGCGCAGGGTAATCCGAGCGGAGCGCAGTTCCGCCTGGGCGGTGGCGGTGGTAACTGATCTGCCGTGGCCTGTTTTGTTCTGGAGGATGCATGACCAGCAATGATGTTCAGCAGACGCCCCCTGAGGGTTCTTCTGGTGTCCATCCTGTAAACATATCGATTCACCATGATGTAACGGTGCCACAGACCGCTGTCAATAGCGTCGTGGGACAACAGCATCAGGCCAATGGAACGGGGCCGCAGCCGGTAATCGTTGTGCGCGATCTCAAGAAGACCTATTTGCTGGGCGAGACGCGCGTTCAGGCGCTGCGGGGCGTCTCTCTGCAAGTGCAACAGGGCGAGTTCGTGGCTGTGATGGGTCCATCGGGTTCGGGTAAAACGACGCTGATGAACCTGCTTGGCTGCCTGGACCGGCCCAGCAGCGGCGATTACTTGCTGGCAGGCAAAATGGTGAGCCGCATGAGCCCCGATGAGCTGGCGCTGATCCGTAATCAGCTCATCGGCTTCGTCTTTCAAGGCTTCAATCTGTTGTCGCGCGCCACCGCCGTGAAAAATGTTGCGATGCCCTTGATGTATGCCGGTTACTCGAAAGAAGAGCAGGAATATCGCGCCCGCAAGGCTTTGCAACTGGTGGGATTGGGCTCGCGTCTCCATCACAGGCCATCGCAACTGTCCGGTGGGCAACAGCAGCGCGTTGCCATTGCTCGCGCCCTGGTCAACTCGCCATCGCTCTTGCTGGCTGACGAGCCGACGGGCAACCTGGATAGCCGCACCAGCATAGAGATTATGGCGGTGCTCCAGGCGCTCAATCAGCGTGGCCTGACGATCATCCTGGTCACCCACGAGCCCGATATCGCTGCTTACGCCAGGCGGCAGGTTGTTTTCCGTGATGGCCTGCTGGTGCGCGACGAGGTCATGCATACATCGCGTAACGCCATTACCGAGTTATCTGTAGAGAAAGAGCCTACCCATATCGTCACTCAGGAGGCTGCTGAATGAGTACGCCCATTGATTCATCGCCGCCAGCGACAACACCTTCCGCGGATGGCAATGTTGTTGCGGCTCCTGCGACTATCTACGTGCCCGGCAAACGTCCGGGTCGCAGGCTTACCAGCACGATGTCGGCCAATTTTAGCAGCGCAACCGACTCCCTCTGGGCCAATCGCATGCGTTCGCTGCTCACCACGCTCGGCGTTATTATCGGCGTGATGGCAGTAATTGTCGCCGTGACGCTGACGCAGGGCGCTGGAGCCTTGCTGAACGGGCGCATTTCCAGCCTCGGCACCAATACCCTGCTGATTAATCCCGGCTCCGGCGTGACCAACGGAGTGGCAGCTGGCACGGGGACGCTGCAATCCTTGACCACAGATGATGTGAAGCAGCTTGCGCTGATTCCCCATGTCATCGCCGTGAGTCCTGTGCTCAGTGTATCGGCCCAGGTCATCGCGCATAACCTCAACTGGAATACGCGTATACAGGGGGTATCTGAGCAGTTTCAGCAAATTCAGAACTGGGATATCGCCAGCGGTTCCTGGTTCAGCAAAGCGGACTCCGATAGCGGCGTTGCGGTCGCGGTGCTTGGCGATACGGTAGCAAAGAACCTCTTCGGCCCTACCAATACCGATCCGATAGGGCAGACGGTGCTGATCCGCGATCAGATCTTTCGGGTGGTTGGAGTGATGCAGCCTAAGGGCTCCCTGGGTGCCTTCAACCAGGATGATGTTGTCTTTGTACCCTTTAATGCGGCAGCAGCTCGTTTGAAACATACGGGCTTCGTGGACCAGATCCAGGCGCTGGTGGATTCGGCTGACAACGTCAATGGAGCGTTGAGCGCCGCGACTACGACGCTGCGGCACGATCACCGCATTGCGCAGGGGGGCACGGATGATTTCCAGATTCGCAGCCCCAATCAGCTAGTGCAGACGGCGCAGCAGTTTGCCCAGGTTCTGACGTTGCTGCTGGTCGGTATTGCGGCAGTCTCGTTGACGGTTGGCGGCATTGGCATTATGAATATTATGCTGGTGTCGGTGACTGAGCGAACGAGGGAGATCGGCGTGCGTATGGCGGTGGGAGCCAGGCGGCGCGATATTCGCAACCAGTTTTTGATCGAGGCGGTGACGCTAAGCGCGGTGGGTGGTGTCCTGGGCATTCTCCTGGGCCTGCTGATCGGTTATGTGCTGACGACCTCGTTCCAGTTGCCGTTCGTCGTCGATCCCCTCTCGACCTTCCTGGCCTTTAGCGTCTCGGCGGGCATCGGCATCGTTTTCGGCCTTTATCCGGCTGTGCGGGCCTCCCACCTCGACCCAATCGTGGCACTGCGGACAGAATAGACGGGCCGTAGGGGCGGGGCTTGCCCCCGCCCTGTACCCCCTATAAATGGGTTCAGCCTTCTACAAGTTCAATCGTGACCTCATAGGAGAGGCCGGGCGCGGCTCCGGCCGCCAGGGGGACCTGCTGGCTGTGCAGGTCGATAACTTTTTCCGCGTAGGAGTCGAAGTGAACCGCGACCGGGGTGGAGTTGAGCGGGTCGCTGTAGAGAATTGTGGTGCCGACCGAGCTGGTATACGAGGTACGCAGGGCGTCGCGATACTGCTGACCCGTCAGACCTGTGGGTGCGCCATCGTAGCGCAGCAGATCGTTAAGGCAAAGGAGCACCATGCTCCAGCGCCGTTTGCCTGGTCCCAGGTCTACATAGGAGAGGCCGCCATCGGCTCTGACGATCATCTTGCGAATACGCGGCTGCATCATCCGATAGCTACCAGGTTTGACAAAGTATCCCGTCCCATCCAGCAGCAGTTCACAATCCACTCCAATGCTCATCTCATGCCTCCTGGGAAGTCGTGGCTTTTTTGCTGCGACGCCTGACCGGTTTATGTTCCGCTGTGAGGGCGCGTGGTTTCTGCTCGTTCTGCTCCTGAGAGACGACAGCTTCAGCGCCATAGATGCGGGTGTGGTGGAAGGAGCCGGTGCCGTTGTGATCGTGGATGCTCACCGTATCGCCATCGATGGTAACGTGGATGCCGAGCTGTTTGAGCGCCGAGCATAACGTTGTGACGATGTAATTGAGGCGCGCGTTTTCTTGTTCCAGGGTGGCAATGCGGTCGTGTAGCGTCTGAATCTCGCTCTGGAGGGCGTTAATCACCCGTTCCTGCACCTCGTTTGCCGTGCGTGTGAAGCCGTGATAATAGGCAACAACGCCGCCAATGACCAGGCCGATAGTGATGAGCAGGTTCAATAAGGAGAGAGGTTCGAACATTCTGTTACCCTTTCTTATAGCCAATATAATATCTGCGCTAACGAGACGGGAGCGATCTGGACAGGGGTAAGTAAGCCGGGCGGGGCTTGCCCCGCCCCTACAGTCGGCAACCACCTGCCCCTGCCATATCAGCCCTACAATCTGGGCCAGCGCACGGGGATATCGCCCCAGTGGACGCGCGCGCCGTAGGCGAAATCGCGCTGCTGCTTGATCTCTTGCAAGCGAGCCTCGAATTGCTGCATCTTCGCTTTTGTGGCTGCCAGCCATGCCTGAGGGATTTTAGTATCATCGATGCGGTCCCGTATGGAGCCGTCCTGGAAGTCAAAGTTGTCGTTGGTGGGAATTTGATAAGCTTCCATTGCGTAAGCGCAGGCGCCAAGTACGATGATATCGCGATGAACCTCTGGAATGGTCGAGCCATTGGTGTCTAGCTGGTGTTTGGTGGCGTAGAAGATGCGCATGGTCAATGTCGAATCCTTAGGCAGCTCCGCACTGGAGAGCTTGAGCGTGAAGCTGGGAGCCGAGGTACCGGTAAGGCTTTGTCCGGTGCCAATGCTGCCCTGAGAGCCGAGATTGCCGCCCGCGGCCAGCGCGGTTGTGCTGTCGAACAGATTAGAGTATTCAGCAAATTCGCGCTCGGATGGCGGCCACAGCATCACGCCGGAGGTATTGACCGTTGGAGGCGAAAGTTTGCCGCTTAACATGGCATCGGCGGTGCTATCGCTATAACTTGTGGTTGTGTTGTCCGGCAACGTTGCCAGCCAGTAGAGGGTTGAGCCGCCGACGAGAGTGCGATAGAGGTTGCGCCCGATGACGATGTTGGTGGCGGTTCCCGGGATGGTCGTCAGATTGTTTCCCAGAGGGATGGCTGTCAGCGTCACCTTCTGGTTGCCGCTTGAGGTGGTGACGCTGGCGACAGGAGAGGGCGTGGTCTCGCCGCCCTGGGTCAGGAAGGTAACAGCGTACTGATAAGCGCCCACGTTTAATCCGGTGCCGCTGACGGTGGTCGCGCTCATCCCTGCCGGCGGCGGAGCGAAGGCCGAGCCGTACGATTGCAGAGGGTAAATGATGCGTTCCAGCCACCAGACCGGGTAAGCGGCATTCCAGGAGGATGGGTAGGGATAGGTGCGCTGGTACGGCTGGGTCGCCATATCGGTGTAGGCGATGTTGGGATAGTACTGCGAGTAACGATCCACTGCCTTGTCGATAGCTCGATCCAGGTCTGACGTGGCCCAGCGCTGGCTTGAGCCTCCCAACGGGTCAAAAAGATCCTGGCGAACCGCCGTTTCGATATCTGAAAGGATCATGAAAAGCTCCAATCTGACAGAGGCCAATACCTAGATGACATAACCGTAGGTATAGAGCGTGACAGTACATGTGCCCCCGTTTGCTTTGACATCGATCTTGCCATTGGCATCCACGGGTAAGAG
The DNA here is from genome assembly GCA_035293765.1 of Ktedonosporobacter sp. Classification (GTDB taxonomy): domain Bacteria; phylum Chloroflexota; class Ktedonobacteria; order Ktedonobacterales; family Ktedonobacteraceae; genus DASRHT01. The sequence continues at coordinate 140,265 of DATGMF010000053.1, forward strand.
GCCCATGCCGTCAAGCGTGCTATTGGCGACAGTGATGTTGCCGATGGCGGCGTAGGCGGTGATATTGGCTGCCGCGTGGGGAGCGAGCAGCAGCGATGCGCCCGTGGTGGGACTGCTAAAGTAGGCTTTGAAGAGGACGCCCAGCGCACCCGGCGGGATACCGGAACTGCCTCCGGTCAGGGTGTATACATTGGTAGCGCCTGAGCTGATAACGTCATTGGAGACCTGCTGATACGCGGTAACGAAGGTCAGGCGTCCGGGCGGCGGTGTGGGCAGACCACCGGTGCCGTTGGCAAAAATGGCGATGATCACCGCGTCCTGCTGATTGTGCTCGTCAAAGAAGAGGACCGCGCAGAGCGCACCGGCAAGGGCTGAGGTGCCATCGATATGATTGGCGACGGGCACTCCTGAGAGCGCGTACGAAGTGGCCTCGAACAGGAGCACCGCAGCGGTATAGGTAACGGGAGAGAAAGATTGTAGAATGCCACGTTTGATCAGCATAATGGCCTCGTGTGGGCGAGGAGAACCCGCTCGGATTCTCCTCATTCGATTGAGCTATGAATCGTTTGACATCGTGCCAGGGGCCGGGCTATTATCGCTACCGGAGCAGGCGTGGAAGCTGCCAGCAGTATACGCAGTGTTGAGCAGCGTATTGAGGCTGGTGGCGATATTGGCAAAGGTCTGGCTCCCCGAAGGGTCAACTCTGACAAAGGTGCCATCTTGCGGCAGAGCGCCGTCGGCGGTTTGCTGGAAGATGCACATGGTGCGAGGGTTGAGGTAGCTGCCAATGGGAGCGGTCTGTCCGCCATTGTAACGTCCATAGGTCAATTCAAGCAGGTCAAGCATTGTATGGTCCTTTCTATGTTGTTAAGGATGTTCGCCCCTTCGTGGCGACGAGATTGAGCGCGTCCGTGGGAGAAGAAGGATGTACCCCTTTGGTAGGGACCCGATTGATCGCGTCCGGTTCACCGCCGTTCCACCTCAAACCCACTGTACTGATGTTGCCCCAACGACGCATCGACGAGAAGGCATCCGGCAGCGTCATTGCACAATATTTTCCAATTTTGGGAATTTGCGGTGTTAGATGTTTCATGGGAGTGAGGCGAGGAAAGGGCGATAAATTGGACGCGGTGAACCGGGTCCCTACCACGGTTGAGACGGTCGATTAGAATTCGATCCAGCGGGCGGTGAGCGAGTTGAAGCCTGCCGAGTAGGTTTGCAGGAAGACAACCACGCCCTGCGACAAATTGGCGGGCAGCAATAGCGCCTGACCGTTAGCGAGCAGTTCCAGTGGCTGCGTGCCCACCTCGACCTGGTTGTAAGGCGCGGTGAGCGTCTGTGATGTGGAGGCAAAGGTACAGGTGGTCGCAAGCGCGGAAGCGGGGCCGCCCAGTTTGGCATTGGTGATCGTCGCCGCCGAAGCAAAGGCGGGGTTGGTCGTGACAATCTGCATAAAGGAGGTCATCGAATTGGTGCCCGTGACCGTGCGCAGCGAATAGATGAGGACATTCTTGCCACTCGCCGCGTTAAAGATGCACAGGGGATAGTTGCCGGCGGCGACGTTGAGCAATCCCGTGCTGCACATGAACCCCTTCCCTTGCAAGATCATGCTGGTAATCCACGGCTGGATCGCGAGATTGCCCAACTGATCGAGCTGTGCCGCCTGACCTATGCCCGATGGCAACAGCCCGCCTACCAGGGCTGAGCCATCCTGATTCATAAAACCTGTCATCGTTCTCTCCTGCTGCAAAATCAGTCTTGAGATGTTTCCTTATGGGGATGTACGCTAGCAGCTTAGATGCCACGATACAGGCCGCGATAATCAACGACGGCACCCCCGTATTCATGCCGTATTTTATAGGTCACGACGTCTTGCGTGAAGTTCAGGCCGAAGAGCGGCAGGTCCTGGATAAAGAGCGCAGGATTGACCTGTCCGCCCACAAAGCCGATCTCAATCGTGTCGATCTCGCGCGGGTCGCCTACGAGAAACCATTGTGTACTACTTGAGAGCTGTGGCGAAACGATGGGAACGACGTAGCCCAGCATCGGGTTGATATCGTTGTTATTGCTGCCGGGCACGCCCGCCGACTTTGTGACCACCATGCTGGTCCACTCCAGTTCCGGGGGGACAACCAGGAAGCGCGGGCGCAGCCCGAGACGTTTGCCGGCGTAGTTGGTCTGCTCGCGCATCGCCGTTACGCCCGACTGCATCGCCGCAGTGCTCAGAGCAGCCGCTCCCAGATTGTTATGCGGCGCTCCACTCGTAAAGAGCGCGCTGCCGTCGTAAATGTTGGCATTGCCGCTCAGAAAGGCGTAGACGAATTCCGCCAGTGTATAGGCCGCCGCGACCGCCAGCTTGGTGGGAATCTGCTTGATGGCCTGGAGATCGTCGTTCACAATCACCTCGCGCGAAACAGTGACAAGGTTGCCTCTTTTTTGTGGCACGTAGGTGGCCGCCGAATCGGTGAGCGTGACGGCGCTGTAGGCGTTGTCTTCCGCTACGATTGGCAGAGAGCCGAAAGCGCCCAGCCTGACCCGAGACTGCTGTTTGAAATCACGGATCGGCACAATCGTGGTGAAGCGCATCCATTCGGCGGGCCACGCCTGGTAATCCTTGAGCAGACGCTTATTCATGCTGGTGCCGAGCAGGTAGGAGAACGAGGCGGTGGTCGTATCGGCCTCACTGATGCGGGCAATGGGCGCGCTTTCGGCGACGCGAATTGCGCCCAGGGTGGAGCGTTCGCTCAATCCCGCCACGCCTGGATCGCCTGTGACGCGGGCATAAGCTTCACGAATGCTGGTGAAGGGACGGATGAGGCCGAGCTTGCTGCTATCCACCTCCAGATCAAACATGCGATCAAAGGCGGCCTGGATCTTCTCGGCCTCGGTGATCATCTGCCCAATGGTGGGCTTTTCGTATGCATTGCCGCGAATCAGCCCGCTGGCGGAGAGAGCCGCGAGCATATCCTGCTGAGCTTTGAGGTCGGCATCCAGTTCATCCTGCTCAAAGATGCGGCCCTGAAAGCGAGCGCGCACATTGGCCTTGACCGGCTCAGGCAGCGTCGATTCCAGCAGGCGGCGCTCCAGCGTAATCTGCGCCCGCTCTAACTGGAGCTCCTGCATCAGCGCGTGGAGATGGTGTTGCTGTTCTTGCAGGCGGGCAGGTTCTTCGGTGGTGGCAGTGGTTGAGGCAGGAAGCGGTGCGGATGATTCTGCCTGCGCTGGTGTCTCATTGATTTCCATAGGGGCATGGTCTCCTTGTAGAGGGTGGAGTGGATCAGAATAGGGTTGAGCAGAATGGAGGATGCGGCGGAAGGCGCCGCCTGCGCTCGGTCTGGTAACAATGTCGCACGAGTTGAGCGAGACAACGCCGGTGACTTCTCGGGCCTTGCTGGCCTCGTTCAATTGCCATTGCCCGAAGATGTCTATCGACAGCCCGATCAAATCAGGATGGCCGAGCGCGCACGCCTCGCGGATGATCGACCAGAGCCAGTCGGCGGCTTCGAGAATGTGTAGCGTGGCATCGACGCGGCCATGAGGTGTGTCGGGGCCGGGTGGAACGTAGTGGGCATCATGATAGAAGCCCACGATATCGCGTACCGAGCGGCTCTGCTGATCGCTATCGTTGCGTGGATGATCGGCGTAGGCGTGGACGCCATCAAGCAAACGGGCTATGGTTTGCAGCGTAGCCTCGTTGTACATATAGCCATTTTTTGAGCGCCCGCCCTGAAGCACCGTCACCTGAACGGCGTGGCCCTGCGGATCGATGCTCTGGCCTTCGATGATATGCCCATCGATGCGGATGGCGGTAGCACTGGCCGGAGTGAGGGTCATAGCGCGCCTTCTTCGGCATCGAGGCCACGCATCAGCAGATCCATGCGGCGCGACCAGTTGGCATTCATGCCGGACTGATCCATAAACACGGCGGGATATGTCTTATGGTCAAGCTGCTGATAGGCTGCGCCAAGATGCATGGTTTGCAGGGCGGCGGGGTCCAGGTCGCCTGGTCTTTGCAGCATACGGGTCTGTGGGGAAAGATCGGGATGTTGCAGATCAGGCTGTGGAAGATCAGGCGCTGTCAGGTCGCGTTTGATATCCGGTCCCTCAGACAGATCATAGAGCGGCTGAGCCCCTAACGAGGGATCGGCTGCCAGGGGGTTAGCCGGGTTGATGTCGAGGCCGTAAGGATGGGGGTACTGGTCCAGGTCAGGGACTGCGGGATCAGGGGAGAAGCCTGTGTATACATCCATGCCAGGGCCGACCAGGTCGTAAGGGGCAAGCGGCGGCGTCTGCATCTCTGGTCGGGTGAATGTGGGATGATTGACCTGCGGGGACGATAGAGGGTGGGCTAGCTGGTCGGGGGATGGCGCTCCCTGCGTGCCAGCCAGATCCAGGTCATAGAAGGGGGCGTCGGGGTCAATACCCATCAACCGCAGATTTTTTGAGGGATCAGTGAGGGGTTGCTCTTGCATGTGGAGCTCCTGTCGCGCGAAATTTTGAGAGGACGACTTAAGAGAAGAGATGGGGAAACGCGCATTGCTGGCTGATAATGCCTGGGTGGGCGCGTATCAGGGATACCCAGGCAGTAGAGGAAGCCATCAACCTTAAAGGTTGCTTGCTTATACACTAAGTATACGGATTAGCTCAAGAAAAGTCAAGGAATTCTGCGTTTGCGGCAAAAATTGAAGCGATAAGCCCATCGGTAAATTCAACATTTTGAAATGGACATTTTTTATCGTCCTAAATAGTGTCACATAATCTGTGCTTTAGACGTATAACATATGTCGAGGACACATGGCGAGATCTTAATAGTAAAGGCGAAAGATCATGTTCAGGGGATATTCGGAGCGAACTTCTGAAAGAATCATGCTCCATGCTCTTACAACTTATTATGATCGAGACACACGCGAGCATGCTCAACGCGTCGTTCCTCTGGCGAAGGCCATCGCGCACTCTCTGGGGCTTTCCAGGAGGGCGATATTTCTGGTCGGCATGGCGGCTTTGCTGCACGATATTGGCAAAACTGACATCGCCCCGGCCATTGTGCAAAAGCATGGCTCGTTAAATGACGCAGAGTGGGGGATGATGCGCCTTCATCCAGAGATTGGTCAGCGCATGTTACTGGCGGCTGGTGGCGTGTTTGCTGAACTGGCCCCGATGGTGGTCGCGCATCATGAACGCTGGGATGGTGGTGGCTATCCGGCTGGATTGATGGGTGAAGAGATTCCCACCGGTGCGCGGATCATTGCCGTTGCAGACTCCTTTGACGCCATGACCTCGCTCCGCTCTTATCATCGTGCCATGACCGTTGCGGAGGCGCGTGCGGAACTATGGCGCTGTGCCGGTCGTCAGCACGATCCACGCGTTGTACTTGCATTTTTCGAGCTGCTCGACCAGCAAACTCTGCCAGTAGCGGAGACTATGCGCGCAATGCCGCTGTTTACCCCCCTGGCCGCAGATGTAGCCAGATTGAAGATAGGTGCATAGCAGGGCAGGGGCAAGCCCTGCCCCTGCATCAAAGGGCCTCAGCGAAATCTCGCAGTAGATGAACCTGGATGGGGTGCCGTAACGTCCGTAAGGCTTTGACCTCAATCTGGCGAATGCGTTCCCTCGTCAGCTTAAAGAGGACGCTCAGTTCCTCCAACGTGTGGCAGTAGCCGTCCTGGAGACCGTAGCGTAGCTCAATTACCTGACGCTCCCTCTGGCTTAACGTCTCAAGCGCGTGCGCAATCTGGTCGCGTAACACATGATGCGTCACCACCTCAGCAGGCGCGGCGGCGTGAGTATCTTCCAGCATATCTGCCAGGTGGTATTGCTCATCGTCGATCAGGGGCGCGTCGAGCGAAATAGGCGTTTCAGCCATACTTTGTAGCTCGACCACGCGCTCTTTCGTCAGATGAATTTTGCGGGCGATCTCCTCTGGAAAAGGCTCGCGTCCCAACTCCTGGTAGAGTTCGCGGGAGATGCGCTTCATCTTGTAGATCAATTCGACCACATGTACAGGTACGTGGATGACGCGCGTATGCTCCGCCACTGCGCGGCTGATGGCCTGGCGTATCCACCAGGTGGCATAGGTGCTAAAGCGAAAGCCGCGCGTGGGATCGAACTTTTGCGCGGCCCGAATCAGGCCCAGATTGCCCTCCTGGATCAGATCGAGCAGCGAGACGCCCTGATTATTGTAGCGTTTCGCGATACTCACCACGAGGCGAAGATTTGCCTCGACTAAACGCTGCTGTGCCTCCATGTCGCCAGCAGCCACGCGCAGGGCAATTTGCAGTTCCTGTTCGGCGGTAAGCAATGGATAACGTCCTATCTCGGCCAGGTATTGCCGGATAGCATTTTCTACCTCGTGATCTTCTTCGTCTGTCTCCTCTTCGTTCTGGTATTCATCATCGTCATCGCGGAAAGCTCCATGCGTGGGACTATGCTTTCCTGCCTGTGGCGGGCGGCCCGCATCCTCAGGCGCGTCGCTAAAATATCGCTCATGCTCATCGAAAGACGGGGTTCCTTCCGTATGACGGGCCGGTTTCCCTGTTTTTCTCGCTTTTCTATTAGCAGCATCTTTGTGCTGTGCGGTCTGTGTACGCCGTAATGGCTGATTGTGTTGTGCTTCACCAGTGTCAGGAGCTGCTTGCGGCCATGAAGCAACTTGCTTTGTCTCCCTCTGTTTCATACTGGCTACCATACTCCTACTCCTTAAACCTCAAATCCCATTCCACAACTGGTAACCGGAGACGGGTGATGCCGAATCATTTCAGCAACACTCAGCCCGAAAAAATTTTCGGGTTTTCCCCCCTATTCTACTTCTCTGCAATTTATATGCCAATTAGCAAAAATAGCGATATAAAGGCTTTTTTAGCGTATTTTAAGCGTAAAGCATGCCTTTTTATCTGCAAAATGCCACTCCTTCCTCCCCAAAAAACTGGAAATTTTTTACAGGAACTGCGGAAATTTCCACAGTTCCTGAGGCTATCTTTAGAGGTTAACTGCCCGTAGCGCCTGAGCGTTGATTGCTACAATGATGGTACTGAGTGACATGAGCAACGCGCCGATGGCGGGAGGCAGCACGAAATTGAACGGAGCCAGCACGCCGGCAGCCAGCGGCAAAGCGATCACGTTATAGCCAACCGCCCACGCCAGGTTCTGTTCCATCTTGCGATAACTCGCCTGGCTCAGCTTGATGATGCGCACAATATCGCGCGGATCATTTTTCACCAGCACAATGCCGGCGGAGGCGCGGGCCACGTCGGTGCCTGCACCGATGGCAATGCCAATATCGGCCTGAGCCAGGGCGGGCGCATCGTTGACGCCATCGCCAACCATTGCGACGATACTACCATCCTGCTGCAACTGCTTGATCTTTGCGCTTTTGTGCTCCGGCAGCACCTGGGCGAAATATTCATCAATCCCCAGCTCGCTCGCCACCCAGCGCGCCACATCCTGAGAGTCCCCGGTAAGCATTGCCACCCGAATGCCCATTTTTATGAGCGCAGCAATGGCCGCCCGGCTCTCCGGTCGGATCACATCGGCCAGGGCAAAGGCTGCCAGTATCCGGTTAGCCTCAACCAGGTAGACAACAGTTTGCCCCTGTTCGCCCCAGCGTTTGATGTGCTCGCTCAGCTCTGCGGGTATCATGATACGCTCCTGCTCTAAGAGGCGGGGACCACCGACCTGTAACGTATGTCCGTTGACCCTGGCCTGCACTCCTCGTCCTGGCAACGCCTGAAAGTTGCTCGCGGAAGGTATGGAGATCCTGCGTTCATCGGCGGAGGCGATCAGGGCGCGCGCAATGATGTGCTCGCTATCTGCCTCGACTGCTGCTGCCCAGGCCAGCGCCTGTTGGTCCGACAGGTCGCCTGCCGTGACCATATCTACCAGCCCCTGCTCGCCTCTGGTAAGCGTGCCGGTTTTATCGAAGACCACGACATCGAGCTTGCGCGCCTGCTCAAGCTCTAAGCGGTCTCGCACCAGGATGCCATTGCGTGCTGAGAGCGAGGTCGAGATGGCAATAACCAGCGGGATTGCCAGGCCAAGCGCGTGCGGACAGGCTACCACCAGCGTCGAGACGACACGCTCCAGCGTGAAATCGTTGAAGCCGCGCAACAACGTCCAGACGATCAGCGCCAGCAGCGCGGTGCCGATTGCCACCAGAGTGAGCCAGAAGGCAGCGCGGTCCGCCAGCGCCTGGGCGCGACTCTTACTGGACTGCGCCTCTTCGACCAGCCGCATAATTCCAGCCAGCATCGTTTCCGCGCCCGTACGTGTAATATAGACGCGCAGGGAACCATTGCCGTTGACCGTACCTGCGATAACCTCATCACCTGGATGCTTAGTGACGGGCCGCGATTCGCCGGTAATCATGCTCTCATTGATCTGGCTCTGGCCTTCCGCGACTTTACCGTCGGCAGGCACGCGCGCCCCTGGCCGCACCAGGACGCGGTCGCCCACCTTGAGATCGCCGACCGCAACACGCTCTATATCGCCGTTAACGATGCGTTCCGCCGTATCGGGGAGCAGCTTCGCCAGTTCCTGTAGCGCGTTTTGCGCACTGCCGACCGCGCGCATTTCCAGCCAGTGGCCCAGGAGCATAATGGTCACGAGCGTTGCCAGCTCCCAATAGAAGGGCATGCCCTTGAGCAGGCCGAAAGTGATGGCGAGGCTATAGAAGTACGCAGTTGAGATGGCTAATGCCACCAGTGTCATCATACCCGGCCTGCCCGCGCGCAGTTCGGAGAACGCGCCACTGAGGAAAACCCAGCCGCAGTACCAGTAAATGACGCTGCTCAAAATAGGTACAAGCCACGTTGATCCTGGAAAGGACAGGGCCTGATAGTGGAGCAACATTTGTATGATGTCGCTGTAAAGAAGCACCGGAATGGTCAGGAGCAGCGCGATCCAGAACGGGCGCGCAAACATTGCCGCGCTATGGCCGGCATGTCCACCATGCTGCTGATGAGTCATTGCCGTGCTACTATGGGCGGCCTGTTGCATGTTGCTCGTATGCGTCGTATGGTTATTATTGTGAGCGGCAGCATTTTCTGATCTGCTATGCCGCGAAGGTTGTGCCATGATAGAAAATCCCCCAAAGCTAAGTCCCTGGCTCCGTAATTTTTTAAGCATCACAAATTCAATCCTGTGAATATAATAGATTTCTCAAATCAATTTGTCAAAACAAGTTGAGGGGGTAAAGTATCTTTGGCTCGATCTGTTTCTATCCGCTCCTCAGGAACCCCCGCTATGAAATATGCTTGACTTCTCGTGGAATTCTGGAATAGGCAATGAATTTCCTCCCGGTTGGTGCTGCTTGTTACACTGAAATTAAGAGGGAAATGCCCTCTTAATGCTTGAATAAGGAGAACTAACATGGTTATTGCCCGGGCAACTACCGTAGTTGATCTGGACGCTCATATTCGCGAGGTAGAGACAAGCTATTTACTCGAAACTTTTACTGATTGTGATGAGGTCAGAATCCTCAAAATGGACTATAGTAGAGTACGTTTCGACAGTCAGATCAATTACCTGCTTGACCAATTGAACCCCGGTGAACAGATGGATACCATCGATCAACTGGAACAAAGTAACAACACCTCCCAGATGCAGCCGATGCAGATTCGCCGCTATGAGGAAGTCAAGAACAGCTACACCTGGACCTCCGAACACGGCTTCTCGGTGGGTGTCACCGTTTCCGCCAAGATCAAGGTGCCGTTTGTGGGGGGAATCGATACCTCAGTGGAGACCTCCTATTCCTATACCAGCACCGAAAGCCAGACCCAGGAGAAAACGCGCGGCTGGGACTTCACACAAACGGTCAACGTGGCCCCCTATACCAAAGTGATTGCGCTGCTGATGCTGCAAAAGACGAAGCCACGCATCCCTTATACCCTCAGTTGCACCATCACAGAGAATGTGAAGATCTATGCTGACCTGTACTATCGGGGACAAAAGAAGGTCTACTGCGAGGATGCTGCTCCCGTCTCCTGGTACATTTCCAGGAAACCATTACCCAACTTTCATTGGGAAGGCTACGCTGCGTACTTTACTAGCAGCGGGATCTTTACAGCCAACGAAGGGATTAAAGCCCTGATTGACCTCAAGGAGACGCCTTTACAAGGAGGCCGTGCTGCCGAGCATCGGATCATCGATGCGACACCCGGAATGGAGCGCCAGGTGCGGAGGGTTGAACAGTAAGGTCTGAGTCATCCAAACGGGGCAAGGGCAGCCTTGCCCCGTTTGCTGTGATGTCATATCATAGGAACTTGTTTTTCTCAGCCATAGCTGGTATACTAGCAAGTAGACAGTGTTTATGTTTCCTGCCAGGAAACGCTTTCCAGTAATTCCTCTATTCTTCCTCTCGACCATAGGAACCACAATGAAATATCACCCAACAAGCATTGCGCGCTTCGCCGAGTATGTGTTAGGGAAGCCGCTTTACCCCTATCAAAATGAGGTGGCGCAGGCCATTCTGGCGTCGATTTGCAGCGGGCAAGGGCGCATTTTCACCGTGATGATGGCGCGCCAGTCCGGCAAGAATCAGCTTTCAGCCGCGCTCGAAGCCTATCTGCTGGCCTGCATGCCGCAGGGTACGATTGTCAAGGCCGCGCCAACCTTTACGCCACAGATTATGCATAGCCGCCTGCGTCTCCTCTCGCTGCTGGATGTGCCCGCGCTGCGAGATCGCGTCTGGCAAAGTCAGGGCCATATCATCGGGCTGGCCCCACAGGCTGAGCCCGGTGCTTCCCATACCCATAGAGGCCCACGCGTGATGTTCTTTTCAGCCGCGCCCGAAAGCAATGTGGTGGGCGCGACGGCAGACCTGTTGCTGGAGATTGATGAAGCCCAGGACGTGTCCGGTGAAAAATTTGATCGTGACTTTCGCCCGATGGTTGCAACGTCCAATGCGACGACCATCCTGTACGGCACCGCCTGGAGCGACACCACCCTGCTGGCGCTGCAACGGGCCGCCAATCTTGAGCATGAGCGGCAAACGGGCGAGCGGTTACACTTCGAGTACGATTGGCGCGTGCTGGCTGCCATCAATCCCGCCTATCGCAAATTTGTGGAGCAGGAGATTGCACGGCTGGGAGAGGAGCATATCGCTATCCAGACGCAGTACTTTCTGCGCCCTATCAGCGGGGCCGGTTACTTTTTCAACCCGTTACAGTTGACGCTATTGCAAGGGATGCATGGGTGGGAAGATATGCCATCTCATGATGCGTGCTATATCGCGGGCATGGATGTCGCGGGCGAAGAACGACCGGCAACGGGAAGCGCGACGATATTGCAGCTCGATCAGGCGCAACCGCGCTCCAGGCGTGATAGCACCGTTATCACCATCGGGCGCGTAGACTACAACGAGCTGGGTTTACCTGCTATCAGGGTGGTGCATCATGAGTGGTGGACGGGCGTGCCTCATCTGGAGCAGTATGCTGCCACTGTTGCCCTGGTTGAGAGCTGGGGGATTCGCTCGCTGGTGATCGATGCGACCGGCCTGGGTGCGGGCCTCGCCTCGCTGCTGCTCAGCCGTCTGGGGCCGGAGCGCATTCTCCCATGCACTTTTACGCGTCCCACTAAATCGCGCCTGGCCTATCAGTTGCTCTCCCTGCTCAATAGTGGGCGGCTCAGCCTGTATGGCTCGGTGGATGCCCCTGGCGGCCTGCTGGAGGAATGCTGGCAGCAGCTCAGGCGCGCCCGTTATCGTCTGCCGGCTCCTGATACGCTGGATATCTATGTTGATCCCACCGAGGGGCACGATGATTTCCTCATCAGCCTTGCCCTGCTCGCAGAGGCGCTAAAAGCAGTGAATACTCCGGCTGTTTCGACCCTGATTCGACCGCTCAAGCTCTATGAGGACGAAGGACAATTTTAGCAAGAGGCGAACTAGTAGTAATTTCGGCTCAAAGACTATCGACTCGTTTCCGTCAACGTGGTACAATGCCTTGCATTACATTGGCATCTGCCTGTGCGAACTAACGCATATGCTGGAAGGGGAAAGCTTATGCCACGCAAAAAGAGACCTCCACAGGATAGTATTGATAGCATCCTGCTGGCTATCAGTCGCCGTGAAGATATTGATCCGGATACTATGTCGCGTTATCTTACTCGTCTGGATGAGGAATGGACTGATGGCGCACGGGATAAGGTATTGCATCTGTTGCGCAGCAGCGATGCTATGGCGCACGCCGCCGCGGTTCTCATTCTTACCGAGCTTGCAACCGATTTTGACCTTGAGGAACTGGAAGATTTTGTGACCGATCCGACCGTGAGCGATATGGCTAAGCTCTCCCTTGCACCCATCCTGAAGGAATTGGACTCAGAGATCGCCGACGAGGGCATTGTCGAGTATCTCAACGACCCCGCTACAGCTATCCAGCAGATGCAGACACGTCTGCTTGAACTGGTGGGGCAGAGCGAGATGGGGGCCGAGTCGATCCTGGAAGATGTGATTGCCATGCCAACCGAACGCCGCTTGGCCTTTATCAACTGGCTGGGGGGCAGCAATGATCCGCGTGCCGCCAGCCTGCTGATCCCGTTGCTGGAGAACCAGCCGAGCAAGGTGGCGCAGGTGATCATCGACGCCCTGGAACAACTGGGGCCGGTTGCCGCCTATCAAACTATTCCGGCGCTCAATTACCTGATCGCCACCAGCTCCAATCGCCAGCTCAAGCAGCATGCACGCGCCGCGCTTGGTCGCTTAACCATGTTGTCCGCGCTGGGAGTTGAGGATGCTGCCATGACGAAGGCGCGCCTGCACCAGTTGCCCGAATATCAGGCCCGTGTCAGCTCGATTGATGGCTCGGGCGCGCAATTGATCATGCTTTCCTGGCAGCGACCCGATGGCGGCCTCAAGGGGATCAACGTGCTGTACCAGGATCAGGTGGGAATTAAGGACTGTTACGGCATCGACGAGATGGATATGGACCGCTGGGAGCATCTGGCGGACGAACTAAAAGAGCAGGGCCTGGGCTGTTTTGAGGTCCCTTTCACGTATGCGCGCGCCGTGATTATGGAGGCGCGCGCCGTCAATAAACGCACCCGCCACAGGTTGCCGATTGCCTATTCCATCTGGCGTCCTTTTATTGAGGTTGAGGGCTTTGGCAAGAAGAATGCTAATGCTACCCCGACGATGCTAGCCCTGCCCGATCTTAATCCTGAGACCATTGCGCTGGCTCAACGCGGCGATGAATTGTACCAACTGCCCGAGTTTATGTGGATGTACGAGCCCGCTATGGACCTTGAGCCATATATTACGCGCTACTGGGTGGTGTCGAATGGCTTCGAGCTAGCCCCGGAAAGGCGCGGGCGCAAGGGAAAACAGCGGGAGCAGGAGAAGCAGGCGCAGTTAGAGGATTTGACAGGCCAGGCTCTGGCTGCGCTGGTAGATGGGCCGTGGCGTACCCTGTACGCAACTCGTCTGCGTCGGCAGGCTTACTTGCTGCAATATATCGGTCGCAAAGAAGATGCCGCGCTCGCTGCTGCTGTCGCTACTGTGCTCGATCCCGCTTCTCCCGTTCCCATACAGGAGCAAGCCTTCCCGCGTGCCATGATCCGCTTCTCCATTGAACAGGGGCCGCTGCGCATCATGGTGGACGCGTTCGAGTCAGGAAATTTTGGTCCCTTTCCCATCAAATTCCTGGGCGAGTAATGGTCGGGAAAAGGTGCCTCTGCCCTCATGCGCTGGTAACCCGCAGAGGCACCTTTAAAATCTCCCTGGCCGCGTGTTCCCCGCTATGCATTGCTCCCTGGATGCTGCTGGATTTGGTATATTCTCCGGCTAAGTATAAGCCCTCAATGCCGGTGCGATTGTCCGGCATCTCGTCATAGATCCCCGGCGGTTGTGCAAACTGGGCGAAAGGGATGCGGTAGACTGCCAGGAGCTGCCAGTGGCTCATATCATGATCAGGGAACCAGCTCCCTATCTCTGTCAGGCTGCGTTGCGCGATCAGCTCATCATCCTCGGCTGGATTGCCAAGCACTGTAACCGAGAGCAGGTGTTTGCGGGGAGGAGCGTATGTTGGCGCGATATTGGTCAGCAGGACCGCATTATTGACGTAAGCCGCGGGAGCGGCATTGAGCAAAATTTTCTTCTGCCAGTACAGCCGCTCTTCGCCCGCAAAATACAGACAGACCGCGCTCACCGGCGCGTGCGGCAGTCCGTCGCTATGCGTATGACCGTCGAAGCGGAAGGGGGTAGCGCCGCTCGGGTCAGGCTTGCCGATAAGTTTCAGCGCCTCCGGGCTTGCGGTTGCTATCACCACCTGCTCAGCCGCAAGCCGCTCGCCCGTTGTCAAGCGGACGCCGTGTACGCGTCCCTCGTTGATCAGGAGCTCGCTCACACGGCTATTGAGGCGGACGGCGCCCTTTGGCAGCGTGGAGGCGAGTTGATCGGCAATACGCTGCATCCCCTCTGCCGGGATAATTGTATCGCCCGTTGCCAGCATTTTGAAGGTAAACTGGAACATGCGCGCGCTCGTCTGGAGCGAGCGGTCAAGAAAAATACCGCCATAGAAGGGACGTGCAAAATTATCGATGAACTTATGAGAAAAGCCCAATCGCTGAAGATATGCCTCTGTTGTTTCGTCCTGCTTCTCCGGCTGCAACTTCCCAGAAAAGATGCTGCCCGCGGACTGCCGACCGACCTGCATACGCAAACGCAAGACGCGCAGTTTGTCGGCGGTCGAGATCAGCGGATTGAGCAGGTCCGAGATGGTATGCACAGGCTCGCGCAAGGGATCGGCGATCTCGTACTGCTTCCCGTTCTTTAGCAGGAGCGCCCCGGGATCGAACTTGCGCTGTTTAAGCTCGTCAAGATGCAGATGGCGCTGTACGGCGGGATACGCCGTGAACAGCACCTGAAAGCCGCGATCCAGGCGGTAGCCATCTTCATGATAGTCGGTGCGTACGCGTCCGCCCACCTGGTCCGCGGCCTCCAGCACAACGACGCGTTGGCCCGCCTCTGTCAGCAGTTTGGCGCATGTCAGACCCGCCAGCCCCGCGCCAACGATAATGATCATACATTCCTCTTCTTACCACAAAGGATTGATTACCAGGCCGCTAATCAATTTGGGATAGATATAGGTGGACTTCTGCGGCATCCGGTCATCGGCCTGCGCGACATCACATACCTGCCGTAGCGGCGTGGCGTTGAGAATAAGCGCCGCCTGAGCCTCGCCACGCTGGACCGCCTGGAAGAGTTGCTCCTCATCGTGGGTATAGCGCACATACTTTCCTGCTGCCATATCCTCTGCGCTGATCCCCAGCAGGTCTTCCAGCACCAGCATCTGCGCTATCGCCACATCGAGCTGGTTCCAGGCTGCCGAATGCTCACTCTCCGCCATGCGCTGCCTGCCCTGCTCGTTCAATGTGAGCAGTAACGATTGCTCGGGCCGGTGAATGATCAGGGAGGGCCGCTCGCGTCCGGCCTGTTCCAGTTGCTTGAGCATCGCTTCTCGTGGCGCGCCTTTTGCCAGTTCCTGGACAGTAAAATAGCGGGCCAGCGTCGCTGCCGAGAGCTTATTGGGCAGCTCTTCGCTCAGGCCGGACAAAAGCCGGTGCGTTGGCAGGACTAGCATGCCGGGATCATCAAGATCGATCAGAGCCATCAGCACGAAATTAACACCATCCTCAGGATCAAGTCCGCCGCGCTGCTCCCGTATCTCGGCGCGATAGTTGAGCGCGGTCGTATAGCGATGATGCCCATCGGCAATATAAAGTTGACGCTGAGCAAAGAAATCCTGGATCAGGCCGATCTGCTCCTCATCCGTAATGGGCTGGAGCCGGTGTTCCACCTTATCTTCATCAACGATCTGCACCTCTGCATTTGGGGCATAGCTATTGAGCAAGCGGCGAATGCGGCCCTGCGGATCGTCGTACATACACATAATCGGGCTGAAATTAGCCGAGCAGGCGCGCAGCAGATTCAGGCGATCCTCTTTAGCCTTTGCCAGTGTATGCTCATGTGGCAGGACCACGCGGGCCTCCCAGGGTTCCAGCCGGACCCGCGCCATCAGGCTCGTCCGCGTATAACTCTGACCGCCATAGGTAAATTTCTGCTGGTACATATAGTAACCGGCTCTGCTGTCCTGGCGTAAAACTTCTTCTAAGCGCCAGGTAGCAAACGTCGCAGCCGCTCGCGTGTACACGTTGTCCAGCACGCCGTCGGTGGGCTTTTCCTGGGTCAGTTCAAGGCGAATAACATTGTACGGGTTGCGCGCGTAGTAACGGGCCTGGGCCTCTTTGCTAATAATATCGAACGGGGGCGTCACGACCTGAGCCAGGTCCCCCACCTTCTGCGGGTCATAACGAAACCCGCGTAAAGGACGAACTTCTGCCATATGATTATCTCCGCTTCTCAAATATAAAGATAGCTATGAATAGGAACCAACCGGCATCTTCAACGGGCTTGCACACTCATTCTACCGCCCATTGTACCACCCGTGTGAAGTCTGCTCCGACCTGGCCGAGTGCTTATTCCCATATAGAACAGATGTCTTATCCGAGAGGAACAAAAGTCCTCATTTTGGTGAAAATAGAAAACTTGTTCGGATTCGGCCTTGACAGGCGGAAAGGGTCGTGGTAATATTCTGCGTGTAGAACAAATGTTTAAAATTAAATATCTCTCCCACCCCCTTACTCTCACTCGATACATCCTCGTGTTCAGCGGTCGGGCATCCCCCTCTCTCTCCCTCCCGACCGCTGGGAGGTGCGAAAAAGGTGATAGCAGCTTTCAGATAGCGCAGAACTAACCACAAGTCCTAATTCGTGCGGGCCGCATTGACGTATGATAATACAATGTGTAGACTTTTTTTAGGGCAAGCACAACGAGTAAAACCGCATCACCCCTGATGCTTCTCATACATTGAGCGTTGAAGATGGAGGAAAGGTATGTGTGGAAGTGCAGTTTGTAATTTGGAGATTGTTGTATGCCAACACTATCTGTAGATCAGCTTGTAGGACAGACCCTGGGGAATTATCGGGTCGAGCAGTTTGTGGGGCAGGGACGTTTGAATGCCGTCTACCTGGCTCGTAGCTTAACGGCTCGCCAGACGGGCGCGCTCACGCTCTATCTCATTCCCCCGCGGTTTTCACCTGAGACGCATAGCCGTTTCATCACGCGCTTTCTTAAAGAGGCGGCTGCGATCACCACATTGCAGCATCCGCATATCCTGCCGATTTACGAATACGGTGAGCATGGCGGCTATCCCTACCTGGTGACGCCCTATATGATGAACGGGTCGTTGGCTGATATCATCAAGCAGCAAGGGGCTTGCAGCCATGAGTATGCGCTGGAGATATTGGAACAGGTTGTGGCCGGCGTGAGTTTTGCTCACCAGCAGGGTTTCATTCATGGCACGCTCAAGCCAACCAACATCGTGCTCAACGCCGATAAAACTATGCAGGTGGCCGGCTTTGGCCTGATGCATATGCTGCAGGTTCAGGGTATTGAGCGCAGCGAACAGCCCTATGCTCATCTGCTCAGTATTGCCGGAACGTTCCTGGCCGGGCCAGAATATATCGCCCCGGAGGTAGTGCAGGGCCAGTCAATCGATGCACGCTCGGATATTTACTCGCTGGGCGCGATCCTGTTCGAGCTATTGAGCGGCAGTCCGCTTTTCTCCGGCTCAGACCCCATTGAAATCGCGAAAAAGCATGTTAAGCTGGTAACGCCTTCTTTGAGGGCGTTGCGCCCCGATATCCCGATTGCAATTGAGTCGGTAGTGAATCATGCGCTTGAGCGCGAGCCTGCGCGGCGCTTCCAGTACGTTGATGAGTTGCTAGAGGCGTTTTCTCAGGTATCGCTTGGGGCGACAGGTCACCACTCCGCCGTTATGCAGGTAGGTGAGCGTCTGCCCATGCGTTCAGGCTTGCCAAATACCGATTCCTGGCAACTGGTACCACCCATCGTGACCGGTCATTTGCCGACGCTAGAAAAAGAAAGTTCGGCCAGGATACCTGCTATGCAGCGCCAGGCGCCACCGAAACCTGTTCCCCCACCTCCTGTACGGCCTCGTCCAGTGCAGCCGCCTGAGATGCCTTTGTCTTCCACGCCCGCAGCGCTGCCTGATGAGAAGGAACGCAGCAACGGATCTCCGAAGCCCTTTGAGTGGTGGTCGCTCTCACCGCAACAGGAGCCGCTGGTATTGCGCGATACAGGCGCGGCTAACAACAATAACTGGGGAGCATCTGAGCTGGTGAAGCCCACTGATAATTGGGGTGGAGCGGCTCCGCTTGATACTACACCCTCTCGGCCTGCCGCGAGGCGCTCACGTCCTCTGAAGCGTTCGCGCGGCGTGGGACGGCGTCAGGCGATGGCGCTGCTGGCGACCGGCGGCGTGGTGGCTCTTGGCGCAGCGGTTGCTACTCATCTTGATCTGGTGCGCATGATGGCTAATCTTGCAAACCTGCATCTGGACACAAATCAGCTCCAAAAGACGACAGGCAACGCCAATCCACCCGCGAATCCTCCGAAACAGGGTGGCGGGCATACCGGTACGGTGGTTGGAGTGACGACGATGGCCCTTGACTCCGCCGTGTATTTTGTTAATCCAGCAGATCAAAAAATGAGTGTGCTCATCCACTTAGTCAATGGGGGCTTTACGGCGTACGAGAGAGCTTGCACGCATGAAGGGGTCTCGGTCCGCTACGATCCGGGCACCCGCACCCTCGTCTGTCCCGCTCATGGCGCGGTCTTTGATCCCGCTAACGGCAACGTCTTGCAGGGACCGGCGACAACTCCCATTCGCAAGGTTGCTATCCGCGTCAACGGCGATGGCACCATCACCACCGCATAGGAAATTCTGGGGGAGGGGCAACCGGTAGCTCCCCGATTCATCGTGGGAGTTGCCCCTACAGCCCGTCGAATCGGTTCATGAACGTTTTAGTTTGCCCAGGCCGAAGGATAGCAAGCCACGCCACAGGACGAGCAGGACCATGTTGGTGATCAGCGTGATGAGCGCGAAAGAGAGCGGAGGGACCCGCTGTTCTGTGAGGCCGCGTATCAGCAATCCAACAGGCCATGCCGCCGTCCATGCCAGCGTTGTGCGCGTGATCATCTTACGCGGCTGCATCTCCAGGCCGCGCCGGAATGCGCCCACGAAGGGCGATACCAGGAACCAGCCAAGCGCAAATGGCGCGGCGGTCAGCGCGATCTGCCAGAGCGCATCAAAGCCTGCCGCTTCATTGTGAGAGCGGCGACCAATCGCAGAGAAGATGAGGAAGATGATCGCATCCCCCACTACCAGCATGGCGATGCGCCCCAGGCTCGACATGCCCTTACGCGGCTCCGCCCCCTGCTCATTTGTTGTTGTCACGCTATCCGGCAGTTGCTCTCGTACGTCCATATTACCTCTTCTCCTGCTGCTCGCGCACCAGCTCCTCGACGGCGGCCAGCTCGGTGCGCACTCCGCGAATACGCATCATGATAAAGGCGAGATAGAGAAACAGCCCTATCCAGGCAATGGCATAGGCCGCGACGAGATAGGTAACTCCTTGCATCGGAAACTCCTCCGTTATTCAACGATGGCGCGCAGGCGTTGAGCCAGCGTCTGCATCTTCTCTAGCTGGTAGAGCTGCACCATCAGGAAACTATACAATAGGGTAAACGTCACCAGCGCCACCATCAATGTCAGCACGACTTCAGGCGGTAAAGCGGCCTGTGGCACCCCCACTTCCGCCGTCGGGTGCTGCCCGCGCCACCACTGGACCGACAGGTAAATGATGGGAACGTCAAACACGCCGACGATAGCCAGCACAGCCCCGGCGTAGGCACTGCTACTGCTGCGGCCCATATAGCTGCGTAACATAATATAGCCGACGAACATAAACCATAGGATCAATGTGGCGGTTAGCTTGGGGTCCCAGGTCCACCACGTTCCCCAGGTAGTGCGCGCCCAGATCGAGCCCAGGATCAGGGCCAGCGTCAGAAAGACAGCCCCGACTTCAGCCGAGGCGCGGGCCAGCCAATCCCAGCGTTCGTTTTTGCTGGCTATGTAGCCGATGCCGCCGATGGTGGTGATGACAAAGGCCAGCATGCCGATCCACGCCATCGGGACGTGAAAGTAGAAAATGCGCTGTGGTGGCCCCTCAATGGCATCGGTTGGCGCATAGAAGAAAATCATGCCTATCGACAGCATCATGCCGATGAAAGAGAGCGCGCCCAGGGTCAAGGAAGCAAACGGCAATTTACCTGTTTGCCCGCCTTTCGTGCCTGTCGGGGGATGCGCCTGCGTGCGCGTCTCCTGCTTTGCTAAGGCCATATATCTACTCCTGTTCATAGGGCAACCGGTAGCTCCGTGGCTCTCCGATTCATCGTGGGAGATCGTGGGAGTTGCCCCTACGGCTAAACGGGCGTACGTCCTTTTCGCGTTGGCAGGGCAGGGCAACCGCAAGGGATTGCCCCTACAGCCCTGTCCTGCCAACACAGCCCCGGCCTTACGCCCGGATGGATTATTCCTCAATCACATATTGAAACGTGAGCATAGAGATGCTCAGGAAAATAATGTCGAATGCGATCATCAGGCTTAACCAGGGCGGCTCGTTTACCGAGGGCGCCAGTAGCGACTCGCTGGCCCGTACCGCACTGATGACAATGGGCACGATCAAGGGAAAAACCAGGATCGGCAGCAACAGTTCACGCGCCTGCGTTGCGGCTGCCATCGCCGAGAACAGCGTGCCGACGATGGCAATGCCGATGGTGCCGAGCAAGACGATTGGGATCAGGCCGCCGACCAAAAGCGGCACATTAAAGAGCGCAGCAAAAACGGGCAAGGCCACAACTTCAACCACTCCAATAAATAGCAAATTCCCTAGCAGTTTCGCAAGGTAGATCGCCTTGCGGTCAACCGGACAGAGCAACAGGCGATCCATCGAGCCGTGCTCGCGCTCGGCGGCGATGGTGCGGCCCAATCCTAACAGGCTGGCAAAGATGAAGGCGACCCACAACGCGCCGGGCGCGACCGCCGCCTTATTATCGACGCGTAGATCGAAGGTGAAGTTAAAGACGACGAGGATCAGCAGTGCAAACAGCCCCATGCCCAGCCAGGTCTGCTTGCTCCTGAGCTCGTAGCGGATATCCTTCCACAGGATCGCCCCTGTCTGCTCGAAGAAAATGCGCGCCATACTCATCTCCCCGCCTCCCTGCATGCCTGTTGAAGCTCTGCCAGATCCAGCGACTGTGTTTCCCTCTGATAGGCTACGCGCCTGTTCCCCAGCACCACAATCTGGTCGCTCAACTGCAATGCGCGCTCCAACTGGTGGGTTGTGAAAACGATGGAGCCGCCCTGCGCGCTGTGTTCTGATAAGAGCGCGTCTATCAGCTCATTGCCATCCTGATCAAGTCCGGTATCAGGCTCATCGAGCAAGAGCAGGTGAGGCGAGTGCAATAGCGCGCGCGCCCAGGCCAGACGCTGCACCTGTCCGCGCGAGAGCGTGCTCACGCGTTCCTGCACGCGTTTCTCCAGCCCCACGCGCTGCAGCAGGTCCAGCGCTCGTTCCCGTGTATGCTTTACCGTATACATGCGTCCAAAGAAGAGCAGGTTCTCCAGCGCCGTCAGCTCCTCATAGAGATAGGGTTGATGCCCCACAAAGCCAACCAGCCGGCGTATCTGTTGAGCATCCTGCACGCAATCCAGGCCCGCGACAGTCACTGTGCCCGCATCCGGTTTCGTCAAGCCCGCCAGAATGCGCAGGAGAGTGGTTTTACCCGCGCCATTGGCACCCAGCAGCGCCATCCGTTCGCCCTGGCGCAACGCAAGCTCGACGCCACGCAGCACAGGTTTCAAGCCATAGCTTTTTTTGAGATTTCTGATCTCTATGATTGTTGAATTGGGGACGTGGTTGGGCAAATTGGGCGAACGCGAGCGGTCGGGCAAGCGCAAGGCCCCCGCGTCCTCGCCCCCGATCCCCTTGCCCCTACATTCCGGCCCGGCGTTTTTTATTTCCCTGGCATCAACGAGGGGATTGGTAGGGGCAGGGAGTGGGCCTCGCGCTTGCCCTGCCCCGCTTGCATATATTTTGCCCCATGTGGCGTACTGGTGGTTCATCGGCGCGCTATCTCCTGTTCGCTCATGAGCGTGCGGAGGCGGGCTTTGGCTTTGGCACGCCGCTCTTGATAGGTCGCTTTACTCAACTTACCCGCTTCAAAGGCCGTATCCAGATCTAATAGTTCTTGCAGTAGCGCCTGCTTCCGATCCTTTGCAGCCGCTTTCCCTTTGCCTGGAGCTGCCGGCTGCGAGCTGTTCCGGCGACGGTTGCGATAGATAAACCAGGTCACAGCCAGCATGGACAGCATCAGCAGGAGCGCAACAATGAGCCAGATGGCGCCAGCGTTCAGCGCGGCAGGCTTCGCAGGCAGAGTCAATCCTTCCAGGCTCAAATGAACCTCTTGATTGGAGCGGATCGCATCGGCTTTGAACAGGTGATAAGGGTGCTGATCGGCGGTAATCACGCCCTGCGAGGTCAGCGAGCTGGAACTGGCATGGATCTCCGGCGATACCAGGAATGACAATGAGACCGTTGGATACATCACCGCATAGCTGAAATCGTAGGTCGAGGCGGTGTATGGCACTTCAAAGGTAAAAGAGAACTCCGTATTGCCTGGAGGCAGAGCGGCATCGGTGGCGAAACCGCTGTTAACCTGGATGGCCTTATACCCGTCGAAGCCATTGTTGAAGGTAATGTTGCGCGCGCCACGCGGCAGCGAAAAGGTCAGCGCATTCGGTCGCCCCTTGCTGGCATCAAGCGAGCCGACGAAGGTGTGATTATCCAGGTTTTTGAATAAGAGGAGCTCTGAAACGGTAAACGAGCTTTTTTGCGCGTCCGGTGTGTGTAAAAGCGCGGTCGCCTGGATGATAGCGATATTGGCGGTGCTGGTCGTTGCCTGATAGACCGTTAAGTTGACCTGCTGCTCGGGCTTGCTATCCAGTGAGACAAGATCGCTGACATACTGCGCTCCCTGATAGCGAATAAAAATGGCGTAGCTGATGGTTTTATCGGTTGACAGGCCGGGGAAGGAGAAGCTGCCATGACTATCGGTAGTGGCTGTTGCCAGATCCTGCGCACTGCTGCCCTGAGCCATCTGCAACGTGACCACCTGTCCAGGCAAAGGAGCATTATGCGCCGTACCATCCAGCAACTGCCCATAGATACGGCCATTGCCGCCCGCCGCCCGAGCCGGCATAGAAGCAAGCGAGCAAAGGGAGAATACGAGGGCTGTTAAAATAGTGATCTGTAAGATATATTTATGGCTCATTTTTCTCCCTCATCTTGCGCAACTGTTCTTCGATCTCCTCGTCGATCTCCTGCTCGGATTCGTAGCGCGACTTCATCGCGACCAGCGCGCGTCGCATATAACGCTCGCGCAACGCACTATAGTCGTGCTCCGAGATATTGCCAAGCTGATAGTCGAGCTCGACCTCCTGCAAGGCGGCGCGTGCTGTCTGCTCCTGTTCCTGTGGCGCCGCGTTCTTTTCCGCGGGTGTGGCCGTTACCGGCGCCTCTGGAGAGGTACGGCGTAACAATGGGTATAGCACAAAGGCCAGTGACAGCAGCCCAAGCGCAATCGCAACCACAATCGACATCACTGCGCCTCCGTCTGATAGCGTCTAAAGAGCACATCGCCTTCGGCAAGCTCCCGTTCGAGCTGAGCGCGATAGCCTTCCAGCTCAGCCTCGTCGATATTCAGTATATCCCTGTCATTGCCACGCGCTTCCACCGAGCGGGAAAGGGCACGCCAGTCGCGCAAAGTGAAATAGATGAGAACGACGCCAGCAAGCAGCAGGCCGATGGGGACAAGCCATGCCAGCAACGAGAAACCCTGCCACGGCGGCGACCAGACAATTTGCTCGCCATAACTCCTGACAAAATATTGGATGATCTCCTGCTCGGATTTGCCCTCCTGCAACTGCTGGCGAATGACCCCGCGCATCTGTTGGGCCAGCAACGAAGGCGAGTCGGCAACCGATTCGCCCTGGCAGATGGGACATTTTAGCTGCGATGCTACCGCCTGTACACGCTGGTCAAGCGTCTGCTGTCTGGGCGTGCTGAGATAGACCACCGACCAGACTGCGGCGGCGACAACGACAACGGCAAGCACGAGGAAAAGCGAGCGTCTCTGTTTCATACGACAACCCCCTTCGCCCCATGCTCTGATGGTTGCGTCTCGGAAGTACGCCCGGCTTTAGATACGCGCGCTGTGGCAAGACGCGTGCGAGCGGGCCACCAGCAGATGACTCCGCCCAGGAGCATTACCAGGCCGCCGAACCAGACCAGAGGGACCAGCGGATTGATGAAAACGCGAATCGTCGCCTGCGCCGCTCCCGTCCAATCGTCTAGAAAGACGTATAGATCGGTCAGGCCAAAGGTCGTAATCGAAATCTGGCTGGCTGGCTGGTCGTTAAAGTTGCGATAGAAGGTGCGCCCGGGATAGATATAGCCCTGGAGCTGACCGTCGCGCCAGGTCTGTA
Organism: Ktedonosporobacter sp.; assembly: GCA_035293765.1. Taxonomy (GTDB): domain Bacteria; phylum Chloroflexota; class Ktedonobacteria; order Ktedonobacterales; family Ktedonobacteraceae; genus DASRHT01. The sequence continues at coordinate 164,723 of DATGMF010000053.1, forward strand.
GTTGCGAGGCGATGCTTTCCCGATCCTGCTCCTTATCGTCGATATTGCCCAGGAAGGTCAGGCGATAGCCCGCCACGTTCATATCCTGCCCCACTTTGAGCACAGCGTCTTTCTGTATCTGGAAAAAGTGCGACCCGATGACGCCAACGACGAGCAGCGCCATGCCGAGATGAACCAGATAGCCGCCGTAACGCTGGCGATAGCGGTTGAACAGCATATAGAGCGCGACCACATAGGGTTCACCGTGGCTATGGCGTACGCGCATCCCGCGCCATAGTTCATACAGGATCGCAGCAGCAGTAAAAGCGCAGACCGAAAAGCCGATAGTAGCGAGAATATCGGTCACGCTCAGCAGCGGTAACGCGGCAGCGCACAGGGCAGTAATGATTACCGGCACGCTCAAATTGCGCCACAAGGCCGCAGTTGAGGTGCGACGCCATGCTAAAAGCGGCCCAATGCCCATTGCCAGGATCAATAGAGCCAGCAGCGGGCTGATCACCTGATTGTAAAATGGCGGTCCCACGGTCATGGTCTGATGGCGGATCGCCGCCGAGATCAGCGGGAAGAGCGTGCCCCAGAGCGTAGCGAAGGCGATGCCGACCAGCAACAGATTATTGAGCAGGAAAACGCCTTCGCGCGAGATCACCGAGTCAAATTCTTGCTCGGGCCGCAGCTTTGGCAGGCGGAATAGAAAGAGTCCGGTTGAGAAGATAATGACGATGACCAGGAAAGTCAGAAAATATATACCAATATCGGAATAAGCGAACGAGTGGACGGAGCTGATAATACCGCTGCGCACCTCAAAGGTGCCAAAAATGGAGAGGGCGAACGAGGCGATGACCAGGGCAAGGTTCCAGATTTTGAGCATCCCGCGCCGCTCCTGCACCATCGTTGAATGCAGGAATGCCGTTGAGGTCAGCCAGGGAAGGAGGGCCGCATTCTCCACCGGGTCCCATCCCCAGTAGCCGCCCCAGCCGAGCACATGATAGGCCCACCATGCACCTAATACCAATCCCACCGTCTGAATCGTCCAGGCCGCCAAAGTCCAACGCCTGATAGCGCGCAGCCACTCGCTGCTGAGCTTCCCTGTTATCATGGCCGCGACTGCAAAGGCGAAGGGTACCGAAAAGCTCATATATCCCATCAGCAGCATCGGTGGATGGACCAGCATGCCCGGGTCCATCAAAAGCGGGTTCAGTCCGTTGCCATCGGCAGGCGCAACCGGCACGCGCGCGAAGGGATTGGAAACGGTGGTGAGCATGAGCAGGAAAAAGACCTCGATCCCCATCAGCGTTGCCGCGACATAAGGGACCAGCTCGGCGGGGGCGCGTTTGGCGGTAAAAATGAAAATCGCCGAGAAAATCGAGAGCATCAGCGCCCAATAGAGCAGCGAACCCTCCTGGCCGCCATAAAAGGCAGCAGCCGTGAAGTACCAGGGCATAGACAGGCTGGAGTGCTGCGCCACATAGCTCAAGCCAAAATCGTGCGTCAAAAACGAGGCGACGAGGGCGAAGGAGGCCAGCAGCATCAGCAACGCCACCACCAGCACGCCGCGTTGCGCGCTGGCAACGAGCGCAGGCGTATGGCGCATCGCTCCAACCACCGCCGCGATGATCGTATAAAGAGCGAATCCTGCCGCGAGAATCAGTGAGATACTACCCAGGTCTGAAAAATACACAATCTTCCCTCAATAAAAAAGCGGTCGCCTACTTACTCGTTGGAGTCGCGGCCTGAAACTTCGACGGACATTTGGCTAACAACGTCTGAGCCTGGAACGGCCCCTGTCCGGTATAGTGTCCCTCTACCACGACCTGAATGCCGGCCTGAAATATATCGGGAACGATGCCGGTGTACGTAACGGGCAGCGTTCGTGTGCCGTCGGCGATCACAAACGAGATCCGCTGCTGCTGATCGTCGCGCACAATCGAGCCTGCTTGCACGACGCCTGCCACGCGCACGGCTTGCGTGGTGCAGATTGGGCAGTGTTGCAGCTCGGACACTGTCATATAGTAGACAGCGTTGGCCTGCGTATTGGCAAAGACAAGATAGACGACCGCGCCCAGAATCGCGATCCCCGCCAGCAGGAAGCTTAGCGGGAGCTTTTTACGTGGTCGCTTTGATTGCTCCTTTACTTCTGGCATAGTCAAAGCAGGCTGCACAATATGACCTCCATCAATGTGGCGCGATAGCCGCCTCAAACAGACCGTTGAGGAGCGCGCCCAGTATAAATACACATATGCCCAGGGCCAGCATTAATTGCGGTGCAACTTGAGAGAGCCGCGTCGTGCGTTTGGCTAAGCGGCGGATATTGCTCTGCCCGAGATAGATCGCTAAAACAAACATCCCAAGAGCGGCTGCAATCTTTATGACCAGAATCACCAGATACGGCAGGCCCAGCGTTGTCTGCGTCAGGCGATCAAAGGTGAGATAGGCTCCGGTCAGCAGCAGCACGCCCATACAGATATTGACCAGCCGTTTAAATGTCGCGGCGATCTGCGCGCTTACTGCTGGAGCAGGGCCACTGCTACGCAGGGCGGGCAGAATCGCTACCAGATACAACAGGCTGCCACCTACCCAGGCTGCCCCTGCCAGGATATGCACCGAACGAACAAGCCACCGTATCTCTAGCATCGCCTCCGCCTGCTTCCTCCATCCTGGCTAATGGGCCATCTTCGCCATTTCAAGCTGCAATCCCTGTTCCGTCAGGGGAAAGACCCATTTTGCGACTACAACGCCATCTCGATTGATAAAGACCGTCTCAGGAAAGCCGGTTACACCGTAATTGATCGCAGTCGAGCCATCGATGGTATCCTGGACATTGAGATAACTGATCCCATATTTTTGTAGAAATTTTTGCGCATCGCTGGTCTTTTCGGGTCCATCGATGCCGATAAAGACCACGCCCTGCGCCTGCAAACGCGGCCACGATTTCTGCAAGAACGGCGCTTCCTCGTTGCAGGGCGCGCACCACGAGGCCCAGAAATTCACAATCACCGGCTTCCCCTTGAGGTCCGCGAGATGAATCTTGGACGTGCCTGCCAATACGGGCAGCGTGAAGTCTGGCGCGGCTTTGCCAACCAGGGGACTATTGATATCGCCGATGCTACTACTACCACTATTGCTATTAGCGCCGGTCTGATTTTGGGCAGGTGTGAGCAACTGCGTCCAGAGCAAGACGAGCAGAGCTGCATTGATAATGCTCACCACTACAAAGATCGTAATGCTGCGTTTGCGCGATCTCTTTTGAATTGTTTCCGGCTCCGGTACAGGTTCCTGAGCCTGTACCTCCACAGGAGCAGTGCTATCTATCTCCATAGTATATTTTCGCTTGACTTCTCATGAATTCGATGTATATACTCTTCCTCTAAGATGATGCCGGGAGTAGCTGCGCGTTCTCGATCCGTTCGAGGATACTGAAAGATTATGGTGTCTGAGCCTGATAAGCAACTTGCAGTCCATCGGCTCCACCTTACAATGACCTGAACGTCGGGGCCATTTCCTCTCATTCCCCTTTTTGCCCTGTCGTGGCGACGCGATTGATCGCGTCCGGTTCACCGCCAATCCTCGCCCCAGTACCAATGCTGCTCCAACGGCGGAGCCAACAAACCGCTCTCCAGGTCAGTCCTCTTGGGAAATGATGGCTTGCGCGGTGACATGGTGATGAGAGGTTGCTCAAAGAGAGCCATAGCGTTCAGTATAGGGATTTTGCAGCAATGAGTCAAGCGGCGATTTTGGCGAATACGCATTCTTGAGGGGAAAAACAGGAATAAATTGGTGAGAGCCTCCTGTTGTACTCACTGAATAGTGAGATCATTGCAGGGTTAAACGCGCCCAGATCCTTAGGACTGCGGCTGGTTACCCAGTTGCGGTCGCGCACCATCTCCAGATCCACCCAGTTGCCACCCGCGTTACGAATGTCGTCCTGGATGGTATGGTAGCTTGTCAAGGTCCGTCCCTTCACACAGCCCGAAGAGACAAGCAGCCACGGAGCATGGCAAATGACCGCCATCGGCTTGCCACTTCTATCCATCTGCCGCACAAACTCCTGCGCCTTAGGCACAACGCGCAAAAAGTCAGCATTCAAAGCTCCGCCGGGGAGCATGAGGGCGTCAAAATCGTTGGGATTGGCCTGGTCAAGAGACATATCGACATCGAAAGAATCTGCCTTGACATCGTGGTTCATGCCAGTGACTCTGCCAGATTTTGGCGCAATGAGCACCGTTCTGGCTCCTGCTTGCTCAAGAGCCTTCCGGGGCTCGGTCATCTCGACCCGCTCAAAATCGTCGGCTACGATAATGGCTACACGCATTCCATCTAATCGGTTACCTTGCATAGCAAAATCCTCTCTAGTTCGTCACTTTCACCAACTACACGAGTACACGTATAACCGGAAAGATAGGTGACTCAGGCATACCCATAAGCGTTTTGCTTGATGCCTTTCTCTTCTCATCAGGCTATTGCAAGGTGCTCTTCTGGCTTTACGGCTTTCTGCGTGCGCGGCGCATCGCCATGCGTTGCGCAGGGCTACGCCTGGATTGCAGTCTAAATGGCAGGTAAGGCAGGAGCAGGTACGCGAGGAGCAGCAGGATGGCGATGATGATGATAACGCGGACGAGCAGATCAATATTGCCCACAATCTCCATGCCGACCAGGATGCCCACAAGAAAGCAGATGGCTCCAAAGATGAGCTGGCGCTTCGACATCGGAACTCTCCTTCTCTCCAAATTCGCCCCGGCACTCTCTTCTCGCGCAGGCTTTCAGATGGAGAAGAGTGAAAAACCGGCGCGAGAAGAGCATGCTCCGGCGCTAGAGCTGGCGGATCAACTCAACAATATGCCCGAACTGTTCAATGCTTGCGACGCTTATAGGATCAAGCGTCACGATCAAATGAGCGGTGCCCACGCCGGCAAAGCTGTGCAGGCGGCGAGCAATCTCTTCGGGCGTGCCTGTAATGACTTTTGTCTCACCTGCATCTTCACCAGGGGCGAGCAGCTTCACACTTGTGCCTACCGTTAATTCTACCGCCGCAGGATCGCGTCCAGCAGCCGTACAGGCTTCTTTAAAGCCATCATAACGCTCCTTCACGACCTCCGGCTCCATATGCCAGGCGGTGTTCCAGGCGTCGGCATAGCGGGCCGTCAGTTGCAACATGCGCGGGCGACGACCGGCGATCAGAATTGGCGGACCGTTGCGCGACGGACCACGAGGACGTAGCACGCAGTTATGTACCTGGTAATACTGTCCCTGGAAATCGACCCGCCCCTCGCGTAGCAACGGCGCGATAATCTGCATCGCCTCCTCAAAGCGGCCTGCGAGATGATCGAAGGGGTAGCCAAACGCCTCATACTCCGGCTGATGCCATCCGGCGCCAAGCCCCAGGATCAGGCGCCCACCGCTGATCTCGTCGAGGGTGTCAGCCATCTTTGCCACCATCGCCGGCGGACGAAACGAGGTGCAGATAACGATGGTCCCGAGCGTAATTTGTGTCGTCACGGCGGCTAACGCGCTGAGCATGGTAAAAACTTCCCAGATGCCCGTCTCTTCTTGCTGCGGGAAGCGATAGATCAGATGGTCGCACAGCCAGAGGGAATCTAAACCCGCATGCTCGGCAGCCTGGGCCATCTCCCGCAATTCCTGGAAAGTAGGCGTCTTGCCTTGCAGACCACCCTCCGATGTGTCCAGTACAACGCCGATTTTCATCTTATTTTCTGATGGGCTCTGGGTCATGCTTTTTGCCTTTCTGTCTTCGAACGAAACGCTGAAAATAAATAGAGACTCTATTATAGCTCACTTTGCATCGGGGCTGCGGAGTTAAAGGGGAAGAGGAATAGTAGGTCAATGTAGCCTCTCCTTGACATAACATTTAATGCGCAACGCTTTGTAGGGGCCTCCCACGATGAATCGGGGAGCTACAGCGCGTCCAATTTATTGTCGTCCAAACTGGCAACTTCCACTGGAGCCCGCACTTTTCTACTCGCCTTGTGGCGGTCTGGCACGATTTCGGATGGCGGCACGGCAATAAATTGGACGCGATCAATCAGGTCCCTACTAAAGATTGGGGGCTGCAAGGCCGTGGGCGCCGAGCGAGAAGGAGAGCTCACCGCCATGATGCAGATCGTGCTCGATGACATGCCAGATGACCCACTGGCGCGTGAGCTCATATGGTTCCCCATCGTATTCGCCCTTAAAGACGTAAGCCAGCTCGTCCGCTGTCCAGCGTTCCAGACATTGCTGCCATGCACGAAAAGTAACTTCTAAGCCATGCACCAGTTCGGCTGTGGAGGGAATAGCGCCATCGTGCTGCCATGCGGCAATAGCAGCTATGTCCGGTCCGCCTTCGCCCATCAAGCCATACAGCCAGCTCGCTCGCGTGCGTACAATATGCTTGGCGAGCAGGCCAATCGAGCGCAGATTGGGCGATATCTTCAGCTCCAGTTGTTCTGCCGTCAGTGGCCTGATTGCCTTCACAAGAAGGTCCTGATAGACATCCCAGCCCTGGTAGTAGTACCAGGGGGAAACCGCTTGCTGGCCCATGCTTTACTTCTCCTCAAATAGCTTGCGAAACTTTGCAATAGATGTTCCTATAGAACATCTATTCAAGAGTATAGCACATGGGACAAGTGATGCTTACGTGAGCTTCCAGATTTTCTGTCCTACGAAAGCCGCGACCACCGTATGGAGTTTCAAGTAGTTTTAGTTTTTATCAAGGGTTGCAATGCATCAGGGAGCGGATGATCCTCGATCCAGGCACGGACGGTCTCCGTAAAGAGGTCGGGAGCTTGCAGGTTCCAGATGTGGTTCACGCCCGGCACAACCATGCCCTGTGCATGCTTGAGCGATGCCACTACTTTCTTCGCCCCCTGTTTGGCAAGCGCGTTTTCCTTCCCGCCAACCACCACCAGCGTTGGCGCCTCCGCTGTGCGGGGCAGCAATTGAGGCAGGTCCATTAACGCCTCTATGGAGCGACCCATGAAAGCAGGGTTGGCGGCTAGCAGCAAATCCTCACAGAACATGGCGCGATAAGCCTCTGGAATGCCGAGCATTTTAGCTGATAAGCGAAACTGCTGTTCAAGGAAAATGAAGCTGAGCGAAGAGGTTGACAGCGCCCGGATAAATTTCCCCATACCTTTGCTGAGTGGAGCGGCTGCACTCGCCACCACATGATCGACGGCTGCCGGGGCGATCTGCATGATCGCCAGCGCGAGGTCCGCGCCCAATGATAGCCCGACCAGATGTGCGCGTTTGCCGGGAACCTTCTCATCGATCAGCGCAGCCACCTGCTTTGCCGCATCTTCGAGGCGGAACGGGCCTGTATGCAGACTTTTGCCCTGCTCCGGCAGATCTGGCGCCAGGCAATAATAGTCCGGCAACCGCTCCATCTGCGGCTGCCACATCCGCCCGCTCAAGCCAGCCCCGTGCAAAAAGACAATCGCGGGCGCCGTAGGGTCGCCGCTCTCATACGTAAACAGCATCGCGCTCCCTCGCGTTTCTTTAATGCCACCGGCAAATGCCGTCAAATGCTATCAAATACCCTAAAAATCGTCAAGCGTTGTTAAAATACCATCAATGCTGTAGGGACCTGATTTATCGCGTCCGATTTATCGCCGTACACGCCTGAATTCGCTATTCTTAACTGAATTTCATCCCTTCCAGCTATTTAAACTTCCTTTTTGGAGAATAAATAAGTTCTGGCAGCATTGTACCATCGACGGCTTTAGCATTGGAAGTTGCACTGGAGGGGGCTGAACAAGCGATAAATCGGACGCGGTAAACCGGATCCCTACGACAATTCGCAGCATATAATTTACAACAAGCCTTCATAATAAGGTCAGAGGCTGAAATAAAAAGAGACAAACGAAAGGATAGTAGCGATGGAGACAGAGACAGCAGCAAATAAAGCGATTATCCGCCGATTATTTGATGAGGCGCTCAACCAGGAGAGGCTAGAACTGCTGGACGAGCTGTTCAGCGCCGATTTTATCGATCACTCGACCCCGCAGCAACGACCAAGGCCAGAAGGCGTCAGAGATTTTTTCATCGAGGTACGCAGCCACTTTCCAGATATACAGGTGACAATCGAAGATATGATCGCTGAAGGCAATCGAGTTGTCGCGCGTACTGCATGGAGGAGTTCCGTAGGCGCGAGTTCGAGCGCGTCCGGCATCAAAGGAACGCTGATCCAGATTTTCCACCTGGAAAACGGGCGGATTGTGGAAGAATGGAACGAGGGGAGCGGGCCGAGGGAAGCATAAGTCGCTCTGTCCAAAAGGACAGCCTAAACTGTCCTCTCGCACAATGTGCCGGTTCCTGCTTTCGAGGTAAAGTTACCGTAGTGGAAAAGTAGAACCTCGAAAGGAAATACCATGACCCGGCAATCATTTGAACAAGCTAATGAGAAGCATAACGCACTGATTACAGGCGCGTCGCGAGGGCTAGGACTTGCCCTGGCGCGCCAACTGGCAAAACATGGCTGGAATCTTTTAATTGACGCCCGCGGGGCAGAAGCGATAGAGCAGGCGCGAGCAGAACTGGCAGAACTGACGACGGTGATAGCCATTCCCGGCGACGTCAGCGATCCGATGCACAGGCGAGCATTAGTAGAGGCAGCGCAGCGCATGGGCGGGCTGGATCTGCTGGTCAACAACGCCAGCATCCTGGGTCCCAGCCCACAGCCCGCATTACTGGAATATCCCCTCGAAGTGCTGGAAAAGGTTTATCGCGTCAACCTCATCGCTCCTCTGGCGCTCATTCAGGCGCTCAAGCGACAGCTCAAAGCAGGAGCGTGCATTATCAACATTACCAGCGATGCAGGGATCGAGGCGTATCCGGGCTGGGGCGGCTATGGCTCCAGCAAGGCCGCGCTGGAACAGCTCTCCAACGTGCTGGCCGCCGAAAATCCCGAGTACCGCGTCTACTGGGTTGATCCGGGCGATATGCGCACGCAAATGCACCAGGAAGCATTTCCAGGGGAAGATATCAGCGACCGCCCCTTGCCAGAGGAGAGCGTACCGGGGCTGCTCGCTTTGATCACAGGAACATATGCGAGCGGACGCTATGTGGCCCGTTCGCTTGCCACGCAAACAGCAGAGCAATGACTATGATACAATCGCAATTTTTAGACTCGCTTTACCGCAGCGATGCAGGGATATACAAAAAGCAAGAGCTAGATTTTATATTGCCGCCCGAACTGGAGGCGCATATGCCGCCGGAGGCGCGAGAGATGGCGCGCGACGAGGTGCGGCTGATGGTCTCGTACCGCTCGGATGATCGCGTGGTACATACGCGTTTTCGCCAGATTGGCGACTTTCTGCAAGCCGGGGATCTGCTGGTCATCAATACCAGTGGCACAATGAAGGCTGCGCTCACTGCCCGGCGGGGGAACGGCATGCCGGTCGAGTTGCACCTCTCGACCCACCTACCCGCCGACCTGTGGCTGGTCGAAGTGCGTACGCAGGGCGAGAAGGGAACCTTGCCCTTCTATGGGATCAAAATGGGCGAGACGCTCCAACTGGCGGAGGGGGCCAGTGCCACCCTGCATGTGCCATATCGCCATCAGGAGAATGCTCAGGGGCGGAATCGCTTGTGGATTGCCACCCTGCACCTGCCATGCGTGTTGCAGGAGTATCTTGCGCGCAACGGTTTCCCGATTCGTTACAGCTATGTGCCGCAGGAGTGGCCGATAGATTACTACCAGACGGTCTACGTTTCAGAGGTCGGCAGCGCGGAAATGCCATCAGCCGGGCGAGCCTTTACCTCTGAGCTGATTACCAGCTTGATCGCGCACGGGGTGCAGATTGCTCCTTTGCTTTTGCATACCGGCGTTGCCAGCCTGGAAGATCACGAGCCGCCGTACGAAGAGTATTACCGTGTACCTCCAGAGACTGCGCGCATGGTCAACGCGACCAGAGCAGCCGGGAGGCGGGTCGTCGCCGTGGGAACAACCGTGATCCGCGCCCTTGAAACCGTCACCGATGCTGACGGAGTAACGCACGCGGGCGAGGGCTGGACCAACGTTGTCATCACGCCTGAACGCGGCATACGAGCGGTCAATGGCCTTTTAACTGGATTACACGAGCCGCAGGCCACCCATCTCTTTATGCTTGAGGCGCTTGCCAGCGTAGAGCATCTCAGGAAAACCTACCAGGAAGCCATAGAGAAGGGCTATCTCTGGCACGAGTTCGGTGACCTGCATTTGCTGTTACCCTGACGCCACAGCAGGGGCCAAGGGGATGGGATAGATTTTTCACTTACGCATTTGAATCAGGGTCATGGCCCAGGCGCTCAGTTCGGGGCATTGGGAGAGATCGGTTGAGCTCCATGCCTGGTCGAAGAGGCGTAATGCCGGGGGACAGATATTCCACAGTGCGTCGCGCACAACGCGCCAGCGTGGAGTGTTGATCTGCTGCAAATCTTCCAATGGGAAAAGCGACTCGGCGTTGGGAGGAGTGAGCTTCTGGACGCGAGCATCACACCATGTCAGCATCTCCGTGATGATGATCGCGCCGGAGAAGCGGTCGCCATCGGGTCGCCAGTAGCCGCGCCGATCCAGGGAGCGATGCTGGTAGCCAGGAGAGCCCTGGCTGCATTGTTGGGGCATGGGACTATTGGGCATGTAGAGATTTTCCAGGTCCAGCAGCTCAACCTGGTTGAACGCCGGCATGAGCAACACATTGCTGCCGGCGATATCCGTATGCGCCAGCGAGTGGGCCTCTAAATCCCAGAGCACCTGGGCCATTGCAATCGCCAGCTTCAAAGCTACCTGTGGCGTATAGGGTTCGTTGCCGGGACCGGTGGCGCGGTTCGCCAGGAAGCCCGCCCAGCTCTGTCCGCTCAGCCAGGGCATCAAGACCGCGTATTCCAGGCCGGGATGGGCCGCGATCAGCGCGGGATGCGTCGCCTTTGTAAAGCAGACGCGCCTTCCCAGGCTGAGTCCGGGCAGATGGGCGTAGGGGGCCAGCGCATTAGTCGAGCGGAGGATATGCTTGCCGCGAAAAGGCGTTTTGCTCACTTTCAGCGTCCAGGGCTTGCCGCTCGCCACTTCGCGCAGTTGATACACCATCGCCTCCCCGCCCTCGATGGCAAACACCTCTTCCTGATCATCGGGAAAAAGAGGGTGCTGCACAAAAGTGAACTGGGCTGCACCGATATTCAGGGTCAGCCCCAGGTATGGACGAAAATCTGCCACAGGTCGTTCATCCTTCTTCGTGTATTTCCACCTGGCCTCTTCAGGTATGGTTATGTATATTGTTCCTCAAGGGGGCGGCGAGATCGCATAGCTAGCTCGACCCGCTTGAGGGTACTGAAATGATCGATCCGCTTGCTGGCGGGTGTTACTTCAATTGCGTAGCTGCTGAGACAGAGAAAGCCAGGCGGATCAGGTCGCTATGGGTGCCTGGAAAGAACAGGGCCGCTCCCTGCTGCAAAGCGTAGCCATGACTGTTGATATTCTGTCGGTAGCTCTCTGGCAGGGGCGATGAAAGACGATAGAGGAAGCGAGCATATTCATCGACCAGATCGTTTTCCCGCATGACTCCCCCCCAACGATGCCAGTCCCGCACCCTTTTGCGCAACATACGATCCCCCACATAGACATTTTCCACCAGCACCGTGCCATCATCGACGTTCATCCCCTGGATACGGCGCACGTAAGGCGTGGGATCGACGGTGGACAAGCGCCCATCGGTAAGATGGCAGACCAGGGGAGCGGGACCGCGCCGGAAGTCGTTGATGTAGGTGAGCAAGAGCCTTTCGGCGGCGGCGAACGCGGCTGCTGTATCCGTCATTCCCCCCGCGCTAATCTCCGGTATCCCCTGGCGCAACAACGTGGGTAGATCGCAGATACCATTCAACACATCGATCACGCGGGAGCTATAAGCGAAGAGGGCGAGCTTATAACGGCTCTGCGGAATCCCATCCCGAATAGAGCGCCGCACCATATCTTTCATTACTTCATATAATGCCTTATTTACCAGTGCGATTTTCGTCGTATCGCCGCACAACTCGTTCATTGAATCGCTGGCATCAATGAGGTAGATAATGAGAGCGGGCGTAGTTGCTGTTGCAGCGCGTGTATACATAAACGACCATCTTCCAACAATCAGCATGATTCTGGAACAAACGCCTTCCCTGAAGCCCAGCTTCTGCGTTTAATTCAGTATATAATTGGCTGGGAACGCTGTCAACTCCACTACATCCTGCTTTCAGGGCTTTACCATTGACATTGTGAGAGCTGTAATGTTACCGTCAGTAATGGCAATTGTATTTGGAACAGACAATTGAGGGTTGTCATCAGCCCCGTATTTATGCATGAGGAGAGACGATTGGACACGTACTACCACCCCAAAGACCTGGCACATTTCCCTGATATCGGTAAGGATGCTCCTGAATTATGGCAGAAGTTTCTGGCATGGTATAACGCCGTCTTCGCAGAAGGGGCGCTTTCGGAGCGCGAGAAGGCCCTGATTGCGCTGGCCGTCGCTCATACCGTCCAGTGCCCTTATTGCATCGATGCCTATAGTACAGCCTGCCTCGAAAAAGGTTCCGATATTGAGCAAATGACCGAGGCGATCCATGTGGCGGCGGCGATCCGCGGCGGCTCCTCGCTTGTCCACGGTGTACAGATGCGCAACCACGTTGATAAAGTCTCGATGTAACTGCGCTTTTCATCCCTCGAAGGAGTTCAACCGATGGCGAAAGTCCTTCCCACTTTGAGGAAGCAGCAGCATCCCCTTGCCGATAGTGCCTATCAACGCCGACTACTGGACGATCTATCGCTGCGTCCCTTCGCGGAGGCGGCGGCGAGCGCGGGCCATCGTCCGCTCAAAGCTGCCGGAATCAGCGTTTTGCAGCTCAACGTCGGCAAGCGTTGCAATCAGACCTGCGCCCATTGTCATGTGGATGCCGGGCCTGAACGCAAGGAGGTGATGACGCGCGCGGTGCTGGAGGCGGCGCTGAACTTTCTGGCGCAGAGCGATATTCCGATGCTCGATATCACCGGCGGCGCGCCCGAGATGCACCCCGATTTCCGCGAGATAGTCGAACGCGCTACAGCTCTGGGACGCCATGTGATGGACCGCTGCAATCTCTCCATTACACGCCTGCCCAATTATTCCTACCTGCCCGAATTTCTGGCTGAGTACCGCGTCGAGGTGGTCGCATCCCTCCCGTCCTACGCCGCCAAAACGACCGATACGCAGCGCGGCGAGGGGGTTTTTGAGGATTCGATTGCCGCTCTCCAGCATTTCAATCGTCTGGGTTATGGCAAAGAAGGGAGCGGCCTGATCCTCAATCTGGTGACCAATCCGGTGGGGGCTTTTCTCCCCGGCAACCAGCACTCTTTAGAGCGCGACTGGAAAGCGCAGATGAAGAGGCGTTATGGTATAGAGTTTAATCATCTCTACACCATCACCAACATGCCGATCAGCCGCTTTCTGGATTTTCTGCTGCGCTCCGGCAATCTCGAAGCGTATCTGGAGAAGCTGGTGACGGCATTTAATCCCACGACCGTTGAGGGCCTGATGTGCCGCACGACGCTCTCTGTCGGCTGGGATGGGCGGCTCTATGATTGCGACTTCAATCAAATGCTCGACTTAGGCGTAGGGCCGCAGGCTCCCCAAACTATTTTTGAGGCCACGCCGGAGAGCCTGTCCCAACGGGTGATCCAGTTGGGACAGCACTGCTATGGCTGCACCGCCGGACTCGGCTCCAGTTGCGGGGGCGCTACCGTTTAGCTGACGATGTCCTGCCTGCGCTTGCGTCCCACGACGATCTGTCGCGTTCCTTTGCCGAACGGCTTCCAATCGTAGTCGCCGTAGATGGCCTCGATGCTGAAATTGGTCGCCAGGAAGAGGAGCTGCAATTCGCGTGGGAAGAACATATGCATGTCGAGTTTGGTCATGTAGCGTTCGTTTTCGCCGGTGCGGAAGAATTTTTCGTGCGTCCAGATGATGTGCTGGAGCTGCTCAATCGGGTCATATTTGCGACTGGTGTAGAGCAGCATAGTAAACTCATCATCTGGACCTTCGATTTCGTCCTCCATATAGACGTGCGACGGACGATTAAGCGCGTCGCTCAGGTAATCGATATCGGGAAGAAAGGTATCAACGACAAAGCGACCGCCAGGAGCCAGGTGCTCGTACGTATTGTTAAAGGCTTCAAGCTGCTGCTCAATTTCATAGAGGTGCGTGATAGAGTTGAAGGGAAGGAAAATCAGGTCGAAGACGCCCTTTTCGGCAAGCTGATACTTGCACATGTCGCCCTCGTGGAGGATGACGCGTTGCCGCACGGACTCGGGTTCGCGTTCTAATTTGCGAGCGTAAACGGCCAGCATCTCTGGTGAGATGTCCAGCCCTTCCAGTTGAAAATCGCCCGGGCCACGCAACAGCTCCAGACCAATGCGACCGGTGCCGCACGCCAGCTCCAGCACGCGCCTGGGCGTGTAGCGCATCACCAGTTCACGCCAGAAGGGGAGGTCCAGCTCCGATTGGCTCTGATATTCCAGATCATAATCGCTGGGCCGCTCGTAGAACTCCCCCAGATCGTAAGACATACTATGTTACCTCACCGAGAAAGAAGCCGTATAAAGTTGTGTAATAAAAGGCCAGCAAGAATACTGTCGGCTGTGTACCGCTGTAGAGCTTAGCACATCGATACGGCGCCGTGCAAGACAGCGGAGGAGCGTACCAGGGAGCAAATTACGTCTACCCACCTCTTGATTCTTCACTACGCCCATAGCAGAAGAATTGAGCACTCCATATCAATTTTTTTGGATGTATTCATAGAGCCCTATAATAGTGATGTACTATCATTGATATGTTGCTGTATTTATGCTACATTTTGTGATAGAATCGATAAAATGCAGGAGGAAAGTCGTTAAGAGGTGACCAATGACAAATTCATCAGAACAGACCATTTATAACCGTTTACCGGTTTTACGTGCGGAACGCGGGCTTTCGCGGCATGACCTTGCGGACATTTTAGGTATTAACTATCAAACCCTGGGCTATCTGGAGCGCGGCGAGTATAGCCCCAGCCTCGAACTCGCCTTTCGCATCAGCGAGTATTTTGGCCTGCCCATCGAGGCCATTTTCTCGCGCAAGCCTTTCAAACCTTTGAGCGATGAAGTATATGGACGTAGAGTATAGGCATCTGCTATCAGCATTGATTTTATGAAAGGACAAATTCTCCTGCTGCATAGTCTAAGCTCACCCTCGATACTCACAATGGACCTGTGACCTGCTACAATATAAGGAAGTCATCAGACTTCTGGCAGATACCCCTTACGGGAGGCGACCCGACAATAAAAACATTGTGAGAAGAGAGCAGAGATATGACTTACACCTCCATTCAAGAGGCGGCGACAGAAATTCGGTCTGGCCTGATCACTCCCACCGAACTGGTGCTGGAGACACTGGAACAGATCGATGCACACGACAACGAGATTCAGGCTTTTACCACAGTGATGCGTGAGCAGGCGCTGGCTGATGCGGAGCAGGCTGAGCGCGAAATACGTACCGGGCTCTATAGAAGTCCGCTGCATGGTGTTCCCGTCGCGGTCAAAGATCTGGTGGCCGTGAAAGGCGTGCGCATGACGGCGGGCTCCAGAGTGCTGGCCGATCATGTTGCGCAGGAAGATGCGACCGTGGTCGAACTGTTGCGCAAAAATGGCGCTATCATCATCGGTAAGGCCAACACGTTCGAGTTCGCCTATGGCCCCTACTCGCCTCCAACGCGCAACCCGTGGGACCCTGCTCGCACAACCGGCGGCTCCAGCGGCGGCTCGGCGGCTGCGGTTGTGGCGGGAATGTGTCTGGGAGCCATTGGCACGGACACCGGCGGCTCGATTCGCATTCCTGCGGCGTGCTGTGGCGCGACCGGACTGAAGCCGACCTATGGACGCGTGAGCTGCTACGGCGTCATTCCTCTGAGCTGGTCGCTTGACCATGTCGGGCCAATTGGACGGAGCGCCGAGGATTGCGCGCTGCTGTTCGACGCCATCGCTGGCTACGATCCGCGCGACCCCAATAGCGTTTCCGGCCCGCCTCTTGCTCCAGGCCGTTCGACCGCGACATTAATCGGCGGCACAGAGAAACGTGGCCCGCTCTCACTTCAGGGGATCAAACTGGGTGTGCCACAGGAAGCGTTTGTGGCGCCGCTTGACCCGGAAGTGCAGCTTGCCTGGCGTGCCGCGCTCCTTGTGTTGGAGGAAGAGGGCGCGCAGGTCATCAATGTGGATGTACCCCGTCCCACTATGGAGCTATACCGCACAATCCAGAAGCCAGAGGCCACGCTGGCCCATATCCAGAAAGGATGGCTCTCAGAACGTCGCAACCTGTATACCGAGAGCGTGCTCACCCGGCTTTTGGAGGGTCAGGAGATAGCTGCTGTCGATTACCTGACCGCCCTGCACGAACGCCGCATCCTCTCCAGCCGCTTTCGGGCCATCATGCAGGATGTAGATGCCTTCATCCTGCCCACGCTGCCTGTTCCCGCGCTCCTCTCAGAGCAGGCCGCGCAGGATATCGAGATCGATGGCGTGACTGAGAACGCAACGGTGGCCTTTCTGCGCCTGACCATGCCCTTCAACCTCACCGGACTGCCGACGGTCTCCTTCCCCTGCGGCTTTACCGCCAATGGCTTACCAATTGGCTTACAGGCGGCAGGCAAGCCTTTCGAGGAGGGCACTGTGCTGCGTATTGCCCACGCCTACCAGCAATTGACCGACTGGCACCGTCGGGATGCGCCCCTGATCAAAGCTTGAGCGCCCTTTTAACAATACCGTCATCATCGCGTCTTTAACATGGTACCTGTTATCACCGCGTCTGTCATTTTTCTGGCACAGATGGAATGTCACCTGGCACATGGCCTCCGCTATACTTGAACTATCAGCGGGGCGCTGGGAAACAAGGGATGTGGAGCCTTCCGAGACGGCGGAAGGCGACCTGTTTCCCGCCGCCAGGTAGAGAGGAACAATACCATGTTAATCACACTTTTCGCCATCATCTTCCTTGTAAGCCTCTTCCTGGCTCTGATCGGAGGGCTGTTCTTCCATATGCGTCTGTTCCCCAAGCCCACCTACAGAACGCTGGTAGCTCGCCCTATTGAGGATGCGACCCATACCTCCCGACTGCATGCAGCCATCTTTCAGTAATGTGAACGAGGAGGAAGAGTAACCAGGAACGTTTAGTTGGGCATGTAGTGCGCTACATGCCCAACTAAACAGGTCCAGACTTTTTCTATGAACATGTGGTGATAGCGGATCAATTATTCATGGTGATTAAAAAGGAACGCAGCCACCAGAAAGGTGCCTATCACCATGATGCCGAGAGCCACATAAGTGTTAAAGTGGTATGAGAGCTGAGCAAAAGCGGTGCCCAGCACAAGCGCCAGCAGAAAGATGCCCGAGAGAATCACGCGCGTGGGAGCGCTCATCTGTATTGTGCCTCCTTCCGGCAAAATTAAAGCTCTGCCTGTCATGATTTATACAGGCAATCTGGCAATCTGACAAATCTCTGTGACTAAATAGCTATAGCTGACGTCTGTCCTGCTTTCCTGGTATGATAAAGCAAAGGGATCAGAATGAAGTTCCAGGTCACGTATCGTTTGACTCATCCTGAATACCTGCCGACCATCGCTCATGCGGTTATCTCGGCCCATACCCATCAACAGTTTGATGCCTCGTTAAGCAGGCTGGCAGACAAGTGGCGAGACCAGGGTTATGCTTTCCACGTCCTGGCAATCAAGAAACGCGGGCCGCCGCGGCAAAGATGACTTCAGCGATCCAGGCGCTTTTGCCCGTATGACTTGACCCAGAAATCGTGCAATGCCGCGGTCTCTTCCGGCGAGAGGAAAACGGGCGTGCCGAGCTGCCTGGCAATGGTATAGATTTTTGCATTATCCTCAAGGGC
Source organism: Ktedonosporobacter sp. (assembly GCA_035293765.1). Classification (GTDB taxonomy): domain Bacteria; phylum Chloroflexota; class Ktedonobacteria; order Ktedonobacterales; family Ktedonobacteraceae; genus DASRHT01. The sequence goes on from DATGMF010000053.1 coordinate 182,629, forward strand.
GTGAGCCGCCGAAAAGGTGGCCGCAAGGTTTGCTCCGACCACCATTGCCCCGTGATTTCCCCAGATGACGGCATTGCCGTTGCTCAGTACTTGCGCGATATGTGCGGCGAATTCCGCCGTACCCGACCTCTTGTAAGGCGCAATTGGCACCTCTCCGCCCAGGCAGAGGGCAGAGTCGGCCAGCACAACCGGAATAGGCTGGTAGACCACACCGAAGGCGGTGGCATAAGGAGAATGGGTGTGCATGACGCAATGAATGTCGCTGCGTCGGCGCAAAATGCAGGTGTGCAGCGGCGTCTCGACGGTGGGTCGCCATTTGCCCTCGATCACTGCTCCATGCTGATCCACCACCACGATATCTTCCGCCGTTAAGGTCTGGTAGTCGGCTCCGCTCGGCGTGACGCAGATCAGCCCGCTCTCAAGATCGCGCGCGCTCAGGTTGCCCTGCGTGGCCTGGACGAGCTGGCTATCGTACATCTTTCTGGCGTAACGCACAACTTCGGCGCGCAAGTCAGCTAATAACATGTGTCGCTCCCTTCACAATAAAACAGGGGCAAGCTGTAGCAATCAAGTGCTCGCACTGCTACCTTGCCCCTGTTCGCGCTTATCTTAACCTATGCCGATTCACGGTGAGGGAGTTCTTCCCGGTGCCGCTGGCAGAGGTTGACTCCCGCCCTATCATCATATTCTACCTCCTCCTCAGATTTACAGCGAACGCACCTTCGAGGAGGCGTGAGGATGGGCGGATACCAGTTCTTCTGGAAGACCAGCGTCAGCGGCTCGCTCCCCGGGACCTGCAAGACAAGATTTCCTTCGGGATCGATGCTGGCATGTTCCGATACATCCACCTTTTTCCCCTCAGGATCAAGAGCCTGCACGTTTTTGAAAAATTTGCGGATGAATTCCTCGTATGACTGTTTCATGACTTTGTACTCCATGTACCTCTTTGTACTGCATACTGCCGATGGGGCAAAGATAAGCCGGACCCCTACAACGACGGTGAGGGCAAGGCAAGCCAGGCCCCTCTGGTGGCATGCTGGCGATCAAACAAAGGCAAGCCTGAATAATGCCGACGATCAAACAAAGGCAAGCCTGTGGCTTATCAGCAAGGGTCGAGGTATCACGTATGGGCGCGTACTCTATTTTTTTATGTGCTGTATGGTTGTGGGGGAACAATGATTACAACCCGACCAACATACAGTTTATTCCTTGCTTCCTTCTTTATCCTATCGGTAGGAGAAAGGGGTGATTATAGCAGCCGCTTGCTCTTGTACTAACGAACGTTTCCTTCTTTAATACCTCCCTTTCCACAAGGTAAATAACTTTTTCAAGGTATTTATGTGATGAACGCTGCAGGAAAGCTATGAATCACTCTCTAGTCCTTTTTTCTCCCTGCCGTCCCATTTTTGGAACAGATCCTGGCGGATCGAAGTATAAATAGAACCACTTACAGCGTAGTTCTGAAGAGAGAAAGTGTGCCGCGCTACTCTACACATAAGAGGGGCATCAGAGGCAGTTTTGGGCAAGCAGTAAGCATTTAATAGATAATGCCCGTTATCTTTGCAAATGAATTGATGGATTTCTTGATTTTTAAACTGGCATATGGTAGGTTATTTATGTATTAGTAATCTTTTAGATAAGATTTATTAATACTATTATAGTAAAATATTAATGCGTAATGTAAAAACAATTGAAGTAAAATGGAGGAAATTTTTGATGGGTTCTTCCGCTGTCTTGCAACTCAATGGTATGCAAGAAGACCTGGTAAGCTCCCCTGGTATGCTTGAACTGACCGATGAGGACCTGGTTCAGGTAGCAGGGGCCGACGGGTGGTGGGATATGGAGCGTATGAAGCGTATGCATGAGGAGTGCCGGTGTGGCCGTCGTATCCGCTTTAGCTTGACTCGCTTACGTGTAGAGTACCGCCTGGACTTCCTGCACTATAATCTGAGGGTCAACTAACCGCCAACATGCAATTGCATCAGTAAAGTGAAGTGAAAGGAGCTTTCCTGTGAGCTTTTTCGATGTTACCACCAGTGCGCGCCAGGGTTTCGGTATGGAATTGACCGATGAGGAGTTGAAGCTGGTTACGGGAGCTCGTGGCGGACACAACAACCACGGCAACCATAACCATCATAACCACAACCATCATAACCATCACAATAACCATCATAACCATCATAACAACCATAACCACAACAACCATAACCACAACAACCATCATAACCATAATCGGCAAGTCAACCACAACAATAATAACAACAATAACTGCCATCGGCATCATCGTCACCATAACCAGTTCTTTTGCAATAACAATGACAATGAGTAGTCATGTAAATGGGCGACCGAGTAATGCCTGACCAGTTTTGTTGATCTGGATCTACAAAGGCTTACAGGGAAGGAGCCTTTGTAGGTACCTCTATTGATCTACTTGTATAAAATATTCCGCTAATGAATTATATAGTATCAATACTATTAGTAAAAAGGATGGGTAGTATGTCGCAGGATCGTCGCTCGCTCTTTCGCGAAGGCGCGATAAGGCGGTATATGCAAAGGCGGGAGAAGGATGTTTTCCCGCGCCTGGTCTCTCCCCCTGTTTTTCTCTGCGCGTGGCTCCTGTTCGGGTTATTGCTGCTAGGCGGTCTGGTCGCCTGGTGGGCAGAAATACCAGCGTTCGTTGAAGGCTCCGGGATTGTCCTGACGCCAGAACAAACTCGCCGCTTCCCAAACGCTGCAACATCCATCCTGATTTTTTTACCACAGGCATATGCTGCACAAATACATACGGGCCTGCCGGTCCGCGTGCAGGTTGATGCCGATGGGCCAGCAATTCTGAGCAGGATTGAGCGTATCGAACCAGGAATTATCGGTCCCGCCGCTGCCCGTCAACGCTATGCGCTCGATAGCGAGGAAGAGCAAGCTATCGATCAACCGTCCGTTGCTATTCTGGTACAGCCACGGCAGAAGCTGGCTTCCAGTATGTATGCGGGCAGTCTGGTTCAGGCTCAGGTCCAGGTTGGCTCGCGTCGTGTACTCTCACTCTTTCCAGGTCTGGATGGGTTGATGTTGATAAGAGGTTAAACCATGAACGCAACGAAAAAGCAACGATCAACGCTATGGGCAAGCATTCGAGGCAGGTTTCGTCGCCGCGTGCCACAGCTCATGCAGATGAACGCTGTCGAGTGCGGAGCCGCCTGCCTGGCGATGATTCTCTGTTATTATGGGCGCAAAACCAGCGTCTCCGAGATATCGGAGTATCACGGCGTTGGGCGTGATGGGCTGTCGGCCCTCTCCATCGTCAATGCGGCCCGCAGCTATGGCCTGCGCGTGAGAGCCGTCTCCTTGCAGGAGAACGACCTGCGCTTCGTGCGTCTGCCGGCCATTGTTCACTGGGAGTTCAATCACTTCCTGGTTGTCGAGCGTTGGACTCCCCGCTATGTGGATGTGGTTGACCCTGCCGCCGGTTACAAGCGCATGACGGCGGAGGAGTTCGACGAGGGTTTTACCGGCGTCGTACTGATGATGGAGCCGGGCGTCCACTTTGCCCGTCGCTCGCGTCGTCCTGGTATCTCGTTGCGTGTCTATGTGGTGCAATATATAAAACAGGTGCCGCTGGTACTGGTGCAGATCATTGGCGCCTCACTCCTGTTGCAAGTTTTTGGGCTCTCAGTACCTATCTTGACCAAAGTGATAATAGATCAGGTGATACCGCATGGAATGACTGCAATTCTGCCCTTGCTGGGCGTTGGTCTACTGATCATGATGTTGGCCGAACTGGTCATCGTGCTGCTGCGCGCATTCCTCTTAATCTATCTCGAAGGACGCATCGATACGCAGATCCTGCCAGGCTTTCTTGAACATCTCCTCACACTGCCCTTGCGCTTTTTCCAGCAGCGCTCCAGCGGCGATATTATGACGCGCATCTCCAGCAATGCCGCTATTCGCGGTATTATCGGCAGCAATCTTATCTCAACCTTCCTGGATGGCAGCCTGATTATCATCTACTGGTTCATTCTGCTTTCACAATCGTTCGTTTTTAGTATGATAGTGCTAGGCATTGGCTCGCTCCAGGTGTTGCTGTTGCTGTGTACGGCGTCGAAGTTTCGCGTCTTATCGAGTCGCGAACTGGAGGCGGCGGGCAAAACGCAGGGCTACATGACCGAGATGCTCACGGGCATAACGACGATTAAGGCCGCCGGAGCCGAGCAGCGAGCATTCGAGCGCTGGTCCAACCTGTTTTTTGAGCAACTGAATGTCACTTTGCGCATGGACTACCTTTCCTCGACCGTTAGCATCTTTATGGGAACGCTTCAGACGCTCTCTCCCCTGCTCCTGCTCTGGATTGGGACGTTTGATGTGCTCAATGGCACGATGCAGATCGGCACGATGCTGGCGTTGAACGCGCTGGCTGCCGCATTTCTGGCGCCCCTGAGCTCGCTGGTAAGCAGCGGACAGCAATTGCAACTGGTACGCGCGCACCTCGACCGCATCGCCGATGTAGCGGAAGCCGAGGCGGAGCAGGATGTGCAGGCGGTACGCTATCCTCCGCGCCTGTCAGGAAAGATCCGGTTGGAGCATGTATGTTTTCAATACGACGCCAACGCCCCAATGACATTGGCTGACATCAACCTGAGTATTGAGCCGGGGCAGCGCATCGCCATTGTTGGACGCACAGGCTCGGGTAAGAGCACGCTTGGCAAGCTGCTCCTGGGCTTATGCATTCCCAGCAGCGGCGAAATTTTCTATGACGATATCTCCCTGCTCGACCTCAACTACCAGGCTGTACGCACACAGTGCGGCGTGGTGATGCAGGATGCGAGCATTTTCAGCGGATCGATCCGGCAAAATATCGCTTTCAATAACCCCGATACTGACATGGAGTGCGTTATCAACGCGGCACGAGCGGCGGCGCTGCACGAAGATATTACGCAGTGGCCGATGGGATACGAGACCTTTGTGGCGGAAAGAGGAAACGCGCTCTCGGGCGGGCAGCGCCAGCGGCTGGCTATTGCTCGTGCGCTGGCCCATAACCCGGCGATCCTGCTGCTCGATGAAGCCACCAGTTCTCTGGATGTCAGCACCGAGCGTCTTGTCGAGCAAAATCTCAATGCGCTCTCATGTACTCAGATTATCATCGCCCATCGCCTGAGCACTATTCGCAACGCGGACGTCATTCTGGTGCTTGATCAGGGACGAATTGTGGAGCGCGGCACGCATCAAGAGCTACTGGCAAAAAACGGCCACTACGCCGATCTCATTCATGACCAGCTAGCGCAAGAGGCACTGAAAGCGTCATAAAAGGGATGGGTGGTCTCAGCCTCCTTTGCGGTTGAGTAGGTTGCCAGGTTTTTTCCCATTATCTCCGCCGCTCCCATTCTTCCCCCCGCCCCCACTACCCCCGCCATCATTATGTCTATGGCCGTTATCACTGTTATTGCCCTGGTCATCTTTTGGCACGACCAGGGTTATCGCATTCGTTTGTGCTGCGGTGCCATCGGGATTCAGTATGCCGATAGTATGGGGTGATTGCGTGTTTTGCCAGGATATGACGAAAACGTAGACGCCATTTTGCAAAGAGCCCGCGTTGGTCACAATGCGATTATCAACCAGCAACTGCGCGCCATTGGCGAGATTGCTGCCGATGAGGCTGATCGTGGCCTGTTTCTGGGGATGGAAGGAGAGCACCATGAAAACGCTCTGTAGATGTGGCACGGTGTCGCCCAATTGCGCCAGCCTATCAGTCGTTTGCAGGCGTTCATCGATAGTCAACAGGGGAAGTAATCCACGCAAGGTGGTGCGCATCTCGCTGCGGGTTTGAGCCAGTTCGTCAGTGAGGCGGTTCCGGTCCGCTCCGGCAGGTAATGTATTGATGATCTGGGCAATCATGTCGATCTGCTGGTCTATATCCGCCAGGTCCTGATAATAGGCTGCAGTATCGGAAGGAGTAGTCAGGCTGGTCAGCGATTTGAGCCGGTCAAGAACGATCTGGCGGCACACTTCGGCGCGGTCCAGAGGGGAATGCGCCAGCGAGATCTGTACATTTTGTTCCCAGTTCTTTACCACATATAACGGGCTGGTCGGGCTGGAAGCCTGCGCCACCGCCAATACACCTGTTCCCAGCAGCAGGCACAGCAGCATAATGCTGGCGATGAGCAGCGCGCGTCGAGGTCGCCAGACTAGCAAGGGAAGCCCGCTCCACCAGGATACCGCCGCTCTTTTCTGCTGTAACTGCGCATTGCGCTGCAGCAGCCGTTGCTCCAGATGCCTGGCAAAGACAGGCGATGCCTCTAAAAAGGGAGCGGATTGTATACGGTCCGCCAGCTTGATCAGCTCATCTACCTCTGGATCATCGCCAAGAGCATCGAGTAACTGGCCCTGTTGCTCCGTGTTGCGCCAAAAAGTAATCTGTTGTTCAAGCCGGTCATTGAGGCGGTCAGGAAGTGGTCTCATCGTACTTCCTCCTCGTGTGAGCGTAGTGGTGCGCATGGTTAAAGGGAAGCCTCCCTATAGCTTCGGTCTCAAGATGCTCAATAGAGCCAGTTGCAAAATTGGAATGCGGATCATCGGACTGCGAGTTCTTCTGTTTAAGCAAACGATGCAGACTCTGTAGCGCACGGAATTGCAGGGCTTTGACCGCGTTAGCCTTCTTGCCGGTCATGCGTGCAACGGTGGCTACATCATATCCCATGATCAAACGACCAACCAGAACCTGTCGCTGTTCTTCGGTCAGGGCGTTAATAGCTTGAACGACAGTTTGCCATTCCGCGCGGGCCTCCGCCTGTAGGACGGGATCGGCCTCCGCTTGAGCTGTATATCTTACTTCATCTCCTTCCCCTGTCACGGGATCAAGAGGAACAAATGCCGGCTGGTTTTCGCGTTTGCGATAGTAGCCAGCAACGGTATTGCGCGCAATTTGTAAAAGCCAGGCAGCAAACCCCGCCTCGTCATTGGTTCTGACGCGGTGAATGCTCTCAACCATGCTTAAAAAGACCTCCGAGGTCAGATCCTCTGCCGTAGCGCGGTCTGGAACCCGGGCTGCGATATACCCAAATATGCCAGGAAGGAACTGGCGGTATAACGTACTCAGAGCGTCCGATTCGCCCTGTCGTGCCTGTTCGAGCAGGCGGCTAAATACAGAAGGTCCATGACCCGGGTCAGAAACGCCGCCTTCGGAGGAACTCCGCCTGGAAAACATCAATCAGAGTACTCTCCTGTGAGTTGCTATCTATGATCAATTGTGAGTCGCGATCTATGATCAATGGCTGAATATACAAAATGATTGGAGACCCGCATACCGTCTCTGCCTTGTTGCTAGTCCGGCAGGGAAAAAGATGGGGGCCCGGCAGAGGTCTCCTTATACTTAGATGCAATATCCTCGGTTGTGGTTACGGGTAAGACGCAATGTGATCGATATTTCCTAATTTTGGGCAGACCGTAACCAATTTCTGACAAAACACAACCTTACTTATGACAAGGATCGGATGGTCAGACTGCTTATTCCCCGGTAAACAGGGACCATCCGATACCTGAGATATTTAGCGCATGTGTCAGAGAAAGGAAATGTATTGTGAGAATTATCAGCATCCTCAGTACTCTCAAAGGCAAAGCATTAGCTGCCATTCTTGTTAGTCTCTTCGTCGCCGGCGGAAGTGTGGCGGTGATGGCCGCTCCAATGGGGCAGAACGCCATCCACCCAACCAGCAACACAGCAAAAGCCGCCGCAACTGCGCATCCTACTGAACCCAGGCAAGAAGATAAGGGCGCAAATGATGATGGCGCAGGTAAAAACGACAAGGACACTACAAACAACCAGGCAACCGGTTGCCCTGCCCTCCCTGCGGTCCAGCAACTCGCGACCGAATTCGGTCTCAGCACAGCCGCGACCAGCAATGCTATCAAGACGATCTGCGCGCTCCATGATGGCGCTTTCAAAGGGACTACTAGCGCGGGAGCCGCCGTCTCTTCCAGCCGTGTCTTTGGCCTCGGTGAAATCGAGGCGTTGCTTGCCCTATCTAAATTTACGGCTGCGCATAGCGGTACGACCATGACGGATGCCAACGTCCAGACGTTACTGGCGAACGTCTTGCAGCAATGTGGCTCGAAATCGATGATCGACTGTGTGAAGGATGTTATCCCGAATTTCCATCCAACAAACGGCAACGGCGATGGCGATCATGGCAATCACGGAAAATATTAGCAATAGTGGAGGGAACCGGGCGCGCTTATTTTTCCTCACTATTCCCTATATCCTGGCATATGACATCGACTGGTAGGGGTGGGGCTTGCCTCTGCCCTGGTGGCCCGTCCCAGTAGTCACCCGTATTGCAAGCTGTACCAGTGTTTGTCTTGCCTGTTCCCAGTATCCGGCCAACCTGATCTCCTCCCCCAATAGGGAGACCGGTTGGCCGGATCGCGTCTGGCGGACTGTAGCCTGTGACGATGCGCTCAATCACTCCTCAGATGCTTGCATGATGTCCCGCACTTCTTTCCCGACCTGCTCGACCTGGTGACGGGCGTAGCGGTGGCGCGTGGTCAGAAAACTGGGGCGGCCAACCTGATTTTCGAGCACCCAGTTGCGCGCAAAGAGCCCGTTCTGTATCTCCTGCAATACCTGGCGCATCTCTTCGCGCGTGCGCCGATTGATGAGGCGCGGGCCCGCGACGTAAGCGCCATATTCGGCGGTATCGCTGATGGCCCGGTGCATGTAGTCCAGGCCGCCCTGGCACAGCAGGTCAACGACCAGCTTCACCTCATGCACGCACTCGATATACGCTACCTCCGGTTGATAGCCAGCCGCGATCAATGTCTCGAAGCCGGCCAGCACCAGTTCAGTCATGCCTCCGCACAACACCGCCTGCTCGCCAAAAAGGTCGGTCTCGGTCTCTTCGCCGATGGTGGTACGCAGCGCGCCCGTACGTGTGCAGCCAATGGCACGGGCGTATGCCAGTGCCAGCGCCTCGGCCTGGCCTGTGGCATTCTGATGCACCGCCCAGAGGGCAAAGAGGCCGGAGCCCTTTGTATACAATCGCCGCAATGTGTGACCAGGACCTTTGGGCGCGACCATCGCCACATCAATATCGACAGGGGGAACGATTTGAGAGTAGTGCAGACTGAATCCGTGACAGGTCATTAGCATTTTGCCAGGCGTTAGCCCGGGACGAATCTCGCGCTCGAATATCTCTCTATGATCCTGGTCGGGAGCCAGGATCATGGCGATATCGGCCCGAGCCGCCGCTTCGGCGGCAGTCATTACCGCGAAGCCATCGGCCTCAGCCCGTTGACGACTCTTGCTATCGGCAGGCAAACCAATGATGACATCACAGCCGCTATCCCGCAGATTAAGGGCATGTGCGTGCCCTTGATTGCCATAGCCGATGGCCGCTATTCTCTTCTGTTGCAGCAAAGACAGGTTCGCGTCGGCATCATAATAGATATGCGCCACAATCCGATTTTCCTTTCATTCAGGGCTACCGTAGGGGCAGGGCTGGCCCCTGCCCTGCTAGCCCCTACCGATGATCGTCTCGCTGAGCATAGAGAGAAAGCGATTCCGCTTCGGCGTCGTTCATATGATAGCTTTCGGCTGCCGAGGGGTATTCTCCCGCTTGCACATCGGCAAAAAAGTGCTGGAGTGCCGCGGTGGCGGTATCAAATAAACGAGCGTACTGGCGCACAAACTTCGCCATGCGCGCATCGTGGAAGCCCAGCACGTCATGGAATACCAGCACCTGCCCATCACAATGCGGCCCCGCGCCAATGCCAATGGTGGGGACCTGCACTTCTCTGGTTATCATCTGTGCCAGCACATCGGGGATGCCTTCCAGAATAATGCTGAAGACGCCTGCGTCGGCCAGCGCGTGCGCGTCAGCCAGCAGCTCGCGGGCGGCATCCGCTTTTTTGCCCTGCACCTTAAAGCCTCCCATCGCATGGAACGATTGCGGCGTCAGCCCCAGATGTCCCATAACGGGGATCTCGGCTGCCAGCAGCGCCTCGATCATGGGCAAACGCTTGCGTCCGCCCTCTAGTTTCACTGCGCTCACGCCGCCCTCACGAATCAGGCGCCCGGCGTTGCGCACCGTTTCTTCTGTTGATAAGTGAAAGCTCAGCCAGGGCATATCGCCGACCACCAGGGCCTGCGGTCTGGTGCGGGTCACTGCCGCGCTATGATAGACTATCGTATCGACGGTCACAGGTAGCGTATTCTCATATTCCAGTATGACCGTGCCCAGAGAGTCGCCTACCAGGATAATATCCGCCTCAGCCCGGTCCGCAATGCGCGCTGAGGGACCATCGTAAGCCGTGACCATCCTGATCCGGGGGCCGCCTTTGCGGGCCAGGATCGACGGCACAGTGACTTTTTCTCGCATGATTATTCCTTTCTGATACCCCTGTAGTATGAAGACGTCAATATATGGATGATAAATGAGCGACAAACGGGCAATCAACGCTCTGGAACCGCAATACCGGTATCCCAACTGCCATCGGTGCGCAATAAGAAATTATCGATCAGGCGCACCTGACCGATGTGAGCGGCGATAACCAGCAGCGCCGGGGCCTGTAGCGTCGCGAGAGGCATGAAACTGCCAGGATCGCGCACCTGGGCATAATCGAGGGCAATGCCCGGTTCCGCATCGATCACATCTATCATAGCCTGCTCCACCAGTTGGGGATCTCCCTGGAGATGCGCGTCAAAAACCTGTCGCCCGGCCTGTAATGCGCGATAAAGCACCGTAGCGGTGGCGCGGGTCGGAGGATCGAGATAGGAGTTTCGGCTACTCATCGCCAGACCATCGGTCTCGCGCACCGTTGGCATGATGATGAGCTGAACCGGGAGGTTAAGATCGGCAACCATCCGTGTGATAACGGCTACCTGCTGGGCATCCTTTTGACCGAAATAGGCTCTCTGTGGTCGCACAAGCTCGAACAGCTTGAGCACTACCGTCGCAACGCCGCGGAAATGCCCTGGTCGATGCGCCCCCTCGCACACCGTTGCTAATGGCCCTGTTGGTTCTACATAGGTCACGAAACCGGGCGGATAGATCTGGTCAGCGGGCGGAACAAACACATGATCCACGCCCTCATTCTCAAGCAATTGCAGGTCACGCGATAGATTGCGAGGGTAACGTTCCAGGTCTTCTTGCGGACCAAATTGCGCTGGATTCACAAAAATACTTGCCACCAGCCGCGAATTTTCCTTGCGTGCGCGTCGCATCAGCGAAAGATGCCCTTCGTGCAGATAGCCCATCGTTGGCACGAAACCAACATCATCGCTTGCCCACCGTCGGGACGCGCTAACCATCTCCTGAACCGTTTTAACAACTTCCATGCTAAATGTGCCCTCTAAATAAAGTAACACTTCTTTTGAAGAATTGTAACCGTGGGACGTATATGTATTAGGTAAGCCTAATATCAAGCAAAGCCGACTTCACCCTGTTGATCAATAATCTGGTTACCACTTTGAGATGTCAGATACCTCCATCCATGCCTTCCTGGAGGAGATATGCGGACTACTCATTATTGATGAACGCATTCGTAATTTATCCCATACTCAAGGTGCATGGCAAATCGAGAGGAAAGGAGCGTATCAGCGTAGATACGAGCATTGCCTGAGAGCCTGGCCTGGTTATTGATGAGAGCGTCGTCCGTGCCAACGATGCTAAAATCCTTACCTCAGCGTGACAAACAACTGTGGCGTCATGTACTTTTTTGTCCCCATAAACCATCATTGTAGCGGTGATATGGGATAGTTTGGTCGATCCCTTACGAAAGGTTTTTGCTAGTTATGAGCGCAAAAGGGAAAAATATTTATATACCAGGAAAAACCTTGCTGCGTGATGAGGTTCTCACGCAGCCCATTGCCTGGTATCGTACCATGCGCACCACTCATCCAGTTTACTACCATCCAGAGGAAGATCTCTGGGAGGTATTTACTTATTCCGAAGTACAACGCGTACTGACAGATTACAAAACTTTTTCATCAGCATTTATTCCTGCGAACGCAATGTTGCGTCTCAGTCTTATTCACCTTGATCCCCCCGATCATCGGCAGTTACGCAACCTGGTGGCCCATACGTTTACCCAGCGCAGCGTGGCGCGCCTGGCTCCCCGTATCGCGACGATTGTCCATGAGCTGCTTGGCAAGGTGGCCTGTAAGGGCGGGATGGACGTGGTCAACGATCTGGCCTACCCGCTGCCGGTGCGCGTAATCGCCGAGATGCTAGGAGTGCCACCCGAAGATCACGCCCGTTTCAAATGCTGGTCCGATGAGGTGATTGAAGGAGCAGGGGATATCAATGCAAAGCCACATCTGGCTATGGAACAATATTTTTGTGAGATGCTGGAGCGGCGCAAAAGGGAGCCTTGTAACGATCTGATCAGCGAACTGCTGGCTGCCCGCATCGGCGGCGAACAGCTTACCAAAGAGCAACTACTGGGCTTCTGCATGGTCTTGTTGGTAGCTGGCAATGTCACAACGACCCATTTAATTAGTAACGCGATCCTCTGCCTTGATGAACATCCTGAAGCCTTGCAGCAACTGCGCCGCAATCCCTCGTTGATCCCTGACGCGATTGAAGAGGTCATGCGCTACCGCTCCTCTGTACGCTTGATGACGCGGCTCGCGATCAGCGATACGGTGTTGCTGGGCCGGGAGATCAAAGCAGGTCAGATGGTTATCCCCTGGATTGCGTCCGCCAACCTTGATGAGCAACAATTCCCCCATGCCGATGTATTTGATATTACACGCTCGCCGCATAATCACCTGGCTTTTGGCTATGGCATCCATTTCTGCCTGGGAGCGCCATTAGCGCGTCTTGAGACGAGGATAGCCCTGGAAGCCATGCTGACCCATTTCCCGACCATGCGGCGGGTGCGCGATATCCCGCTGGAACCATTCCCCAGCCTTATTTTGAACGGGGTCAAACGCTTGCAGATCACTTTCTGATTTTGATAATACTCCTTCGTGGTCACCTCCTTACGCGAGAGCCACTACCGTTTGGGCGACGGTGGTGGCTCTCGTGTTTTCCTCTCAATGCTTGACTTTAAAATAACAATATGTTATATGATTAATAGCTAGTAGCAATATCCTGAACTGAAGCGAGAATGCTGCTGGAGAGGCGCGCCGTTATCCTGAAATTTGAAGGAGTCCAAAGAGATGCATTGAGATTTTCCTTTTTTGAGTAAATCTGCTGAGAATATCTGAAACATATTTATGAGGAGTATAGCAGAGGCAGGTAGGACAGACAATGCTTCCACCAGCGATTAAAAACCCCTCCTGATTTAGATTGAGTTGTGCTGCTTCCAGCTCAATTTAAGTCAGGAGGGTTCTTTTTTTGTCAGATCACTCTCAAGTTCGGGGTGATCCGATAACCAGCCTACTAGTTAACGCTGAGTACGTCCAGGGTATTGGTGTTGTCGTCGGTAAAGAAGACCCTGAGGTTGCCTTGCTGATCTTTTACTGCGCCGATGCCGAAGAGGGCTGAGCCGTTGCCATTGGCGGGATCGACTGGCACGTTATCCAGTTGACGCACACCGATGGCCTTGCTGTGTGCCATGTCCACTTCCACTAGATTGTTGTCGTTGAGATTCACGACCAGCACTGCATTAGTATCAAGTGGATTGAGGGCGAAGCCGCCAGGCGTGTTGAGAGGCTTGCCCTGAAACACTGTCAAGCCCTTGTCGGTTGATTTGTTGGCGGTGGTATTGAGTGTGGTACTATTGGGGAAGGCGGCGATGCGGTTATTGGCAGGATCGAGCGCAAGCAGCACATCGTTTTGTTTGTGGCCCTGAATGGTCAGCGAGGGAGTCCAGATCAGGCCAATCTTCGTTTTTTCAACCATTTTGGTCAACTGACCAATCTGGAATACTTTGAAGGTGAGCTTGCCATTGACAACCACCAGATCAATGCGGTCAATCGTGGCATCTAAAGCATTGCTGGTGAAGAAAGACGAGACTGAACCATCGATAGGGTTTTTGCGTCCCTGATTAAATGCCATACCCCAGGGATGGTTGAAGAGAGGGTTGGTCAAGGTAGTTTCGACCGTGCCATTGGGGCGGAAGATTTGCACGTTATTGCCAGCAAGATTGGCGACCCAGTCGGTGCCGGTCGTGGTATTGATGGCCTGCATAGCAGGTCCTTTGGTGTTGGCGTCGGGCGTGTTAAAGACGTGGGCAGGCCCTTTGGCATTCGGGAAGCGTACAATGACGCCGCCATCGTGATTATTGCCAATATCGGTGACCACAACGTCGCCAGGCTTCAGACCAGCGGGCAGGTTTGAAGCAGGAGTATTGGCGGGAACAACAGCGACCCCATAAGGATTGGGGTCAACGGGGACTGTTTTGCCGTTGGCATCGATAACAAACGCGGTGCTGCCCACTTCTGAGATGCGCGTCAGGCCAGCGATATGGATGACCGCATTATCTCGATCATGGTTGCTGCCTTTGGCGGCGGCCCAGGGTATGTAGCCACGAAACTGGCTGGCGAAGGCTGGAATGATGGAAAATGCCATTACGGCAACCAGGAGGATTGCGCTGGCAATCAGGGCTAGCAGATTTCGCTTGATCATGCAAGATTTCCTACTTTCTTTCGCTTCTGCGTTTGGATGCCTCTCTGAGAGAGGAAAGCACCTGTTAAGGGTTAGGGCGGGGAGCCACCGCCGACAAAGGCAAAAATATCTGTAAGCGTGTGAACTTGATTAGAAGAGTAGCATGGAAAATAGCGCAGCATCATATATTTGTGAAAGTTTAATGAAAAAGTACCAATACGTGGTTGAGATTCCTTAACCGTAAAAATCGCTCAATAGAGAAATGGTAACTCTTTCTCAGAGGATTGAAAAAATGAGACAGAGATTACGTGGGGAGCATTATAATTTGGTAGGGACCTGATTGATCGCGTCCAATGTATTGCCATCCCTTTGCCTCAACACCTTGCTGCTCCAACGCTGTGAGTTAGGGGAAACGGCAGTAAACCGGACGCGCTGAAGCGGGTCCCTACGGAGGGAAAAGAGTTACTTGACAAGAACCTTTGTCAATAGTATCCTCTGACTAAATGATCATTTAGTAAATTGATGGGTGCTAGAAGGGAATACAGCGTGGCAAAGAATAGTTCGGACCACTTCTCATCGGCTCTTGACCGGGAAACGCGGCGGCAGATCCTTAAAGTTGCCGAGGAACTTTTTCTTGCCCGCGGCTATAAAGGCGTCTCGATGAAAGATGTCGCCGATGCGGTCCAGGTCACGCCCGCAGCCCTGTATTACCATTTTCCGCAGGGCAAGGAAGACCTCTTTATGAGTACGATCCAGGCCCTGTTCGAAGAATGGGCGGCAGGCGTCTCGCGCGCCATCGCGCCCGCTCAGGAGATTCGCGAACGCTTGCAATTGCTGACCGAGTACCTGCTGACGCTGCCGGTCAATCATTTTCCAACGCTGGCACAGGATGCGCACGAGCATATGAAGGACCGAGAAAAACAACGCGCCATCTTTCACCAGTTGCGCGAGATGTTTATGCGCCAGATTATCGATGTCTTTCAACAGGCAAAGGACGCTGGCGAGATCCGCACCGATATCTCCATTCCTGTGCTGGCTAACATGTACCAGGGCATGATCATCGCATCGCTGCAACATAGACATATTTCAGCCAAAAAAGCTGAAGTTGTGGAGGTATCGGAACTGTCCGCGACGCTTATTTCGGTACTATTGGATGGCATTAAGCAGCCCATGCAACCAGATAACCTTTAAATACGTATCAACTTTCGTAACTAACTTATTAAACGTTTAGTAAGTCCGGCACACGGAGGATATTCAGAAGGAGCATACTATTATGTCCTTTCTTTCCAGGTTAAGCCTGGCGAATAAAAGTATCGTGGCCCTTGCCACCATCGCGATATTGCTCTTTGGCGCGGTCGTGATCCCTTCCCTCAAACGGGAGCTGCTGCCGTCGATAGCCTTTCCCGCCATTTCTGTTGTCAGCGTCTACCCTGGCGCTTCTCCCGCCAGCGTTGAGCAGGATGTGACCAATCCGCTGGAAAAGAACTTTCAGGGTATCGCGGGACTTCAGCAGCTCACATCCTTTTCCAATGAGGGCGTCTCGATCATTATTGCCGAATATGATTTTAATACTGATCTGGATAAAGCCAGTCAGAATCTGACCCAACTGATCAACAAAACACAATCAAGCCTTCCTGCTGGCGTGACGCCACAGGTGCAAACATTCAATATTTCAGATCAGCCGATCATTCGCCTTGCCGTGACCTCTTCCGCCAATCAGCAGGATCTGGCAACGCAGCTCAATCAGAACGTCGTTCCGGCGTTGCAGGGCATTGATGGCGTCGCCAATGTCACCCTCACCGGCGTGCGCAATCAGATTGTGACGGTGGCGCTTGATCTGAAGAAGTTGCAGGATAACGGATTGAGCGTCGCCCAGGTCCAGGGCGCGCTCCAGGCCAATAACCTGACGCTGCCGGCGGGCGAGGTCAATAACAACGATCAGACCGTAGCTATCCGCGTTGGCAACACCCTGAACTCGCTCGACGACTTGAAAAATCTGGTGGTCGGCTTGCATACCTCCATACCGGCAGGCGTGGGTGGGGGGACAACGAGCCCGGGTATCCCCGGCAGAACGGGACAGGGCGCATTTAACGTTGCACCTCCCGCTCCGCCCACTCCCGTCAGGCTCAAGGATGTGGCGACGGTAACGCAAGATCTGGCTCCCTCTACCACATTGACGCGTACCAACGGTAAGCCCAGTTTGGGGCTTTTAATCACCAAGACCTCCAGTGGCAATACCGTTACCATCTCGCAGGCGATCAACGACAAGATACCGGACCTGGAAAATAAGCTTGGCTCCGGTGCGAAAATTACGGTCATTTCGGACCAGGCTCCCACCATTCAGTCCTCTATTAACGACCTGGTGCGGGAGGGGTTGGTCGGAGCTGGTTTTGCCATTCTCGTTATCCTGCTTTTCCTGCTCTCGATCCGCTCGACGCTGGTAACAGCCATCTCGATTCCCCTTTCAGTCGTAATCGCCCTGATTGGTTTGTGGGTTGGCAACTATTCGCTCAACGTACTGACGCTGGGCGGGCTGACGATTGCCATCGGGCGCGTGGTTGACGACTCGATTGTCGTATTGGAGAACATCTATCGTCATCTGCATCTTGGCGAGGACAAACGCACCGCCGTGCTTCAGGGGGTGCGCGAGGTCGCCGGAGCGATTACCGCTTCGACCATCACCACCGTTGCGGTCTTCCTGCCCATCGCCTTTACCACCGGCATCGTGGGCGAATTTTTTCAGCCGTTCTCCATCGCCGTCACAATCGCCCTGCTGGCCTCGCTCTTCGTGGCCCTGACCATCATTCCCGTGCTGGCCTACTGGTTTATGAAGCCGCCAAAGCGGCGACAGGAGCAAAATGGACACGAGCGGCTCACGATTTTGGAGCGAGCATATATTCCCTTAGTGCGGACGGTCACACGCTTCCGCGTGCTGACGCTGATCGTGGCCCTGCTGCTGCTCGTCGGCACCTTCTCGCTCTACCCTTTCCTGGAGACCAACCTCTTCGGCAATGCGACGCAGAATACGTTCAGCATCAATCTCCAACTTCCTGCCAGCAGCAGCCTGGAGCGCACCGATGCTGCCGCTCAAAAGGTCGAGAACGTGTTAGCAGGCATGCAGGGGATTCAGACGTATCAGGTGACGGTGGGATCGAATGGTTCTGTCCTGTCCCTGTCGTCCAGTGGCTCCAATAGCGCCTCTTTCGCCGTGACGACCGATCCCAACGCCGATCAAGATGCGATCCAGCAGAAGGTGCGCGATCAGCTCAAAAACCTGACCGATATCGGCACCTTTACCCTTTCCAGTCAGGGAGGAGGAGGCAATAATGCGACTATTGCGGTCAACGTCCAGGCGAACGACGATCAGACGTTGCGCCAGGCCACGCAGCAGGTGTTCAACGCCGTCTCGCAGGCTCCTGATCTCACCGATGTGACAAGCTCTCTCACCGATGCCGCGCCATTGATCGATGTGCGTGTGGACGCGCAAAAGGCTGCCAGTCACGGCATGACTGCTGCCCAGGTTGGTCAGACCTTGCGCGACATCTATACTGGCACAACCGTAACCCATGTGACATTGAATGGGACGCTACAGGATGTCGATCTCACATTGGGCACGCCTGCGAACACGGTTCAGGGCATCCAGAATATGCTTATTCCTACCGCGACCGGCAATGTGCGGCTCGGCGATCTGGCCTCTGTCACCCAGGCTACCGGTCCCACGCAGATAACGCATATCGCCACCAACCGCACCGCGACGGTCAACGCCACCGTCACCAGTCAGAACGTCGGAGCCGTCAGCATTGATGTGCAGAATCGCGTCCACAAATTGAGCCTGCCGAGCGGTGCCACGGTTTCGTTCGGCGGTGTGACGACCCAACAGCAGCAGGCATTCCAGAGCCTGGGGCTGGCCCTGCTGGCGGCGATAGTGCTGGTCTACGTCGTCATGGTCGCGACCTTCCGCAGCTTATTGCAGCCATTGATCCTGATGATCGCGATCCCCTTCGCGGCCACCGGCTCCATTCTGCTGCTGCTGGCAACGCATACCGCGCTGGGTCTGCCCTCGCTGATCGGCGTATTGATGCTGGTCGGGATTGTCGTTACCAACGCCATTGTCCTGCTCGACCTGGTTAATCAGTATCGTAACCGGGGGTTGGATGCGCGTGCAGCCGTAGTCGAAGGGGGGCGTCGCCGCGTTCGCCCCATCCTGATGACGGCTATCGCCACCATCCTGGCTCTGATCCCGATGGCGCTCAATCTGGGCGGCTCCAGCGGCTTCTTATCCGGCCCTCTCGCCATCGTGGTGATTGGTGGCTTAACGTCCTCAACCTTCCTGACGCTGCTCATCGTGCCCACGCTCTACGTCATCGTCGAAGATATCCGCGAGCGTTCGCGCCGCAAGCAGCCAGCAGTCGTCGGCCCGAACGGAGCAGTTGTGGTTGAGAGTGATCTGCAAAGGGCGCTTATGTTGGAGGAAGAATATCGCCAGCTCAAGCAAGAAGTCGAATCCCTGCGTCAGGAGCGCGACGTCCTCAAAAAGGCCATCGCCATCTTCTCGCGCGGCAATATGTGATAGGAGCAAGTAACTCATGTGAGCTTAAAAAGCTCTTTCATGAGATCATTAAGGAATGCCCACAAGTCCTGCCTGGATTTGTGGGCATATCTGGCGAGGCGCTACCACAACCTATTGTTGCTTTCCTGGATGTGTGTTATTATGCTCCTGCTACTGATGTTGATTGCGCTTGTTTTGTCAGGTACCCCCTCCCTGAAAGGGAGAGGGCTTGCAGATGGGGTGACTTCAGACCGTCTTCTGTGAGCCTGGACTTGACCAGACTCAGTTTGCACGGACAGCCTGGATACAATCAGTCTGGTGTAAACTCCCTTACTGGCGAAATTAGGTACGTCAGGATGCGCGGCCAGTCCTGACCGCTACGGTGAACGATTAAACAGAGAAACGGGGTCTACTCAGTGTCGTTCATGTGAAACCGCCGGATAAGTTTGTCGAGGCCACCATTACCCGCGGAAGCGGTGTCGGGTTTGGAGCCTTCCCACACAAAAAGGCTCCCCCGCAAGGGGGAGGATTGGCAGAGGCGAGCACTACCTGCTGGTATGCACCTTTCTTTCCTCCCACCGCCTGAAGGCAGGTGGGTCTCCAGAAAGGATTTTTTATGGTCATAACGTATATTGGTTTTGTTGTCGCTATTTTGATTTTGCTCTGGGGTGTGCTCATCGTAAGCCGGAGATATTTGTGGCGCGGAACCTCTCGTCCTGAATCTGCGGATGTGTGGATTCCCTTAAAAACCAATGAGCTTCATCCCTTGAACGAACCAGCAGCGGATGAGGATGAGCCTGATAACGAAGCTCTCAAAATGGACTTGCATACACGGGCGCAGCAAAACGGCCACTATTCTGAAAGCAAAAAGAGTTTGTAAGGATTGCCGTCCGTCGTGCGGAAAAACGGGCGTTGATGTATGCGCCCCGGGTGAAAGCGGCATACATCATTTTTCTCCGTACTTACTCTCTGGGTTCTTCAAACAAGCGCGTCACTTCCGCTAACACATCGTCCAAGTTGAGTTCGGCCTGATGCGCGCTGCCATCACGCCTGATAGCCGTCAATGGTTCGGTCGAGGCCATCGGATCGTCGTCTAGCGGCATATGCTGAAAATATTCCCATTCGCAGGCTTGCAGAGCCTCTGCTACAGAACTATTGCTGTAGAGAATGCGCGACAGTAAGGTATGATACATCCCCACCGTTTGCATCATGGCGCTACAGGCCAGGCGGAATTGCTCAAAACTAATCCGACCAGCCGCCAGGGGGATGGCCTCTTCCAGACGCACTTCCCCATCGTCCAGATCAAGCCCGAACTTGCCCATAGCAATGCGATAGTTCACCGCCATCAACGCTTCGAGGCATTCTAGCCGTTTCTTTGTCGTCACCGCGCCAATATGGGGCACAATCAGCACCAGTTTCCGTACCTCTCCCCGCTGCTGAAAACACACGACCATCTGCCACTGCTCAAGGTTATTGTGAAAGACCAGTTTGACGGTTTCTTGCCTATGATCGATATGCACAACTTTTAAGTTCATCTGTAGCAGGTATTCTACAATGTGTGACATGCCAAACTTGTCAGTCATGAAGTGTTCCTTCTCTGCATAAGCTATCAGTAGCATAGAGGACGAGAAAGCAGCTATAGTAATAGCGCCTCCCTCTCCATCTATACTATACCATAAATATCTTACTCACACTATTTATGAGGCTCACGGTCGCCTGGCTTTCCTGCATAAGCTCAAAGGCGGATGCGCGCCATCGCTCGTTTGTACGCTTCATGATCGAGCCGGAAGGCATCTGCGTCGGTGCCGCGTTCACCGGCTAGAAAGTTCGCCAGCAATTGTGCCGGTACAACGGTGAGCAGCGGCGTAAGCTCTTCAGGAAAATCGGGTCCGATGGAGAGGGGGAAGTTGCTCCAGCCTTCACGTTGCAATAAAGCCGCTGTTTGTTCGTCGGGCGCGTCGCCAATCAGCCAGACGCGAAGGCCAATCTCATTGAGCGCCAGGAGCAGATCGGCCATCCGTGGCTGAGCCGGTCCCTTCACGTTGATCGGAATAAGCAGATCGTCGGCTTCGAAGGCCACCAGCGGCCCGTGGATCGCTTGTTCTAGCTCAAAGCCTTCTGTGGTGACGTAGGCCGCTTCTTTGGCTTTAAGAGCTCCTTCCGAGGCCGTAATCGCGTTTGGTCCCGCTCCTACGAAATAGAGACGCCGTTGTTGCTGGACGGCCTCCCGGGCAATTTTTTGTACTTCCGCCTCGCGTGCCAGGCTACGCTCCATCAAGGCCGGAATCTGGCTCAGTCCCTCTTCCAGGCGTCGCGCCTGTTGCGCTTGTCCGGTAAGTTTCGCCAGTTGGATCGCGATCTGGACCAGGCGGGTCAACGTCGCGGTGTAGCTGATGGAGTGGGTCGAAGATGGGTCCTGTTCCACCGTTTCCAGCGTAATGTCGGCTCCAGCCATTTTTGAGTTTTTCCCGGTAATCCCAATCACCGGAACTTTTTCCTCTTTTGCACGCTGTAAGGCCAGACCGCCCTGCTGCTTGTTGCCGCGATGGCTGATCACAATGACGACATCGTTTTTATGCAGAGGGCGCGGATATTGTACCAACTCAAAAGAGCGAACCGCCCAGGCTTCGGCTCCAGCCGCGCGCAAGATATATTCGCCGACGGTTGCGGCGTGAAAGCTGGTGCCAATGCCTGCCAGCAGAACGCGTCCCGCCTGCGCCATCTGTTTTGCTGCCTGTTCTGCCCCGTCCCAATCTTGCAGCAGGCCCCGAATCGCCTCTGGCTGGGCATGGATAGATTGGTAGAGCCTGGTGGGTGTCTCAGCCGCCATATATCATCCTTTTCTAGCTGATCCATAAGGTTGACAAAAGCATATTTTTAGTATGTTAAAAATATAACATATCTATCACCTGATGACCACAGCCAAAAGTGGCAAGAAATGGAAAATAGCACAGCCAAAAGGGTTGTAGAGACTAAGCGGCGTGACTATCTGCCTGTCTGGAGCGTATATTACATATAATACACTCTCGCGCTACAACTATTTTCCGGTGGCATTTGTGTCAGGTTGTTCGGGTTGCTTTGTTCTACGTCCAGAAATCATGCAAAGGGTCGTTGCTCTATTTTTTTAAGGGAGAAGGAGCATATTCATGGCGGGATTAGCGCATAATCAGGCTCCTGATCATCAGGTTACGGATATGCAACAAATGACGTTTGAAGAGCGGGTCCAGCTTGGTGCTGAGAATGCTGTACGCTGTATGGGCGTCACCGAAAAGGACCGCGTTTTTATTTTAACCGACTACTATCGCGAAGGGATTGCGCGGCGTGTTGCTGCGGCTGCCCTTGCGCGTCATGCCGCTGTGACGGTACGCTTTCTGGAACATTATGGCTCGCGTCCCCTCACCGTTTTCAGTGACGAGCTACGCAACGAGCTGCTCCAGGCTCGCCCTACCGTCACGTTTTATATCGCTATCGCTCAGCCGGGCGAGATCGCGTTTCGTATCCCCTTGCTGCCCTTCTTCGTAAAGGAGCTGAAGGTGCGTCATGGGCATATGATTAATATTAATGAGAATTTGATGGCCGAAGGGATGTGCGCGGATTATGATGAAGTATTTACCATGACTAACCAGGTCTATGAGATTGTACGCCAGGCGAAAACCATTCATGTGACCTCGGCCAAAGGGAGCGACGTCACCGCCACTTTCCACGAGCACTGGCACTGGATACCCTGTCATGGACGCTATCATGAGCAGGGGAAATGGGGGAACCTGCCCGAAGGCGAGGTTTTTACAGCGCCTGCAACGGTTGACGGCGTGCTGGTCTGCGACGTGCTGGGCGATTACTTTTCAGAGAAGTATGGCGTGCTGGCAACGCCCCTGGTGCTGAGAGTAAAGGATGGTTACGTGACCGAAGTCACGAGCGAGAATAAAGCCCTGGCCCAGGAGGTACGCGACTATCTCTTCTCGGTCCCTAATGGCAATCGCGCGGGCGAGTTTGCCATTGGAACGCTGACCAGCTTGAAACGGCTGGTCGGGAATTTGCTGCAAGATGAAAAGATGCCCGGCCTGCATGTGGCCTTTGGCAATCCTTATCCAGAAGTTACCGGCGCAGATTGGAATGCCACCATTCATGTGGACGTGATCCCGTCGTGCTGCACCATTGAAATCGATGGTCGCGTCATTATGCGCGACGGAGAATTTCTGCTCGGATAGGCGTTCATCATTATAGAAAATCGTAGGGGCAGCGCTTTGCGCCTGCCCTGGCGTTGTAGAGATTCTGTGCCGATTATGTATAATCAGGATCTCCAGAGGCTGCGCTTGTCTCTAGTAGGGGGAGCAAGAGAGGAGCTGAGGCGTGACTACATCCAGGGGACAACATCTTATTGGCAAGGTCTTGGGCTCATGCGTCTTAGAAAAACTGCTGGGTTATGGCGGCTCCAGCGCCGTGTTTCTTGCCCAGCAACGGCAGCCGGAACGGAAAGTGGCGGTCAAAGTCTTTCTTCCTCGTGCGGCTATGGATGCGCGTATGCAGCGCGAGTTTTACCGCCGTTTCCTGCGCGAGGCCGATGCCGCCAGCAAGCTTGATCACCCCAGTATTTTGCCAATTTACTCCTATGGTGAACAGGACGGCCTGCCCTATATTGTCATGCCCTACATGCCCGGGGGAACGCTGGGAGAGTACATGGCTCAACGCGGTCCGCTTTCCTTAGAGGAAGTGCAGTGGTATCTGGAGCAGGTGGCGGCTGCCCTGGATTATGCCCATGAGCATGGATGCGTCCACTGCGATGTGAAACCCGCCAATATGTTGCTGGACGACGAGGGGCATCTCATGCTCTCGGACTTTGGCATCGCCCGTGTGACACAAACGGGCGAGAGCGACAGACCAGCAGGCGTCAAAAGCTCCGAAGCTCTGGTCGGAACCCCTGACTATATCTCGCCTGAACAGGCTCTGGGGCGACCGCTCGATGGTCGCTCTGACGTATATTCGCTGGGCATTACCCTGTTCTATTTGCTGGCGAAACAATTCCCATTCAAAGCCGATTCAACGCTTGCCCTTGCCCTCTTACATGTGCATGAGCCCCCGCCATCTCTGGCGTTGTTGCGGGCAGATGTGACGCCTGCCATTGATCGCGTCATCCACAAAGCCCTGGCGAAGGAGCCGGAGGGACGCTTTCAAACGGCAAGCGCCTTCATTAAGGCGTTCGCTGAGGCTGTTGCCGCTGCAAGACAGGAGGCAACAGCAACCAATTATGATGGACAGGCAAAAGTATTAGCAAGCTTGCCGCGCGACCTCTCTGAGGCTCAACGCGTATTTATGCCATATAAACCTGTGATAAAAGTTAAGCCTGTGGCAATATATAAAGCCGATTCTGCTCGTATTATGCGCTTTGCGGGAATAGCGCTTTTGCTCTTGCTGCTGGTCGGCACCACCAGTTTCGCCGTGCGAGCCATTGTGGCGCAGATCCTGGATGGTCGAGCAGGCGCAACAGCCGGAGCTCAAACTTCGATTGTGACGGGTATCAACAGCCCCGAAGTCGATCAACTGAGCAATCGTACGAACTGGCCGCTCAGCAGCACGTTTTTCTATGATAGCCCACAGAACCATTATCACATTCTCAATAAATCAGAGAAAAATGTCGCGCTCGCGTTCTATACCGATCATCAGTATAGCAATTTTCGCCTCAACATTACTATTCAAGAGGTTCGCAATGCGACGGATGGCGCGGGCTATTATGGCGTCGTCTTCCGCTCTGCCGCCGATCAAACCCACTATTACCTCTTTGAAGTCAGTAGGGAGATGGGAGGCCAGTATGCCTTCTGGCTCTACGATGGGCAGTGGAAATCCATCGCCACCGGCCCCGCTCCTATGTTGCAGGCCAATCCTGGGAAAAGCAATACGCTCACCATCGAAGCAAATAAAAACATCTTTACCTTCCAGATCAATGGTCAGCCGGTGCATGCTCCCATCACCGATACCTCAAGCGCTCCTCTGACAACGGGACAGATTGGCCTGTATGTTGAGGACGACGGCGCCGAGGTAGCATTCTGGCACCTCTTTATCGATCCCCTGTCCTGAATCTGATCTTCTCCTCCCCAAAGTACAGAGGCCGGAATCTCCTGTGTTGTTGCTCATCAGCGCCAATTGAGCATTTTTTTTATTGCGAATTCCTTGCAATTACGAAATTTAGATGGTATGCTTTTATTCAGGCTTTGGTTAGGAAGCAGGCAGAAAATAGCATCAAAACTGGGTATGATGGCCTTCAAATTTCATTCCACCTGCGGTTCTGTCACCATATTGCGTCTGTGTAGTTTTGTTCAACAGGTGCTTCCTGACCTGTTGTGCGCGACGTGCTTACTGTCCCGTTAGAGCCATAGCAGCATTCTGATGACGAGTCAGGATAAGGAGGTTGTATATTTATGAGCGCTCGCCCTGGTAGTTTTGGCCTGTTGGCACTCGCCCGCGTTTTCAGTGATAACGCAAGTGGGGTAAGAAAAAACATTATTGGTATTTATACGCTGCTGGCAATTGCAAATATTGTGATCTGGACGCTTGCACTGATTACATTTGCTCACTCCCTTGTGCTGCTTGGCCTGGCTGTAACCGCTTATACGCTCGGTCTACGGCACTCGGTAGATGCGGACCATATTTCGGCGATTGACAATGTGACACGTAAGCTCATGCAGGAGAACAAGCGCCCCGTCGCGGTCGGGTTCTTTTTCTCATTGGGGCACTCAACTATTGTAGTAGCTTTATCTGTCATTATCGCTATTACCGCCGCGACTCTGAGAAACTTCGATGTGCTTAAAAGCGCGGGCGCTTTTATCGGTACCTCGATCTCCGCGCTCTTCTTGTATGCAATTGCTTTTGTCAATATTCTGGTCCTGTGGGAAATTTTCCAGACGTTCCAGAAGGTGAAGCGCGGGGAAGAATACAACGATCAGACGTTGGAAGAGTTTTTGAATCAGCGTGGCCTGATGGCTCGCTTTTTCCGCCCCCTTTTGCGTATGACGGACCGTAGCTGGAAGATGTATCCGGTTGGCGTCCTATTCGGCCTGGGCTTTGATACAGCTACTGAGGTGGGTGTTCTCAGCATTACGGCTGTGCTTGCCACGAAGGGCTTGCCAATCTGGTCTATCCTGCTATTTCCAGCCCTGTTTACCGCCGGTATGTGTCTGATTGATACGACCGATGGCATTCTGATGCTGGGGGCTTACGGCTGGGCCTTCGTAAAGCCTGTGCGCAAACTGTACTATAACCTGAATATCACCCTGGTTTCGGTGCTTGTTGCCCTGGTGGTCGGCACCATTGAGCTGCTGAACATCATCTCGATGTTCTTTAATCTCAACGGCGGTTTTTGGGATTTTCTGAATGGGCTGGACTTTGGGCAAATCGGCTACTTCATCATTGGCATCTTCGTTGTAAGCTGGAGCGTTTCAACCTTCATTTACAAGGTGAGAAAATACGATGATATTGAGGTCAAAACTGCCCCTCAATCAAAAGAAATGGTTGGCAAAGGCGGGCAGTAGGGGCAACCCTTGCGGTTGCCCTCTTCCCCCTTCTTGCGGTTGCCCAGATGCCTTACGGCTGCCCGGGCGCATAGCGATTGTCACACGGTTGGTATAGTATGGGTAAAAGGGGGCAGGCGCGAGGCACTGCCCCTACGGTATGACGGCTGGTAGGGGCCCCTCCCGCGATGAAGCGGGGAGCTACCGGTTGCTCTGCCCTCTACGCCCTTTCTAACAATTTGTCATATTTTGTGTCGTATGGCGCGAGACGGCCTTCGGGCATGAACAGGAGCGTGTCCGGCTTCAGGTGGCGGACGAACTCGAGGTCGTGGGTGACGGCGATGATGGCGCCGTTGTAGTTGCCCAACGCTTCACCGATGATGTTACGAGACATGGCATCGAGGTGCGTGCTGGGCTCGTCGAGCACTAACAGGTTGGGGCCGTCGAGCACCATCTTTGCCAGCGCCAGGCGCGTTTTCTCGCCTCCGCTGAGCGTCCCGATCTGCTGAAAGGCGCGGTCGCCGCTGAACAGGAAACGTCCGAGGATGCCTCTGACACGCTTCGGATCATCCGGCAGAATCGCGCTGGCCTCGTGAAACACGGTGTTTTCATAATCAAGCCCCTCGTTCTCCTGCGCGTAATAGCCGATGCGCACACGATCACCCATGATGACCTTGCCCGCGTTAAGCGGCGTGATGTTGAGCAGCGTGCGCAGGAGCGTCGTTTTACCGGCTCCGTTCAGCCCAACAATGACAAGACGCTGTTTGCGCTCGATCTGGAAGCTGATATTGTGGAAGATCTCCTTGCTGCCATAACGCTTGCTCAGATGTTCCGCGCGTATGACGAGCTGGCTGCTCTGCTGGCGTACCGGAAAGTCGATTTTGATACGGCGGCTCTGCTGGGGGAGCTGTGGCTTGCTCGCCTCCAACGTCGCGATGCGCTTATCGACTGCGATACGCTGGCTCACACGCGTCGCACCATAGCCGCGTAACCTGTCGGAGGTTTTGCGCAGGCGTGCGATCTCTCGCTCCTGGAACTTCTTTGTGCGTTCCATTAAAGCCAGCGCGTCACCCGTGAGGGTCAGGTAGTTGGAGTAGGTGCCGCGATACTCTTCCAGCTTGTGTGTGAACTCGTTGAGGCGCAGCACTTTATTGATGCTGCGGTCAAGCAGGTCCAGGTCGTGCGAGATGATGAGTAGCGCCCCGCTATAGCTCTCCAGAAATTCCATCAGCCACGCGGTCGCCTCAACGTCCAGGAAGTTCGTCGGCTCGTCGAGCAGCAGCAGGTCGGGCGACTGGAAGAGCAGGCGCACCAGGGCGAGCTTGGTTTTTTGCCCGCCGCTCAGCGTGCTAACCTCGCGATCCAGCGTCACGCCGCCAATATTCAGTCCGTCGATAAGCTGCTCGCTGCGGGCATCAGCATCGTAATAGCCCAGTTGCTCAAGCTTATCCTGCGTCTGAGCGAAGCGGTCCAGCAGGGTTGGCAATGTACTATTGCCGGACTCGGCAATTTTGACCGCCAGTTCCTCGTATTGCCGGATGACGGTATCCAGGCCAGTGCTGCTATAGATGAAGTCGCGCACGGTGCCTCCCTCGGCGACGGTGGTTTCATGCGCGACATCCTGTGACAGGTAGCCGAAGCTGCGAGGCCGCATCACCGTGCCGCCATCCGGCTCCTGCAAGCCCGCGATAATTTTGAGCAGAGAACTTTTGCCGGCGCCATTGACCCCGATCAGACCGGCTTTCTCGCCAGGTGCGACGGTGAATGAGACATCGTCCAGGATCAGGCGTGGCTCATATGAAAGCATAATATGATTAACCTGTAGCATATATTACGTATCCTTTGTGTGCTTCTTTTGAAAACCATGCATAACATTAAAGTAGTGAGCGCAGGGCCATGCGAAGCGGCGCGCGAGACGGGCGGGCATATTGACTCTCGCGCGGGAAATTGCAGTACGGGAAGCACACGGTGCCGTGGAACAATCGGAAGCAACGAGAGGATCGATGCCCGGCGACACACGCCTTCCATGCAAAGAGGCAACCTATGAGCTGCCTTCGGAGGAGGAATTAGACTGAGAAGATGCGCAAACTAACGGAATCCGCCACTCGCTCGACCGGATAGGATCGAGTGAGCAAGTAATGGCATCACGCCTTTTTCCTGCCGCATAAGCCCGGCGTGGGTCACTTATGCGGCTGAGCCAATTGTGAGCAGAAATTCCCGTAACATGTTTGCTATTCCTCGATATTGCTGAAGTTATGTAAAATCTGTGAGCAATGGTGTTTCAAGTCCTCAGTCGGGTCGAAATAGCCATCAGCTCTCTTGAAAGGAAGTATACCATCAAACCCGAAGATGTCAAGGGGAAATGCATGGTAACGTTACGGGCGCGTAAAGTCAAGGTTTGTACCTGCGCATTGGCTATGAGCAAATGCATTCGGTGTATGGAAAAATTCACAGTCTCAAACTGAGACTGGATCAGGTTATCTCACCCAGATGGGCATTTCTTCGTGGTCAATGCCAAAGTGATGGGCAACTTCGTGCAGCACCGTTTTGCGCACCTGGTCGCGAATGCGCTGCCCGTCACCGTGGCAGTAGTATTCGATGTTATCTTGATAGATGGTAATGCGTTTGGGGAAAAGCGATTGCTGATATCCTTCGCCGGTGATGGAGACTCCCTGATAGAGTCCCAGCAGGATATGCCCTTCTTCCGTGCCGACGCGCTCCAGCGTCTCTTCGTCTGGCTTGCTCTCTATCAGCACCGCCACATTCTGCATATAATCGTGGAACTCTGCGGGGATTGAGGCCAGCGCCTCCTGCACAAGCAGCTCGAACGGCGTGAGGGCAGAGGGATCAGGCTCGCTGTCCTCTGCCTGATTTTCGTCGGTGAACTCGTCTGACCCCGCATCATCTATGTCATCGTCAGCGGCTTGCTCTCTCCCTGCTAACGTTTGAAGGAGGTTTGATACGCGTGAGTTTTTCTCTATCAGCAGTACCCCAAACAGGCCAAAAATGAGCGTGCCAAAGAGGAGGAGTATTTTTGTGAATTCGCTAGAAGAGCTATTGAGGAAGATGGCGAGCAGGATGATCGCGATCAAGAAACTCAGGATGGCGAAGAAGGGGCGCGCGCCATCTTCTCCTCTGATGTCTGCATATTCATCTGGCTCGTCATCGCCTGTGCTTTTCTGCTGCATAGCGTATCTCCGGCCCTCACATGAAAGCGCATGATTTTTATGAAAACCATCTATTATTGTAGACGTGTTCGCGAGATGGAATCAAATTTCAGAAAGGTTTTCCTCAAAAATCAGGATATTGCGAAAAGGATCACAGAGCCAAAATCCTTTCGTCCCCCAGGATGTCGTCTGGATCGGAGACCTAAGAGCGCCAGTTGGCAAATACTGCTGATACAATCCCTCGATATTGGTGACGCCAATATAACACACTCTGCACCCCTCCTGTGGTGGTTCGTGTGTGGGATCGGAGACATTGAATTGCAAAGCGATCCTATCCCGTTCGATAATGGCAAATCCCTCGTCGTGGTAGGTGGTCGCAAAGCCGAGTTGTCCATAAAAGGCCAGAGCTTGCTCCATATCCCCGACCAGAAAACGGGGAGCCACTGAATCGAGGGTGGGCTGCTGTTCTTGGGATGCTGACATACGTTCCTGTTCCTTTCTGCTGCAAATACTGGTATTCATGTGAAGGTATTCTTCCGAAGGCGTCGAGAAACGGCAACGCGAGCTTTTCTTTTTCTCCCTCCAGTTTACAAAATATTGATAGGAAAAGCCAGGAGGGAGCGGCTTTTCCAGGGAACGCGTCTTGCCATCTTCCAGACAAGGACGGGCGCTGAAGCGGACGCGATCAAGCGGGTCGGTACGAAGATTGAAGCGTTTGAGGCGCGATCAATGCATGCATGACATTTGCCATTAGAAGCTGGACGCCAGGAATAATGGGGTTGCGGTTCTCGCACGCGGGATCAGGGCTGTAGCGGTAGGCGTCGAGGGCGGCTGTCCAGTAGATTGCTCCGCTGGCGAATACTACGGCGCGAGATGGAGCGATATAGATGGTGGTGTTACTGTGATCTGGCTGGCCTGCGTCGTTTTGGACGGGGGACGTGGCGAGGATCTGTAAATTCTTAGGAGTCGCGCCGTTCGGGAAGATTTTATCCCATTCGTATCCCACCAGCCCGCAGCCGTAGGGTTGTCCAGGGGTCAGCCCGTCGCCTTTCAATAACGACGATGTCGCCGCTTTATCGACTACCCAGGGATAGCCACGCTGTTTGTGGGTGAGATCGGAATACATGATGCCTATCAACGCGTTCTCGGGACGATTAATCACCGGGTCGCGCCATTGCGAGGTGACGCGGCTATTGTCTTTGCCGTAGAGCGGGTCGAGCGCGAGGTTGTGATCGCCGGTCAGGACCTTGTAGCACACGATAGTGCGATTGGGGTTGCCCGCTGTATCAGGCTCGAAGCGCATTTGCCAATAGGCGCTGTCAGCCTCTAAAAAAGCCAGGCTAACGCCGTGGTCGCGGGCCTGCTCCACGCCGTCGCGCATCTCCTTGCTCCAGTATTCATCGTGCCCGATGGAGATATAGGCTTTGTGCCGTAACAGCGAAGTGGGATTGGTATGCAGGTCAACGCTGCTCATGTAAGAGAGATCGTAGCCCTGGCGCTCAAGCCAGAGGATGGCGTTTGCCTCGAAGATCAGCACCTGATCAGAGCCGTTTTGCTCGACGCTGGGCCGCTCAAACGAGACTTTCGAGGCGCGCTTACCGACGCTGAGGCTATCGTAGAGGCTGCGTCCTCCCCAGCTATTGTAGGCGGCGTAGGTTGTGTCAGCAGTCACAGCAACATAGGTCGAACTGGAGTGCGGGTCGATAACATCGAAAGTGGCATAGGTCTGCATATTGTGAGCATCGATGAACTTTGCCAGATAGATTCCACTCGTCCAGCCTGTTGGGACGGTAAGCCGGTACGAAGGTCGCCAGCGAGCCTCGATCAGCCCCGTCTGGCTATCAACGTAGCAGCTTGCGCAGCCAATGAGCCTGCCGCTGTTCGGTGCATAATATCCTTGCGCCTGACCGATCAGGGCTGGACTGCTGGTCATCAAGCGACCACCCATGCCCTGATACCAGCCGAGCCGGTAAATGCCGATGGTGTAACTTGTTCCGGCCTGCTGCGTGCTGGCGTAAAACGTCAGCGTCTGCCCTGGAGCGACCGAGCGCGCGTCGGCGTATGCCTGTATCTGTGTCGTCGCCCCTTTGCCAGGAGGAATCTGCCAGCCAATCGTTCCCGGTTGAGCGTTCTCGCGTGCAATGGCCGTCTCCGCTGACGTTTTTGTTACCGGTGGCGATGAAGCCTCATGTTTTGCTTGCCCCTGCCTCAAATCCTGTATATACAATAGGAGTGTAGCGACGCTGAGTAATACGACCAGCACGGTTGCGCCTATCAGCACGGCGGCTTTCATCTCAATATCTTTGCTCTTTTTGGGCTTCATCACAATATCCTGCTATCCAGACAGCCAACGCTGCTACCGCAGCTAGCTCCGCTCAGGCTGTCTGCAATGAATATCCTGTGTTTTCTCTTGCTATTTTCAGAATAGAGATAGCAAAAAAATTTGCACCATCCCGGCTACCAAAAATCTGTTGAAAAAAGCTTGACAAAAAAGGTAAGAGCGTGGTATACCTTTCACAGCACAAAAATCTATCATGATAAAGGCTTTGAAGGGACGAGTAGCGGTTCCCGTGGCTTCCAGAGAATGGGCGACTGGTGGAAAGCCCATAGCACACAAACTGCGAAAAAGAACCCTAAGCTGCGAGAAGAAATCGCGTGACGCGAGAGTAGAACTACGCCGGACGCCCCCGTAATCGGGCACGCTGGTAGGGGTACATTACGATGGCCCATACCCACTGAGGTTGATGCTGTGAGGCATCGACGAATGAAGGTGGTACCACGAGGTAGGGGCAAACCCTGGCGGTTGCCCTGCTCTTTGTCCTTCCCAAGAGGATAAAGGGCTTTTTTTATTGGCCTAAAGGGCGGTAGGGGTAACTCCCACGATGAAGCGGGGGGCTACCGGTTGCCCTGCCAGGTAAACCACAATTGCATAACGAAAAGCTGTGAAGGGACGAGTAGCGGGAACTGCGGCATGCAGAGAGCGGACGGCAGGTGAAAGGTCCGTATGCGCAACCCGTGAAAAAAAACCGGATGCTGCCAGAAGAAATCGCGAGCTGCGAGAGTAGAACTGCGCCGGCTGCTCCCCGTGATCGGAGCGCGTACTAATTGCTGTACGTTTGAGGTCGATGCTGCGAGGCATCGGCGAATGAAGGTGGTACCACGAGAGCAATGATCGCTCTTCGTCCTTCCAATGTTGGAGGATGAAGAGCATTTTTATTTGGTTCAGTTGAAATTTGTCTACGCATAATGGTAAAGGAGAAAAATGAACATGGCACAGTGTCCCGAATGCGAAGCCGAGGTGAGCCTGCAAGGTTTGATGATTGGCGAGATTATCTACTGTCCCGACTGTAATGCGGAACTGGAAGTGCTGAACCTGGAACAGCCCCAGGTGGGACTGGCTCCGCAGGTCGAAGAAGATTGGGGCGAATAAGCAATTCCGCCAGCCGTGGGGACCCGCTTTAGCGCGTCCGGCGCGATTTATCGCCTTACCGATGATCGCGTTCATGCAGGCTGGTAATGAGGAGGTTAACGACGATGCGTTTAGCTATTCTAACATCCCGCATTCGTGTGGAAGAGAAGTTGTTGATCGAGGCCCTGCGCAGGCGCGCTATCGATTTTGATGTGATCGATGATGAAGAACTGCTCTTTGATCTCGCCCGACCTGATGAGCGGTGGCGAGCGTACGATGCTGTGCTCTGTCGCAGCGTGAGCCAGTCGCGCGGCCTGGCGGCGCTGCACATCCTGGAGCACATGGGCGTTACCGTCTTTAATTCGGCGGCGGTGACTGCCCTCTGCAATGATAAGTTGCTCACAACGCTGGCGCTCATGCGCGCGGGCGTCCCCACTCCTCGCACGATGCTGGCTTTCGATGCGCAGCGAGCCATTCAGGGAATTGAGAAACTGGGCTACCCGGTCGTGCTCAAGCCCGTGACCGGTTCGTGGGGACGGCTGCTGGCGCGCATTAATGATCGCGACGCGGCTGAGGCGGTGCTTGAGCATCAGGAGACGCTGGGCTCGTATCAGCACCACATTCATTATATCCAGCAGTATATTGCTAAGCAATTCGTTGCAGACGACCTGAGCGAAGCTAGCTGCGAAAGCGGCGTTGGTCGTCTGAATAGCAAGCTACAACGCGATATTCGCGCCTTCGTTGTTGGTGATCGCACAATCTGTGCCATCTATCGCACCAGCGAGCACTGGGTCACCAATACCGCACGCGGCGCGGTTGCCAGCAATTGCCCCATCTCTGCCGAACTGGATCGCCTCTGTACGCAGGCGGCGCAGGCGGTGGGCGGCGGTATCCTGGCAATCGATGTACTGGAGGACCCTGAGCAGGGCCTGCTGGTCAATGAGATCAATGCGACGATGGAGTTTCGTAATAGCATCGCGCCAACGGGCGTCGATATCCCTGCTGCGATGCTGGATTATATGCTGAGCTATGTGCGAGAAGGAGTGGCACTATGAGCCGATTGCGCGTCGCTGTTGTTGGTGGATCGGGCTATACCGGCGGCGAGCTGATCCGCCTGCTGCTCTTCCATCCCCAGGTCGAACTGGCGCAGGTGGCATCGAGCAGCCATGCGGGGCAGTACATCCATAGCGTCCATCCCAATCTGCGCACGCTCTGCATGCTAAGATTTTGTCATCCAGACGACCTGATGTCATGTGATACGTTGTTTCTATGTTTGCCGCATGGCGTATCTAGCCAGGATATCGAGCGTTACCGCAGCATTGCTACGCGTGTGATCGATCTTTCGGCTGACTTTCGTTTGCGTTCCGCCGCGCTCTATCAACGTTGGTACGGTGCGCCCCACAGCAGGCCGGACCTGCTAGTAGAGGCGGTCTATGGCCTGCCCGAACTGCATCGTGAGGAGTTGCCGGAAGCGACGTTTGTCAGTGGCACCGGCTGTATGGCAACCGCCGCCATTCTGGGGCTGGCTCCCCTCTATCGCAGCGGCATCGTCAACACTGCCATCCCGCTCGTTGTCGAGGCCAAAGTCGGCTCCTCGGCTGCTGGAGCGACGCCAGGAGCTGGCAGCCATCATCCCGATAGAAGCGGGGCCGTGCGCTCATTTCAGCCAACCGGCCATCGTCACAGCGCCGAACTGATTCAGGAGCTTGGTGCTATCGCTGGTAGCGAGCTTCAGCCGCCCGTCGCCTTCTCCGCCACAGCCATTGAACTGGTGCGCGGTGTGCTGATCACGGCTCATGTTTTTGTGCGCGAAAGCCTGGATGAGCGTATGCTCTGGCGCATCTATCGCGCAGCCTATCAGCGCGAACCGTTTATTCGCCTGGTCAAAGAGCGCAGTGGCGTCTATCGCTATCCCGAGCCAAAGATCCTGGCGGGCAGCAATTTCTGCGATATTGGCTTTGAATACGACGCCGGGCAGCGGCGAGTGGTGGTGATGGCAGCCCTGGATAACCTGATGAAGGGCGCGGCAGGCAACGGCGTGCAGGCGCTCAATAGCATGTATGGTTGGGATGAGACGCTCGGTCTGAGCTTCCCTGGCCTGCATCCCATCTAAAAGGAGTTGATGATGACGCTTGTTGTGAAGATTGGCGGCGGAGCTGGCATCGCCACCTTGAACATTGTGCGCGAGCTTGCCCGCTATAGAGCAGAAGGGCAACAGATCGTCTTGTTGCATGGCGGCTCCGACCTCACCAATACGCTCTCCGAGCAGATGGGGCATGCTGTGCGCATGATTACTTCGCCGACGGGTATGACCAGCCGCTACACCGATAGCGAGACCTTGCGCATCTTCGCGATGGCGACGGCGGGGCAGATCAACACTGAGCTGGTCGCGCTTTTGCAGCAGCGGGGGGTCAACGCGCTTGGCCTCGCCGGTGTGGATGGGCGCTTGCTGGTGGGGCGACGCAAGGCCGTTGTGCGCTCAGTAACGCCGGATGGCCGCACGCAAATCTTGCGTGATGACTACACCGGCCAGGTTGAGCAGGTCAACGGCGAACTGCTGAGGCAATTACTGAATATGGGCTATACCCCCGTGATTGCGCCGCTGGCCTTGAGCTACGAGGGCGAGCGGCTCAATGTCGATGGGGACCGCGCTGCCGCAGCCGTCGCCTCAGCCTTGCAAGCTGACGCCCTGGTAATCATGACCAACGTGCCAGGTCTGCTCGCCGATCCAGACAATCCCGCCACGCTCATTCGCACCATTCCAGCGCAGCAGCTTGCTGAATACATGGATTACGCCCGGGGCCGTATGCGTAAGAAATTGCTGGGAGCGCAAGAAGCCCTGCGGGGAGGCGTCCCGCGCGTCTATATCGGCTGCAACTCGCTGGAAGCGGTTCTTGCTGGGGAGGGAACAGTGATTACATAAAATTTCGTAATGATTCGAATGATTCGTAGGGTCCCGCTTCAGCGCGACCGGCGCGATTTATCGCGTTCCCCACGAAAACACACACTCTCACCATCGAACTGATGATGCTCAGGACTGCATTTGTATTTGTCGTACAGGATGATAGTGAAGAGAAAGCGAGGGGATGATAGTGAAGAGAAAGCTGATTGTGGACAAAGTGGCTTGCAACAGGGATATTTTCGTGGGGACGAACTGATTGCGAATGGAGCGGGTCATAGCGTGATGATTTCGATTGGGGAAAGCCATATTGTTAACGGTTGGGTATTGAGGGTTGGATTTGAGAGTAGCGAAGGGTGGAAAGGCGATAAATCGCGCCGGTCGCGCTGAAGCGGGACCCTACGAAGGTTGTACGAAGGGTTGCGTTGATATAGAAAGGATACACACACATGAGCAACATCATAGATTTGGAGAATACCTACACCAGCGGGGTTTATAGCAAGCGTCCGGTGGCGATTGTGCGCGGAGAGGGGGCGACGCTGTGGGATGATGACGGGCGAGCGTATATTGATTGCGCGGCGGGACATGGCGTGGCTAATATCGGGCATGGACGTTCTGAGATAGCGGCTGCGTTGTCGGCTCAGGCGCTGCGGCTGGTGACGTGCCCCGAGATTGTCTATAACGATACGCGCGCTCACTTGCTGGAACGATTGGTGCGTCTGACACCGGAGGGGCTTGATCGAGTGTTTCTGTGCAATAGCGGTACGGAGGCGATTGAAGGGGCGCTCAAGCTCGCTCGTCTGGTGACGGGACGCACGGGGATTGTGGCGACGTTGCGCGGCTTTCATGGACGCAGCATGGGCGCGCTTTCAGCAACGTGGGAGCCGCATTATCGCGAGCCGTTCGCGCCACTGGTGCCAGGGGTGACGCATATCCGTTACAACAACCTGGCTGCGGCTGAAGATGTCATCACTGCAGAGACGGCTGCCGTGCTGGTCGAACTGATTCAGGGCGAGGGCGGCGTGCATATCGCGACCGATGACTATATTCATGGGCTGGCGAGGCTGTGTCGCGAGCGGGGCGCGCTGCTGATTGTCGATGAGGTGCAGACCGGCTTTGGGCGTACCGGTCGCCTCTTCGCCTGCACCC
Source organism: Ktedonosporobacter sp. (assembly GCA_035293765.1). GTDB lineage: Bacteria > Chloroflexota > Ktedonobacteria > Ktedonobacterales > Ktedonobacteraceae > DASRHT01. Next base: position 219,844 of record DATGMF010000053.1, read on the forward strand.
ATTATGATCTATCACCTGACATCCTCTGCCTCGCCAAATCGCTGGCAGGAGGCGTGCCGATGGGGGCAATCTGTCTGGGGCCACGCGTGACCGAGAGCGGGCGCATCAGCAAAGGCGCGCATGGCAGCACCTTTGGCGGCAATCCGCTGGCCTGTGCCGCCGCACTGGCAACGCTCGACATCATCGAGAGAGAAGCATTGCCTCAGAGGAGCGCCGAGCTTGGCGCTTATGCCCTGGAGCGGTTGCGCGCATTACAATCGCCGCTCATTCGCGAGGTGCGTGGTCGCGGCCTGATGATCGGCATCGAACTGACGCGGCGCGTCCAGCCCTATCTTGAAATGTTATGTGAACGCGGCATTCTCGCGCTCCCTGCCGGTCCCAACGTCCTGCGCCTCTTGCCTCCGCTGGTGATCGAGCGGGAACAGCTAGATCGTGTGCTGGACGTTGTGGCGGAGCTATTGCAAGGGGATGCGCGTGTCGGGGCAGGGCTGGCCCCTGCCCAGGATACATGCCTGCAACCCAGCAGGGCGGGGGCCAGCCCCGCCCCTACGGAAAACAGGGAGATCGCGTTATTATACAATATGCTGACCATTCCGAGCTATTCTGGTCAGGAAGGGGCGCTGGCGCATTATCTGGTCGAGCAGGCGCAGCAAATGGGGCTGCATGCATATGTGGATGAGGCTGGTAATTTTGTTGCCAGTACGACGGAACATCAAACAGACAAGCAATTCCTTGCAGACGACCTGAGCGAAGCTAGCTGCGAGAGCGGCGTTGGTCATCTGGATAGCAAGATGCCATTGATTTTGTTGGGGCATATGGATACTGTGCGTGGCAACATTCCGGTCAGGTTCGAGGATGGCAAGCAATTCTTTGCCGAAAGTCTGAGCGAAGCTAGCCACGGTAGTGGCGTTGACCTTCGGCATAGCAGGCTATATGGGCGCGGCGCAGTTGATGCTAAGGGGCCGTTGGCAGCGTTTATCTGCGCGGCGGCTCGTATTGCTCGTTCGGGAGTGATGCAACGGCCCGTGATTGTGATTGGCGCGGTCGAGGAGGAGGCGGCGACGTCGCGGGGCGCGCGTGCAGTGGTGACGCGGTATCAGCCGGTGGGCTGCGTGATTGGCGAGCCGAGCGGCAGCCAGGCCGTGACAATTGGCTACAAAGGCCGCCTGCTGATCGAATGCCATGTGACGCGTCCGCTGGCTCACTCTGCGGGTCCGCTGCCGTCCAGTTGCGAGGTGGCGACGACCTTCTGGGAGCGTGTGCGTACACATGCAGACGAATGGAACCGGCGTCATGCCAGTGGTGCGGATAGTAGAGGCTTTATGGCTCTTACCCCTTCTTTACGCAACATCAATAGCGTGCAGGATGGGCTTGAAGAGCAGACGCGGCTATTGATCGGCTATCGGTTGCCGCCAAATTGCGATATAGTAGAGATACGCACGCAGCTAAGCGACTGGGCCGATGAGCTTGACCTGCGCCTGGTGTTTTCGGGGGAAGAGGCAGCGTTCCAGACGTCGCGCACAACGCCACTGGCGCGAGCCTTCATCGGCGCTATTCGAGCGAGCGGCGGGCAGGCGAGCTTCAAGTATAAAACAGGTACATCGGATATGAATGTCGTGGGTCCGGCATGGTTTCAGCAGTTTCAATATCCTCAAACGGATCGTGCTTTGGCATCGACTCCCACCGCTCCTGAAGGGGAGTATACTCATGAAACCTTGAGGAGTCAAGTGGAGATGCGCAGGGGACCGAACATTGTCGCGTATGGGCCGGGCGACTCGCGGCTGGATCATACGCCGCAGGAGCATATCCAGCTTAGCGAGTATCTTCAAGCCATTGATGTGCTTGAACATGTACTGACGGGAGTTGCAGTGCGAAGGGAGATGGGTCATGAGATCGCCAGCTATTCTTGATTCGACCTTGCGCGAGGGGGAGCAGTTTGCGGGCGCTTACTTCACCCTTGAGCAACGCCTGAGCATCGTGCGCCTGCTGGACGCTGTCGGTGTGGACGTAATCGAGGTGCCTTCGCCGATTGCTTCGCCTGAGACGCAGGGAGCCGTACAGGCCATTTGCGAAGCCGGGTTGCGCGCTCGCATCGTCGCGCACGTTCGCTGTGTGGAGGCTGACGTGCAGGCCGCCCTGACAACGCCTGTGTATGGGCTGAACCTCTTCTATGGCACCTCAAGCGAGCTGCGCAGCTACAGTCATGGCCGCGACATCGATCAGGTCATCGCCGCTGCGGTTCCGCTGATCCGCTCTATTCGCGCCGCCGGTCGGTATGTGCGTTTCTCGGCAGAGGATGCCTTTCGCAGCGACCTGGTAGACCTGCTGACCGTCTTTGACGCGGTGGTGGAGGCTGGCGTGCAGCGGATCGGCCTGCCGGATACCGTCGGCATCGCGACTCCGCGCCAGGTGGAGCGGCTTGTGCGGCTCTGCGCCGAACGCTATCCCGATGTTGGCATCGAGTTTCACGGGCATAACGATACCGGTTGTGCGATTGCTAACACCGTCGCGGCGCTGGAGAGTGGCGCGGATTGTCTTGACGTGACCGTGCTGGGCATTGGCGAGCGCAACGGCATCGCCTCGCTGAGCGGCCTGGTGTCGCAGCTCTATTCGCACCATCCCGAGCTATTGGCAGCGTACGACCTGACTCGCCTCGTCGAGCTTGATCAGTACGTGGCGCGGTGCCTCAATCTCACCATCCCCTTTAACATTCCGATCACCGCTCCAGGCGCTTTTACGCATCGAGCGGGCGTGCATACCAGGGCCATCCTGCAAAATCCGCGCGCATACGAGGCGCTCGATCCTGGCGATTTTGGCCTGGAGCGGCAGATCGATATCGGCTCTCGTTTCACCGGACGCCACGCCGTCGCCCATCGTGCGGCAATCCTGGGGCTCAAGTTGAACAACGAGGAAATTGCCAATCTCACCAGCGCGCTCAAGGCCAGAGCCGAGCGGGGCGCGCTCAACCTGGAAGAGGTCGATGCTTTTATTCACGAGTGGCATGCGTCCATCCATGCCGTAATTTCGTAGGGTCCCGCTTTAGCGCGACCGCATGCGATTTATCGCATTCCTAAGAAGGGACCCAGTCAGAAGGGACCCAGTCAGAAGGGACCCAGTCAGAAAAAAGGAACCAGTCAGAAAGGAACCAGTCATGGGAACGCTTACCGAAGAGATTTTTAGTTACAAGCTGGGTCGTCCAGTGCAAGAGGGGGAGACGGTGGTGGTGGATGTCGATCATGTGATGAGCCATGATACTTCGACGCCGCTGGCAATCAAGGCTTTTCGCGAACTGACGCGGCACACTAACGGACGCGTCTTCAACGCCGACCGCTCGCATATCGTGTTCGACCATATCATTCCCGCCGCCACCATCGCCGCTGCCACGCTGCATCGCGATATTCGCGGCTTTGCGAACGAGCAGGGGATCGCCGTCTTGCAGGAAGGCATCTGCCACCAGGTCATGCCGGAGCGCGGCTTTGTGACCCCTGGCTCGATCATCGTGGGCGGCGATAGCCATACCTGCACTTATGGCGCGCTGGGAGCTTTCGCCACCGGCATGGGCTCGACCGATATCGCTGTGGCTTATGCCACCGGACGCACCTGGTTCCGCGTCCCCTCCACGATCAATGTGCGTCTCACCGGCACGCTGCCCTTTGGCGTCTATGCCAAAGATATAACCCTGGAGATCGTGCGCCAGGTCGGCGTGGACGGGGCCAATTATCGCGCCATCGAGTACACGGGTGAGGTTGTTGAGCGTATGTCCGTGAGCGAACGCTTCACCTTCTGCAATATGGCGATTGAGATGGGCGGAAAGGCTGGCCTGATCGCGCCCGATGCAATCACGCAGGAGTGGCTCAAGGGGCGAACCGAGCGCGAGTATCCCATGCTGGCCGCGCGTAACCCACAATACGAGCGCGTGATCGAGATTGATGTCTCAAACCTGCCGCCGCTCATCGCCTGTCCGCCTGATGTCAATAATGTCGCGCCGGTAACGGAGGTCGAGGATGTCAAAATCGATCAGGTCTTTCTTGGCACCTGCACCAATGGGCGGCTTGATGATCTGGCTATCGCTGCCAGGTTGCTGCAAGGACGGACGATTCATCCGAGCCTGCGCATGGTGGTGATTCCGGCTTCGCGCGAGGTCTATCTGGAGGCGATGCGGCTCGGCTACCTGGAAACATTCGTCCAGGCGGGCGCGTCTGTGGGCACGCCTGGCTGCGGTCCCTGCATCGGGCGGCATATGGGCGTGCTGGCTCCAGGGGAGCGCGCGCTGACGACGATGAACCGCAACTTCACCGGACGCATGGGCGACCCGACGGCTGAAATCTATCTTGGCAGCCCCGCCACCGTCGCCGCGACCGCGCTGACCGGTCATATCACCGATCCGCGCACATTTCTTGAGTAAGGAAGGGAGAGCATAATCATGAACCGTATCTGGATGCTTGGCGATAATGTCAATACCGATGTGATCATTCCTGGGCGCTATAATATCACGACCGACCGGACAGAGCTGGCGCGTCATTGTCTTTGCGAAGTGTTACCGCAGTTCCCGCAGCAGGTGCGAGCGGGCGACGTGATTATGGCGGGGCATAATTTCGGCTGCGGATCGTCGCGCGAGCACGCGCCGATTGCGATTGCAGGCTGTGGCATACAGGTCGTCATCGCGCGCAGCTTTGCTCGCATCTTCTATCGCAACGCCGTCAACATCGGTCTACCCGTGCTGATCTGCGAAGAGGCCGTCCTGGCAAGCTCGGATGGCGACGAGATCAGCGTCGATCTGGAAGCGGGCGTAATTCGCAACCTGACAACGGGGCGCAGCTTCCAGGCTGAGCCGCTCAATCCCTTTGTGGCGCGCATCGTGGCTGCGGGCGGCATTATCAATTATGTCATCGCGCAGGGAGGCACGTTGCAATGAACCGTCGCATGTTTCAATCGCCGCCTCAGGTATGTGTGATCGGGGGCGATGATGCCGCGCCGGAGGCCATGCGCCCTACGGTGGCGCTACTGCGCGAACTGGCGCCCGATATTCGCTTTGTGGAGACGCCAGACGGTAGGGGCACGGCCTCGCGTCTGCCCAGCATACCAGGCGGCGACCCGTTTCCGGCAGAGATACGAGCTGCCATCGATGCCGCCGATTGCACCCTTTTTGGCGCGACCGGAGGGCCGAGCAGGCCGATTTTGTGGTATCTGCGCTGGGGCAAGGAGACCTACATCAACGTGCGCCCCGTGCGCTGGTTGCCTGGATACCGTAGCCCGATGGCGCAACCAGAGCGCATCGATTATGTCATTGCCCGCGACAACCTGGAGGGCATGTATCCGCCGCGCGAGGGCGATCTCGCGGAACTGGCGAGCCTTGCCAGCAGCGCAACGTGGTGGCAGGCTCCCCCCGTTGACAAGGCGGGGACGTACGCTTTACGCGTGGTGACCGATGAGCAGATGCTGCGCCTGGCTCAGGCTGCTTGCGAGCTGGCATTGCAGCGGCAGACCGAAGGCTATCCTGGTCGCGTCACCCTCGGCGCGAAATACTCGATCATGCCGCGTACCGATGGACGTTTTCGCACGCTGGTGCGGGATACCGTCAGCCAGTATCCCAGCTTGAGCTATCAGGAATATCTCATTGACGATCTGGGGCGTCGCATGGTCGCTGCGCCGGAGACGCTCGATGTCATCGTGCTTTCCAACGAGCATGGCGACATCCTGGCAGACGTTGCCAGCGGCACCATCGGCGGCCTCGGCCTCTGCCCCAGCGCCTGCTATGGCGAGGATTACGCATATTTCGAGCCGGTGCATGGTTCCGCCCCCGACCTCGCCGGCAAGGGCATCATCAATCCCACCGCCATGATGCTCACCGCCACCATGATGCTGCGCTACCTGGGCTATGCCGACGCAGCTCGCCGCCTGGAGCAGGCCATCAAGCGAACCTACGGTGAAGGGAAGGTGTTGACAATCGACCAGGGAGGCGGTGCCAGCACGATTGAATTTGTTGAAGCGGTGAGGAGGCATTTGATGAATGTTTGAACTTTGTCATGAAGGGGATAAAACAGGGTGAAATGAGATAATTCTGGAGGCTACTAAAATATTTTTTCGTGTCCCTCCAAATACGGTAATGAGGTAATGTTGTGCTGTGGATCGGCCTGTAGAGCGGGGTGAGGCACATTACCGTCACTGAACCTGACCGGTAATGTTGGTAATGTTGGTAATGTTGAGGCGAGTAGGGGCTAGTATAGTCCCTTCTTGTAGCTCCCCTTCTATACCATACTATTTATATATATAATAGTATGGTATTAGATAGAGCCGTCACAGGGCAATGCCTTGCGCTTGTCCTGTCGCGGTGCCTCCCCTCAACATTACCAATATTACCAACATTACCGGTCAGTTTCAGTGACGGTAATATGTCTCGTCCCGCTCTACAGGCCGATCCGCACTCCATCATTACCTCATTACCGTACATTCCCACCACTTCATTCTGATGGGGCAGGGTGAGCGGCGAGCAGGTAGCCGATGCCGACTTTGGTGAGGATGTAGCGGGGGTGGGTATGGTCGGGCTCGATTTTGCGCCGCAGCCGGTTGATATTGACCTGGAGCATGTGGCCTTCGCCCACGTATTCCGCGCCCCAGACGTGCTCTAGCAGCAAGTCTTGCGTCACCACGCGACCAACGTTCTGAGCGAGATAGGCGAGAATGCGGTACTCCGTGGGCGTCAATGTGACCTCCTGCCCCTGCATCGTTACCAGGTGTTGGGCGTAATCCACAGACAGGTCTCCCACGGTTGTGGTCGTGCGCAGAGCCTGTGATTGCTCGTGGGAGGTAAATTGCGAGCGGCGCAGCACAGCCCGCACGCGTGCCAGCAGCTCATCGACGCTAAAAGGCTTGGTCAGGTAATCGTCCGCGCCCAGATCAAGCCCGCGCACCTTGTCCTGGTCCTGCCCGCGAGCGGTAATGATGATGATGGGGACGGGAGAGAACTCGCGCACGCGATGGCAGACGGTAAAGCCGTCCATACGAGGCATCATTACATCGAGCAACACCAGGTCGGGCTGATGGGTCTCGATCAGTTCGAGGGCTTGCTTGCCATCGCTAGCGGTAATCACCTCGTAGCCCTCAAGTTGTAGATTGCGCGCCACCAGCCGCAGCAATTGCGGATCGTCATCGGCAGTCAGTATCGTCGTTTTTTTTGCAGGCATAAGCACTGGTCCTTTTCATAATAGCTAGATTATTCTGCATCATTACGCGTCAGGGAGCATTGGCAGCCAGACATGGAAGGTGCTGCCTTTGCCCAGGTCGCTCTCCGCCCAGATCATCCCGCCATGCATTTCAACAATACGCTTGCAGATTGCCAGCCCCAGTCCCAGCCCATTCACCTCGCGGGTGAGCCGCGTATCCACACGATGGAAGCGGTCAAAGATTAACCTGAGCTGCCCGGGCGGAATGCCGATGCCGCTATCATGTACACAGATCTCCATCATCTGCTTTGCGGCTGGCTGTAAGGCAGGTTCGCCATCCGCTGTTACAAGAGGAGGCTCGACCAGCGGGCGGATCACGATCTCGACAGCTCCGCCATCTGGTGAGTAGTTAATGGCATTTTCCAGCAGGTTGTCAAGCACCTCGCGCAGGCGTGACCGGTCAGCCTGGATGATTGGCTCGACATTTGTGGGCTGGTTGTTCTCATCTTCCACGCGGATGGAGAAGCGAAGGCGCTCTTGTGCGGTCGATGTGCGTTCCTGGTAAGCGGGCTCTGAGAGACGCTGCTCAATGGCAATGATGGCCTCGCGCGCCAGGTGCAGCAGGTTCACTGGAGTAGGGGCGATAGCAATCGAGCCGGTCTCCAGTTGAGACATCTCCAGCAGGCGATTAATCACCACCTCCAGGCGGTCGCTGGCCTCATTGATCGCCAGTAAAAACTCGTGTCGCTCCTCGCGTGAGATGCGCCGCTCGTGGCGCAGCAAAGTGGCGGCATAGCCTTTGACCGAAGCCAGGGGGCTGCGCAACTCATGGCTGACCGTGCCGAGCAGTTCAGCTTTGAGCAGTTCCATCTCGCGCAGCGCCTTGCGGTCCGTCATAATTTCCAGTTCATGAACGCGTTCAGCGAGTAGCGTCGTCAGAACGACCGAACCGACAGCATCCAGGACGGGAGGCAGCAGGGACTGCGCTTTTTCAATGAACGCCCCACAATCATCTTCCCCCTTATCACCCAGCAAAAGAAGGGCGTGATACGGCATAGTTGAGAATTGGGGGGGTGTGGTAGTATCATCGGGTGATAGAGCAGCCGGTTCAAGGGTGAGGGGGGCCGATACTGGTAATGTACACATCACCCAGCAAGGGCTTCCTGGAGACGTTTGCACTGCGGAGCCATCCAGAGAGAACGAGGGGAGCAGCAGCAAAGCCTCTTCCTCGCTCATGCCCAGCAGAGCAAAGTGGCGGAACACCTTCTTCAGCGAAAGCGTCTCGCTGGCAGATTGTCCTGCCAGATATTGGGTGGTCAGCAGGATCGCCCCCCGATCAGCGTTGCAGAGGGCCGCGATCCGCTCCACCAGACGTGGCGCGATGGAGCCAGGCGCTTCCCGCACGGTGGCGCTAATGTTTTGCGCCAGACGCGCCAGGTCCAGCAGAGCCGCGACCACCGCCGGCGGGCAGCGATGTATCTGACCATCGTATAGCTCCATCATATTCCCTGCCATGTTGTTGGTGTGCTGAAAGTGCTGATATTCCATCTTCAACTCAAAGCCCCTTGTGTGGGTATGTATATGTGATCTATTATAGGATAGTGATACTCACAGAGAAAGCACATAACTGGCGGAGAAATCACAAACACATCACAGTCCAGATATCCATATGGGCTGACGGGGCTGTAGGGGTACACCCTTGCGGGTGCTCTATCCCTACAACCAGCATTCAGGAGAACATGCATGACGCAGCGTCGGATCAGCAAGCCATCGTCAACAGCGGAACGGTTTGCCGCCTTAAATCGGGTAGGCACCGCGTTAATGAGCGAACTGGACGAGGCGCGCCTCTTACATATGATCGCGGAGACAGCGTGCGAGTTGACCAGCGCATCCTTTGCCGCCTTCACGCTGCGGCCGATAGACGAAGAAGGCAAGCCGTTGGTGCCGTCAGAGGGCAATCTGTTCCATCTGGCAGCCGTAGTCGGCGTAAGCAAAGAGCAGGAGAAGCTTTTCCGGCGTATGCCTCTTGGAGGCGAAGGGCTGCTTGCGCCTATCTTCCGTTATGGCGCGCCGGTGTTGGTGGACGATGCCATAGCGCATATGTACAAGCCTGGGGAAGTTGGCATTGCCAGTCATACGGAGCCGCACACGCAGGTAACCGAGCAGCGCGATTCCGCCCAGGAGCGAGCTTTTGCCTATTCGCACGGCTTCCTGCCCAAAGAAGAACTGCGTTCGATGGGGGTGCCGCGTGGGCATCCGATTATTCGCAGCTTCCTGGGCGTGCCTGTGTTAAACCGCGAGCAGGAAGTGCGTGGAGGGCTGCTGCTGGGGCATACCAGGCCAGGATGTTTTACAGAAGAAGACAAGGCGTTGCTGATCGGGCTGGCGGGCCAGGCGTCGGTGGCGCTGGAGAATGCCCGCCTGTACCGTCTCTCACAGATGCGTGCTCAGGAGCTGAACGCCATCTTCGACAGCATTGCCGATGGCGTCACCCTGGTCAACAATCGCGGCGATATCCTGCGTGAAAACGCCGCCGCGCGTCAGTTGCGTGAGCAACTTCAAGAATCCCCTGAAGGGGAGCGCGCCATCGATGCACTGCTGCATCAGCCGGCGCAACACGCGCTTAAAGCAGAAGAGAAGCAGAACGCGGAAGTGCAGGTGGTCGATGGGTACCAGGAGAGACGTGAGTTCATCGTCAGCGCCTCTCCGCTCCATGCCCCCAAAACGCCGTCCAGCCCGCTCAAGTTCGGCCACAGAGACGAGGTCAACGACCAGGACTCCGCCTCCAGGGCTGTTGTTGTCTGGCACGATGTCACAGAGGTCCGTCGCATGTTGAAGGAACGGCACCTGTATGCGGAAACCGAAGCTCGTCGCGCCCTGCTCCAGATGCTGCTTGACGAACTGCCCAGCAGCGTCTATCTCGTGCGTGGGCAGGATGCTCGCCTGGTGCTCGCCAATCATGCCGCGACCGCATTATGGGGCGCAGCATGGCAGGTGGGAGAAGCGATGGGCGACTTCCTCAAAAGAAGTGGCATTCGTCTGCTGAAGATCGACGGGCGCGTGCTGACGCCAGAAGAGTACATCACCTTGCGAGCGGTGCGTCATGGCGAGACGGTGCGTCACTATCAGGAGATCATCCGTTATGCCGATGGCACAACCGTGCCGGTGCTGGTCAACGCCGTTGCTCTTGATGCCAGCGAATTGAACCTGGTCCCCTCCGACGCAACAGGAGGGACTCACGCGGCGGAGCCCGCCGCGCTGCTTGTTCACCAGGATGTGACCGCGCTCAAAGAAGCTGAACGGCTCAAAGATGATTTTATCGGTATTGCCGCTCACGAACTGCGCACCCCGCTCGCTATTTTAAAAGGCTTTGCCCAGATGTTACTCGTCCAAACCGCGCGTGGCAAGGGGGCGGATCTCGCGGACTGGCAGATGGAGGCACTGCAAAGTATCGATCAGGCAACGCTGCGCATGGTCGAACTGATCGAGGATTTGCTCGATGTCACACGTTTACAGGGAGGGCGGCTCGAACTCTATATCGAGCCGGTAGATATGGTGGCGTTGCTGCGTCGCGTCATTGCGCGTCTTCAGGTCACAACGGAGCAACACACACTTGCCCTTCACGCCGCAATGGAACATTTCGTAGTGGAGGCCGATCCGCGCCGTATCGAGCAGGTATTGCACAATGTGCTTAACAATGCCATAAAGTATAGCCCGCAGGGTGGTCTGATCGATATCAGCATTAGCCGCGACCCCGAGACCTCCGGCGCGCTGGTCAGCGTCAAAGATCATGGCATTGGCATTCCCGCCGAGCAGCAAGCGGGCGTCTTTGGTCGCTTTGTGCGCGCAGAGAATGCGCGTGAACTCGGCATAGGTGGCACAGGACTGGGGCTGTATCTCTGCCGTGAGCTGATCGAACGCCACGGCGGTCGCATCTGGTTCGAATCTGCTGAAAACCAGGGCACCACCTTCTTTATCGTCCTTCCCTCCATGCCCGACGAGAGGTAGGGGCAGGTTTTGCGGTTGCCCTACCGCATCGGGCTGTGACGTATTCGTGATATTTCCGCATACGATTTGTGCCGCGCTTGTGATCTGCGCCCTTTAAGCTGGTTGCTGAATGAGATGAAGCTAACGATAGCGTTGCTATCAATGATAGGAGCATCATAAAGAGGTAACAATCATGCTACATCGAACTGCGCGGTACTTATTAGCGGCAATCCAGGGCATTATTGGCTGGGAATGGTTTATGTCGGGGGGCAACAAGCTGTTCTCGGGGCAATTTCCCCAGGGGCTTGCCGATACCCTCAATAAGGGCATTGTTAATAACCCCAACGGCTGGTATGTCTCGATTTTGCAGCACGCCATTATTCCTCATAGTATCTTCTGGGGCTATTCTATCGAGTGGACAGAAATCATGATCGGGCTTGTCTTGATCGGTAGCGCCGTGCTGCTTTTGAGCGGGCCGCGCATGCCAGGGGAGCCGCAGCATCGTCTGGGCGTAATCTATTGTATTGCCACCATTGTCGCCGCCGCGATGGGAGCGTTCCAGAATATCAACTTCCACTTCTGGATGGGCGGCTGGGTCATCCCAACCTTTGACCCCAGCACCCCCTTTAACGAAGGCGTTGACCTGGATGCTTTGCTCCCGCTCTTCTTCCTGACCATCATCATGGCTAACATCGCCCTGATCCAGGATCTCACTGGAAAGAAGCTTTTCAGGCGCAAAACTGCCACTACCCCATCGCCCGCTGTTGTAACCACGCCCGTTGCCAGCAATGATGCTCGAAACGCCGTAGGGACCTGATTTATCGCGCGTCCACGTTCTCGTTCAGCCTGCCGTAGGGACCTGATTTATTTATCGCGTCCGATTGATCGCCTGTACACGTTCTCGTCCGGCTTCCCCTACGACATTAGCCGTTACCCTCTTGCCGTTCAGGCGTGTTTGGGAGAGACATTTCATCGGCGCGGCCAGCATCCACTTTGCTCTGTATAGGGATATCTGAACTAGAAAGCGTCACTGACCGTCACCAGCCGTCACGGCTCCTGGTTCAGCAGGCCAATGCCGCGCCAGATACGTGCCTTGTTGGTGCGGTCTGCACAGCAGCCACGGGCTTTCAATTGCGTGGTAAAGGCGTGCCGCGAGAGGGGAAAGCGTTCTTGCTGCTCTTGCACCCAGCGTTCATAGGCTCTCCAGAGATCGGCAGAGCGGCACCAGGCACGCGGGTGCAATTCGCAACAAGCATCAAGAAACGGTTGCAAGGCATCATTCCCGACAAGGGAGGGAGCGTCGCCGTGTGTGAAAACAGCTTGATCATCAGCACACGCCAGCTCTCGCTCAAGCTGTGCCAGGAGTGTGCGTGTGGCGATGGTTTTGAGATGAGCGTCTCCCAGAGCCTGGGAACGGATGGAGAGAGCACGTTCGGCCTGGGAGAGAGCTTCGTCCAGATCGCCCTGTTTCTGCCGGAGGACAGCCAGATCATGCAGCGTTTGCGCCGTTTCAGGATGATGCTGACCGAGATGCTGTTCGCAGATCAGCAAAGCGCGCTGATAGAGTGCCTCTGCCTCCTCATACCTGCCCTGCCGGGCGTAGAGGTTCGCCACTCCATTGAGGGTGATTGCCATATTGGGATGCTCCGCTCCTACCGTCTGTTCCCAAATATGTAGAGCTCGTTTATAGCAAGATTCGGCTAGCTCGTATTTCCCCTGTTGAACGGAGAGGTCTGCGAGATTGTCGAGGACAACAGCGACCTCAGGATGTTCCGGTCCTAATGCCTGTTCTCGGCTGTCTAGAACCTGTTGATATAAAGGCTCTGCCTGTTCATACTTTCCTTCTTTCGTATAGAGTCGCGCTAACCCTACACGCGGACGAGCGACCTCGGGATGCTCAGGCCCCCATGCCTGTTCCCTGATCTGCAAGGCTCTCCTCAATAACAGTTCAGCCTGCTCGTATTTTCCCTGTTCGACGTAGAGTTCCCCTAGATCATTGAGGGCATTGGATGTTTTGGGATGCTCAGGCCCCCATGCTTGTTCGCCAATAGAGATAGCACGCACCAGGAGAGGTTCGGCTAGTTCGTATTTCCCCTGTTGAGCATAGAGAATGGCGAGATTATTGAGAGAAGTCTCAATGTTGGGATGCTCAGGCCCCCATGCTTGTTCGCCAATAGAGATAGCGCGCACCAGGAGAGGTTCGGCTAGTTCGTATTTCCCTTGCCTCCAATAAATCAGTGATAATCCATTGAGAGGATAAATCATCTCAAAATGTTCTGAACCCAGGCTCTGCTCAACAATCTGGAGAGCGCGTTTGGGAAATGGTTCAGCCTGTTCATATTTCCCCTGTTCGTAAGAGATCCGTGCTAAGCTATAAAGAAGATGGACAAGATCGGGGTGTTGTGACCCTAGAAGTTGTTCCCTCATATGGAGGGCTTGCAGACACAATGGCTTTGCTTGCTCGTATTGGCCACGCGCAAGTAGATAGTTGGCGGTTTTCTGTACTACCTCGGTTCGTGCCAGGTCTACAACCTGATCTGACATGGGAGCGATGACCATCATCACATGGGGCAGGAGACGCTCGCACTGGCTCCATCCACTAACCTCGAAAACGTCTTCAGGGAAGAGCATGTTGAGTGCTGCGATTATTCCTCTCTGCCACAGCATCTGTTCCTGCTCGTTCATGCTTTCATACAGAACAGCTTGCACCAGCCGGTGCAGCGAGAGCGTCCGCTCTTCTGGTTGCCGATGCAGTAGCGAATAGGAACAGGCGACGGCAAGCAATCGGTTCCACTCCAGTTCATCGTGACAGACACCTTCTAACTCAGGCCCCAGATGCTCAGCTCCCTGGCGAAAGAGCTCTTCAGGAATGGCATCTGGCTGGAGCAGCGCGCAGACCCGCAGAAGATCTCCCACTGCCGGGTGGCGCTCGGTGGTGGCTGCAATGGCTAAGGCAAAGGTGGTCGAGACTGACTCAGGATGATCGCGTACCCCTTCGCCCCGCTGCTGGAGCAGGACGGCTCTTCTGTTGTGGAAGAGATCAAGGTAGGCTGGCACACCGCAGCGTGTCTCCTCCAGGTAGGCTCCTGCCTGATCGAGGGCCAGGGGCAAGCCTCCCAGAGCGTTGACCAGTTCTACCGCAGCGGCATGCTGAGCGGGCATCTGCATGGCAAGCCGTTGCACCTCTTCGCAAGTCGCTGCTGGCGCTAAGACTTTGGCGCGGCGCAACAGGAATAGCACCCCTTCCTCCTGTGCCATCGGCAGCAGGTCTACGCCTTGTGCGAGCGTCCCCAACGTCTGGCTGCGCGTCGTGATGAGGATCGCTCCTGAGCGCACTGCTGGCAGAAAACGCGGCACCAGAGCCAGGTCTTCAACGTTATCGCAGATCACAAGCCACTGGCTATGGCTTGACAGCCAGCGTTGGACGGCAGCGATCACTCGTTGCTGCTCCTTGTCGTTGCGCTCGGGTAACTGAAGCACCTCGGCAATGTGTAGCAGACTGGAGATCATCTGCTCCTCAGTTTCTGCCCCGATCCAGAAGACGGCACCATATTCCAGGGCATGCTGATAAGCATACTCCAGCGCAATCTGGGTTTTGCCAACGCCTCCCAGCCCATGCAAGGCCGATGATTGAGTGAGAGCGACGGTCTGATGGTTCCCTAGCTGGGCGTGCAGGGCGTCCAATATCTTCTCGCGTCCGGTGAAGAACGGGTTGCGCGCAAAAGGCACAGACCAGTATGGAGAGAGCGCCGTGAGGCTGGCCTCCAGCAACTCACGGGTCTCCTGGTCGTTTAATTGTAGGGAGCGGGCGAGCTCAAGCACTATCGTTTTGCTCGCCGGGAGAAAGTCCCCTTGTTCCCAGCGACCAATGGCGTTGCGGTTCATCCCCAGCGATTGGGCAAGTTGCTGTTGTGTGAGATGCTGACGCTGGCGAAAGGTTTTGAGCAGGGAGCCAAAGGAGTCAGGCGCGATATTCGTTTGGGTCATCTTCTCACTCTTCTTTCTAAAACACGCTCTAAAACACGCTTCAACTGCACTCAAATGCTACGTTAAATGTAACATACCATCTTCTATACTGTAAACGATGGGTAACGGGCAGTAATAAAGATCCTCTTCTGAGAAAGGAGGAAAAGAAAAAATCCAGTTCTAACGGTCCACATGACGCCGAAGCTCTCGTTATTCATCAGGAAAAAACAGCATCTCAGACTGCATGAACCCTCTGTGGAAGCTCTCTAAGTATTTTCTCAAGAAAGGACAAAGAAGCATGAAGCAAGCATTTTCTTTCCGCCTGACTCACTTGCACGAACGGAGCATTCGTCTGACGCTAATGATGGTAGTCCTTGCGACCGTTATAATGGGCGTCATGGTTTTTGGAGCGCTGCCGTTCACTCCAACAGCACACGCCAATGATGTCGATACACTGACGTTTGTCTCTCCTAATTCATCCCATTCCTGTTCCCCTGGGAATCAAGGACAAATAAGTGCCCCGCAATCGGCTATAAACGGCTGCGACACGCGTGTGTTCGTGTTTTCAACTGATCACGAGTCAGGTAGCTCACTCTGCATCAGCCCGAACACCTCGACGGGGACGTTCCATACGCGCTGGCTCTCTTTTAAGGTCACTAGTAATACGAGTCGATGTTAGGGAGCGAACATCAGTATGGTGCTCTTCGCTCTGCTAATCTTTTTTGAACGTCTCTGACATAAAGAGCAGGTATCCTGGCGGGTACCTGCTCTCTGGGCACGAAGTAGATGATGTAGCTCCAACAGACAGGGGGTCATGCATGGCTCCCTTATCCCACCAACTGGAAGCGTTCCGCGATGTCCTTGAGTTGTGGCTCATTGCGCCACTTCGCAGGGACCTCTTGCCGGAAGATCGTCATGGCCTCGTGAAAGCGTTTTTGACTCTTCAGGGCGATGGCTCCGCTGAGACCCTCTTCGAGGCAACGAGCATACTCCTCAAGGTTATTTGACAGGATAGCAGCCTGCCCTTGATGATTCGTAATTTCCAGGCGGATACGTTCAGGCAAGACGCTCGTGGACTGGTAGCCAGTCAAGCGGCCCTCAAATAGTTTGCCGCCAAAGGTGGCGAAGGCTTTGTCCCCTTTGCCCTGGCTCAGATAGGCCAGCCCCTCATAAAGGCCCATTATTAAGATGTTAGCATTAGCGTGTACCTGGAGATCGTATTCTGAGTGATCAGGAAAGGTTTCATAGGCGAGTTGGATGTAGAATTCTGCCTCTCTGGTGCGTCCACAGTGAGAGAAAGCCTCAGCCGCTATAATATAAGCGCGAGCCTGTAACAATGGAGGGATGTAGCGGCTGTAGGAGAGCATTTCTTGACTGGCCTTGAGCATATCTTCGTAGTGCTGTGTATAGTGAAATGCGACCGCTAACTCGATCAATGCGGCCACTAAGGTCGGGTAATCGCTGGCTTGTTTGGCATAGATGACTGCTTGTTGAGAGAGCGTCACCTTGTCGGCAAGCTTTAACCGATGAGCGGCGAGGATGCTCTGAAGCCTTAATCCCTGTGAGGCCAGACTGGCCGCCTGAGTGTGAGAGGGAGCCAGTTGGAGGAAACGCGGGAGGAAGCTGGCAAGCACCTGCTCGGCCATCTGCAACTGCCCGGCGTTGCTCAATTCCCAGCATGTCGCAGTCAGTGTTTCAAAGTGCTGTAGCGTTGCCGCATTCAGGTTTGAGGGTGTAGCTAGCGCAGTGGTTAAACGCTCCCACGGCTCAGGGTCAGGATCAGCTAAGGTTTGAGGAACGACAGACAACATACTCGCAGTAGAGAGCAGATGTAGTAAGGCTGCCCTTCTCTGTGGGTCAAAGTGTGCCATAGTGATATCTCCTAGTGCTAGCAGTTGCAGGAGAGGTGCAATCTGTTCCGGCGTCAACTTGACGGGAGGTAACAGGGTATCTTCCTTTGCCTCTCCTATGGTCTCCCCGTCACGATAGAATGTTCTGGTCCCGCCTCGCTGATCTGAGCCTTCCTGCTGCTGATCCAGCTTGACCAACCCAAGTTGTTCTGGGGTCTTCTCAAGACAGGCACAGAGCCGCTGGATGTTATCGATTCTGAGGGATTTCCCACTTTCGGCCCGTGCCACAGTAGTGATGCCAATCTCTGCGAAATCCGCTAACTGTTGTTGGCTCCATCCCTTTTGAAGCCTTGCCCTGCGTAACAGTATATTTTTCATCCTTGCCCTCTCACACGCGCCAGACTGTCTTTGCATCATTTGCAAGCCGTTCTCGCGTTATTATAACATAAACGCTAATCTCATCATGCCTCCACTTACTTATCACAAGTCAGAGTCAAGAGGTCGTTCAGTGAGACATTACACCTTTTATTCTGTTCTACACTTGCTGCTAGAGATTAGCAACACGAAGCCAGAGGGCAAGCGATGAATAGAACGCTTTGCTTCGCTAGAAAATGCTATGGAGGGTCGCAGTGGAATATTATTGTCACAAGCCTGCATCCCAGGGAGAGTTCGTTCAGGCGATCAATTACCTGAACAAGATCGGTGCCAGCGTGGAACCTGTCACAATTGACGGGGTCATTTATTTGAAAATCATCTGTCCAGAGGGGACGCAAGGGACATTTGCTGGCAACAATACGCTGCCAGATTATGCTGTGAAGCGTCCTGGTGGCGGCGAGTTTTATGTCAGGAAGCTATTTCACCGCAACACGCTCCCCAACAGGGCCTATCAGTGCGTGCTCTTTGTAGGAGAGGAAGATCATGCCAATCCCTAAAGAAGTTGCCCCGTCCATCATTGAACTGGAGCAAGATGAAGCTCGTCACCTGATCCGCCTGCTCCTCTCGCATCAGCACAGCCAGCAGCTCACTCCTTATATTACAGAGGTGGTGGAGAAGGTTTCCCGCTCTACGACCATTGAGATTGGTGGCATGTGCCTGGCCGTCCTCAATGCCACACTTAATTCGATCATTGCGGATGCATCAACCCACGCCGATGACGTAATGAGGCTGACAGGTATCCTCTACAAAGTGCAGCAGCAGGTACATCAAGGCATGGCTGAAATCCTCGCTACAGAACCATTGCGCCTGGATCGTTTATCCTCTGGTAGGCCGTAGGGGCAGGGCTAGCCCCTGCCCTGTGATCTCCTCGCTTGTTGTGCTAGCCCTTGCCCTGTGACCTCCTCGCTTCCTCGCTGTTGTACTTGCCATTCTCCTATGGATACATATGCTGTTGTGCTTGACATCTTCCTCTACATCCATATACAGTAGCATGATAAATTTATAAATCTTTTCAAGAAACCATACTAGTAGTTCGTTACTGTCCTCGGGCGAGATTACTGTATCGCAACAATTTGAAAGACAAAGTGGGCTCGGGTCGTCGGCTCGAACCATTTCTCCTCACGGACACAGATGAAACACATGCTAACGACGAGGTGAGAGATGTTTCTGGGAAAGTGGCGGTGGAGCACCCTACTATTAGCTTTGCAATGGATGACGAAGATCGCGAACAACGGGTCAGCTCTCCCGCAAACGACGCCTCATCTTGACCAGAATCGCTATCAAATGGCTATGGGAGCAGTAGGCGTTGGCATGGATGATTTTGATATTGTGGGCAAGCAGCATTTCTGGAGCAAAGAATGCAAATCGCTCCTGGGGCTCCCTCCTGATGCGCGGGAGGATTTCTCCTACTATCGCTCCCTCATCCATCCAGAGGACAGAGAGCGGGTGTTCTCTCTTTTCGACGCGCATTATCATGCGAAAACGCCGCACAAGGTCGAATATCGCCTCGTGTGGTCGGATGGAAGCTTCCACTGGATTGTCGATCAAGGCAGGTTCCTGTATGATCGGCAAGGCAAGCCTGTTCGTCTCATTGGAGGTGCCTGGGAGATCACCGCACTCAAGCAATTGGAGCGACAAAAAGACGAGTTTTTTGTCAGATCGGCTATGAGTTGCGCACGCCCTTAACGGCTCTAAAGGGGAATATGCAACTCATCGAGCGACACCTGTGGCGCTGGCTGGCAACCCACGAGAACTCGCTGGCGGAGGGAGAGAAGTTTTTAGGGAGGTGCAATCATGAATTCTCACTATACTGACGTGTCTGCGGCGAAACAGGAAGCATTGCCCTCAGTGACGCAAGATATGCTAGCAACTTTGCTTGATCTTGCACCGGACGCTTTGCTCGTCGTCGATTCGACGGGGGCGATCATCCAAGTGAATGCACAGATGGAGGCGCTTTTTGGGTATATCCAGCACGAACTGGTCGGCCAGCCTCTGGAACTTCTGCTTCCCGAGCGGCTGCGGCGCTTGCATGCTGTCCATTTCGAGCGGTATCTTCGTATGGCCTGTTCCCGCCCAATGGGCCTGGGACTCGATCTGGTTGGCCGATGCAAAGATGGCTGTGAAGTAGCCGTCGATGTAAGTCTGCGGCCCATCCTGCTTGAGCATAAGCTGCATGTGATGGGTGCAATGCGCGATGCGACTGAGCAGCGTCGCCTGCAACGCCTGGCACAGGAGGTGCAAGCAGAGAACAATGCACGCTTGCACCTCCTCCAACTGATCCTGGATCACATTTCCGCCGGGATCTGTCTATTACAAGGGCCGCAATTGCGTTTATTGATGGCAAATCGGGCCGCGATAACCCTCTGGGGAGCAAAGTGGCCGCCGGGCCTGGCACGGGAGGAGTTTGTGCGCAAGCACGGCGTCCAGTTCCTTGCCCCGAGTGGGGAGGAGCTCACGGTGGTAGATTCGCCAGTTTACCGCGCTATGCTCTCCGGCGAACCCATTCTCCATGCTCAGGTAGTGATTCGTCAGCCTGATGGAACCCATCTGCCGACTTTGCTGGATACGATCCCGCTTGAGAATCTTCATTTGTTTGCTCGCCTGCCACAGGAGATGACGGCGGTACTGGCCCCGGCAGAACGGATCGTGATGGTGGCCCATTACGATGTCTCTGTGCTCAAAGAGGCTGAGAGGCTCAAAGATCAGTTCATCGGACTGGTAACGCATGAATTACGGACTCCGGTGACGATAATTGCGGGATGTGCGGATATTTTACTCCGGCGAGCTATGCGAGGGAAAAACCACCCCCTGGACGAGTGGCAAATCTCCAGGCTTGGGGAGGTGAAGCATGCAACCCAGCAGTTGGCGCACCTCACCGAAGATATGTTCGGCGCGATGCGTATGCAGTCAGGGCAGTTCCACTTAGATCGGTGTCCCACCGATCTGGTGGTTCTAATCCAACAGGTCGTCGAACGGCTCCAAACGACCACCACCCGCCATCAATTCTCGCTGCACATCGCGCCTGCCCATCTCTGGGTGATGGCCGATGCGGTACGCATTGAACAGGTCCTTTCCAACTTGCTCAGCAATGCGATTAAGTATAGCCCTCAAGGGGGGCCAATTGAGGTGACGCTGAGCGAAGAAAAGCAAAGACAGGAAGCTCGCTTGAGTGTCCGCGACCACGGTATAGGCATTCCCCGTGAGCAGTATGCCCGCATCTTTGGGCGCTTTATGCGGGCCGATAATGGGCCTGCCGCGGGCATCCGTGGGACGGGGTTGGGGCTCTATCTCAGCCGGGAACTGGTCGAGCGACACGGAGGACACATCTCCTTCGAATCAGAAGAAGGAGAGGGTTCAACATTTTTCGTTACGCTCCCTCTGGCCCGCCTGTGAAGCAGAACTGGCTGCGGATCTGCCCCTGTCCTTCGCTCTCCCTCCTCCCTTTTTGTCTTCCTCACGAGCGTGTTCTCTACACCTTGCTGCGCTTGAGCATGTAGATGCGTAAAGGTGGGGTACAAAGGGGTAAAGTATACCATTCAGGCTCACCAGCGAGGAACCACCCAGCAGCGCCAGAGAAAAATAGAGGCCGATGTTTAGATAGATTTTAAGTGTAGACAGGGTAATTACTGAAGAAGAAAGAATCGAGGCTACTCTCCATTTTATCATGTTTTGCAGCATTGTATTGGCTGTTTTTGTATTTAATGTAGGATGCTTTCTTTTCGTGTAAGCACTTACAGAATACCCATCACTACCGCATATCAGGGCATTTTCTGAGGCGTAACCAGAATGTGACGCTTTCCATACTTCCCGTGATGTTTTCGTGATGTTTTGCGTTTACGCTACCAGCATAAGAAAACTAGCGTATCCGGTGAGAGCGCCAGTGAGCTGGAAGCCTGCGGAGGAGCCGGATCGGATATATTCCTGATAGGAGGTCAACATGGCCTATCGGTTTCAGGTCAATGAACAGACATGTATCAATTGTGGTATCTGTATGGATCTCTGTCCCGTGCGCTGTCTGGATATGACACGCCCCTCGGGGGTAGGCGAGATCGCCGGAGCAAATGAGCGGCAGAGCCCAATTCCCGGCGTCTGGGCTGAGCGTTCCTGGATGATGCTCACCCCTGTCCAGGTCGCGAGATGTATTGGTTGCCAGGTCTGTGCGCAGGAATGCCCCACCAATGCCATCACGATCACCAGCGCGGAGCAACCAGTGTACGCGCATCGCGGCCCCGTGTCCTATCTTCCTTCAGACGATGGCTGGCATGCCCTTGATGCATACACGCGCGCCAATCCCGAAGAGCCGGGTGAGACCCCGTGGGGCGAAGGGCGAGCATGGCATGTTGCCGAGCGCCAGAGTACCTGGCAAAGCTGGCGGAGCTGGCTGGGCGAACGCACCGAAGACTTACGTGCCCCTTGCCAGGCAGCCTGCCCCGTGGGGACCAATGCAGGTCTCTACGTCAGCTTAATCGCGGAGGGACGTTACGACGAGGCTTTGAGAGTCGCATCCGAGCCAAATCCCTTTCCCAGCATCTGCGGGCGCGTCTGTACAGCGCCTTGCGAAGACGTCTGTCGTCGTGGAGAGTTTGACGAGCCCATCGCCATTCGCGATCTCAAGCGCTTCGCCACCGATCATGGCGGCGCGATGAAACGCAATCTCCCCACACCTAAACATCACTATGCCGAAACAGTCGCCATCGTCGGGGCCGGTCCTACCGGACTGAGCGCAGCCTATTACCTGGCCCGGCGCGGCTACAAAGTGAGTGTCTTCGATGCCATGCCGGTCGCGGGCGGCATGATGGCCGTCGGCATTCCAGATTACCGTCTCCCACGTACTGAGCTCAACCGTGATATTGATGCCATTCGCGAACTGGGCGTTGAAATCCATCTCAATACCGCCATAGGGCGAGATGTTAGTCTGGACGATCTACGAGAAACGCATGATGCCGTATTACTGGCGGTGGGTGCGCAGAAGAGCCAGCGCCTCAACATTCCAGGTGAACTAGCATATCTTGAAGTTATTCCCGCTACTACATTTCTGAAAAGCTTCAACCTGGACCCCAGCACCAGGATCACCGGAGATATCGCGGTTATCGGCGGCGGCAGTACTGCCATGGACGCAGCCCGCTCAGCTCTGCGGGCGGGAGCAAAGAGCGTTCATATCCTCTATCGCCGCACGCAAGCCGAGATGCCTGCACAGCATGAGGAAGTACGAGCGGCTCTCGCCGAAGGCATACAACTGCATGAACTGACCGCGCCGATCCTGGCTCTGGGCTCGGAAGGGCATTTGCGGACGATCCGCTGTCAACGCATGAAGTTGGACGAGCCCGATGAGAAGGGGCGCCGTCGTCCGGTGCCGGTTCCCGGCTCAGAATTTGATATGCCAATCTCCATGATGATCGTCGCCATTGGAGAGGCGCCCGATCCCTCGTTCTTGCCCGAAGGCACCAGCGTTGAAATCGCTCCCTGGGGCGGCCTGCTGGTCAACAAAGAGACGCTGGCAACGGGTGCAACCGGCATCTTTGCGGCGGGCGATGTCACTTATGGACCGAAAACAATCATTCATGCGGCCGAGCATGGCAGATTGGCGGCGCGCTCAATTCACGCTTACCTGCGAGGGCTCTCGCCGCGCAGCGTCATGGAGATGCCCGACGACGAGTTCGAGACCCACTCCCAATTACCGCCCGATGGCACCGTCATACTGGATCTCAGTCCGCTACCGCGCGAGATCATGCCGCTGGAGATAGGCGATGCAGCTCGCGAACGCTCAATCGAGTTTGCGAAAGGCTTCACCGAAGAGCAGGCGCGACGGGAGGCGAGCCGTTGTTTACGCTGCGATCTGGCCTATCTCTGCCCCACCGTGCATATCATCAACCCTCTTTCAGTATCCTCAAGCGGATCGAGTATAGCTACTGACTCCCGCCGACCTTGAGGAGGAGTATACGCATCAAAACTTGAAATGTCAAGTGGGCCTGCATTAGCATTAAGGAGAAGGAATAATGTCACCACAAGATCTTACCACAGCCATTGTGAACGGCATCAACGCCGGAGGCGAGCAGTTCTTAGAGGGAACGCTTGCCGCCGCTTTGCCAATTATCTGGCTTGCCATACTGGGGCTGCACCTGGGCCGCCCCTACATTCTGGACATGATTGATCGTTTTACGCTGCGCCTGGGCGCTGATCTGCTCTGGCTCATCTACGTGGCGTTGCGCGACCTGCTGATCGTCTCTGGCGTCATTATGAGCTTTATGTTCTTCTTCCCAGATGTCGTCAACACCGATCCCTTGCCACTCACCGGAGGATTGGCGGCAGTGGCATTGTTTGGCGTCTTGCTGGTAAAACTGATGGGCGATCCCGACCACAATCTGCGCGCCTTCCGCATCACCACCGTGCTGCTGGCAGTCGGAGCGGCTTTATACTTCGTGCCATACGTGCTGGGGACGCAGGGGAGTTTCGCCTTTAGCCCGAACCTGGTCACCAATACCAATCAGCAGTGGGCGGTTATCATCGCTTACATTTCTATCGGCCTGCTCGCCATTATGGGCGCAGTGGCAGCAATCTACGCTTTGAGAACCGGCGGACGTCCAGAGGCACCGGGAAGCACTGCTGCTCAGTAGCAATGTGGGTATCAGATGAAGAGAATAGTTGACGAAGATTTAGCAGCTTTATCTAAGAAGCGAGGGAAGAAACAATGAAACCAGAAGATGTCACCACTGCAATCACCAACGCTCTGATACAAGGCGGGTCCTCGTGGCTGATCAGCACGATTGTCGCCTTCCTACCTGCTCTCTGGACGATGACCCTGATCTTGCACCTGGGGCGTCCATATGTCATACGCACTTTGCGTCGCTGCGGACTGAGGCTTGGCGCTGACGTGTGGTGGATGTCCTACATTCTCATGCGGGATGCCTTGATGGTGGTCACGTTCGCGCTAAGCTGGGTCTTTTTCCAACCCAATATTGTAACCTCGGCTGCACTACCAATCACCGGAGGATTGGCTGCCCTCTGCTTGCTGATCGCACTGGCGGTCAAGCTCACACGGAGGGTAGACGACGATATCAATGCCTACAGGCTGGCGACCGCCTTCCTGGTGCTGGGAGCAACGCTCTTCTATGGGCCTCAGGTCTTTGCAGTTGAAGCCACCAGTCAGGGGTATCTGGCAGGATTCGCAAAATTCTTTACCAGTAACTCAAATGAAACGTTGGCACTGATTTTGATGTGGATAGCATTAGCAGGAGTTGCGCTCATCGCGGCCTGGATGTTTATACGAGCATGGGTATCGGCAAATCGCACAATGACCCGCCGCCTGGCTCCAAAGGAAACGCCAGCCGTCAAAGAGACAACGGCAGCAGTACAATAGGTATAGAGAATCCAGTCAGCGTACCTGAAAACAAGCCGTGTTCGGTAGGGGCAACCCTGGCGATTGCCCAGCCTCACGGAATGGTGATGGTAGGAGCACCCCTGGCGGTTGCCCCCTGAAACAAGGTGGATAATAATATTGCCAGGATGCCTCCGGCAGAGGTGTCCTGGCAAATCGTCGTGTGAGAGAGAAGCAGTGTATAGAGAGAAGCAGGGCAGGGGCCAGCCCTGCCCCTACAGTAGGAGGGATAGAGTGTTTCAACGAATTCTCGTACCATTGGATGGATCGGAAAGGGCAAGATGCGCAGTCCCTGTAGCATCCCGTATAGCGCGCGCCACGGGCGGAACCGTCGTGCTGCTATGGGTCGTCGGCCTTCCGCTTGAGTCAGCGCTCACGTTGATCCCGTCTCTCCCTTCCGCCTCGTCTCAAACCATGATCGAGGTGGAGAAGGCCGGGGCGCACAGGTATCTACGTGAAATTGTGGCCTCCGATGATCTCGCGGGCGTTCAGGCGGAACTGGAAATCCATGCCGGCCCTGTAGCAAGCACTATTATGGATATTGCCAATGTACAGCATATCGATCTGATCATTCTCTGTCGTCATGGGTATACGGGCGGAACGCGCTGGGGGTTGGGAGGAGTAGCCGAAAAAGTTGTGTATGATGCTGCTGTGCCAATACTCCTATTACATAGTGACAAAAAGCCATTCCTGTTCCAGAATAAATCTTCGTTACGTGCAATGGTGCCACTCGATGGATCTATGCAAGCCGAAATGGCCATCGAGCCCGCCGCCCATCTTATTGCGGCCCTATCTACCCCTGCGCAGGGAGTATTGAGCCTGACGCAGATTATCAAATTACCATCTCCGTTACCGCTAGATTTTGTCAAAGATAGCCAGAGGCTGCACTATGCTCAGCAGCAGGCGATGCGTGAGGTTAATGCCTGTTTTACCGTTCTCATAGAGCGTCTGGGCAGGAACATTGTACCCGAGCTCAAGCTTATGCTCACGTCGTCTTTACTCTTCGGCAGCGATATCGCGGAGGCGCTGCTTGACGCGATGGAGCCATATGAGCGTGGAGAGGGTCGGCTTGCTCCGGCATATGATCTGCTCGTCATGAGCACACACGGACGCGGCGGCCTGCAACATCGCATCATGGGCAGCATCGCCGGACGCATGCTCCACGCTACAAATTTGCCCATCATGATCGTGCCGCTCTCTCAAAGCAATCGCCCTGCGCAAGCGTATCAAACGAGACCGGCGGACGTAGCGGTAGGGGCAGGGCTGGCCCCTGCGCTGCTGCCGCATACGCCGGCGCTGACGGTAGAGGGAACCGTTTAGAGGCAGGGAATGGGGGAACGTGTGGGGCAAGGGCCAGCCTGGCCCCTACGGAAAACCCGTGTGAGGGCAGAGGCCGTTCGAGAATGGGAAATGTGTGAGGACAGGGACCAGCCCTGCCCCTACGAAACAAAACGACTGGAGAGCCCATTGCTGGTGCTGTCCAGTCGTTTATATCACACGCCACCTACACGACTACATCCAAATTTCTCCCTGCGGCTCCATCCTCCCCACATATGTTTTACGTTCATGGTTAATTATTGGTGACACCTTGCGGGTATCTGCTCCGGCAACTATAATTGATGTGATTAGCTGATGAAGGGAACGGTGCTGAGTGTAACTTTTGTAGCAGAAGAAAGAGCAGAATTGTATGCGGGACAGTAAATCTTTCTCCCACGATGGAAGCGGGCTCCCACGATCAATCGGGCTCCCACGATCAATCGGGGAGCTACGGCCCGGCGTTATCAGCGGAATGGTAGCCCTTTTCCTCGCAATTTTCCTTTTCCTTTCACTTTTCTCCACAGCAACGATAGCCAACGCGGCTACATTGTCTCAGGATCAGCTCTCGCTACAGGTAGATGTGGGGTTTGGCTCGTTCACCAGGCTCGGGTACTGGCTGCCGGTATATGTTACGGTCGGCAACGCTGGGGAGGTTTTTAGAGGGAGCGTTGTGGCGCATGCCTTTAGCGGCACTCCCGGGGGGATCAGCCGTGGAACTATGATAATCTCTGCACAGCAGTTCGCAGCTCCTCTCACTGTGCCGCGCAAGGGGCAGGCAAAGCTGACCCTCCAGGTCCATTTTGATGCTGCTGCATTTAACCCTCATGGCGTTGTTGTAGAGGTACACGATAGCCGGGATCAGGCTGTGGAGGTGCTCGATAGCCAGGGCCAAAAGATCACCTCAGCAAAACAGGATGTCTTTATTTTAAATCCGGGCGATCTCTCCGTCGGCATTCTCTCCGATCAGCAGACAGCATTTAGCTCGCTAAACACCGTTGCCCTGCCGAATCGCGCCAATTCGATCAACGTCACGCTGCTGGATGCCAGCACGTTCCCGACGGCCAGCGCGGTCCTGCAAAATATGGAAATGATCATACTCGACGATTTTGCGACCAATACGCTCAAGCCTGAACAACTCGTAGCATTGCAGACATGGGTCAATCAGGGCGGAGTGCTGATTGAAGTTGGGGGGCAGGACTGGCGGCGCACTCTCAGCTCTCTCCCTCCTGAATTGCTGCCTGTGACGGTACAGGGCACCGATACCCTGCCGGTCGGCACGCATCTATCGCTGCCTGGCATTGCGACCCCGCTAGCGACTCCGCCTGCAACCGCAGGTCAGCAGACGTCAGATAATGCGCTCAAAGATCCTCTGCCCATCAGCGTTGCAACCTTGCGTCCGTCAACGGATGCCGCGCCGTTTGTGGCTGAGACGGTCCTGAAGGCAAATAACGCGCCTTTGCTTGTTCAAGCTCATCAGGGGCAGGGAACGATCTGCTATCTCGCCTTCGATCTCGCCGATCCGGCGTTTACCGGCTGGTCGGGGCAGAGCGACTTCTGGTCGCACCTGTTCATGCGTACCCTGGGCGATCAGTTGCTGGTCTCGACCGCCGGTCCGCGTTACCAGGCTGGACCAGGCGGCCTGACTACGCGCAGCGGGATATTATCGATGCTGCGACCCAATATTGGCTTTGTCCCGCTCATCATTGGCTTGCTGATATTTGGCTATATTGCCATTCTTGGCCCCATTCGCCTGCTGATCGTCAGGCGGATGAAACAGATGCAGCGCCCCTACTGGAGCTGGCGCATCGTGCTGATCGCGGTGGTGGTGTTTTCTCTGCTCTCGTACACCATCGCCTTCTATCAGCATGGAACTTCACTGATAGATAATAGCATCTCCGTGATCCAGCTTAATACCGGCGGCTCGACGAATACCTCCGCGCATATGACCACCTATATGGGGGTATTTGTCCCAAATCCGGGCAATTTTCAGGTTCATCTTCCCGGTGGCAGTTTGCCACAGCCGCTCTCTAACACGGAGTTCTCCACGGGCGTGAGCGTCATCTTGAGCGACTCATCCACGCCCGTAAGCTATGGGACCGATGGCACCACGGTGAATATCCTGGATGCGGGCCTCTGGACCTTCCACTCGCTGGTATTCGAGCAGGATCGTCAGGTTCGTGGCAGGCTGATCCCGCACCTGGAGCTGCGGGGCCAGAGGCTTGTCGGCACCATTGCCAATACGCTCGATACCGCTCTCAACGACGTCTATGTGCTGATGCCTCACAGCATCGTCTACATTGGATACCTGCCAGCGGGAGCGACGAGCCAGATCGATTTTCCGCTCCAGAGCCGCTCAGGAACCATGCTGGCCGATCAGATAGCGCAGGACAATGGCTTGCCACGCTCTTATTTCCCCTACGCTCACAACGGGCAGCCGCAAAACGCTCTCCAGCGCCATATCGCCCAACTCGGTCTGCTTAGTGGCGCGGGCTCCACCTTCATCCCTTGCGATGGCCCTTGCAGTTCGCGCGCGATTGTTAATGTGAACAAAGGAGTGATCGTCACCGCGCCCCCTGGCACGCCCAAAGTTGGGCTGCCCAGCGGCAGCGATCCGCTGTTACTCGATGGCTCCGCTGCTACGCTGGTTGGTTGGGCGGATCTACCTCTGGACGCGGTCGATACCATCACGATCAATGGCAACACTCCCAGCGGCTTCCACGAAAACCTTGTGCAGATGCCGCTCAATATCAATGTTGCCGCGTCAGCCAGCCTCCCACCTGATTTTATCGCGGGCCAGCCGGTTGATGAGCAGGGGTTCGACACCGAGATGATCTTACCCGACATCTATACGATGTCCACGGGCAGCATCAGTTTTGAGTTTGGGCTGTCAGCGAGCGCCGCAACGGCGAGCAAAGGTTTTACTATTACCGCGCCCAATACGCTTAACATTGCGTCACTGCCTTCTTCGGGGGCGAGTGTAGTGCAGGCTGGCCTCTATAACTGGCAGACCGGTAGCTGGGATGCCTTTACGCTGGACCGGTACAAGCTGACAACGACCAATATAGCTGCCTATGTCAGTGCAGATGGGCATGTGCTACTGCAACTCGCGAACCAGAATGCCTCGCAAGGTCTGGCCTACCTGAGCAGGCCGTCGCTGACGCTATGAGCCAAAAAGCCATCGGTAGCCGCAGCGCGTTCGGAAAAAGAGTGTGATATAATTCCCTGGTATGGCTGAAGGACTTCCGCAAGATACTGTATGGCAGATCGCTTATCGAGCTTTCGTAACGATGATTGCAGGGGGTGATGCCACGATTGATCTGGCCCAGGCGGCTCTGCTGATCGCGTGCATCGAGTATCCTGATCTCGATATGCAGCCCTATTTAGCACAGCTTGACGCGCTGGCGCGGCGAGTGCGGGCCTCACTCGCCCTTCCTCCGCCCGATATCCAGCCTGTCTTACCACCAGACATAGCCCCACTTACCGTTCTCCACGCCATAAACCAGGTACTGTTCACAGAGGAACAATTTCGCGGCAATCAAGATGATTACGAGAACCCGGAGAATAGTTATCTCAATAAAGTGTTGGAGAAGCATACCGGACTGCCCATTACGCTGGCATTGCTCTATATCGAGGTCGGCAAACGTGTTGGGATACCAATCTATGGCATCGGACTCCCCTATCATTTCATGGCGGGATGTTCCACCCCTGAAGGCATGATCTACATCGATGCCTTCCATGAAGGACGCCTGTTGACGCAACAAGAGTGCAAAGACTATATTCGTCAGATGCTCAGGCATCGCATCAAATTTTACCTGCAATGGTTTAAGCCCGTCAGTCACAAACTATTTCTGGTGCGGCTGCTGAACAATCTCAAGCGTGCATACCTTGAAAGGGAGCAATATGAGCACACCCTGGCGGTCTGCGACCTGATCCTCGCGCTCACTCCTCACGCAGCCACCGAACTACGGGATCGCGGCATTATGCATTTGCAGCTCAAGCACTACTCACGCGCTCTGCATGACCTGATCGCCTACGTGGACCTTGCACCCGATGCGGAAGATCGCTACGAGATGCAGGGGCACATCAAGGCTATTCGCCAGATGATCGCTATGATGAACTAGCCAGAGGTTATTGTTCCCTTACTGGTAAGCCTTCCATACGCATAATTTTCAACGCGTTCGTTGTGGGACACGGCCCGAGACGCAGCTTATAGTCAAATACCATCTGCCCATCAATGATCTCTTCTTTGAAATGATAATTGCTCACTTCAGGCATGGTATTCATTGCAGACGGCCTGAGCGAAGCTAGATGCGGTAGCGGCGTTGGCCGTCTGGATTGTAAGGTATCTGCGAGCTTGACCAGTTCCAGATCGTGCGTCGAAATGGCACCGACGCAGTTCCGCCCGACCAGCGCCTCCACATAATCCTGGCTGCCGATTAGCCTCTCGCGGTTATTCGTTCCCTTGAAGATTTCGTCGATGAGGAAGAAAAGCGGGAAGCTATCGGGGCGTTCCAGTGCGAGCAGCAGCTCTTTCAGCCGCCTTACTTCGGCGTAGAAGTAGGAGTAGCCGTCGGTGACCGAATCGCTGACGCGAATGCAGGAGAAGATCCTGAAGGGGGTTGTTTGCAGTTTGCTGGCGCAGGTGGGACCGCCCGCGAACGCCAGGCACAGGTTCACCCCCAACGTGCGCAAAAACGTACTTTTGCCTGACATATTTGAGCCGGTGATAATCACCACCTGCCCCAACCCGTTGAGCGTGAAATCGTTGGTGATGCGCTTCTCGTCCTGGATGAGGGGATGGCCCAACGCACTGCCGGAGAAAGATGCGCTCGCTGTATCTCTGTCCTGGATGATATCCGGTAAGATGTATGCTGGATTGAGATAAGCGAACGTGGCGAGCGAGCTTAGCGCCTCCAGCTCAAACCAGATGTCGAGCCATACGGGCAGGCGCGCGGCTATTTGCGCTTTATAACAGCTCAGGCGATAGGCGCTATAGTGATCCCAAGGGATTAGTGCGTTGATGATCAGCCAGAGCAGACCATTATTTTTTAACGTTGCCGCTGATGCTATGCGCGCCGTTTGTTTCAGCAAGCTGGAAGGGCGATGCCGGGCTTCTGCATAGAAAGGCTCGCATAACTTTTTCACCTGCTCATGTTTCCCATAGCGATATGTTTCCAGGTAAGAGAACACGCCGCTGAGCGTCGCGAAGCCGTAGCGCAGATAGTTCGCATCCGCGAAGATATCGCCGCGCTTCTGCGCCGTCGAAAAAAACAGCGTCAGAGCTGCCAGGATGGTAAAAATCCATAATTGCGGCATCACAATAAAGAGGTTGAGCAAGAAAAATACGATGGTCAGGATCTGTAAGGCTGCGGCTCCGAGCAACGGAGGTAGCAGCGCGGAAGGAGGTTCCTGCTGCTTCAGCCAATCTAATAAGCGTTTGCCTTCTAGCTGCTCGGCAACGCGTCCACTGGCAAGTCGTGACTTCATCGTGAGCTTATCGCGGAAGAGCGTCATCGGTGTTAACTCGCGTACCAGCGCCTGACGCCGGCTAATGCTGACTGGATCGGGTACAGTTGCCAGCAGCCACTCGCGCAACCGGCGGCTCCCCTCTTGCGATACAGCCGTATTGAGCAATTGATGGATAGAACGGGGGCCGCTCAGATCGAGATCGACCTCAAAAGGATGGCCCGCGACCGGCTCGGTGGGTGGCGCAGGGGGGATGGCGTCCCAATCCAGCTTCATACGAGCTACGTGGGTCAATTTTATGCGCATCCACGTTTGATGTCGCGCCAGGCTATCCTCAATATATTGATGGAAGTAGGCGACTAGCGCGAAAGTGATCAGCGTCGTCAAGGCCAGGACCAGGCACAGCCACCAGCCTGCAACAAAGTAGCCGGCAACACTGAGTCCTAGCCCGACAAAAAAAATCGTTACTCGCACCCAGGAGTAACGATTGCTCCTCCGGTCCAATCTATCGATTCGTCCACGCAATTGCTCAATCTGCTTTTCAAGTAGGTAGAGCCGCTCCTCTTTTTTGCTGCTCATCAATAATCCTCTGTCTAGAATATTGTTCTAGAAAGAGTCTAGCACTGCGAGGCAGGAGGATCAAGGAGCAGGATGGAAATTGCATGCTCGCCGGCTATGATGCCTTGTAAGAAGGTGTCATAAAAGGATATCATACATTGCAGTACACTCAACCGGGTCGAGAGAGCCATTGGCTCCCGCAGCCTTCATTGAGGATAGCATAGGTGTCGGACGCGATCATAGACTTTAAGAAATTCTATGGGGGAATGCCGTCGCCACGGAATGGGAAGACCCCCACATCGTTTCTTCATCTACATATCGGGTCCCGACGGATGTCAATTAAAAATGCGTTTTACTGCGTTTTAAGGAAAGGTAAGAAGCGAAGATGGACGTACAGAGCAAAACTATTTTAGTTTCAGGGGGCGCATCAGGTCTGGGAGCGGCATGCGTGCGGCTGTTGACGCAGGCGGGCGCAAAGGCCGTCATCGTGGATTTAAATAATGAGATGGGGAATGCGCTGGCACAGGAGCTGGGTGGCTCGGCGGTATTTGTGAAGGCGAACGTCATCGACGAGGCAGAGGTGCAGGCGGCGGTCAATACGGCGGTTGAGAAGTTTGGTGGGCTACATGTCGCCATCAATTGCGCGGGGATTGGCGTAGCGGAAAAAGTGGTGGGCAAGGAACTTCCTCATAGCCTGACCTCTTTCACCAGAGTCATCAACGTCAACCTGATTGGCACCTTTAATGTCATTCGTCTTGCTGCCTTCGCGATGGCAAAGAACGAGCCCACTGAGGCAGGAGAGCGCGGTGTGATCATCAATACTGCTTCCGTTGCCGCCTTTGACGGTCAGATCGGGCAGGCGGCCTATTCCGCCTCTAAGGGTGGCATTGTTGGCATGACCCTGCCGATTGCTCGTGAGCTGGCCCGCTCCGGTATCCGCGTGATGACCATCGCTCCCGGACTCTTCGACACTCCTTTGCTGGCCGGCCTCCCTGAGCCTGCTCGTATCTCGCTTGGGCAGCAGGTTCCCTTCCCTCCGCGCCTGGGCCGCCCGAGCGAATATGCCGCGCTGGCAAAACACATCATCGAGAACGAAATGCTGAACGGTGAAGTGATCAGGCTGGATGGCAGCATAAGGATGGCTGCAAAATAAGCCTGCTTGCCTGATTTAAAATGGGGGTCTTCGGCTGTAATTCGGTCGAGGCCTCTTTTCATCTTTGAGGCATTCATCTATTCATGCTCGCAAGGCGGCGCCCCGTTCAGGGCTGCCCATCCTCGGGACGAGAAGGAGGGCCGGAACACGGAAAGGCTCTGTACGATGGTAATAGTTACTTGATATTTAAAGTGGTTAGTGAGATACTGGTAAAAACTGTTTTTTTAATAATCGCTGTTGTTGGTGCAATCGTGTAATTAGTGATCAGTCCGAAAGAGCGACAAAAATAAATGCAATACAAATATATTGTTCACCGCCACCAGGACTGTTCCTTATTGTATATGCTTTAGTGCCTGCACGCTGCTCGTTACCCTCTATGGAGCCGCCAGGTACCATTTCCAGTAAACAGTCGCTTCAAGCAGCTTACAATGCCGATATTCATGACTACACGCTGGCGGATGAGAACAGAGATATGCGGGCCGCGCTGGATTGGATTCATCGACACATCAGCGATATGCCTTATATGTTTGGGATTCATCTTGTAAACATGTGGACGCCTTATATGTATTCTTATGACCTGCCGTTTGAGGAATTCCCAATGCGGCTGTCATCGAAGCTGATGTTTGACTTGATACCATTGGAATCAATTATCGTCTTTACATTTGCTGCCTTGGGCCTTATTATGTCCTGGAAAAAGCGGAAGGAGTTGCTCCTGGTTTATCTGATCATTGCCGCGACGATTGCGCAAAACATCATCTTCTATGGCAGCAACCGCTTCCGCGCCCCCACTGAACCGTTTCTTGTGCTGTTGGTAGGAGGGGTGTTGTGGTGGATGACGAACTACTGGAAGACCAGAACCCGGTTGACCGAAGTAAAAGATGAGCAAGGGAAACCCGAGCTGGTTTCTGCTGTGTAGAAGCTCATCAATTAGATCGAATAACGGAGTGTTAAATGAGCATTCAGGAATTTCTACAGGCTTCCCATGTGAAATGGCCTTTACAGTGGACGGCTGTGGAACAAAAAGAACAAAAACAAGATAATGTGCAGCAAAATGGGGCCGCTTCTACTCCTTCCTTGAAAACTACCGAGAAAAGCTTCGTTCTGTTTGCCTTGATCTTCTATAGTCTTATCGTGATAAAAAATTCCTGGCTTGGCGACGATTCCTTCATTACACTGCGGACGGTGGATAATTTTTTGCATGGATATGGGCTTACCTGGAATACCGATGAACGCGTTCAGGCTTATACACATCCTCTATGGATGTTCATGCTATCCGCCGTTACATTTGTTGTGCATCGGCCTTATGTTGCCGCGTTGCTCCTGGGATTTGGCGTTTCCTTTTTAGCGGTCGCTCTGTTTGCATTTCGACTGGCTAAATCCCCTCTATTAGCAATCGCGGGCGTTTTGTGTTTGACAGCGTCAAAGGCTTTTGTGGATTACTCCACCTCGGGACTGGAAAATCCCATGACTCACCTGTTGATCGTGGCCTTCGCGCTGGTCTTTTATCAGTATCGACAGCATAAGCATTATGTGCTCTGGCTTTCACTGCTGGGCATGCTAATGACGCTCAATCGCATGGATACAGTGTTACTGTTTGTTCCGGCATTGCTATATGCGCTCTGGGAGCGCCGCTCCTGGAAAACCTTGCGGACGATGGCGCTAGCTTTTATACCTGTTGTACTCTGGGAATTATTCTCATTATTTTATTATGGGGCGCTCTTTCCCAATACGGCCTACGCTAAACTCAATACCAGCATTTCTAGTTTAAGCCTGATCAAACAAGGGATTGGCTATCTGGTGAGTTCGTTTACGTTCGATCCGATATTGCTGGTTATTATGCTCATAGCGGCATGTATGGTCTGGCTGGCCAAAGACTGGAGAAGCATACCTCTAGTGCTGGGCATGGGGCTCTACCTGGCCTATATCGTCAGGATTGGTGGCGATTTTATGGCTGGTCGCTTTCTGACCCCCCCGTTTATTATGGCGGTGATTCTCCTTATGCGTACCATTCGCCCCGGCTTGAATCTGAATGTGGCGTTCTTGCTGGTCTTAGCCCTCTTTTTTGGCCTCGTGACCCCTTTCACACGCTGGTCGTTCGATCCTGTTGTACTCTATGGCTCGGGCACAGACTGGAGGTATGATGCTAGATTCTATGATGATCGCGGGATTACGGACGAGCGTTTTTTCTATGCTTCCGCAGTGAATATCTTTCGTATCAAACGAGGCCGATCATTCCCAGACTATACGCTGGCACATAATGGATTGCAGGCCCGTCTCAATGGAGATCGAGTGAGCGTGGTGAGCGCCATTGGCATGTTTGGATATGAAGCTGGTCCGAATGTCCATGTGGTTGACCAGTTTGCATTAGCCGATCCTCTGTTAGCGCGTCTGCCGGTTGTAGGAGATCAGTGGTCAGCAGGCCAGTTTGTCCGTCCTATGCCGGATGGCTATATAGAGACCTTTACGGTAGGAGCTAATACGATAACAGATCCAGACCTGGCTAAGTACTATGATAAATTGCACCTGGTTATTAGCGGACCCCTTTTCAGTTGGGATCGCATCGTTGCCATCTGGAACCTTAATACGGGAGGCTATAATAGCCTGTTACAGCACTATGAACAACGCTATAATGCCACCCATCACATTACCTCCACCTTGCCTGAACGTGGCTCTAGTGCGCTTCTTCCCCTATGGGTGAAAAATACCTTCTACATGGTATAGGCAGGATTGTAGTGGAATAAAGCTGTTTAACAACTTTATTCCACTATAGTTTCGTCTACTTCCTTTTCAAATGGTCCGTAGGCACGATTTGCCAATGCTGGTAAGCTATATTATTATCATTGGTGGACAGCCAATGTTATTCACGAGAAGAAAGGAAGCATTGTCATCATGCCCGAACAAAACGGACCTGCCGGTACTCCTGCCCCTTCACTTAATCGCCGCAGCAAGGCGATTACGGAGGGAGATGTCCGCGCCCCCAATCGCTCGATGTTGCGCGCTGTGGGCTTGACCGACGATGATTTTACGAAGCCGCTGATCGGTATCGCCAGCACCTGGAGCGAGATTACACCTTGCAACTCGCATATTAATCGTCTCGCCGAGAAGGTGCATGAGGGCGTACGGATCGCAGGCGGTGTGCCACAGATCTTCGGCACCATCACGGTGAGCGATGGCATCTCGATGGGGACCGAAGGCATGAAATTCTCACTCCCCAGCCGCGAGGTGATTGCCGATTCCATTGAACTGGTGGGGAATGCGCAGTGCTTTGATGGCATCGTTGCCATTGGCGGCTGCGATAAAAATATGCCCGGCTGCTTGATGGCGCTGGCCCGCCTGAATATCCCTAGCCTGTTTGTCTATGGCGGCACCATTCTCCCCGGCGTCTGTCGCGGCCAGGATGTCGATATTGTGAGCGTCTTTGAGGCTGTGGGACAGTATAGCGCCGGTAAAATCACCCGCGAGCAGTTGAAGGAAGTGGAAGAGAGCGCGATCCCGGGCGCGGGCTCGTGTGGCGGCATGTATACCGCCAACACGATGGCCTCCTCGATAGAAGCTCTGGGGATGTCTCTGCCCGGCGGTTCGTCGATGCCTGCCGTTACTGCCCGCAAGGCGCTGGATTGCTATGAGACCGGTCAGATGGTGGTGCGCCTGATAGAGCGGCAGATTACGCCGCGCCATATCCTTACCAGAGCCGCCTTCGAGAACGCGATTACGGTGGTGATGGCGCTTGGCGGCTCCACTAACGCGGTCCTGCACCTGATCGCCATTGCGCGCCAACTGGATATCCCGCTCTCCATCGACGATTTCACGCGTGTGGGGCGCAAGGTTCCTCACCTGGCCGACCTCAAGCCGGGCGGAAGATATGTGATGGCGGATCTTGATCGCATCGGCGGCGTTCAAGCGGTGATGAAGGTCCTGCTGGATGCCGGCTATATTAACGGTGATGTGCTGACCGTCACGGGAAAGACGCTGGCGGAAAACCTGCAAGCGGCTCCTGCGCTGGCCGAAGGACAAAAGATCGTCATGCCGCTTGATCAGCCATTGCATCCGAGTGGCCCGCTGGTCATTCTCAAAGGCAATCTCGCGCCGGAGGGCGCAGTCTGTAAGATCGCCGGGCTGAAGACGACGAGCCATCGCGGGCCTGCCAGAGTATTTAATTCCGAGGAAGAGAGCTTTGAGGCGATTATGCACCATCGCATCACTCATGGCGATGTAATGGTGATTCGCTATGAGGGGCCTAAGGGCGGGCCGGGGATGCGTGAGATGCTGGCGGTGACTGCCGCGCTGGTGGGCCAGGGCTACGGTGAGACGGTGGGCCTGATTACCGATGGACGTTTCTCCGGCGGCACTCACGGCATGGTGGTGGGGCATGTTGCGCCAGAAGCGCAGGTGGGCGGCCCTATCGCTATTGTGCAGGAAGGCGATATGATTACCATCGATGCTGAACGCAACCTGCTGGCGGTCGATCTCAGCGATGAGGAGATTGCGCGCCGCCTCCAACAGTGGCAAGCGCCCGAGCCCAGGTACAAGAAAGGCGTGATGGCAAAGTACGTGAAACTGGTATCATCGGCCTCCGAAGGAGCGATTACCGGTTAAATACTGCTACAAAGCAACGAGAAGAGGGCTGATCACAGCACGATTAGCCCTCTTCTCTGATGCGAACTACTTTTTCTGCATGTAGCGTAGCACTATAGCGGCTGTCGATAGGCTGCCGACGATCAGAAAGGGAATGCCCAATCCGAGCCTGAGGCTCTTCTTCTTTTCATCCTTCGCCGTGTCAGGCCGTACCTGGTGCTCTAAACGCGAGAGCATGGTATCATAAATGCGGCGTAGACCCAGAGGGGCGAAAGTGCGCTCGAAGAAGCCTTTGACGCCGTTTCCACCCGTCCACTCGCTCTCCACGCTCACTCTGGTCCTGTCCCCATCCTTCACCGGTGCGACGCTCCAGGTCGTGACCAGCGACGAATTGGTGTCGCGCTCAACGAGGACCTGTCCTTTTATCGGTTCCTGTACGCTGATGTGGTATGGACGCTCACGTCCAGCCGCTTGTAAGCGATAGCGCACCATCGTGCCGCCGCCGCGCCC
Source organism: Ktedonosporobacter sp. (assembly GCA_035293765.1). Classification (GTDB taxonomy): domain Bacteria; phylum Chloroflexota; class Ktedonobacteria; order Ktedonobacterales; family Ktedonobacteraceae; genus DASRHT01. The sequence goes on from DATGMF010000053.1 coordinate 258,199, forward strand.
GCCGCGCTCAACGGTGTAATCCAGAAAGTTAGGCGTCAGTACTTGCTTGCGCTGTCCCTTATAGTCCGCCAATGCGTCATAGACTACTTCAGGGCTGGCATCGATGATTCGCTCTTTTTTGACATGAATGTGACTCACACGTTTCCTCACAATCTTACTCTATGTATCCGCTTATGAGACATTGATTCCGTCTCTTTGATCACCCTACTATGTGGACTGTTCCTACTAATTTATGATAGCACCGGGAGGAAAGAGGTAGCCCGTTGTAGGTATGGTACAACGGGCTCAGGAGGCATAAAGGTTATTGATACATGACCATTAGTGGTGGCGGATCGAGGGCGAGCACGCTGGCAGGCGACATGACAGGAGTATCCAGTTTATAGAACATCTTCATGCCAGGATACTGGATCAGTTGTTCTTTATCAAACATACGGTAATCATCGATCTTCTGCCCCGGTGTGCCGAAGCCGTCCACGCAGGTGATGACCTGTACGCCTGGTTTGACTTTGATGTTCTGCCAGTCCGGGAGCATCTCTTGCAGAAACTGGTGGATAATCAGCACTTTGGGCGGCAGATGGGCTGACTGGACGAGGGCCGAGAGCTTATCGATCACCCAGTTAATCTCGGCGGCGGTCATGCGGCCAAATACCTGGTCGGGTATAGCGCCGGGAGGCATATCAAACTCGGGATCAAGCGACAGGTCCACGCCGGGCCGTTGCAGGTAAGACCAGAGCAGGTTCACCTCTTTCTGAATCGGGCTATGCCCAATCTGCATATCGAAGAAGAAGATCGCGTGATTGCTATTGGCGAGATCGACATAATGTTCGACGGAAGCATCGGGCATACGATAGACCCATGAGCCATCATCCATCGGCACCGGTTGTACGATTGGCGTCACATAGTCGAGCGCGGGTACGACCGGATGAGAAGGATCGAGATCGGCGTACACCTGCGCCTGCTCGTGTAATTTGCTGATAAGCTCGTCGTCCGAGTATTGCCCGATGGGACCCATCACAGCCGAGAGCGGATTACCATAGAACGCGACGATCCGATCCTGTGGCAGGTTGATATGCCACGCCCAGCCATCCGAGCCGCGCAACGTTCGCAGCAGAGCAAGTTCATCCACCGAATCGCCTGGCGCTGTGGTATTCCCTTTGATAGCTTGAGGGGTGGTAGATGTGTGTCTGGTTGGAGGCGTTTTATGAGAAGAAGGTCGCACTGAAGGTAAAGCAAAACGGGGTAGTAATAATAATATTGCTAATAACACCAGGATAACGCTACATATCCCGATCAGTCCGAGTCGTGCTTTTTGATGCATATATGGGTATTTCCCTCTCTACAATAGCTATTTCTAATATAACACGAGATGTTAAATAAATATGGAGGGACATAACTTGTATGGACGAGCCTGACGCGTCAGACAAATCTCTTGCAGCTATTTGCCCTGTATAAGGATATGATAATCGGGCGGAGGTTTTGTTGTCAAAGGGATACACTCCTCAATTCTCCTGTGATCTAGCCGTGAGGCAAATTTTGCTGGCTGTGATCTCTCCGTGACCTGGTGGCGATATGCTCTCATCAAGCAGGAATGCAATAGGATTGAGATTTGGCGCAATGCTTCTCCTCACTGAGAAGTACGGCGACAGATATTTTAGTGGGAGAAAAACTTATGGCAATCCAGGAACACGATGTAAAAACGTTTCGGGACGATGATAAATTGGGAGAGCCTCAGCCAGCAACCGCGAACAGTGAAGGAGCTGCTCCGGTGGTCGTGACGCGCCCATATAAAATATCCGCGCCCACCTGGTGGCACGGAACGAGAACGCCATTGGGTGTTCTGTTGCTATCGATTATCGTCATGGTGGCGCTGCTCAGCTTCGGTCTGGGCTCGGCACTCACCAGTTCGCCCAGCAAGAGTGTCGATACGACCAGCAACAACTCAACGGGAAACTCATCGAGTTCGTCGATGGGGAACACAGCAACAACTCCCACCGCCAGTGTCCCGAATGCGACCCAGAGCTATGGGAACCAGCTCGCAAAGTACGTGGTGGACCCTGACGGCGCCAAGCACTTCACGTTAACTGCTCAGCAGGTAATGTGGGAGCCGGTCAAGGGGCAGCGTGTGCTGGCCTGGACGATTGATGGAACCGTACCCGGACCCATGATCCGTGTTACCGGCGGCGATCATGTCCGTATTACCCTGATCAACCACCTGCCGCAATCGACTTCGATGCACTGGCATGGGCTGCAACTGCCGAGCAGCGTCGATGGCGTGCCGGGCGTTGGACAGAAACCGATTGAGCCTGGACAGCAGTATACGTATGATTTTACGGTCAATCCCGAAGATGCTGGAACGCACTGGTATCACAGTCACGACAATGACGTTACTCAGGTCATGGGTGGCTTCTATGGTGCGTTCATCGTCGATCCTCGTCCAGGTAGCCCTGAGGCGCTGCGAGAACCTAAGGCTGATGTCGAGTATACGGAATTCATCAGCGAGCTAGGCGGCTACTTCGTCATCAACGGCAAGAGCTATCCTGACACCCAGCCAATCAATGTCAAGCATGGTCAGACGGTTCGTATCCGGCTGATCGGTGCCAGTGAAATGATACATCCTATGCACTTGCATGGACATTTCTTCAATATTGTTGCTGAGGATGGTCGCACAATGGCGCAGCCAATCCAGAAAGACACTGTGCAGGTGGCTCCTGGAGAGACCTATGACCTGACATTCAATGCCTGGGCGGCCCCTGGTAGCGTCTATCCATTCCACTGCCATATTCTCACACATCTGATGAATCCAGGGCAGAGCGCGGATCAGATGGGCGGCCTGATTGTCCTGGTAGAATACGCTAAATAAACTGTAGGGGCCTGCCTTGCAGCCGACCTGAGCGAAGCTAGACGCGACAGCGGCGTTGGTCGGCTGGATAGCAGGAGAGGGCTAGCCCCCGCCCGGGCATCCATAACGAGGCGTAGGGGTCTGGTCCCGCCCAGATGCGCGGAATTGAAAGGAGAACAGGCGATGTTCAAACGTATTCTTGTCCCTCTCGATGGATCAGAGCGAGCGGAAAGCGCGATTCCAGTAGCGGCGCGTATAGCAAAAAACATAGGCAGCTCAATCAAACTCATCCGTGTGGTCTCTTATCCGCTGGATAGCGGAGCCTCTATGATGCAGCCGGTCGTTTTAAGCGAGGAGGCTATGGACGCAGAACTCGCTAATGCCACCGATTACCTGCGGGAAATTGCCAACCTCACGGACTTAGCGGGCATTCCCACAGAGACGCAGGTATACAGTGGCTTGCCCGCGGAGACAATTCTATCGACTATTCATGAGCGGGAAGTATCTCTTGTAGTCATGTGCAGTCATGGCAGCACGGGCTTGAAACGCTGGATATTGGGAAGCGTGGCCCAGAAGGTGGCGCGTCATAGTACCGTTCCGGTGCTGGTGCTGCGTCAGGATAGTGCCAAACTTGGTGATAGTGTGCGTATCCTGGTAGCGTTGGATGGCTCTTCTCTGGCCGAGGCTGCCCTATTGCCGGCGGCGCAACTGAGCATGGCGCTCTCATCGCCTGAGGCAGGCGCATTGCACTTGTTGCGTGTGCTGCCTTTGCCCCCGGTAGAGCCAGGAACCAGGGATGAACTGCTCAGAAAGGTGAATGAGGAGGCGATTGAAGAGGCCAGAGCGTATCTGAGCGCGTTGGAGCAGCGGCTGCGCGAGGGCGAATTCGCGCAATTCAAGCTTTCCATCACCTCATCCCTGGCGATTGATCTGGACGTTGCCAGCACAATTGTTGGAGCGGGCGAGGTTGGTGAAAATCTAGAGGGGGTGGGACTCCCCGGTTGTGACGCCATCGCGATGGCGACGCACGGACGCAGCGGCGTGCAGCGCTGGGTGATGGGCAGCATGACTGAGCGTGTGCTTGGTACGACTAAGCTTCCGTTGCTCATTGTGCGCCCTAAGGTTATTGAAGTACAACCTGAGAAGGCCCGAGAGGAAGACGCAGCTTCATGGGCTGGACTATTGTAGGGGCATTTTTAACCGCCTGCCTGAGCGAAGCTAGCTGCGGGAGCAACGTTGGCTGGCGGAATTTCAAGGCAGGGCCGATCTCCGTCCACATGTTTGCCCCCTGCAAAGCAGGGGCTGAAGGCCGGCAATGGATTCTTACGAAAGGATGAGTGATAATATGTTCAGGCGAGTTCTTGTACCATTAGATGGGTCGGATCGTGCCGAGAGGGCAATACCCACAGCGGCTCGTATTGCTCGCTCAACCGGCGGGTCGGTGGTGTTGTTACGAGTAGTAAGTACATCCACTGAATACTGGCCCTATATAGCGCCACAACCGACGCTGGCTCAGACGATCATCGATGCGGACCTTGAGGACGCCTCAAAATACCTTGCAAGCGTTACCGCATTGCCGGAATTGAACGGCGTCTCAACAGAAACAATGACGCTTTATGGTCCAATCGCGGCAACCATTCTTTCCGTAGCATACTCGCATGACGTAGACGTGATTGTGATGTGCAGTCATGGCTATACCGGCGTGACGCGCTGGATCATGGGGAGCGTGGCGGAGAAGATAGCGCGCCATTCCGCAGTGCCCGTGCTCATTCTGCGCGAAGGTGGCCCTATACCGGTAGGTTCGCATATGGATGGTCGCCCTTTCCGGGTACTGGTTCCACTGGATGGCTCTACGCGCGCTAAAGCCGCTATTGAGCCGGCGGCCACCCTGGCGAATACTTTAGCTGCTCCTGATCAGGGGATGTTGCACCTGATGAGGGTGGTCAAGCCTCGCATCGGTGAGCCAGCACTAATGCCGGAGCAGCAAGAGGGTGAGCAGGAGCATGGCGTGCAGAAGGCCAAAAAGTACCTCAGCTCTACCGTGGAACACATTCGCGAGGGGCTGACGGCTCATGCCGTCAAGGATCTTGACCTGACCATTACCTGGTCGGTCGCGGTTGATACTGATGTGGCCTCGGCGATTATACGCGTGGCCGAGAACGGCGAAGATGCGGAAGGGGCTGGTGTGTTTGGGGGCTGCGATGTGATCGCTGTAGCCACACATGGTTATGGTGGCTTGCAACGTTGGGCTATGGGCAGTGTCACCGAACGCGTGCTCAATGCCGCCAAACTTCCCATGCTGATTGTTCGCCCCTCCGATATGGTGGATAAGAGTCATGTGCAGGAAGGGAAGTCGGCTGTGGCGATACCTCAATGATCGTAATTTGGAGAGAGCAAGCAACTGGAGCGGATCTTCCTTTGCCCAGTTGCTTGCTCTCTCCACTTTATTTGTTTGAACATCTTACATTGTATCATACCCCAGAGGCACCTGAATCAATCTGTTATCGGTAGTTATAGTGATATTTGACATCCTCGGAACAGGTGTATATCATACATCAAGCGAGCCTCTTTCCCGAAACTTCATATTTGTAAGGTGATTATGATGCAAGAACGTCTGCAACCGGCACAGGCTGCGACGAGTGAACGGCCCCCCATCATTTTAATTACCGGCATTCAAGCTGCTGGCAAATCGACGGTGGCGCGATTGCTCGCACAGCGCTTTGAGCGAGGGGTGCATGTCGAAGGTGACGTATTGCAGCATATGATCGTAGCGGGAGGCGAAGGGGTGCAGGAGCCCGGTGAGCCGCGTGGAGAGGCCGAACGGCAGTATTTGTTGCGCCTCAAACACATGTGTCTTCTCGGAATCTCATTTGTCGAAGCTGGTTTTACTGTTGTGCTTGATGATATTGTTCTCGGGGGAAGCTGGCCGTATGTGCAGGAGCAACTACGAGGCGCGCCCTTCTCGCTGGTGGTGCTTGCTCCGCGTGTAGAGGTGGTGGCGCAGCAACGTGATCTCAGCCGCGCAAAACGACCGCTGGGCGCAGCCTGGGCCGTCTATCTCGACCAGGTTTTGCGCGCGACCATGACAGGAGTGGGATACTGGATTGATAGTTCTGATCAGACGCCAGAAGAAACCGTCGCTCAGATTCTACTGCAACTCTCGCTGGATCAATCTGGTTAATATCGTTGCAGGGATGAGCTTTGATCTCATCCCTGCAATGAGTTTTTAGTATTCTGATACAGGCTCGCGCTCCCGTTTATCCTCCAGGGCTTCTTCGAGATGCTCGCGCATCTGTATAAAGGCAGCTGTATCGATCTCGCCGCGGGCGTATCGCCGGTAAAGCGTCTCCATAGCAGATGGCTCCTCAGGCGGCGTGAGGGGACGAGCTTTCTCCAACTTTGCCCGATTGAGCCAGCTTACTAACATCCAGATGCCGACAACTAATATCGCGATCCAGAAAAGGCTCCAGACGATCATTTCAAACATCATCGGCCATCCCATCGGACCTACTGGCCAATACTGCATCATTGCTCTATCCTCGCTTTCTAATAAGTGCGTAACGACTGGGAAGAGGATTAATCAAGGCTTGATCCAGGATATCTCCTCGCAATTAAGAATTATGGTCTGCCTATGTCATATTTGTATCTCAGTAAAGGGTGAAGGTGTCACAATGTACTCACAGAAAAAGATCGGCCATGTGAGGTATAAGGTAGAAGATGTTACATGTAATAAAATGAAGATCAGGCGATAAATCGGACGCGCTGAAGCTGATCGCTACGAAACTTTGCGTTTTTGTCTGGCAGGGAGCTAATAGGGCCGGATTTACAGCGGCGTGCTACTCTGATAGAGTATATTTATTATCATAAGAAGTTTTTGTAACGTATTTTGAACAGGAAAAAAGATGTTTAAACTGAATAATGGCGCACGGAAGCTCTCTCTTCTGGCGGCGCTTGTTCTGGTGTTGCTGCTTGCAACGGCCTGTAGTGGGCTACAGGATACGACCGATGTAGGTCAGGGGACATCAACCCCTTCGCCCAATACATCATTACCTCCTCCCTCCTCTGATCAAAGCGGTACTGTGCAAATGGTACCGGCGCGAGCGGGCAGTAGCATGGCCTATGACCGGAAAAGAGGAGTCGTCATCCTTTTTGGGGGCGATACCGGGATGGATACCTGGGCCTGGAATGGGCAAACCTGGGATCAGCTTTTTCCTGCCTCATTTCCACCAGCTCGTTCTGGCGCGAGTATGGCCTATGATGCCGCCAATGACGAGATTGTGCTCTTTGGCGGCATCGGGACGAGCGGTTACCCTTTAAGTGATACCTGGCTATGGGATGGGACGAACTGGCTGCCTGCCAACCCGTCGCTATCGCCATCGGCGCGTACGCAGGCCAGTATGACCTACGACATTGCCCATCAACGTATTGTGCTGTTCGGTGGGATGATCGTTGGAGCCAGTCAGGCAACTTCCACCATTGCCGATACCTGGACGTGGGATGGGAGGGATTGGACGCAGCTACATCCTGCCGTCTCTCCGCCGGCACGGAGCCAATCGGCTATGACCTATGATGAGCTTCACAAGCAGATTGTGCTCTTTGGCGGCTTCTCTGGTAACGGCGTTATGGGTGATACCTGGACGTGGGATGGCAAGAACTGGACGCAGCAGCATCCACATACTAATCCGGTTGCTCGCGCAGGCGCAAGCCTCGTTTACGACAGCGCCGCTGAACAGCTAGTGCTCTTTGCCGGTGTCGCCGATCCCAAAGTGGGCGACCTCCATGATATGTGGATCTGGAGTGACAACGACTGGAAGCAGCGTATGGCGCAGAATGTGCCCGGTGGCTTCTATACCGCCGCTACCTATGCTGCCATACAGCAAAGAATTATCGTGTATGTGGTCCGTGGAACCGATAGCGTGACCAGCAGCAGCGAGACATGGTTGTGGGATGGCAACGCCTGGCTACGATTGCCATAGCACATTTTTTCGACAGCCTCGCCAGGAGCATATTGTGCTCATCTGACCAATCGTCCCATCAGGCGACGCTTGACGATTTCAACCATCAGCAGGTAGGTAACGACCATAGCCGCTAAGAACAGAAAGTAGAGCGGCGGTAAAGGCGTAAACCCTAGCAGCGGACCAAGAGATATGAAGGGGAGAAGAATGCCGATGACAACAATTAGAACGGTTGTCATCGCCAGCGGTCGGCTCGGGCGGCTTTTCAGGGGATTGCCAGCCGTACGGATAATAAACAATACCAGCGTCTGTGTCGCCAGCGACTCTACGAACCAGCCGGTATGGAAGAGTGGCGCGGACGCGTGGAAGACTGCCAGCATAATATAGAAGGTCAGGAAATCATAGATCGAACTGACCGGACCAATAAAAATCATAAAATTGCGGATCAGGCTGATATCCCAGCGTTGCGGCTTCTGGATGAAACTCGGGTCCACGTTATCCGTAGGGATAGTAACCTGAGACAGATCATACAGAAAATTGTTGAGCAAAATCTGAGTGGGCAGCATCGGCAAAAAGGGCAAAAATAGATAAGCACCCGCCATACTGAACATGTTGCCAAAGTTTGAACTGGTGCCCATTAAAAGATATTTGATCACATTGCCGAATGCTTTGCGTCCCTCGATAATGCCGTTATGTAGCACCTGAAGGCTCGTTTCCAGCAAGATGATATCGGCGGCATCCCTGGCAACATCAACGGCGGTAGAGACTGAGATGCCCACGTCGGCGGCGTGCAGCGAAGGTGCGTCATTAATGCCGTCGCCGAGAAAACCCACGACGTGATGGCGATTTTTGAGGGCGAGGATGATACGGTTCTTCTGTGCTGGCGATACGCGGGCGAAAATATTGTTTTGCTCGACGACATGGAACAGTGCGGGATCGCTCATGCGGTCGATTTCGCTGCCCAGAATAATGCGATCACTGCTCAAGCCGACCTGATTGCAGACGTGGCGCGTAACCAACTCGTTATCGCCGGTCAGAATCTTGACCTGCACGCCATCGCGGTATAGCGCCTGAAGCACCTCGCCAACGTCTTTGAGAGGCGGGTCTGCGAAGGTCAGGAAGCCGAGAAGCGTAAGGTCGTGTTCGTCGGCTACGCGATAGGCGTCCTGTTCAGGCATGGAGCGATAGGCCAGAGCCAGAATGCGAAACCCCTCCGCGCTCAGTTGCTGGTACATCGCCTCATAGCGAGTTTTGGCCTCGTTGTCCAGTGGTAGATGCTCCCCGTTGACCTCATAAGCGGAGCATACACTGAAGACGCTTTCGGGCGCGCCCTTCGCGATTAGTAGCCTCTCGCCTTGCTGTTCTACCACAACCGAGAGGCGGCGGCGCTCAAAGTCGAATGGCACCTCGTCGATTTTTTTGTAGGCGCTCGTATCCAGCGTCTTGTATTGAAGGATGGCCGCGTCGAGGGGGCTTTTGATGCCGGTCTCATAATAGCTATTGAGATAAGCCAGGAGCAGGACTTTATCGGACGGAGCTTCGTTCAGATCAAGATGCTGGCCCAGCATCGTTTGCCCGCTCGTCAGCGTGCCGGTCTTATCGCTGCAAAGCACGTCGATGCTGCCAAAGTTCTGCATCGACTCCAGATGTTTGACGATAACTTTTTGCTTCGCCATGCGCGCCGCTCCCTGGCCCAGCGTTACCGTCGTAATCATGGGCAGGAACTCTGGGGTGAGGCCGACCGCGAGCGAGATGGCAAAAAGCACAGATTCGAATAGTGGATGCTTAAAGACCACCCCTACCAGAAAGACGAAAAGGATCAAGAAAAAGACGGTTTGCATAATCAAGAAGCCGAAGCGCCTGATCCCGTGCTCGAACTCCGTCTCTGGCGGGCGACGAGCCAGGCGTTCGGCAATATCCCCGAAGGCTGTGTTGCGACCCGTCGCAATGATGAGCGCGGTCGCGGTGCCGCTCACCACCGAGGTGCCGAGGAAGACCATATTGGCTGCTTCAGCAGGGTTTTCAGCTCTGACCTGAAGCTGATCGGTTGTCTTCTCGGTTGGCATCGATTCGCCGGTCAGCGCGGCCTGCTGTACATGTAGATCGTCGGCCTGGATAAGGCGTGCGTCAGCGGGGATAAGCGCTCCTGCCGAAAGGCGAATAATGTCGCCTGGCACCAGTAAGCGGCGTGGCAGTTCAACCCATGTGCCATCGCGTAGCACCGCCGCCGTTGGAGCCACCTCCGCCCGCAGCCGCTCAACAGCTCGCTGCGAGCGATACGTCTGAGCGAAGTTGAGCCCGACCCCCAGGATCACCATCGCGGCGATAATGCTGGCATTGATCGGATCACCCAGGATGGCCGATACCATGCTGGCAATCAGCAGGATAATCACAAGCGGGTTTAAAAACAGGGCGAGCAATTGCTGAACATTCATACCATGCCGTATCGACGTGGGCTCATTGTGTCCATAGGTATTGAGGCGTTGAGCTGCCTCTTTGCTGGTGAGGCCATGTTCAGATGTCTGCAACTGCTCAAACAGGCTTTGCAGGGTAAGGAGTTGAGTATCGGCCTGGTTACCGCCTGGTAGCGTTTGATTTTGTTGTGGTGCCAGTCCTTGCATCGTGTACTACTCCCTTTGTGTGGTATTATCCGAGATGTCCTCCAACGAGACGACCCAGCACGAATGTGATGGCTGCGGCGGCCAATCCGAAAAGTACCTGTCGGCCCCCGACTTTGAGCAGAGGTGCGCCGGTTGTCAGAGTGATGCCGACGCCAATATTCTCACGATACCGTTCAATATCGTTATTTGCTTTGATTGCCATAGCGCGCTCCTTGTACTGGACCGCTCACAATGTCATCAGCTTTCTATGTACAATAGACTACTGGAACAAGATCACGGAGCAATCACAGGACAGGGTCAGAGGCTCTCAATGGCGACACGGGTCTCTCGTAAAGCTATACAGCAGCACTGCCTAGCGCCGGATGGGGTTAAAGTAGTGGTCCATACTTAACCATAAGCTTTTGCTATGCCGGTAAAAAAAGAGCGGCAGGAGAAATGGCAAAGGCAAGCCAATCAGCAAAACTGTTATCAGTGGGATGCTCATGTTAGCGGCCAGCGGGATCGCCACCGCGGCAATGATAAGCTCGCTGATGACAAGATTGATCGCCATCGCGCTACTAAAATACCCTTCTTCTCGTTCAAAGGTCAGGCCACAAACGGGGCATTGCCGGTTCATCTTGAACCAACTACTAAACAGCTTTCCCTGCCCACAGACCGGACAACGTAGGAGCAATCCACGCATCAAAAGGAGTGACATTCTGTTCATATAGTAGAGTTTTTACCTGTTTTCTATCAATACTCATCAACTGATATCGAGCATACATATACTCGCTTCTTATTATATCACACTTTCCGGTTCGACTGTGGTGCTAGAGTCTTACCTCATTGCGTAATCTGGCCTGTTTTTCTGGTTGTGAGGAAATTGTGATGTGTGAATTTGGTCTGGTGATATTGCTGTGATACGCAGAATCTCTTCTCTGGAAGAGAAGCAAAGCGCAAGACCTGCCTATCCTGGAAGCGAAGAGGAAATCTGCTTGAGCAAGTGCATGATGGAAAGGCGTGTGTACTTTTCTTACCTGGGGCTGAGTACTCTTCAATCGTAACCAGCATTAAAGGAGCCAGGTGATGATGAAACGAATTCTTGTCCCATTGGATGGATCACAACTGGCGGAACGCGCCATTCCCATCGCAACGCGTATTGTCCGCGCATCATTGGGTTCGATTTTGTTTTTACGCGTAGTAACGACTGCGAGCGAGTTTGGAGTTTATATGTCAGAGCCGTCGGCTCTCTTGCAAGAATCGATGGAAGAGGATCTGGCGGAGGCCACCGACTATCTCGCTCAGGTGAGAAAGCGTCCAGACCTGGACGGATGAGAGATCGATGTAGGCATTTTTACGGGGGGAGCTGCGCTCCAAATACTTGATGCTGATCGTCCGGCCAGTTATTGAGCATCATTAAAAACTTGCCCCTACGATATTCCTTGAGAAATTCGTAGGGACAAGTAAATGTGAAAAGCAGTTTAGTAGCGGTAAATTGCGGCCAGCAGGGCAGGGGCAAGTCCTGCCCCTGCGTTGGGCATCTTTTCTTGTTCTATGGGATAGACGGTCCCGTTATGCAGCAGCGTCTGAAGCATCGCGGCATAGAGCAGGTCGTTATCGCCTGACTGGCGCGTCTCGTGCAAGTCTATTGTATAGCTTTGCGGATCGAATGTTCCCCATTGCTCCTGGTCGATGGCTGCAAAGAGAATGAAAACGCGCCCGTAGAATGCCGCAGGCACGATCTCGGTGAGGTTGCTGGCGGTACGGTCGGTATCCACATGATCCCTATAGTAATCCAGCGCCTCCTGTCGAGCCTTCATAATGTATGGCTCTGCAATGGGCCATGCTGCCTCACGCAATGCGCTCGCTCTCGTTCGGTCGGGGTTGCCTGCAATGCCTTCTTTTACCAGGTAGGGATAGGTGTTGGCTTCGTGGTAAATTGGCAGCAGGTATTCCACGCCAGCCAGGATGAGCGGCACTTTCTCGTCGTGCAGCAGCTCATGCAGCCCTCTATCGATCTGCTGGAAGTAACGCAAGATGTTATCTTTAGCGGTATCGGGGCCAACGCCCTGTCCGTGAAAAATGACTGCTCTCCGTCCCCCTTTTCCTACCAGCGTATCGGAGCCGCCGCTATGGAACTCCAACTCGTTGTCGAACTCGTCGAATCTCAGCGCCTCCGCCAGGCTTTCTGGAACAGATTCGGGCAACTCGACGGTATTAATGGTGTAATGCGTACACTCTAGCAGCCTGATATCATTCTGGCTCAGGGCCAGGATATAAAAGCGTCCATCAGCCAGGAGCGGAAGCAAGGGCTTGAGATAGTACTCGCTGTCGATTACTACCTGCTCATGAAAGCTGATTGGGAAGCTATAATAGTGAAAGTCATCGGTTGAACAAAGCACCGCTACGCCATCAGCCGGGTGCTGCCAGAATGATATATTCTCATACAGTGCCTCAAGCGGCTGCATAAATTTTTCGGCCCTTAATGCATCCATGCCTTGCGCAACCAGGCGGTTCTGGGTCTCCCTGAGCAAATTTTTGTATCGTATGCGAGCCTGGGTCATTTCCACGCCTGCCTGATGATGAGCAGGTATGTAGATCGAGACACATGGCCCATTCTGTTTTCCCATCAGTGTCTTGAGCTCGCTTTTATCCAGTATGTTCATATAACTCACTCCTCAGCAATAAATTTATGTACTAATTTGGCAAGGCTCTGTACATGTGCTGCTTAGAGTGTATGCTTTCTGTTTCACGATACCATCACGATAAATCCTCGTGACTATCACGAAAGCATCACATCCCTACTATTTAATCTCTGCTCTATATAGTAAAATAGGGGTAAACCAAAAAATATGGGTGTATCGCAATGAGATATCGCTTGCTTATTCTCCTATCAATGATCCTGGCCGTCAGCCTTGTTATTGCCAGCACTATCTATGTATTATCGCCACAGGGGGAGGGTATCCTGGTTGCGGTAGGGCTGGAGACGCCCACGCCGTCACCGCCACCCTTTCGGCCTGCTCCGACTCCTGTCCCGCGACCGATTCTTACCGTGCAGGGTTCTCCCCCTCTGGTGAATGCGACCGCGAGTTACCTGGTCGATATGGATACAGGCCATGTGCTGGAGGATGTCCACGGCGAGCAGATCTTACCGATGGCGAGTACCACCAAGATTATGACCGCCGTGATCGCTATCCAGACCGGCAATCTTGACCAGCCTGTTACAATCCACCAGGATGCCTTTGACCATGTACATCAGGATGGCGGCAGCAGCGCGCAGCTTGTGGTTGGTGATACCCTCCCCTTGCGCGAACTCCTCTATGGGTTGATGCTGCCATCGGGCGATGATGCCGCCATCGCTATCGCCGATGCTCTGGCAGGCAGCCCCGATAACTTTGTGCAGCGCATGAATCTCTTTGCCTTTCGCTTGCATCTCTTCCAGACCCATTATATCAACCCGGATGGCCTGACGCTGGACGATAATTTCAACAATCTACAACACTATACGACCGCAGCCGACCTGGTGCGCCTGGCTCGCTACGCCATGTCCCTCCCGCTGTTCGCGCAGATTGTGCAGACAAAAACCCATATTCTTCCTGCTAACGGGCAGCACCACAAATATAGCTGGACAAATACCAATACTATGCTTGCTAGTTACACGGGCATGCTGGGCATCAAGACAGGCTTCACCTTTGCCGCCGGCTATTGCCTGGTTTTTGCCGCCACGCGCGACGGCTATCATATCATTGGCGCGGTCCTGCACAGCTCAAGCGAAGCGCAACGCGTCAAAGACGTTGCCTCTTTGCTCGATTGGGGGTTTGCCCTGCCCCGTAAGCTGCCCGGCACGTAACAGGCTGCGATCAATGGCCCGCTTCTCCTATAAAGTGCCATATCGATGAAAATTAGTACTGGTAAGGCGGTCACAAACATGGTAGAATAAGCACACTTACCCGTTACCATAATTTGAATAGAGTATAATACATGCGGTACGCTATATTCACTGATGTCCACGCAAATCTGGAAGCCTTAGAGGCTGTGTTGGCGAAAATCGATGAGATTGCGCAGGAGGAACCGATTGACGCCATCTGGTTCCTGGGCGACCTGGTCGGCTACGGCCCCAATCCCAACGAGTGCATTACGACGTTACGCGAACGCACTGATGTGATTATCGCCGGGAATCATGACTGGGCAGCCGTGGGTAAAATCGATCTGGAAGACTTTAGCGAGGCCGCACGCATCTCCGCAGAATGGACAGCGGCGCAGCTCACCGACGAGCATCGCGAATTTCTTGCCAACCTGCCCGAGCGTATCGATATGCCCGACTGCTTGCTGGTTCACGGCAGCCCCTATGGCCCCCTCTGGGAATACCTCACGTCCGAGATACTGGCTGAGCGCAGCTTTCAATACTTCTATACCCGCTACTGCCTCGTTGGACATACTCACGTCCCGGTGATTTTTCAGCAGGCCGATACCTTTGCCAACACGCCAACAATGCCGCTGAGCGCGATTGGGCAGAATGGCACGTTGAATGCACAGAAGGACAAGAAAGATGACCAGGCGGACAAAAACCTGGGTGACGATGAAACAACCGAGATGGCTGCGATCCGACCAACGATGCACGCTAGCAGGGTTGAGGCGCAGCCAGAGAGTGCGGCAATCAACGCGGACCCGCTCCAGGCTGCGGCAGAGCTAGCCGATGCTCGGGCAACCGTCCAACAGCAACTCAACGATGGCGTACCCGCACAGCTTGATGAAGTAACGAACGACACGGAAAATGTTCCTCCTACAGATGCCCCGCCCGATGAAGATAGCGAGGAAACCACGGCAGTGGATGCAGCCGCGACAGATAGCGCCTCAGAAAATGTCTCTTCTGGTGCAGAAGACGAGGAGGAGAGTGAAGAGGATAAGGCACAGCCACAGGAGGCAGTAAGCACGACACCGGAAGAGGTCATTTTGAGCGCCGAGGACCGTATTAACCAGGAAATAGAAGAGTTGCTTTCCCTGCTAGGGCTAAGCCAGAGCATGGTGAAAGTCACCAATGAGATGATTATTCCGCCCATAGGAGAATGGCGACCCCCGGATAACTACCGCGCCATCATCAATCCCGGTGGCGTTGGTCAGCCTCGCGATGGGGACCCGCGCGCGGCGTTCATGATTTACGATACGGAGCGTGGCTTTACTTTCTATCGTATCCCCTATGATTTTGAGAAAACACAGGAGAAGATCATGAAAGCGGGCCTGCCGCAGTACCTGGCAACGCGCCTGGCTTATGGTCGTTAGCGCACTCTTATGAAACTGATAGTCGGGTTGGGTAATCCAGGTCTTCAATACGAGCAGACACGGCATAATATTGGTTTTCGCGTTGTAGATAAGCTGGCGGCAAAGTCTCACTGGAAGTGGGAGCGGCACGGACGGGCCATGATTGCCGGCGGCACTATTGGCGGCGAAAAAGTGGCGCTGGTCAAACCCATCACTTATATGAATAATAGCGGGGAAGCGGTGGGGGACTTGGTCCGCTGGTACAAGCTGTCGCCGGAAGATGTGCTTGTAATCTATGATGAACTTGACCTGCCCGTGGGGAAGATGCGCCTGCGACCGGAGGGCAGCGCCGCCGGACATAACGGCCTCGAAAGCATTATTCACCACCTGCACACCAATAAATTTCCCCGCCTGCGCATCGGCATCGGGCGGCCCATCCATCAGCGTGCGGAGACCATCAATTACGTCTTGAATACTCCATCAAAAGATGAGCGTATTGTGCTGGAGATGAGCGAAGATAAAGCTGTCGAGGCCATCCCTCTAATGATCCAGCAGGGTATTACCGCTGCCATGAATCTCATCAATACCGATCCGGAGGCGCTGCGCAAGGCTGAGGAAAAGCAACGGCTCAAGCGGGAACGGCGCGAGCAGGAACGCCTGCGCAAAGAGGCCGAAGCTCTAGAGCAAGCCCGGGTCCAAGAGTAACAGCCTGAGGCCAACGAAGATCCCACGAGCTAGCTCCCCGGTCAAACAGCAGTGATAGAAGCTCGCGAGCAACTCTACCACTTGACTTTTATCTGGCAAAGCGTTATTATTTCAGTATCTGCTGAAATATTGAACTTGTGAGGATCGGGGAAGGTGAGTTTGCTAATTGAAAAACATATTAAAGCAATATCGGGTTTAGCTATGAAACAGAAGTATCCGAGGAGGGTACGATATGAGCATTTCTGATGATACAGGGGATAAAATAGCACCCCAACCAGCATTTCGGTCCTCAATTGACCTGTTGATCTGGGCAATTATCGCTATTCAGGTGATTGTGGCGGTGTACGGCTTTGCGGTGCTGCCTGATACTATACCCATTCACTGGGGACTCAATGGTCAGGCGGATAACTATGGCCCAAAATGGATCGGCACGTTTCTTCATCCATTGATCAGCATAGGGCTCTATCTGCTCATCCGTATGTTGATAGCGGCTGGTCCACGCCTGGGAGGACGTGAAAACGTTGCGGCCAATCTTCAGGTTGGGAAGATAGTCCTGGCAAGCGTCATGCTGTTTATGCTGATTATTCAGCTCTCGACCGTTGCGCAGGCTATGGGCGTGAGTTTTAATATGTCTATGGTGATAATGCTGGCGGTCTCGGTGCTTTTCATCTTCCTGGGCAACTACACAGGCAAGATGCGCCGCAATTTCTGGATGGGCATTCGCACACCCTGGACCCTGACCAGCTCAGTTGTATGGGAACGTACTCACCGGCTGGGTGGTTGGCTCTTCGTCGCGGCTGGCCTGCTTGGTATTCCAGCTAGCTTTGTGCCAGCTTTGCGTCTCTGGGGAGTGGTTGTGCCGATTATTGCAGTTTGCATCTTTCTCTATATCTATTCGTATATCTGCTACCAACAGCAGGTACGGAGCGGGAGCGGGCATGAACCTTTATCGCCACCATTTGAGGGGGACAACTAAATAACAAGCAATTATCAGAGATCGGAGATGCGCTCCTCTTCTTCGCCATCAGGAGCAACTCCATTCTCGCCAGAGGAATCATCGATTCCTCCGAACCAGTCCAGAATCTCTGCCATTAAATCCTGAAAAACGGTCGTATTGAGCGAATAGACCTGAAATTGGCCGCGCCGCTCGACGCGCACCAGATCGGCCAGCTTCAACATCGTCAGGTGATGCGAGAGCGCCGTGCGACTGATGCCCGCGTGTTCCGCTAACTCCCCTGCCGTGCGCTCTCCCCGGCGCAAATATTTAAGAATACGCCGCCGCGTGGGATCGGCGATGGCTTTATAGGCTTCTTGCATAGTCTATCTGATGTCCTGCCTCTCTTACAGAGAGGTACTAAAAGGCAGGCACACGACCTGCCTCCCTACATGTTACAACAAGATCAAAACGCGCGTTATGCTACCGGCGGATTTTCTACTACTGCCGTCGATGCAGGCGGTCCCGCCGGCGATCCTATCGCCTGCCCGCTATCGCCACGATCACGCAACCGCCAAATGATCCAGAGCGCAATCAGGCCGAAGATCGCTATAATGCCTTCAACCAGCAGAGAGACGCCAAAGCTCGCACCCAATATCTGCAACACGATCACAGCGGTAAAGTCAACTATCGCATGAGCCAGGATCGCCAGCCAGAGCCAGCCATTCATTGCAGACGCCCTGAGCGGAGCTAGCTGCGGCAGCAGCGTTGGCCGTCTGGATAACAAGACCAGATTGTTGCGCCGGAACACCTGGAGCACCATGACCGAGAGCGCGATATGGACCGGCAGCGTCCACAGGCGTTCCCATGCTGCCAGCAACGGAGACCAGACCGGCTGCGCATTGAGCGCCGCAAACTGCCGTACTACCTGAGCATGCTGAGCGGCAGGGAGCGCGGCTGGATTGGCATTCAATATATACATCAAAGTGAGTATATTGATCAACGTTAAAAGTTGCTGGCCGCCGACTAAGAGCATCGATTCCAGGCCACCGTGACCAATGCCATACATCACAGCCTTATTCCATGTCTTCTCCTCGCGTCTCATCAAGAAGCGATATCCCACGTAACGACCAACCTCTTCAAACAATCCCGCCGTTATCGCCAGGATTACCAGCCAGGAGATGCGGAACGGGGCCGATGCCTGCAACTGGTGTGCGAGCACATTTTGCAGGATAATCACAGCAGGTACGCGCGTAATCATCTGGAAGACAAAGAAGATCAGTGCCCCAAAGCCAAAGTAGCGCCATCCGACCTTGAGCCGTCTGCGGGCAATAATTGCCAGTATGATAGGATAGCCGACACTGAAAATGAAGGCTATTGCCAGGAAGGCAACAAAGCCCGGATTGACCTGGACTGCCGCTGCCGACATAAAAGTGATTTGAACTGCTGATGGCGACATAAGAGAAGAATCCTTTCTTGCATCTCTCACGCTTTATTGATAGACAAATCGCTTGAGCAACGTTATTTCCAGCGGGTCAGGATCGTCTCGCGCTGAAAAATCTGCGTCATGACCCAGACGGCGAGCAACGCCAGCGCTGCCAGGATCACGGCCACGATCAGTGTAAAGACCGGACCAAGCACCTGGATACCAGCCGCCTGCCCGAAGAACACGGCGAAGAATGGCACGATGATCCAGACCGACAGCTGCTGCGCCGTCCTGGGATCGTTGACGCGCGACGAAATGGCGATCATGACCGCGATAGAGATGAGGCCGATTAATGGCGACCAGACCAGAAACAGGATCAGCCACCCGGGGCTGACAATCGCGAAGAAGACGCGCTGGCTGCTCGTCAATAGTGCCATGCCAATAATAAAAATCAGCCCGCTCAGCCAGGTCACACCAACGCCCGGGATCAGCGCGGCCAGGCTCTTGCCAACCAGCAATTCCCAGGTCCGTGTCGGCGTTGCCAGCAGCGGCTCCAGCGTACGGCTCGTCTTCTCGCCAACGACGCTATAGGAGGCGACAATGCTGGTGATAATCGATGGCAGCAACAGAAAGAGCACGGAGAGCTGCATACCAACGAGCGCCTGCGCAACCTCGGCGGGAGACATATGGCCGAGCTGTGAAAGATTGTTGGCCCTCGGTAAATTGAGGTTACCGCTAGAGCCAGTATGCGCGACTCCATAGACGACCACCAGCGGCAGCAGCGCGAAGATCAACGGTGGCAGCACCATACTGATAATGAGCATGCGTTGCTGCCTGATCTCCAACCATTCTTTGTACAGAATCACCATAATTTTATGCATTATTTTTGACTCCTCATGTGGGCGTTGAGCGTTGTGTAGCAGCCGGTTGCTCGCCTTCGCTTTTGCCGTTCTCGACCAGCTCCAGGTAAACATCCTCTAAAGAGTGAGCAATTGGCGCAACTGTGCGGATCTGAGCGCCCGCGTACACCAGAGCCTGGATCAGCGCCGGATTCTGCTCATCGGGATCATCCAGCCCGATTGAGAGGGTGCTCTCCCGAGCAGTGACATTATGTACAAAGGGTAGCGCTTTGACCGTCTCAATCCATCGGGCAGCATCGCCGACCACGCGCACCTCTGCCCCACGTCCAAAGAGGCCAACGCGCAGCTTCTCCGGCGTATCCAGGCGCACCAACTTCGTGCGAAAGACAGCGATCAGGTCGCACAATTCATCCGCCTCGGGAAGATTATGCGTTGTCAGGAAGATTGTGCGCCCCTCGCTCTTCAGGCTCTTGATGAAGTCGCGCACCACCCGCGAAGCTTCGGGATCGAGTCCGGCGGTTGGCTCATCCAGAAAGACTATCTTAGGCTCATGCAGCAGGGCGCGAGCAATTGCTACCTTCTGACGCATGCCTTTTGAGAAGCTGCCAACCTTATCAGCGCGCCGATCCCACAGATCGAGCAAGCGCAGGTAACGCTCGGCCTGTTCGGCGGCACGCTGAGCCGGAAGGTTATAGAGCTGACCAAAAAACACCAGATTTTGCAGCGCCGTCAGTCGCTCATACAACCCTGGCGTCTCCGTCAGAATGCCGACCGACTGGCGAATAACCTCATCGTCGGTGCCCACCTCGTGCCCATTGACAGTAGCCGAGCCGCTCGTCGGAGCGATCAAAGAGGCCAGCATGCGGACCGTCGTCGTCTTGCCTGCGCCATTCGGTCCCAGAAACCCGAAGATGGTCCCCTCAGGAATCGCCAGCGTCAAGCTATCCACGGCGACCCGCTCCCCGAAGGTCCGCGTCAGATGATGTGTCTCAATAGCATTCATAACACCCTCTAATAAGACTTGATTTTCAATATTTCAGCATTTACTGAAATACTAATATAGAGGGCTGAGGTTTGTCAAGGTATTTCCTACGACATTTTCATTCGTCTATGCTATACTGAGCGTATCTCAACAAGCCCAAAAAAGAAAGGTCGCGTCTTGATGAGCAATTTCTTGCAGGATCTCTCACCATCGCTCGTTTCACAGGCACTCGAAGCGAATGATCTTGCATTCTGGATACAGCTATTTCGTCATTTCCCTGGAACAACGGTTCACGATGACCCGGGGATGCTCTGGGTCGAGACAGGAATTCGTCATGATGTTTTTAATCGTGTGCTCCATACAAATCTTGAGCCAGCTCTCCTTCACGCCACGCTTGATCGCGTCCTGGGTTCTTTTCAAGAGCGCCGCTTGCCTTTTTTATATCATCTGGGACCAACTTCCCGCCCTGCCAATCTGGGAGCAATCCTGCAAGAACATAAACTCGTCCACCTGGAAACGGAGTCTGGGATGGCTGTCGATCTGCTCAGAATCAAGGAGGATATTGCAGTCGCGCCCCAACTGGTCGTCCAGCCAGTCACCACGCGAGAGCAGTTACGGCAATGTATAGAAGTCTGGGAAGATGGCAGCCCTCCCGATGTCATCGACCTGTGGTGTACGTTGTACGCGCATATCTGCTTTATAGCTACCAGAAAAAGGTTGTAGTTCGACCGGTATTGCTGCGAGGGCAGAGGCATCTTCAATTTTCGCATTTCGATACACAAAAAGATATTACGAAAAATCATGCGGGAGAGGAACTGCTGCAACAAGCACTGAAAGCATTCTGGATCTTGAGCAACTGCTTGACAAGAATCTTAGAAAATATCTAAACTAAACATAATGTCTTATCAATGTCCTAACATTTTTCACAAATTTATGGTACACTAATGCAAATCGAACTTCAGTCTCGCAAGCAGAAAAAATATACTGGCTGGGTGCTACATCCGTTCGGTACCGTTACCCGTTTTTGTGTAATATTTCCTTCATTCTTCTTACTATAAATCAGGAGAGCACTCCAGAATACCTTTTAGGAGAGACGCTACTATGGGGAATCAAAACCAGGACCGTTGGGCGCAATGGTTGCTCCATCAGCGCTTTGGCGGCGACTCGCAGCGATTAAAGGCCATGTTAGAACTGTTATCGAAGGTGCGCGATAACGTTCTGCAACATGCCAGAATCAAGGAGGGCAATCGCATTCTTGATGTGGGCTGCGGCGACGGCCTGATTGCCTTCGGTGCTCTTGATCGCGTGGGTATTTATGGGAAGGTAATCTTCAGCGATATTTCGCAAAACCTGTTAGACCATTGCCAGGCCCTGGCGCAAGAGATGAAAATACTTGACCGGTGCCAGTTTGTTCAAGCTGCTGCACAGGACCTTAGCCCGATTGAAAACCGTTCGGTTGATGTGGTAACCACCCGTTCGGTGCTTATTTATGTCCATGAGAAACAAGAGGCATTTAACGAGTTCTACCGCGTCCTCAGGCCCAATGGGCGACTCTCCATTTTTGAACCGATCAACCGTTTTACCTATCCTGAGCCACCACACCTCTTCCTCGGCTACCGTGTGCCGCTCTCAATGCGACCTCTCGTCAAGAAAGTATGGGCCGTGCATGCGCGCTATCATTCCAGCCAGACGGAATCGATGATAGATTTTGACGAGCGCGACCTGATTGCCTTCGCAGAGAGGGCCGGGTTCTCGGAGGTGCATCTCGAACTAAAGATTTCGATTGTCCCTGGCGGTATAGGAAAGGATGGGATTGCGGACTGCCAAAATTGGGAAACGTTCTTGCGGCAATCCCCCAATCCAAATATTCCATCATACGGGCAACTGTTGCACGAGGCGCTGACGGCTGACGAAATGGAAGAATTCACCAGCTTCCTGCGTCCTCTGGTCGAGACGAATCAGCGGGAGGATCGTCTCGCCCTGGCCTATCTCTGGGCTGTGAAGCACTGATCCTATTTTTGATTCATCTTTTTTGTGCAGCAGTTAATGGTGGGACTGATTATGGGACTGCTCATTGGCTGGTTAGCGGCAAGGCTGATCAGGCGGCTGAATCTTGATGTCGAGGGATTGTACCGTGTGTTTACCATTGCGCTCGTCCTGCTTAGCTATGGTCTCACCACTATACTGGGCGGCAGTGGCTTTCTGGCAGTGTATCTGACCGGGCTGCTGCTAGGTAACTGTCCTATTCAACGCATGGATCGGCTCTCGCGCTTCCATGATAGCCTGGCCTGGCTGATGCAGATCGCGATGTTTCTGATCCTGGGATTGCTCGTATTCCCCTCACGCCTGCCCGCTATTATGGTAGATGGGCTGCTCATCACAGGGATTGTGGTCTTCATTGCTCGCCCGCTGAGCGTTTTTATTGCCCTCCTCTTCACAAAAATGTCTGTGCGAGAAAAACTCTTCGTCTCATGGGTCGGGTTGCGGGGCGCTGTTCCCATTGTGCTGGCGACCTTCCCCTTGCTGGCTGGCCTGCCCAAAGCCACAACGCTCTTCGATCTGGTCTTTTTCGTTGTGTTAGCTTCCGTGCTCCTTCAGGGCACATCCGTCCCGTACGTCGCTAAATGGCTGAAGGTGATTAAAGTGTAAAACGCTTCCTCTAAAAAACTGGATATATTTAACGCCCCACTTATATCACATAAATTACATATGCTTCGTACTTCTACGTCTAAAGCTATGACGATAGGTAAAGTGATTTTTTGTTGCTGAGCTAGCCATTTTTTAGAAGGATGACCAGGAGGTAGAAAAGTCATGGAGCAAGCAAAGATATGCCCATGACCCTACCTTAGTACTTTTTTAACCGATTACGTGCTCTGTTCAGAGAAATCATATAGGTAAGGGAAATTAAAAAGCTGCTTCAATGGAGGATCTATGTTAGAGAATCTTGATAAAATAGATTGGCATCAACTCAATCATGCGTATGGCGAGGCAAGCGATGTACCGGAACTGATCAAGGCGCTGGCATCAGACAATGAAGGTGCTCGTCGGGGAGCCATCTACGAGCTTTATGGGAATATCTGGCACCAGGGTACGGTCTATGAAGCTACCTCTTATGCAGCGCCATTCCTGATTGAATTGCTGGAAAGTAACGATGTTCAGGATAAGCATGAGATTCTGATCCTCCTGTTCCATCTTGCCAACGGCCATTCTTACAAAGAGGTCCATCAATCACTGCAAGCACGCTTTTTCGGCGAGGAAGAGGTCAATTCCCTCCAGTATCAAGCGGAGATGCAGGTAGAACTTTTCTGGGTACAGCAGGCGCATAACGCCGTTGCAGAAGGGGTGCCGGTCTACTTCCAGTTATTGGAGCATGCTGATCCAAAAACCAGGAAGTGTGTGCCATACACGCTCTCCGCCCTGCCAGAGCGTGCGACGGAGATCATGCCAATCGTTCAGGCGCGTCTTGAGACTGAAGGTGACCCACAGGTTCGCGCCAGCCTGTTGCTCTGTATGGGCGTTTTAGCGGGGAAGCAAGCTGAGCAGCATAGCCAGATTTTTGGTGCTATGCTAAAGGCGGAAAATGAACATCCGCTCGTCAGGCTGGCCGCCGCAATGGCGCTGGTGATGATGAAGAATGGCGCGCCACCACTGGAGGCCGTGCAGAGGCTGGTCGAGACCATTGCCAACCCTGAAGAGGTAGAGGAGGCATACAACGGGCTGCCCTGGTCCAACTCTGGTATAGTCGCCGATATGAGCATGGTATTATGTAACCTTGAGCCTGAAACTGCCAGTATCGCTCTTGCACCTTGCTTAGAGGCGCTCAAAAAAGCTACTTCTTACAGCGCGCTCAATCTGACCAATGCCCTTCTCTACTTTGTTTTTGGTCGCAGCCCTGTGCAAAAAGGCATGACCGTCCATGATCTGACCGACGTTCAAAAAACAGTCCTGATGACAATTGCAGCCTGCGATCAGGCATGGGTGATCAATGTCAATATGTCTCACATTATGCAAGCTTTTGGTTTACCGGGGTGGCGCGAGAACCTGAATAAATTCTTGGGGAGGAACTGATAAATAGGATTTTGCGTAATTTATTAGGAGATTGAGAGGGCAACTATCTCTCAGTCTCCTCTCTCAGGATGCCCTAAAGGTGTGAAGAAGAAAGCAAGGGCGTGTCAGTATGCCTTCACTGCTTTAAGTATACATAATCACTTTTTCTCACAATATCGTACAAACAAAAAACGAACAAAACATTGCGTAGCGGCTGTGAGTGAGGTATGATAACAGTTGAAGGTTTAGAGAAAGGGCCACAACACCCCTATGGCTGATGCTGGTAGGGGCGCTATTTGTTGTGCCTTCGGAGGATGATGTTGACATTACAGGGATTACTCGCGTTACTCGCACAAAGGCCCGAATACCGCCGCTTACTAGAACAACTGCGCAAAGCTGAAGGTGTGCCCGCGCTCACCGGGATCACCGAAGCCGCGCGCCCTTACGTGGTTGCCACCCTTTTTATCACGCTGAAACAACCTCTGCTGCTGGTGGTTAAAGATGAAACAGAAGCAGGCCAGATGGTCGAGACGCTCAAACAGTTCGTACCTGGCCCGAGCGATGTATTCTATATTCCAGGTCGCGACGCCCTGCCCTATGAACGCCTCATTGGCGATGCTGTGACAACGCAGCAGCGCATGCAGGGGCTGATCGCTATGGTGGAACGCGAGCGCACGCCCCTGGTGGTTTGCTGCGCCCGCGCCCTCACGCAGCCCGTCATTCCGCCGCAGGAGCTGTCCGCCTCGCTGTTTAGCATGCAGCCAGGGCAGGAAGTTGATCTCACGATGATGCTGGAACACCTCTACAATCTCGGCTATGAGCCTGTAGCGGAGGTGGAAGAGCCGGGGCAATTTAGCCATCGCGGCGGCATCGTCGATCTCTTCCCGCCGACCCTGCCGCGACCGGTGCGCGTCGAGTTCTTTGGCGACGAGATCGAGTCTCTGCGCACATTCGATCAGGAGACCCAACGTTCGCTTAATCCGATCAATATCTTTGTAGTTGGGCCAGCTCGCGAGGCGCTACCCATTCGCGGACCGGAAGCGGTCGGAGAGCTTGAACGCCTGGATAGCAATATCCTGCATCGCGATGCCGAGGAGCGGTGGCAGCACGATTTAGAGGAGCTACGCCAGCGCCGCTCTTTTGATGATATCACCTTCTACCTGCCTTACCTGCACAATCAGGCGACCATCCTGGATTACCTGCCGCGTACAGGGCTGCTGATCCTCGACAACCCCGCCGGTATCCAGAACCATATTGCCGAGTTTGATGCCCAGGCCATAGAGATGAAGGAACGGCTGGAACGCGAACGCGAAAATCCTGCACATCTGCGAGACGCGCATGTAACATGGCAGCAGCTAGAGCCGCAGATTCAACAGCGGCGCCAGTTGCGTCTGGCTGATATCCTCTCGGTGGCGGAAAGTGATTTTGAGGTACGGCAGCAGGGTGGTACGGAGAATCTGGTGCCAACGTTCAGCAGCGCCAGTTCATACGGCGGCAGATTGCGCGCTTTCGTCCAGGATTGCCGCAAGACGCTCGATAACCGCGAACGGATTGTGATCGTCACCGCCCAGGCCAGGCGCATGTCCGAAGTGCTGAGCGATGAAAGCATCTTGCCAGAAGCCACCATTCACGTTAGCCCCGGCACAAACATCAATCAGCCTCCAGAAGCAGGCACCTTAACGCTGATCCAGGGACAGATGATGGAGGGGTGGCAATCGCGCTCGCTGGCGTTGCGCGTCTATACGGACACAGAGATTTTTGGCTGGTCGAAGCGACGCGGCGCGCAACGACGCAAGCCCGTCACGCCCGCCTCCTTCCTGGCCGAGGTCAACCCTGGCGATTACGTTGTGCACCAGGAGCACGGGATAGGGCGTTTTGAGGGCCTGGTGCGAATGAATATGACTGGCGTTGAGCGCGAATACCTGCTGATCCAGTATGCAGGCACCGATAAGCTGTACATCCCGACCGACCAGCTTGACCGTGTTACGCGCTACATCGGCATGGGCGATACCATACCAGCGCTCAGCAAATTGGGCACCAGCGAATGGACCCGCGCCAAATCGAGGGTCAAGGAAAACGTCCAGGATATTGCCCGCGATCTCCTGCGCCTCTACAGTATGCGCGAAGCAGCTCAAGGTCATGCGTATCCGCCAGATTCGGAGCAGCCCTGGCTGCAAGAGCTGGAAGACGCCTTCCCTTATGAGGAAACGCCCGATCAGGCCCATGCTATTGAGGAGGTCAAGGCCGATATGGAGCGACCTCGACCGATGGATCGCCTGGTATGCGGCGACGTAGGCTATGGCAAAACGGAGGTTGCGCTTCGGGCGGCCTTCAAGGCTGTGCTCGACCATCACCAGGTTGCCGTCCTTGTGCCAACGACCGTGCTGGCATTACAGCACTACAATACCTTCAGAGAGCGTCTAAAAGCCTATCCTGTGCGCGTGGAACTGCTCAGCCGCTTCCGTTCAGAAAAGGAACAGAGGCATGTGCTGGAGGATCTCGCGCTTGGCAAGGTCGATATTGTCATCGGCACCCATCGCCTGCTGCAAAAAGATGTCGTCTTCCTGAACCTGGGCTTATTGATCGTTGATGAGGAGCAGCGTTTTGGCGTCGCGCATAAAGAGCGGCTAAAGCAGATGCGCCACGAGATTGACGTGTTGACCATGACGGCCACGCCGATCCCGCGCACGCTGCATATGTCGCTGGTCAATCTGCGCGATATGAGCGTCATCGAAACGCCTCCACAGGAACGCTTGCCGATCCGCACGACGATCCGTGAGTACGACGACGATCTTATTCGTGAAGCGATCCTGCGCGAGATCGACCGTGGCGGGCAGGTCTTCTTCGTACATAACCGTGTGCAGGGTATTCAGGTGATTGCCCAGAAATTACAAAGGTTGGTGCCGGAGGCGCGCATCATCGTCGGGCACGGACAAATGAACGAAGAGCAGCTTGAACGGGTGATGCTGGGGTTCTCCAACGGCGAATATGACGTGCTGATCTCGACGACGATCATCGAGAATGGGCTGGACATCCCGAATGCCAACACGATCATCGTCAATAACGCGGCCTTCTTCGGGCTGGCGCAGCTCTACCAGTTGCGCGGACGCGTCGGGCGCGGCACGCACCAGGCGTACGCCTACTTCTTCTATAACAAAGACGCCAGGCTCACGCCCATCCAGGAGAAGCGCCTGCGCGCTATCTTCGAGGCCACCGAGCTTGGAGCAGGATTTCGTATAGCCATGAAAGACCTGGAGATCCGTGGCGCTGGCAATTTGCTCGGCGGGGAACAATCCGGCTTCATGAACTCGGTTGGTTTTGATCTCTACTGCAAATTGTTGGCGGAGGCCGTGCAGGAGTTGCAGGGGAAACAGGTTGAGGTTGGCCTGCCCAGCGCCACTATCGATCTACCGCTTGACGCCTATCTGCCCGATGAATATATCGGGGATCGCGCGCTCAAGGTCAATTTCTATCAACGGCTGGCAAATCTCAATCAGCCAGAGCAGGTCGAAACAATGGCGGCGGAGATGAGCGACCGCTTTGGCGCGCTACCCATGCCGGTGCAGAATTTGCTCACACTGGTACGCTTGAAGGTCGAGGCCGTGCAACGTGGATTCGAAGCCATCGCGATGAAAGATAACGAACTCGTACTGACGGTCAGGCGCACGGTCGTGCCAAACAGAATCTTGCTGTACCGTCGTTTCCGCAACGAGGCGCGGGTGCAGCAGGGGGTGATCCGCATCCCTCGCCGCCTTCTGGGTCCAGAATGGTTGCAACAGATCCGCGACCTGTTACCGGAGATTACAGCACCCGCTTCGTCAACAGCGTAACAGTAAATGAGCAGTGGGGGCAAGCCCAGCCCCTACCTTTTGGTATGCATAAGATGGAACATCAACGCCTGCTTATAATCGAGGATGCTCACCATACCGGTGCGCACGACCTGGTTAGAGAGATTGAGCAGGGTTGATACAACTTGCAAGCGCGTCTCGTCGATACGGCCCTGCTGACGCAATATCTCAAGCAACTGTGCAGGCCCCAAATTAGAGATATCCAGACCCGCTTTCACTGCTTCGATCCGCATCCATACCAGGAGTTGGTGGCGCATCTGGTCAAAAATGGCTATATCATCCTCGCCAATTGGCATAATCGAGGCGTCACGCTGACCGGCAGCCGCCTGTGTTACCTTTGCCGTGGGTTGAGTCAAGCCGCGCGAAGGAACTGGGGCGGGCGTTGGCACCATGCCAGAAATAGGCGCAACATAGCCACTGTTGGCCGCCGCCCTCGGAGGCACTGGACTGGAAGCAGGTGGGGCATAGCCGCTGTTCACAGGTGCCTTAGGAGGCAGCGAACCAGCCGCAGGTGCGGTATAGTTGCTATTCACAGGCGCCTTTGGTGGTAATGGATTGGAAGCAGGAGAAAGTTCTATACGGGTAACCAGCGGCTCCGACCTGCGCCTGGACAGAGGTTCCCCGGGAGCATTAAGTGGTCCCGATTGCCGCGTTCCCATAGGCGGCGCGGATATCGGGTTGCCTGGCATTGGTGGTGAGCCTGTTGTCGCGGCAGGACTCAGAGGCGGCGCGGATACCGGGTTGTTCGGCATTGGCATTGGCGGTGTTCCCATTGTAGCGGCAGGGCTCAAAGGTGGTGCGCCTCGCGAAATCGATGGGGTTGCGTCCGGCATGGGGCGAGGAACGCTCGGGGACGCCGTTGCTGGAGCAGGAGGTACTGATGGCCTATCACGCTCAATGCCAGGCCCCACGATGCGCGACTGTATCGGTCGTGGAGATGCAGGAGCTGACGCAGCCGAAGGCGAAGCGGTTGCTGCGGGACGCCCATCACTCGCTGTAGCGGGTTTGATCTCTCCACGTAGTTCCTGCAATTGCTGTTGCAATGCCATCGTCGTAGCGGAAATCTGCTCCCAACTCGGCTCACTGCGTCCCTTCACAATTGGCGTAGCCCAGGAAATGACCGGGCGCGGGCTACCGAAGGCAGTATTGCCCTGCTTCTGGCCCGCTATGTGGTTTCGTAAGCCCTGTACAACCGATGCCGCTGATGTGCTAATCAGCATGCGTATATCGGCCATCCTCTTACGGCCTTGTTCACCGAAAAAGCTGCGGTTGCGCTGCACGAATTGAATGAAGAGGTTTTCCACCTGGAGCTGGAAATTGGGAGACATCAGGTCCATACTTCCCCAGGAAGTGAAGTCGAACGAACTGAGGTAAAGCCAGACTTCCTGGCGCTTGGCGCGATCAACGGGGCGCATCCGTAACGACTCGGTGCGATAATCAAAAAAGCGCGGATAGCAGAAATTAGCAATCAGCGTCTCGGCTAATTCAGCTTTTAGCCGGGCGAGTTCGGCGGGCGGGAGTTGACTCAAATAAGTGCCCATCACTACAACCTCTTTCGTTTTCTTGTTCGTGCCGCATACGCTAGATATTACTTGACAATTGTGATTGGCATCAACTGCAAAGCATTAGTGCCGCGCGTTGGCATAACCGTCCCCGGCGCATTCACCTTTTGTAAAGGCAGCCGGGCCTGCACATCCATCATTGTACTAGATGATTGCGCGAGAGGTAAAAGGGCTATGGACAAATATGCTAGCCCATTTGGCACAGATGAGTTTTGCAGGCTAAATGTCTCAGTCGTCATGCGCACAACCCTGCCGGGCTGCCATGAGGGAGTCTGGCACAAGGAGAGATCGGCAACATCATTGGTCACAAAATATTCTTTCCCATCGCTCTCATGCAACAGTACGACCATCTGAAGCGGCGTGGCTATCGGGCTGCTCGTCTGCCAGTACGTTGTTATGACTATGCGTCCATCATTTCTGCTGAAGGTGTTGCCCGTACCATTCGAGTCAATCTTGAAGCCAACCAGGTTTATACTATTTCTCTGATCGGCAAAGGTTGCCTGAAGCCGCTTCGTGGCCGCATCTGGTGCAGCATATATATACGAGCAAAAATTCTCCGGCAGGTTCAGACTCATGGATGTTACCGTATTTTCGAGATTCTGTCCGGGTTGCGCCGTCGAGGATGAGGCGGTGCCTGGTGGCGGCAAGCCGCGTTTGAGCAACAGATACCCATCTTGAGCGGCAACAATGCCATAATTGCCGCTCAGCAGGACTTTTTTTAGCGTGTCCATGTAATTTCGCGGCACGCTATAGGGGTAAATATCGCTGGTGACATCCAGGAACACATAATCGGCGCTATCGGCCCCATAAGGAAAGAGATAGATCTTCGTCCGGTGGCTGAGATGCGTCACCAGGTGCGTTTGAGCCGAAACGGAGGCATCGGGCGGAATCATACTAATGAAGCGATTGGCTAAGGCAATATGGGTAGAAATTGTGGGCCAGGCGAATCCGTTTGAGAATGGCATCTGCCCATGAAAATCATCATCCCAGCGCACCGTCGAGAAGAGAATCAGCCCCAGCAGCACTGTCAGCATGCTCACATGTGCCACTCGTGCATATCTCCAGGGTTGGGCCGGTGCGCTGGTTTCCGTCGAAGTTCCCTGCTGTCTGCTGCGCCAGCGAGCGGCAATCACCGATACCAGCCACAGAAGCAGCACGATAGCTTCAATTGTAGAAAAGATCAGGATGGGCACGATCTCGGCATTGTACTGGAACAGACCGCTGTACATCTGGAAGTTCGAGCTTAACAGATTGATCGCCAGCGACGGAAGAGCTATGATCAGCACCCAGGGAGCAAGCAGCGGTAAATACAGGGTGGGCGATAGCAGCGTATCCAGATACGTTCGTCGGCCAGGAGAGAAGACATACAGTTTTATGAAGCCAAAGGGATGCCTGACGATATTGGTAACAATTTGCACCGGTCCATTGCCCAGTTGTCCATAGCGAGAGGCCAGCAGGGGATGTCCGGTGGGGCTGAAGAGGTGAAACATCTGGAAAGCCAGAGCGAACCAGGCTACCGCAATAAGGGTCAGCGCGAGGCCGCAGCGCCAACGCTGCTGGAAGACTATCATCCAGAGGCCAAGCATAGCCACAACGAGCGGAATTTCCTCCTTGCAGGCCATCGCCAGGACGGCAAAGACCAGGAGCCAGACCGTGCGGCGCGTATACATAAAATACAGCGTAAACAGCAGGAACGCCGCCGTAAAGGTCACGGCATGAAAATCGGAGACCGTCGCCTGCTGCTGGGCGGGATAGAGCAGGTAAAGTACCGCGATTGCCACCGCCGCCAGCTCGTTGCGCAAGCGCAGGCGCGCCAGCCAGAAAGCTGGAAAGGCTCCGCTTGCCACGATCAGCGTTTGCGCCACCAGCAATATCTTGGGATCGGGCCAGATCAGGTAGAGTAGTGAAACCGGGAACAGGATGGGCTCAAAGTGAATAGCAAAGCGAGAGACGCCATCGGTCGTATAGCAGTTTGTATCGGTCACAATATTGCAGATCGTCTGATGCAGCATATTGCCATGCAGCGTATTCCAGATTGCCTGGTCCATAATGCCAAAATCTTCAGCATTGAGGCCGAAGGCATCCTGCCGGGCGGTCATATAGAAGATAAAGAACAGGCTAAATGCGATCACAGCAAGAGAAACCAGCGCGGTGGCAAACCAGAACAGGCGGGTACGCGGCATTGGTTTCGGCGGTGGATAGAGGTAGAGCCGGTTACGCAGGATTGAGAAACGCTTACGCCACGTTGCACTAATCACGTCCTATCCCTCCTTCTACACCGACACGCGACGGCAGATCCGACGATGTGCTAGCGGTATCGCCCCCTTTCGCCGCGCCATCAGCTAACCCCTGATCGATTTGCTCTTGTCGAATGGCGCGGGCCTGTCGCCCACCACTTATATAAGCAATGCTGACGCAGATCAACTCCGCCAGCGTCGAAATCAGGCGCCAGAGCAGTGCCAGAATAGCGGATATGCCTGAGGACAACGGCAGCGAGAGCGCGAAGAGGCCAACTACCGCGCCTTCGCGAAATCCCAGGCCGCTGGGAGTGATAAAGCTCAAAAAGCCAATATCCCAGGCCATTGCCTCGATACCGATACAAATCGGCAATGCAATCGGTGGAGCGGCGGGCCAGAGGGCGAGCAGCAGCACATAAAAAGCGATGCCAGCAACAAGCCAGCTCGCGCACCATGCCAGCGTCACCAGCAGAATATCGCTATAGCGTAAAGTAAGCTCCACCGGCGCGCGTTTCACCAGCCGCAGCGCGCCGTTTAACAGCCCACCAAGCACGCGCGGATGCAGCACTACTAATAATGCCACAATCGTCACCAGTCCCAATACCACGATCAGCGGCGAGCCGTTCAGCAGCTTGCCTATTAGTCCAACATCGCCCCAGAAGAGCAGGCTGACAGCGAAGATCAGCGCCCCCGCGGCCAGCTTCGTAATCAGTTCGATAGTCATACTGGCAAAGGCAATGGGACGAGGGACCCCGTACTTGCCCACCCATAAGATGCGCGTCAGCACATGCCAGACATTGCCGGGGATATAGCGTACGAACTCTGAGGCCAGGTAGATGCGCAGGCTCGTACGTAAGTCTAGCTGATAGCTGAGGCGGGCCAAAACCATGCGCCAGATGATGCCAAAGGACAGCTCTTGAAGAAGAAAGCCCAGCAAAGCCAACAGCATCAGCCAGGGATTGAGCTGGAATTTGTGGGCTGCCAGGTCGTTCCAGTTCCGTTGTACATAAAAGAACAGATATACCAGTATTACCGCAGGCAAGCCAAAACGCAGCACTTGCCTCCCCACTTTTATCAAATTCGCCCTCTGCATCAATCAAGTTCCTGCTTAATACTATATTCTTCGCCAGGCTGGAAGGCATAATGACGGATCATCTCGCTTTGTAAGCCGGTCAAAATGAACTGCACGCCAAAGATCATCAGCAAAATGCCTATGAAAAGCAAAGGCTGGTTGTGAATCGGCTGGTGAATCACAAAATAGCTGCGAAAAACCACGAAGGCATCTATCAGGATACCCACCAGCAGTGTCCAGAAGCCTAACGGGCCAAATAGCCGCAGGGGTGTGCGCAGGAACGATACCAGGAAGAGGACGTTGAGCAGGTCAACCAATCCCCTGGCAAAGCGGCGCATGCCAAATTTCGAAACGCCAAATTGACGGGGATGATGGCGCACCTTGATCTCCGCGACCTTGTAGCCGCGCCACTGCGCCATCACCGGCACAAAACGATGGAACTCGCCATACAATTTCAAATGCGGATCTTCAATCATCTCGCGGCGATAGGCTTTAAAGCCATTATTAATGTCATGGAGATGAACGCCGGTCAACCCGCTCACCATGCCGTTAAAGACCTTTGAAGGCAGCGTTTTGGAGATCGGGTCCAGGCGAGGAAACTTCCAGCCGGAGACCAGGTCATACCCCTCATCCAGTTTCGCCAGAAAGTTCGGGATCTCCTCCGGGTCATCCTGCAAGTCACCATCCATCGTAAATATGACATCACCACGGCAACGGCTAAAGCCGGCTACCAGCGCAGGTGTTTTGCCAAAGTTGCGCCGAAAGCGAATTACGCGCACGATATCTGGATGCTCATCATGTAGCCGTTTTAGCTCAGCAAAGGTGCCATCCTTGCTACCGTCATCGACAAAAATTACCTCATATCGTTTCCCCAGTTGCTCAACCTGGCTCGATAGCTTCTCATACAGGGGACGAACGCTTTGCTGCTCATTCATCACCGGAATAACGATTGATAGCGCAACCTCCTGGGGAGGAGCCGGAGTAAGTGTTCCGGGCTGAACTTTTACTGCTGTCTCCGCTTGTTGCATATCTTCTATTCTCCGCTCACAACCGTGTGGCTGCTACTTCTATATCTTAAAAGATGGTGCCAATTATAGCACACCGTCTTTGCTCAATTATAGCGGCATGGTACCATTGCCCATTCTGCTAATAGAACGGATAAGCACCGAGAAGAGACACATCGCCAACACTCTTGGCTATCACATTGCAGCAAAAAGATCTGGGCGATCAGTCGTGAGGGAATCCACCCCAGCCGCCGCGAGATGCCGCAACTCCTGCTCCGTATTGACCGTCCAGATCCCCTCTTTCAAGCCTTGCTGATGGACGGCAGCCAGTATTTTGGGGGTGAATAGCCGCAGATCGAGGTTAATCCAGCCGCATCTGAGCGAGCGCGCCTGCTCCATCAGCAGACCTATTGCGTGCTCTGCATGTGGATTCCATACGCCTCTGGAAACGATCATCCCTGTCTCTATCGCAGGTTCGAGCGCCTTGACTTCTGCCAGAACCGACCAATCAAATGAAATGACAACCACCTGATCCAGCATAGCAGCTGCCTGTACCTCGCGCACAACCGCTGCTGCAATCTGCGGGTATCGTCCATAGCTGCCATCGCGCTGGCTGCGTTTGATCTCTATATAGACCTGTACGCGATTTTTGACCAGGGCAAACACTTCCGGCAAAGTAGGAATCTGCTCTGGTTCAGGCCAACCACCTGCAAAGTGCGCGGCAGCATTCAGAGAACGTAAGTACGCGAAATCGAGGTCAAGGATGTTGCCTCTGCCATTGGTCAAGCGATCCACTGTATTGTCATGAAAAACAATTAGATGTCCATCGCGGCTCATCTGCACATCCAGTTCAATAGCATCAACCGGTAACGTCAAAGCATTGCGGAAAGCCGCCAGCGTATTTTCTGGTGCGAGCTGAGAGCCGCCGCGATGGGCGACGCGCTCAAAACGTGTTTGCATACGATATCTCCTCAAAAAGCAAAGTGATCATATAGCATCAACAAACGTTGGTCAGGAACGCCTGAAATACAAGCGTGGGAGTATTTGTTATATAGTTATGGTAACATGTTTGAAAGGATGGATGCAGTAACATGGCATTAACGCCTGGAATAAAGGGAGAGGCGACAACCACCGTCGTCCATGAAAACACAGCCGCAGCCGTTGGAGCGGGCGGCGTTGAAGTGTTTGGCACTCCGATGATGATCGCGCTGATGGAGAACGCGGCCTGGGCTGCGGTGGCAAAGGAACTGGATGCCGGTCATGTTACGGTTGGCACCGTCGTCAACGTCAAGCACCTCGCTGCCACGCCGCTGGGCCAGCGGGTGCGCGCCACCGCCGAACTGATCGAAATCGACGGGCGCCGCCTGGTATTTAGAGTTGAGGCGCACGACGAAAAGCAAAAGATCGGCGAAGGTCTGCACGAACGCTTCATCGTCAATCTGGAGCGTTTTCTGGGTAGAATATCGGCTTGACAGCGAGGTGATGGAAAAGCTGTGAACCAGCAGGAGTGCAGAGGGCGGCAGCCTTTTGCCGGAGCGTGAGGTGTCCTCGCATCTTTTTTCTCGCTGCCGCCGAAGGCGGCAAAAAAGGACTTTTCAATGCTTGCTATTTGTCAAGCGATATGTTATAATTGATAGTGCATCGAAGCCAGAGACATAGGGCTGATGATGCAACTTCATCTGGGGATGTCGGGTTTCGACAGGCGAACAGATTGAAGAATTGCAGGTCGAGGTGTCGGTATGCACTCTCGTTAAACAACCGACAAAACAATAGTTGCCAAAACAGCAACTCCTCAATACGCTCTCGCTGCCTAAGAAGTAGTGACGCGTCGTCCGCCCAACCTTTACTCGTGGGATTGGTAACGGGCGTCAAAGACACGAGTTGCGGTGACGATCACCGCCTTCTAGTCGTCATCAAAGACCAGAGGGCCAGCGCTGGCGCATCCTGTCGGTGGGAGGTCTCAGCGCCTAAGCAAAGCATCGACTAAACCTGTAGTACATTCTCCGGTTAGTCCGTTTGGACAGGGAGTTCGACTCTCCCTCATCTCCACCACGCACCGCTTGTAGATTGGCTCTACAGGCGGTTTCGTTTAGCTGTCAGAACTGTATACGGAACCCTTTACAGATCTTTGCGCATGATCACCGACTCGGTCCCGACGCGATTGCTGGTGGTGCCAATGACAACAAAACCCTGACGCTCGTAGAGTCGCCTGGCCGGATTGGTCATACGAACGCTTAGCACTACGGAAGAGTAACGCTTTTTGGCGGCTGCTAACAGGTGAGTCAGCAACTGGGTTCCCACGCCTTTTCCAACATACTCAGGCAAAACCGCAATGGCGAGCTCAGGGACACCATCATCGAGAGAGCTCACCATCTTCTCCTGCCCGACGAACAACCGTATCCAGGCTGCCCCTATTGGGCGAAGACTAGCGGAATTCAACGCGAGGTACCCTCGATCTGACTCGCGTCCCCACTCCTGGACGTATTTTACGAGACCGGGGTTGTGCTTTGCCGCGTGAAGCGAGGTCTCGCCTTCTTCCTCCATATGGGCTGCATAGTAGAGCATCTTCCAGAGAAAAGCTTCGTCATCTTTGTTTGCTGGGCGGATCGTATACCGCATCTCTTCCTCCAAAAAGCAGTTTAACGGGCCACTCATTAGTTATATAAGCTTTCCAGTACAGTAACATAGGCGTCTTATGGAGGACAAGGATATGCCCTTTTTCAGTGGCTATGAGTGGAATGGAGCCGCTTTTCTTCGGGCCGCTGGAAGCAACCCTCTGCTGTCAAG
The DNA here is from genome assembly GCA_035293765.1 of Ktedonosporobacter sp. GTDB lineage: Bacteria > Chloroflexota > Ktedonobacteria > Ktedonobacterales > Ktedonobacteraceae > DASRHT01. Next base: position 295,316 of record DATGMF010000053.1, read on the forward strand.
TACGGAAGATACCTTTTTGGGGGAAAACACTTTTTACGTCATAATTAATACAAAGCATGTAGAGGTTCAGTTAAGTAGATAGTCGGTTTATTTACATACGCTCACAGAATTAAAAAGGAGCAATTCATGCCATTTGAACAAGCTAGTGAAATACAACGACGCATGTATGATTTTATTGTCAACTAATAGAACAGAAATCTGAAGCTTTGACGGAAAGGAAGCTACAATGTCTGTCGGTCAAGCATACTCCCATGCCCTTACTCCATCCGAACAACTGGCGCTTCAGGCAGTTGTGACATCCTTTATAGATAGCATTTTTGCAGTCCTATAAGCTTCACCTGCTTTGCCAGTATCCTTCTGGCTCGCATCGTCTCGATGAGCATTTGTTGCAACTTGATCAGTAAATGATGTCCTTGTTCATCTGAAAGGGGTTGGGGCTATGACCGATTTCTTTGAGCAACGCGCAGCCACAAATTTCGGGCAGGAAAGGTCGTTAGATACTTCAGCGCCCGCTCTCAGCTTCCTGGAAGCCTCGACGCTGTTGCTCTATCGGACTGGCGTTGATGCCTATGGTGAAGATGTGCCTCTGGCCTCTGGTGTCGCGCTCAAGATGAGTTTCTATACCTACCTCGGGGCAGCACTCATAGAATTGGCACTGCGCGGGTATGTGTGTACGGATGAGTCGGAGGAGGCAAAGCCTTCGCCTTCCAGGCCTCCTCTATATCTGATCCTGGCCCTGCTCTTTGTCGCTTTTCTTTCACTAAGCGCCATATCCATAGGTAGTACACCCACGGAGTTTCCGTCAAGTCAGCTGGCCCTTCCTATTGGCCTGGCAGGACTGCTGTGTGTCTGGCTCTGCGGGATGATTCTCGCCTATAGATACCAGAGGGCAGCGGAAAGACAAGGGTTGTTGATGGTAATGGGAGAACCTCCTACCGGCGATGAGGTTCTAGACGAGCTTCTCTGGCAGATGCAGCCTGTGGAGAGCGCCATGAAAGTTCGTGACTGGCTTTCCTTTCTGCTTGTACAGCGAGCGGGAAAACAGTTAGCAGGAAATATGTATGACCAGGTAGAATGCCGACTTCGGGAGCAAGGTTGTATCCAGTTGATGGGCAAAGAACGCTTTCTGTTCGGTAAGGTTGAGACCCTGGTAATCAATCGCCAGAACGGGCAGTGGCGCAACTTGAGCAAACGATTACGCCAAGCGCTCCTTTCAGAAGGCCCCTCTGATCCTTACACGACGGCGTTGCTCATTCTGCTAACCCTTATTCCTGGTACATTTCAGACTCCGATCCAGGTTAGACTTCCAGGCCAGCCCGCCGGGGGAAAGACCTTAAGTGGCATCTATCAGATCCTGTCGGAGCCAGCGGAGATAGAGCTGGCTCGGCAAAATCTACGCACCCTGCTTGACAGAGAGCCAGAGGTGATGGATGCTCTTGGACCCGATCTTTACAACACGCTGTTACGCCTGCGCCTGGAGATACATGAAGGTCCAAAACGAAGGCACAGATAGATAGGGAAAAGGAACGTACGCCCTCTTGAAATGTACATAGAGATTATAGGCCAAAAACAGACCTTTTGCACCAATTTCACCACTAGAAAGATGAAGATACTTGGAGAATTGACGTTCCTACGAAAATCCCCTCGAAGCCCCGAAATTAGGCAACCTCCTTGGGGGTTAAAGTGACCGAGAACCCTAATTGTTCGAGGCGACGAATATGGTGTTGCTGAAGACGTTGTGTATTCAACTGGTCAAAATAG
>DATGMF010000054.1:0-19831 GCA_035293765.1 Ktedonosporobacter sp.
GCTTGCGCGTCGTCCCTTCGATCTGGAGCGGGGACCGCTCCTGCGAGCGTGTCTGCTCCAATTGGGGGAAGAGGAACACTGGTTGCTGCTGAGCCTGCATCACATCATCACCGATGGCTGGTCGATGAACATCCTGTGGCGTGAGCTGGCGGCAGGGTATCGAGCGGCGCTCACCCGGGAGTCGGTGTCGTTGCCTGCGTTGCCGGTGCAGTATGCTGACTATGCGCTCTGGCAACGGGAGTGGTTGCAAGGGGAGGTGCTAGCGCGGCAACTGGCCTATTGGCAAGAGCAGTTGCAAGGTGCGCAGACGCTGCTGGCTCTGCCGAGCGACCATCCGCGTCCGGCGGTGCAGCGGTTCCGCGGAGCCAGCCATGCTTTCACGCTCTCAAAGGAGCTGACCCGGGGACTGTGGGCGCTGAGCCGAGGGGAGGAAGTGACGCTGTTCATGACGTTGCTGGCGGGCTTTGCGGTGCTGTTGTCGCGTTACAGTGGGCAGCGAGACCTGGTGATCGGGATGCCCATCGCCAACCGCGCGCGAGAGGAGATCGAGGAGGTGGTTGGCTTCTTCGTCAACACCTTGCCTCTCCGACTGAATCTTTCAAGTGCCATCGATCAATCTGGCTGCGGTGAGCTTTCCGTGCGCGGGTTGTTAAAGAGGGTACGAGAGGTAGCCCTTGCAGCCTATGCCCATCAAGATCTCCCCTTTGAGCGTCTGGTCGATGCCTTACACCTGGAGCGCGATTTGAGTTATACTCCACTCTTCCAGGTCATGTTCGCTCTCCAGAATGAGGCACCGTTGCTTCATGATCTACCCGAATTGTCAATCACAGCTCTGCCAGTTGAGAGCGGCGTTGCGCGTTTCGATCTCACGCTTTTCATAGAGGAGGGTGACCTGGAAGTATCAGGAGCATTCGAATATAATCTCGACCTGTTTGAGCCAGCTACTATAGAACGTTTAGCGAAACATCTGCAAGTGCTATTGGAGGGGATGGTCGCCAATCCTGATCAGCCTATCGTTAATCTGCCACTTTTGGCCGCCGAAGAACGCCAGCAAATGTTGGTTGATTGGAACGAAACCAGACAGGAAGGGCTAGCTGATATCTGCTTGCCACAATTGCTTGAGAAGCAAGCTGAGCGCATTCCTGAAGCCATTGCATTGGTCTATGAAGAGATGCGGATTACCTATAGTGAGCTGCACGAACGTGCCAATCAACTGGCCCATTATTTGCGACGTCTGGGGGTGGGGCCGGAACGCACGGTAGGGCTCTGGTTGGATCGTTCTCCCGAAATGGTGATAGCGGTCCTGGCAGTGCTCAAGGCGGGAGGGGCGTATGTACCGTTTGATCCTTCTTATCCGAGGCAACGCCTGACTTTCATGCTCGTTGACGCCCGGGTCTCAGTACTACTCACATATAAACAGGATGTGACATCCCTGGCGGATCATGGCGCTACAATCGTGCCTCTGGAAGATGCCTGGTCAGCCATTTTACAAGAAAGCACTGAACGACTAGACAGTGAAATACGCCCGGCGCATCTGGCGTATATTATCTATACCTCTGGTTCAACTGGTCAACCTAAAGGGGTTATGATTACACATGGCGGTCTGGTAAATTATCTCTCCTGGTGTGTGCAAGCATATGATATGGCACGGGGATATGGTTCGTTGCTTCATTCCTCCCTGGCCTTCGATTTATCTGTCACAGCTCTTTTCGCTCCCTTGTTGACGGGAAAAATCCTCAAGTTGCTGCCTGAAGAGAAAGATATCAATGCGCTGGGTAATGCGCTACAAAAATCGCGCGAACTGAGTCTGGTCAAATTGACTCCCACCCATCTGAGTTTGCTTACTCAACAACTGGAGAACGCGAGTATAGCCGACTGTACTTCTGCATTCATTCTAGGTGGAGAGGCATTGCTGTATGAACACATAGCGTTCTGGCGGGAGCGTATGCCTCACCTCAAGCTTTTTAACGAATACGGCCCCACAGAGACAGTGGTGGGCTGCTGTGTTTACGAACTGCCGGATGGCGCTGCTTCTATCGATAAAGCCTCGATTCCGATTGGACGACCAATCGCGAACTCTCAGCTCTATATCCTGGATGCGCAATTGCAACCAGTCCCAATCGGGGTGATAGGAGAACTCTACATAGGGGGAGCGGGAGTGGCTCGCGGCTACTGGCAGAGGCCGGAGCTCACAGCAGAACGTTTTTTGCCGGACCTGTTCAGTAGCAAGCCTGGCGCGCGCTTCTATCGTAGTGGCGATCTGGCGCGCTACCTACCTGATGGCATAATTGAGTATCTAGGCCGCAATGACCAGCAGGTGAAACTACGTGGTTATCGTATCGAACCGGGAGAGGTCGAAGCCGTTTTGTACCGGCATCCGGCGGTACAAGAAGCAGCCGTGCTGCTGCGTGAGGATCATCTCAAAAGAAGGCAGCTTGTAGCCTATGTTGTTCCTCAACAAAGCGTGTCCAGGCTCACGAATAGCGATCTGCGCCACTTCCTTGAAGAACAGCTACCCAATTATATGGTCCCGACGGCCTTCATTCAGCTAGAAGCGCTTCCTTTGACGCCTGGCGGTAAAGTAGATCAACGTGTCCTGCCTGCGCCCGTACAGAACCGATTAGAATGGGAGCACGCTCATACGGCGCCACAGACTCCGACCGAAGAAGCTCTGCTGAGAATCTGGAGCGACGTCCTCAAACTCGAGCAGATTGGCATCCATGACAACTTCTTCGAGTTGGGAGGTGATTCAATCCTGTCGCTGCAAATTGTGGCGAGAGCCACCGCCATCGGCTTACCCCTGACCCCGCGACTGCTCTTCCAGCAGCAGACGATTGCGCAACTGGCCGCGGTGATCGGTGCAACCTCCCCAGAGCAGACTGAGCAAGATAGCGTGGCGGGGCCAGTACCGCTCACCCCTATCCTGCACTGGTTTTTTGAGCAAAACCAGCCAGTGCCACGGCATTGGAATCAGGCACTCCTCCTGGAGATGCGTCAGCCGCTCAATCCATCTGTGCTACAGAGATCCTTGCAAGCCTTGCTTATTCACCATGATATGCTGCTCCTGCGTGCCCAAAACCACCCGGATGGCTGGCGACTCTTCATTGCGGAACCTGATCTAACCGAGCCCGTCTCCATTGTTTCTATCGACCTATCATCCTTGCCTGTAGCAGAACAGAACCGAGCTCTGGAAGAGGCCGCTTCTTCATTGCAAGCGAGCTTGCACCTGGCCGATGGGCCGTTGCTGCGCGCGGCGGTCTTTCAACTGAGGATACCACAGCCTGACCGCCTGTTGCTGGTTATTCACCACCTCGCTATTGACATTGTCTCCTGGTCGATACTCCTTGAGGATCTCCAAAGCGCCTACCGCCAGTTGAGCCAGGCCAGATCCCTGCGCATGCCAGCTAAGACCACGTCCTTCCGGCGCTGGGCTGAGCGCCTGAATGCGTATGCCCAAACTCCGGCGCTATGCCAGCAAATGCAATTCTGGCTGAGTCAACCCTGGGGAGAGGTCCATCCTTTACCCAGAGATTATTCTGCTGAGCTGAATGCTAACACCGAAGGGTCTGCCCAGACCGTTTCGCAGGCACTTTCTGCTGAGGAAACGCATGCCCTCCTTTTCGCGGTGCCCAAAGCGTATCGTACCCAGATCAATGAGGTGCTCCTGGCTGCCCTGGTCATGACCTTTGCCCGCTGGACCGGTCAGCAGGTGTTGTTGGTGCATCTGGAGGGGCACGGGCGTGAAGATATTTTGGAGGAGGTGGAGCTCTCGCGTACCGTCGGCTGGTTTACAGCTCTGATCCCGCTGGTCCTCTCTCTGGGGAATAAGCAGGAACCAGGAGAAATTTTGAAACATATCAAAGAGCAGTTACGGCGTGTGCCCAACAACGGCCTCGGTTTTGGTTTGCTACGCTACCTGAGCCTGGATGAGGGCTGTCAGGCTCAACTGGCTGCTCTGCCACACCCTGAAGTTTCCTTCAATTATGCCGGTCGTTCAGCGTTCAACCTGGCGGAGGACGAGTTTTTCTCTGTGGCATCTGAGGCGACGGGCGCCTCTCGTGACCCGCGCAATCGCCGTGTACATGTGCTCGATTGTAACGGCAGCATCATACAGGGGCAGTTGTATGTCGAATGGACCTATAGCAACCGGTTCCATGCGCGTGCTACCATTGAGCGACTGGCACGCGGCTATCTGGAATCATTGCGGGAATTGATTGAGCACTGCCAATCACCCCAGGCTGGTGGTTTCACTCCCTCCGATTTTCCCGAGGCAGGTCTCACTCAAACGGCTCTGGACGCTGTGCTCGCCACGGTGGAAAGGATCATAGGAGAGCCCATAGGCGCGCAATCGGTCGAAGCTATCTATCCTTTATCGTCGTTGCAGGAGGGCATGCTGTTCCATAGTCTGTATCATCCGCGATCAGCAGTCTATATTGAGCAGATCGCTTGTACCTTTCATGGCAACCTGGACATCGCAGCGTTCAAACACGCCTGGCAGCAGGTGATAGCTCACCATTCTGTTCTGCGCACCCTCTTTTTGTGGGAACAGCTCGAAACGTTGTTGCAGGTGGTGCTGCCGCAGATCAAACTGCCCTGGACTGAAGAACAGTGGTGCGACCTTGCCGCCAGCGAGCAGGACGAGCGCATCCACTCCTGGTTGTACGCCGACCGGGTGCGAGGATTTGACCTGTCGCAGGCTCCGCTGTTTCGCCTCAATTTGATTCACCTGAGCGAAAACGTGTGTCACTTCACCTGGAGCTTTCACCACCTGCTGCTGGATGGCTGGAGCACTGCCACGGTGCTGGGGCAAGTCTTCGCCTGCTATAATGCTCTGCGTCAGCACCAGAGCTTCGTGCTGCCCGCAAGTCGTCCCTATCGCGACTATATCGGCTGGCTCGGACGGCAAAAGCTGGCTCAGGCCGAGCGTTTCTGGCGCCAGCATCTGCAGGGATTTACCACCCCGACGTCCCTGGCAGTCCGCCGCCCCGCCTTCTTGCAGGGAGAGGAGCACGAGCAGTATGATGAGCAGAAGCTCTCTCTGGTGGCATCAACGACCACCGCGTTGCAGGAGTTCGCCCGGCGGGAACAACTCACGCTCAATACGTTGGTGCAGGGAGCCTGGGCGTTGCTGCTTTCCCACTACAGCGGAGCAGCCGATGTGGTCTTCGGCGTCACGGTCTCGGGTCGCCCTGCCGAGCTGGTCGGCAGCATGGCGATGGTGGGTCTGTTTATCAATACCCTACCGTTGCGTGCCTCCATTGATCCGCGACAACCTCTCACTGCCTGGCTTCGCCACCTGCAAAGGCAGCAGGCAGAGACGCGTCAGTACGAGTATAGCCCGCTGGTGCAGGTACAGAGCTGGAGTGAGGTGCCACGAGGCCAACCGCTCTTCGAGAGTGTGCTCATTTTCGAAAATTATCCGGTCGATGCCTCTTTGGAGCATATTGATGGCCTGGAGATCCGCGATGTGCTAATAGCCGAGCGGACCAATTATCCGCTGACGCTAACTGTAGCCCCTGGCCCCCGTTTGCTGCTCCGCATCGGCTATATGGGGAACCATTTTGAAGATACAATTATTCAGCAGATGAGCAAGCACTTGCAAATGGTGCTGGAAGCAATGATAGCCTCTCCCGAACAGCGGCTGGAAAACATCTCTCTCTTGACGGATGCGGAACGGCAGCAGATGCTGGTCGCATTCCATGCGACCAGTACCACCTTTTCCTATAATGGAAGCATCTCGGACCTGTTCGAGGAGCAGGTGGCGCGCACTCCTGATGCCGTCGCCCTGATTTTTGCAGAGCAACATCTTACCTATGATGAATTGAATCGGCGTGCCAATTACCTGGCCCACTACCTCAAACATCTGGGAGTGGAACCAGAGACGCTGGTTGCCCTGTGCCTGGAGCGTTCTCTTGAACTGCTAATAGGGTTGCTAGGAATATTAAAGGCGGGAGGAGCTTATGTCCCTCTCGACCCTTCTTACCCTAAGGAGCGGCTAGACTTTATGCTCGCCGATATACAAATGCACCGCACAGGAAGCTGCCAGGGGCAACCTTTGTTGCTAACTCAGCAGTCATTGCTCGCTGTACTGCCCTCCGCACGGGCGCTGGTCGTGCTTATAGATGCTCAGTGGGCCGAAATTATTCACACGTCAGAAGAGCATCGGGTTAGTCAGGTGCAGGGGGATCATCTGGCCTACGTGATCTATACCTCTGGATCAACCGGCCAACCCAAAGGTGTACAGGTTCGACATTGGGCTGTGGTAAACTTCCTGGTTTCCATGCAACGTCTGCTCGGCTTACAAGCTCATGACATTCTGCTGGCTATTACTACCCTATCTTTTGATATCGCTGTGCTGGAACTTTTCCTGCCTCTGTGCAATGGAGCGCGCACGGTCATGCTCTCCCGCAAGAGCGCCGCTGATGGCAATGAGCTGGCTCAGGCTTTGCAGCGCAGCGGAGCCACGTTTCAGCAAGCGACCCCTATGAGCTGGCGCCTGCTGTTGGAGGCGGGCTGGGCAGGCTCTCCTCATCTCAAAATGCTTTGTGGTGGTGAGGCTCTTACGTATGAGCTGGCTGACCGTTTGCTCCCTGGAGGTGCTGAGCTCTGGAATCTTTATGGACCCACAGAAACGACGATTTGGTCAACGGCTCAGCGTGTGCAACAAGAAGCAGGAGCCCATTCTGGGCTTGCTGCACCTATAGGTCGTCCTATCGCTAATACTCAGATATATCTGCTTGACAGATATCTGCGACCCGTGCCTGTGGGTGTGCCTGGAGAACTCTATATTGGGGGAGCAGGTCTGGCACGCGGTTATCTTAATCGACCTGATCTTACCGCTGAGCGGTTTATTCCTCATCCCTGGTCAGAAGAGCCTGGCGCTCGTCTGTACTGGACGGGCGACCTGGGTCGCTATTTGTCCGATGGCACCATTGAGTTTCTTGGTCGTAACGATTTGCAGGTGAAGATCCGCGGCTATCGTATCGAGTTGGCTGAAATCGAAGCCGCCCTGGCGCAGCATCCAGCGGTGCAAGAGGGTATTGTTGTAGTTCGCGAGATGCCGGTTGGGGAGAAACGCCTGGTGGCTTATGTCATCCTGCGCGAAAAGGGACATCAAGAGCCAGTGGGGGAGAATGCCCCAATCGCTCAAGATAAGCCCACGCTCACTCTGGCAGCGTTGCGAGCATTTTTGCGCGAAAAGCTACCGGACTATATGTTGCCTTCCGCCATGATACGTTTACCAGCTTTACCACTCTTGTCCGGCGGCAAGGTAGATCGTCGCCATCTCCCATCTCCTGACGATCCTTCTTTCACCGAGTCGGACCAGGAGACAGAGGAAGATGCGGCAACCGGGCCGCGTACACCAGTCGAGGAAGTGCTTGCCGGCGTGTGGGAAGAAGTGTTAGGGCTGAAGCGTGTGCGGGTTTTCGACAATTTCTTTGAACGGGGGGGGCATTCCTTGTTTGCTATTCGGGTGATCTCTCGGGTCCGTTCGCTCTTCCAGGTAGATCTCGCGGTGATGCATCTGTTTGAAGCTCCCACGGTTGCCGGTCTGGCTGAGGTCCTGCTCAAGCATGAGGTAGTACCCGGACAAATTACTGCTATTGCAAAAGTGCGCTTGAAACTCAAGCATATGTCTGCCGATGAAGTGCATGAGCAGCTTAGCCAGATGCAGAAAAAAAAGAGAGAATAGGCCAGGAACTTGCATTGTGCCACCGAAGATCGATTCTCCGTCATCTCCTGTCAAAAACCGTCAAGGTCTACCCCCGCCTCAACTCTGCTGGCTCTGCTTTCTTTTGCCTGCTGTTTTATCAAATAAAGTACCACTATCGAAGTAGTACCTTGACGGTCATAGTACTATGATGTATACTCCGAATACGAGGTGATGCTATGAGTGAAAACAAACTAACCTCCGACCTGCTGCGCGGACATACCGATACAATGATTCTACGGCTCTTATCGGAGGCGGACCGTTACGGTTACGAGATGGTCAAGCTGATTGCCGAGCGCTCGGGTGGTGAATATGAATTAAAGGAAGCCACCATGTACTCCAGCGTCCGGCGGCTTGAGGTGGAGGGTGACATCGAATGGTATTGGGGCGATGAATCTCAAGGCGGAAGGAGGAAATACTTCAAGATTACGGAAAAAGGGAAAGCGACGTATGATCGCAACAAAAACAACTGGGAGTACGCCAAGCGCGTGCTGGATAACCTTTTGTAAAGGAACGGTGTTGGTATGAATGAGCAATTGACCAACTATGTCAACGGCGTTTTTGCTCCATACGAGGGGGTCAAGAGCGTCGCCGAATTAAAGGCGGACCTGCTCTCCGATTTGCAGGAGCGGTTCCGTGACCTGAAAGCCGAGGGCAAGGATGATGACACTGCCTTTGCCATGACTATTGAGAGTATCGGCGACATTGAGCAAACCGTCCAGGAGGTCGCCAATCTCTCTCGTTCGCTGGAGCGGCAGGTGGTCATCAACTTGAGTGCAAGCAATTTGTCACAGAGCGACTTCGCGGGCGTTGTCGCGCGTCAAGGAAAATTTCATGCGAGTGCGTTGCGCGGCTCTGACTTTGCGAGTGCAGACTTAACTGGGAGCTCGTTTCGCAGCAGCGATGTCCGTGAGGCCATCTTTGATCGCGCCAATCTGACCGATTGCACCTTCTACACGGTTGATCTGACGGGTGCGACCTTCCGTGAAGCCATTCTGGTGCGCACCAACTTCAGTAAATCGGGGCTGGACGGAGCGCAATTCGTCGGCGTCACGCTGACGGATGTCAAATTCAACTATAGCGACCTGAGAAAAACGACGTTTGAACGCTGTACCTTTCTGGGCGTGGACTTCAAATATTCCGACCTGAGCGGACAGCGACTTGGTGGGCAGACCTTTCTCGGCGTCACGTTTGACCTGCCGTCACTCAAGGAGGTGTCGTTTCAAGGCGCGACCCTCAAAAATGTGTCGTTCCGTCCGGTGGGTATCTGGTCCCTGAAGCGCGCCATTCAATCCATGAACTTTGACGGTGCGAGAATGGATAAGCTCACGTACGCCGCGCTCAAAGGTCTGGGAGCGGATGTCTCGAAGGTGACTGTTCTATCATAATTTCAGTATCCTCAAGCGGATCGAGTTCGCCATCCACTCGCACCGCTCCCCTTGAAGGGAGTATAGAGATCACATCCGAAAATGTCAAGTGGAACTGCAATAAGGAGAAGATTATGCAAAACATTTCAATTCAGGTAGCAGATCTACAAAAATCATACAAAAAGCTCAATGTCTTAAAAGGCGTAAATTTCGCCGTGGAGCAAGGCAGCATTTTTGCCCTGCTTGGCTCCAACGGCGCGGGCAAGACCACGTTGGTCAAAATCCTCACCACGCTGCTCAAGCAGGACGGTGGAACGGCCATCGTCAACGGCTTTGATGTGGCGTCACAGCCATATCATGTGCGGCAATCACTCAGTCTGACCGGGCAATTTGCCGCAGTGGATGAGATGTTGACCGGGCAAGAGAATATGATCATGATCGCCAGGCTGCGACATCTCAAACATCCGCGCCAGATTGCCGACGATTTGCTGACCCGCTTCGGTTTAACCGATGCCGCTAACCGCAGGGTGTCAACATATTCAGGCGGCATGCGCCGCAGGCTTGACCTCGCCATGAGCCTGGTGGGCACACCGCCGATCCTGTTCCTGGACGAGCCAACCACCGGCCTTGACCCCGAGGCCCGCATCGAGGTGTGGAAAGTGGTGAAGGAGCTGGCTGATGGTGGCAGAACCGTCTTCTTGACCACGCAATACCTGGACGAGGCGGAACAGCTTGCTGATCACATCGCCATTCTCCACGAGGGAAAGATTATCGCCAGCGGCACGCTCATGGAGCTCAAAAAGCTGTTTCCACCTGCTCAAGTGGAGTATGTGGAAAAACAACCGACCTTGGAGGAGATCTTTCTTGCGATCATTGGCAAAAAGGAGGGACAGTAAATGGAAACGATACAGAAACACTTTTTCAGCGATATGAGCGTGATGCTTGGTCGTTCCATGCGTCACATTTTCCGCAGTATGGACACCATCATCACAGTCACGATCATGCCAATAGCGTATATGTTGTTGTTCGTCTATGTGTTCGGCGGCGCCATTCAAACCGGGACAGCGAATTATGTCAATTACTTGTTACCCGGGATCTTATTGATTGCGATTGCGAGTGGGATATCCTATACAGCGTTTCGTTTGTTTACCGATGTGCAACGGGGGATCATTGAGCGTTTTCGCTCCATGCCAATTGCCCCTTCCACCATGCTGTGGGGACATGTCCTGACCTCGCTGGTCTCCAACGCGATTTCGGTGGTGGTCATTATTCTCGTCGCATTGATTATGGGCTTTCGTTCGTCGGCGGGCATCCTGTCATGGCTGACCGTCGCCGGCATACTCGCGCTGTTTACGCTGGCTTTAACCTGGGCGGCGGTGATTCCCGGACTGACCGCAAAATCGACAGACGGCGCAACCGCTTTTGCGTATCCGATCATCTTCCTGCCCTTTATCAGCTCGGCGTTTGTGCCAACCAGATCGATGCCGCCGGTCGTCAGAGCCTTTGCCGAAAACCAGCCAGTGACGGCGATTGTGAACAGCATCCGTGCGTTACTCTCTGGACAGCCAGTGCCTCATGAGATCTGGATTGCTCTTGCCTGGTGCGTCGGCATTCTGGTTGTGGCCTACATCTTTGCGATGAGGACATATAAAAAGCGCGTGTGAAAAGCTCGCCGCGCCGTCACCAGGTGAGCCATCTCGTTGCGCAAGCCTTCACGCTGTGCAAGGTGGCTCAAAACCGAGATGCTCACCTGGTGGAAGCCTCTGGTTAAGCAGTGATGAGCAATTGACGAGTGATGTGATGAGTGGTTGATGTGGCTGAATAGCGGACAATCGGGCATACTTTCATTTGCATAAAGTTATGCTAATTATGCGGCGCTACGTCAGCCGCCACAAATTTTTGCAGTAATGTCAAGAGAAAGGCAAGCATGCGGACCGTTTTGCTTACCATTGTGAGTGCTCACCAGACCATTGATCTCAAGTTGCCCGCAGAGGTACCAATCGGCGATCTTATACCCAGGATCAGGGAACTCTGCGGCGTCAGTGTGCCTGATCCTGGGCCTGCTAAACGCCTATCCTGGCATTTGCTGCTTCCTTCCTCCGGCAAGACGCTAGATGCTGGTCGTTCGCTGAGTGAGACTGGCATTATTGATGGGGCCATTCTCCTGCTACAAAATAGCTCTACAATAGAGCGACCCTCAACCCCGGTTTTTCAGCCGAAGATTATTCTGCCCAGTGAGGAGTCAGGCGGTATTGGCGTGAGATGGTATATGCCGCATGAGTAGCGGACGATGTGGAGAAGCATACAATGTCTATTTCCAATCCCAGAACGACTTTTTATCGTCCTGTCAGAAACTACCCTGAGCCTCTGCCAAATGAGACATTTCAGATCGAGCCTCCCCCACAAGTATCGCAGAAGGCAGGCGGAACGGCGGCGCTCATGCAACTCCTCTATCCGCTCACCGGCATTCTGACGACGCTGATTATGGTATTTACTACTACCTCGAACAGCCATGCCTCTCTTGGCTCTCAACTCCCGCTGATAGGCGCGGAGCTTGCGATTGTGCCTTTCTCCATCGGGCTGATGTTTCTCTCCAACATGATCCAGCATCGCGGGGTCAAGAAAAACCAGCAGGCGGAGCGGGCGAGCTATAAAAACTACCTCGAAGGTATGCAGCGTCGCCTGGCCGAGGTTGCCAAATTACAGGTCCAGCACAACCAGCGCCTGTATCCTGAACCGCGCTCGCTGCCTGCGATTGTGGCACAACGACAGTTACTATGGGAAAGGAGACCGGCGGATCGCGATTTTCTCCATGTACGTATAGGCACGGCACCGATGGCGCTCTGCTGTGAAATCTCCTTCCAGGAGGATTACAAGGCCAGATATATGCCTGATCTGCTTCAGGAAGTGCGCGCTATTGTGACCCAACAAAGTCATATCGACGCTCAACCTCTGACCATCTCATTAGGCTCGTTGGGGGTACTCTCGGTAGCCGGGCCACATACTGCGTCCTGCTCTCTGGTGCGTTCGATGCTGGCGCAAATCATCGCGTTTCACTCACCTGGCGAGGTACGCATCCTTGCTTGTTTTCCCCCTCAAACATCCCAGGAGTGGGACTGGCTCAAATGGACGCCACACACGCGTCTGTTGCGGCCCATCAAAAAATTGCGCCCGACTGACGCAGAACCGTACTGCATGCTTGCCAGTACTACGGATGATCTGCAACGGCTGCTGGAAACTCAGATCAAGCCGGAACTGGAACGGCGGCAGAAATTCAAGAAGGAGAAACTGGCCGGTCAAGCAGAAACTGCACGCAATCAGCACATTCCTCACCTGGTGATTCTCCTGGACTATTTCTCTCACGCTAGCGTGCTGGCGCGTGTAGCCGGTCTGGAGGAATTGATGGTCAACGGAACTCAGGTGGGCATCACCGTGATCTGCCTGGTCACAAGTCAGCAGCACGAACCGGCAACCACGCGCGCACGTTTGACGCTGGCTCCCTTGATGGAACATCACCAACTGATCTATAAGGAGACGACATCTGAGGGTCGGGAGATCGAGTTTATTAGCCCTGACGCAATCGACGCGAAACTCTGTGAATCTATGGCCCGGTTGCTGACGCCGTTGCAACTGATTGACCGCGAGGCCGAAATCGATTTTGCGCAGGATATCGGACTGCTCGCGTTACATGCCATCCCGTCACTTGAACAGCTTGAGATGGCGCAGTACTGGCAGAGGCGTGATGAGAAACAACTGCTGCGCGTCCCTATCGGCATACAGAAAAATGGTCCGTTGCTGCTCGATCTGAAAGAGATGGCCGCAGGTGGCTATGGGCCGCATGGGCTGGTTGTTGGAGCTACCGGCTCAGGAAAAAGCGAGCTGCTACGCACCGCCGTGATCAGCCTGGCCCTCACCCACGATCCGCTGACGCTGAATCTGGTACTGGTAGACTTTAAGGCTGGCGCGGCCTTCGCCGACCTGGAATCCTTGCCCCATGTGGCCGGGGTCATCACCAATCTGGAGAATGATCCGCAGGCCATCAATCGCATGTATGCCTCGCTGCTCGGTGAACAGCAGCGGCGTCAGAACATGCTCAGCCGGGCAGGCAATCTGGCGAATATTCGCCAGTATCAGGCGAGGTGGCGGCGTGACCCCGAAGGCATGGAACCCATGCCGTATCTGCTGATTATTGTGGACGAGTTCGCCCAGCTCATTGCCAGCTATGAAGATTTCCTGGCGTTGTTTGTGAAGCTTGGTCAGGTTGGGCGCAGCCTGGGTATGCATATGATGCTCGCGACGCAGCGCGTTGACGAGGGACGTATTCAAGCCCTGGAGGGACACCTGCGCTATCGCATCTGCCTGCGTACCTTCCGACCTGAAGAAAGCTCCTCGGTCATCGGCACGCCCGACGCGTATTATCTGCCTCCGGCCCCGGGCAGTGGCTACTTCAAGGTGGACGAAGACATTTACACCGCCTTCAAAACGGCCCTGATCTCGACGCCATATATCCCGCCGGAGAAGCAGCAGGTCAATCCGCTCGATCTCATCTGTGTCTTTAACTCGACCGGCCAGTTTCTTCCCTATCAGACAGCCAACAATATCCCGCGCCAGGAAGAAGAGGAGGAGGAAACGGTCTCCGAAATGAGCGTCGTGGTAGAACGCATCGGTAGGACACCGGCTCCGGCAAAGGGCTGGCGTGTTCACGCGGTCTGGCAGCCGCCGCTGGGCACGGCTATTCCGCTGGGTCATGTCCTGGGCAAATATGGGACGAACGGGCAACGCAAGATGTTACCGGGTTCCCTGTGCGTACCCATAGGCATGCTGGATCGCCCGGCGGAGCAGATACAATCACCGGCGGAGATCGATTTCTCCGGTGTTGGCGGCCACCTGGCTATCGTGGGGGCTCCCCAATCTGGCAAAAGCACCTTTTTGCGCACACTGCTGGCCTCATTTATGCTGACGCATACGCCGCGTGAAGTCCAGATCTATGGCATCGACTTCGGCGGTGGCCTGCTCAGGATCTTCGAGGGGGCGCCACATGTTGGTACAATCTGTGGCCGCGCTGATCGCGAGAAGATGCGCCGCGTCCTGCGTCGTCTCACCCAACTGGTCGTGGACCGCGAAATGCTTTTTGTCGAACGCGAGATCGATAGCATGAGCGTGTACCGCCAGATGCGCCGACAAGGGAAGCTGGATGACCAGGAATTCGGCGATGTCTTCCTGGTCATCGATAATTTCGGCCAGTTGCAGGTAGATCTTGAGTCAAGCGATGCGGATATTATCGAAGATATCATCGCTTTGATCGCCAACGGCCTGACCTATGGTGTGCATGTTGTGCTGGCAACCAACCTCTGGTCGGAGATTCGTATGCGCCTGCGCAGCAACATCGGTACACGCCTCGAACTACGCCTGAACGATCCTACAGACTCGGACATCGATCCCAGGATGGCAGCAATGATTCCAGCAGGCACGCCCGGACGGGGCCTGCATCCGAGCAAACGCTTCTTCCAGACGGCGCTCCCGATGATCAAGAGCGTGAGCGGCTCCGAATTCTCGCTGCAACAGGAACTGGAGCAGTTAACCCAGCGCGCTCGCCAATCCTGGCAGGGACCGGTTGCGCCGCCGATCCGCGTATTACCGTCCGAGGTGCATTGGCAGGATCTAGTAAGTGTGAAGGGCCAGGAGTCGCCTGGGGTGCCCATCGGTTTAGAAGAACTGCGTCTCGACCCGCTGTACATCGACCTGATCAACGACGACCCGCATATGCTGATCCTGGGAGATCGAGAGTGCGGCAAGAGCACACTGTTACGCGCCTGGATGCGTGGGATCGAGCGGCGTTACACTCCTGAGCAGGCGCGCATTGTCCTGATCGACTATCGCAAAAAGCTGCTGGAGTTCAGTCGCAGCGAGCATCTCCTGACCTATGCCGTCACTCCTGAGCAGGTAGAAGAGGCGGTACGTCTCCTGAAAGAGGAACTGGAGCAGCGTTTGAAACAAAGCCTCCAGCAGCCGCCTGACCTCATGAGCGAGCCACAGCCCTGGGATGGGTTGCATTACTATGTCTTTGCCGACGATTACGAGATCGTGGCAACGCAGTCGCCGCAAAACAGCAACCCGCTTAACCCGCTGGAGAGTTTGCTGCAATCGGGACATGATATCGGCCTGCACGTCGTACTGGCGCGTCGCGTGACCGAACTCTCGCGCAGCAGTTATGATCCCATCTTCCGCAGCATCAGAAACATGGAGTGTCCGGGACTGTTGATGCGCGGCGATCCTGCTGAGGGGCGGCAGGCGCTGCATAAGCAGAACGTGTCGGGCGTTTTGCCTACAGGGCGCGCCTGCTACGTGCGCCGCAGCGTTGCGCCGCTGATGGTGCAGGTGGTGCGGGCGGAGTAGCGAGATGTGCCTGCTATCTCGCTACTATCCCTGATTGGGGTTACTATTGTGTTGGGCAAGCCACGTTCGCAGTTTCCCTGCATTCGCAAACTGGGGATCGATTTGCAGTACCTTCTGGAAGTCTGCTGCCGTCTTCGACGTCTGACCTTGCATGCCATAAGTGACCCCGCGCGACTCATAGAAGAGTGCATTGTGAGGGTCCAGGCGGATCGCCTCGTTGTAATCGGCCAATGCTCGCGTCAGGTTGCCCTTCTGCCTCCACATGAATCCACGATCATTATAGGCTATAGCCATCGCTGGCCGGAGGCGGATCGCTTGATCGAGATCTGCAATGGCCTGATCATAATCACCGTGCAGCCTGTAGGCGCAGCTACGTTGATAATAGTACCTGCCATTAGCGGGAGCCGATTGGATCGCTACGCTAAAATCCGCAATAGCTTGCTCATAGGCCCTGCGCAGCAGATAAGCCTGCCCGCGCCCGGAGTAGAGTTTGGCGCGATTGTCTTCAGGGTTACCCAGTTCTGGTCGCAGCGCCTCATTGAAATCGGCCAGAGCTTTCTCAATGTTGCCTGTATATAGATAGGCGTATCCACGGTTAGTGTAGCTGTACGCGTTAGGTTGGAGACGTAGATCGGCGTCGAAGTCTGCCAGGGCACCCTCAAGATCGCCTTGCTGGGAACGCGCCGCCCCCCGTCGGCGATACGCCTGGGCATGTTGTGGATTGAGCCGTAAGGCTTCCGTGTAATCGGCGATTGCTCCTGGAAGATCGCCCTGATCATTGCGTGCTCTGCCGCGATTGAAGTAGAACGCCCATTCCGGTTGGGGGCTAAGAGCGATGGCTTCTGTAAAGGCAGCAATCGCCGCGCTGTAATCGCCTTGCTCATAGAGCTCTGCTCCCCGAGCATTCATCTCTATAGCACGTTGTGCGTTGTCGTCTGTTGTATTTTTCATTGGCTATCTTGCTACCTCTCTAAACGAGGACCAGAATGATATTTCTGATTATACCTCTCACAAAAAGAACCTGCGAAAATCATATCTCTTTTCACTGAAGGGGCTATGGTGATCCGTTATTCTTTAAAAATTCCGAAGGATCAAAGTTAATAACTTTTGCATTCGATTGGCTAACAACTTCCATTTCTCTCTGGTAGTACGGGCTCGGGTCGGGCCTGCCATCGGGGCCAAGATTCACCACCTGAGCTCCAGCTGCTATCTGCTGCTGCACCCAATTCCCGTTATCTTGTATCTGATCGCTCTGCGTCAGTTGATCCCAGTTTTCGGGCATCTGATCCCCTTCATACAATACAACATTGTAGCCATCCTTTCTCAAGGCCGCCCCAACCGGATCAACCCTTCCCTTCTGACCTTCACCTAACACTATGACAACCTTATCCTTGGACAACTGTTGTTCCACCTGAGCGATACTCGTTACCCTACTACCAGGGCCACCATCTCCGCCGCTCTTCTTATCCTCATTTCCGTTTCCTCCGCTGTCTGCACCATCATCTGCTCCTCCTGTACTATCATCGCCATTTCCGCCATCTCCAGCACCTCCTCCCCCTACATCGATGCTTGAGCCTGGAGGCGCAGTCCAATTGAGGACGAATTGCAGGAGTTCCGGGTTTTCAACCAGAAAGGTTGTGGCCGTGAATAGCAGAAGCCCTAACGCAGCGGCAACCGAATCTGATGCTGCCACGAGTGCGACAAGATTCGTTAATGCTTGCGCGACCGAAATCACCATCGCAGGAATTGTGACCGGAGCGGTTGAGCCTCCACTGCCAACAAAGGCAGTCAAAGAGATGAAAGCATCAAGGACAAAAAAAGCAAGTAAGCCTCGTTGTATAAGGCCATCATCCAGATTGTTAGCAATGGTCTGGTGTTGCTGCGTGGCAAAGCTGGCGTGGTCGCGCAACATCCCCAGATCCTGAAGGGCCATACCGGCGGTCGCATGGTAGGCATCGCTGCCCTGACCTTGATAGAGCTGCTTAAAACCGGGCAAGCTCTTGTTAAGTTGACCATGCAACGTATCCAGGTTGGTGCTGTGCGTCTGTAAGTGCCTATGCGCATCAGCGACCGGCCAGGAAGGGGCGATATACTTGATGCTCGCCTCATAGATCTGGCGTAGATCCCTAATCAACTTGTCATAATCGTTGCGGAGAAAATCGGGGATGTCATTGCGCAGCCCTTCCATTTTATTGAGAAGTTCTTCTACATCCATGATTGCTGCTTTTCCTCAGAGCGTTTTTCGAATATACTCGATAGCTGTGCATAGATGGTCATTCAAGCCGGGCCATTATGGTTTTGTCATGGATTTCAGATTTTGCCCATAGCTTGTATCCAGCCCATGAAATGCGTCACTGGCACCGCGTAAATGTTGGGCGAGCTTATCATGCACATCTGCGTGGTTTAAAAGCTTGCTGCGAAACGCCTGCCACCACTGCCTGTACTGCTCAACCTGGTCTTTATCGAGGTGATCGACTATGGTGTTATGTTTAGGGTCAAAGCTGTTCACAAAGGTCTGCAAACCATCGCGGATAGACTCATGTAGTTTGGCCTGCGTCTCGAAGTCGTCTTTTGATGGCACTACAATATCATTCATGTTTTTCATCTTCCTCTACAGGAACATAACTATCCTTTGGCAAACGCCGGAGCGGCCTGGGACCTGTGGGAAGGCATGAGCCAGCTCCAGCGTTGCTCTTACTGAGAGGTGGGACAAGAGTTAGATGATGCCAACGCTGCCAGAGCTTATCTGCGCAATTGTCGGCCCGCCTGGCTATCCTGTTCGTGCATCCGGTTATGAAAATCGATCCCCGACTGGGCTGAGTCATGAATCTGGTCCAGATCATGAGAGGTGATGCGGTGCAGATCGAAGACGGCTGATTTCAATCCCGCTACAGCATCGCCGTCCCAATCGCCAGGAGAGATGTTCTGGACCTGCGTGTTTAGCTGATCCAGTGAATCGCGCATGTTGCTCACTAATTTGATGATGTTTTGACAATCCGCAAACCCCTGGTCTGTAATCTTGATGGTATTAGCCATTTTGTGATCTCCTTATGCTGTATATCATTTTGATCGGCTATGATATAGCACAGTGGAACACGGATGTTGTCCTGTGCAAAGAGAAGTATGCCCTGTTTCCCTTTGTTCTGCTACATCAATTGCTCAGCAAATGACTGGTCAATCACTCGTCAATAGCCGGTGGTACTCTCTGGTCTTTTTTTCGTGCTGCTTACTGCATTTCCACTTGACATCTTCGGGGATGGCAGGTAAAGTGCTCCTCAAGGGAGGCGGCGAGAAGGTGTGGCTATCTCGATCCACTTGAGGATACTGAAATTTTAAACGCCATCACGTTGATCCGCGTGGTATTCTGCAAGAGCACGCGCACGCCGCCCTGTCCTGACGCGAAAGAGGAGTCGGTAGCCGTGACCATCCAGTTGAGCGGCTCAGTCTCGTTGCTGGGCCACGCTTTTGCGAGGAGCATTGTACCAACAGCACGAAAACGCAGGGTATACGCTCTGCCACCCCGGGCGGGGAAGGAAATTGATGCCAGCACGGCTGCGTTTCCATTCACATGTCGATCAATGGAGAGATGATTGCCATCGATGAGCGCCTTGTACCAGTTGTTGGTATCCTGCCAGCGCAAAACAACGCCGAGGTTGACCAGATTGATGGAATCGGCAAAGTGATTTACGGTAGCGCTCAGTGTCACATCAGCGTTGCCTGCAGCAGGGCCAATCACGGCGCTGTACGTTCCGGCGGCATGTGCGGCAATCTGACCGCTGTTGTTGGCAATGGAGAAAGCTGTGAGGCGATTGGCATCGCCTTTCCACTCTTGACCATCGCTGGCAGTTCCCCAGAAGGTCTGATCGGTGCGCCGGAACGTGTCCTGGGCGAGGACTTGAGTGATCGGGCTGGCTGTAGGACTGGCAATGGTAGCGCCTGGCGCTGTAGGACTGGGAGCAGGCCCATGTCCTGAGGAAGAAGGATGGTGCGCGAGTAATGGCAGGGATAGCAATAAGAGAACTGCGAGAACACAGCCGCTTATAATGCCGTAACGCATGAGACGACCAGCATGTACTGGAGAGCGTGGAGGCGCCGCAGGTCGGTCTCCGTGGACAGTCTTCTGATGGTGAGAAAATGGAACCATCAACGTTTTTTGATCGCGAACCGGTAGCGAAGAGAAATCGAAGGATGCCAGTTCGACCTCATTTTTTATCTGATTGACGTTCCTACGAAAATCCCCTCGAAGCCCCGAAATTAGGCAACCTCCTTGGGGGTTAAAGTGACCGAGAACCCTAATTGTTCGAGGCGACGAATATGGTGTTGCTGAAGACGTTGTGTATTCAACTGGTCAAAATAG
>DATGMF010000055.1:0-154900 GCA_035293765.1 Ktedonosporobacter sp.
AGAAAGCTATACCAGCAAAGCCAGTTTCCTGGACCTGGACCCCATTCCAACGTACCGGTCTGATGATGAGACCGAGTATCCCTTTAGCGGCAAGCGGATGGGACGGAGAAACCGTCTCTATCGCACCAAAGACGGACGCAAGATCTGCGCCGATGTCAACGGCTCGTATAACATCTTGCGCAAACGTAGACCTGATGCCTTCTCGGAGGCAAAGGGAGTAGCGGCCTATGTAGTTCAGCCTTTGCGGTTAGCAGTAACCGTCTAAATCAAACAAAAGATATGGAGGTCTATGGATGTCCACGTTTTTTGGAACTATACTTACATATGATAGAAGCTTCGCCTGTTGGAAGACATCAGGCGATATCATAGTATTTCTAGAGAGAATACTGCATTAGAGGAGCAAGCGCTATGACTACGATACCAGGCGTCAAGTTGATCCCGAGAAGAGTTTTGTTTGGCAATCCTGAAAAAGCGAGCCCGCAAATCTCGCCTGATGGCACAAAGATGGCTTACCTGGCACCCGTCAATGATGTGCTCAACGTGTGGGTTGGCGAGGTAGGTGGGGACGACTACCGGCCTGTAACGCAGGATAGAGACAGAGGAGTACGCTTCTATTTCTGGGCTCTCGATAACAGGCATATCCTCTACATTCAGGATGTCGGAGGAAACGAGAACTGGCGTCTCTACGCCACGAACCTGGAAACAAAAGAGACGCGGGACCTGACTCCCTTCGAGAACGTCCAGGTGCGGCTGGTTGCCCATGATAAGCACTTTCCCAATGAACTGCTCATTGCCATGAACAAAGAGAATCCGCAGGTTCATGATGTCTATCACCTTGACTTGATCACCGGCGAGCTTGCTCTGCGGGCCAAAAATCCTGGTAATATTGCCGACTGGGTCGCTGATACAGCGTTTAAAGTACGTGGCGCGATGGTGGCTATGCCTGATGGTGGGCTGGAACTGCTGATACGCGATAATGAGGAGAGTGAGTGGAGAAAAATTGTGAGCTGGGGGCCGGATGACGCTCTCGGTAGCGGCTCTGTAGGCTTCACTAAAGATGGTCAGGCGATCTACCTGGAAGATGCGCGCAACGCCAATGCCGTCCGCCTGGTCAAGCTGCATCTGGGCAGTGGCGACCTCTCCGTTATCGCGCAAGATCCCCATTATGACGTTGGAGCGGTGATGATCCATCCCGATACCTATGAGGCGCAAGCCGTTGCCTTCAACAGGGATCGGGTCGAGTGGCAGGTACTCGACGAAGCGGTCAAGCGGGACTTTGACATGATCCGCCAGATCCATCCCGGGGACTTCGCCATCACGAGCCGCGATGATGCCGATAATACCTGGGTAATCGCCTTTACCGTCGATAACGGGCCGGTTGCTTATTACGCCTACAATCGGCGAAAGCAAAGCGCGGAATTCCTTTTCAACAATCAGCCTGAGTTGAGTCAGTATGCTATGGCGGCCATGCAGCCGGTGGCCTTTACCGCACGCGACGGTCTGACCATTCATGGCTACCTGACCTTGCCTCCTGGCGAGCGCAATAAAAACCTGCCGCTGGTGCTGAATGTGCATGGAGGTCCCTGGGCGCGCAACACCTGGGGATATATGCCTGAGGCGCAATGGCTTGCCAATCGGGGCTATGCCTGCTTCCAGGTAAATTATCGTGGCTCAACCGGCTATGGCAAAGACTTTTTGAACGCGGGCGATAGGGAATGGGGACGCAAGATGCATAATGATCTGGTCGATGCCGTCAACTGGGCCGTGGAACAGGGAATCGCCGATCCCAAGAAAGTAGCCATTTATGGGGGATCGTATGGTGGCTATGCGGCCCTGGTCGGCGCCACTTTTACCCCTGATCTCTTCTGCTGCGCGGTAGACATCGTCGGCCCAAGTAACCTGGTAACGTTAATTAAAACCATTCCTCCCTACTGGTCAGTCATGCTGGGTACATTTCATAAACGCGTTGGCAATCCCGATACTGAAGAGGAATTCCTGCAATCGCGTTCTCCTCTGTTCAGGGTTGATCAGATCAAGATCCCCATGCTGATCGCGCAGGGAGCCAACGACCCGCGCGTCAAGCAGGCCGAGTCCGAGCAGATCGTCGCGGCCATGAAGAGCAAGGGGATTGATTACGAATACATCCTTTTCCCGGACGAGGGCCACGGCTTCGCCAAACCCGAAAACCGGCTCAAATTCTACGCCGCCGCCGAAAAATTTCTCGCCCAACACCTCGGCGGGCGCTACGAAGCATAATACCAGCGTTACCGTTAATGTAAGGGTAGCCCTCGCGGCTACCCCTCACGACCCAATGCGATCTAATGCGACCCAATGTTATGCGATAGCAAGCTGATCCAGCCCTGATCACGCAAGTGGTGGTCCACCTTTTTTAAGAGGAGGTAAGCAATGATAAATGATGACCCGATGATGGTATTTGCAGGTAGTGGGAGTTTACGGCTCACCGCGCGCATTTGTCAGTACTTACAAATCGAGCAGGGGAAAAACGAGACCATCCGCTTCTCCGAGGGCAATATCTTCGTACGTATTCAGGAGAACGTGCGCGGGCGCCACGTCTATATCGTCCAATCGACCGTTTTCCCCACCAACGATAACTTCGTAGAACTCCTCTTCTGGATCGATGCCTTCAAGCGGGCGGGCGCGGCAACCGTCACCGTCCTTATCCCCTACTTCAGCTATGCCAAAGGCGACAAAAAGGACGAGCCGCGGGTCTCGATTCGGGCGCGTGTCTGTGCGGATGCTATTGAGGTGGCCGGAGCGGACCGCGTCGTCACGATGGACCTGCACGCGCCGCAGATCCAGGGCTTTTTCCACAGGCCGGTCGATAACCTGTACGCGCTGCCTATCCTCTGTGAGCGCATCATCGCCATGCAGCTCCAGGATATGGTCATCGTCTCGCCCGATGTCGGTTTTGCCAAGCAGGCCAGGCATTTTGCATCCTGCCTGGGCGTCTCTATTGCCATCGCTGACAAAGAGCGGCGGGGCCATGATGAGAGGGCCGATGTTTTGCAGATCATCGGCGATGTCAGGAATAAGACTGCCGTCATCGTAGACGATTTCACCATCTCAGGCGGCACGCTAGCCAGCGTCGCAGCCATGCTTGTCAAATACGGCGCGCGCGCCGTCTACGCTGCTGTGACCCACGGCGTCCTCACCGGCGATGCCGTCGAGCGTATTGATCGCAGCCCGATCAAACGCCTCTTCTTCACCGACACCGTCGAAAATCAACCGGTGCAGTTCTCAGAAAAGATCGAGATTGTCTCAGTCGCCTCGCTTTTCGGCGAAGCAATCAAGCGCATTCATAACCGCGAAAGCATCAGCGAAATGTTCCCTGAATATTAGCTGTTGGCGAACAGAAAAGGTGCGCAGAGGAAAATGTGGTTGGAGTTGCGTTAATATAGTAAATGCTGGTCACAAAGCGGAACGAAGGATAGCCTTTTTTGGTTAAAACCGCAGCATCATGACACAGCCGAATGGATGGTGTATAATGTAGCCGCTAATAGTAGCCTTAGTTAAGAGGAGTTCGCGCAATGAATGGTGACATGATAGGACGTGTCATCAAAGGTCGTTACAAGCTAATCGATGAGCGTGGGCGGGGCAGCTTTGCCACCGTGTACGTAGCGCGTGACCGGGAAAATAACCGTATCTATGCTATAAAAGTGATGCATATTGAACTCTCGAACGAAGAGGAACTGCTAGCTCGTTTCCAGAGGGAGGCCCACATCCTCCTGAATCTTAATGATCCTCATGTGGTAAGGATTATTGATTACGGGAATGATAATAATACGCATTATATCGTCATGGATTACATAGATGGTCAGAGCCTGAAATACCACATGTTGCAGGAAGGCCAGATGGACCCGTTGCATGCGCTCAATTATGCCCATCAGATAGCCGAGGGGCTGGACGCAGCTTACAAACAGGGGGTCGTGCATCGCGATATTAAGCCGCAGAATATCCTCATCAACAGCAGTGATATGGTGAAGATAACCGACTTCGGCCTGGCGCGTAGCCGAGAAACCGTCACTCTGACCCAGTCCAATGTATTTATGGGGACGGCCTACTATATCTCGCCGGAGCAGGCGGAGAGCGGGCGCTCGGCGGATACCCGCTCCGATCTCTATTCCGTTGCCACCGTCCTGTTTGAAATGCTGACGGGCCGTCCTCCCTACGAAGGGGAGACGGCAGTAGACATCGTAATTAAGCACATGAACGACAAAGTCCCTTCCGCCTGTCGCTTACGCCCCGGTCTGCCTATAGAGGTAGATTATTTTATGCAGAAGGCGCTGGCTAAATCGCCCTCGGACCGCTACGCGACCCCTCGGGAGTTTATCGGCGCGCTTGAACAACTGCAGGAGCGTATTCAGGCCATGCCTCCAATCGAGCGAGTTGCACGGCCTGGAGATGTCAATGGGAAGGCGAGCCAGGCCAAGCCTGCGGCAGCGGCACAGAAGGAGGCTCGCATCATCGTTATTGCCAGCGGGCAGTCTATTCCGTTGAATGGTGACTTGATGGTGGTGGGAAGGCAGGACCCGACCCTGGGGATATTCCCAGAGATTAACTTAGCCGACAAAACGGTCGGGCGGCGGCATGCATATGTGCGTTTTCAGCAAGGAAAGTATACCGTTGAAGATCTTAATGCTCTGAATAAGACTCGCTTGAATGGAGTAATTTTGGCACCGCATGAGGAGCGAGCCCTCAAAGATGGCGATGTGATACGTTTTGGTAGCGTTGAGGTGCGCTTTGAATTGCGATAAAGTTGTAGGGGTGCCCCTGGCGGGTGCCCGATCCAGATCGGGTGGCAGCAGGCTCGTTCCCGCGAACATCGCTTTTGTGTAGAAGGTATCGGTGGGAGAGATGAAACGCCGCCCCTATGACCGGAGGGGTGAACTGTTATGAGAGGATCGTTAATGATAGTTTTAGCAGCGCTTCCTGTTACTATCCAGGTGGTCGTGATTGCTGCCGTTGTCATTGTTCTCCTTGTAGGAGGAGGCATCTTTCTGCTGCTACGGAGCCGCAAGAATGCAGGTGGCAAGGCCGTTAGCGGAGTGAGTGATTGGCAGCGCCAGCAAGGAGCTGCGGGCGCGTGGAACCAGCAGGCTGCGGCAGGCGCGTGGGGTCAACAGCAGCAGCCAGGCGGTTGGGGCATGCAAAACCAGCAACAGCCACAACCAGGCGGTTGGGGTGCGCAAAACCAGCAACAGCCTGGCGCATGGGGAGCGGGCGCGCAGAATTCAATGCCAGGGCAGCAAAATACCGGTCCCTGGGGAGGTCAGAGCGGCCAGAGCCCGGCGCAACAACCAGCCTGGGGCGCTCAGAATGCCGCACAGCAGCCAGCCCAGCCAGCCAATCCGTGGGGCACGGCGGGGCAGGCGCAAAACCCGTGGGGACAGCCAGCACAGGGAGCTGCTCAGCAAGGGGCAGGAGCCTGGGGCAGCCCACCACAGCCAGCCGCCCAGTCGTCTCCCTGGGATTCCGCGCCCGCAGCCGCTCAGGCGCCGTCGTGGGGCAATCCTCAGGCGCAACAGGGGCAACCTTCTTTCGGTAGCAGTAATCCCTCCTGGGGGCAGCCAGCACCGGCAGCGCAGGACCCCTGGGCTGCACCAGCCGCGGCCTCTTCTCCACCTTCGTGGCAGCAGGGAGGCTTTGGGCAGAACATCTCCACCCCTGGCATGAAACCAGATTCGGGCGCTTTGTTCGGTTCTATGGATGCGGATAAAACCGTGCTGCGGTCCGCGGGCGCACCCGTTCAGCCGCCGGGAGCGGGTCTTGGCATTATCCGCGTCGAAGAAGGGAAAGAGCCCGGTCGCATTTACGAGATCCGCAAGGAATCACTCAGCATCGGGCGTAGCCGCGAAAGCGACATCTTCCTTGAGGATCTGGCCGTCTCTCGCCTGCATGCCTCCATTCTCAATATGGGCAATGGGAGCTATGCGTTGAAGGACGAGGGCAGCGCCAACGGCACAAAGGTCAATGGGCAACTGGTCAATAAGTATCAGACCTATCCGTTGCAAGATGGTGATCGTGTCCAGCTCGGTCAAACCGTGCTCGTTTTCGCCAGGCGCTAAGATGGGGCTTGTTGGGCGCATTCATCCGAGCGCGCCCACTAGCAGATAGAGAGGGAAGCAGCGGCACACGCGCATAATATTCACTGTTGGGGGTGGATGGATGCGCGCAGGTGGCTCGACAATACCATGCAGCAAGACGATCTAATTGGAAAAACGCTTGGCAATTATCGTATCCTGAGCACGCTCGGGCAGGGAGGAATGGCGCGAGTCTATAAGGCATACCAGGAAAATCTTGACCGGGAAGTGGCGGTAAAAGTGCTTCCCCCGTGGTATGCCGCAGACCGCAGCTTTGTAGAACGTTTCAATCTGGAGGCCCGCCTGGTTGCCAGGCTGTCGCATCCAAATATCGTAACGGTCCACGATGCCAGCGAGCAGCATGGTCATCTCTATATTGTGATGCAACTGGTGGATGGAGGAACTCTCAAACACCGCCTGGACCAGTTGCAGACTGAAGGCAGGGCGATGGAGGTGGCGGAGGTTGTCTCCGTCTTCACTCAGCTTGCCGATGCGCTGACGTATGCTCACCACCAGGGCGTGATTCACCGCGATATCAAGCCGGTGAACGTCCTCATGGATCGTTCAGGGCGGCCCATCCTCTCCGACTTTGGCATTGCGAAGGTTCTTGCCAGCACAAAAACGAACCTGACCCACCCGGGCGCGGGTGTGGGTACGCCGGAGTATATGTCACCGGAGCAGTGCCAGGGAGGCGCAATTGATGGGCGGGCCGATATCTACGCTCTCGGCGTGATGCTCTTTGAGGCGCAGACCGGGCGTCCTCCCTTCACTGGCGACAATTACCCTGCCCTGGCGCATAGCCACGTTTACGAAATGCCACCTCGGCCCAGCTCCATTAATCCGGCGATCCACCCTGTAATTGAGCGTGTGATTATGACCGCGCTGATGAAAAAACCGCAGCAGCGTTTTCAAAAAGCATCCGATATGGCCGAAGCTCTGGCACAGGCGTTGGCCGTTAAGGTTCCCCAGGCAGGATACGCCGGGATGCAGGCCGCCATACCCTATGTGACCCAGAAATCGCCCGTGCTGGATGTTCACCGCGGCGCACTCTACCCCTGTTATAAGTGCCAGCATCTCAATAAAGGCTCAACGCGCTTCTGCACACGCTGCGGCTATCCGCTCAAGCAATGCACACTATGCGGCGTCCATAACCCGGCTAATAACCGCTTCTGCACCAAATGCGGTCAGCCGCTATGAGCGCGGCCCAGGGGAACGCTCGGCTAATACACGTATTCATCTGATTGCATGGCATACAGGCGTTCCAGCATTTTACGTTGCTCGTCCACACGTTTGAGGTAGAGCATGGCTCGCTGTTCTGAGCTTAATGAAAGCAGCGCCCGTACACGCTCGACAATGAAGCTCGGCTGCGTGGGCTTGGTGATGTACTCGATAGCTCCCTCTTCGAAGCCTTGCATTTGCTCTTTCAAATGCACCAGCGCGCTCACCAACAACACAGGTATCTGCGGGGTAAGATGGTTGGCGCGCAACCAGTGTAATACATCCCATCCAGAGACCGGCTGCATCATCAGGTCAAGTATAATCAGGTGCGGGTTGAATTCTGGAATTACACGAATTGCCTCTTGTCCACTTGAAACTCCGAGAGCTTCAAAACCGTGGTGGTTCAGGAAAAAACAGAGCACATGTTGAATAGCCGCTTCATCCTCGACGACAAGGACACGGAATTTTTTGGCAGCTTCATACATTTATTTCACCTCTTCTATCCACCAGCATACTGAATACAACATTTATGTACGACTATGTCTTACCAGTGGGAAACGCACTTCAGCGACAGTATACTCCATTGGCTGCTCCTGGGGCCTGGTGCCTGTTTCAGTTCGTGGAGTTGGTAATGAGCTGGAGGCCACACGGCGCAGAGAGAACTTGCCTTCCAGGTCTCCTATAAGATGCTTAATCAGGGAGAGGCCCAGCCCCTCAAATGTTCCGCTATCGCCGCTTTCTTCGGGTGGGAGTTCGAAGAGCGGCCCCTTGCCCGTATCAATTACCTGTACGATCACCATCCCATCCTCCTCACAGCCGCGAATGATGACTGTGCCCCTGGATTGTCTGTCCAGGCCATGTTTAATGGCGTTGGAGATCATCTCGTTGATCACCAGAGCGAGAATGGTCACGGAGCGCGACGGGATAACGATAGGGCAGGGCTCGACTTGAAATGTAATATGCTTATCAGGCGGGCTCAAATTAGCATTAGCCACCCCGACGATCTTACGCGCAATGTCATCGACGCGGGCCTCGCTCACGTCTTCGTGCGCGAGCAGATCGTGGGTCGCGGCCAGCCCCTGCACGCGGTTCACGCTCTCTGAGAGCGTATTGCGCACCTCCAGCGACCTGGTGCGTCTGCGTTGCAGGGAAAGAATGCCGGCAACGGTGGCAAGATTATTTTTGACGCGGTGATGCAGTTCGCGCAAGAGCACCGATTTGAGTTCGAGGCCGCGCCTCGTCTCTTCATATAGCCGAGCATTTTCAATGGCGATGGCGGCCTCGTTGGCGAAGGTAATCACCAGTTGCATCTGCTCCGGGCTGAGCAGGTGGCGATGGCTGCTGTAGATACAGATGCAGCCCAGAATCTTCTGCTTGACCTTGAGCGGAACGCAGAGCACGGAATGGATCTCGGAAGAGATAAACGGGTCGCCGTGAATAAAGCAGTGCTCATCGCTATGGAAGCAGTCAACGGCCATGCTGGGGCGACCTGATTGAACAGAGCGCCCGGCGCAGCACTGACCCACGCCAATTTGAATACTGCTAGCCAGATTGCTATTGAGGCCGTAGTGGGCAAGGACATGCAGGCGACGGCGATCTGGATCAAGCTCAAAGATGCAGGAGCGTTCAGCGCCTGAAAGATGCACAGCCTGGGTCGTGATGATTTGCAGCACCTCATCCAGGTTGAGCGTGGACGCGATGATGGATGAGACGCGGTGCATGGTTGCCAGCTCATGAACCTTGCGGCGCAGTTGCTCGTCCGTTTGTTCGTAAAGGCGGCCATTCTCAATATTAATGGCGATGATGCCCGCAACGACCTCAACAAAGCTGATTTCGTCGCGGATAAAATCGCGTGGCACGCGTGATTGTACGCTGATGACGCCGATCAGGCGTTCCGCGTTGCCAAAGAAGATGATGGGCAGAGCCATCAA
The DNA here is from genome assembly GCA_035293765.1 of Ktedonosporobacter sp. Taxonomy (GTDB): domain Bacteria; phylum Chloroflexota; class Ktedonobacteria; order Ktedonobacterales; family Ktedonobacteraceae; genus DASRHT01. Next base: position 9,251 of record DATGMF010000055.1, read on the forward strand.
GCCGTGAAGTTCGATGGGGTAGGCTCGCGCCTCGGTAGCAAAATTGGCGTCACTTTGCGCGTCGTTGACCAGCAGAGGCCGCCCTTTGTCCGCCACCCAGCCGCTATAGCCCTCTCCAAGATGGAGGGTGAAATGCATCCCACCCAGGGGACGCGGCCCATTGGTGGCCCGTAGCGTCAGGACGCGCTGCAAATCATCATAGAAAAAAATGGAGCAGAGTTCGACCTGTAATTCTTCGGCGACGACCTGGGTGATGACTTCGAGGGTCTGATCGAGGTCCATCGCGGAGTTGCTGACGCCGTTAATGCGTTGCAAGGCAAGCAAACGGTGCTCCAGTTGTTGCGCAACGTGATTACTTTCAAGCAAAGATTGATCCGCGACTCCCTGGTAACCGCGGGTGAGTGCGAGCACATAGAGCGATTGCAGGCGGTGCAGGCGTTCGATAGCCTCAAGCAGTAGCTCTGGCTGCGTCCCCAGAATTTTTCTCAGTTCGCCTGAGAGCGCATCAATGTAGCGCTGTAGCCCGTCCAGGCGCGTATCTAGTTTGCCGCCCTGTTCCGATAGCCAGCGTCCCGACTGCTCAAACTGCGTAGAAAATGTATGATAGTCATCACAGGAATCGCTCGTGATAAGGGCGTTGAGAAGCAACCAGGCATCGCTCCCCTCTTCGGGTCCGTTGCTATCGCCTGAAACTTGCTGCAGGCTTACCCTCAGTCGAGCTATATGTTGTGCCAGGATTGATTCTAAACCGGCATCGTATGTCACTTTTCTTTTCCCGTCTCCTGCGTCCCACACTAACAATGACTATCCATCACCCTGCTTTGTACTGTTTATTGTAGTTGTGCTATCTAGCAGTGTCAAGCCCAATCTGGCCCTTGCTCAATTAGAGCCACGCAAGACAAATTTCCTACCCTCCAGCGTTTTTTTTACAAGATGGATGCAGATTCGTTATAGTGTGTGATAAGCTCAGGTTGAGGCAGAAGTCTGACAAGGGGGATTTTGATAATGAGATGCATACGCTGTGGTATGCCGCTTTCGCCATCGCATACACATTGCGCCAGATGTGGCACGCCTGTTACGGCGGGCGCGCAAGGTGCTGTTCAGAACCAGGCCCCCGAAGGCGGCTATGGTCCTGGAGGTGCGAATATTGGAGTTGCATTAAACCAGCAACAGTGGGGACAAAACGCTCCGGCTACTCCCTGGAATATCCAGCAGGTGCCTTTTACAGCGCAGATATCGTCACCCTCTTACCAGCAGAGTAACAGCAATCTGCCCCAGCAGTTGCCATTTCCCCAGGCAACGCCGCCTCTGGGCTCGCACGCCTCAGATGCAACTATTCCCTGGCAGCCATCGCCACAGCCCATGTCGGCTTGGTCTTCTGCCCCTGCTGCAATGACGCCCCCATCACAGACGTCTGGCCCGATGTCATCTTCTCAGCCATACTATGCACAGGCGGTAGCAATGCAAGGGAAGCCCCAGCCGTTTGTTCGTCCTATCGCGTCACCAAATGCAGGAAAACATCGCGGCAATCAGGGCTTTATTATCGCAGCTCTCTGCGTCCTTACCGGAGGGCTGCTTCTGGCTTTTGTCTATATTGTCTCATTGGGCTTGCCATCTGCCGCGCCAGCCGTGACGACTCAAAACAAAGTTCAGAGTACAACAGTGGCAAACAATGCCACCCCCACGGTATCCCCCAATACCGCCAATGCTTCGCCGACGCCTATCGCCTCGCCGACGCCGACGTATCCAGGTCAATCGTATCTTGATAACGCGCAGATGGCGAGCCAGGTGAATACAAGATCGGCCCTGCCCATTGTGCAAACGACGAGCTTTAAAGTGGGTCAGCAGATATTCGTTACCTTTGCGCTGCATCCTGGCGGCCATCCCGGGGCCGTGTGCCTGCTCTGGTACGTGAATAATAAGCAATTCACCCACTTTGAATTTGGTGTGGATGGCGTCTCGTCGCCAGCTTACTCCTTTATTACCTATGCAGGTAGCCCCGGACCGGCCTACGTGGAGCTCTACTGGGCGAGTTCGACGGCTTGTACCGATAAGATGCTGGCACAACGGGTCGATTTTACAGTGAACCCATAAAAAATAAAAGCTGTAGCGTCTACCCAACGATAGAAAAACATGGTATAGTAAACTCAATCTGTACCTTATCAGGTAAGTCGCGGACTTGTATGCTGTATCATCTATTACTCATCTAAATATATTGCTGAATGCTATGTGCTATCAGGAGGTTTTTCCATGAATTGCAGTTCCTGCGGTACCGCCATTGCGCCCGGTGTCACGTATTGCCCTTCCTGTGGCATGCCCACACCCTACTATACATCTTCATCGGGCTCAACGCCTTACAGCCCAACGGTAGCTGCCAGCCCGTATGGGGGAGGCAGTGGTCAGCCAGCGCAGCCGACCGAATACGGCCCCCCGATGGGATATCCAGGCTCACAGCCACAGGACCCGTACCAGGCATATAATGCCGCCCCGCCGCAAAATCCGTACGGCGCTCCGGCGAACGCACAGGTACCCTCTGCATATAACTATGGCAACCAGCCAGCATACCCGGCTCAGGGCTATGCTCCGGGAGTGCAGCCCGGCATGTATGGGGCCGCGCCGACTCCCAGGCGTCGCAGCAACGTTGGTGTGATTCTGGCGGTGATCGGCGCAATTGTCGTGCTGGCCTGCGTGGGAAGCATTGTTGCCGTGGCTGCATTGAGCAAAAATTCAAACCCCACGACCAATACGACGTCAACCACGAACACTCAAAATACGTCAAATAGTGTCAGTCCCTCCGGCCAGCCGATCTCCCCCGATGCGGCAGCCATTATTACCAACGCGCTCACATCATCATCCATCGACAGCAATAGTTTTGCGCCGACCCATCTCACAACGACGTTTACTCCTGGGCAGAAAGTCTATCTCACCTTCGACATCGATTCAAAGGGAAGCCAGGGGTGCAGCATTGCTAAATGGTATGCGGACAATCAATTAGTTGATACCAGCCCCCTTAAACATAACCCAGATTATCATGTGGCGTATTTTTCGCGCATATATGATACTGCCACACAGGGGGCGGTCGAGCTGTACTGGACAACGAATACCGATTGCATTGGCGGGCAACTGGCCCAGGTGGTGAAGTTCACTGTAGGCACCCAGACAAGCACTGGCGCGACCGCTCCTCTTGCAGCCATGCCGTCGGCGGCGATTGTTCCTGAATGGCAATAGCTGCTTTTGAGCCTTACGAAAACAGATGGAGGGGATCGTTAGATCTCCTCTAAATGTGCGATATGCAGAATTTCAGCCAGTTTAGCCCGTTCGGCTTCTGTGAGGGGCAATAATGGCTGACGTGGCCTGCCTCCATAGCCGGCTACCAGTTCAAGCGCGGCCTTGAGGCCCGGAACGCTGTACTTTGTGGTGACGGCGGCGTTGGGCGGAATGATACGCGCCTGTAGCGCCCGCGCTGCTTCAAGTTGCCCCTCCTCGAAAAGCGTTTGTACGCGACAGGTGGCGCGTGGGTAGATGTTGGCGAGGGCGGAGACGGTTCCAACAGCGCCCACAGCGAGCGCAGGCAGGAGAAACCCGGCGTTGCCCGCGAACACGCGGAACGATGAGGGGACGTTGGCAATAATCTCGGACAGTTTGGCAATATTGCCCGCGCTATCTTTCACTCCGATGATCCTGGGATGTTCCGCCAATATGCGGATGGTGGCGGCGTCCAGATCAAGTCCGGCTGTGCTGCCAGGCATATTGTAGAGCAGCATGGGAAGCGGACTGTTATCAGCCACGGTACGGTAGTGTGCGATCAGTGCCTGGTTATCCATACGACCACGGTAATAAAAAGGAGGCAGGACGAGCGCGACATCAGCTCCGTGACGAGCTGCCTGCCGACAATGCTCAATGGTTGTACGCGTCGACTGAGCGCCGCAGCCTGCAATAATGGGTGTGGTAATGCCAAGTTGCGTCACGGTTTCGCGCGCTGTCATAATCACTTGCGCGCGCTCGTCGTCGCTCAGATGAACGGCTTCACCGTTTGTTCCCATCAGCACATAGCCAGCAATGCCGCTATGCGCAAGCTGCTCCATATGCCGCCGCAATGTGATAAGGTCAAGCTCCTCATGGTCATCAAAAAAGGTTGGTAGCGGGGGATAAATACCGCCGGGTAACGTATCAAGCATAGTGTTGCTCCAGCCTGCATGAATGTGACGAAAAATTACTAAGTCTGAAGCATTATAGCATATAGCCTTGCCTCTATTGACCTGCCTCCTGTTTGACTCGCAATATATAAAGATATTGTTAAAACAGCTAAAGCATATAGTTGTGAAATGCTTCACAGACAAACTGTGCCATCAAGCATAGCATGCCTCTCAAAAGTACGTTATACTGCCAGCAAATATTGATGAGTGTGCGTATTCATAAAATTACGTCAATAAAGGAAGGAGAAAGATATGAAGCAAGTCCTGGTAAGCCGCTTACGGCTGTTGGTTGTGAGTGTATGCAGTCTCTTTATTATGGTGTTGTTTACTGCCTGTAGTGGCACCCTTGTTGGCACGACTGGACCGAATGGCAGCACTCAGGTGACAGGCTCTGTCGTTTCGGTTAACCCTCAGACGCATAGCGTGGTGCTCAATGTCAGTGGTCAGCAGGTGACCGTCAGCGGATTGACGGACGCGCAGGTGCAGGCGTTACAAACTCAGGTGGGCAAACAGTATACGATCCAGGTCACGCAGGCCGGAACCAGCACCTACTCTATCAACGCCGGTACCGATCCCCACGAAGATGACAACGGGACCCCGGGCATTACCACACAAAATACTCCTGGAGCCAACGAGCCCGGCTCGATTGAGTATATCGGCTCTGTGCAGAGCTCAGGCAACGGCAGCATTACGGTACGCATGCCTGATGGACAGGCGTTGCAGATGAACATTGTTAACGGTCAGAGCGACCTCGGCGATCTGAACGGCGTACTTCCTGGTGTGGGTCAACTTGTGCAGGTCAAGGCTGTTGCAAACCCTGACGGCAGCTTCATGCTCTCTAAACTGGATATGGCTAAAGCTGATGACGCGCAGCAGCAAAATGTTATCACCTATCAGGGTGTTACCACCAGCGCGGTTGGCGCGGACAACAAGCTCAATTTTAAAGTGGGCAACAAGAGCTTTAGCTACCAGATCGGCACCGGAGCGGACCTGAAAAATTTCGCCAATGCCCAATCCATCGGCAACAATATGGCGGTCAAAGTGGAAGTCGTCTTCAATGGTTCTACCGGCTCGATTATGAGCGTTGATAGCGCAAATGACTGATGATCGAGCAGAAAAGGGTTCCTCGCGCGAGGAACCCTTTTTGTTTAATGCAGCAGGGCAAAAGCCATGATGCCCACAGCAACCACAAGCACGATAGCGATGCCGAGCCATATTTTACGTCTCAATGCCGCCTGCTGTTCGGCATGCAGGCCCAATTCATGCACGCGGGCATCCTCAGCGGGGCACCAGCGGGCCGTGCCGCAATAAGGGCAGAGCGGGAAAAGCTCGTAGGGCGGACACATCCCGGCCCCCTTCCCTTTGTGGTCTTTCCCATAGCTATACGCGCCAATTTCGTAACGGATCTGCTCGCTTTCAAAAACGGCGCAACAATGCACGCAGCGCAACAGCAGGTACTCGGACCAGTCTGCAGCCTGACATTTGGGGCAGAAGAAAGGTAGTCCTGCCTGTGTGTCCCGCGAACTGAGAGAAGAGGGTTTCCAGTGGTGACGGCAGCGATGACAATAATAGGTATGGTCTTCTGTTTCGGGGGCGACGCCGCGCAACATGCCCTGTTCAAGCAACGTGCGAGCCTCCGCAGGTGCGAGCGTATAGGCTATATCGATCAGATCAATATGAACGGATTGACCGGCGCGAAAATCGGGAAAATCGTAATGGCGCTGACGGTCCCGCCGCGCCCCTGGCGATACAACCGAACTTGCTCGTCCTGCTGCTCCTCGCCGCCCGCTATCCGGCATACTGGCGCTATAATACCTCTGACCAGAACGTACATGTTCCGCATGCTGCATATCGTACTGCTTGCGTGCGGCAGGATCGTTCAGCGTTTGATATGCCTGGAGCAGTTCGCGCATGCGTTCATGCGCATCTTCCCCTTTATAGACATCAGGGTGGTACTGCAAGGCGAGCTTTTTGAAAGCGGCTTTGATGGCGTCCGATGATGCATCTGGTGTAACGCCTAACGCCGCGTAATGATCGATAAAATTATTCATGCAAGTCCAACAGTGCAGATACGAGATAATTCAGGATGATCCGTCAAAAAATGTGTATACGGCGAGACGCTGCACATACACAGATGATCCATCTACCAAATAGACGAATAAACCCGCAAAAAGGTTGTAATATGCAGCGTCAAAAGCACAAGAGTACCAGGGCTCTTCTCCATCATGAGAAGCCTGATCATGATACAAGAAAGGCTCGACTTGTTGGGTTGGCGTTCAACCAGTGGGCGTTGCGCTTCCTGCATATGATGGGCCAGCGCCTGATGATGATCTTCCCCGTTGCGGCTCGCCGGATCGGTATGCACCACCACTTCGGAGACGCCCTCGATCTCGTGAAAGAGGCGGTGCCTGACTTCTTCGGCTATCGCGTGCGCTTTTATCAACGTCAGCTCTGGCTCTACCTCAATATTTAGCACAATATGCAAGGTATGTCCCACCCAGCGCGCGCGCACATCAGAGACGCCCTCCACGCCTGGCACCTCCCTGGATAATGTGATGATGCGCGGGACAATGCGCGGATCTATCGCGTCGAGCAGGCGCTGGAGCACGCTGCGGGCGGTGGAGTAGACAACGGTTAAGATCACGATGGTAATGATAATGCCTGCGATAGGGTCCGCGATGGGTAAGCCGAAGGCCACACATACCAGACCGAGAAAGGCCGCCAGCGAGGTCAGGCCGTCGATGCGAGAATGCTGCCCATCGGCGATCAGGGAGACGCTGTTGATGCGCTTGCCCACGTTGATTTTATATTGGGCCAGCAGCTCGTTGCCCGCGACGCCCACCAGCGCCGCAGCCATGCCGAGCAACAATTGGGTAGGAGCGGTATGGCTAAACAGCTTTTGGATTGATTCGAAGGCGCTGAGGACTGCGCTGGCGATAATGACCAGCACGATAAAAATACCCGCCAGATCTTCGCCCCGGTAATACCCATAGGTGTAACGTTGGTTCGCGGCCCGATTGGCAACAACGAACGCGATCCAGAGCGCCACGGTGGTCAGCACATCTCCCATATTATGCAACGCGTCAGCGAACAGACCGGCGCTCCCGCCTATCAGGGCAATCGCGAGCTGAATGATCGAGACAAGAAACATGCCGAAGGTAGAAATCTGCACGGCGCGCAGTCCGGCCTTGTTCCCATAGAGATCGACGTTAACCTTGCCATGCTCGTGCCCATGTCCTCCATGACCGTGTGTATGACCATCATGCTCATGCTCGTCTTCATCGTGGCTGTGGTCGGTATGCTCGTGGCTATGAGTATCAATTAGCTCGTCGGTATGCTTATGCTTGTGGCTATCTAAATGATCGTCCATTGCTCACCTCCGCAGATTGGTTCCCTTGCCTTCTCTCTAGCTATTTTACGATATTGCCGGTGGTAAGGGGGACAAATCATACAGAGGATGGGATTTGATTTGGGGTGCGCAGCCACCTATGGGCTGCGCACCTCCTTCGGGTTATGCTTTCTTTGCAACGGGGAACTGAATCTCGGTCACATAAGAGTCGTCATCCTGACGTATAGGTTGTGAGCATTCCAGGTAGATTTCGCGATTGGGACCAACAATCGTGTAGCCATTGGCCTCAATCCAGCGCCCGAGAGCTTCGTATGCCTGGCTGAGCTTGTTGTATGCTCCCTTGTGAATGACGCTAGCCATTGTGGCGGCGGGAAGCTCGTAGACTTTGACACGTCCATTGGCGGCGAGCGGTTGTTTCAGGCAGACAGCCGCTTCCCCATCAATATCGCTCGTTTTATGCTCGTTGTCATGCCAGATCGCTACTCCGGTCAGCGCAATCACATCGACGCCAGAGCGGCTCAAGTGCCCGTGGACTTCATTGAAGAGGCGACCAATCTCGGGATAGCTGGGAAGCTTATCGCGAACCCCAGCGACCAACTGTGCATCAACCTGCTTGAGAATCACATCGTAGTTTGACATTGTATCCTCCATCGCAATCATGTCGAGTCGAGCTTCGATTCTTGTCAGCCGTTCCTGCTCCTCAGCTATCTGTTGCTGCAATTCGGCGCGTTTGAGCCGCAGCATGCCTTGAAGCTGTTCGGACGAAACTCCTTCATTGAGCACCTGACCAACCTGCTGGAGAGAAAAGCCCAGGTCTTTAAGCGCAAGAATGCGATTGAGCCTGGAAAGCTGGCTGGTTGCGTAGTAGCGATAACCGGTCGAGCAATCAATGCTGATCGGTTTGAGAAGGTCCATCTCATCATAGTAGCGCAAGGTTTTGATCGACACCTGACTCAACTTCGAGAAATCACCGATTTTCATCATACATGCGCTCCGTACGGATATTGTTTACCTATGTGTAGCAATTGCTTCTACAGAGACTTTATCATCTCCAGTTGCTGGAGGGTCAAGCCCTTTTGCCTTGACTTTTGACATGCTCGCAAATTCGTAAAAAGCTCTTTCTTCTTTTGCTAACACTATTGCGAGCTATCACTCTTCACCTGCTTGTGAACTGCTATGGTCTCGTTGCGCAACCTGTATATGAAGCATATAATAGTAGGGCTGAAGCGATTGTTGTATGTATTGGGAAGTAGAGGAGCATAAAACTATGGCACTACAACATCATCCCTCCATGACGGTTGAGGAGTACCTTCAACTTGATAGGCAGAGCACTGAAGCAAAATACGAGTATATTGACGGGCACGCGTATATGCTGGCAGGAGGAACGCCCAATCACGCCAAGATCAGCGGCAATATTGTTACTGCATTCAATAACTTACTTGCGCACCGTTCCTGTGGTGTTTATACCTCTGATGCGCGTGTACGCCTCTCGGAAACGCGCTTTGTCTATCCTGATATCACTGTAAGCTGTGATGGACGAGATCAGACCCAGGAAGAGACGATCCAATATCCTAAAGTCGTGGTAGAGGTACTTTCACCAGGTACGGAGAGATACGACCGGGGGAGAAAATTTGCCCATTATCAGCAATGCCCCTCCATTCAGGAGTATATGCTTGTGGACACACAGCGGCAATGGATTGAGGTGTTCAGGCGCGAAAAAAATAACTTCTGGCTCTACCGTGCCTTTGGAGCCGAAGATACGTTGGAACTGGCGAGCCTGGACATTCAGTTTTCGGTAGCAAGCATTTATCGCAATGTGATATTGCCGCCGGAAGATGATAACTTATAAATAGTGTAAACCACTTAATGAATTATACGAGGAATTTCTGCTATGTTCGATGTGGCTTCCTTATCTCCTCTGGTACAGCCGGTCGTCCTGGCTGCCGCTGAAATTTATTACAGGCATACTCAGCGCTGGTTTATTGGCTTGCTTATTCATGGATCGGCCTATAAAGGCGGCTTTATTCCTGGCTGTAGCGATATTGACCTGCGCCTCTATCTTGAAGACGAGGCGTTCGATCAATATGGTGAGTTGCCAATAGAGCTTGCCGCGGCCATTCATCGCGATCTGGCTGCTGTTGATCCTGCGCCGTTTCAGTATGTCCAGACCTATGCCTTCGCTAGTCATGCCTCAGGCGCAAAACCTGCACACTGGATTAGCGTCATCCCCGGCACGTATCACCTGCTAAAAGGCTCCATGCCTCATCCAGAGGCGACGGAGGCGCAGGTCGTTGCGCGTTGCCATCATACGTTGCAAAGCGTTCCCACCTGGATCGCGGGAGCTTCCAGACAATTGCTCGATCATGGTAGCGATAAGCTCCAGCGGCACGCCCGTTTCCGCTGTACGGAGGTCTGGCCGACGCTCTACAGCGTGCTGACACTGCGCAATGACGCGCCCTTTGCTATCTGGAAACTTCCTAAAGAGGAAGCTATCGCCTTAATGCCAGAAGATGAGCCGATGGGCAAAGCGATTCGTGCGTTCTATCACGCCGTCTACAGCTATTTTGGGGAGACGCGTGATCTGGACGATGCTTTACAGGTAATGCTCTGCGGCGTACGCTTTCTGCAAACCGCGGAAGAGTGGTATAATTTCAGTACCCTCAAGCGGAGTCGAGATAGCCACCAACTCACACTGCCTCCCTTGAAGGAAATATAGACATCAAACCTGAAGATGTCAAACGAAAATGCGTTAAGGAGCAAAAAGAGAGGAAGGATTCCCTTGCTTCCCGTAACTATAGAAGGCGTCAGAAGAAACTTTATTGTCAGCGCCAACTTGATGTATTCTGTCACGTTAATCGACGAAAGTAGGCAGCGTATCTTTGTCTTCGGCGTGGAGCGACACGAGGCGATGGCTATCGTCGCGGCACTACACGATCTCGCTCAGTTGCGTCCTCAGACCGTCGATTTGATGGTTGATACGCTCAAGCAGCTCGGCCACACGCTGGAAGAGGCGCGCATTGAAAAATTTTCTATGTTACCGCCGCTCTACCATCTTTGCTCCTGTACGTTGCGCTGGCGTAATGGCGGCAACGGGGAGGCTGCGCAAGAACAAACGCTGCATGCGCGTCCCGGCGATATACTGGCCCTTGCCCTGCATATGAAAGCGCCGATCTTCGTCTCGGACGAATTCGCCAAACAGATGGGGGTCCCTCTGGCAGAAGGAGAAACGCCGGAACTCCTATTCGCTAAGTATTTGCTCAGGCAAGAAGGAATCACGCTGCCAGAAGGCAAGAAACTGCGCCTGGGCTTTAGCGGGACGCCTCTGCGCGATGCCCTTGTCAAAGAGTTCAAAGCCGCGCTCCAGGGCAAGGCTCCCCCTTTCCCGGAAGAGGATATGCAGCAAAGGAAGAAAGAATACCTCACTTTTTTGCTTGGGGAAGAGGCTCAAGTTCGCTAGCGGAACCTAAGCCAGATGATTTATGAGAGGTTTGCTTTGCATGCTCGATTGCAGAGGAAAAGCTTGATATGAGTTATTTTCTCCTGCAATCGAGCATTGTAAATTGCATTAATGTGATACACTGACGCGTGAGTCGTCATAATCGCTGCTTTTGACGAAATCGCAGGCCGATGTGCTGGTGCCGCGTGGGAGGATGCGCCAGAACAGACCCTGCATGCGATGCCACTGCTTGAGAATATGTTCCGCGTGGCGGCTATGGGTCTTTCTGGCGTGCCATTCGATGATGGTACGTAGCGCCTCAGCCTCGTCGCAATCATCGATGCGGTGCAGTTCCACCAGTTCGGAATTGCAGCGCATAGGAAATTTTCCCACGTTGTCCAGCACGTAGGCGATGCCGGAAGACATGCCCGCGGCAAAATTGGGGCCGGTCTCGCCCAGCACGACTACCATACCGCCAGTCATGTACTCACAGCCGTGCGCGCCCACGCCCTCGACAACAGCGAGCGCGCCGCTGTTGCGCACGGCGAAACGCTCTCCCGCGCGTCCGGCGGCGAAAAGCTGCCCTCCGGTCGCTCCGTAAAGGACGGTGTTGCCCAGAATGGTATTTTCCTGCGAGGCAAAGTTTGCATCCGTAGGCGGTGCAATTACGATCTGCCCGCCCGTCATGCCCTTGCCAACGTAATCGTTGGCCTCTCCATGTAGCAAGAGGCGCATGCCGGGCACAGCGAACGCGCCGAAGCTCTGGCCCGCCGCTCCCTGGAAGTGGCAGGTAATGCTTACACCTGGCAGCCCCGTATTGCCGTAGCGCCGCGCGATCTCGCCCGCCAACCCGGCCCCTATCGAGCGGTCATAGTTATGAATGATGTGCTGCGTCAGCACGCTGCGCTCGCCCGCCAGAGCCTGCTCGGCGTCCAACAACAATTGTTCAGCTACCGGCGATGGTGGGACGCTGGCAACGGCGTCGGGCGAGAACCTTTCGGCATTGGCGACCAGCAGAGCATCCAGGTCGATATCGCAATCATTAGGGCTGTGCAACAGGTCAGCTCGTCCAACGAGATCATCCAGGTGGGCGATCCCCAGTTGCGCCAACCACTCGCGGACCTCTTCGGCGACCAGCGTGAGATAGTTGATGAGGTGCTGCGCTCTGCCGCTGAATTTGGCGCGCAGGTCCTCTCTCTGGGTGGCGATGCCGGTCGGGCAGGTGTTGAGGTGGCATTGGCGGGCCATATCGCAGCCGAGCGTTACCAGGGCCGCCGTGCCAAAACCGAACTCTTCCGCTCCCAGCATGGCACCGATAATCACATCGCGCCCCGTTTTCAGGCCGCCATCCACACGTACCCTGACGCGCTTGCGTAGCCCGTTGCGCACAAGCACCTGCTGCGTCTCTGCAAGCCCGCGCTCCCAGGGCATGCCGACGTGTTTGATCGACTGTAAAGGTGATGCGCCCGTCCCACCATCATGTCCGCTGATCAAGATGTAGTCCGCATGCGCTTTGGCTACGCCCGCCGCGATTGTGCCGACGCCAATGCTCGCGACCAGCTTGACACCTACTCGCGCTCGCGGATTGATCTGGTGCAGGTCGTAGATCAGTTGCGCGATATCTTCGATGCTATAGATATCGTGATGCGGCGGCGGCGAGATCAGCGAAACGCCGGGCGAGGTGTGACGTAAGCGCGCGATAAACGGCGTGACCTTCGCCGGCGGGAGTTGCCCGCCTTCGCCAGGCTTTGAGCCCTGCGCCATCTTGATCTCTATCTCTTCTGCGCGTACCAGATATTCAGCCGTCACGCCGAAGCGGGCCGAAGCCACCTGCTTGATCTTGCTACTCACAGCGTGGTCTTCCAATGTCTCGTGATACCAGGCGGGATCTTCGCCACCCTCGCCCGTATTGTTACGCCCGCCGATGCTGTTCATGGCGACAGCAATGGTGCGGTGCGTCTCGGGGCTAAGCGCGCCAATCGACATGGCGGAGATGACAAAGCGCGCCCGAATCGACTCCATCGACTCTACCTCTTCTAATGGAATAGGCGTTGCTGGCGCGAATGAAAGCAGGTCGCGCAGATTGGTCGATGGACGCTGGTAGACCATGTGCGTAAACTGGCGATAATCGTCAGGGTTGCCGCTCTGGGCTGCTTTCTGGAGAGCGCGCACGATGAGCGGATTGTAGGCGTGATACTCGGCATCGCGCCGGAAACGGTAGCGCCCCAGGTCAGCCAGTTTGCGCCGTCGCTCGTTCGCCCCGTTGTTCTCCTGCGGCTGTAAAAGCGACGTGCAGCGTTTGATGACCTCTGCGGCGATATGCTTGAACGTGATTTTGCCAGGATGGACGGCGGAACCGGCGAAGCAGCGTTCAACCATCTCGGGAGCAAGCCCTACGACCTCGAACTGGCCCGCGCCGACAATGTTGCGCAACGTCGAGATGCCCATGCGCGCCATGACTTTGCATAAACCATCTTCAATGATATGAAAGTACGACGCCACCGCTTGCTGACGCGTGATATGCTCCAGATGGCGCTCGCCTGCCAGCGATTGTACGCTTGTTATCGCCAATGTTGGTACAATCGCCTCCGCTCCATAGCCCAGTAGCAGGGCGATCTGGTGAATGTCGCAGGCGGCAGCAGTTTCGCAGAGAAGGGATGCCTGCATACGCAATCCACGCTGGATCAATGCGCGATGCACCGCGCCGACAGCGATCAGCATCGGGATAGGAGCATTCTCGGGCGTTGCCTGCTGGTCGCTTAAAATGAGCAGCGTAGCCCCTCCGGTTATCGCGGCGCTCGCCTCCTCAATCAAGCGTTCAAGCGCAGTCTCAAGGGCGTCGGGTCCGTCAGCGGTTGCGAAGGTTGCGCTTAAAGTATGGGTACGAAAGGCGGGATCGGCAAGGTTGCGCAGGGCGGTCAATTGCGTAGTGTTCAGCAATGGCGTCTCCAGGTGCAGGAGCCGCGCATGTTGGGCCGTTTCCGTAAGCAGGCTCTGGCGACGCCCCAGGTAGCAGTCAAGAGACATAACGATACGTTCGCGCAGAGGATCGATGGGCGGGTTGGTGACCTGGGCGAAACGCTGGCGGAAGTAGTCCGCAAAAGAACGCGATTGACAGGAGAGAGCTGCCAGAGGCGCGTCATCGCCCATACTCCAGACAGGTTCCTTGCTCTCCGTCAGCATGGGGCGCAGCACCATCTCAATATCTTCGTGGGTATAGCCAAAGAGTTGCTGCTGGGCGAAGAGCGCAGAGGTATCCAGCTCCTCGTCTGCTGGCTCGCCCAGCGTTGCCAGATGGGTAAGCTGGTCGTTCAGCCACTGGCGATAAGGCTGGCGTCGCGCCAGGGCTTCTTTGATCTCGGCATTACGCAGCAACAGGCCGCGCTCCACGTCAACCGCGATCATCTCGCCCGGCCCCAATCTGCCGTGCTCCATGACTTCGTGCGGCTCGCAATGGATAACGCCAGCCTCGGAGGCAACGATGAGCATGCCCTGCGTCGTCAGCGTATAGCGAGCGGGGCGCAACCCGTTGCGATCAAGCGCGGCCCCGACGAAGCGACCGTCGCAAAAGACGAGCGCGGCGGGACCATCCCAGGGTTCGATCTGGCCCGCGTGATACTCGCACCATGCCTGCTGCGCGTCGTCCAGTTCAGGATTCTGTTCCCAAGCAGGAGGTATCAGCATCTGCATGCTATGCAGCAGGTCGCGCCCCGAATGTGTCAGCAGTTCAAGCGCGTTATCAAGCTGAGCCGAATCGCTGCTGGCTGGCTGGATGACTGGCAGGAGATCCTTGATCCTGTCATCCCATAGCGGCGAAGCCAGGGTGCTTGCGCGAGCCTGCATCCAGTTGATATTGCCCTGGATGGTGTTGATCTCGCCATTGTGCGCCAGCAAGCGCATCGGTTGGGCGAGATGCCAGGCCGGAAAGGTATTGGTGCTGTAACGCTGGTGAAAGACGGCAATGGCGGTGGTATAGCGAGGATCGGCAAGGTCGAGATAGAAGCTTGCTAGCTGATTCGGTGCCAGCAGACCTTTGTAAACGAGCGTCCTATGCGACAAGGAAACAATGTGGCAATCGGTGATTGCAGCTTCACGCAAGCGGCGTTCGATCAATCTGCGAGCATAGTACAGCGTTCGCTCGTACTGCTCAAGGGCGAGTTGGGGCGGACAGGCAAGCAAGACCTGCACGATGGCGGGAGCGGTTGCCCTGGCCCTCGTCCCGAGCACTGTCTGGTCGAGCGGAGGGTTGCGCCAGCCCAGAAAATCCAGGCCGACGTTGATGAACGTCTGCTCTATAATCTTGCGGCTCTCCTGTGCTACATCGGGAGATCGTTGGGTGGAGGGCAAGAAGATCATGCCGACCGCCAGGCCGGCGGGATTGGCGACGGTAATCTGCTGCCGCTCAAGTTCCTCTAGCAGCAGTTTGCCGGGAAGCTGGGTGAGAATGCCCGCGCCATCGTATGTCTCGGCGTCGGCATCCTGTGCGCCGCGATGGGTGAGACGAGCCAGGGCTTCAAGGGCTGTGACCACGACCGTATGGCTGGCCTCGCCAGAGACGCTGGCGAGAAAGCCGGTGCCGCAGGCGTCATGTTCCCAACGACCGTCGTAAAGTGGGTAAGCGATATCATGCTCGTGCTTCATGCATTGTCTCCCGAAAAGAGATAGTCAACCAATGCTAGAGGCACCCGCGCTGGAGCCGGAGAGTTTTCGACCCTCAAACAGCGAAAGTCGAAGTCATTACTTATGTTGTGTGGACCCTGAAAAGGGCAGCTTCCACCTCATACAAGGCGCAAAAAGGCGCCCTTTGGAGCATCTTTGGAATATTGAGAGAGCGGCATAGCTCATAGCAGGATCAGCGATATGACTTGCTGTGCAGAGTATAACATATTCAAACCAACGAAAACAAGGGAGCAAGCACAGCCACCCAGTTTTTCGTTGAGAAAGGGAATATGTAACCTGTTGAAAGCGGGGCGACCCGCTTTGTGCTAGCGGACTTGATGCGCGAACTGAGCCAGAAAGCCCAGCGCGATGATCACGAGGCAAACGGCCATGATAATCAGCGCGGCGAGGATGACTTGCTGGCGAACGTGACTGGTACCGGGCTTGTCGGGCTGATAGGGGACGGGCGTGACCTCTTCCAGGTTGCGCAGGTCGTGCAGCATATCGTCCATCGATTTATAGCGTTTATCGGGGTCGCGCCGGATGGCCCGCATGACGACGGTTGCCAGCCTGGGTGAAATGTTGGGGTTGGAATGCAGGATCGAGGGCGGATCTTGCGAAACGTGCTGATTCATGACGGCAAAGACATTTTCTCCCTCGAAGGGGGGATGCCCACATAACATTTCGTAGAGCATAGCGCCAACGGCGTAAATGTCGGAACTGGCGGTTCCGCGCTCACCTCGGAGCTGCTCGGGCGACATATAGTCCGGCGTGCCCACTGTACCGGAGAAGCCGCGCCACGTCACGCGCCGCGCCCCTTCAAGCAACGCAACGCCAAAATCGATGATTTTGACGCTGCCATCCTGCTGAAGCATGATATTTTCAGGCTTAATGTCACGGTGAAAAACGCCATGTGCATGGCAATATGCCAGCGCATCGCAAATCTGAAGCGTGAGCTGAATAGCTTCCGCAGGGGGTAGCGGACCCGACGCGGCAAAACGCTCTTCCAGCACCTCGCGCAGGGTGCGTCCGTTGATATATTCCACTACCAGGTACTGCTCGCAGCGTTCTTCACCGGTGTTGAGCAGGGCCTGAACATGGGGATGTTGCAGGCGATTGCCAACCTCGGCCTCGCGCTTATAACGTTCAAAAACGGCAACGTTGCCGATCAAGTCGTCATTGGGAAATTTAAGCACGACTTCTTGCTGATTGTGCAGGTCTTGCGCGAGATAGACGCGATTCATCCCTCCATGCCCGAGCATACGAATGATCTCATAATGGTCGATTTGCGCGCCTGGTGCGTATACTGTTGTCATAAATCTCCGCCGCTATTCCGAACCGAACTGAGGCTTCCCTCAGTGCATTGTCACCTGACCCGTCTGAGGGTTCTAAGTATGCTGAAAGTATAACATACCAGGAGGGTGAGCTGTCACTTTCTGATAGGAATAGTTTTCACCCAGATGGTGCATGCAGTTCTTAATTTGCAATTGCTGTCAGAAAAGCGCGAAACCTTGACTTCCTCGATCAATGCTTGTATACTGGAAAAAACTCAACAGGTTTTACCAGACCTGAAGCGAGCGCTGAACGCCCCACTTCAACTCCATTAATTAACTTATGAAGAGAAGAGCAACCTTTATACTGATTGATAATTATTAAGCGATTGTATATGTTTGCCAAATTGTAAGATGTGGTTATTATGCTGCACCTGGAGATTTGCGCAAGGAGGATTACCAGTATGCCATATGCACCACTACCTCCAGATGGCCCCGTCGGTGATCTTATCCTCTATCCGGTAGACCGTTTGCGAGCCGTGGGCCAGCAGATCATTAGTGATGCTCAAGAAGGACTGAATCGCCACAATGCTGCCTGGGCCTCGGGTCCAACATCGGCCTCTAAATATGCCGATATTACCCCTCCTGATGAAGATACCATCCAGCCTCTGCATTCCGATAGCGGCATCCAGCCAGTCAAAATGGTGCTATACCCACATGAGAGGCGCCTGCGGGCCTCGTATGAGTGGCAACAGGCGATGGGGCAGATGCTTTTGAAGCTGGCCGATCAGATGGATCAGATGGATCAGCAAACGGCCCAGAATATAGCGAATATCTATCCTGATCCCGTCAGAGGCCCTCGCTAATCTTGCAGTGATCCAGATAACCAGTGCCACTCTGGCTAAGGATAGAGAACTATGAGTGACGACCTGAAAAGCCTCCTTGAAGAGGTGAGATATATCGTGGCTGAGCCACTCAGGGTTTTTCGCAAGTGGACCAGCCCGCTTGATCAGATTCACCAGGAATATGTGCAAAAATTTTATAACTCCGTTTTCTCTCTCTTTGAAGGAAATTATCCTTTTACCGGGCAGGGAGCCGACTCCCTCGCCCAACTCCTGGGCGACTATATGCAGGCCGAAAGCAATGAGACCGGCTTCGGGCCTGATGGCACCATGTCGGAAACTCTGGACCATGCAGCAACTCTCTGCGAGCGCGCCGCGGGCATTATCGAGCATGATATCGATACATTCCCTTTTAAAGACGCGCCGCCAAACGAACTACTTGGCGGTTTGATCATTATTGGTGGGAAAAAAATTTGGCTTCCAGACCTGGGAGACGCGCTCATCCTGGCGTTGGTTGCAGCAGCAGGGACAGAGATCATTATTACCGATGCCCAACAAGCTCAGTTGGACGATATGAATGCAGCCAAGCGCAACTGGAACAGTGATATGGAGAACTGGGCCGTGCAGCGGGAGCACGCTAATCCCTTGCCAGCAGAGCCGAAGGACCCCCAGAAGTTCATCGTCCCCGGTGCCATCATCTTTAACTCTGCCGATCCCGTAGAGGATGATCTTTTGAGTGAATGGGAGAAGGGGAACATCACCGATGAGGAATTTGAGACGGCCCTCAACCTGCACGCGACCTATCCTGGCCTGGACGCGGCTGATCTGATCGCGCTGGCCCGCGCGCTCTCAAGTGGGCGGCTCAGTTGGGGGAGGATGGTGCAACTCCTCAATCAACTGTGCGGGGGCCTCCCCGGCCTCGGCAGGCTCATCGTCGATTCTGAGGTCAATGGCAATCAGCAAGCCGCCAATTTGCTCCAGCAATTGCTCGAACAAGCAAATCTGGCCCGAAGTACCGACCCGGGAAATGCTGTGGGAGCGCAGCGGGTTTTGTCCGTCCTCAAGCAACTGGGGCTTGATAACGTCGCAGGTTTAGAGATACCTTCTGGAACCGAAACGCCGATAGATATCCTTTTGAATGATGGTACCGCCATTGAAGTTGGTGGATCAGGCAAGGCCGACGCTGGAACTCAGTTCGGCAACTACCGCAGCATGATTGGCAAGACGATTGATGGTATAAGGATCAGGAGCGTCAGAGTCTACATCGATAATGGAGGCGGAAAGGGGAAGGATGCTATGGATCTCGCTAAGACGTATTTCGGACCCGAAAACGTGTTTAGTTTTGAAAATGATATCTCATGCTGATCCGTGCTGTACTATGGAGCCGTCTTGCGTTCATCTTACACTGTGCGCTTGCAAGTGGACTTTCCGCTCAGCATCTAAGTATAATAGTACCGATTGGCCGACAGAGGAGAGCCGATCTCAAGAGAGGATTTCTGGCATGCTCTATACACCGCTTGTCTGCACATTCTACTTTCCGCCGGAGCCACTGACCCAGGAATGGCTCTGGAAGGTTTTACATACCCTATGGCAGCATGGGCTCCATTTCAGCCCTCAGACCACGCAGGAGGCTACCTGGAGCGCCGAGTTAGAGGGGAGCGACCGTCGCCAGATCTGGCATGGTAGCGAAGCCACTTCTAGCAGCGATCAAGACTGCTCTTTAGAGGAATTCATCCGGCGAGCGACCCGGGACGGCGTGGGTGCGACGCGGCTGTGGGATAGAGAGGTGGCGATGTTGTTGAGGCTTGACCCGGCTGGAACGGTTTCCGATGATCTTCCCGCTCCTCAGCAAGCCATAGGCCGGGTGCATCTCTGGATGGACGGCGGCTATCGCAGCCTGGGCTTCAAGCAGGTGCTTCCTCCCCAACCGCCCGGGCTTGAAGCTGGTCGGCTGTTGCTGCCGGCGCAACAGGCAGTACTGGCCTTCAGCCACTGGTGCGAGGTGCTTTGTGATGTGCTGGAGCCTGCTTTTGCCGCCGCCTATAATCCCGGCAGAGATATGACGTCCGAAGTATATTATCCCCTGGCGCAACAGGCGCTCACGACAGGACAGATCAAGGAGCCGCCTGCCGGCCCCTGGCTTGCCTATATAGCTGCGCGCTTCGTCAGCGATGAGTTGCTGCGAGCTGCCTACCATAAAGAGGGCTGCTGGCTCAAGCGCACCCGTAAGGATGGTCTTTTGCTGCTTACTCCATTGCCTGATTATACCTATGAGGCGGTCGAGGCACGATATCAAAAACACTTAGGTGATGATGCGAATCTTCGCCATAAAGAATACAAGCGGGCTGTGCAGCATTATGAGTACGCGCGCCAGATTTTCAAAGAGATCCCTGACGAGGATAGCGCACTCTCGATGAAAGCGGAGATCGAGCGCATCCAGGCTGTGCAGGATTTGCTGCAACAAGAGGAGCTGCCCGACCACGGCGAAATCTTGCTCGATTCTGAGGCAGGTCTCAAGGAATTGGGCGCAGAGCTCGCACGGGATCTGTCCCTGCCGGGTCACCATTCGACCAATCAGCACAGCATCCTCTTTATGCTGCCCGATAGTGAGTTGCGTTGCTGGCTGCGCGAGCGCCCGGAGGAGGATCTTCAGCAAGCGAACGAGAAGTCCTCCTCCATCCATCGCTATGTGCTTACTGTCCCGGCGGGCAAACATTGGTCACAGTATAAGGATCGCTCCAGGTACCTCCAGGACCTGGAGCAGAAGACGCGCACCGTTTTTGAGGCGCTCAAGGAGACAGGGCGGTATCACCTGGCTTTGCGCAACTACAATGGCGTTGTAGAAGAAACATTCGAACCGCAGGCGTAGGTGCGCTACTCCGTCAGCTCAACTGCGACCGGGCTGGCAGAGATTTGAGCTTTTTCTTTGTAATCCTCGGGATGCAGAATAGGTGTGCCTGTGATCAATTTACGAGCGTACAGGAAGGCAAAGCCGGTCACCAGCCAGGCCAGGGCGAAAATGCAGGCAATGATGGTATCAATCTGCGTTGAGCCGCCACCGGTGATGGCGAAGTAGAGCACGCCGATTAGCATAGCAACATTCAGCAGGAAGCCAAGCGAGGGAGCGATGACCGTTCCATAGACGCTGCGCCCCTTGACGCCCGCGAAAGCGACCAGGCAAATGATGCTGGTCATGCCGTAAAGCAGGAACGTGCCAATATTGGAGATCAGCGTGACCTGCGTCAAATTGTCGATGTTGAGCACGCCGTATGCGCCGATGATGGCAGAGACGGTCGTGAGCACGAGCACCGCGACATGAGGCGTGCGGTATTTGCCGTGCAGAAAGCCAAACACCAGGGGCAGCTCGGTATCTTTGCCCATCGCATACGTCACGCGCACGCCCGTATTCTGGCAGGAGAGAGCGGTGCCGACCAGCGCGATCACTACCGTGATTGCCAGGATGATGGTAAAGGCGATACCATTGCCGCCAAGCATCTGATTGCCGATGATGGTCGCCATATCGCCAATCGGCGCGCCAGAAGCGTACGCGGCAGCGAAGCCGGAGCCGGAGCTATTTTTGTAGAAATCGCCAATAAAGAAGTTGGCGGCAAAGTACTCAAAAAAGTAGAAGATGACGGCCTGGATTACCAGCGAGAGCAGCACGCCACGCGGGATATCGCGCGCCGGATTCTTCGCCTCCGCTCCCAGCGCGGTGGCGGATTCAAAGCCAACCACCAGCAGGATCGCTATCGTGGACTGGAAAATCAGTCCGCTCAGGTTGTGCGGCGTAATCACGCTCAACGCGGTAGGGTGAGCATAGTGCAGGTTAGGATGCGCCAGGCGGTACGCGATAGCCAGAGCCGAGAACGTTACCAGGGCGAGGATCTGAATAATATTGATCACGATATTGGCTAAGGTCGATCCTGTGACCCCGATATAGGAGATCAGGCCGACGATGCCGGCAAAGATGAGGCAGATCAGCACCTTCTCCCAGGCCGCGCTGGCAAAATCGGGATTAAAGGTCTGCCCGATATAAATGACGAGGATGCCCATAAATGCCACCATCACGCCAGGATAGACCCAGTAGTACAGGTGGGAGGCCCAGCCCACGATAAATTTGCTCAGGCGGGCAAATTTAAAGTGACGGTGCTCCTCGCGGTGCAGCACGGACGCTTCCGCGAAGTAATAAGAACTGCCAGCTCCCGCCTCCGGGTAACGTTTGGCGAGCGCGGCATAGGCTGTGGCTGTGAAGAGCGCGATGGCCGTCGCGATAAATACCGAGAACCACATATTCATCGCGGAGGATGGTGCAGCCTGCAACTGATACGTCGTCCAGAGGAACGCTCCTGGCGCGATTAGCGCCATAGCATTGATGGTGATACCGGTTAAACCCAGTGTGGGCTTCATACCAACGTTGTCCGGTACTTTCATTGCCATATACGATCTCTCACTTTCGTCTTATAACTATCTACCGCCTATGGCTCTGTTACCGCACCGTAACTTCTTGCGTTTGTACAATTTCACCAGTTTTATGGCCCCGTGAAAAAGCTATCATCCAATAAAAAGTATACTCAAGCTTCTATGTTTCTCATATAGACAAAACAGCAGAAGCTATAATATGAAGATTTGTGCAACTTGCACAAATCTCTATGCGTTTCTCATGTTCTTTACCAAAACATTGCCCTCCTTCCTTGAAAAAAGATGATTAACCGCCAATGCCGTAGAGACCCGATTGTATCGCGTCCGGTTTACCGCCGGTTCACCACTGAACTTGCTGAAACCATGTCGTCCAACGAGGCAATTCCTGGCAGAGAGCAAAGATAATACGCTTAAATGAATAAAACGTATTTATGATAATTTGTGGTATGATGCGTTTTATATAGAAAAAGGAGAAAAGGCGCTAAAGCGGACGCGATACAATCGGGTCCCTACAACGCGTTCAAGCGGCTGAGGCGATGGTTTCCTGGAGGGTTAGCGGTAAACCGGACGCGATCAATCGGGTCCCTACGAAGAGGTGAATTTGTGCAGTTTGTATATCCATTTAAATGATCAGCAATATGCTAGAATGGAAGGGAAAGAAGCAGGTGGTATGTTGTAGTAGCTTACTATTCAGACGGCCAACGCCGCTCTCGCGTCTAGCTTCGCTCAGGCCGTCTGTAACGAGTAGCACGGGAAGGATCGCTTATGACAGAACAGGGGAAGCGCAGGGAGAGAGACGCTCCGCTGCGTCAGGATATTCGTACACTGGGCGATGCGCTGGGGCGAGCCATCCAGCGTTATGGCGGGCAGGCCGCTTTTGCCACAGTCGAGCGGCTGCGTGGCAATTGCAAGCGGCTGCGCGATTGCGCCGAACGGCTCCCTCAGGCGTCGCCGGAAGAGGCTTTACAGCTCCAGACAGAGATTGATACGCTTGATCGAGAAATTGTGCAGATTGTTGAAGGGTGCGACCTGGGGACCGCCATCGATGTGATTCGCGCCTTTACCATCTATTTTCATCTGGTCAATACTGCCGAGCAATATCATCGCATTCGCCGACGCAGGCTCTATGAGATCAGCAATGCCAATCAGCCCCAGCGCGGCTCGCTGGCGGCGCTGATCGCTTTTTTGCAGAAGAATAACGTTGAGGCCACAGCCCTTCAGCAGTTGCTCAACCGACTCTCTATCGAACTGGTCTTTACCGCTCATCCCACTGAAGCGACGCGGCGCAGCCTGATCACCAAATCGCGCCGGATCGCCGAGTTATTGGAGATGCGTGACCATGAGGATCTATTAACGCCACGCCAGCGTATCCAGTGGCAGCGCGATCTGGATGGCATCATCGATCTGCTCTGGCGCACGGATGCTGTGCGTCATGTGCGCCCGCAGCCGGTGGACGAGATCAAAATGGGCATCTATTATCTGGATGAGGTTCTCTACGATGCGGTCCCGGACCTCTACAGCGAGTTCGAAGAGTTGTTAAAATTCGCGTATCCTCAGCTCGACGTGCCTCCGTTTCTGCGCCTGGGCTCCTGGATCGGCGGCGATCAGGACGGCAATCCCTTCATTGGTCCCGACACGCTGCTGACGGCTCTGCGTTTGCAGCGGGGCTATATCATCGAACACTATCGCGCGGCAATCGAGAAGCTGGCTATGGAGTATTCGCAATCGCTCAACCATGCTCATATCACGCTTGAGTTGCAACGCTCCCTGGAAGAAGATGCCGCGCGCCTGCCTATATATGACCGCGAACTTGGCCCGCAGACGGCGCTGGAACCCTATCGACGCAAGCTCTCCTTTATGTGGAAGCGGCTGGAAGCGACGCTCGCTCTGAGTCACGCTGATGCAGCGCAACTGTCGCAGGAGAGCGCAGCGCATAGACAACGCTTATCGGAAGCAGCTTATCACAGCGCGGAGGAGTTGCTTGACGATCTAAAGCTGGTGCGTGCCAGCCTGCTGGCGGATGGCGAGCTTGATCTCGCTCAGGGCGCGATCAGCAAACTGGTACGGCAGGTTGAGCTATTCGGCTTTTACTTCGCAGCTCTGGACGTGCGCCAGCATAGCGAGCGTCATGCCGCAGCCCTGGCCGAATTGTTACGTGTGAGCGGGCTAAGACAGGAAAATTATCTGGAGCTTACAGAAGATGAACGGATACGAGTGCTGGAGAACCTGTTGCGCGATCCTCGTATTCTGACGCGTCCGGGCTTGGACCTTAGCCAGGAGACGTGGCATATTCTCAACACCTTTCGCGCCATTCGCCAGGCGCGCGACGAATTTGGCGAAAAAGCTGTGACTTGCTATATCATCAGCATGGCACATACGTTGAGCGACCTGCTGGAAGCGCAGTTTTTCTGTAAAGAGGCCGATATCACCGATCTGCCTCTAGTGCCGCTCTTCGAGACCATCGACGACCTGAATGGTTGCACCGATATTTTGGAGCAAGCTTTCGCGCATCCCGATTATCGCGCTTACCTTGAAATTCCGCCCGCCAACGCCGCTGACGCGCTACCTTTGGTCAGGCGGGCGGATATGAATTACCTTGCCAATTGTCAGCAGCAGCAACAGGTGATGCTGGGCTATTCGGATAGCAGCAAGGATGGCGGCATCCTCACTTCTAGCTGGGAACTCTACAAGGCGCAAACGCGACTGGCCGAGCTTGGCGGACGTCAGCACGTCGATATCACGCTCTTTCATGGGCGTGGCGGCGCGATTGGCCGTGGCGGTGGTCCCATCTACGAGGCGATTCTTGGACAGCCGCCCGCTACTGTCAACGGACGCTTGCGTATTACCGAGCAGGGCGAGATGCTCTCATTCAAATACGGCCTGCACGAGATCGCCATTCGCAATATGGAACTGGTGGTTGCGGGCGTGGTGCAGGCGAGCCTGCCAGACGAGGTCATGAGCGAAGCGCAGGTTCATCCGCACCCCTCGGAGGCATGGATAGCGACGATGGAGCGGCTCTCTGCCAGCGCGCACAGGCGCTATCGCCAGCTCATCTACAACGATCCCAACTTCCTGAGCTTTTTTGAGCAGGCCACGCCCATTCTGGAACTGGGCTGGCTGAATATCGGTTCGCGCCCGGCGCGGCGCACGAAGGGGCGCGGCGTTGAGGATCTGCGGGCCATCCCCTGGGTGTTCTCGTGGATGCAGAGCCGCTACGTGCTACCAAGCTGGTATGGTGTGGGAGGGGCGCTGGAGGAGTACATCGGCGAAGATCCCGAACGTCTCGCTCAACTGGCGGACATGTACCGTGCATGGCCCTTCTTGCGCGCGTTCCTGGACAACTTGCAGATGACGCTCTCCAAAGCGGATATGCACATTGCTCAGCACTACGCCACGCTGGTTGACGACGAAGCCTTACGCCAGCGCATCTCGCAAAATATTCAGGAAGAATACGAGCGTACAAAGCGACTGGTCACGCGGATTGTCGGCGGCAGAGAACTGCTTGATACCGCGCCCGTCCTGCAACAATCGATTCGCCGGCGCAATCCCTATGTCGATCCTCTGAGCTACCTTCAGGTGGTGCTGCTGCGCCGCCTGCGCACGCTCGGAGGCCCACTGATGCCGGATCGTTCGGGGCAGGAACAATTAAGCGCCGAAGAAAGCGAACGGGCGCGTTTGACTTACGCGGTATTATTAACCATTAATGGTATCGCGGCGGGATTGAGGAATACGGGTTAATGTCGGGTGTGCGTCAATTTTTGCATAACGGGGATGCAAGGGGCGGCGCCTCTTGACTGGGGGCGCGGGGGCTGTGCCCCCGATATTTCTCTTTCCATGCCGCCGCAGGCGGCAGTACAAAAAATATAACGGCCCGATAATGTCTGAAGCGGAAAATATTAGGGTAATTTGAGGAATAACATGGATGTGCAGCGGCCTTATCAGGATGAACTGCTAGAGAAGCTTGCCAGGAGCGTTGAATGGCATGGGGTCCATGCTTATGGTAACCCGGACAGAGAGAATGGCTCTCCGCTCTACGCTCAACTTTGTCCCGCCATCGCTGCCGATCCCGCTGTGCTGGCGCTGATTACTGAAGCAGACAGAAATCAGCAGGTCTCGAATCTGTTATTTGCGGCGGTTCATTTCCTTCTGCTCAGCGGCGTACAGCATCCCTTAGCCGATTTCTATCCCAGCCTGAGCGCGTCGCCGCGTCCGAAAGAAGAAGCCTACCCCTTTTTCCGCGCCTTTTGCCTGGAGCATGCCGACGATATTCGTCGTTTGGTCTCAACGCAGCGCGTTCAGACCAACGAGGTTGGACGCTGTAGCGCCTTCCTGCCGGCCTTCGCACTGGTCTCGCGCCTGGGTCAGCGGAAGCCATTGGCGATGATCGAGATCGGGCCGAGCGCAGGATTGAACATGTTCTGGGACAGGTTCGGTTATGATTACGGCTCAGCGGGCTATGCTGGCGACAAAGCATCGCCTGTACAACTCCACTGCGCAACACGAGGTCAACTGCTGCCGCCATTGCCCGCAACAATGCCACAGGTGGTCAAACGTGTCGGCATTGACCTGTTGCCCATCGACGTAAACGATGAGCAGGCAACGCTCTGGCTGCGGGCGCTGATCTGGCCCGAACAGCAAGACCGTGCTCACCAGCTCACGCAGGCGTTAGAACTGGCTCGACAATATCCGCCCACACTGCTCAAAGGCAACGCCATCGACCTGCTCCCCGCGGTACTCGCTGAAATGCCAACTGATGCAACCCTCTGCATTTATCACAGCTATGCCCTCAACCAGGCCCCTAGAGCTATCCGCGAACAGGTCCTGGAGCTTATCGCTCACTATGGGAAAACTCACGATCTCTTTCGCGTCTCTCAGGAGTGGTATGCAGGCCAGGAAAAGGCTCAGGTTGATCTCTATCATTACCAACAGGGCGAGATCCAGCAAACGCTGCTCACCTACTGCGAAAGTCACGGGCGCTGGCTGGAGTGGCTCCAGCCGGGAGATATCTAGTATCAAAGAGTAATTTGATCGCTTTGATACTGCTCTGAGAGGAAACTCACCCCATCCTGGCAGGAAATGGCTATCGTTGCAGAGAGGATGAACGTTCCTGTCGGTGGAACATTGGAGAAATATGGGTTTTCATTAATTGTTTCTCTACCGGCAATAGGCTCTGGCTGCCAGGGCGCGCTAGTATTTGTGAGCGGCGATCTCCCATCAAAGTAACTATTTGTTTTCACATCTTGTAGGTCCAGATGAGTGAATTCCAAAGTGCATGGTTTCGAGTTGCCATTTGTTATCGTCAAATCCCACGTTTGATTATAGATACTTGAAGTATCCGTTGTAATAAAATTCACAACCAGGATAATATCGCCATTGCAATTGCTCACGCAATTTATATTCATGTTCTCATCGAAGGTGTGTGAGGAAGGTGCATTGGTAGGGAAAGGCGTAATTTTGGGCTGTGATGGCGATGAGGGCACAGCAGACGGTGTGCTTCCTAAATTCGCTGAGTGGGAATGAGCTGTATGCGGGGATATTGAATCTAAATAAAGTTTGACATTGAGCGATATCGAGATGAGAAGAATAACGAGTCCAATAAGATAGATCCATTTAGTGCTGCGTACGGAGCCTGTCCATTGAAAAAGGTTTATGCCGCGTAGTGAAGCGAATAGATCAGGGAATACTTGTAACGCACTAAAAAGGGTGCCAACGAGTCCAGATAGCAATTCAGCAAAGAAGAGAACAATATTTGTCTTATATTGACTCAGTCCAATTATAACGTTACAAATAAAAAAGATCAGGATGAGAATCCATCCAATGGTCCTTGAACTTCCCCCACCCTGTTGTGCCATATCTTAGCTTACCTCAGTTTCCTCTGGCGTCATATTGTAGATAAAGAAGTAATACTTTACGATGGTGCATCGACTTATTTTAGCAGAAAATATATCATGTCTATAATAAAAATGCAAATATAGATGCCTACCACCAGGTATTGCTGCTTGCAAATCGCTGGAAGATGCTACGCAATTTTCTGTTAGCTCATTGCGCTTTTAAATCATGGCTGCAACACGGTAACGGCCCAGCGTCCAAAGTACTTGATGGTGCGCGCATGGTGTTTTACCAGAATATCCTTGATCATCTCTACTTGCTCGGATTTCTCAGCCTGCACGTTGATGATGTGCCTGCCCCGGCGCGCCTCCTCTACATAGATCAACACATGCGCGTCATCGTCGGAAGCGACGGCTTGAAAGACATCGGCGATGCGCGAGAGGAACGAACGCGTCACGGCGGTATCCTCGACGCTTTCCAGCACCTCCCGGCTCTTTAAAAAATGGATGTCCTCAGCGGCAATACCGGCCTCCTGTAGTTCGCGGATAGCGCGCTGCGCTTCCTGATCGTCTTCAATAACGGCGATAACATAGTTCTTAGGATAGGCAGCTCCTGCCCGCAGAAACGGCACCTCTTGCTTTTTCTCTAGCTGCCTGTCGATTTTCTGGACATCCGGCCTCTTCTCTGTCTCATCGCCTGGCGGTACGACGAGCATAGGTATGTTGGTCTGATCGATAACGCCTGAAGTGACGCTGCCCATCGCTAATCTTTTTAGCCCGGTTTGCCCCCTTGTCGCCATCGCCAGTATATCGTATCCACCCGGCTCCTCCGCGACGCCATGCTCTGCTGCGTCAACGATTGCTTCAACTACATCCGGGCTGATAACCGTTGAGTAGGTCAGCGCCAATTCGGGATTGGCTGCGTGAGATGCAGGCAGCTCTTCATGTATATGCTCAGCTACCATGTGCAGGTAATGCTGGGCTCTGCTGGTTAGCCGCAGCTCCTCGTCGTCGCTCTCAGGGGCCTGGGCTTTTACGACTCTGAGTAAATGGACTATGCCAGGGGAGGGGGCCGAAAGCGTCGAGCTTAAAGCAATCGCGGGCGCGAGGGCGGCTTTGGCTGCGATGGAACCGTCCAGCGTTGCAAGGACACGTACCGGTGTGCGCCTGTTCTTGGAGGGCTTTATGTCTGGTATGGCTCCTTCGCGTAGCAACAGGATCGGTACCGAGCCGTGGCGGATCACGTATTCGGCCACGCTGCCCAGTACCAGGCGCGTCACGCCCGTATAGCCATGACTACACAGCACGATCAGGTCGCTATTTTCGGCTGCCGAAAGAATGGCTGAGGCGGCGGAGCCAAAGAGCACCGTTGTCTTTGTCTGGATGCCCTCAAGCTGCGGAGAGCGCGCGACCTGTTCCAGATACCTGTTCGCGTCATTCAGATGCGTGTCCAGCACGCTCTGCTTGAACGATGGCTGCACCATCCGCGTTGACAAAAACATTGTGGACGCATCGACAACGTAGACGAGTTGTACAGTACCCTTCGCTGCACGGGCAATGCAGGCGGCAAAAGGGAGTGCCTGTTCTGCCCGTTGTGAACCATCAAGAGGCGCAAGGATTTGCTGAAACATGATATGACTTCCTTTCACCGAAAATACCACTTTGCATCTGCAATATCTGGCGTGTAGCCTGTGTCAATAAGATGCTCGCGCGCTGCAAGGAGGATACATTGCAGATAAAAAAGTTGGCGCGAGCCGTTCCGCATGAAAAAACAACGTTTGAGAAGCCCTGAAAAATACAATGATCAATTTGACAACTGCCCAATCTGCTGCTATCCTTAATGCAGGCGCAAGCCAATCAATCATCTTGAAAGGTTCCGCGTTCCAACGCCTTCGGACGCGATAAATCGGGTCCCTACGGAGGGGTGCGGAGTCGAAGTAGCCTGACCCGCGTTGATCGAACAGAGTATAAGAGTGGCGACCGACAGCGATCCGAAGCAGAGTGGAAGTTCGGAATGGAGATGTGCTCTTAGAACGCCTTCGTGAGCGGCTGACCGAAGAAAACTTTGCTGGTTCGCCAGTAAAGTAAGTAGGGTAGGCGGGTGGTTCCCGCGCAGCATATCAACCAGGAAAAAGAGGTCTTTCCGTCCTCGCTACAATGTGGTAGGGCAGCGAGTCGCTGACAAGTGGCCTGCTATTACAGACGGCCAACGCTGCTGACGCGCTAGCTTCGCTCAGGCCGTCTGCAAAGAATGGCTTCTCATTGGAGATCGGAAGACAATTAGGGTGGCACCACGGGTGTGTACAGGGCCATATTTTTACATCCCTGCACTCTCGTCCCTTCAATGTTCGGGAAGGGGCGGGGGTTTTTTATTGCCTCCTCTCCTTCCACAAGTTCATTTCGTTGAAGGAGAAACACACAATGGCAACCAACAATCAGGGTAGCATGACCCAGACCACGACCACCGTTCAGGACAAAGCTCTCGACCTGGCTTTGCAAAAGCTGGCAGCCGTCGAGGTGCCGCAGGGCAAAAGTATCGCGCTGGCTTTCTCCGGCGGTCTCGACTCGACGCTGTGCGTCAAGCTGTCGCAAGAAAAATATCACGCCAGCGAGCTTACCGCCATTAGCGTTGATGTCGGGCAAGGCGACGAGGAGATCCAGACCAGCATCGAACGCGCCCAGAGGCTAGGCATTACGCCGCTGATCATCAACGCGAAAGAGGAGTTTACGCAGTACTGGCTGACCAAAGCCATCTGGGCCAATTCCGACTATAACGGCTATCCCGTCTCAACTTCAATGACGCGCCAGTTGATCGCGGCAAAAGTGGCAACAAAGGCGCTGGAACTGGGCTGCGATGCTTTGATGGAAGGCTCAAGCGGTAAGGGCAATGACCAGTATCGCATGCATAATGCCTTCAGCCTGTTCGCTCCTGGCGTTGCGATCTTTGTGCCGGTGCGCGACTTCGACCTCACACGCGGCGAGGAGCAGTTGCTGATGGAACACTTCGGCATGCCGGTCGAGGAGTTGATCGCGGGCGGCGACGATAAGACGATGTGGTGCCGCTCGATTGCCAGTGGTGGTATTGGCCTTGATACCGAACTCCCTGACTCGATCTGGATGTGGCTCGTACCACCAACCAAAGCGCCTGATAAGCCCACTACTATCACACTGACCTGGCAGCATGGCCTTCCCGTGGCATTGAACGGGGAGGAGTTGCCGCTTGATCAGATTATTGAAAAGTTGAACGTCATCGGCGGCGCGAACGGCATCGGCAAGATTGACATCTTCGAGGATGGCATCATGGGCCTCAAGTCGCGCGAGATCTACGAGGGTCCGGCTGCTACGATCCTGCTGGCGATCCATCGCGATCTGGAACAATATACGCTCACCAAAGAAGAGATTCAGCTCAAACGCCAGCTCGACGCTCAATGGGCGCGCATGGTCTATCATGGCGAGTGGTTCCACCCCTTAAAGGACGCGATTGACGCCTTTATCGCCAGCACGCAAAAGGTGGTCAATGGCGAGTATGTCGTTGATCTCTACAAAGGCAACATCGATATTCGCTCGCGCTCGTCTATCAGCGGCCTCTTCTTCCCTGATGTACGCTCAATCAGCAGTGCGAGCTTTAACCAGAAGGAGTGCGCCCCGGCGGCCCACCTGCGCGGCCTGCCTTACGAACTGATCGCGCGCCGCAACAAGGAAGCGGGTATCGTATAATCCAATCAAACAGGCAGGGGCCTTCCTAGCAGCCAGCCTGAGCGGAGCTAGATGCGGTAGCGGCGTTGGCTGGCTGTATAGCAAGATGGGCTAGCCCTGCCCTTTTAGATAGTGTTTGCTGGCGGTATCCCTGCGTGCTTGCGCTCTGAGTGATCGCGCCTGCGGCGCTCACACACTATTTTGGAATCCAGGAAAGCTGACGCTTGCACGTCAGTGCAAGCGCGCCGCAGGCTCGCGAAAGGGCCAGGGTGACGGGAACCAAACGCCTATCTTATAGGGAAGAGGTATATACCATGTCTAAGTTGTGGCAGAAGGGCTACAGTCTTAACGAGAAGGTGGAACAGTTCGAGGCGGCTCAAAACAGCCTCCTCGACAACCGCCTGATCCGCCACGACGTCTGGGGCTCGCTCGCCCACGCCGCAATGTTGAAAAGCATCGGCGTGCTGAGCGAGGGCGAACATCAGACGCTACAAACAGCCCTATGCAGCATTTTGGAGCAGGAAGCTGCTCACGAGTTTACGATTAAGCCATCCGATGAGGATGTGCATACAAGCATCGAGAATTACCTGGTGGCAACGGCGGGCGCGGCGGGGAAAAAAATCCACATGGCTCGCTCGCGCAATGATCAGGTGCTGGTCGATATGCGTCTCTACGCGAAAGAGCAATTGCACGATGTGAGCGCGAAACTGTTTGCGCTCTGCGGCTCGCTGCTGGAATTTGCCGGAGCTCACGCTGACGTGCCAATGCCCGGCTATACGCATATGCAGCGCGCCATGCTCTCCTCCGTTGGTCTGTGGGCCGCCGGTTTCGCCGAAGCACTGCTTGACGATGAGCAATTGCTCTCAGCAGCTTATGCCGTTGCCGACCAATCGCCGCTTGGTTCGGCGGCTGGCTACGGCGTTCCCATCCCGATAGATCGTCAGCAGGTCGGCGATCTGCTTGGTTTCTCCCGCGTGCAGAACAATGTTATTTATGTGCAGAACAGTCGGGGCAAGGTCGAGGCGGCTATCGTGCAGTCGCTGGCGCAGATCATGCTCGACCTGAGCAAGATGGCGCAGGATATCCTGCTCTTCTCCACTGTCGAGTATGGCTTCTTCCTGATCCCGCAGGAACTGTGTACAGGCAGCAGCATTATGCCGCAGAAGCGCAACCTGGGCGTGATGGAGCTGGTGCGCGCCCGCACGCAGACCATGCTGGCGCTCCAGCAGCAAATTCTTGGCATCGTGAGCGGCCTGCCCTCCGGCTACAACATGGATTACCAGGAGACCAAGCGGCCCTTTATGGAGGCGTTGGAACTGGCACAGGAAAGCCTGGAAATCTGCCAGCTCGTCATCAGCAATATCCAGATCAATGCCGAGCGCATGATCGCAGCCTGCACCTTTGAGCTGTTCGCCGCGGACCGCGCCTATAGTCTCGCCACCGAGGCAAATCTGCCCTTCCGCGACGCGTATCGCATCGTCGGAGCGGAGGTGCTGGCGCAACTGGATCGCCGCATCCCCTTCCCGGTCGAGAGCCAGGAGCAACTTGTGGCGCGTCTCAAAGCGCGTAACCACCTGGGAGGCGCGGGCAACCTCGGACTGGAGATCGCTCAGCAACGGCTAGAACAGGCACGCGATGCCTGGAAGGAACGCGACACCAGCTTCAAAACGGCGATCCAGCAGTTGATCGACAATTGCAATGTAGGGGTGATAAAGGAGTAATGTATGTCAACGGTTGTACTGGCGTATTCTGGCGGCCTGGATACTTCGGTCGCCATTCGCTGGATTAAAGAGCAATACGATCTGGATGTGATCGCCCTCACGATTGATGTGGGCAATGATCGGGATCTACCCTCCATCGCCGAGCGCGCCCGGCAAATCGGCGCGGTCAAAGCTCTGGTGGTCGATGCTCGCGCCGACTTTGTAAACTACTTCGTCTGGCCCGCGTTACAGGCAGGCGCTATTTACGAAGGAGAATATCCCCTGGCAACGGCGCTGGCACGGCCACTGATCGCGCGTTTGCTGGTTGAAGTCGCGCGCG
Source organism: Ktedonosporobacter sp. (assembly GCA_035293765.1). Classification (GTDB taxonomy): domain Bacteria; phylum Chloroflexota; class Ktedonobacteria; order Ktedonobacterales; family Ktedonobacteraceae; genus DASRHT01. The sequence continues at coordinate 42,987 of DATGMF010000055.1, forward strand.
CGGAAGGCTCGGTGGCGGTGGCGCATGGCTGTACCGGCAAGGGAAACGACCAGGTGCGCTTCGACGTGTCCATTCATACGCTGGCGCCCGATCTCAAGATCATTGCGCCCGTGCGCGAATGGAGCATGACCCGCGATAACGAAATCGCGTACGCAGCTCAACATAACATCCCCATCCCGGTCACCAATGCCAGCCCGTACTCGGTCGATCAAAATCTGTGGGGGCGCAGCACCGAATGCGGCATCCTCGAAGATCCCTGGGCCGAGCCGCCGGAGGATGTCTATGCCTGGACCGCCAATCCCGATACGTCGGGAGTGCAGGAACCGACGTACGTGGAGATTGCGTTCCAGCGTGGCATTCCGATTGCGCTCAATGGCGAAGAACTGGACGGGGTAACGCTGGTCGAGACGCTCAATCGGCAGGCGGGACAGCATGGTATTGGACGCATTGACCATATCGAGAATCGCCTTGTCGGCATCAAGTCCCGCGAGGTCTACGAAGCTCCCGCCGCCGTTGTGCTCCATACTGCTCATAAGGCGCTGGAGGCGCTGACGTTGAGCCGCGATCAACTCCGCTTCAAAGAACTGGTTGTCGGCGAGTATGCGCGTTTGATCTATAACGGGCAATGGTATAGCGCGCTGCATCAGGACTTAGCGGCTTATGTTCAGAGCACGCAACGCTTTGTGAGCGGCACAATTCGCATGAAGCTCTCACGCGGGCACTGCGCGGTAGTTGGGCGCAAGTCGGAGCACTCGCTCTACAGCCACAGCCTGGCGACCTATGATACCGGCGATCAGTTCGATCATAACGCCGCCCTCGGCTTCATCAAGCTCTGGGGCCTGCCGCTCAGCACCCAGGCTCAGGCGCAACTCCTTCCCTCCATTGGGATCGAGGGCAACCTGCTCAATGGGGCGTCAAAGGTGCAGATTGCGCCAGGAAATGAGAAAGCAAAAAGTTAAAGCGTGCCTCTCGTCTAGAATAATGAACCTGGTTCTCTAGATTCATCAACGCGATGTGCCAGTTTCAGGGCTTTTCCGTTGTCGTCATGCTCGCAGGGCTTCGCCCTGCTCGCAAGGGGAGAGAGGTGCAGGCAACGCCGCATCGCGGCGTTGCCTGCACCTCTCTCCCCTTGCCCTGCGCCCCGTTCGGGGCGCGAATCCCGTCGGCAGGAGTCAGAGGAGAGGACAACTGAGAAGCCCTGGGTTCAGTTTAAACACCCTTGACAAATAAAATTTATTGGCTGATAATTAATAATCAGATCGTCTTTTTATTAATCGAGGGAGGGCAATGGCACGAACCGTTAGACCAGAACAGTATGCAGCCAAACGGGCGGAAATTCTCAACGCGTTCCAGCAATTGATGCTTAGCAAGGGGTATGAAGACATGGCGATCCAGGATATCCTGGAGAAAGTGCGGATCTCAAGTGGAGCCTTTCATCATTACTTCGCCTCGCGCGGAGCCTTGCTAGCAGCTTTTATCGAGCGGATCGAGGAGGAGTCGGGGAAGCCGCTCCGAAAGCTTATCGATGACCCTGAGCTAAGCGCCCGCGAAAAATTCCAGGGCTTTTTTGACACACTGGACCGTTTGAGAATGGAGCGCAAGGCTGAAGTGGTCAGGATGGGACGTGTCTGGTATTCCGATAGCAATGCCGTTGTACGTCTGAGAGTGGGTGAGGCGCTTGCCCGACAGCGAGCGCAACTGCTAGGCGAGATCGTCCAGCAAGGTATTCAGGAGGGCAGTTTTGTCGTCGCTTATCCTGACAAAGCCGGGGAAGTCATCATGGCCCTGTTACAGGGGATGGGAGACAGGCATGCTGAATTACTGTTCACCCTGGATCAGGCAAGCCACAATGATCAGCGTCTCATCGCAGAGATCGTCACTACCCATGCCGCCTATATGGACGCCATCGAACGCGTATTGGGCGTACCAGCACACACCTTCTACCGCGCCAGTGCCGAAGCCGTGCAACTCTGGTTTGATGCGATGCGAGAGGACGATCAACAATAACATCCAGGACAAGACTCCTGGCGGGGTTATAACATGCTCTCCACGCCCAATCGGCAAGCGAATGAACCAGCCGATAGAGCGCGCGACAAGGAAAGTGAGAAGGATCATGAAAACAAGTCTTCAGGCAGAAGGACCAGCGTTTATTCGAAACCTCGTAGTACTATCTGTGATTGGACTTGTCGTGTTTGGGTTGCTGCTGTTTTTGCCAGCGTGGACGTTCAATTACTGGCAAGCATGGGTTTTTATCGTTGTCTTTAGCCTCTCAACGGCGCTTCCTAGCATTTACTTGAGCGTGAAGAACCCGGCAGCTCTTGAGCGGCGTATGCAGGCCGGGCCAGCGGCGGAAGCCAGAACCGTGCAAAGAATTATCATCTCTAGTGCATTTCTGTTGTTGCCGGCGATGATGGTGCTGAGCGCCTTCGACCATCGTTTTGGCTGGTCGCCGGTGCCGGTGGCTATCTCTGTGATTGGGGATGTCCTGGTGGCGCTTGGACTTGGTATCACCTGGCTTGTGGTTATGCAGAATAACTATGCAGCTGCCAACATCACGGTGGAGTCGGGCCAGAAAGTCATCACCACCGGTTTGTATGGGCTCGTGCGCCACCCGATGTATGTGGGCGTACTGATTATGATGGTGGGCATCCCCCTTGCGCTCGACTCCTTGTGGGGTCTGGTTATCATCATCCCTGGCGTAATTGCGCTCGTCTTCCGCATCCTCGATGAAGAAAAGATGCTCAAGCAGGAGTTAGGCGGATATAGCGAATACACGCAGAAGGTACACTATCGGCTGGTGCCATACGTGTGGTGAGGGCATAAAAACAGAGAGGGTTGTTTCCCTCTCTGATCTCACTATAACACGCATGTCAAGCGGAAGGGATCGTCCAAAGAGACGGTCTTTTTTGGCGCACTTGCGGCTATACTTGCAAGGGAGCAAGTTTCCTGTAGGGCTGCCGATGGAAGGGCGACCGTTCCATATCAAGGAGGCAAGTATATGCTGTTCAGGCGCTACTTTGTGCTGCTCGCCGCTTATCTCAGGCCGCAATGGTGGCGTAGCCTTTTGCTGGCTGCGCTACTGATCGGCAATACCGGTCTGCAATTGCTCAATCCGCAACTGCTGAAGATGTTCATCGATACCGCCCTGGCGCGTGGCGTCTCGCTGATGCTGCTCGTTGTGGCGCTGCTCTACTTTGGCATTGCCCTGCTCAAGCAGTTTGTGTCTATCGCGGATACATATCTGGGGGAACATGTAGCCTGGACGGCAACCAATCGGCTACGCGGCGATCTGGTCGCGCACTGTCTATCGCTGGATCTCTCCTTCCACAAAGCTCATACGCCGGGCGAGTTGATCGAACGCATCGACGGCGATATCGATACGCTCTCCAATTTCTTCTCGCGCCTGCTGATCCAGCTCGTTGGCAGCGGCCTCTTGCTGCTCGGCATCGTGGCGATCTTCTTTCAAATTAGCTGGATTGCAGGCGTGGGCGTAAGCCTGTATGCCTTCATTTTTCTCAGCGTCATCATCATAATGAGCAAGCGGCTCGTCCCGCTCTGGGTTGCTCAACGGCAGGCGAGTGCGGATTTCTACGGCTTCCTGGGCGAACATCTGGAGGGGACGGCAGAGATTCGCGCTAATGGTGCGACCGCAGCGGTAATGCACCGCTTTTTCCTGCTGCTCCGCTCATGGTTTCCCATCACATTGAAAGCGCGTATGGCGACGACCAGGCTGCACATTGCCAATTTCGTGCTGATCTCCGGCGGGCTGTTGCTTACCCTCGTCCTGGGTGTGTATTTGCGTAGCCTGCAGCCGGCAACGGTGACCGTTGGCACTATTTTTGCTATGTACAGCTACACTTTTCTACTGATCGGCCCTATCTGGTCGATCCAGGCGCAACTTCAGGATCTGCAACAGGTTGAGGCATGTATGCAGCGCATTGACGAACTGCTTGGCACCACTTCGGCGCTGCATGATGGACGTGAGACGTCACTGCCACAAGGGCCGCTCTCCGTAGAGTTCAAGCATGTTACCTTCGAGTATGATGCTGGTGTACCTGTGCTGCGTGATGTGAGCTTCTCCGTTGAGCCGGGGAAGATACTCGGTGTGCTGGGTCGTACCGGCAGCGGCAAAACTACCCTGGCGCGCCTGATTTTCCGCTTCTACGATTCTCAGCAGGGTTGTGTATATGTCGGCGGCATGCCTGTTCAAGAGATGCGTTTGCAGGAATTGCGTCGGCATATCGGCGTAGTGACGCAGGATGTGCAGCTTTTTCAGGCCAGTGTGCGCGACAACCTCACCTTCTTCGACCGCGAAATCCCCGATGAGCGCATTCTGGCAACCATCGCAGCATTGGGCCTGTCCGCCTGGTATGGCTCCTTACCACAGGGGCTAGATACGATGCTGGGAACTGGCGCTGTCGGCCTCTCAGCCGGAGAAGCGCAGCTACTGGCTTTCACCCGCGTCTTCCTGCATGATCCAGGAGTGATCATCCTCGATGAAGCCTCGTCTCGCCTTGATCCTCCAACAGCCGCTTTACTAGAAAATGCTATGGACAAGCTGTTGGCCGGACGTACGACCATCATTATCGCTCATCGCCTCTCGACCGTGCAACGCACTGACGCTATCCTCATCCTGGAGCATGGCGCTTTGCTCGAATATGGAGAGCGTGAGTCGCTGGCGCGCGATCCTTCTGCGCATTTCTTCCGTTTGTTGCAGACCGATCTGGAAGGGGTGCTGGCTTGAAAATGATGCAACTTTTGTGGCGGCTGATCTGCTATCGTCCCGGCAGCTATGCCTGCAAACCGCTGATGATGCTGGCGTGTTATAGCGAACGCATCATTTTTGGTCTGGTGATGCAGGCATTTTTCAACGCGTTACCCACACAAAAGCAGTTAACGCCCGCTCTGTTCCTGATATTTTTGCCCTGGCTTATCGCCATTGCCATGCGCCTGCTCATCGTCTACGTGACAACGCATGGCATTGTTCGCTTCGAGTTCGCGGTTGGCGGCCTGTTGCAACACAACCTCTTCCAGCGTATTCTGGCACAGCCCGGCGCACGTAGTCTTCCTGGCACGATTGGAGAAGCGATCAGCCACTTTCGTGACGATACCGGCGTGGTGGTCGAACTGCTTGGCAGTCTGGGCGATGCCTTCGCTCTTTTCGTCTATTCAGCAACTGTTTTTATCATTCTGCTGCACGTTAACGTGATAATTACTCTACTCGTCTTTATCCCGCTCTGCTGTGTTCTGCTGCTGACACGTCTGGCGCAAAAGAGGCTGGAGCGTTATCGCATCGCCAGTCGCGCGGCCACAAGCGCCATTACGGGAGCCATTGGCGAGATCTTCGGCGCGGTCCAGGCCATTCAGGTTGCGCGCGCTGAGCGGCATATCGTCGCTCACTTCAATATGCTGAGCAATCAGCGGCTTATAGCAATGTTGCGAGATCGCGTGATGTCCGATGCGCTCGATGCCTTCTCAGAGAATGTGATTGATATTGGCAAAGCACTAATCCTGGTATTTGCTGCCCTCCTGCTCTCCGCTGGTCAGTTGCGTCCTGGCGATCTGATCCTCTTTATCACCTATCTGGGTATCGTTACCGATTTTTTCAACGATATGGGGCGGCTGCTCGTCCAACTTACGCAGACGCGCATCTCGTTCGAGCGCCTGGTGAAGTTCTTGCAGGGAGCGCCTGCACATAAACTCGCCGCTCACCATGCTATGCCCCTGTGGGGAAATATACCGGAGCTTCCTCGTTTGCCTCAGACCATCTCACAGCGGTTGGAGACGTTGGAGGTGCGCAACCTGAGCTATCGCTATCCAGAGACGGGACGCGGGATCACGGGCGTTAATCTGTGGATCAAGCGGGGAACACTGACTGTGATTACAGGGCGTATCGGCGCGGGCAAAACGACCCTTTTACAAGCCGTGCTCGGCCTGCTGCCAAAAAACGAGGGAGAGATCTGCTGGAACGGTCAACCGGTTGCCGAGCCAGCGACGTTTTTTGTGCCGCCCCATAGCGCCTACACCGCCCAGGCACCTCACCTATTCAGCGCTACGCTCAAAGAGAATATTGTGCTGGGTATGCCGGACGAGGCCATTGATCTGACGAGCATTGTTCATATAGCCGTGCTTGAGCGCGATATTGGAACTTTCAAGCATGGGCTGGAGACGCAGATCGGCGTTCGCGGCGTCAAACTTTCGGGGGGTCAGGTTCAGCGTACCGCTATAGCACGCATGCTTGCACACCCGTCCGAATTACTGATCTGCGATGATCTTTCCAGCGCCCTCGACGTAGAGACAGAGCTAGCTCTCTGGCAACGTCTATTTGCAGCCAGAAAATATACTTGCATTGTCGTATCGCACCGTCGTTCAGTGCTCCAACGCGCTGACCAGGTAGTTGTTTTGAAGGACGGCCGCATCTCAGCCGTCGGTTCTCTGGAAGAGTTGCTGAAAAGTAGCGCAGAGATGCGGGACATCTGGGCACAACCAGCGCAGTGAATATTAGTTCTGTAGGGCAGGAGCCAGCCCTGCCCTGTGAGGTTGCATCCCTGTTAGAGGGCAGGGGCAAGGAACTGCCCCTACCTTGTATAGGAAGTAGGATTAACTGAACACAGACAAAATGTTATCAGTGGGGGTGGCGCCTGCCGGAGCTGTAATTTTTACCGGCTCGTTGAACTTGCTATAGTCGATCACGATATCAGAATCGGACGTGATGCCCGAAGAGACACCTGTGGAGCTGGTCGTTGAGGTTGCGCCTCCATTTATCGTTATTCCCATCTTGAGTTCCATGCGGTGGACATAAGATGTCGCCTCATCGATCCAGAGGTCCAGCGTCAACTTGTTGATGGTGATATTGCTCAGAAGTTTGTTGATATCCGCTTGTTGGCTAGATGGCAGATTCTGGCCGGTCGCATTGAGCAAGTCTGCCAGCGCATCTTTGCCAAAAGTGACTGTAATATGGCGCAGGCTTGCCCCGTTGAGCGTTTCGATGCCACGATCTGTAAAATTGGCCTTCTGTGCCAGGGCTAAAAGCTGGTTGTAGCCTGTTACATTCGAACTGGCAAAAGGATTGTTGCTGGAACCTTTAAAAAGGGTGTTATTTAATTGGTACCACTTCCCTTTGGAATTCTGGATATAGAGCTGTTGGCCCATCATGACCATTGAAATGGTGATATTGATGTTCTGATTAGCAGTACCTGTATTGAGGGTAAGCTGCATGGAGGACTGATCGGGCAGGGCAATATCACCGGTCATTTTTACTTTGGCTGTGCTCTGGGTAGGCGAGGTCGAAGAGGATGTGCCCAGATTGATGGTACTTGTGGAGGTCGAGTTCATCACTACATGTTCAGTCTTGAGCTGCTTCATCGCGCTATCACTGCTCTGCAGCAGCGCGAGGGTCGATTTGCTGGCATTAACGCCCGGGATACTACAGGCCGTCATGAGCAACAGGAGCATGCCAAGTGCCAGTAAACCACTGTATCTCCGCCTAACTTTCATCAAAGCTTCCTTTCAAAATAGAAAAACACTAATTGGGGGGTCGCCAGACTCTGTCGGGTACTCATGTTGCTTACATTGCGTAGCGTTTATTGAAAAAGGCTCTTTTGGGTTGAGAACCTGCGTTACGCCAGTAAGCCTCAGAATACACATCAATAAAATCTCTAGTAAGTATAACGATTAACTGATCCTTTATATCAATAATTACCTGGTAAAATATGGCTATTAACGCAAATCGGAGTATTTACTCGTATGTGAGCATACTCCGACTTTTAGTGATCTAACAGGCAGCAACGTCAGACTGCGGCTTTCCTTGCCTGCCGGTCTATCTGTTCGGCTGCGGCGATATCGTCCTTCATCCAGCGCGCTCCAAAGATGCCGATAAGGCCCGCGATCACCAGCGCGGGTGTGCAGGTCACCAGCAGAGCTATGCTCAGATCCTGCCCGGCCAGGCCATTCTTGAAGTGCAGGCCATGAGTGGGGTCGAAGTTTGTCGCCAGGACGCCAACCAGCGTGGGAGCAAAGGCATCGCCTAGCAGGTGAGCGATCAGCAAGGAAATAGCCACCGCTGAGGCTCGCAGGGCCGACGGTACCACATCCTGCGTTGCCGCCGTGCTCGGCCCTGTATAGACGGTAAGCAGAAGCGTGGTGAGTACAAAGAAGATGGTAAAGATCGGGACGTTATGGATGGTAATAGCCAGCATAAACGATGGTGCGCCCAGCAGAAAGCCAATGCCGCACACCAGTACGCGCGCCCCCTGGTGATGGCGATTGAGCATATCGGACACATATCCACCTATCACCGTTCCCGCCATACCTGCCAGCACAATCACAATGCCAGAAAAAAGTCCCGCCTGAGCGGAAGTAAAATGAAAAATGTCCCCTTGCTGTAAGTATGTTGGCAAGAAAGTGACGTTCACGCCCAGCACGAAGAAGGCGAAAATCTGCATCAGAATCAGCACCACCAGCGTCTTGATGCGTAGCAAGCTTTTCAGTTGCGTCATGGTATTGGAAGGGACGCCCAATGTGTGTGGTGGCTCTTCCACTTCTGGCACGTTGCCGAGTGAATGGGAATCGAGATCGATTGCCTCCTCGTCGGCCTGGTTGCGCCGCGGCTCGCGCACCTTCCATGCCAGCAGCGCCAGCAGCAGACCGGGGATGCCGGTAAAAATAAAGAGTAATCGCCAACTGCCAGGATAAAGGCCCGCGATGGCGCCACCCAGGGCAAAGCCTGCCAGTATCCCCACGAGTTGAGCGACACTCCACCAACTCATGATCCGCGACCGTTTCTCGCGGCTGAAATAATCGCTCATGAGCGCGGTGCCGGCGGGAAAATAGCCCGCTTCACCAATGCCTAGAAACATACGCGCGAAGAAAAGCGTGATAAAGTTCGTAGCCAGCGCGGTGGCGGCAGTAGCCACGCTCCAGGCGGCGACGCAGCTCGCAACGACGTTCTTGCGCTTGGCCCGATCCGCCCATATCCCCAGAGGCAAGGCGCCAAGCGTATAGATGATCAAGAAGGCCGAGGCAATATAGCCGATGCCGTCAAGCTGAAAGTTAAGCTCTTTAGCAACAACATTCGCGGCTCCGGTCAGAATATTGCGGTCCAGGTAATTGAGGAAGCTGATCAAGAACATGACCCAGAAAACGTAACGAGCGTAGCCAGAGGAAGGGCGCTGAGACGTTCTGGTGGTCGTGGCGGTAGGTGGAGCAATCTCACTCATGTATGCCTCCAGAGGATGAACGGGTAATAGACATATGCAGGCCGAGGTTGGTCCCGCTAGCGGTAACATAACATAGTTGAATGCGTTTGCATAGCCATTAATTTTTGGGTACCGCAATATATGGCTGGCGCATTTCCACTTGACATCTTCGGGTGTGATGGTATACTTCCCCCTCAAGGGAGGCGGCAGGAGCTATTATATCGACCCGCTAGGGCTTGAAACTATCCAGGAAGCTCCAGGATTTCAGATCGCGCTCCAGATGGAAGCGCAGCAATCCGTGCATAGCCGACTCTATCTCCGTTTGCAGACGCCCATCGAGGCGGAAGCGGGGGAAGTGTTCCCAGGACTCGCTGCGCTGCAACAGGCGCAACACTTTCAACGCATTCATTGAGAGCGCCTGTCCCCATAGATGCGAGCAGCGGGGGCAGAGAGCGCCACCCAGCGAAGGGGTAAAGCCATTCTCTTCCGGTTGCAGCTCGGCGTTACAATGGGCGCAGGTGCGAAGAACCGGCTCGTAGCCGATAAATGAAAGCAGATTGATCTCGAAATAACGCATGAGCAGCAGCGTGCGTGTATGTTCCTGCGCAGAGGAAAGCGTTCCCTGCGCGCGCTGCTGTTGTACTTCTATGGCATCGGCCTCCAGGCCGCGCAACGTTTCCAGCAAGAGGGTATAAACGTCGTGGTGGGGAGTGTCGTCCTCGATAAAGCGGTCGATCAGTTCTGCCAGATAAAAGCCGCAGGTCATATGCCAGAGTTCGGTGCGCAGGTGGGGGAAGTTCTCGTGCGCCTGTGCCTGGGTCACAATATCGAGGTTGCGGCCCTGAGCCAGGTGGAGCTGGCTGCGACACAATAGCTCAAGATGCCCCGCTTTCCTGCTGCCGGGACGCCGCGCTCCTTTGGCGACCGTGCGCATCTTTCCTTTGTATGGAGTGAGCAGCGTAAGAACCCGATCAGCTTCACCCAGATCGGAATGTTTGAGAATGATGGCCTCGATAGAGTAGGTACGTGCCTCGCGCATGATGAGTATCCTGAAAACAAAAAGAGACGTGACGGACGCCACATCTCTTAATAAGGAGGCGACGAGCGGATTCGAACCGCTGGTGCAGCTTTTGCAGAGCCGTGCCTTACCACTTGGCGACGTCGCCGGGAAGGGGAGCGGGAGACGGGGATCGAACCCGCGACTTTCTCCTTGGCAAGGAGATGCTCTACCACTGAGCCACTCCCGCAATTGCTATTTTGGTGCCGATAATTTCGTTCGCGGTATTAAGATATCACACCTTTAGCGAATTGTCAACAGTTTCTCGTCAGAAAGAGCAGTTTTATAAAGAACTCAACAGCTCTATCAGCCGCGTCCAGGATGCCATTGCCCCTTATCTGAGATTGATGCGCTCCGAGCAGAAAAAGACGCTTGCCATTCAGGAACAGATCAAGGAATTGAATGCCGTCGTCGCCTCACTGCAAAGCGAAACCGAAACTCTGTAGGGGCAACCCTTGTAGTTGCCCTCATGTCTACGCATGATCGCCGCTGTCAGCTAAAATCTGCCTGCGCTGAACGCGATATTGACTATAATCACAGTAAGGCAGGCAACGCCGAAACCGACCAGACCGCCATAGCCGCCGACGCCGCTTATCAGGATTGCCGCGAGAGGAATAAGCAGACAGAGCGAGACAATAGCCAGCGCCAACCTCATACCTATAGGAGCTGGAGTCTGAGAACGACCGTATACTTTTCCGCCTGGCCTCTGCCCCATAATCTGGCTCACCCTTTGGGCGATAGCCTCAACGAGATTATCATCAAGCGGGCTTTCCTGTTGCTGACCGGAACCGTATGGAGTGCCGTATTGCTGACTGCCTTCATATTTGCCGTACTGAGCTTGCTCGCGCATCGGTTCACCTGCATCCATCTGTGGCATCATATCTATCATCATCCCTTCTGGTTGTAAGTTTCTTTTCCGGTACAGTATTTACGCAGGAGTTTGCGCAGGGTTGTAGCGATATGCTGTCTGGCTGTCATGTCAATAACGATTGCATTATTACGTGTGGTACACTATAAGCGCGAATTCGTTATTTGCTCAGGTTGCTAAGAGCCAGCCGCTTGCTATGCAGACCGCCAACGCTGCTCTCGCGCTCCCACGATGAATCGGGGGTTACAGCTCATGCTGGCTGCAATGACTGGCTATGGTTATTTTTTAGGAGGATCACCCATGTTTCGCTTTACCGTTCTTTACGGCCATCCTGAGGACCCCGCAGAGTTTGAACGCTATTACCGCGAAGTCCATATGCCTCTGGTAGGGAAGATCAAGGGGCTTCAGGGCGTGTCAACTACGAAATTTGAACCGGGGCCGAATGGAGAACAGCCTCCTTACTATAGAATGGCTGGGCTGTTTGCCAGCAGCCAGGAAAAGTTCAACGCAATCATGGCGACGCCCGAAGGCAGAGCCGCGGGAGCCGATATACCGAACTTTGCCACCGGAGGCGTAACTATCCTCTACGGCGACGAGGAACTTGTCGTCCCTGTTTCTTAGCTGTCGGGCAGATAGAAACACAGCGCGGGTAGCAAGGCTTGACCTTGCTACCCTCTGTTACGTGCCCTGACCTCCGGTTGCTCCCACTCCTCCATCGTTGCTGGGCCGCCCTCCGCAATTTCTTTGCGTGCCGGGCGACTATGATGCATCCCGTAGGCGAAATACAGGATGATGCCTATTGCCAGCCAGACCACGAAGCGTACCCCGGGTGATGAGAGGAAGGCTGACCATCAGGTAGAGGCAGGTCAGCGCCGCCAGGATGGGCACCAGCGGCACCAGCGGCGTGCGGAAGGCCCTGTGCATATCCGGCTGGGTGCGCCTCAACTGGATTTTCTCTTGCATGCCTCCCTGCAAATCTGGTCCCACCTCTGTCTTCAATAACGTCAATTCCAGGATGGCGCGGAAGTTAGCGTCTTCCTCGGCATAGCCCAGCCAGCGAATTAGCATGAGGCGTAATATCTGTAAAGGCGTACCGTTTGAAGCGTAGGTCGCCCCCAATTTATGCGCCATTCGCTCATAACACTCGCGTTGCAATGTATTAAACAGCTCTGCTTTATTGCCAAAGTGCCATTGGATCGCGCCGCGCGTTGTTCCTGCCTGGCGAGCAATATCGTCCAGGGTGGTTGAGGCATATCCCTTCAAGCTGCTCTTCAATAGACAAGCTGTATGTGCTTTTATTTCGCGAGAATATGGATCGCTCGTCCCAATGCGTTTTCGGCGCTTTCCTGAAGCAGTTCGCTCAGGCCGGGGTGGGCGTAGAGGATTTCGCTGAGATCGGTCAGGGTCGCGCCCATCTCGATAGCCAGAGCTGCCTGCCCGATGAGATCGCCCGCGCGCGGACCTACTAGCGTGACGCCCAGGATGGCTTCATCGTCGGCGTTGGCGACGACGAGCGCGACCCCGTTGTCGCTGCCGAGTGTGAGCGCGCGTCCATTGGCGGCGAGAGGGAAGCGTCCGGTAACAGTGGTATAGCCCATCTCGGCTGCTTCCTGCGCCGAATAGCCCACGGTTGCTAGTTCTGGCGTGGTATGAACAATCAGCGGTGTGACCAATGGAGCGAACTGAACGCGCTGGCCCGCGATAACATCAGCGGCGATTTTGCCCTGTTTGATCGCTATGCCTGCCAGCGCCTGTCCCCCCGTACAATCGCCCACGGCATAGATGTGCGGCACATTGCTCTGCTGCATGCTGTTGACGGTAATCCCACCCTGCTCATTGAGTTTGACGCTGGTGGCATCGAGGTGCAGCCCGGCGGTATTGGGACGCACGCCGTTCGAGATGATCAGCGGACGCTCGCTAATGGTGGCAGCTTGAATCTTTGTACTGACCTGGACGCCGAGTTTGCGCAATCCTGCCTGGACAAGGCGTAGAGCTGCGGGATCGATCCCCGGCAGAATCTGCTCGCCGGGTGAGCAAAGCTTCACCTTGACCCCGAGTCGCGCGAAAATAGTTGCCAGCTCAAGGGCAATGTAGTCGTTGCCTGCGATGCTTAACGTCTCCGGTAATTCGGATAGCATCAGCGCCTGTTCGGGTGTAAGCACTTGCTTGCCATCGTAAGGGAGTTGCTCGATAGGGGCGGCCTGAGCTCCGGTGGCGATGATGCAATGCTCGAATTTGAAGCGGTGGGAGCCGTGTTCGCCCTCGACTCGCACCTCTTGCTCATTGATAAACCAGCCAGTCCCTTTCACCAATTCTATGCGGTTGCCGGAGATCAGGCGGCGCACGCCATCGGAGAGGCGCTCCACCACGCTTTGCTTCCACGCCTGCATCTTGAGCCAATCGAAAGAGACCGAGGCAGCTTCAATGCCCAGCGCCGCCAACTCTTCCTGGTGTGTTTGCTGGTAGCGTTCGCTGGCGGATACCAGAGCTTTGAGCGGAATGCAACCCCGATTAAGACAGGTTCCACCTGCCGGACCGGGTTCAACCAAAGTAACGTGCCGCTCCTGCTGAGCCGCTCGTATTGCCGAAACGTAGCCTCCTGGTCCTGCCCCCAGGATCAGAATATCCACCGCCGTTGTCACATCGCCGACGACCATGCCTCTGCCTCTTTCTGATTTGCCATGTATAAGTTTTGTCTGCCGCCTGCGGCGGCGGCGAGGGGAAAAGCCTGGAGACAATTCGCTAGGTCGCGACGTACCCCAGACCCCGCCAGAGGCTCTGCCCCTGGACCCCGCTCAGCATACCTTGTACATAGCGTTATGCATTTATATCATATCCAGCAGCAATTGAGCTGGATTCTCGACTAACTCTTTGAAGCGCGCCATAAAGCGGCTGGCAAGCGCGCCATCGATCAGGCGATGATCGAACGACATCGTGAGCGGCATCGCCATGCGCGTGCTGATCGCGCCATTGTGAGCGATAACCCTCTCCTGCAAGCGTCCAACCGCCAGAATCGCCACCTCCGGGTAATTGATGATCGGGATGCCGCCACCGCCGCCAAAGCTGCCAACGTTGTTGAGCGTGAACGTGCTGCCGGAGACCTCTTTCAGCGCCAACGAACGCTTCTGCGCGCCCTCGATCAGCCGCTCAAGCTGCTGGGCAATCTGGATCACTGAAAGCTGATCGGCATTGCGCAGCACGGGAACAAGCAGCCCTTCGGGCGTGTCGGTTGCGATGCCGATATGATAAACGTGTTTGTAAATAATCTCGCGCCGCTCTTCGTCCAGGCTGGCATTGAAAATTGGGAGCTCTTTGAGCACGGGGAGGAGCAACTTGACCAGCAGTGGCATATAGGTCAGGCGCACGCCGCGCTGTTCCGCGACCGGTTTGAGGGCCTGACGCAGCGCAATCAGAGCGGAACCATCAAGTTCATCGAAGGCGCTGGCATGCGGAATGGTGCGCCATGAGCGTTCCATATGTTCGGCAATGCTACGGCGCAGTCCCGTCAGCGGTCTGCGCTCCTCTTCCGCCTCAGCGGTAACAGGCATGATCTCTCTAGCAGGGGCAGGCGAAATTTTTGTTGTTCCATTCGCCTGTGCTGTTGCAGGAGTAACAGGAACGGCAGCGGTCGCTTCTCGGACGCGTTCAGCGTATGCCAGAACATCTTCCATCGTGACACGTCCATTAGCTTGTGAGGGCGTAACCTGTTCCAGATCGATCCCCAGCTCGAAGGCGCGCTTGCGTACGGCGGGAGCGGCCAGCACGCGCGCTTTACCTCTGCCTTTCGTGGATGCTGCTGCCTGAGAAGGGGCCTCTACCTGTCGCGTCTCCGTTGTGCCGGTGGAGGCGCTGGAGGGAGCGTCAAACACGACCAGCACTTCTCCCAGTTGGGCCACCTTGCCCTCCGGCACGCGAATAGCGGTCACGCGCGCGGCTACTGGTGAAGGAATTTCGACAACTGCCTTGTCTGTCTCTACCTCTACCATTGGCTGATCGAGCTTGACGGTATCGCCGGGGTGGATCAGCCAGCGGCGTATCTCAGCTTCCTGCATCCCTTCGCCAAGATCAGGCAGTTTAAATTCGTACATATGACAATCTCCAGGATATTTTTATGACTATGCCTCTTTATTATGCTTCCAGCACACGTTTGATCGCGTCAAGCACTTTGGGAGGCGTCGGCAGGTAATAATCTTCCTGACCAGGAACCGGGAACGGCGTATCATAACCTGTCACGCGCTCAACCGGCTTGAGCAGAGAATAGAGGCATTTTTCGTTGATAATTGCCGTCACCTCTGCCCCGACTCCGCCCCCGCGTGGCGCCTCATGCACGACGATGGCGCGGCCCGTTTTTTCGACGGAGGCGACAATCGTCTCTTCATCGAGCGGCCAGACGGTGCGCAGATCGATGACTTCAACGCTTGTTTCCAGCTCTTGCTGGGCCTGTTTGGCCGCTGCCATTGCCACCGGAACCATTGCGCCATACGCGATAATGCTGACATCGTTGCCCTCTTGCACCGTATGCGCCTGACCGAGTGGCAGCGTATAATGATCTTCTGGCGTCTCTTGTCTGAAAGAACGGTAGAGTTTGATATTTTCCAGGAAAAGCACCGGATCGGGATCGGCGACGGCTGAAGCAAGCAGCCCTTTGGCGTCATAGGGATTTGAGGGAATAACCACCTTCAGGCCAGGCGTCTGCATAAAGACTCCCTCCAGACTGTCCGAGTGCAGTTCTGGCGTGCGCACGCCGCCGCCATAGGGAGCGCGTACCACCATTGGACAGGTGAAGGCACCTGCGCTGCGGAAGCGCATCCGCGCCGCCTGCGTCACCAACTGATTCATGTTCACGTAGAGAAAGCCCGCGAACTGAATCTCGGCGATGGGTCGTAGGCCGTATATCGCCATGCCAACGGATGTGCCAATGATGCCGGATTCGGCCAGCGGCGTATCAAAGACGCGCTGCTCGCCAAAGCGTTGTTGCAGGTTCTCGGTGACGCGGAAAACGCCGCCGTTCACTCCTATATCTTCCCCGAGCAGCACCACGCGCTGATCTCGTTCCAGTTCGAGCGCGAGCCCCTGGTTCAGAGCCTCTACCATCGTCATTTGCATTGCTATCACCCCTGTAAATAATGTCGTTATGATTTTTTTCGACCTTTGAAAGTGTTCCGCGCTCCAATGCCGATGCGCTGTAGCTCCCCGATTCATCGTGGGAGCACTCAGGAGCGCGGAATCGAAGTATAGCGCAGCAGATCCTCGCGCTGTTTCTCCATGCGCGCGGTGGGGCTGGCGAATGTATGATCGAAGAAACTGTCGGGCGCCGGTGGTGGCATGGCCTCAGCCGCGGTGACGGCCTGGTTGATCTCTTCTTCGATCTCTTCCAGGAGATGCTGGTCCTGTTCCTCGGTAAGCAGATCGCGTTGGAGCAGGAAGCGTTTGAAGCGGACGATGGGATCTTTCGTTTTCCAGAACTCGATCTCGGCCTGGTCACGGTAACGGGTGGGATCGTCGGCGGTGGTATGTGCTCCAATGCGGTAGGTCAGCGTCTCGATCAGGGTTGGTCCTTCGCCAGCTCTGGCGCGCGCTAACGCCTGCTGCATCACTTCGTAGACGGCGAGGATATCGTTGCCATCGACCAGCCGTGACGGAATGCCGAAGCCGGGGCCGCGCGCAGCAAACGATGGCGCGGCAGACTGCTTTTGACGTGGCACGCTGATGGCCCAGCCATTATTTTGCACCACGAGGACAGCCGGAGCCTGGTAGACGCCAGCGAAGTTCAGCGCCTCGCTAAAATCGCCCTCGGACGTCGCGCCGTCTCCACAGACGCCCACGGCCACGACGGGATCGCCCGCGATCTTTGCCGCCATTGCCAATCCGACCGCGTGCAACATCTGCGTCCCGATCACAATCTGGATCGGCAGGCAGCGCAATGCAGGATCATAGGGGGGAGTGAGGCCGCGAAACGAGTAGATCAGCGTGGGGAGGGGCATGCCTCTGACGATTAATGAAGCAATCTCGCGATACGAGGTTGCCAGCCAGTCCTGGGGCTGCATCGGCGCGGCCAGGCCAACGGCTGTCGCTTCCTGACCAACCAGCGAGCCAAAGGTCGTCGCTCGTCCCTGCCGTTGTAGCGCGATGATCTTATTGGAGAAAGAGCGGCCCATTTGCATCGCCCGGTAAAGCTGAAGCAAGTGCTCAGGGCTGATGTCGGGCTGATTCCCAACCAGATTGCCCTCAGCATCGAGGATCTGGTAGGCTGCGATACTGGAATCTATTTGTTGAGTGGTCACAATGCGCTCCTTTTGCATTTCCACTTGACATCTGTAGGGACCTCCCGCGATGAATCGGGGAGCTACAGCGCGTCCGATGCTGTATTTCTCCTCAAGAGGGGCGGGTACCAGTGGCTATCTCGACCCGCTAGAGGGTACTGAAATGGTCTGGTGCTGGCTAGCGAGCTGCATTAAACAGCCACGGCGCCTCCCGCCGCCTGCGGTCTTCGTAGGCGGTGATTTCGCTGTCGTGCGAAAGGGTCCAGCCGATATTATCCAGGCCCTTGAGCAAGGCTTCTTTTTTGAATGGGTCGATCTCAAAGTGTAATACACGCCCGCTCGGCGTGGTCACGGTCTGCGCCGCCAGATCGACGGTCAGGGTGTAGCCTTCGTTGGCCTCGATCTCCTTCATCAATTCCTGAACGGTTTTCTCGTCCAGGGTAACGGGCAAGATGCCGTTATTGAAGCAATTGTTATAGAAGATGTCCGCGAAGCTGGGAGCGATCAGGCAGCGGAAGCCATATTCGCGGATAGCCCAGGGGGCGTGCTCGCGTGATGAGCCGCAGCCGAAATTATCGCCCGTCACCAGGATGCTCGCTCCCTGGTAGCGCGGCTGGTTCAGCTCGAAATCGGGGTTGGGCACATCGGTATCGCCGACAAAGCGCCAGTTGGCGAAGAGCGCCCTGGAGAAGCCGGAGCGTCTGATCGTTTTCAAAAAGCGCGCGGGCGTAATCTCGTCGGTATTAACGTTGGTGCGGTCCAGCGGCACTGCCAGACCGGTGTGAGTGGTGAATGGTTCCATGTATGCGTTCTCTTTCTCTACCAATTACGAATATCTACGAAGTGACCGGCGATGGCTGCTGCCGCCGCCATCGCGGGGCTGACGAGATGCGTGCGCCCGCCGCGTCCCTGGCGACCCTCGAAGTTGCGGTTGCTGGTGGAGGCGCAGCGTTCACCTTCGCTAAGGCGATCTCCGTTCATCGCGATACACATGCTGCACCCGGCCTCACGCCAGTCAAAGCCTGCCTCGCGGAAGATATCGGCGAGTCCTTCTTCCTCAGCCATGCGTCGCACCTGCATCGAGCCGGGCACGACCATAGCGCGCACGCCGGGGGCCACATATTTCCCCTTGACATATTGGGCGGCCATACGCAAATCTTCCAGGCGTGAATTGGTGCAGGAACCAATAAAAACAGTATCGAGCTTGATATCGGTAATTTTTTGCCCGGCGGTCAACCCCATATATTTGAGCGCCCGCTCATAGCTCTGGCGTTTCAACGGGTCCGATTGTGCGGCGGGATCAGGAACAACGCCGGTGACATCGACGACCATGCCGGGATTAACGCCCCATGTGACCTGTGGCCCCAGTCCGTCAACGTTGAATTCGTAGACTGCGTCGAATTTTGCGCCGGGGTCGCTGGCGAGTTGTCGCCAGGCGGCGACGGCCTGATCGAAGAGTTCGCCTTTGGGGGCGAAGGGGCGTCCCTTGATATAGGCGAAGGTGGTTTCATCGGGGGCGACCATGCCGGCGCGTGCGCCCGCCTCGATAGCCAGATTACAGAGGGTCATGCGCCCTTCCATTGAAAGGTTGCGCACGGTCGAGCCGCTAAACTCGATGACATGGCCTGTGCCGACGCCTGTGCCAAATTTGCCGATCAGCGCCAGGGCGAGGTCTTTAGCCGTCACGCCGTGGGCAAGGGTGCCCTCGATGCGGATATTCATCGTTTTCGGCTTCTTCTGCAACAGGCATTGTGTCGCCATGACGTGCTCAACCTCGCTGGTGCCAATGCCGATGGCAAAGACGCCCAGCGCGCCGTGCGTAGAGGTATGCGAGTCGCCACACACCAGCGTCATCCCGGGCAGGGTCAGGCCAAGTTCCGGCCCGATGATATGGACGATCCCCTGGCGCGCATCTTTCATATCGAAGAGGGTCAGACCAAAATTGCGAGCGTTCTGTTCCATCGTGGTGATGCACAGCTCGCTCTCCCTGTCCACCACATCGAGCATGCGCCGACCGCTAACGGTGGGAACGTTATGGTCGAGCACGGCGACATTAGCATCGGGGCGGCGCACTTTGCGGCCTGCTGCCTGCAAGCCCGAGAATGCCTGAGGTGAAGTGGCCTCGTGGATCAGATGACGATCAATATACAGTATGGTTGATTCTCCGGGAACGTCCCGCACGACATGGGCATCCCAGATTTTCTCGAACATTGTCTTCGGCATATCGTTTTTGGGGTTCATCGGCACATCCTTCTCTATTTTGCGAAACTCCTCATTGAGCTGCTCACCTTGCTTTATTCCGCTTTTTCGTGTGTTGGTATGCGACCGCATTGGGTCTGGAGCAGACGGAAAGCTGCCAACTGTGCTGTCAAATATTATATCACCAAGCACTTCGACTCTGCGTTCCACTTATCCGCGCTCCTTCCCCGCTCCTCGCCATCAAGGGCGGCGTAAAGGGAGAACAGAAAAGCTTTGTCTTCCCCGTTAAGTTTATTGTAACTAGTGTTGTGACGATCTGTACTGGTAATGGAGGAATATTCATGGCTGTACTACAGGCTGAGGTACCGGCAAGTACCGGGCGGGAAAGGCTGCTCTTTCTTGATTGGCTGCGGGTGCTGGCCGTCCTGGGCGTCTTTTGTTTTCACACCCTGCGCCCCTTTGATTCCCTCTCCGATTGGAATATTAAGAATCCCGAGCGCAGTTTTGTCGCCGATGCCTTTATCGCTTTCTTCTTCCAATGGGGCATGCCCCTGTTCTTCGTGCTGGCGGGAGCTGCCTGCCGCTTTGCGCTGCGCACGCGCTCAGGGTCCAGATATTTTCGTGAGCGTTGTCTGCGTCTCCTCCTGCCGCTGGTCGTCGGGTATCTGCTTTTGAGTCCGCCACAGGCTTATGTGGAGGAACTGACTCATGGATACTTTCAAGGCTCCTTCTTCCAGTTTTACCCCTGGTTTTTTACGCACATCCAGGCGAACTGGCATGCCCCCTGGATCTACTGGGTCTATCACCTCTGGTTTCTGATCTTTCTCTGGCTTTTCACTCTGCTCGCGCTTCCGCTGTTTCTCTTCTTGCGCAGCGATGCCGGTCAGCGGGTGATTGATAAGATCGCGGCCTGGTCCAGTCGGCCAGGGATGATCTTTCTTTTCGCTATACCCATTGCGCTGATTCAGATGGCCTTACGCGCCCCGTTCCCCGCGGAACATGATTGGGCTGAATTCGTCTGCGATCTGGCTTTTTTTATCTATGGCTATCTGCTCTTTAGTCGCCCCTCCTTTGTTGAGGCTATTCGCAAACAGGGATGGCTGGCTCTCGGCCTGGGTCTGCTGTGCTTCCTCATTATGACGGCAACACTGATCGCTGGCTATGCACTGAACTGGGAAGCGGCGCCCAGCTATACTGTTGGCTCTCTGCTCTATCAGGCGATACGCAGCATCAATGCCTGGGCCTGGCTCCTTTTCGTCCTCTTCTGCGGCATTCGCTGGTTCAATGGGAACAACAACGTGCTCCGTTACATGAACGAAGCCGTGTTGCCGTTTTACGTCTTCCAGCAGCCGGTGATCATCGCCGTCGCCTTCTATGTCGTGCCCTGGAACATGGGGGTTTTCCCCAAATGGTTGCTCATCAGCGTGCCTGCTTTTGTGCTGCTGCTGGCACTGTACGAGCTGCTGATCCGGCGCCTCAACGGGTTCCGCTGGCTCTTTGGCATGAAGTTGCGGCAAGATGGTATATCAGGATAGCGCATGGGGAGATCAGTTGCTCGTGGAAGCGGGCTGTCCGACTCATGTGCGAACAAGGATACGGCAATTGGTGCAAGTCGGCCATTGCCGCTTTGCGAACTGGCTATGAAAATCAGTATCCTCTATGATGCAGATGTCAAGGAAGCACTGATTAAAGCATTGGGATATATTTAGGAAGCACCATTTATCTTGTACCTCAGTCTTTAGCTTTTTTCATCCTCCTAAGTTAACTTCCTACAAACGGCTGAGTGGCTCGAAGCGTTGCCGCTTCCTCCACTTTGCCCGTTGTCTGCAAGACGGCGCGGAGGCGCTCGCGGGTCTCTGTGGTTTTAGGATGCTGTGAACCAAAGACTTGTTCCCGCATTGTGAGAGCGCGTTGGTAGAGGAACGCGGCATCCTGGAAGTTCCCCTGTGCTACGCGGAGGGCGGCAAACTCGTGCAAGGTCGCTGCAAGATCAGGGTGCTCAGACCCCAACTGCTGCTCGCGGATGCGCAACGCCCTCAAGAAGAACCGTTCGGCCTCCTCGTACTTGCCCTGCTCGCAGTAGAGGTTCGCCAGTCCGTTGAGTGGGTGGGCCACTAAGGGATGGTCCGGCCCCCGGCGCTGCTCCCAGATGGCAAGTGCTCGCTGATAGAGGGGCTCGGCCTCGGCATACTTACCCTGGTCATAGTAGAGCATCGCCAGGTTGTTGAGCGAAAGGGCCATGTCAGGATGGTCCGCTCCCAGGCGTTGCTCCAGGAGGGAGATCACTCGCAAGAAGAGGGGCTCGGCCTCGGCATACCTGTATTGCTTAGCGTAGAGGATTGCCAGGTTGTTGAGCGAAAAGACCACGTCAGGATGGTCCGGTTCCAGGCGTTGCTCCAGGAGGGCAAGCGCGCGCTGATAGAGGGGTTCCGCCTCTTCGTACCTGCCCTGCTCATAGTAGAGGATCGCTAGCCCGTTGAGCGGTTGAGCCACTAAGGGGTGATCCGGTCCCAGGCGTTGCTCGCGGATGGCAAGCGCGCGTTGATAGAGGGGCTTCGCCTTCGCCTGCTTACCTTGCTGCCAGTAGAGGAGTGCCAGATTGGCGAGCGGATGAGCCACGTCAGGATGGTCAGGACCGAGGCGCTGCTCTCGAATGGCAAGCGCGCGCTGATAAAGGGGCTCCGCCTCGGCATACTTGCCCTGCTCATAGTAGAGCATCGCCAATCCGTTGAGCGAAAGGGCCACGTCAGGATGATCTGGTCCCAGACATTGCTCGCGAATAGCAAGCGCACGCTGGAAAAGGGGTTCCGCCTCGGCATACCTACCTTGCTCGTCATAGAGGAGCGCCAGTCCGTGGAGTGAGTGGGCCACCTGGGGATGTTCCGGCCCCAATTGCTGCTCGCGGATGCGCAACGCCCGCTGATAAAGAGGCTCGGCCTCGGCATACCTGCTTTGCCTGCGGTATAAATCTGCCATATTGTGCAGGACGCTCACGGTATCAGGATGCTGCTCTCCCACCATTTGTTCAAGGATATGCAATGCCCGCTGATAGAAAGGCTCCGCCTCCGCATAGTTGCCTTGTTCCCGATACACTTGCGCTAAGGCATGGAGCGATTGAGCCATTTCCAGGTGCTCTTGCTTGAGCATCCGTTCGCGGATCGCGATCACCTGCTGACTCAACTGCTTCGCTTGCTCATATAACGCAACATCCTGCAAATAGTGGGCGGTGCGCAGCAGCAGCGACGCAGCCTGTGGAGACGCCACCGTGAAGCGCTCCGCCCACAGACTGCCCATTTGGGCCTGGGGCAGCACCCGCTGACATAGGGGCCAGGTAGTGGCATCCACTGTCGCTGGAAATAGTGCATCTGTCGCTCGTAGCAGGTGTTCGACCCAACGCTGTTGCTCTTTGATCTCCATGCTCTCTTTGAGCACGGCCTGGACCAGGCGATGAATGCGCAACAGCCTGGACTGCGGGTCCCGTTGTACCAACGAGAAGAGAGAGAGTTCCTCACACGCGGCATGAAAGGCAAGCATATCCGTTGCGACCGCTTGCATGAGCGAGCCTAAGGTCAGACACCCCTCCTGGAGCAACTCTTCAGGGATGGCGTCCGGTTCTAAAAAAGCACACATGCGTAACAGATCAGCGGCAGCAGGGTTCCGTTGTTCAATGCGTTGAAAGGAGAGGGACCAGGTCGCGGCCACCGAATCGGGATGATCGCTTGGGGTATGGCCTCGACGGTGGAGCAATTGCTTACGGCAGCTCTGGTAGAGCTCCAGATATGCGGCAGGGGAACATCCAACCTCCTCGATATAGGCCCCTGCCTGGTCAATGGCGAGCGGGAGAAAATCCAATTCGATCACCAGAGACTCCGCCTCCTCGAGCAGCTCGGGTGAGACCTGATCCAGAAACACGTCAGTAGGCAGCAGCTTGGCCCTGCGCAGCAGCAAGAGTGTGCCTTCTGCCAGGCCCATCGTCTCGACCGTAACTTGCTGCGCAAGAGTTCCCACGGCCTGCAATCGGGTGGTGAATAAGATAGAGCCATGCGGAACCGTGGGAACAAAGGACCTCACAATCTCCAGATCCTCGACGTTATCGAAGATTAGCAGCCAGCCCTGATGCATTTTCAGCCAGCGCAGCACCGCGCTGACCACCTGGGGCTTTTCGGACTCCTGCCGCTCCGGCAGATTCAAGGTCTCAGCCAGGGTGACAAAACTGGTGACCAGGCGCTCAGTAGTCTCAGCCTCAATCCAGAAGACGGCGGTGTAGTCGTGGACATGGCGATAGGCATACTCGATGGCCGTCTGGGTCTTGCCGATCCCTCCCAGGCCGTTGAGCACGGCGGATTGGCTCAGCGCCGCTCGATGCGCGTGCGCGAGCAGGTGGTGAAGCTGCTCCAGGAGGGGGTCGCGCCCGGTAAAATACGGATTGCGTGCATAGGGAACGGTCCAAAGCTGAAGTATTTCGGAGGAAGGATCGCCGGTTGAGGCTGCTGCCGACGTTTCCCTCTCGCTGGTCATGGGGGGCTGCGGTGCTTGCGCTACCAGTCCTAATTCCTCTGCGCTTTTGCCCAGGAGCGCGCAAAGTTTAACGCGGTAATAGGCGCCTGGTTGCTGGAGACCACATTCCCAGCGGTGAACGGTGAGCACAGTAGTGCCAAGCCGCTCTGCCAGGTCGGACTGTCGCCAATTGCGTCGAATGCGCTCTTGGCGTAAACGACTGCTCCAATGCTTAGCGTCAGCTTTCCTCATCCTAAGGTTTCCTCCCTGGTTCCCGTTTCTCACAGGCGAACGGGCAATAGTATGACTTCGGCTACTATATGTTATACGTGCAAAGTGATGATTTTTTCTCGTCAGGCGATAAAAAGACGATAAAAAACGATGTTTCCTGACGGCAACGGACCAGCTACAATCGGAAGGAAGAACGCGCTTGAGGGTTCCGATTATATATCTTTGACAGACTTATGATGAACGTTTAGCAGGTATTCTAACGAACAAGCCGTTTTAAGGAGGACCACGCACGTATGTTTCATCGCCATACCTTTGGGGATGCGCATCGACCGCGCATCCATTTGCACCGCTTGCAGCGGCATCGCTCGCCGTCGTGGCGCATTTTATTGTGGCTAGCGTTCATTCCACTCATCATCTTGAACAGTCTGCTGGTCAACTTGAGTACATTCACTCCAACAACATTGGCAGCCCCCGCGGCCTCTTATAGTGCGCCGGGGCATAATACGTTGCAACAGTTTCAACAGCTAGGACAGCAGAGCAAAGCTAACCAGGGGGCGTTCCAACGCCCAGGCACCGATCCTGGTGTGCTCAAGCCGAAGACAAACGTCGCGACGACTAAGCCCTTGCCAGGCATCGAGTCGCCTAAGATGCACGATCAAACGTTTACCCTGGATGACTCCTTTGTGCTCAATCGCCCGAAAATGGCGGCCAGCTCCACGGGACCTGCTATCAAGGGGACGAGCATTCCCGCAGGCACCGGGCCTCTTGTGATCAAGGGGGATGATGGACGCCTGGAAGTCGATATGTCACGCGGCTCCCTCGACTTCGCCCACGCGGCCTTAGCTGGAGGCGGCGCGCCGGTCGGACAACTCCTCCTGCGGATTCACCAGCTTTCAGGGCATTATATCGAGGCTGATAGCATCCTGGGCACCTATCAGATCCAGGTGGTGGACAGCCAGGGAAATGCAGTAGCAGGGGTCGCGCTGAAGAAGCCGCTCACAATCATCTACCATTATCAGCCCTGGGAGTTGCAGGACCTGAACCTGGACCCCAACCAGATCCATCTGGCCTGGACTGATCTGCTCAGCGCGGCCCGGACAGCCGGGCAGTCTTCTCATGCCTTGACTGCTAATGCTACAACCCAGACAACAGCCGGGCTGGTCGTCCCTATGACCAACGATGCTAAAGCGCAGACGCTTACCGCGCGGACGACTGTTCTGGGGAGCGTGATGACTGCTTCTGGCACTCCTGAGATTGCCGCACCGACCACACCCGATCTGTTTGAGGCCAGTGGCAATAGTGGACAGTACAACTATAGCTATCCCATCACGGTAGCGCCTGGCCCCGACGGCTTTGAACCGCAGCTTAATCTGGTCTATTCCAGCCAGAGCACGAATGGGCGCCATAGCCGGCGCGCGCCAGCCGGAGATGAAGGTGAGGGTTTCTCGCTTTCCCTCGGCTCGATTACTGCCGCCCAGTATCCTTCCAGCAGCACCGGCGGCGCGGCTACCTGGTACTCGATCAACGGCGTTGATGGGGTCAGTGACAAACTGGTACCTTTTCCCAACAAGGCCAATTATTATGAAACTGAGCATCTGTCGCATCTGCTGGTCCAGTGGACAGGAAGTTGCTGGCGTGTCTGGGGCCAGGAGGGAAGTTTTTTCACGCTGGGTTGTACTCCCGACTCGGTGCAGAAAAGCACTGCTGGACCTTATGAATGGGATCTCAACGAGGTGCTGGCTCCCTATAACGATCCACACCAGGTTAAAACAATGTTGATCTCTTATGTGCAGGATACGCTCGCCAGTCAGAATAATGCCGTGCGCGACTTCGGCATCAAACAGATCAAGTATGGCTATGCCACGACAGTCAATGCCAGCAGTTTGAGCCTGGTCTCCGGCACAGTGGATTTTTCGTATTACCTGCCTAATGCCAGCAGCTCACTGAGTCCCTTCGCCGTTCCCTATCCCAGCAGTTACTATACGCCATGCAACCCTCCGACCATAACCCATTACCGCTGCGACGATCCGGGAACGGTTGGCTCGATCTCGTCTCCTGGCGTGATGTCAACCATGACCTTGAACTCAATCACCAGCTACGTGGGAACAGATACAACCGGTCAGAAGGCGTACAATTATACCTTCACTTATCAGGATACTCCATATACCACGAATTACTTCGATCCCTTTACGCAGGTCCAACAGGCAGCAGCAGGTGAGCATCTGCTAACCCAGATTACGCCGACGATGTATGTCCAGGGGGTCGCAAAGCCGCGTAAAGGGATCGTGTTCAACTACGCTACTAACTTGCGTGATAGCTACTATGATCCCAATGTATTCGCTCAGGGTTCAACCACAACCCATTTCAGCGGGCAGACCTTCTGGAGCTATCTGACCCACTATGAGGACCTGACCACCGGCGAGGGGGCCAACATCAGCTATGCTACTGCGCGCGGCAATATGAGCGGCACTCCCTATATCACTGATAGCCAGGGGCAAGTCATCGACGACCGCTTTGATCCGCTCTACTGCGCCAACAATGCCAATAATAGTGATGCAAGCAAGCAATGTACTGGTAATTACGCTCATCCCGATACTGATAGCTGGAGCATACAGGTGGTGACGCAGATTTCGGCGTTGGGCACCGATAGCAGCGGGAACACGACCGTGGCGACTACGAGCTATCACTATAGCCTGAGCCAGGTCAACGCCAGTAACCTGCCCGTGGGCTGCAATCCGATCACCGGAACGGGAGTGCCTCCCCAGGAGGCGGACTGTGTGGCCGACAACTGGGCGCCGGGCTTCAACGGTACGGTACAGCACGATGGGGACTGGGCCGATTACTATCACGCGGAGTTTCGCGGCTTTAGCATTGTCTATATCACCAGTCCCTCTAATGATCTGACCGTCGATTACTACTTTGCTTCCGAGGGGTGGTGGACGCCGGAGTCCGATGGCAGCAATTACAACGGGGGCCAGCTCTACCGCGAGGATGTCTACCAGGGCAATAGCCCGACAGCCGATGCCTTGCTGCGTGAAACATTGAATTCCTTTTCCGGGGTCAGTGGCCCATATCCCAATAATAGCTGCGATGGCAATGCCAGCAAAATCTATGCGCCCTGTGTGGCGGCAGTGCTAGAGACGAAGACCACCTTCTTTGAGGGTGGGGCGGCCAGCGATGCGCCCTGGATCGATACCAAATATACCTATGATGATATGGCAGCTAATGGTAGCTATGTCTCTAGCGGTTATCATAATCTGACTCAGGAGGTGATCAGCGGCAGCAATCTGAATACCAGCGTCTATCCCATCACGAAAAAATGGACTTACGCAGTAACTGATCAGGAGGGGGGCCCCACTTACTACACAGTAGATAAGGTGACCCATAGTGAAATCGACGATGCCAGCGGCCACGTATGGGCCTGTCAGGATACCACCTATGACGAGGGACGGCCCAGCGGGATACCCACGCCCGACGCCGGGTTGGCGACGACCGTTAAGAGTTATAGCACCTGTGGCAACTCGTCCACAGCTTTGACCAGCTACACCGCTTATGATCAGTATGGCAACGCAGTGGCAACCGTTGATCCGCTGGGCAGTGCCAATCCTGGCCTCTATAGCAGTCACGGCTGTAGCGCCAGTGGCGTGGTGGACCTCTCGTCCTCCTGGACAGCGGGCCACTTCACCAGTTGTACCGTCTACGATACGACGACGGCAGGCTTGCCGGTGGGCCAGACTAATGCGCTGGGCCAGACCAGCAGTCTGTCTTATGACTATACCTCTATGGCGCAGTTGAGCAGCAGCACGGATGCCAACAACCAGTCAACGAGTTATAGTTATAGCTACGACAGCAACGGGAACAAGACGATCAGCGTCAAAGCGCCAGGGGAGAGCGGTTCATATACGACACGGCAGGATGAGAACTCAAACTGTACAGCCAGCAGCGCCTTGCCGTGCTACGAGATCGATTCCAATAACGTGCTCTACGGCAATGCGATCAGCCGCACGTTTTACGATGCACAGGGGCGTGCCGTCGAGACGCGTACCCCTGGTCCCACGCCGGGCGATGACACAATAGTGATGACGGTCTACAACGATCAGAATCACACCAGGTGGCAAAGCGAGCCGTTCCAGGTCAGCTCTGGCGCTGGCTGGATCGATCCCACCGGCGCGAAGGATGTCAATGGCAACGCTCCTGCGGGCACGACGACCTTCTATGATGCGCTTGGCCGGGTGCTGGCTATTCAGGACCCCAATTACGGCTCGGCACAAGAGCCAGGGCTGTTCTGCTCCTGGGGCCACAGCGGGTCGTACACCTCCTGCACCAATTACAGCACGACCGGCGGCTCGAGTTCTATGGAGGAGACCTCTTCCATTGACGCCAATGGACATGAGATCCAGCGCCAGATGGATGCGCTCGGCCACACAATCTACGTCAATACGTATAGCGGCGCACTACAGAATGTGGTCGAGCAGCAGACGCAGACGCGATACAACGCGCTCGATAAACCCACTTCCATGACCGTCATTGACAAGCATCCTCAATCCGGTCAGAGCATCACCAGCGTGACCACGACCATGAGCTATGATGATCAAGGCCGTTTGCTCACGCTGAACGATCCCGACCGGGGCAGCTTCAGCTATAGCTACGATCCCGACGGCAATCTCCTGGCGGCGGTCCAGACCTCCGGCTCGAACACGCGTACCCTGGGCTACAACTACGATTTGCTGGGCCGGCTGGGCTGCGAACAAACGGCGGCGCCGACCATCAACTGGAACGGAGCCTGTAGCGCGGGCAATTCCCTGCTCCAGAATGCCTACGATACCACCTTCATGGGCGTCAAAGGCACGACCGACTTCCCGGTGGGCCATCTCACGCAGAGCGTAGCGACAACGTATTATCCCGATAGCACCTCAGCGACGGTGACGCAGCAAGTGCAAACGGACCCGCGCGGGCGCACCGTGGCAGCGCAGATGCAACTGGGCTTGCCCTCCGCCTGGAACGTCAGCTCGTTGCCAACCTATCAGATGACGCAAGCCTATAACGATGCCAATCAGCCGACGACCACCGGCCTCACGGCTATCGGTGCCAGTTACAGCTTCACCCAGGTCTACGATGGCACCAACGGTACGCTGCAAGGACTCGCGAACAACGGCAATGCCACGGCCAATCTGGCGCAACTTGCCTACAACGAGTTTGCGCAACTGGGCGGCCTGACCCTGCTCAATGGCGCGGCTTCCTCGCCTGCAAGCATCGTCAGCGAGACCTTCAACTATGACGCCAACCTGCGCCCCACAAGCCTGACCGCGAACTGGTTGTCAGGCAGTGGCAATAGCGGACAAGTCTTGTCGCAGGGTCGCAGCTATGACAACGCGAGCAACGTCACCAGCGTGAGTACCACAATGGCTACCGTATCCGGTCAAAACGGCTCTGGCGGCTCAGAGACGCAGAATTTCTGCTATGATGAGCAGAACCGCCTCGTCTGGGCCGGCAACAGCGGTACGCAGCCGGGCGCGGGTAACGGCACCTGCGGCTCCGGCACGCTCGCCACCTCGTTTAGTGGTGGTAGCTATAATACCGGCTTCACCTACAACAACCTGGGCCAGATCTGGCAGGGACCGCTCAATGGGCAAGGCGCTGCGGTGCAGTATCTCTACTGCAATAGTAGCTCAAGCGCTCCGCACCAGCTAACCGGCGTCTACCCCGGCGGAACCACCTGCGCCAACAAGGGCAGCGCCACCGCCCTCTACAGCGCGAGCTACGATCCGTGGGGCAACCAGAGCAGCCGCACGTACAATAGCGTCACCAGCACGCTCAGCTACGACGCGCTCAATCGCCTGGTCAACTGGCAAGGAGCGAACGGCGCCAGCGAGCAAACCGTCTATGACGCCACTGGCGAACGCGTGCTTACCCGAGCGACCAGCGCGGGAACGACGAAACTCACCGTTTACGCCTTCGGTCTGCAAGAGCTGTTCTACACCGGAGCTGGTGCGCTCTCCAGTCAGACGGACTACTACAGCGTAGCGGGCCACTTGGTCGGCTCGACCAACGGCACAACCACGACGTATTACCTGACCGACGCCCAGGGAAGCTTGCTCACCAGCCTGAGCAGCACAACCATCACCGGCGAGCAGCTCTACGCGCCCTATGGCACTACGCGCTACCAGGCAGGCACTCTCGGCACGGCCAAAGCCTTCACCGGACAGGAGGCAGACGCGCTCACCGGGTTGTACTACTATCACGCGCGTTATTACGATCCGGTGGTGGGAATGTTCCTCTCGGCGGATGTGAAGCAGGGCAACCAGCAGGGGATGAACCCGTACGCGTATGTGGGTAACAACCCTGAGACGAGGACGGACCCGACGGGGCAGATGCTCACCTGTGGCAATGGTTGTGGGTTAAGCGGTAGTGGTGGTGACGGCGAACCCGTTGGCGGAAAACGTCCCAATCCGGGGGGTGCAACGGATTTAGGGAATTGCCAGGAAAATCCTAGCGCTTGTCGTAGTGGCCCGCCGCCAGCAGGCAAGAGCAATTCAAAGCCAACACCGACACCAACACCGACACCAACAGACGGCAAAAACCATGAGTGCCATCACTCCGCAGCACAGTGCGCTCAAGGTGAGCGAAATCGAGATAATCAGAACGCTGATAAGACTGGTCTTATAAAGTGGTTGCAACTGCTTGCAGCTGGTTGGGGTCTCATTTGGGATTTCAAAGCCTTAGCCGATGAGAAATTTTCTCTAAGTGATGCTGTTAAGTTTTGGTCCACCCTTGTTAACCTGGTAGGCGATGTTTCGACTGTTATATCAGCAATCGCCTCTATAGTGGGCTCTGGTCTATTCCAGGAGATTGCCGGTGTTGTTGCTACTGTGGCTAACGTTGTCAAAGCTATCTATCACGCAGCTATGAGTAGCTGGTGGGTTACTGGAGCATTGATTGCTGGTTACTATGTGATTCAGGCCACTTTTCTCAGCGATGCCTTTATCATAGATCAAGCAACAAATGCTTTGGTCGCATTAGCAGGAACAGCTATCGGAAAAGCCATTGGAAAGGACAAGCTAGATGCAAACGCTTTAGGAACCAGCCTTATTCAGGTAGGTATAAACGCGCTACAAACGCAGATACAGATGAATAATGATTCACCTGTCGATAATTTTATCTAGTCAGAGTTCTTCTTAGGGGTGGCTTTTCGCTTGTGTCATAGGTGACGCTATGACTTTCCTGTTTAGCACTTTGCTAAGCATGCTTGATAGCTCACTTAGACCCTCGTACCATGATGAAGTGGCCCGGTCTGAAGAAGACCGGGCCACTTCTCACCATCTAAACTTCTTTTATAGAAGAAGGTGAGGCTTATGCCTTTTGCATGCTCCATTGCTTATACCTCGGCTCCTTCCGTCTTGCCCATTGCTTACAACACGGCATGGAGGCGTTCACGGGTCTCTGCGGGTTTGGGATGCTGTGCTCCTATCATGTTATTTTGAGAGAGCAGGGACCGGCCCTGCCTACCTTTTGTTCAGCGCCAAATCGATGTTGTAACAGGCGGTGATGAGCGAGAGATGGGTGAATGCCTGGGGGTAGTTGCCCAGGGCCTCGCCGGTGGGGCCGATCTCTTCCGCGTACAGACCAACATGGTTGCAATACGTCAGCATCTTCTCCAGCATCAGGCGTCCCTCGTCCAGGCGGCCTGCTCGCACGAGCGCCTCGGCCATCCAGAAACTGCACGGGCTAAACGTGCCCTCGACGCTGCCCATGCCGTCAAATGCCGCCGCTTTTGGATTGTAGCGATTGACCAGCGAGTCGGTGGTCAGCTCTTTTTGGATGCGGTCAATGGTCGAGAGGATGCGCGGATCGGTGGGACCGGCGAACTGGGTCGGAATCATCAATAACGCGCTGGCGTCCACGGCGTCGCTGCCGTAATACTGCACAAAGCTCTGTACCTTCTCATTCCAGCCCTTTTCCATGATCTCGTCGTAGATATTGGCGCTGGTCTGCGTCCAGGCTCCTATCGGCCCTGGCAAGCCGCGATGACGTGTCAGGCGCAGCGCCCGATCAAAGGCTACCCAGCTCATGAGGCGCGAATGGACAAACGGTTTGGGGCCGCCTCGCACCTCCCATATCCCTTCGTCATTGTCCTGCCAGTGGATGCTGAGCCAGTTGAGGATGCGGCGCAGATTTTGCCAGAGGTCGTAAGAGATAGGGGTGTGGTGGTTGTAGATGTAGATGGCGTCCATCAATTCCCCGTAGATGTCGAGCTGGCGTTGCTTGTACGCGCCGTTGCCGATACGCACAGGCCCGCTCTTACAGTAGCCTTCAAGGTGATCGAGTGTGATCTCTGTCAGATCTGTGCCGCCGTCAATTGTGTACATTGGCTGTAGCTGCCCATTTTCCTTCGATTCGTGGCAGCGCGCATCCAACCAGCCCATAAAGGCTTCAGCTTCCTGCGTGAAGCCGAGAATTTGCAGGCTGAAGAGCGTAAAAGCAGCATCGCGCAGCCAGGTGTAGCGATAATCCCAGTTGCGCGTCCCGCCGATAGCTTCGGGCAAACTAGTGGTGGGGGCGGCTATGACCGCGCCGGTTGGCGCGTAAGTCAGAAGTTTGAGCACCAGCGCCGAACGATGTACCATCTCGCGCCAGCGGCCCTGGTATTGGCACTGGGCCAGCCATTTTTGCCAGAAGGCACGCGTCTCCTGGAAGCCCTGCAACGAATGCGCTCGTACTCTGTCATGCGGCGCGACATCGCCCTCTTTGGCACTCTCAAGAATGAAGTGCGCTGACTGGCCTTGATGCAGGGTAAATGTGGCGCAAACTCCTCCCTGCCCATCCTCTTCTAATGCGAAAGGAGAGGCCAGCCCCAGGCAGAAGGTCTTGCTGTAAAACACGGCTCCATGCGGCGAGAGGCGGATCGTATGGGGATCGCGTGCGTAGTTGAACGCCGGGCGACAGATCATCGCGAATTGCATCGAGCCGCGCACTACCGTCACCGAACGAATAATATGGTGTTGATGCTCTTTCGAATCCTTCTGCTTGATCGGCATAAAATCGGTAATTTCGGCGACCCCATCGACCGTGAGGAAGCGCGTCACGAGAATATTGGTCTCCGGCAAATAGAGCTGCCGCTGCCTCACTCCTGCTGTATCGTGGGGAGAGATGGAGAAAAAGCCGCCTTTTTGAGCGTCGAGAATCGCGCCAAAGACGCTGGGAGAGTCAAAACGCGGCAGGCAACACCAGTCAATCGAACCGTTTTTCCCCACTAACGCGACGGTATGCAGGTCTCCGATGACTGCATAATCCTCGATTGGCAGATATGACGGGGTGTGATGGGGGATACGGGGTGCAGTATGTATCTGTTCCTGGGCCATAGTTACCTCGCTTTTGGGTATTATCATCATAAATCAATCCATAAATATCTCCTACTAATAGATACGTATCTCAGAGGCAAAGATAGGGCATGGATGTTTTTTCGTGCCCAAACGTCCTGCAACCTCTATGATATGGTGTGATACTATATGCTGGACTGAACGTGATGAACTACTGAGCAGGAGCAATCTTCATGGCAGAAACGATTCGTATCCTGGCCGTCGATGTCGGGACAGGAACGCAAGATATTTTGTTTTTCGAGAGCGGCAAGACTATCGAGAACTGCTTTAAGCTCGTCATGCCCTCGCCAACGGTGATCATTGCCGAGCGCATCAAACGTGCCACCGAACGCGGGCAGGCGCTTGTGCTCACGGGCGTGACGATGGGAGGAGGCCCATGCCATTGGGCGGCGCGCGATCATGCCCTGGCCGGTCACGCCGTTGCTGTGACGCCGGAGGCCGCACGGACATTCGACGACGACCTGTCGATGGTTGAGCAGATGGGCTTCGAGATTATTGATGAGGCGGCAGCCGAAAAACGCGCGCAACAGCCTGATTGCGTGCATATCGAGTTGCAAGATTTTGATGCCCGTGCGATCATCACGGCTTTGCGCGCTTTCGATGTCGATCCGCGCGTGGATGCGCTGGCGATTGCGGCCTTTGATCATGGCGCGGCCCCTCCCGGCGTGAGTGATCGCCGCTTCCGTTTTGACTTCATTGCCCGAACCGTGCAAAGCGATCCCATTCCCAGCGCTTTTGCCTACGCCGAGCAGGATACGCCCCCGTTCCTGACGCGCTTGCGGGCGATAGGTACGAGCGCGGCACGCTACCGGCAGCTCAGCGGCTCCAATCCCGCTGCTCCCCTGCTATTGATGGATACCGGCTCGGCTGCCGCTCTTGGTTCGCTGGAAGATCCGGTGGTACGGGCAAAGTCAGAGAGTTTGCTCTGCAACGTTGGCAATTTTCATACCCTGGCGTTTCACCTGGTAGAGGGGCGCATTATGGGCATCTTTGAGCATCATACCGGTGAAATCAATCAGACCACGCTCGAAGAACTGCTTGTCAAGCTGGCTGATGGTACGCTCACCAACGAGGAAGTGTTTGCCGATAGCGGTCACGGCGCGTTGATCTTGCAGCAGGCAGGCTCTAACGGTCGTGCCTTTCCTTTCTTGTCCGTCACCGGTCCGAGACGCGAGCTCTTGCGTCGCTCAAAACTGGCGCCTTATGAAGCGACTCCTCACGGGGATATGATGATTGCTGGCTGCCTGGGCTTATTGCGAGCGTTCGCCGACCACGATCAACGGCTGGCCCCGCTGATAGAGCCATCGCTATTGTCTATATAGCCTGAACGAGCGTGAAAGGGGAGATACTGGCTCTCTCTTCGCCGGAACAAGGGACCGCTCCCGTCGTAGGGACCAGCTTCAGCGCGTCCGGTTTACCGCTTTTCCTCCCAATTCCCTGTTCCATACCTCTTTAACCACGAAATCACGAGAGATAGCGCTGCCAACGAGTGTCATTGCTCAACTCCTCTCGCTCCTGTGTGGAAAATGTGGTGTGAGAGGTTTCATGTGCTACTGGTGAAGAACAGGCGATAAATCGGACGCGCTGAAGCTGGTCCCTACGAAGCGTTCAAGCGGTTGGAGCAACTGCTCCGGCTCGAACATATTTCCGTCAGGGAGAGGGGAGACTTCAGTGGCTATTTTTGTCTCGCTGCTTGCGTTTTTCCGACGCGGATCATGCCCGCAAGGTCTTTTTGCGTCTTCTTTGTGGGAGGTGAGTGCAGTTGGCGTTCGATTCTATCGTGGTCGAGGAGGGGGCTGCGACAGGAGAGACGTTAGCGGTGTCCAGCGAATTGCATCTATCAAGGACTGAGACGTTATCTGCGGGTTCTGCTTGATTGCGGGAGACTTTTTCGCGGATGAGGGAGATTTGTGAGTGGACTGCCTGACGAGATTGATGGAGTTTGCGGGCGATTTCGGATGGGCGTTGATTATCGATCAGGTACTGGCAGATGGTGGCTTGCTTTTCCGTCAAGTCTATGGCCGGGTGGCTCAATGCTGCGCGCGCCATATCCTCTAGCTTGCCGTACTTACTGCGTCGGTAATCGTCTAAATCATCGGGAGAGAAGAGCCAGCGATCAACCACGCGCACGCCGGGGATGCGTCCCGCCTCTACGAGGTGCATAAAGTGCCAGTAACTTAAATCCAACTGTTTGGCCGCTTCATGAGTTGTCAGCATGCCGTTAAGATGTTGCAGGTTGCGATGTAGCTCGTCACTCCTAAGAACCATGTCGGACGCCTTTCTACGAATTGTGCCGTACGTTAAAAGTGCCAGGCAAAGATACACTTAGTCACGATAAAGTATATCATATTCCCCGCGGAAAGGACAAGGTTTGAGCAAAGCGTTTCTCGGGGAAGCTGTTACATACAATAAGGGCAAGCGCGAGGGCTTATGTGAACAGGGCAGGCGCGAGGCCCTGCCCCTACATTCTCTTTCTCTCCCTCTTGTGGGTAATACTCGGACTCTGCTATACTGCAAAAGCAGGGATGATTGCGAATGCATTGGTATTCCTGCCTCTATCTCCCCATCTATTTTTAGTTAAAGGAGTGTTATTGTACGATGGCTGAGGACACCAGACCAACTATCATGGCAGAGAAAGACGGCCCGCTCTATATCCAGAACGCCAAAGGAGTAGTGTTGCTGGATAGCGATGGCAATCCCTTCGAAATTACTGATGATGACGTTGCCCTGTGCCGTTGTGGACAATCCCGCAACAAACCCTTCTGCGACGATTCGCATGCCCGCACCAATTTTCAGTCCGAGGTGAAGGCGCCCAGCAAACCGTCCTGATCACTGGCGAAGACGCTAAAAAGGGGAACCAGCTAGCTGGCTCCCCATAATGAAAGCGATGTATACATCAGGGATACTACAAATTTCGCATTACCGGTGACGCGCTCCAAACCAACGCACTATCAGCGAAAATTCGTGGGACAGCATAAATAAGCTGCAATTGGGAAACTGTTTGCAGTTTCCTATCTATTAGAACGAAGCGATGCAAAAAATGTAACGATTTGCCCGTTTGCTATTCCAGACGACCAACGTTCTCGGACGCGCTAAAGCTGGTCCCTACGAAGCTCCAGGCCGTCTGCAAGGAATGATTTGGCGCGACATCTTCTGGACATCTAGTCTCCTCCTCTGTACACTGAGAATAGGACAATGTCGTCTGCAATTTGGCAAAGCTGGCAATGTGGTATGGCAGCAGCGGAAGGGAGAGCATTATTTTATGAAATACGCCTTCGTTATTGACCAGCGTAAATGTATCGGCTGTCACGCCTGCACGGTAGCGTGTAAAGCTGAACATGATGTGCCCATTGGCGTGTACCGCACCTGGGTCAAATACATAGAAAAAGGCGAGTTTCCCAACTCGCGTCGCTATTTTCTGGTGAATCGCTGCAATCATTGCGATAACGCCCCTTGCGTGAACATCTGCCCCACGCAAGCTCTTTATAAGAGAACCGATGGCATTGTAGATTTTGATGCGAGTCGCTGCATCGGGTGCAAATCTTG
Organism: Ktedonosporobacter sp.; assembly: GCA_035293765.1. Classification (GTDB taxonomy): domain Bacteria; phylum Chloroflexota; class Ktedonobacteria; order Ktedonobacterales; family Ktedonobacteraceae; genus DASRHT01. The sequence continues at coordinate 80,222 of DATGMF010000055.1, forward strand.
CATGCAGGCGTGCCCTTACGACGCGCTCTACATTGACCCCTATAGCCACACCGCCGCCAAGTGCAACTATTGCGCGCATCGCACTGAGATAGGGCTGGAGCCCGCCTGCGTGGTGGTTTGTCCTGAACGCGCTATTATCGCAGGCGATCTGCATAACCCGGATACCGAGATTGCCCGCATCGTGGCGCGCGAACCCGTACGCGTGCGCAAGCCGGAACAGGGCACCGGCCCCAACGTCTACTACCTCGGCGCAGAGGAAGCCGCGATCAATCCCGAGGCCGCGCTCGAAGAACTGCCCTCTATGACGATGTGGAGTACGATGCTCAAGCCTCACTATGACGACGAGCGCATGCTGGATGGCGGCCATTCCTTGCGCGCTCCCCAGACGCTTCACCCGCTCGGCACTGCCCACCCGCACGTTGATGGACAATCGCAATCTGGCGAAGCTCATGTTGTGTACGATACGCCAAAGACCAGCGCCCCCTGGGGTTGGAAGGTCTCGGCCTATCTGGGCACAAAGTCTATCGGAGCCGGCGTGATGGTCGTTGCGGCTCTTGCCATTGCCCTGTACGGCGTGGGCGGTCCGCTAAGCGGAGCCATCCGTATCGTGCCTGGTATTGGCGTGGCGGTGATTGGTGGCATATTTACTGCGCTCACCCTGGTATTGTTGGTTGCGGATCTCAAGCGTCCAGATCGCGCCTTATTTTTGTTGACGAAGGCGAACCCGACCTCCTGGCTCGTCTGGGGCGGCTACATTCTGGGCATCACTGGTCTGATTGAGGCGCTATGGTTTGTTGCCGCCATCTTCGACCTCTCACTGCTGCGCTGGCTGCTGATCCCTGCGGGACTGTCTGGTCTGGCTGCGGCAGGCTACACGGCTTTTCTCTTTGGGCAGGCCGAGGGGCGCGACTTCTGGCAAAGCCCGCTGTTATTGCCTATCCTGATTGTCCAGGCCACGCTGGCCGGTTCGGCATCTCTTGGTCTGCTCTCCTGGATATTTGCCGGCCCCGGCGTTTTGAGCGCGTTATTTACGACTGTATTGCTGCTCGCGATTGTGGTGCATGTAGGGCTGGTGCTGATTGAGGCGTTCGGCTCGCATACGAATAGCCATGTCGCGACTGCCGCCCACTATATGAGCCGGGGAAGGTTGCGCACTGTCTTCTGGTGGCTATTCTTTGTCTCAGGTTCATGTGTGCCCCTGGCGTTGCTCTGTATCGCGCTATTGGTGCCGGTGGCGCAGCCCGTTTTGCTGGGCATAGCGGCTATACTCGCGCTGGTTGGGCTTTTTGCCTATGAGCATTGTTTTGTGGTTGCCGGACAAATCGTCCCGCTGAGTTAGTTTGTTCGGAGAGTAGCAATGACGGAACTTCCTCTAAATGAGCATATTGCTCCGAGCGGTGAGCAAATGACCGTACGCGATCTGGCCTCGTGTCCCCCGCCCGAACGATGGCATGATTGGGTGGAGTACGATGCGAAGGCGTGGCCGCGGAAGGCTGAGCGGCACTACGAGATTATCCCGACAATTTGTTTTAACTGCGAAGCCGCCTGTGGCCTGCTGGCATATATCGACAAAGAGACGCAGCAGGTCAAGAAGTTCGAGGGCAACCCCTATCATCCGGGCAGCAGAGGACGTAACTGTGCCAAAGGACCGGCTACCATCAACCAGGTTCACGATCCCGAACGTATTTTATACCCCTTAAAGCGCGTCGGTAAACGTGGCGAAGGCAAATGGGAGCGCACAACCTGGGATGAGGTGCTGGAGACCTTCGCGAGCAAGATTCGCGCTGCTATCCTGGAGGATCGGCGCGATGAGGTGATGTACCATGTCGGGCGGCCCGGCCACGATGGCTACATGGAGCGCGTGATGGCGGCGTGGGGCGTGGATGGGCATAACAGCCATACCAACGTCTGCTCATCCTCGGCCCGCTTCGGCTATCAGATCTGGTGCGGCATTGATCGCCCCTCGCCCGATCACGCCCACGCCCGCTTTATCCTGCTCATCAGCTCGCATCTGGAGACCGGCCACTATTTCAATCCCCAGGCTCAGCGCATCATCGAGGGCAAGATGAAGGGGGCAAAGCTGGCGGTGATGGACCCGCGCCTCTCTAATACCGCAAGCATGGCCGATTACTGGCTGCCAACCTGGCCCGGTTCGGAGGCGGCTGTCCTGCTGGCGATGGCGCGCGTGATCCTGCTTGAGAACCTCTATAATCGCGACTATATGCATCGCTGGGTGAACTGGCAGGAGTATCTCTCCGCCGAGCATCCAGGAGAACCACAGACCTTTGAGCGTTTTATTACACTCCTGACCGAACTCTACGCCGACTATACCCCCGCCTTCGCTGCCCAGGAAAGTGGCCTGGCCGAGGAGACCATTATCGACATTGCGCGCCAGATTGGACGGGCGGGAACAGCCTTTGCCGCCCATACATGGCGTGCGGCCACGGCTGGCAACCTGGGCGGTTGGCAGGTCTCGCGCGCGCTCTGGTTCCTTTCCGTGCTAACGGGCAGCATCGGCACCCCTGGCGGCACGGCGCCCAATAGCTGGAATAAGTTTGTGCCGGCTCCCTTCCTCAAGCCGCCACCGTCCGCCGTGTGGAACGAACTGCTCTTCCCACCGGAATATCCGTTGGCGAACTACGAAATGAGTATCCTGCTGCCGTACTTCTTGCGCGAGGGGCGCGGCAAAGTCGCGGCATATTTCACCCGCGTCTATAATCCGGTCTGGACCAATCCCGACGGCACGAGCTGGATTGAGATGCTCACAGATGAGCAGCAGATTGAGCTGCACGCGGCCCTGACGCCGGTATGGAGCGAGACGGCATGGTACGCCGATTACATCTTGCCAATGGGCGTTGGCAGCGAACGGCACGACCTGATGAGCCAGGAGACTCACGCCGCGCGCTGGATCGGCTATCGTCAACCGGTGCTGCGCGTGTATAAAGAGCGCCACGGTGAAGCTGTGCAATATACGTACCAGGCCAACCCGGGAGAAGTGTGGGAAGAGGATGAATTCTGGATCGAACTCTCGTGGCGTATCGATCCCGATGGCAGCCTGGGTATTCGTCAATACTTCGAATCGCCCTATCGTCCTCAGCAGAAGCTGACCATTGAGGAGTATTATCGCTGGATCTTTGAGCATAGCGTACCTGGCCTGCCCGAAGCTGCGGCGAAAGAAGCGCTCTCTCCCCTGGCATACATGCAAAAGTACGGCGCATTCGAGATTCCTGCGGAGCAAGCGCCCGTTTTCACCTTGAACGAGCGCGAACTACAGCCTGCCGAACTGGAGGGCGCGCAGATTGACGAGCAGGGTGGCAGAGTGACGCGTGAGGGCGTTCCCATTGGGGTGATGGTGGATGGCAAGGCGTACGAAGGCTTTCCTACCCCGTCGCGCAAGCTGGAGTTCTATTCTCCCACTATGAAAGCATGGGGCTGGCCCGAAAACGCCATTCCCGGCTATACACGCAGCCATGTGCATCGCGCCGCAATTGACCATGCGCGCAATGAATACTTGCTCATTCCCACCTTTCGCCTACCCACGCTCATTCATACGCGTTCGGGCAATGCCAAATGGCTCTACGAAATCTCGAACGCCAATCCGGTGTGGATTCATCCCGGCGATGCGGAGCGTATCGGGGTGCAAACGGGCGACCTCCTGCGCGTGACCACAGAGATTGGCTATTATGTCAATCGAGCCTGGGTGACCGAAGGTATCCATCCCGGTATTGTCGCCTGCTCTCATCACCTGGGGCGCTGGCGACTGGCGACCGGAAGCGCTCCCACGATGAATCAGGGTGCTACAGATCGCTGGTCCTCGGCGCTGGTGGAGTTGGGACGAAAAAGCGATGGCACATGGCAGATGCGCCACCTTGAGGGCATTCGCCCCTTCGAGAGCGACGATCCCGACTCGGCTCGCATCTTCTGGCGCGAGGGCGGCGTCCACCAGAACCTTACCTTCCCGGTCCATCCCGATCCCGTCAGCGGCATGCATTGCTGGCATCAGAAGGTCACAGTACAGCCCGCTCGCGCGGATGATCGCTATGGCGACATCTTTGTGGATACGCGGAAAGCCTACGAGGTCTATAAACGCTGGTTGGCAATGACGCGCCCGCAGTCAGATCGGCCAGATGGGCTGCGGCGACCGTTATGGATGATCCGGCCCTACCGGCCCGCCACCAGCGCCTTTAAGCGCGAACAGAGAAACTCATAACGCAATACCGAAGCCGCGCATGATCATCTGCAAGGCGATCACTATCATGATAGGCAGGAAGATCATGCGCAGCGTCCGGTTACTCAGATGGGTGAGGATACGTGCTCCCAGAATGGCCCCGAGCAACACGCCGAGGGCGACGGGGGCCGCGACGAGAGGAAGCACTTCCCCACGCGCGAAGTAGATGCCGGCGCTGGCTGCTGCCGTGACCCCGATCATAAAATTGCTTGTGGTGGTCGAAACCTTCATCGGCAGGCGCATAATGGTATCCATCGCCAGCACTTTGAAGGTGCCGCTCCCGATCCCCAGCAGCCCCGAGATAACGCCTGCGACATACATCATCGCCAGCCCGAGTGGTGTGCGCCTTACCTGGTAGGTAACTTCGCCCCCCAGCCGTTCGTCCGGGTAGCTGCTTGAAAGCTTTAACGTCTTGGCCCAGCGATCATTGCGTACATCCTGGGGCAGCTCCTCTCCCAGCTTGAAAATGAGGGGGACCGCTGAAATAAGCAGGATGATGCCAAAGATAATAAACAAAACATCTGGCGCCAGCAAGCTGGCGAGAAACGCCCCGCTGATTGCTCCTGTGGTCGTCGCCACTTCCAGAAACATACCCACGCGCAGATTGGTCAGGTGATCGCGCACATAAGCAGCAGCAGCCCCGCTGGATGTCGCAATCACTGCAATAATGCTCGCGCCAATGGCATACTTGATTGGCAGGCCAAAGGCCAGCGTCAGCAGCGGCACGATCAATACCCCTCCGCCCAGGCCAACGAGCGCGCCAAGCCCCCCTGCCAGCACGGCTCCTAGAAAAATCAAAAGAGCAATCACAAGCGAGAACTCCATTATGCTCCCCCCTTCCCCAGCAGAAAGCTAACGATCAGTATCGATAGCACCAGGAAGGTAATGACCACATAGAGCCAGTCATGTTCAAAGGCAAACGCCAGCAGCGAGACCGCCACGCGTATAACCGGTGTAGCGATAAGCAGCAGGAGCCCCAACGCGATCACCGCCTGCGGCTGTAGCGTAAGCAGCCCCGTCCATACCTGCGCAACGGTGTGGGGAAATGTTTGCAGATCGTGTGGGGAAAGCTGGTGAGGGCTGGAAAATAATAAGAGGCAGCCGATAACAAGAATAAGGGAACTGACTATAACACCTCCCTGGAGCGCCCAGGCGATGATGGTCGTCATGATGGGATCTTGTGGTGCGGGAGGTCTGGACGGTTGCCCTGTGGGGACCGGACTTTCCTGTGCTAACGTTGTTTCCTGTTTCTTTTGCATTGCTTCATCCTGTAGAGTGTGACGATGATACTAATGATGATCAAGAGTAGGAAGCAAGGTAATAAAAATAAGCCCCCCGCGTATCCCTTTGAGTGCCAAACAAATAAACCCTCGCGACAAAGGGCTTGCCTGACACATGCTGGGATAAACAAGGCGGATCTTGCTGTCTTTAAAACAGACTGGTCGATTGCTCCTGGTAGTAGTGTAGCGCATTATGCGAGATTATTCCAATTTATCAAGTTGCATTTACGAAAACAATAGTCCTGGCTGCTCTTTCTCGCGTCTTTAGAGGTGGGAGACTCGTAGTTATAAGTAAAGCCCCTAATTATTGGAGAAAGCTTGTATCAAAAGATGAGGTGGCAGAGGTAACGGTGATGGAGGTTAAATAAGCGAAAAAGAAGCAATGGATGTGGCATAAATTTCCGCGCTGCTCTGTGGTATGATAGTGTAGGACAAGCATGCAACAATGCTAATGGATGCTAGAAGGATTGGCAATGCTGATGCTCAAGTTACAAAAGGAATTATGGTTGCTTCCCGAGACCGAACATTGCGGCGCATACTTCTCCGACCGCTCTGCTTATGTCAATAAGCTTACCGCTTTCTTTGACCTTTCCCTGAAAAAGACCCGGCTCCCCATCCAGCTCAAGGATCGCATCGGCGACGAACAGGCAGGAGGTGACAGGACGGGAGGGCCGCCTCTGTCTGAAGCGAGTTAAGTATATTCTAGCGTCACCACCATGCCGTCTTTAGCTGCCCGCGTGTTCGCAAAGACGCGGCGGGCGGCTTTTTCCGCCTGAGACGGATCATTGATTTTTGGGCTGAAATGAGTTAAAACGAGCGCGTGAGCCTGCGCATCCCTGGCTATGCCCGCGGCCTCCCTGGCGAGCATGTGCGCATTGGCCTGGGCGAGCGGCAGATCTTCTGGATTATCGTACATGCTCTCACAGATCAAGAGATCAACGTCGTGAGCCAGGGCGCTCAGCTCGGGCGTCGGCCTGGTATCCGTAATAAAAGCCCAGGTAATCCCACGTCTCTCTTCCCCCAGCACCTGCGCAGGGACAATCATCTGTCCCTGAAATTCTACCGCCTCTCCATGCTGAAGGCGCGACCAGAGTTGTACAGGTAAGCCCAGCGCCTGAGCTTTTTCGGGCAGGAACACTGGTTTGCGCTTGAGTTCGACGCGATAAGCAAGACAGGGAACGCCGTGGGAGGCCGCGATACAGGAGCCTTGCAGCTCACCTGGGAGTATGAACTGCTCGCCACTCTTCAACTCGTGGATGTGGATGGGAAACGGCAGATTAGGAGCAATACGCAGCAGTCCCTCAATAATGTAAGTCGTGCCGTGGGGACCATAGATGTCCAGCGGCTCCGTGCGCCCAGCGTGGGCCACCATAAAAAGCACGCCCGGCAATCCTGCGACATGATCGGCATGCATATGCGTCAAGCAAATGGCCCCCAGTTGGCGAAAGCCCCAGCCGAGCGTCTTCCACGGGACCTGCGTCCCCTCGCCGCAATCAAACAGCGTCAGCGTTGAATTATAGCGTACGAGGGCGCAGGATAGCCAGCGACCAGGCATCGGCATCATGCCACAGGTTCCTAATATACAAATGTCTATCATACATATCCTATCTTGTAATGGGTAGCAACGGCCTGTAGCTAATCATATCACCTTTCTGACAAATGGAAAGCATGAGTAAAGCCCGTTATCAAATAGTTACTGCAAAGCTCTGTATTCCGTGCAAAATGAACGTATAGAAGATTGACATTTGCAGGTTTCTCTGTTATCATGAATTAGAAAAAATACGTGTGTTATAGGTATTTGTAGCGAGGGAGAGAGATGTCTGGATCAGCCGATTGGCGTGAAGTGTTAAGCCACATAATTAGTAACCCCGCAGAGCGAGATCGTATCGCGAACGAAATTGGCGTTCATCCTATTACTCTTACTCGCTGGGTGAGCGGTGATTCCTCACCGCGTTCGCACAATTTACGCCAGCTTGTTCGCGCCTTGCCCAAGCAACAGCGCCTCCAGATGCTTGCTCTATTGGAACATACCTCAACCGATATGAGCGAGTACGAATTTGATCGATCCGCGCAAGAGATCTCTTATCAGTTCATCATGGAAGTGCTGGAAACGCGGGCGACAACCCCCACCCCTTTGCGCTTCTGGTCAATTACCCGCCTCGTCCTGCAACAGGCGCTGCGACAATTTGATCCCGAGCGCGTCGGGCTGGCGATTACGGTAGTCCGCTGCATGCCGCCAGGTAAAGATGGCAAGATCCACAGTTTGCGCGAGACCGTTGGGCTGGGAACCCCTCCCTGGGGCGGCGATCTGGAGGAGAAGGCGCTCCTTCTGGGCGCTGAGTCCCTGGCCGGCCATGTCACTGTTTCCTGTCGCCTGGAACAGATTGGCGACCTGCGCATTAACAGAACCTTCCTTCCGGCCTATCAGGTGGAGCACGAGGTGAGCGCCGTGGCCTGCCCTATCATGTATGCCAGCCACGTCGCCGGTTGTCTCCTGCTTTCCTGCACCCAGCCGAACTTTTTCCTGCCCGAAGATCGGCTCTCCCTTGTTCGCGGGTATACCCATTTGCTCTCTCTGGCGTTCGAACCCGACGATTTCTTCTCGCCTCAATGTTTTGATCTGCGGATCATGCCGCCTCCCAATGTGCAAGAGCAACATCTCGCAGGCTTCCGTATGCGCGTGCTCAAATTGATGCAAGGTTCGCCCAACTCGCAAACGCGCCTTGCCAGCCTGCAAGCCGAACAGATGGCATGGCAGCAACTGGAAGAGACGCTCTTGAGTCTGCCCCCGATTACCGAGGAATGATCTGGCGACTTCAGGGCACAACGGCAATATTCAAGCCGCACAGGCGTAATTACCAGGATAGAGGGTCATGTCATTAACGCTGATTGATCGTTTTCACGCCGATCTCAAGCAAGAGCAGCAGGCGGCGCTGGATGCCGGACGCCTGCGTAAACGTGACGAACTGGCCCTGCTTGAACCTGAACAATTACGCCCCCTGGCTTCGTTTAGCCTGCTGTTGCTGCTCATCGGCGGCGTGTTTTTTATCGCGCTGAACGTCGCTGCGTACTACTGGCAGCAGCATACGCTGGCATTAGGTACAACCTTCTGGGGTGGAATATGGTGGTTTGGCATCAACGTGCTGGCCTACATCCTGGTGTTGCCCCTGCATGAACTGGTGCATGCCCTGGCCTTTCTGTTTTGGGGCGGCAGGCCACACTTTGGCGCGAAATTGCCGCTCGCGCTCTACTGTGGCGCTCGGGATCAGCTATTTCGGCGTAATCAGTACCTTGTGATCGGGCTGGCTCCTCTCGTGGTCATTACGCTGATTGGCATTGTGCTCACGCTTTTCGCGCCCGTTCTTGCTTCATACCTGCTCTTCGCGCAGATCGGCAATATTGCTGGCGCGGCGGGCGATGTATGGACGGTGATGCGACTGTTACGGCAGCCATCAAGCGTGCTGGTAGAAGATACTGCGGTCGGCTACCGCGCCTGGGAAGTCTCCCTTGATTGACTTTCTTTAACCTTCGTGATACAATTTTTCCATATATGATATAATGTCTCAATAGTAATTGACGAAAGATCAGGATTGCATGCCAATTAGCCCTGAAACCATTCTGGATGCATTTAAACAGAAGGGACTGCGTATCACCACGCCGCGTCGCACCCTGGCACTTCTCCTGAGCGAAACCATCGGGACCGATTTTACCGTTGAGGAACTATGGGATATGGTGCTCAAGCGCGAACCAGCCGTGGGGCGGGCGACGGTCTTCCGCGCGGTTGAGATTTTGCAGGAGTTGCAACTGCTCGACCGGATCGAGTTTGCTGATGGTTCGCACCGCTTTCGTTTCTGTCACGAGGCCGGTCAGCATCACCATCACATCACCTGTTCCGGTTGTGGCAAAGTGACGGCAGTGCAAACCTGCTTGAGCGTGGAGCAGATCGCAGCTGTCGCCAATATGGCCGATTTTGCCGTCGAAGGTCACCGCCTCGAATTCTTTGGCCGCTGCGCAAATTGTCGCACATAAAAAACCTTTATTACGGTGTAATAACTATCATGCCAGAATTGCCAGAAGTTGAATATACCGCGCGTCAACTGCGCGCCTCTATTGTGGGAGCAACCATTCGTCAGGCGCATGTCTTTTGGAGACGCACGCTTGATCATCCTGATCTTGAAGATTTTCTTGTGCAGAGCGCCGAGAGGCGTATAGAAGGCGTGCGCAGGCGCGGCAAATTTTTGCTGCTCGATCTCAGCGGCGATCTCTTCCTTTCAATCCACCGCCGTATGACTGGTAATCTCCTGCTGCTCCCTCCCGGCTGGTGCCTTGACACCACATTGCAGCAGCGCGATCCGCTGGCCTGGAATACGAGGGGGCCGCGCTTCCACCTGGAAGACGCTGGCGCAGAAACGTCCGATAGTCACGAAACGGAGTATTGCCGGCTTTGCTTCGATTTCGCCGATGGCCGGCGCTTGCTCTACACCGATCCGCGCAAGTTCGGGCGCATCGGGCTCTGGTCACGCGAGGACGAGCAAAAGCTCTTTGCGGATCTGGGGCCGGAGCCGCTAGACGAGGAATTTACTCCTGCCCGGCTGACCGCAGGCTTGATGCGCCACCGCACAGGCGTGAAGCAGGCATTATTAAACCAGCGCGTGGTCGCAGGCGTGGGGAATATCTATGCAGACGAGGCGCTTTTTTATGCCCAGATCCATCCCTCCCGCCGCAGCGATAGCTTGACCCCCGACGAGATCCAACTCCTGCGAGAGGGGATCGTCACAGTACTCAGCCGGAGCATTGAGCATGGGGGCACCTCTTTTAACGATTATCGCGATCTATGGGGCGAGGCCGGCCATAACTACAACCACGTCTGCGTCTACCAGCAAGACGGCCAGCCCTGCAAACGTTGTGGGTCCATCGTTGAACGCATCGTGATCGCCCAACGCAGCACTCATTTCTGCCCTCACTGCCAGCCGCTTACTATTAGAGACGGCCAACATCACTAACGCGCCTATAAGATGGTAGGGGCAACCGCCCAGGGCAGGGGCAAGCCCGGCCCCTACTGCGGCGTAAAGAACGCCGGCGTACACGCAACTTGCGTTCCCGAGACATTAAAGCTCACATCGACCGTGGCGGGTACGCCTCGGGGTTGACGGCCTTGTAAGGGGAGCGTGAAGCTGACATATCCTCCGGCATCGCTCACCGCCTGTTTGTTCAGCGGCTGGTCGTTCCCCTGGAAGTGAACCACTCCCTGCGCGGTTGCTCCTCCCACTCCCATCACGTCTTTCGTTAACTTGGCATAGATAATAATAGTGCTAAAGGCCCCGGGGGCGTTATTTGATGACCATGCGCCGCAGCGATACGTCGGAACCGCCGGAACAGGCGAGGTTTGCGCTTGAAACCCCTTATCAATTGTCACCGTCTGTTGCGGCGCGATCTGGGTAGCAGTGCTCGCGCACGCACTAAGCAGGAAGAACAGGCAGATAAGGAGCATACTGTATATAAAATGGTGGATATTTTTCATTTTGCCCTGCACTAACGGTATCTTCATCTAACAAAAAACCATGCTACTATAGTAACGTAAAAACTCATGTTAGGAAATACAAGTCCAGTATATCACACGCCAAATATTTTAATGATATTTTTTTATCTCAGCCTTGTTATAGTACTTCTTCTCTTGTATAATAATGACTATATTGGGAGAAACTCGTCGTAACGTGCGTGAAGTAGCGCATCTATCATAAGAAGAAGCAGAAGTCTCCTCCTTTTTCCGCCGAAAAAGAAGGAGACGGAAGCCAGGCTAACGCAATTGCGTATAAATGAGTACATACTTCTAATAGTAAGAAAAGTACGATATAGCCGCTCATGAGTAGTATTGTACTACTGTTGGCTTGCTGATTGTGATAGACTATGTTACACTATCACTTGTAATGGGGCTCCCAACGAGTAATGCTTATGTAGAGGTCCATTCGAGGTGTGGTTTTTGTGAATTATGAAGATAACGAACAACTAGAACTCTTACATCATCTGCTTGAGAATGGGCATTTCGGGCTGGTTAAGAAAGAGGTGAATTGGATGAGCAAGCAGGAAGAGACGTTTAATGCTTCAGGGGAATCACAAGGATCGCCAGCGGCTTCAGCCTCACAGCATTTCTCTTCGGACCTGGAAATCCGTCCTGATACTGCCCGTGAGCAACGCAAAGGCACCCCTGAGGTTATTTTCGGTGAAACGAAAGAAACCGCGCAAATCATTACTATGGCCCAGATACTTCTTGCCAGGACAGGAAGGGCAATCGTTAGCCGTCTGCCGCCGGAAGCATTGCCGGCGATCCAGGAGGCTTTTCGCGAGTATGTTATGCGTGTTCGCGAGGCGGCGCATGCTGTGGTTATCTATCGTGCGGATTATGTACGGAGGAATACTGGTGGACATGTAGGGGTAATTAGCGCCGGAACTTCTGACATTCCAATAGCGGAAGAGGCAGTTCTCATCGCCGAAGAGATGGGATGCCAGGTCTCTTGTATCTATGATGTGGGGGTTGCGGGTCTGCACCGCCTTATAGGACCGTTGCGGGGCCTGCTTGCCAACGATGTGGATGCGATTGTGGTCGCTGCTGGTATGGATGGTGCCTTACCTTCGGTGGTGGCAGGGCTGGTTCCTGTTCCTGTTATTGGTCTACCAACGTCGATTGGCTATGGTATGGGCGGCAAAGGTATTGCCGCATTGCTTTCGATGTTGCAAACGTGTGCGCCGGGTCTCTCGGTGGTCAATATCGATAATGGTGTCGGCGCTGGCATTACCGCCGCGCTGATCGCCAATCGGGTGGCGCAGACGCGAGGACATCAGTCGCAGTAGGGAAGCAGCGAGATGTTCTGAATTGAGAATGTCTCACCGCGTTGTATGTTGGGCGAAAGTGGGAGTACGAAGTTTAAGAGAGGCGGGACTTTCTATGGCAAACAATAAACGTGGACCCGAGCCAGGCTCGCAAAAAGCGAAGCATGGCGGTCAGGCTGTACGTGAGAAGTACGGACCGGAATTCTATTCAAAGATCGGTAAAAAGGGGGGCGACACCGTCAAGGAGAAGCGGGGGCCTCAATTTTATGCCGAGATTGGAAAGAAGGGCGGCGAGTCCACAAAGCGTCAGCAAGGCTCAGAGTTCTATTCCAGGATTGGAAAAAAGGGTGGCGAGCGTGGACGTACTATCACTACGAATAGCGACAAGGAGTAGCTCCGTTCCTATCCGATAATTGCGTGCCTCTAGCAGCGCGCTTCCCAGGTCCGTGCCACTGGGAAGCGCGCTGCTAGAGGCGCTTTATGTCGCTCTGCTCTTACTCGTCGAATCGCTTCAGGAACGGAGGTATGTCAACGGCGTCATCATCGGCGTCCGCCTGTTGCCGCCTGAGCATCTCCTGACGGCGACCCATGCTGCGAATGCCGCGCAGGTCGTTCAGACTGCGCTGCTGCCTTGCCGGCTGCCCCGATTGCTGTACCGGTGGGGGCATCCGCGTGGGAGGCGGCGATGGCGGTATACGCTGCCCCATTGAGCGCGGTTGCGGTGTAATCGGCCCTCTGGGCGTCGCTCCTATCGCTCCCGCCTGCCCTATTACGTTGCGCGCCCCAGGTTGCTCCATGCGTATTGCCTGGATTCTTGCCGTTGGCATGTCTTCCATGCCTGCTGCGATCAGGGTGACACGAATAGCGTCTTGTAAGGACGGATCGATAACGGCCCCGAAGGTAATATCTGCCGAGCTATCAATGGATTCGCCGATGCGCTCAGCGACCTCGTTGACTTCGAAAAGCGTCATATCGTCGCCGCCACTGATATTGAAGAGCACGCGCTTCGCGCCGCGGATCGTGACGTTGAGAAATCCGCCCGCGATAGCTTCCTCGGCAGCCTGCTGGGCGCGATTGCGTCCCCGCCCCTGACCGATACTCATCAAGGCTGTGCCGGCCTCGCGCAACACGCTACGCACGTCGGCAAAATCCACATTGACCATCCCTGGCACGTTGATGACTTCCGCGATCCCCTGTACCCCCTGCCGTAACACATCATCAGCGATCTTAAACGCTTCCGACAGGTTGCGGTCGCGGTCCACTGTGCTCAACAGGCGATCATTGGGAATGATGATCAGGGCGTCAATCTCAGAGCGCAATTCCGCCAGCCCCTGTTCGGCGATGCGCCTGCGCCGCGTGCCCTCGAAGGTGAATGGCAGTGTGACAATACCGATGGTGAGCGCGCCGAGCTTTTTGGCAATCGAGGCCACGACCGGCGCAGCTCCCGTGCCGGTGCCTCCACCCATGCCGGCGGCGATAAACACCAGGTCGGCATCGCCCAGCGCGGCGCGGATCTCGGCTGCACTCTCGGTGGCGGCTCGCAACCCTATCGCGGCGTTGCCTCCGGCTCCCAGCCCTTTGGTCTGGTGCTGCCCCAGGCAAATGCGCTGCTGTGCCTGCGAAAGCGCCAGTACCTGAGCGTCGGTGTTGAGCGCGATAAAGCGTACTCCTCGCACGCCAGCGTGAATCATGCGTCCAACGGCGTTCATGCCGCCCCCGCCGACGCCCACAACGGCAATATCAACGGCGTGCGGACCCTGAAATTGCGTTGAGAAAGGAGATCGAGAAGAAACGATATCTTCGTCGGTGTAACGCTGGCTCCGCTCTGATCGACTATGCTCATCACGCTGCTGCATATTTTTCCCCTCCACCTCATGCCGCAAAACGGCCCATTGGTCTTCTGGCTCTTCGTATACATCGGGCCTGGCCGCGGCCTTCTCCGTCCATTGCTCCCGCGACTGATTGCGCTTATATGCATCATGCGACATTGGCTGCATACACACCCCCCATTTCTTCTCTTACAGAGATGATGGCACAGTCTCCGTTGACAGGCAGGTGCCCCCGCCGTTTTTGATCGAGGCTGGTCAGGTTTAAGCCTGGTGCCTGTTACAAGCTGCTATCCCTCAACATGGGGTCCCTGACGTTGAAACGTGTTTCTACCCGCATTGTAACAAGAGTGTCAAGGGTGTATGTTATAGTTGATCTTGTTTCAGTGCAGCAGGTTCGCCTCTATTATGAATAACGTACGAAAACGCGAAAAGTGATATAAGTTAGGGGGAAGATGCGTTGTCATAACAGCTATACCACTTCGGAGGATAGCAAGGGGGAATGGGAGCTACACAGGGATGCTGCGCCTGCCGAAGTGGTATAGTGACCGCTATTCTTTCTTGAGAGAGAAAGAATCTGTACCTGCCTTAGCGGCTTTCTTTTCTTTTTGAGCTTCTTTCTTTTGTTTGTTCGATTTAGGCGGCGCTTTCTGCACCTTCCTTTGTTCTTTATTTGCCACGATATGTACCTCCTAATCTCGTTGTACAGATGACTGCAACGATTATGCATACTACCATTGTAACAGATTATTTGACGGGAGGGGTAGTACAGGCTCAAAACTTTACGAGTGTTGGGACTGCTCCAATAGCCGCCGCTCTTCGTAAGTCGCCAGCACATGGGTGATCATGCGCAGCACGTTGCCGATGTCCATTGGCTTGCGCAGTTGATAGATCCCCCGCTGTTCAAGCTCCTGAACTGGTAGCGTCGCGCTCATCATAATCGTCGGGATGTCCCGCGTCTCCTCAGATTTCTGGAGCTTATCGTATAGCTCCAATCCATTCAGCCCGGGAAGGCGATAATCCAGTAATATCAGACAAGGATGAAGTTCCGGGATGCGCTCCAACGCAACCTGGCTGCTATCGACAGTTGCAGTATGATAGGGAGTTTCCTCCTCAATGAGTTGTTGCAGAAAACTCGCGATAGCTGCATCATCCTCAACAATAAGAATAGGCGTGTTGTATGGGCTCTGCGCTGCTGGTGGAATAACTTCCCCTGGCATATAAAACTCCTTTTCAGCTATCATGGATGAGAAAACAACGTAATAGTATATTTTACTCTAACGGATATGATAGAAGATCGGTGACGGACCCTGAAGGCAAATTTGGCATCTGCCCAAAAGTATCTTCTATCTTAACAAGAACCAATCTTGTTATATGAGAGAGTTACCTTTCCAGCGGCGGCCCTGCCGGAGGGAGTTGAGTGGCAGGCATATAGGCTGCGAAGGCATCTAACAGTTCTCCAGGCGTCTTTTTATGTAAAACTAGCCGGCTGCTAGTTGAGGGGATAAAGCCTTCCGTGGTGACATGAGCTATCAAGGCCAGTAGCGGGTCGAAATAGCTCATGACATTGAGTAATCCAATGGGTTTGCTGTGAAGCCCGATTTGTGCCCAGGTGATGGCTTCGAAGAGCTCGTCAAAGGTGCCGTAGCCACCTGGTAGGGCGATAAAGCCATCAGCAAGATCGGCCATCAATGCTTTACGCTCGTGCATGCTGTTAACCATATGGAGCTGTGTCAAGCGTTCATGTCCGACTTCTCGCTTGAAAAGTCCACGAGGCAGTACCCCAATAACTTCGCCGCCCTCTGCCAGGACAGCGTTTGCAATCACTCCCATCAATCCTATGCTTGCCCCTCCATAGACCAGTCCCAGTCCACGCGTTGCCAGCTCGTGACCAAGAGTGCGCGCTGCCTCTTCGTATTCTTTACGTACGCCCATGCTTGAGCCTGCGAAGACACAGATACGACTCATGCGGATTCCTTTCCATCTCGCGGTTAAGGAGAAAACAAAACAACCTCTCTCATGAGAGGGGCACACTATGATAGTAGCACATTCTGACGGAGAAGGATATAGGCAAGTATCCCGTTAGCATAGTCGGGCTAGTCAGATGTTTACTCTTTCGGCGCTCGCCTGCAAGCCCAATGCGAGCAGTATTTCTTGCACATGTTGTATAATAGAGCGGTAGAATAATCTGTACTTTCACCCACATGTTATGCTTCTACCTGTTTTGTTCAAATTTTTTTAGGAGTACGATGATACAGGCGCTTATTTTTGACTTCGACGGCCTCATTCTGGACACGGAACTCTCTGCTTATCAGTCATGGCAAGAAATATATCAGGAATATCAGTGTGATCTTCCGCTGGAACAATGGGCCAGGCGTATTGGCGGCGCGGCGGATCTCTTCGATCCCTGCGCGTACCTGGAATCGCTATTGCAACGTCCGGTCGAGCGTGAAGTGCTCAGAGACAGACGCAACCGCCGCCACCTGGAGCTTATTGCTCTCCGCGACGCTCTTCCCGGGGTGGAAGCGTATCTTGCCGGTGGTCGCCGTCTTGGTTTAAAGCTCGCTGTAGCCTCAAGCTCATCAAAAAGATGGGTCACCGAGCATCTCTCCCGGCTTGGCCTGCTCGACTGCTTTGACGCTTTGCGCTGCGGCGATAGCGTTACGCACAAGAAGCCCCATCCTGAGCTATATAGTTTGGCCTTGCAAGATCTGGGTGTGGCACCCGAGCAGGCAATTGCCTTTGAAGATTCGCCCAATGGCGTGCTGGCGGCGCAGCGTGCTGGCATTTTCTGCGTCGCTGTCCCTAACATTATTACCGGTCAGTTGCTGCTCGATCACGCCGATCTCCGGCTCTCCTCGCTATCAGACTTATCGTTAGAGGATTTATTAGCAGAAGTTGCAAAAAGAAAATCGTCTAACCTGGCAGACAATGCTGTAATTTAAAGGCGTACTATGATTATCTCGGCCAGCTATAAAACCGATCTTCCCGCCTTCTATGGGGTGTGGTTTATCAACCGCCTGCACGCAGGCTACTGCAAAATGGTCAATCCCTATGGGCGGCAGATCTATACCATCGATCTCTCGCCCGAACAGGTGGATGGCTTCGTCTTCTGGACCAAGAACATTGGTCCGTTCCTCAAATACCTGCCAGAAGTGCAGCAGCGGGGCTATCCCTTCATCATCCAGCACTCCATTAACGCGTATCCCGTTGAACTGGAGAACCGGGTGATTCATTATCAGCATACAGTTGAGCATATGAAGCAAGTGGCGAACGAGTATGGCCCCGAACGGCTCATCTGGCGCTACGATCCCATTATTTTCTCCTCGCTAACGCCCATTGACTGGCACCGACGCAATTTCGAGACTTTAGCGCAGGCGCTGCAAGGTACGACCGACGAGGTCATCATCTCTTTTGCTCAAGTTTATAAAAAGACTGCGCGCAATATGGATGCGGCTGCCCAAACGTCCGGTTTTAGCTGGGATGAGCATAAAGTGGAGCCGGAAACCTTTGTGGCGCAGGGTCGCGCGCTCGCCGCTGAACTGGCGCAGATGGCCGCCGCGTATGGCATGCGCATGAAGGTCTGCTCGCAAAAGCAATTTCTGATTGCGGGTGTGATTGAGGAGGCGCGCTGCATCGACGCGGAACGTCTGGAACGCGTCGGGCGACGCGCGATCCCCGATAAAAAGAGACAGGTAGGCAGCCGCAAAGAGTGCGCCTGCTATGCCTCAAAAGACATCGGTGAGTATGATACCTGCCCGCATGGCTGCGTCTACTGTTACGCCGTGCAGCACCGTGACCTGGCGCTGAACCGCTATAAAGCGCATGATCCGCAGGGCGAGTTCTTGTTTCCACCGAGTGGTTATACGACGGATGAAAAGCCCGAGATTGGCCCAAAACAACGGACGACACTGCCGCTGTTTCCCTCTTGATTGGCTCGTGATGAAGCAGGCTCCTCATGCTAAAATTAGCGGTAACATCAGATGATATTTCAGAAGGGAAAGCTCTATGGGATTAAGCATTATCCAGGTGGATGCATTTACGAACAGGCCATTCGCGGGCAACCCTGCCGCCGTGTGTATTTTGCGTGAGCCGCAAGACGAACATTGGATGCAGCGTGTTGCGCAAGAAATGAATCTCTCCGAGACGGCATTTCTCACGCGCCAGCCGGACGGCTTCAACCTGCGCTGGTTCACACCAGCCGTTGAAGTTGACCTCTGTGGTCACGCCACTCTTGCCAGCGCCCACGTCCTCTGGGAAACGGGCCATCTCCAGCCCAACGAACAGGCGCGCTTTCATACCCGTAGCGGGCTGCTCACAGCCGAGCGGCTGGGCGATTGGATCGAAATGAACTTCCCGATCAAGATGGAGCAGGCCGCCACCGCACCTGCTGGCTTGCTGGAGTCGCTGGGCGTCTCAGCAAGCTATGTCGGAAAAAATGAGTTCGATTATCTGGTAGAGGTCGAATCGGAGACGATAGTGCGCAGTATTAGCCCCAACTTCTCATTGTTGGCGGAGGTGCAGGCGCGCGGCGTTATCGTCACCAGTCGCGCCGACACCGGAGGATACGATTTTGTCTCCCGTTTCTTCGCTCCCCAGGTGGGCGTTCCCGAGGACCCGGTAACCGGCTCAGCGCACTGTTGCCTCGCCCCATACTGGAGTCGCAAGCTTGGCAGAGCCGAGCTATTCGGCTATCAAGCTTCCCCCAGAGGCGGCGTTGTGCGCACGCGTATGGACGGCGACCGTGTCTACCTGGGAGGCCAGGCCGTCACCGTGCTCCGAGGAGAACTGGTGTAGGTTACGAGTAATTAGGGCGGTATGATTTTGTGCCCTGGAGACGCAAAATCATACCAGCCTGTCGAATAACGGGAGAAAAGGAAATATGTCAACAATCCGTTTTGAAACCAAACTGTTTAACATCGGCTCGTGGACCATTCTCAGGCTGCCTGAGAGCGCGAGTGCTAAGCTGCCGTCACGAGGCCAGACAATGGTTGAGGGCACTCTCAATGGTTTTCACTTTCAAACTCCGCTCGAACCGGATGGAAAGTTGAGCCATTGGTTCAGGGTTGACGAAGCTATGCGCGAAGCTGCCGGAGTAGACGAAGGGGACACTGTAACGCTGGAGATTGAGCCGACGAAAGAATGGCTCGAACCCGATGTCCCTGCGGATTTGCAGAGCGCCCTCGCTGCCACCCCGGAGGCGTACAGCCTGTGGCAGCGTATTACGCCGATGGCGCGTTGGGAATGGGTTCGCTGGATACGCTCAACCGGTCAAGCGGAAACACGCAAGCGACGCATCGAGGTCGCGTGCTCCAAGCTCAAGGCCGGCGAGCGCAGGCCATGCTGCTGGAATCGCAACCTCTGTACCGAACCCTCTGTATCGCGCAATGGAGTACTGCTTGAGCCGGCGCAAACGTAGGAAAGTCGGGGAAAAGCCCCAAAAATGATTGACGAAACCCCGTCCTCATGATACTATCATCACGTACCTGGGGGCGATGGTGAAATGGTAGACACTGGGGACTTAAAATCCCCTGGCCGAGAGGCCGTGAGGGTTCGACTCCCTCTCGCCCCACCACTTCAGAAGCCACTTCACGGAACTAGCATTCGATATAATCAGTTAGGGTAGCTTATAGGCTCTTCCCCTCGTTTTGCCCACCCTTTTCAATGCACCCTGGTCTACTAGAGCTTCCAAGTCACGCAGAGCTGTATGTTCTGAAGCGCCGGTTAGTTCCTGATACTTTCGGTTAACTATAGAACCATACTCTTGAACATAGCGCATTGCTATCATCATTCTACGTTCCTGATTTAAAAGACCTTCGGTTCTCTTTGCTGCATTGATTGCTTGTTGTTCCTCTTGAGAGAAAAACAGACTGCGCTGCTCAAGTACATTTGATGCGGGAGTAGGAGCTTTACGAAATGAGACAACGAACTCATTCATTTCTCGGAATTGAGGAGCAGGGAGACCCATCTGTTTCATTTCATACAGCATTAATTTGATACCACTTCCTATACGTTCTATATAGCCAGGGACATCTCTTAGTAAATTTGCAATTATAGAGTTGCGCAGCTTCGACATTACCTCACCACGGGCCATTTGCTCAACAGTAATGCCTGGCAGCAATAAGCCTGGACTATGCACTTCGATACGGTCTTTATAATAAAACACTCGAATACTCTCACCATCTCGGCTATAATCACGATGAACAACAGCGTTTACCACAGCTTCACGTAGTGCCTCAATCGGATATGCCGGTTGATCAATACGCTTCCATCCCTCAATTGTTGCTCCAACGGGAATATGCTTATTGAGAAACGCTTCTGTCTCATCTATCAGTTCTTGTATTGTTCCTGTAATAATCTTGCGGTCAATGTATCCCCCTACACCTAATTCATCACGATAGAGAATACATACGATTTCACTTTGTGGAATGTGTTGCTGAGGCTCATAGCCAAAAAATAGTATGCCTGCATTTGTGGGCCGTATCTCGCCGTCATTTGTTACTCTTGCACAATCCATTCCGAGAAGCACGCTCTCTATATCATCAAATCTACCTTTATGGCGACTTCTATGAGGGCGCAAACTCAAAAAAGCGTTGACCTTGTCCAGGTCCATATCTGCCATCGTAGCTTTACGCGCAAGTTGCAATTCCCAACGAATAAGACCACGATCATTCGCTATCTCAACCATCTCGGAGACACTGAGAGGCACGGTATGAGTGCTACGACGCACCCAACACACACCACTTGATTGATATATGGGTCCCCGGCTTGCAGGAACCCCAATCACCACTACTTGCTGCCCATCCAGGTTATAAATTTCGGGTTCAGAGGGTTCCAATAACAAAACGGGCTGAATTTGTCGGGTAGCACGTAATACCACATCTACCGCCATACGAGCATCTTGTACGCCTACAATATTGAGAGATGCATCCTCAACTCCTATAATGACCAGACCTCCCAGGCTATTTGCCATCCCGCATAATCGTTCTGCCAGTTCAGCAGGTCTAGGAGGAGCAACCTTCAGTTCAATCGTTGTTGTTTCGCCACTCATAATAATATTTCGCAGCTCTGTTTCACTTAAATTCATTCTTGACATATCAACCTCTTCACAAGCCTATTCTTCCCTAAACAGCGCAATTGTAACATGTGTGGCGAGATTTGGCGAGACTATGGCGAGATTGTGAGGAAATAAATATGGAAAAACGTAGAGCACTGCGACAAGCTGCGCTGCGAATAGCCCATTTGAAAAAGACAGATCAGAAGACCTTTTTGTCGTTTTTCGTAAAGTCTTCTGACCCGCGAAAACAGTTCCAGGTCAGGAGACTCATAAATCCCCTGACCTGAAAGGGAACTGTTTAACGCTAATGGTTAGTCATATCATTAGCCTACATACAACCATCCTCTATAACCCAAACCCGAGGTACCTTGCTCGAACCGTCCACGAACAATGACAAACTCGCCTGTAAAGCGGAGTCACTTCTTTTAACTTCCCACTAACACTTTAAAAAGAAGCAAAAGTTTTTATTGACAAAAGGCGCACTTTAGACTAAAATGAATCCAATTTCTCAACTTTAGTGAACTGTGGATCAGGGTAAGGTAGGATATGGAGCAAAACCAAATATCTTTCGACGAACATATGCACGCAAGTGCTGTCAATTTCCTAATAAGCGAAAAAGAGAATGAGGCTGCACTTGCACTACTCTCCTGCACTGCAGAACTTTCATTACAACACCAAAATTGGAACGGCGACGCTTATATCCTTTACCTCAGGGGTCCTAGATATGTCCATCAGATTATTGAGGAAAAAGAACATCAAATAACAAAACAGATCATTAACGCCTTTGATGCTGTACTACCAGCTAAAGATTATGTGAATGAAATTGTTCCTCTAGCAAATCTCGTCGATATTGAGCCTAACTGGAAAGAACAGATGCTTGAAATTATCCAGGGGAAAGAAGCGCATAACCAATGTGTAGAAATCAAGAATAGAACAACCATAATATGGAGAAACTTACGATTTCGCTCAGAGACCGAGAAAAGGGTTGCTGAAGCTTTGGAAAGGGCAAAGGTCATGTTTCTGCCAAATTGTTTAGCACGACTCAATACGGAAGACGGAAGAGGAACCAGAGAGGCTGACTTCATAATTTGTGATAATGGTAAGTGGGGTATTCTTGAAGTCGATGGCGAACCTTTCCATCCCCCTTCACGCACTACTGAAGACCATAAAAGAGACAGAGATTTCCTTGCTCATGGCATCCAAACTGTACAACATTATGATGCCCATGAGTGTTATCAACAACCTGATAAGGTCGTAGCAAACTTCCTACGTCTGCTAAGAAAATAAGTATACAATCGCAAGCTACCTCTAATCCAATCATATACACACTTTCCACCCCACCATACTACAGAAGATACGTTATGCTAAATGGCAAGCCAAGCCATGTAAAAATAAGCCCTTGTAAATTTCAATGGCAAATATTATAATACCCCGAATTAAGCTGGAATTAAACGCCAGAAACATAGGGGAATGTATGCCAGAAACAAAACGAGCACAAATTATTTTTTACTACGATAGCTGCGAACAATTTGGAAACCAATTGGGGAACGACCTGGAGCAGGCTCTTTCTCCACTAATCCAAGTTCAGTCCAAACGCATATTAGGAGGCGCTTCTCCACTTCTTCCTACACTAGAGATAGTCATGGTCTTCACCGGCACCACTGTCGTAACGAGCATATTGAGTAAAATCGGAGAGGATATATATAATCATATAAAAAACAAGATAAGCAAAAAGCGTACCCCAGAAGAAAAACCGCTTCGGCTTATAATAACCACCTTCACTGATCAAATAGTCATAAGAGAGTATTCTACTGTTGAAGACTATAGATCAGCTTCTGAAGTAATAAACGCAAACTCACAAATAGTCGCGGACGCATACGAAAAACAAAGAACTGAAACTGATCAGATGAAACAAGCTAAACTTACCTATATTAAAAATGGAAATGAGTTTACCTCGGTAGTTAGTTCTGGGTTTTTGTTCGAGTATGAATATGATATAAAAGAGGCTAAATGGAGGCTTATAGGCATATTCAAAACGAAAAGTAAATAATGCTCTCAGCTAGCTATGAGTGACAAACAAAAGAGCCGATCCGCTCGGGCTTGAAATGTAGTCGTCCAGCAATACACACCTACAGGGTCCGAGGACAGAAATATCAATCAGTACAACAACACCGGCAAACTTTAGAGGATTTTAACCGGCACACAAGGTAGGCAAATCGGCTTGTGAAGGGCAATGAGGGACATCAGAGAACCACCAAAAACAAAATGTTTCTAATCCCGTATTTGAAATCCAGGACTACCCTTCGAACATATCCTAAGTTTTTGACGGATTTACCCATGAAAGTGATTTATACCAACTCTAAATATAATTGCAGCTTATTAAAATTTTCTAGTATTGGTCCCGATAAACTCTCCTGGTTTTCCTGAAACCATATAAGCTCGTCAACAAGAGAATATAGATAATTACGCACAGCTAACCCCTTCGTCTCCCGTATTTCATAAGTGTCCGATATATCGCTGGTAGCCACAAACTCTTCATGATCTAACTGAACTTTTACATGGAAAGGTCGTAAAACTCTGGCTTTCCTCGTCAGATGAGGATTATCTATTAAAAAGTCCTTCTTTATAAGAAACCCTGGCAACAACTATATGCCGCATATATCATCAACCTTTACTTACTATTGGGCAGCTAATCATAAAGAGGCGTGCTGACGATATTGCCGATACTGTTCAGCCCATTCCCATTTATTGGCGAAACAATCGTCCCCACAAAAAATGTTGCGGCGTTGAAACTCTTGGGGTGTTGTTTGGAGAAGCCAGGACTTTGCGGGTTCATGTAGATCAAAAAACCAGGGATCGGATAACATATATCTCGGCTCGTACACCCATTCTGGACATGGTATGTGATAGGTCTTACAAAACCACTCGACTGCCGCAGCACAAAATACTGCCCAGCGATGCTGATAAAGAGAGTGCTCATCATAAGGTAAAAGAGGCTCAGCTACCAGTTCTTCTCGGCGATCTTTGGCGTAGGAATACCAGTAGTTCATAAAGTTTCCCAATGCCGTCCATTCTCGCTCGCCTGCGCAAATTTGCTGGAATGTGGTACGCATCGTTTGTAGCTGGTCCTTTTTCACAGAGCACCTTCCCTTTATCTAGCTCGTCTCAACCCCTATTATACCAAAAGCGCCGGGCAGACGATAGGAAATGAAGTTGTCAAATTCACCTTCTCTGATTACTCTCCAAAATAGCGATCTAATTTTTCAGCAAGACGACTAATTTGCTGAATCTCCCGATTAATATACTTATCAACAACTCTTTGGGCTTTTGCACGACTATTAATGCCAAGCTGCATGCAGAGTGCTTCAATGTCATCCATATCTTTCCTGCGACTTGCTGCAAACTTATGAGCCAGAATGAAGTCCTTTGGAGGAAGATAGACGTGTACCAACCCAAATTTTTTCCAAAGCTTCATCTTTGGTTGTGGTCCAGCTTCACGCACAAAATCGCTCCCTGTCACATTCAACCAATCCGTCCCTAACCTCTCACGGTCTCCTACAGCCTGAACAGCCGCTTCAAAAAGCCAGTAGGTTTCTGATGCCGCATGGAACTCTGGATACACCCATACTGTATCAATATCTCCAGTCGCGGTCCTATTCTTTATTTGCGTAAGCATATAACTACCTCCTATCATCAATAAGTGAATAGGCTCTCGTCCACCTACGTCCTCTAGCTCCCTACCAATCAGCGTAAGATACCGTTCAACATCTTTCGCATTCACTACCACACCTCTTAACTTATTTATTTCAAATTATCCCAACTAGAGCGTCTTTATCCCACCCCCCGCCAACCACCGAAATAGACAAATTATAATAACGCATTATACTGCTATGCAGGTAATTTCGCCATCCCATGATGAGGTTCTAGCATCTTTGAGGGGATTCTTAAATCATGACGATTCGCCTCCCTCTCGCCCCATCCCCCTCAATATCCGCACCGCTCCTCTTGTGGATAAAAGTCCTGAAAATGTGGACAAAGCGGTAAAAGTGTGTATAACTTTTCATTCAACCGGTGCCAGCAGCGATATTTCCCCAGGGCCATTTAATTTTCCTTTTTTTCCCGCCTTCGGCGGGGGGATGGAAGAGGGGGCGAGGGCACCTCGCGCTCCGGTGAGGGGCTACCGCCCCTAACAACCCCGCTTTTTCCGAAAATTAAATAGCCCTGATATTTCCCCGTTGCACTCGACGACGATCTCGGTGGGTGCTAGAATGCTAGTAATACCCCTTGCATATCTGCGAGGTATATTACTAGTAGTGAGAAAATTTTTCAGCAGGAAAGATACTGTGTACCTGAATAAACCATTACAAGCATATCTTGATGATCTGGCATCGTCAAAATCAACCCCGGGCGGTGGCTCAGCGGCTGCCCTCAGCGGGGCGATGGGGGCGGCGCTGGCCTGTATGGTGGCGCGGCTCACCCTGAACAGGGCCGATTATGAGCCCGTTCATCAGGAGATCGAAACGATTTTGCAAGCAACTGAAAAGCTGCGGACGCGTTTCCAGCAGCTTATGCAGGAAGATATAGACGCGTACGGGCGGCTTTCCGCCTGTTTCAAAATGCCACGCGGTAGCGAGGAAGAGAAGGCCACGCGCACAAAGGCGATCCAGGAACAATTGCACGAGGCCGCACTGGTGCCGCTTGAAATGGTGGAGTGCGCAGCCGCGCTGGTGCAACATTGCCTGCGGATCGCGGAAATCGGCAATGTCAACGTGCTCAGCGATATTGCTGCCGGGGCGGCGTTGGCCTCAAGCGCAGGTTCAGGCGCCTCCTGGATGGTGCGCGTGAATTTGCGTTCAATGAAAAATCTGGAACTGGTGAGCGTGTTGAGCGACCGCCTGAATGGGGCGCTGAATACTATTGCAGCAGGCAGCCAGCAGGTGATTAGTAAGGTAGGAGAGCGAGCGTGACAGCGACTATTCTGGATGGACGAGCGATGGGCGCGGAGATTCGGGCGGAGTTGCGCGAGGATGTCCGGCGCTATATGCAGGAGCGCGGTCAGCCTCCTGGTCTGGTGATTGTCCGCGTCGGCGGCGATGCCGCGTCCGGCGTTTATAGCAAAGCTATCCTGCGCATTGCTGACGATATCGGTGTGCATGCACGCCTGGAGCAACTGCCCGCCGTCATCTCGCCCGACGAGTTGCGCTCGACCCTGCTCCATTTAAATCATGACAATGCCACTCAAGGGATCATCGTCCAGATGCCGCTGCCCGCGCATCTTTCGCAAAAGATGGTGATCGAAACCATTGCGCCAGAGAAAGATGTCGATGGCATCAGCTCGTTAAGCGCCGGCAATCTCTTTCTTGGCCTGCCCAGCTTCTTACCCTCGACCGCTGCGGCTGTGATGGAAATCCTTGAGCGCACCAATACATCTCTTGCGGGCAAACGGGCCATCGTCCTGGGGCGCAGCAACGTCGTTGGCAAGCCGCTCTCCATGATGCTGTTGCAGAAAAATGCCACCGTGACGGTCTGCCATTCGCGCACCGCCGACCTGGCAACCTTCACGCGCGAGGCCGATATTCTGATCGCGGCAGTCGGTCGCCCCAAAATGGTGATGGCGGAGATGGTGCGCCCCGGTGCGATAGTCATTGATGTGGGCATCAATCCTTTGCCAGAGGGCGGCATCGTCGGCGATGTCGATTTTGCAGCGGTACGCGAGATAGCTGGCGCGCTCACGCCAACCCCTGGCGGCGTCGGCCCGCTCACCAATGTGGTGCTATTAAAACAATGCGTTCAGGCTGCATGGCAACAGGCCGGCGGTCGTCCGCAAAGCGCAAAGGAAGCATCGGGTTCAACGCAAACATCGTAGAAACCCTTGAATGAAGCTGGTCATACCCTCCGTGGCCGACGGGATTCATGCCGTCCGCTTTAGCGCCCCGCTCATCCTCTCCAAAGGGTGGCAGTAAACTGGACGCGATCAATCTCGTTGCCACAGGAGGGCATGACCAGCATAAATTGTTCATGCGCATCATAGGGATAATGGCTCTTTACCATTGGGCGATGAACGGTAGGGGCAATGCTTTGCGCTCGCCCTGGTGGTTGCAGCAATAAATTGGACGCGATCAATCGGGTCCCTACTTGCGTTTTTCCCTTTTCTCTGCTATAATTATTACCAAGCAAGCAGTATTGCTTACCTCTAACGTCGCTCCTCTTGTTGAATTTCCTCTCCGCGAAAGGCTTCCGCTGATGGTTCGCTCACTCGATTCCGCTCTGGTAAATGCGCTGAACAATGTTACACGCCGCCCGGCTCTCTCCCTGACCATTGAAGATCATGTGATCCATTATAGCCTCTATCAGTCGCCCGGGACGGCTGATGCCTGGAATGACGCCTGCATCGCCAGCGATAATAGCATTATTCGCGTCCAGGTCACGCGTGGCGGCTCCTTCGTCTCCAATTTTCAGTTTCAGCGTATCACCGATCCCTCTCAGGCCACGCAATGGGCAACCTGGACGACATTATCAGGATCAGCAGGATTAATCTTCCAGGATGGTGGATGCGCGGTCGCCAATTCCGGTGGCACTCTCTTCGCCTTTGCTCAACGCGGCACCGGCGGCAACAATCTCTGGGTCTGGACCTCCACCAACAATGGAGTGACATGGACCGGACCCGTTAGCGTGCTCTCGCCGCCCGGAGGCGCGCTGTTGAAGGGGATAGGCAGCGCCGGCAATAACGACGTGTTTTTCCTCTACGATGTCAGTAGCGGCGAGGCGATAGGCTGCTCATTTTATGCAGCCGGAAGCTGGTCGGCGCTCAACGCCTGGACGCTGCCGGCCATTCCCTATGGCGCCGGTCTGGCCGTTGCCTGGACCGGCACGGTTTACAGCCTGGTTTATTCAGATGGCTATAGCCTTGCCTCCTGTACATTCAATCCATCTGGCTCGCTATGGAGCAGCGGCACGCTTATTGCGCCGGCGACCGGCACCGCCATCGGTCGCGTTGCACCGCGCCTCTCGTTTGCCGATGGCCTCTATACGCTGACCTGCATCGAACTGGACTCCGGCTTGCTGACCGGTTCCGTCTATAGCTATCCTCGCCTCAGACAATCGGCTGACCTCGTTCACTGGTCGAATGGGCTGATTGCGCACGACATCAGTTGCAGCCTGGGCGCTGTCGCCTTCAAGCTGGTCACGCCAAATACAGGCAATGCTGGCCCACGCTATTACCTGGCCTCGCTCGCCACTGTCAATAGCGCCCCCGCCTTTCGCAACACCAGCCCGACTCAATTTCTCGACGCGTCCGCCTCGATCTTATCGTATCGCCGCAGCGAGGAGCCGGGGAAGCCTGCTCGCCTGGAAGTGCTACTCGATAATGCGCAGGGAGCCTATAACGCCCTTGTAACTTCAGCGGGAAGCTATCAGCCGATTGGCTTAAACGCTTCGATGGTGCTGAGCGAAGGATACAAAACAGGTGCCCCACCAACGGTGAATGATGTGGTGCGGGTAGGGGTTTATCACATTACGCAGCTACATTTTGTGCGTTCGCCAGAGGAGAACCAGCTCTTATTGATCGGGCAGGACCTCTCGCGCACGCTGGATCTGACGGTGCGTTATCAGAATGCCTACACCAATCAGACACTGGCTTACCTCGTAACAGAGGTCTGCGCCCGCGCCGGCCTGTTTGCCATCGCTTTGCCTGGAACGTCACAGATGAGCCAGGTGGTCGCGACCTTCGTGTTACAGGCAGGGCAATCGTACCGCCACGCGCTTGATGAGCTCTGCGCTACCTATGGCCTGCTCTACTTCCTCGATCAAAACGAGGAACTGCAATTTCGCGAGCTGTCCAGCAGCGATCCTTCGGTCTGGACTTATCAGCCAGAGATTGAAACAGTGAGCTTCGGCAGCAATGAGCAGCGAGCCAATCATATTATCGTCAGTGGCAAGCCGCCTTCTGGCAGCGCGCCCGCCGCTTTGACTACCGCGGAAGCCTATGACGACGCCCATATGCATTTAGTCGGATTGGAGCGCCTCCTGCATCATGTTGATCCGAAACTGACCACAACGGCCCAATGCAGTCAGAAAGCCGCTTTCCTGCTGGCTCAGGAGGTGCGTACCCAGGTGATCCATACCGTTACTGTGCCGCTCAACCCGGCATTGCAGGCGCTGGATGGCATCACCCTGATCGATAGCGCGGCCCCACAGGGAAGCGGACAGAGCGCGGCGTGTCGTATCATGCGCCTCCAGGCTCATTACGATGCGCTGTCCGGTGTGAATGCATTACAGCTTACTCTCGAAGGGATGTAAGGTGTTTGCCTATGCTTTGCCAGCTCTGCGCCGGCGAGCTGCCGCCGCCTTTTGCCGCCGCTCGCGCCGCTTGCGTAGCTGCTCCGCCTGCTGTTCTGCGGTCATAGGAGATTTCTCTATCGTCACAGAGCCTGTTTCCCTGGTCGTTTGCGCCTCCCGGCTTCTGCGCGCCTTGCGTGACGTGGCAATGCCCTGATAGACCACATAGGCCGCCAGGGCGCCAGAGGCAAGCAGAATTACCAGGTAGGCCGGGATCACCAGCGCATTGAAATTTGAGGGAAGCCAGCCATAGGAGAGGCTGATGCTGAGGAAAAAAGCGACTGAAAGCAGCAAATACTCAATGCCGGTCAGGATCGCGATCTGCTTATACCAGACGGGTGATTCTCCCTGCGCCCGCGCTCGCAGGATGCGCCGCCGTCCCATCACGAGATTGAAGATGCCCAGGCCAATAAAAATAAGACCGAATAGAATCACAAGACGCGGATCAAACATAGAGACTTACTCCTGCTACACCTGTTACAATGAAAACCTGCACCCGCTCGCAGCAAAATCACGCCTGCCTGGCTCAGATCAGTCCTGCAAGCCATTTCCTCATAGTGCATTGTAGCTCATTGTTCCCATTCGTACAATGTCTCCTTCTACCGATTTATCATTATTTATTCCTGTAGTGATAAAAGGGGAAAATGTTGTGGTGATAAAAGGGAAAAAATGCGTTGCTATTCGTTAGAAAAAGTAGGAGTGCCAAGACGAGGAAAGATAGAAAAAGACATAGGATGGTGGAAAGAGGCCATCAGCCCGAGCGCATACCACAGGAGGTCTGCTCATTCTCCTCTGTGTCATCCTATGTGTTGTAAGGATGCATGGCTGTTAAGGAATGGGTAAATTCGTCCAGGGAAAATACCTGAGAGAAAATAAGGTACTGCCCTGATAAGATTTCCTGGATGTAGGGCTTGACTAATGGCGAAAAAACGATAAAATCTCTATAGAGTGCCAAAATTTTTTGAGATTTATGAGGTTTGCATGCACATCAAGGTTGTTGGAGTCGATCACACCACCGCCCCCATCGCGCTGCGTGAACGTCTCGCCTGTACATCTCGCCAGATCCCTCAATTACTTCAGGCCGCCCGCGAAATCGCGCAGGAGTGCGTGGTGCTCTCCACATGCAATCGTGTGGAGCTGTACGCTGTTTGCCCAGAGGAAAGTCAAGGATGCTCAGAGCTGCTGCGTGTATTGAGCGAGACACGAGAGGTAGCGTTTGATGAGCTGGAACCCCATTGTTTTAGTTTTGTAGATCAACAAGCTGTAATGCATCTCTTTGGCGTCGCCAGTGGATTGCACTCACTTGTCCCCGGGGAGCCCCAGATTCAGGGTCAGGTCGTTGATGCCCTGGAGGCCGCTCAGGGCAGCGGTCAAGCCGGTCCCATTCTTTCCGCTCTATTTCGGGCCGCGGTCGTCGCCGGCAAGCGCGCTCGCAGCGAGACCGGGATCAGCCGCAGTGCCACCTCGGTCAGCCATGTCGCGGTACAGTTGGCGCGGCGTTTATTTCCAGCGATCCAGGATACCCGCGTGCTTTTGATCGGCTCCGGCAAGATGAGCGAACTGGCCGCGCGTAATTTGTGCGATCATGGGGCACGACAATTGGTGATTATCAATCGCACCCTGGCGCACGCCGTTGACCTGGCGCAGGCTCTTAACGCGACCCATCGCTCCTTCATCGAACTTCCTGATTCCCTGGTGGAGGCCGATGTCGTCATTAGCTCCACTACAGCCCCACACGCGATCATTACTCCCGAAATCATGCAAACGGTGCTCGAACGGCGCGCGCGCCGTTCGTTACTACTTATCGATATTGCCCTTCCCCGCGATGTCGATCCCATCGTTGGCGCAATGCCGGGCGTTCATCTTTATAACGTCGATGATCTACAATCCGAAGTTGAGCGTGGTATCCTTTTGCGTTTACAAGAAGCCGAGCGCGTGCGCATGATCATCAACGAGGAAGCAGAAGCATTTGAGCGCTGGCTGGCATCGCTCAGCGTCGTTGGCACGATCAGCGATCTGCGCCAGTATGTCGATCTGCTGCGCCAGCAAGAGCTTGAGCGCACGCTGCGCCAGATCTCTCCATCTCTCTCTACGCGCGAACTGGCCGCTGTACAGGAATTAACGACACGGCTCGTCAACAAATTGTTGCATACCCCTACCCTGCGCTTGAAAGATGCTGCCGCCGCCGGCCAGGGGCATGTCTACGCCGAAGCCATGCGCTATTTATTTGGTCTGGAAAATGCGAATGAAACGAATAGTAATAGGGACGCGAGCCAGCAAACTCGCAATGATACAAACGAACTGGGTGATCGAGCGACTGCGCCAGCAGTGGCCCAATCTTGAGATTGCCATTGAGCAGATTCATACGACCGGAGACCGCGTCAGCACTTTACCGCTCGCGCGCATAGGCGGCGATGGCATTTTTGTCACGGAGATCGAGCAGGCCCTCCGCGAGCGCCGCATCGATCTGGCGATCCATAGTTTGAAAGATTTGCCCACCGCTCAGCCGGATGGCCTGCGGGTCGTTGTTCCTGGCCCGCGTGAAGATGTACGAGATGTGTTCGTCTCGCATGTCCCGTTCCAGATTTCGGCACAGGGCATACAATTCCTTGCAGGCGGTCTGAGTGCCCCCACGATGAGGCGGGAAGCTACAAACTGTGGCAGCTCCCCACTGCATCGTGGGAGCGCTGGCCGTCTGGATAGCAAGACGGTAATGTACAATGGTTACCAATCTGCAACGCCGCTACGTATTGGTACATGTAGCCTGCGGCGGACGGCACAGGTGCTGGCGCTCTATCCCGATGCGCAAATTTTACCGTTAAGAGGCAATATTGATACACGCCTGCGTAAGCTGGAAAACGGCGACTACGATGCCATTCTCCTGGCTTCCGCCGGCCTGCATCGCATGGCATTGCAGCAGCGCCTCGCGGCTCGCTTGATATACTGTCCAATAGAGGCACTGTTGCCTGCCCCTGGACAGGGCGCGTTAGGATTGGAGATACGCGACGAGCCAGAATGGAAAACGCTGCTGGCTCCTCTCGCCGATCCCGTTGTCCAGGCAGCAACGAGCGCGGAACGCATGTTTATGCGTCACCTGGGGGCTGGCTGCTATCTGCCCGTTGCCGCTTACGGCGAACTTGTTGATGGGACGCTCACCGTGACCGGGCTGGTGATCAGCCTTGATGGGCAGCGTCGTATTCGCGTTCGCCAGAGTAGGGCCTGGACCCCTGGCTGCACGCTTGCATGCGCCGAACAGCTCGGCGTGGATCTGGCTGAACAGGCGCTTGATCAGGGGGCATCAGAGATTATCCAAGCTGTGAATGCTATCAGGTTGCAGGAGCGTTAACATGGTCGAAAAACAGATTGCCGCACAACCATTACAAGGGAAGCGTATTCTGGTAACAAGAACGCCGCGCCAGGCTGCTGTTTTATGCCAGCGGCTGCGTGAGCTTGGCGCTATCCCGGTGGAATTTCCGACCATTCGCATTATTCCGCCGCAAGATTGGGAGCAGTTGGATGCTGCCTTGCGGCGGCTCTACGCCACCGATGGCACAGGATATGATTGGCTGGTCTTCACCAGCGCCAATGGCGTGAACATTTGTATTGACCGTTTGCGCTCTCTTGGCTATGATCCTCAGACAATGATCGGCATTCGCGTTGCCGCGATTGGCCCGGCGACCGCGACGGCCCTGGCGCATCATGGCATTACCGCCGATCTCGTACCCGAGGAGTATATCGCTGAAAGCGTAGCCGCGGCCCTGATTAAAGACACGCTGAACCGTGGCCTGTCTATGTCGGGGCAACGTATTCTCTTAGCGCGTGCCGCCGAAGCGCGCAAGGTGCTCGTCACCGAGTTGCAGCGCGCCGGAGCGCAAGTAGACGAGGTAGCAGGCTACTATACCGTGCCTGCCACCACTGACGATGAGAAGGGGCGCGAAGTGTTGCGCCTGCTGCAACAACGTCAGATTGATATTCTAACTTTTACCAGTTCTTCAACTGTCAAAAATTTTATTGCATGGCTGAAAAGTTGTGAGCAGGGTGGAGCGGGGCCTCTGATGGACCTTGTCACGCAGCATACCCAACTTGCCAGCATTGGCCCAATTACTTCACAGACCGCGCGTGAACTTGGCCTTCACGTCGATATTGAAGCCAAATCGTTTACCATCCACGGTCTGGTGAAAGCGATCATTCAACACGAGGAAACATCATGGCAGAACAAACCGTAATGACCCAATCTGACGCATTGGTACTCGAAACAGAAGGTAGGGGCAACCCCTCGCGGTTGCCCAAACAAGCCCGTCAGTTGGTGCGCTTTACGTTTTATAAACTCGATCCCCAATGGCAGTTACTTCCGGCCCATAGGCGCGAACAGGGCCGGCAGGAGCTGACCACCATTGTCGAAAAATATGGTGAACAAGCATTGATCCGTACCTTTGGTCTCTACGGCATACGCTCGGACTGCGATTTCATGATCTGGCAGGCAACCTATGATATGGACGATCTGCGCTCATTAAATAGCCAGATTCGCCGTAGTCCTATGGGTCCTTACCTGCGCGAAGCTCATAGCTTCCTCTCCATGACCAAGCGATCTATCTACGTTGGCAAGAACGCGCGCGGCATGCATGATCCCCGCCTGGTGATCGTGCCTGATGACCGGAAATACCTTTTCGTCTATCCCTTTGTCAAAACGCGCCCCTGGTACTCGCTACCCATTGAGGATCGCAAGCGCATGATGAACGAGCATATCCGCGTGGGCCTCAAATATCCCACCGTCTCGCTCAATACGACCTATTCCTTCGGCCTGGATGACCAGGAGTTCGTCGTCGCCTTCGAGACCGACAATATCTCCGACTTCCTGGACCTCGTTCAGGAACTGCGCGAAACGGAGGCCAGCAGTTACACCTTACGCGATACGCCCATGTTCACCTGCGTCGCCCAATCCATCGGCGACATTCTAGAAGCAATTGGTGCATAGCACCTGCCCAGGGCAACCGCAAGGGATTGCCCCTACCAGGAATTCGAGGTGAAGAGATGAGCCAGCACATCGATACGCGTAGCGACCTGACATTGTCCCGCTCGCATGCCCTGTTTCAAGAGGCGCAGACCCTCATGCCTGGAGGTGTCAATAGCCCCGTGCGCGCGTTTCGAGCCGTAGGAGGTGATCCCGTCTTCATCGACCATGCTCATGGCCCCTATCTCTACGATGTCGACGGCAATCGCTACCTCGATTACGTCCAATCGTGGGGACCGATGATCCTGGGCCACACTCATCCCGCCGTGGTTGAAGCCGTGGTCGAGGCGAGCAAACGCGGCTTCAGCTTCGGCGCGCCCACCCGGGCGGAGAGTGAACTGGCGAAGCTGGTCATTGACTGCGTCCCATCAGTCGAGATGATACGCTTCGTCAATTCCGGCACAGAAGCGACGATGAGCGCCCTGCGCTTAGCGCGCGCGTATACCGGACGCAGCAAGATCATCAAGTTCAGCGGCTGCTATCATGGGCACGCCGATATGTTGCTGGTCCAGGCCGGTTCCGGCGTGGCGACGATGGGCTTGCCCGATAGCCCAGGAGTGCCGGCGGAGGCGACAGCAAATACGCTCACTGCGGCCTATAATGATAGCGCCGCCGTCGAGCAACTGTTCCGCACCTACCCGAGCGAGATCGCCGCCGTCATCGTCGAACCGGTAGCCGCCAATATGGGATTAGTGCTGCCCCTGCCCGGCTTCCTTGAGCAACTGCGCGAACTCACCCAACGCTTCGGCGCTCTCCTAATCTTTGACGAGGTCCTGACCGGCTTCCGCGTTGGCCTGAGCTGTATGCAGGGACGCGCCGGTATCACGCCCGACCTGACCTGCTTTGGCAAGATCATCGGCGGCGGCCTGCCCGTTGGCGCTTACGGCGGACGTCGCGAGATTATGCAGCAGGTTGCTCCGCTTGGCCCAATGTACCAGGCTGGCACGCTTTCGGGCAATCCCCTGGCAATGGCCGCCGGTATCGCAACCCTCACCGAGCTGCGCAAGCCAGGCCTGCACGAGCAGCTTGAGCGCAAGAACCAGCTCCTGTGCGAAGGCATCGCCAGGGCTATCAGCGACACACACACAGAAGCGCAACTGGTGCGCATCGGAGCGATGTTCTGCCTCTATTTCGCCGCAGAGCCCGTCACCGACTACGCCAGCGCCAAACGCTCAGATACGGCCCGCTTTGCTCGCTTCTTCTGGAAGTTGCTGGCTCGTGGCGTCTATTTCCCCCCATCCCAGTTCGAGACCTGTTTTATCTCGCTCGCCCTTGAGGATGAGATGCTTGAAGAAACAGTCAATGCCATTGAATTCGCGCTCCGTAATTCGTAGTGACCAGGTGTAAGGTAGACTTTAACAAATGAAGTTGGGAAGCCTCCGTGGCGACGGCATTGATGGTGTCCGCTTTACCGCCCCAGTACGGCGCTAAAGCGGACGGGATAAATCGCGTCGCCACAGCACAGTATTACCGGTAGAATTTGTTCATGTGCATTAGTGTGTTCTCAGGCAACCGCAAGGGATTGCCCTCGCAGGAGGTTTGTTGATGAATAATTTTCCCACCGTGCGCCTGCGGCGCACACGCCAGAATGATAAGGTACGCGGCCTTGTACGCGAGACGCATCTTAACGTCGATCAACTGATCTATCCGCTTTTTATCGCCGAAGGCATCAATGAGCCGCATGAAATCTCTTCCATGCCTGGCATTATGCAGTGGCCCCTGGAACATCTGGGACGCGAGGTCGAACGTATCGCCAGCCTGGGCATTCCCGCCGTGCTCCTCTTCGGCATCCCTGGCGAGAAAGATGAAGTGGGTTCAGAGGCGTACAACGACAAGGGCATTATCCAGCAAGCAATCCGTGTGATTAAATCGGAAGTGCCGGAGCTCCTGACCATTACCGATGTGTGTCTATGTGAGTATACCAGTCACGGGCACTGCGGCGTCATTCACAACGGCAGCGTCCAGAACGACGAGTCGCTGGAGCTGCTATCGCGCATGGCGCTCTCCCACGCGGAGGCGGGCGCGGACATAGTCGCCCCTTCGGATATGATGGATGGGCGCGTCGGCGCTATTCGCCAGATGCTTGACGAGCACGAATTTAATCAAACCCCCATCATGGCCTACTCCGCCAAGTTCGCCTCTGGCTTCTATGGCCCGTTCCGTGAAGCAGCAGGCTCCACTCCCCAGTTCGGGGACCGACGCGCCTATCAAATGGACCCCGCCAATGTGCGCGAGGCGCTGAGAGAAGTGGATCTCGATATCGCAGAAGGGGCCGATATCGTCATGGTCAAGCCGGCGATGGCGTATCTGGATGTCATCCGCCGCGTGCGTGACCATTGCGATCTGCCCCTGGCGGCTTATAACGTGAGCGGCGAATTTTCCATGATCAAGGCCGCAGCGCAGAACGGCTGGATCGACGAGCGGCGCATTGTTATGGAGGTGCTGACCGCCATCAGGCGAGCAGGCGCGGATATCATTATTACGTACTTCGCGCCGGAGGTGGCCGCCTGGCTGAAAGAGTAAAGTGGATCGGCAGGAGAGGAAACTGTGAACCTCTTCTGCCGTATATATGGTAGCGGCGTTTATGAGGGACGGCCAATATACCTGGCTAAAAAGCGACAGAGCCCGGCCAGCGCTAAAACCCTGGTGGTCTTGCCCATGACCGTGGCAGCAAAACCAACGGTTAATCCCACGGTGAGCCCGATTCTGCCGGCTGGATGATGGAGCATCTGTGCAAGTTTATTCATGTTCCTCCACTTTCTCGTCTAATGGGTGCGCACCTTTCAAAAGGTGTTAGCTGCTGGTAATCGGAAGGTGCTACGTTGTTGGTAGACGAATACATGAGTATTCATCTATTCTACTGTAGTATTTGTAATGGTTAGGCTATCAAGGTAGCATATATGGGCTACATATGTCTATGGAATAAGCGTACGAATTTTTGACGTTGTTATAGTAGTGAGAGAGGATGTGGTAGGAGCTACCCCCCCCATTTTTAGCATATTCAACAGGGTGTTACTATTATGGTTCCTTCTGCGTTCTTTCTTGTTATAAGGTTCTTCTAAGGAGCCCTAAGCAAATTCTAATGTTGTCGTGAAACCAGTTCTATTAAGAGAGAAGTGTTGTGCCAATGGTTGGGACAAATGCAATCAAACGCAATTATCAACCAATCAATTCGTACGGAGTCATCGGTGATTGTCATTCAACGGTGTTGATATCACCCGATGGGGCGATAGACTGGGGGTGTTTGCCGGATTTTGATAGCCCGGCAATCTTCTGTCGCTTGCTCGATGGGGAGCGAGGTGGATTCTTTCAGATCGCACCTGATAAAGACACAATTCCAGGCTCGCAGCGGTACTTGCGCGGTAGCAATGTGCTCCAGACCCGCTTTACCAGTACCACTGATGAGTTAGTGCTGACCGACTTTATGCCGGTCGAGACGTTGAGAGCCTGGCCTTATAAGGGAATGAGCAACAACACTTGGACGCGTGAAGATGGCTCCTGTCACTGTTTAGTACGCATCGTAGAGTGTACTCATGGTGAGATAGCTATTAAGATAGCTCTCAAGGTGACGCCGAATTATGCAGGCTCTGGCGGCGAGGTGTCGCTGGTCCCTAATAATATGGGGGCGCTCATTTCGGGCGGCAATCAGCACGCAGCCCTGGCAATCGTAGGGGCTCATTTGCTCCCTTCATTCACGATGATGGTCGTTCAGGATGAAGACGAGTGGCATCCCACTATTATTGCTAAGGTAACTCTGCGCGAGGGAGAGCGCCTGCTGTTTGCCTTCGGTATGGGACGCAGCGCCCAGGCCGCACGCAGGCTGGTCGAGAGCGAACTGCACCAGCGCAACTTTGATGCAGAGCTGGCGCATACCCTTCACTGCTGGCGCGATTGGATCGCGGGTTGCACGTACGAAGGCCCATATATGGAGTGGGTGCAGCGCAGCGTTCTCACGCTCAAAATGATGACCTACGCGCCGACCGGAGCGATTGTTGCGGCCCCCACCACTTCTTTACCAGAAGATATCGGCGGGATTCGCAACTGGGACTACCGCTTTACCTGGCTACGGGACGCCACTTTTACGCTCTATGCTCTTAACGTCCTGGGCTTTATTGAGGAGGCAAAAGCGTTTACCCACTGGCTGCAAAGGCTCTCCTATGCCAATGGCGAAGACCTGCAAATTATGTATGGGATTCGTGGTGAGCGCGACCTGCCTGAGAGAGAACTGACCCATCTCAGCGGATATTGTGACTCTTATCCCGTACGTATCGGCAACGCGGCAGCCAAGCAGAAGCAACTCGACGTCTTCGGCGAGGTGCTCGATTGCATCCATCTCTATCGCCGCCAGGGCGGCTTTGAACGCTACGGGGAGAAACTGGAAGGACCCCTGTGGGAAATGATGCGCATGCTGGTTGAGCACGTTTGTCTCCATTGGCAAGAAGCTGATAGCGGCATCTGGGAAGTACGCGGCGGGCCGCGCCATTTCGTCTATTCCAAAGTCATGTGCTGGGTCGCCTTAGACCGAGGCATTCGGGCCGCTCAACAACTGAACCTGGAGGCCGATCTCGAACGCTGGATCGTGGTGCGCGATCAGATCCGTACGGACATCTTGATTCATGGATACAATACCACAATAGGCGCGTTTACCCAGTCTTACGACGACGCGGCTCTGGATGCTTCCAGCCTGCTGCTACCACTGGTCGGCTTTATTGCGCCCGACGATCCCCGCATGCGCTCGACCGTTGATCGCATCATGGAGAAGCTGACCGACGAGAACGGCTTCGTCTACCGTTACCACGCTGATGATGGCCTGGAGGGCACTGAAGGCACCTTCTCTCTCTGCACCTTCTGGCTGGTAGACAATCTGGCAATGCAGGGACGGATCGCAGAAGCCCACTCGTTGTTTGAACGCCTGCTAGGTCATGCAGGGCGCCTGGGCCTGTTCTCCGAGGAAATTGACTCACGCAATAATATGGCCCTGGGCAATTACCCACAGGCATTTACCCATATTGCCCTTATCAATAGCGCGAGCAACTTGAGAAAAGCCGAAATCCGTCATTCCGAACATCATACCGATCCTGTGATCGCGGCGATCAGGTTGCAAAAACAATAACGCTGAGGATATCAGGTGAGGAGGAACAGACCTTTCCTCGCCTGATGACCTGAAAAGTGCTCTGGCAGCGCATCTGCGCTGCCAGAGCACTTTTGTTGTTGCAGTGTTATTCTGAAGGCATGAGACCAACCTGCCTGAGATAGGTAGCCATATCCCAGTAGTCGGAGCAGCGTTTGAACCTGTTGCCTTGCAGTTCAAACACACTGGCGCCTCGTACACTGCCGTGCTTGTTCGTCGCCGGTAATGTGGGAAAGTCGCCGCTCTGTGTCCCCGACCAGGTCCACTCGGCCCCTGCCCAACTGCCGGCAACAAAGTGGGAGCTCAGCACCATTTTGAAGTCCGGGATAGCACGAAAAAGGGTCTCGAAGAAGGTCTTGAGTTCCTCCTTTCCCCTTGCGTGAGTACCAGTTGCCAGGTCCTCATAGACGCAGTCGTCTGTGAAGAGGGAGCATAACTTCTCCAGACCATTGGGCGAAGACCAGGCTTGCGCCCACGCTTCGATTAACCTTGTTGCATTAGCCGTGGTCACCAAAGACCTCCTTTCTTGACTCGATTTGACACGTTCGAGTAAACAACCATAGCCTGTTAAACGTCAATTAACCAGGCTCTTCCAGGCCCGAACAACACCTCTGCTGAAGAGCTTTACTTATATGTGATAATGGCATAGAAGGATCGTAAGAGTATAAGGAGAGCTGGTGGTCGTGTCTTCTATTCATTACCCTACGGCAAGCCTCAAACCTCATCGCGAGGAGAGTTTGCAAGGCGGACATCTGTGGATATTTTCTGGCGCGTTGCAACAGCCCCCTCACTGGATCGAATGCGGCGGGCTCGTCGATGTGAAATCTGCAACCGGGCGA
The DNA here is from genome assembly GCA_035293765.1 of Ktedonosporobacter sp. GTDB lineage: Bacteria > Chloroflexota > Ktedonobacteria > Ktedonobacterales > Ktedonobacteraceae > DASRHT01. Next base: position 120,759 of record DATGMF010000055.1, read on the forward strand.
TTCATTGCGCGCGGCTACTATAACCCCCATACCGATATCGCTATTCGCATCCTGACGCGTGACCCGGAAGAGTTGATCGACGCTGCTTTTCTGCGCCGACGCATTCGCCGGGCGGTGGCGCTGCGGGAGGTGTTTGAGCTCACGCAGACCAATGCCTATCGCCTGGTCCATGCTGAAGGGGACGGCCTGCCCGGCCTGATCGTGGATCGCTTTGCCGATATCCTGGTTGCTCAGATACATACCGCCGGTATGGAGCGACTGCGTCCTCTATTGATCGAGAGCCTGATGGAGGAGACGGGAGCGCATGGCTTACTAGTGCGCAACGACAGCCAGGGACGCCGTCGCGAAGGTCTGGCGGTCGAGGAACCTGTTATTGCCGCGGGCGTAGTTCCTGTGGAAGTAACCATTCGTGAAAACGGCTTGCTTTTCAATGTAGATCTCTGGGAGGGCCAGAAGACAGGCTTTTTTCTTGACCAGCGCGATAAACGCAAAGCCCTGCAAAAATATGTCCGTGGTAGACGTGTGCTCAACTGTTTCAGCTATACAGGCGGCTTCTCCGTCTACGCCGCGATCACCGACAACCGCACGCGCGTGACCAGCGTCGATATTTCCGAGTCGGCCATAGAGATGGCGCGCCAACACTTTGTCCGCAACGGGCTCGCTCCCGACCCGCATAGTTTTCTTATAGCCGATGTATTTGATTATCTGGAGGAGGTGGGACGGCAGGGAGAAAAATTTGACGTGGTGGTGCTCGACCCGCCTGCCTTTGCCAAAACCCAGAGCGCCCGTTCTCAGGCGCTGAAAGCCTATCGCCGTTTGAACATGCAGGGAATGCAGGTATTGCGCCCGGGCGGCATTCTGCTCACCTGCTCCTGCTCCGGCGTCGTCGGCATGGATGATCTCCTGGGTGTGCTCTCGCACAGTGCGCAGCGCCTGAACCGCACAGTCCAGCTCCTGGAAACCTACACCCACGGCGTCGATCATCCCGTGAATCTGGCGATGCCCGAAACGGTGTACCTGAAAGCGATCTTTTGCCGCGTGAACTAGTTAAGGGTTGCCAGATAAGTTCGCCGAAACAGGGAGATATGCGTCATGAGTAGAAATTGGCGAATTTATGGATCAACCCCTTTTACGCCCATGTCCTCGGCTGGTCCAGCCGCGATCCACATGAAACTGCGGTGACTCAGCCGAGTTCCTGGGCCAGCCCGATGAGAAGTCCTTCAGGTCCGCGGATGTAGCAGAGCCGATACGCGTCTTGGTACTGGACCACTTCGCTGCTGACAAGCTCTGCGCCGTGCTTGCGGAGCCGGGCGAGCGTCTCGTCGATATCGTCCACGGTAAACATGACGCGTAGGTAGCCCAGAGCGTTCACTGGGGCGTTCCGGTGATCGGCGACCACGGGAGGCGTGAGAAATCGCGAGAGCTCGAGCCGGCTGTGGCCGTCTGGCGTGCGCATCATGGCGATCTCCACGCGCTGGTCGCCCAGTCCAGTGACGCGCCCTGCCCACTCGCCTTCTAACATGGCTCGCCCTTCGAGCTCGAGGCCGAGTTCAGCGAAAAAAGAGATAGCAGCATCAAGGGATTCCACCACGATGCCGACGTTGTCCATTCGTTTAAGCGCCATGTGTCCATTCTATAATGTTGTCGTCCGTTCTGTCAATGAACGCGGACCAGAACGCTCGTCTCAAGCTCAAAGGACTGGCGGATTTATGGTCTTTCTGGCGCTAACAGCTCTCCCTTTGATTGCTGACAATGCAGGCATGCTACTAAATGCATGCCTGCATCTGGTTGACGCATGCCGCTGTTGCGAAAACGGAAGAAACGGCGCGTCACGTCGGGATAGGGAGTATTATAATCTCCACGCGCGTGCATCATTTGCAGCTATATCCACCGCACCATTGCTGGAAGAACCATAGATGCCAATTTGACCATTGGTCAAGGATGAGTCCTGAGTTACATCAATGAATGTTCCATTGACATAGGCGCTGATGCTAGCTTTATTTGCCACAATAGCGACCAGATTGGTCTGATTCAGCCCTTGCTTGATCTGTCCATTTGATCCGTGACGTAGCACTGTATACCTCTGGCTGGTGTCAGCGGTGGTGACGTTAATTATACTGATGGTATAGTTGCCATTGATATCAATCGCGAAAAGATAACCAGGTCCCTTCGTCTGGTTAAAACGCACCACTACCCCGGCTTCATTGCCTTTATTGATAGTCACCTTCACCTCGAAAGTGATATCGCTCAGAGTCAACTCCGGCGCCTCTGGATCACAGATGATTATACCACTTTGATCGCTGCTGATATGGTAAGCTGCATTGACGAATCCGCATCTGAACACATTACCGCCATTATTCATAGTTGCCTCATCCCACTTGTAGCTTTTACTGTTATCATGTAGAGAATCGTTTAAGACCAGCGAACCCGTTTTGGGTCCATAGGGATTCTGGTTAGCAGTGGCAGTGGCGGTTGCACTGGCATTTGCCTGCTTAGCCAGGGCAGTGGCGGTTGCGTGCTTAGCCAGTGCGGTCGCGGTTGCATTGGGATTACCTTGAACTGGGTTGCCTTTGATAAAGACACCTGCTAACAAATATGAGCCACCGCCGACAACAGCTACAGCCAGCAGAAGCATTAACACAATGAGGGCAATCTTGCCTCTGGGTTTGGGAGGTGGCGGAGCAGTGATTGGAGGTGGCGTAGAGACAGGTGTTAGGGTATACTGCTGTGCTACCTGCTGGTAGGGGTCACTACCGTACGCAATATGTGGGTCCCGGTACCCCGGCTGCTGTGAGGCACGCGCAGTTTGTTCGTAGGAATTGGCATGATACACTGGCGAAGCCGTGCCACAATCCGGGCAAAACTGCGCACTATGCGGGATGAGGGAGCCACAGGTATTACAATTCATAGCGGGGACTCCTTATGATACTGGTTGCATTGCTCATTCGTAGAAGATTGAAAATTGCAAAAATACCTCTTCTTATTGTATCACCTGAATTTATTGATACCTTCTCGCCTCACCCTCGGTTTGAGAACGGTCAGAGTTTCCTCAGCACTGCTATAAAAGCAGCTTTGTCGCGTAAATCACAACATAACCTGGAACATAGTGATATCTTTCGCGCTGATGGTGCCGCGCAATTTCTTTGTCTAATTGCGGTTCAATCACCTGTTGCAGCATACAGCCAGCTTGAATGATGGCGTTGAGATACGTGCTGAGGGGTCGGTGAACAAACGGGGCATAGTGTTGCGGAACAGTCCGCTCGCGAAAATAGTCGCGCACTTCGACATACCCCTTGTCTGCCCAGGCCGAGCCCGATTCCTCAAAACAGGGGTGGAGCAGCGAGATCAGCAGCCCACCCCCCTTTTTGAGCGCGGCAACGCAGTTACGGAGAGCTGTTACGTAGTCGGGGATATCCATCAGCACCATGTTAGCAATCACGTAGTCAAAGCTCTCAGTCAATGTGGTGAATGCGGATAAATCTTCCTGGATGTAGTTGATGCCTGACCGCTCTTCTTGCTCTTTTTGAGCAGCATAGGCATAAAATTTCTCCGCCGGTTCGACCCCTGTTACAATGGCCCCTTTGCGCGCCAGATAGCCCTGACCGCATCCGGCGTCGAGGATCGCTTTGCCTGTCACATCGCCTAACAGCGCAAAAATCGCAGGATTTAGGAGATAGCGCCTGGTAAAATCGCCCTCGTCGCCAAAGTTCTCCGCCAGCTCTTGTGGCACATTGGACCATTGCTTGATCGCCTCAGCGTTTGTTATCTCTGACATTGTAATCCCCCAATAGGCTGCTCCCGCGAGTTGCTGTTTCCACGAAATTTGTGAATTTTGTAGGGACCCGCTTCAGCGCGTCCGATTTATCGCCCGTACACTCTTACATCCCCTTAAAGTTCGGTTTGCGCTTCTCCGCAAACGCCCTGGGACCCTCTTTGGCATCTTCTGTGCTGAGCAAATATCTGAACAGGCGTTGTTCTAGCTGCAAGCCTTCTTCCATTGGCATATACAGGCCCTGGAGTATGGCCTGCTTGGCTGCGCGCAGCGCCAGGGGACCGCGTTCGAGCAGCGTTCCCACCAGGCGATCAACCTCATGCATCAACTCGCCTTGCGGCACCACTTTATTGATCAGCCCGAGCTGGTAGGCTTCCTGCGCGCTGATTGGCTCGCCCGTCAGGATGATCTCCATCGCCTTTGCCAGGGGGATCGAGCGTGGCAGGCGCTGCGTGCCGCCCGCGCCGGGAATGATGCCCCAGCGCACCTCTGCAAGGCCGAATGTGGCGCTCTCGACGGCAATACGCAGGTCGCAGGCTAACATCATCTCGAAGCCGCCCGCGATACAGTGCCCGTTAATGGCGGCAATCATGGGTTTCCAGCATTCGAAGCCGCGCGTGATGCCGCCGAAGCCGCCATCGTTAGCGCGTTCCGCGCGCGCTCCATCCCCGGCTGTGCTGGCCCTTGAGAGGTTGGGAATGAGCGATTTTAGATCAGCTCCGGCGCTAAACGACTTTTCGCCTGCCCCCGTCAAAACGGCGATCCATACCTCGTCATCGTCGCGGAAGTCCTGCCATGCCTGGCTTAATGCCTGTCCGGTCTCGGCGTCGATGGCGTTACGGGCCTCCGGTCGGTTAATCGTGATGTAGGCGACGCGGTCGCGTTTCTCGTAAATAATACCCATATGGTTGCTCCTTGCTCAGATTAGTACGTGTTGACAGTGTAGCATCTAGCAGAGCTATCGCACAAGGAAGCCAGTAGTTATTCTCGTCTGTATTTCATCTCGCCCGCGCGAATGGCGACGGGGAGGCGGTTCTCAGGTGGGGCGAGGGGGCAGACCCAGCGATCATTGTAAGCGCACGAAGGATTGTAGGCGTAATTGAAATCGAGGATGATACGTTGCCAACTATCGCTACCGGGTGCGGGTAAGAAGTCGCTCCCTTTGATGGTATCGAACAGGTAGCGCCCTCCGCCGTAACTTTCCCGGGGGCAGGTTTCATCGCGAAAAGGGAGAAACAGTCCCCCGCCATAGATATCAAGCCAGTAGATGGAGAGCGTCACGGGCGTTTGCTCAGCCGTGAAATGGACACATCCTATCGTTGTCATCGTCATCGACTCATCAGCGCTCATTGCCACATGCTGGCGTACCGGCTCAATGGCGGTATCAATATCGACTACAAAGCTCATTGCCGGATTATAGGGAAAGTAGCGAAGCCCCTGAAAATGCTGGCGTTGAGACGTAGCGAGCGCGGACTGAGGATGATGCGCAAAAAGATTGTCTTTGCCCTCACGAAAACGCCGCAGGATTGCTGTGGTATCTTCTCCTGCTGCGAATGCCTCTCTGCGATCTCGATAAAGCGCAGCCATGCGACAACGATGGTCGTAGAGGTCCAGATATTCAGACATGATCCTCTCCTGGAATAAGCGACAGAGATATTGTTTATTCTATCATCAAATTCGCTCAGGTTATGCGCCTTCAATCGCAGGATGGTCTCTTTCAACAGGCGGCAAGGCAGTCTCCTCTTCTGGAAATTCTTCCGGGTGGGCTTGTTTCCAGGTGCGCCAGGCTGAGAGCAGGAAGACCTGGGCAATGCCTACTATCGGCGCGGCAAAGATCGCTCCCGGCAAACCAAAGAGGGCAGCTCCCACCAGTAAAGCGAGAAGTGCAATGATGGGATGCAAACCGACGGCACCACCAAGAATGCGTGGTTGTATCACCTGGCCCTCCAGTCCTCCCTGCACCAGGCCAGAAAAAACGGCAGTGATCAGTCCGGTTTCCCAGCCTCGGGTGGCGAATGCGAAACAGATTACAATGACCGAAGAGATATAGGAGCCGATCTGTGGGACAAACTCGAAAATAAAAACAATCACGGTCAATAGCATTGCGTAGGGAACACCAATGATGTAAAGACCAACGCCCACTATAGCGGTGGTAATAATGGCCGCTGTGAGCTGACCACGAAGATAGGCCCCCATAATATGGTCCAGCGTATCCAGGAAAAACGAAACCTGCGCTCGTCGGCTGAGCGGGGTATGGCTTCTTAGCCAGTCGAGGGCGCGCTTCCCACCCAGAATGAAATACACACTCAGCGAGGTGACGATGATGCAGCTAATCAGGAATGTGAAGAAACTGCCAGCCAGTGGCAGCAGGGTGTGAACAACATTCAATGCTTGCTTCAGCAGTTGTTGGCCTGAAAGCGCAAATTGTTGGGGCGAGATGTCCGCTTGCTGAAGCATATTGATGATTGGCTGCCAATGCTCAATAAGAGTGGGTAAGTTCTTTTGCAGCCCTACTATAAACGTGACAAGCTGAGCAATTGCAGTCCAGAAAACGTAGTAGAGGATAAGGAACAGCCCGATTAAGAGAGCAAGATATGTCAACAGCACCGCGAGCACATTTGGCATCACTCGCCGCAAGAGCTTTACCAGCGGATAGAGGACATAAGCGATAATGATTGAGAGGATCGCCAATAGCAGCGGGTAAGCGATCAGACCCAGGAACCGGAGGGCTACCAGTGCAATGGCAATCCAGGCCAGAATGGTCAGCGAGATGGTCAGTCGCCGGGTCCAGTTGCGACCAGGAGGCCGCTCCTGCGAAGATGTACCGCCTGAACTGGCGGCTACTGATGTATACTCCTCCATACGTCGCTCCCTTCTCTTCGTTTGCCCGCGTGTTTAATCCCTTTGGGATGGGAAGCCATCGTTATTAGAGACGAAAAAGTTATATTCAGAGGGTAAAGAGAGGTCATGGTGTCAAAATGTGGATACCAGGGACGACATTCCGAACGTACTATAGCTTACTATGCAAAAGCGTTATTTGCTCTGATGTGGTATATTTTTGGAAAATGGGTGAGCCGCCGTAGAGAAAGGATGCATATGGCGATGATGGAACCTGGAGCGCAACGCGATGGGGAGCCGCAAAATCCTCATGCCCTTTTTCAGAACAAGATCTTCACTGCTATTTTCGGTCATAACACGACTTCGCTGGTCACGCGGCTGACCGTGATTGCGCTTTGCGTTGGCACGTTGCTGATCATCGCTCTAGGATTGTTGTCCCCCAATGCGCCTGCTGTTCCTGCTGTTGCCTCCTATAATGGGTCGCAGACTCTTGTAGGGCTCCATGTCGGCGATGCCGCCCCCAACTTCACGCTTGCCACCCTCAACGGCAAACGGGTGAGCCTGAGCGATTATCGCGGGCAACCTGTTCTGCTCAATTTCTGGTATGCCTCCTGTCCTGGCTGTGAAGTGGAAACTCCCGATATGCAGCGTTTTTATGCTGCTCAGCATGCGGCAGGCAAAAATCTGGTCATCCTGGGCGTAAATACCATTGATGACGTTCCGACCGCGCAACAATTTGTACGCCAGCACGGCCTGACCTATCAGGTAGTGCTAGATAATCACCAGACGGTATCAACGCTCTATAACCTGGAGGGCACACCCACCTCTTATTTTATTGATCGCCAGGGGATTATCCGCTCCGTGGTGGTTGGCCCCGTTGATAGTGCGATGCTACAGCAAGATGTGGCTGTGCTCCACTAAGAGTCGTTCTATGTTCAAGGTTTGAACGTCAGTTTATAGATCGGCTCCTCATCTAACTCCTCGCCCGTTGGCTGAAATCCGACACTTTTATAAAGATGTTGAGCGCGCTCATTTTCAGGATGAACGGCCAATTGTAGCGCCTCACATTGGGGATGATGCTCTCTAAGGAACTGGAGGAACAGTCGTAATGCCTGATTGCCATATCCCTGCCCTTGATAGCGGTGGTCGATAAAGAAATGGCCGAGCCAGTAATTCTCACTGCTGCCCAGCTCGTAAGCCAGGGCGGTAAACCCGATCATCTCTTCTGCCCTATAAAACGCATATGGAGTCCAGGTAAGGCCGGCCGGACGGATATAAGCTTTTGCCAGTGCGAGCAGGGCAATGGGAGCATAACCCGCGACAAAGCGTTGTTGTTCGGGATGGACAGTGGGCCTGAGAGCGGCCCGCCAGTTTTTGTGCGGCACTTCATGTAAAGATAATTCAGTCACCTGTTTCTCTCCATTTCCGTGTGATATTTCTATTACTTGTACGTTATAAATGGTACCTGGTTTTTTTGTTGTTATCTTCCATCGCATATAGTTTTGTCAGATTATGTTGGGGAAATAATAACATCTATTTTTTTGTAGGAGGAATATATTGTATAGTCTTGGTCGTTTGCTTTTTCGTGCGCTTGCGGGCAGGCCGCTGGCACAAGTCATCGTGGGTATTGCTCTGATCCCGGCAGGTGGGTTACTGTCGTTTGCGGCTATGTCCGGTGACTATATTTACCCATACTGGATCGTCGCCGGTATTGTCTTTGCTATTATTGGCGTTATCTTTATTATTCGCGGCGCTGTAGCCCTGCTCAGGCCGAAGCCTTCTGTACAGCAAGCCTACTTCGCCAGCCAGGGACAATATCCGCCCCAGGCTCCCTATGGGCAGCCACAGTATCAGCAGGCTTCGTACGGACAGCCACCGTCGGCTTATCCCCCGCAGGCGTATGGGCCGCCTCAGCCTCAACAAACTCCCTATGGGCAGCCGCAGTATCCACAGGCTCCCTACGGCCAGCAGGGCCAGTATCCGCAGCCGTAGACGAGCTTTTGAACGCAAGTGGGCATACCTGGAAGGTATAGCGTTTATGCTATTCCTTCGCCTCTGGTCTCCTGATTATCAGTCACCAGTACAGGGGCATCTTCTGCAAGATGCGCATGAGATGCCCACTGCTTTAGCAGGCCTGTGACCGTGTCGTCGCCGGTCAGCAGCTCTATCTCCGTAATGGCGCAGTTGCGTTGCCGTTGCCGGAGCAATTCTTTATAGTCAACATTCGTGCAGATATCTTTCAGCGTGATAGTAAAAATGCCCGCGTGCCCGACAATAATAATGTTCTGTCCGTTGCGGCCCGCCGTGGCCTCCTCCAATCCCTTGCGCATACGTCCAAGCAAGCTATGGTAGTCTTCGCCCTCTGGAAACGTTACCTCTGGTCGTCCCTGAAACCATTCTGTCACAATGCGGTTATGCCATTCCCAGTTTTCGCGCGTCGGCGGCAGCGTCTCCAACGTGCCGACGTTCACCTCGCGGAACTGTTCAAGCACCGTTTCCTCAAGCTCAAGCGCCTCCGCGATGATGTGCGCGGTCTCTTGCGCTCTTTTAAGGGGGGAGGCATAGATTGCGTGAATATTCTTGTCGCGAAAAAAATCCGCCGTCTGCCGGGCCTGTTCGATGCCCTTCCTGGTCAATGAATAATCAATCAGTCGATGAGAGAATTCCCTGGTCAGATTGGCAACATTCTCACCGTGCCGCACCAGGTACACTGTATTTACGTTGCTCGTCGTCACGTTTACTCCTTGCAGCCCGGCTGCTCAAGGGAAGGGGTGAGGCCGTTAGGTATGCCTTTCCTCTAGCCGAGCTTTGGAGTAATTATACGACATAGCTAGTTTTAACTATCATCCAAGTTCTTCCGGTCGCCAGAAGTCCAGTAAATACTCAAAAGTGGTGCCCATCGTGATGTAGTTGCTGGGCCAGCCAAAGATGCCGATGTTATTGACGATATTGGTGCGGTCCCAGATAATGGTATTGCGCAGCTCATAGCCAACGGAACGTAACGCTTCAATCACTGCGACGTGAATCGTGATGCGCTTATTTTCCCACCACATGTCAGGCACATTAATCACGCAATGCCCCTTTTTCTTCAACAGTGGCAGCAGGTTGCCAAAGATTTCTGCCATCGCGGCGGCGTAAGCATCCAGCTTCAATGTGCCCAGGTCCTCTGGTCACTGGCTATATTGCTCCACTTTCTTATACTGATCGTTCTTGCGCTCCAACCCCCGGCGGCTTTTATTCAGCCGCTCTCTATTGAGCAGATTGGCATACGGCGGCGAGGTGACGATACAGGCAATGCTCTCCTCATCGAGGTACGCAGCTATCGTTCTGGCATCGGCAAGCACGGGAATCTGTTTCGTGTTCTCAAATAAAGTATTCTGACTTAACCGCTCTTGCGTCAGGGCGATGTAGTCAGGATGAATGTCGAAGCCGACTGCATTTCTATATACATCGCGGGCGGCTACCAGCGTGGTGCCACTGCCCATGAAGGGATCGACCACGAGTTCCCCCTGGTGAGAGAAGAGTTCAATACACTTACGCGCCAGCGCAATGGGACAGGTGGCGGGATGCTTTGTCTTATCGCGAATATCGCGCCCTTCATAGCCAAACTGCCACACGCCCAACTGGCATTTGATCCACTCTTTTGCCGTCAGACAATTAATATGGCTGAGTTCACACTCACAGGTCCTGCTTGCGCCAATATCTAATTTTTGAGCTTTTGCCTCTATTCCAAATGCCCTGCCACCCCTATCTTTGAGCACCGCTTCCCCTCTCCTACGCTCTATCAGGCTTATCCGGTGGAGCGATATGTTGCAAAATGCGCCGCTGAATTTCCTGTAAGATCGCCTGGCTTTCGGGCGGCAGATAGGTATTGAACCTGAGCGTCATGTTAATGGCGGCGTTGATCGTAATGGCCTCCAGATGGGTTACTGGCAGGATAATCTCTTGCTTGAGCTGAGGATTATGCATTGATCACCTCGCTGGGAAAAAGTAAAATGTTTAGCTCGTTCTGGCTGGAATCAGCGCGAGAGCGCAGGCATTGACGAAAACAGGTCGTGCCATCGGGCAGCGTGATGCGATAGCGACTCTCGAAGGTGCGAGGGCGTACCTCGCGCTCGGTGGCGCCTGCTGGAAAGGTGACGAGATCATGGCCTGTCGCAAAAGAGACGGTGCAGCTATGTTGCTGTAAATACTCGATTATTTCAGCATAGGTCCCTGGCAGACATTTGACGCTTTGAATGGGTGATACAGGCCCTTCGATCATGCAACCCTCCGTCCGGTACAATAGTGATTTGTATATACTATTACTAAGATACATGACGGCAAGAAGAGCGAGAAGGGCGTTCTCTAGCCGAGTAATAAACGTCTTTAATCTATTCCTTGAAATATAGTATAATTCCCTTTTATTCATACCGTCCAGCAGTCACCTTTAAAGAATAATAATTGAGTTAGTACACTAATTTCCCATAAAGACATTTTATAGCATTGTTACTTGATACATAGCAATGATGCGATTGTGCTTCTCCTATAACTATGCCGGGAGCCGGTAAAGATTCCTCAACCCGTTCCTCTCATTAATCGGCTCGCGCGCGCTATTCATTTTCCAGACCAATGGCCCTGCATGCCCTGTAATCGCGCTTTGCCGCGATCATCTCTCCCATGCTTGCCATCTAACGAGCGTAGTACTTTTGTGTCGGAGCGTAGATGTTGTACTGGTGTGTGATTTTGCCTGTTACTAACGTTCCTTTAGTACGTCGTGGGGAATAGAACTGCTGATGTGTAAATATTTTTGATGGATAGTCTATTCTATGCAGGCCCATCATGAATACATTATTTTTAGTTAATAAATTAATAATAATCTATTTATCGATCTTGAGCTGACCTAAGTCTGGTATTTGAGATTTTATCCTCGAATCCGGTCTATCACATTTTATCTGTAAAGACTACGTTTTGAGTAAGCTCTGTAGCTCTGGGAGGGAATAGTATGCGCTGGAATCTGGTACGGACCCTTGTGGCGGTCACGATAATTCTTGCTGTAGTGGGGGCTAGCCTGGTTACGGTTCGTAATCTGGGCATAGATCAGACCACGCGTTCTTTTGCGGCGATGAACGACCCGCATGCTCTTGGCTCGTTTGTCCCCATTAGTAATCAGCCTGCGCCTCTCGTACATCGGGCTCAGTATATGCGCCCCACTCGCCCTAGTCAATCTCTCTCTCTCTCCGTTGGCTTGCAGCCGCGCAACCAACAAGAACTGAGTGACCTGGCGCAGGCCGTTCGCAATCCCAGGTCGCCGCTTTATCGTCATTTTTTGACGCCTGAGCAGTTCAAGGAGCGTTTTGCCCCCACTGCCGATCAGGTGCAGCAGGTTGTGCAGTTCTTGCAAAGCCAGGGAATGAATGTTAAAAGTGTGTCATCTAACAATCTGCTCATTGATGTTATCGGCACGGTTGCGCAGGCGCAGCAGGCATTTAAAGTGCAGGTGAATGATTATCAACTGGGGAAACAAACATTTTATGCCAATGCGACACAGCCACAAATACCGCAGAAACTCCACTCTCTGGTTGCATCGTTAAGTGGATTGGATAGCAGCGTCCGTTTTCATTCTCATCATATCGTGCGTACTAATAGCCCGAAATTATTGAGTGGTTTTACCCCGCAAGGTCTGGCCGCCGCTTACGATTTTGCTCCATTGCAGAATGGCAATATGTATGGCGATAACCAGTCCATCGCCTTTCTTGAGTTGGATGGGTATCTGCTCAACGATGTGCAACAATATGCCAGCAACTTTAATCTAGGCCCCATTAACGCCTCTACTATTCTGGTCGATGGCTATAGCGGCGCTGCGGGCTCCAATGCCGTTGAGGTCGAGCTGGACATGGAAGTGGCGGCGGCGGTCGCCCCTCACGCTCAGCAGCTTGTTTACGAAGGTCCGAATACGGCTCAAGGGTTTAGTGATACGATCAATCGCATCGTCACCGATAACAGAACGACGATTGTCAGTATTAGCTGGGGATCGTGTGAAGCAGTCACCGGGAGCGCCAATATGCAGACGCTCGATACGATTTTTGCGCAGGGGGCCGTGCAGGGGATGTCATTTTTTGCGGCCTCCGGTGACTCTGGAGCTTATGGTTGCCAGGATACAAACCTTGCGGTAGACTATCCTGCCAGCGATCCCAACGTTACTGGCGTGGGAGGAACCTCGCTGAGCGTGAACCCCGACGGTTCTTATAAAAGCGAGTCGGTCTGGTCGAATCCCCTTGATATGTTGCATGGTATTAAAGGAGCAGGCAGCGGCGGTGGCCTCAGCAGCGTCTGGCAGATGCCCGGCTGGCAGAGCGGTCCGGGGGTGCAGAATTCCTATAGTAATGGCGAACGGGAGGTGCCAGATATTTCGGCGGACGCCGATCCTGGTATCGGTTACGCGGTCTATTGCACGGTGTCGCTGTCGGGCTGCCTTCTCAGCGGCTGGCTAACTGTTGGTGGAACGAGTGCAGCAGCTCCGTTGCTGGCAGGCTGCGCCGCGCTGACCAATCAGTATTTACTCTCTCAGGGCAAATCTCCCCTCGGGCTGGTCAATCCATTGTTGTATGCGCTGTATAGCGCGCAACAGGCATATCCTGCCTTCCATAGCATCAGCGCCGGCAATAACCTCTACTATCCCGCCACAGGCGTCTATAGTCTGGCGACTGGACTGGGAACGCCGGATGTCTATAATATCGCTCGCGACCTGGTGATGGGCGATTTGCTGGCGCAAGATACCTTCCAGCGCGGCAATCAGACCTACTGGGGAATGGCCTCCGATGGGCATGCCTGGCAGGGTGACGCGAGCAATAACACTGCCTTCTCCATTGTGAACAACACTGGACAGATATCAGGTGCCGGGGCCTATAATGCGCAGTTGGGGCCGGTGGTCCAGAATGCGGAGATCGTCTTGACCACATCAATCACGAGCTTTAACGGTTCGAGTATCGGCGCTTCACTCCATTGGGTTGATGCCAATAACTGGTATAAGGCCGGCCTTACCGGCAGCATGCTGGTGCTTCAGAAGAAGGTGAACGGGATGACCTACTTGCTAAGTAGCATCCCCTTTACAGCCTCCCCCAATACCGCCTATACGATGCGCTTCCGTATGGTCAACTCCATGCTCTATGTCAGAGTATGGGTTGCAGGCCAGCCAGAGCCAACAGGGTGGCAACTCACGGTGGCGGATAGCTCATTCCAGACGGGCTATTGTGGCTTGCGCACGCTGGTGCAGCCTGGCTCGGTGCAGACGATCACCTCGTTTCAAGTCACAGCCGTGCAATAAGGTTACTCATGGAGCGAGGGGCAGGGTAAACCAGAAGGTTGAACCCTGCCCCGGTGCGCTCTGCACGCCGACCTGACCCTGGTGATGCTCAATAATCGTACGACAAATGTAGAGACCGAGTCCGAGTCCAACGCTAAAGCTGTCCTGAGCCACCATGCCAGGGACACGATAAAAGCGTTGCCAGAGGCGAGTTTGCTCTTCAGCGCCCAGCCCCGGCCCTTTGTCGCTAACGGAAAAGCGCGCTGTGCCATCGATTACCTCAACACGAACCTCGATTGGCAGCTTTGCCTGAGAATACTTCAAGGCGTTAGTCAGGTAGTTGGATACAACCTGGCTAATGCGGTCTCCATCAGCCAGAATAGGGGCCGTAGTGCCCTCCGCTATTTCCAGGTTGATGGTGCGTAATGGCGTGACGGCTCGCAGGTCTTCGAGCGTTGTACGCACAATCTCAACCAGGTCGCAAGAGTGCAGGCGCAGGTGCAATCGGTTGGCCTGAATGCGCGAAACGTCTAAGAGATCGCTGACCAGCCTGTTCTGAATCTGTACCTGGTGTTGCGCGCGGCTGAGCAACTCCTGCACCATATCAAGACGGTCAATCACGTCCGTTGATAGATTGTCCGGCAGGGAGAGGAGATTAAGGTGGCGTTTGGCTAACTGGAGATTGCCGTTGATGGTGGTTAGAGGATTGCGCAGTTCGTGACTGGCAATGCTTAAAAACTCGTCCATGCGCTGGGCGGCTTCCAGCAACGCTAACGTGCGCTGTTCCAGTTTGCGCTGTTCGGTAACGTCACGAAAGTTCGCCACAGCCCCGATAATCTGACCATATTCGTTGCGCAGGGGCGCACCGCTGATGCAAACGCGCATTTCCCGCTGATCTAGCGTAATAAGGGTGATATCGGTCGTATTTTCCCCGCTGAGGACCTCTCCCTGTAAGATACGGTAGATGGGCCATTGCACGGGGGTGAGCTTCTGCCCTTCAGCATCATGGATATCGCTGCCGCCACTTTGTTCATATGTTGTTTGCAGCAGGTAATGCGGTTGTGTGGTTGTGCTGATAAGTCGATAAAATGCGCTATTCGTGCGTATTACGTGCCCAGCAGTATCATAGACGACAATCGCATCGGTGAGCGTCTCGAAGGCCACCTCTAGCTCTTCTGGTGTAGGCGCGGAGGAAACCGGGTCCAGTCCAATTGGCTGCCTCGCAGTAAGCTGTTCCAGTTCGTGTACACGCTTACGCAGTCTGCTTAGCTCTTCCAGAAGTGCCTGTTCTGTCTGGACTGAACCTTCCAAGTGCTCTCTCCTTTAGATCAATGTTTGCCGATGTAAAAATGTACCCTAAACATGAAAAAGTTCAATCGAGAACGCTTTCTTGCAACCTTCCTCTTATCTTCATGCTCAGTATTATACACTAACGTAGAGTAATTTGGTATGGTTATTTATACGGATGACATAACATGCTGTAAGCGGGTAAAATGGTCAGGGCAAAAGTGCATTGCATGGTTGCATAAAGAGAGCCGGAAACAGCGCGCCGGTGCGATAATAGCTATTGGCGCAGGGGTTTCCGACTCTCCTTACGATGGTTGTGCTATTGTATGTGAAACAGTTCCTCCAGCCCTTTTATCTGTTGCTCGTTGCCCCACTTTATTTGCATATCCTCATACACTTTGTACGCTTCGGTGATCCGCAATTGATTGCCCATCGTCCGAGCCGCCGCCACTGTGGAGGCGATACAGGCGCAGGTCTGATCGCGGTCGCCGAGGGCGAAAGCGACTTCGGCCTGGCGAACGGTCAACTCGACGCGGTTGGGAATGGCGCCGGTGGGCATCGTTTTATCTATCTGAGAGAACGTTTCCCATGCCTTCTCTGGTTGCTTGAGATGTAAAAACATCATCCCTTCAAATGAGAAGAGGGACCAGTGGTTGAAATGAGTGTAGGAGAAGTTCGGGTCTGCCGTACAGTGTTCGGGGAAGGTTTTATGGGCAAGATCCAGGAATCGCCGCGCTTCCTTCTCCTGGCCGAGCTTACTATGCGTTTCGGCCAGGCCACTATACACACGCCCCTGTAAAAGCGGTGAGGTGTGGTCCATATACTGTGCTGCCCGCGCGTATGTTTGCAGGCGTAACCTGGGGTGTCTGAGATATAAATGGACCTGGGCCTGTCGGATCAGAGCGGTGGTCTGAAGGTTGGGATCGTCGGCCAGCGTGCCGTAATCAAAAGCCTTGCTGGCGTACCTATGTGCGGTCCCAAAGTTCTGATACTGCGCTTCCAGCAAGGAGGCCAGCTGATAGCCCTGGGATGCCAGGCTGGCGGCGCGTCTCTGGTAGCGAGAAGGCTGCTGGGTCAATGTCGTGAGCTGAGAGAGATAGCCAGGAAGAATGCGTTCAACCTCGGCGAGCCCCCCTTCAAAATAAAGTTGCCAGGATAAAGGAATATTCACTGTACAAAGCGCAAGCACTTCTTCTGGATGCAACAAGATCGGATTTGCCCCCTGCGTTATGCCAAAAACTGCGGCTGGCGTGCTGATCAAAGCGGCAATTGCTTGCCGGCGCGAGACTCTATCGTTCTCGTCTGCCCGTTGTGGGTCCTGGTATATCCCCCGACTCATGCTCTCAAGGCTCCTTTGTGCCTGCTCAATGCAGGCGGCTAGTTCGTTGATAGGCTGCTGATGTGTAATGATAAGTGATGGGGGTCCGGCCTCGACAGGAGCCGGCGTGGATACCAGGGGCGCCGGGGAGAAACAAGCAACCGCTGCGTTATCGGCCTCAGCTTGCTTTTGTCGCGCGGATCTTGATCGCCTCTTAGCACTGATCGCCTGCTCAAAACCTAACTCTTCAGGAGAGAGGCCAAATGCTTTGCACACCTGGTCAAGCGTGCCCAGTTGTGGCACCTGTAATCCTCTCTCCCACCGGTTGAAGGTATTGACACTCACCCCTGCTTTCTCACTTGCCACCGCAATGCTCCAACGCTTGCACATCCTCGCGGATTCTAATTTGTTATTCGGTGTCGCCATATTCCCTCACAAGATCACTGCATACACAACTACTTATATGGTAATAACATTGTAAAGACTTATTTATTGCATTGTCAAGTCTTCGCAATAGAATGTGATAAAACGTGAATAAGTGATAGCATAACGTGCCAATAGATGAGGAAAGGAGGTCAGAATCCATCATAAAACGTGAGTTTTAGGTCAACGGATGAGCTATGTTTGATCCAACGGATGTGTTCATATCTATTGTAAAAACATTTCAAGCTCGATTTCGTCGCGTAACGGGACACCATCGTTGCCCAATAACGGTATCTGCGGTTTGAGCTTGCGTGCCTGCTCCAGCGCATTTTTATGGATGGCTGCCAGGGTGAAGCCGCGTTTTTGGTAGAAGCGCAACGCGTTCAGATTATCATTGGTGGTGATGAGCCAGAGCCGCCGACATGCCGACCGGACGGCAACGCCTTTGACCGCCTCTATCAAGGCTGTGCCAATGCCCAGGCCCGGTTGGGTGCTATCAATCGTGACGATCTCGCATTCGTCCCCTTGAAGCATATAAGTGGTCAGTCCCACTCGTCTTTCACGCTCCTCTGACTTACCTTGCTCGATTGCCACAAAACCTGGCAGATTGGCTGGTGTGTAGCTCACTCCATGCGCTATGACGGTTGCTGCTCCCCAATGCGTGATGACAAAATTGGCTACCCAATCGCTATCGCCGTCGATAAGCGGGCGGATCTGGATGGGTGACAAATAAGTCCTCCTCTGGCAAAAGCTTGCTCTTGAGCATACTATCCCTCTACTCTACCAACGATAGAGGCCAGCAATTTTGACAGCTACGCGCCATTTTTAGGAGGTGTTCTGTCGTTGACATGTGTCTTTATCTTCGATTACACTGCGTGCATATGAAAAACTATGTCAGGGTACTTGAGAGCATAAGAGAGGGCCGCTACCCGCATGAGCAGTTTAACTCTTTTGGGGACCGGGACCTGCCAGATCGAATGTGAGCGGCGGGCCTCCAGCGTCCTGCTTGACCTGGATGGGCTGTACATTCTGTTTGATTGTGGGCATGGCGTTGTCCAGCGTCTTTTAGAGGCAGGCGTGCAGCATTACCAGGTGCAGCATATTGTCCTCTCGCATTTCCATCCCGATCACGTCTCGGATCTTGTGCCGTTCCTGCAAGCGGGCGCGTGGTCACGGCGCAATCCTCGCAGCCTGGATGTCCATATCTATGGGCCTGCCGGCGTTCAGCGCGTGGTGAGCGGATTGATGAACGTTTTCGGCACCAGCAGTCTGCAACAGCCTTCGTACGCGGTAGTTGTGCATGAGGTGACGAACGGGCAATTTGCTATTGGCTCGCAGCATTTCGAGTTTCTGAGCCTGCCTCCTGCCGGCAATCATGGGCTGCGTTTTACCTGGCGTGGTCAGACCTATGCCCTCACAGGCGATTCCTATTTTCACGCTGAAGAAATCGCTTTTCTACAGCATACCGATCTTGCAATCATCGATTCGGGCCATATCCAGGATAGCGAGATTGTCGATCTGGCGCTGGCATCGCAGGCCAGACGTATCGTCTGCTCGCATCTTTATCGCGAGATCAACGCCTCCCATCTCCAGCGCCTCGCCGCCCAGCAAGGCTATGAGGGGACGATCCTGGTTGGACGCGATCTGATGTCATTTGTGCTCTAGGGACCGAAACTTCTATTCAATGCGCCCATCCTGAATATTCAGGATGCGGTCGGCGACATTGACCACCGTCTGATCATGGGTTGCGATCAACAGGCCGATGTTGGCCTCGTGCGAAATCGTGCGTAGCAGTTTGGTGATGTCGCGACCGGTGAGCGAGTCGAGATTGCCCGTTGGCTCGTCGGCGACGATGAAACGTGGCTGATGGACGAGCGCCCGCGCCAGGGCCACGCGCTGCTGTTCGCCTCCCGAAAGCTCCAACCCTCGATGGTGCGCACGTTTGCCCAATCCTACCTGCTCCAGCGCCTCCAGCGCCCGCCTGGTCCGTTCAGCGGAGGCCACGCGCGCCAGCCGCAGCGGCACCTCAACATTTTCCTGTGCGGTGAGCGAGGGGAAGAGATGAGCATTCTGGAACATCATGCCGATGCTCTCGCGGCGCAACCTGGCGCGTTCGCTTTCGTTCATCTTTGCCAGGTCGTGTTCCAGGATAAAGACCTGCCCTGCCGTGGGGTTGTCGAGCCCGATCAAAATATTGAGCAGTGTCGTTTTGCCTGAGCCTGAACGTCCGCGCAAAGCAACCAGTTCGCCAGGGTGGATACGCAGGTCGATGCCGCGCAGCGCGTGTACTATGCCGCCGCCCGAATGATACTCGCGTGTAACTCCACGCGCCTCTGCGATGACCGAAGTTGCTACTGTTGGCTGCATGACTGTCCCTCCTGCGTGATTTGCTGATGTTGCTGTCCCGTCTGTCCATTGCTTGCGCCGTTGCCATTGGTCGGTGTGATGATGGGCCATAGCTCTACATGATCATCGGTGATGCGTACCTCGGCGCGCCCGTTAAAGGGGAATTTCTCGATAGCTTCTTTGGGGAGTTGAAGGCGTCCGGCGCGGTCAATCAGAATCGATTCGCGGTGCGTCTCCGTTGGCAGGCCGATGATCGCGCTGGCGGCGGGCATGTGGGCCTCGACGCTCTCCAGCGCCGTCTCGCGGCGAATCGTCTCGGTGCTGGTGCGTCCATCTCTGATGGCAATGGTGCGGTCCACTTCGGCGGCCAGGGCGGCGTCGTGCGTCACGATGATGACGGTCAGCCCCAATTGCTGATTGAGTTTGCGCAGCAGGGCAAAGATTTCGCCTGCCGTAACCGAATCGAGTTCGCCGGTTGGCTCGTCGGCCAGCAATACTTTCGGGTTGTTTGCCAGGGCGACCGCGATGGCATTGCGCTGCTGTTCGCCGCCGGAAAGTTGATCGGGCCTTTTGTGCTCCATTCCTCCCAGCCCCACCAGTTCCAGAAGCTCTCGGGCTCGCCTCGTGCGCTGTCGCGTGCCGATGCCGCTTAGCATCTGGGGTAACTCCACGTTTGCTCGCGCGCTTAGCTCGGGAAGCAGGTTGCGCCCGCTCTGTTGCCAGATTTGCCCGACGATATACCTGCGGTAATGAATGCGCTGCGCACCCGAGAGGCGAGTGAGGTCGTTGCCATCCACACGGCAGCCACCTGCGCTCGGGACATCCAGCCCGCTGAGGATATTGAGCAGCGTACTTTTACCCGAACCGGACGCGCCCACAATAGCCAGCATTTCGCCGGGAGCCACCTCCAGGTCTAATCCCTGCAAGGCGACGACTTCCAGATCGGCCACTTTATAGATTTTTACCAGATTATCACACATGACAATGGGTTCCGGCATAAATACTCCCTTCAAGCAGGGCAGGGGCCAGCCCGGCCCCTACGGTATATATTTTTAGTCTTCATTGACGCGTAGCGCCTGACCCACGGGAGGGCGCGAGACGATTCTGACCATCAGGCTGAGCGCCACGACACAGATACAAATAAATATGATCAGGGCAATGCCTAGCGAAGGCGGTAGAACGATCTGAACTGGCAGCGTGCGCTGGGACGCGATCAATCGGGTCCCTACGAATGCGCTGCCGCTCACGGGCGTACTCGTGAAGATAAGCGCGGGAATCACGGTAACCGATAGCAACGCCCCAAAAATCATCCCTATCACCATTGCTGTCAAATATACCATAACCTGTTCCCAGGTCAGAACGCTGGCAACCTGGCGCGGCGTTGAGCCCAGAGCGCGCAGCACCGCGAAGTTGGTGAGGCGCGCTCGGGCGTTGAGCCAGGAGGCGATAAAGCTTCCCATCAAAGCTAACAGCAGCGCCGTGACCGAGCCGATAGCCAGCGTGCCAATCAGGCTAAGATAGAACGGATCGCCCTGCATGGCAACGAGAAGGGCGCGGCGATCTTGCAGGTTATTGAGATATAGACTGGAGCCTGTCAAAATCGTGCGGACCTCTGCTACGCTTGTAGCGTCATCCTTTGTATTTAACCAGACGTGGTTGACAGGCAGGCTGGCTGGGAACCTGGCGTTTGGTGAAAGGTTCCTGCCGAAGATCGTATTCAAGGTCTGATAATCAACAAGCATGGTGCCCGATGTGGACGCGCCCGTGGACGCGCTAAAGCTGGTCCCTACGGGTGAGATATGCTCTACCCTGGCAATGGCTCTGCAATGAAGGGTAGGGCGACGGAGGGTATTGATATCGATGGTGAAGGTTGCGCCTGGATGGAGTTCGAGGGTATCCCATACAGTTGCATCTACAATTACGGGTACCACATTATCATGTAACGCTTGATTTTCCTGCGCTTTAAGCTGTGCCATCAGCGACTGTAGGGGCAGGGCTGGCCCCTGCCCTGGCGTGAATGATAGTAGGGGCCAGCCCTGCCCCTGCCCTGTGATTTGCCCGAGCGTGGGTATTTGTGCGGGCCAGAAGGCAGTGCGGGCAAAGGTGCTGGTGTCGATGGCTTCCACCTGTATGGAGATGTTTGGGCTGAGGCCAGCGGAGACGGCTCTGGCGCTGTAGCCTGCTGAGGCGGAAGTGACGCCGGGGATATGGGTGTACAGGTCGATAGTCCGGGCCAGTGAAGGAGCGGGGTTGGATGTGGGCTGGTCTCCACTGAAGTCGGCTCCAACCTGGTATGCAGCGGCGTTAAGCGCTTGTTGAGCCTGAGACGCCGTGAAGACTAGCGTGAAGATGGCGAAGGCGCTGGCGAGCGCGAGTAACAGGATCATGCGTAACGTCTGGCGCGGAGCGCGCGCTATTTGCGCCAGCGCCAGCATTGGCGGCGCTCCCCGGCCTCGTATGGCTAACGCTGAACTGGCGCGCAGAAAGAGGGGATAGAGGCGCAGGAAGAGTAAAACTGCTGCGATCAATAAAAATATTGGGGCGATAAGGGCAAGGGGGGTAGCGACGAGTCCTCTGGTATTGCTATCGAGCAGGCCGCCGAGGTTGGTGATGTAGAGCGAGACCGCGTAGCCGACCAGCGAGACGATGATTGCCACGATATCGAGTTGCAGGCGCTGCCAGAGGGGGCGCTGCGTTGAGCGTGCATACTCGCGCCTGAGCGTCAGCACGTCCATGCGCGTGGCGCGGTTGAGCGAACTCATCATCGCGATTACCGCCATGGCTGCGGCTAGAATGGCAAGCCAGCCAATATTGAGCAGCGTCTCAAGCGGTTGCGCGGTAATGGCTTGCAGCGCATTTTGCTGCGTGGGCGCCAGGATGCTGCGGGCGATCAGGCTGACGGCGAGGAGCGAGAGCGGCGGGCCTATCACCAGGGCGAGCAGGCTCAGACCGATGCTCTGCGTCGTCAGCGAACCAAAAATCTGGCGGCTGCTGGCTCCGCGACTGCGTAATACGGCAATAGCATCAGCCTGGCGATCTACCAGCAGTTCCGCCATCACGCTCAGGAAAATCAGGATCAGCGCAGTAATCTGCAATGCGAGAATTTCCACGGGGACGCGTGACAATGCGGCCTGCGTCTGGAATTGTCCCAGAATGCCGGGACCATCGGAGTTGCTGAGCGTCGCGCCGGATACCGCTATCTGCTGCACATAAGGGTATGGTCCCGGCCCCGCTTGCGATTGATTTTGTAAATAGCCATATTTATTGGTGATGCCGGTCTGCATTTTATCTAGTTGATTGGTTAAATCGTCTAGCTGGTTGATAGTAAAGCGCGCGGGGTCCAGGCGATACTGCCAGAACTGATCCAGGGGAAGCTGAAAGAGCGGGGCTTTTGTCTGGTATGTTTGCGCGATGGCATCGAGCGCCCTTTGCAGGCCGGAGATGGGCAGCAGGATGGTATAGACGGTCCACTGCGACTCGGGAACGGGCTCGAAGGTTGCGCCATGCCAGAACGCATCCTGGGGCGCGCTGGCTGTGAAGAGGCCGGAGATGCGTAATGCGAGCGGCTGAGTGATAACCTTGCCAGGGTTAGCCTCTGTGGAAAAGGGCAATTGCAGCGTAATTAGCGAGCCGGGAGCAACGTGCAGACTCTGCGCGGCGGCGGGTGTGAGCAGCACATCGATGTGATTGCAGCTCTCGTCGCTGCATGTATCGGCGGGGAGCTGTCCCTGTTGCAGCGTGATATGGGGTGTGGCCTGTTGCATGTTGGTGCTGAACAGTTGCATCAGGTTGCCGGCCTGTGTCTGCCTGGGTGAGAGAATCGTCAGCCCGGGCGTTTTGATCGAAAGCTCGACGTGGTCACTTAAATAAGGCTGGAGCAGTTGTTGAAACAGTGGATGAAGCTCCTGCTGGAGATCCTGCGCGAGCCTGGTTGAAAGCCCCTGTGTACTGATGTGCAGCATCAGATCAGCGTTGGTCGGCGTGGTAGCAAACAGGCTGCGCAACTCCGCCGTGGCCGTTACGGCTGAAAATAAGGGGATAGCGCAGACAATCATGATGGCCGCGATGATTCCCAGCCCTGTGACAAACAAAAGGAAGCCGCTTTGTCGCCAGCGCCAGAGCGCCAGGGTGACGATGGAAGGCATAATTGCACGCTTATGGCTGTGAGACAGTGTTTTTGTACTACCGGACATTGAGCATTCCTTTTCTATTACATTTCCATCGATTTAATCCTCGTTCAGCCGGAGCACCTGGCTCATTGAGGGGCGAGAGATCGTGCGTATCATCATACCGAGAGCAATAATGCAGATGGCGATAAGCGTCGCGAGAATGATCCCCAGTGAAAGCGGGATGATGGGCTGAGCGGGGAGAACATGCTGCAAGGCGTAGAACTGGCCTGGAGTGAAACCGGAGAGGGGTCCACTGGCGGGAATGCTGCTCAAGGTGAGGTTGGGGATCATCGTGGCAGAGAAGAGGGTGCCAAAGATCAGGCCGAGCAGCAGGGAGGTCGCGTAGACGATGACCTGCTCCCACAGCAGAACATTACCGAGCTGACGGGGCGAGGTGCCGAGCGCCCGCAGGACCACAAAGCTGGTCAGGCGCGCTCGCGTGCTGAGCAGGGAGACCAGCAGGTTGCCGATCAGCGCCAGCAGCAGAGCGGTGACGGTACCAAAGGTTAAGATGCCCGCTAGGTCCAGATAGAATGGATCGGTGCTGAATGTATCCGCCAGGGTGCGCCGGTCATAGTAGGGGCTCGGATCGAAACGGATAGTATCGAGAGTTTTGCGCACATTAGCCAGAGTGGTCGGATCATCGCGGGTGCGCAGCCAGAAGTAGTTGATAGGGAGAATGGCCCTCAATCCTGTTTGTGAGCTATCGTGGATGTAAATGCTGGCGTAGGTCTGGAAGTCGAGGAGCACGCCACCGGGCGGGGGCGTATCTCCGGCGATGCCCGCACCTGTGCTATCGTTGATGGTGGGGATATGGTCCATCTCGCCGATCACCAGGCAATGCAGATCGACCGCCACCCCCGTGGCGACGGTGAATGTGGAGCCGAGATGCAGATGAAGGTTGTTCCAGGCCACCGCGTCCACAAACACCGGGACAATATCATCGTGGATGGCAGCCGCGCGCCGCTCCTTGAGTTGCTGCATGATGGCGCTGACAGGCGTACGAGAAGCCTGCGCAGGCCAGACGGCGCTGCGGGCATAAGTGTCGGCATCGACAGCGCGAATCTCCATCAAAAGCGTAGCAGTCGAGCCTGCAACCGAGCCCTGAGCAGCGAAGCCCGCCGTAGCTGAGAGGACGCCAGGGATAGATTGATAATCAGCCATCACATCGGCCAGTGACGAGTTGTCGCTGGCATGCGTCGTGCCGCTAAAATCCGCTCCGGTTTCGTAGCTGGCTAGATCAATGGCGTATTGATATTGAGAAGAGGTGAAGATCAGGGAAAAGATGGCGAACGCAGTGGTGAAGGTCAGCAGCATAATCATACGCAAGCTCTGACGTGGCACGCGCGCCATCTGCGCCAACGCCAGCATAACCGACGCGCTGCGACCACGCTCGGCAATGCGCGCAGCCAGTTGCAACACGATTGGGAAGAGGCGTAAGAAGAGCAGTATGCAGCCGATAGCCAGAAAGAAGGGAGCTACCAGGGTGAGCGGAGCCGTGATCAGCGTCTGCGTCCCGGTATCGAGGAAGCCGCCGATGCTGGTGAGGTAGAGCGAGATGGCATAGCCGATCAGGGCGACGATAGCGGCTACCACATCGAGATTGAGACGCTGCCAGAACGGGCGGCGCGTCGAGCGCGCTGCCTCTTTACGTATCGCCAGCACATCCATGCCGATGGCCTTGCGCAGCGACATCCCCATCGTCACAATGGCAACGAGCGCGATAGCCACAGCATAGCCAGCCGTGGTCAGCATCGTCTCGATGGGATGATCGCTGATCAGGTTCAATGCGCTCTGCTCGACGGGAGTGAGGGCGTGTTGAGCGAAGAAATAGACCACCAGCAGGGCGAGTGGAGGGCCGATGAGTAGCGCAATGACGCCCAAAATGAGGGCCTGCATCAGCAGCGAAAGAAAGACCTGCCTGCCACTGGCTCCGCGGCTGCGCAGTACAGCGATAGCATCGGCCTGCCGATCCACCAGCAGATCGGCGATCAGGCTCACAAAGAAGAGAATGAGCGCGATAATTTGCAGCCCGACAATCGTCACCGGGATGCGCGTGGCGGCGATGCGCGCGTTGAGTTGCTCTAACGTGCTCTGACCGCCGGGACCGGATAAGACGTTACTGAGCAGGAAAACCTGCCCGATATAGGGATATGGAGTGGGGTTAGTCTCATCACCACTAAAGTTGATATTTTGTGTATCACCAAATCTGTTAGTCATAGCGGCTTGAAAACTGCGCAGTTGGGCAGTGAGATCGTTCAGTTGCAGAATGGTAGTGCGAGCAGGGTCCAGATGATAATACCAGTCTAACGCGTAAGATGCAAAAAGGGAGGGCAGGTGGAAACTCTGGGCCAGCCGATCAAAAGTAGAGAGGAAAGCCTCGTTGAGGGTAAGAAAGGTAAAATGGGTAATGCTTACCCCTGGTGAGACTTGTTGCTCCGTAACGTCGAGATTCTGTCCATGCCAGTATGCCTGGTTGGCTTGCGAGACGGTAAAGAGACCGACAACGCGCGCTTTAAGCGTGGTATTGTGGAAATGTTGCAGAATTGCGGGGTCCCGGCCCTGACCGGGGAAGAAACGGGTCTGTATCGCCGTGTCGGCAAAAGCCATGTTCAGCGTGATGAGGGAGCCAACAGAGACCTGCATGAGCTGGGCAGCTGCCGGTGTCAGCATAATTTCGGTTTCATCGCCAGCAGTGGCGCGCGGCATCCGTCCCTCTACCATCTGGGTGTACGATGACATCTGCTTTGCCGAGGCGCTCATAAACGTCAGGTTATAGAGTCTTGGCGCAGGCGGCGGTGAAATAATCCTTGCATTATTCGTATTCATAGCAAAGTCTGGCGTGTTCTCTAGATAAGGGCCAATATGCTGCCGTATCAGTGGATCAATCTGATGCAGCACATCATGCACAATCGTCGTGGAAAGTCCCTGGTTAACTACGCTGACGCTGATCGTCGCGCTATCAGGGGGCGCGCTCAAAATATTGCGCATGCCCGCAGTACCTGTCACCGTTGAAAATAAAGGTATCGAACAGGCAACAATCACGGTGGTAATCAGGCCAAGCGTTGTGATAAGCAGCAAGAACCATGTTCGTCTCAACCGCCAGAGAGCCAGCGTAATCACTGATGATAGCGGGTTGCCGGATTGTTTGGGGGGAGCTGCAGGTGAGGTCCTTCGCGTTGTTGTTTGCATCCTTTATCCTCGTTTTTGCCTTGCTGATTTGTTTTTCTTCCCACGGCTATAGTATGGCTCCAGTATTCTCTGACCATATAATGTGGGTAATGAGAGAGGCGAAATTCAAATAGTGATATTCTATAGTGATACTACGCTCTGTATGCGTACTTTCTCACATGTCAACTTCAAATGCATTTGGGGCAATCGCTTCGCCGCCAAAAACCCCCTTTTCAGAAAATATTTCCAAACAATTGATTTTATTTGCCAAAAGTATTGACAAAATTTGCAGTGGTATGTTACTATTCTCATATCGTTAACGAAAAAACACCAAAGCAATGTGAATATTAAGCAGTTTATATGGAGGGGATCTGGGGGAGCGATAATGAAGTTCTTACAGATCGGTATAGGAGGACAGACCGATGAATTTATATTCGTACGAGAAGATTGCAGCGCAGCGGCTGCAGGAATTGCAGCACGAGATGGAAGAGATCCGGCTTGGGCAGAGTGTGCCCCACGATCATGCTGAGCCCCCGCTAGGACGGCGTATCGTTGGCAATATCGGCAAATCGCTTGTCTCATTAGGTACAAAGCTGGAGCGTGTTGATCCACGGAATGAACTGGCGCCGCCTGCTGGTCGTGCGCCATCGCTATCCCAGGAACTTTATTACTAGACTGAAGGAGGCCATTAACATATGCATCCATTGATAACAAGAGATCCTGTGAGCGGGGACGAACTGATTGTTACTCGCCTGGAATGTCCATCGAGCGGGGTCGTGATTGAGGGCCGTTTCAATCTCGGCTGGATTGGGCGCCTGACGCGCGAGCAGTTGGACTTTGTGGAGATGCTGGTCAAGTATCGCGGCAACATCCAGAAGCTGGCGGTGGAGATGAACGTTGCCTACAACACCGCGCGCAGCCGTCTCGACGAAATCGTTACCGCGCTGGGTGGAACGCCCGAGAGCGACGGACGCGTAGACCGGCGAGCTGTTCTCGATAAGCTGGCGGCAAAGGAGATCAGCGTCGAGGAGGCCATGCGCTTGATGAAGGGCTAGTGCTATGCCTGTATCAAAAGAAGAACGCAACCGCATCCTGCGCCTGGTTGAGGTGGGACAGGTAAGCGCGCTGCAGGCTGAGCAACTGCTCGACGCGTTAGAAGATGAGCCGCCGCGTGTCGTTGAGCCTGTGCGTGACCGCACCCTGCGCATTCGTGCCACCAGCATGAACCCCGGCCTTTCGCGCGTCCATTTAATGGCGGTAATGCCTGTGAATCTGATCAAAATGAGCCTGCGTCTGGGAGCAAAGCTGGTGCCGCAGTTAAGTAATAATGCACTGGAGGGCTTATTACAGGCTATCGAGCGAGGAGCCACGGGCCGCCTGCTGGACCTGCAAGACCTGGAAAAGGGCGAGCGGCTAGAAGTTTTTGTTGAATAGCTGATGAGGAAGGAACACATCATGCAACAGAGGATTCCTGCGGAAGCAGTGCAACGTATACTTCTATCAAATATTGAGGGCGAGCTCAGCGTCCACGGGTGGGAGCAACTGAGCATTATGATTAATGCCGATGATGACCTTGCTACAGTGCAGCAGGAGGGCGATGCTCTGCTGATCCGGGGTTGTAGCGATTCGCTAGAGCTCTGGGTTCCTTTTGAGGTGATCATCACTGCCAACCAGATCGGCGCCGATGCTGCGATAGAGAATGTGCGCCAGGTTGAATTGCGCGATGTGGGGGGCGATGCTTCGCTGAAAAACGTACATGGAGAGGTGGCGCTGAGCAATATCGGGGGCGATCTGGAAGTGATGAGCGCCTCCACCGTAAATGCTGGCGGAATCGGGGGCGATGCTCTTTTCTCTTTTATCAAGAACGTAGAGGTGAACGATGTGGGAGGCGATCTGGATTTGAGGGAAGTTGAAACGGCCAACATCAGCAATGCGCAAGGCGATCTGATGGCGCGTGATGGGGTCACTGTGCTGCGTTGTAGCAATGTCGCAGGCGATTGTGATGTACGGGGGAGCGGGAATGCTGAATTGCTGCTAGAAAACATTAGCAATGACCTGACGGTGAGCGGAGCCGCAAGCATCCAGGTAAGCAATATCGGGAGTGATTGCCAGATTGAGAATAGTGCCGGGGCGAAGGTGGTGCTGGGCAATGTGGGCAGCGACCTCACGATTATCGGTGCAGCGACAGTGCAGGTGGGCAACGTATCAAGCGATTGCAGCCTGCGTGATATCCAGGGCGACGTTACCATCGGCTATATCGGCAGCGACGCCATTTTAAATGGTATCGGCGGTAATCTCCAGGTGAGCAGTGTCGGAGCTGATGCGCAGCTCAAGGGCATGCATGGCAGCGCTGAAATTGGCAGAATTGGTGCAGATCTACATTTACAATCCGACTTTCCGGCTGATAGCTCCACCCGTTGTCGTGTTGGAGGAGATGCAGTCATTTTCCTGCCACGGGATGCGAATCTGAGCATCCGCGCAACCGCCGGTGGCGGAGTGAGCGGGCGCGCGGTCGTCTCCAGCTCCGGCGGCAACCAGGTGAGCCTGACCTATGGCGAAGGGGCAGCTCAGGTCGAATTAACGGTTGGCGGCGAACTCGTGATCCGCGGGGCCGAAGATCCGCGCAGCAGCAGTTCCTGGGGATGGAACGATTTCGGACGCGATATGGCCGACTTCGGGCGTGATATGGCGAGCCTGGGGCGCGATATCGGTCGTGAGATTTCCGCTTCTATCAGGGATGCCACGTCATCCTGGAGCATCAATATCGCTGACGATGTGATGCGTAACGCCGAAGAACAGGCGCGCCGCTTCAATGAAGCGCAGCAGCGTCGCTCCGAGCAGATGGCCCGAGAACAGGCGCGCCGTATGGAAGAGCACGCCCGTCGTATGGAGGAGCAGCGGCGACATATGGAGGAGCACGCTCGTCGTCTGGAAGAGCAGCAGCGCCGCATAGAAGAAAGAAACAACAAGCGTGCAGGAGAGTGGGAGCGTCGGCTTAACGTCCGCTTCAACAATCGCGAGTGGAGCATGGACCCCGAACGGATTGACCGTATTGTGGAACAGGCGCGGCGAGCCACTTCCGAAGGCGTACTGGGTGCGCTGGATGCCGTGGAGCAGGCCCTGAAGAATCTCAGTGTGACCCGCCCGACGCCACCCCCTCCGTCTGATTTCCCCGCGGCGCCAGTTCCCCCGGTTCCTCCCGATCCGCCAGTGCCACCAGCGCCGGGAGCTCCGCCGATGACGCTGACATCACCAGAGGTAGGCAGCGACCAGCCAGCTCCGGCAGAGGAAAATGCAGCTCGTCCACCGGTAGACATAGAGCAGGAGCGTGAGGCGATTCTGCGCATGATCGCGGAAGGCCGCATCACTCCCGACGAGGGCGATATGTTGCTGGAAGCGCTTGGATAGTTTCAATCCCCTCAAGGGGCCGTGAGATAGCGCCAACCCCCGCAACCTCCCTTGAGGGGAAAGTATAACAGTAAACCCTGGGATGTCGAGTGGAAATGTATTAAAATACATCTCCAACTAAAGTGGCGTCTGATGTTGTAATATCAGACGCCACTTTTAAGTTTAAGAGAAGCGTTTTAGGATTCTGAGGTTATAAAAATTATATGTTATATTTTCTATAGCTTATATCATCCCGTATATGTATCATCCGCTATATTTGAGGAAGGGTCGCAATGGAAAATCCACCCGATACCTACATCATCGATTTTGGCGGTGGGGCGGAGATGGCTCGCCTGATCATTTTGTATTACATCCTTGAAGAAGCGATGGGTGGCCTCTTTCCTGACGAGAAACCCTCCTGTGTGGATGTGCTGGATATCGCCTGCGGACCCGGCATCTGGGCGCTGGAGGTGGCGCGCGCCTATCCTGAGATGAAAGTGCTAGGGGTTGATATCAACAAGCCCATGATCGAGTATGCGAAGTCGCATGCAACAATACGGGGCCTGGAAAATGTGCTCTTTCAGGTCATGAATGTGACGCAGCCTCTGCCATTCGCTGATGCCTCTTTCGACTTTGTCAATGCTCGCTTCATCGAAAGCTTTCTGTTAAAGGAGATGTGGCCCGCGGTGATTCAGGAGTTTGTGCGCATCACGCGCCCAGGTGGCACCGTCCGGCTCACGTCCTGCGACGATCCCGGAGTAACAAACAGCCTGGCTTTTGAACGTTATAAAACGCTGTTTATCCAGGCGGCGCATAAAGAGGGCAGGCTGCTCCACCCGCTGGGGCTGCACGGTGGAGCGACCCCTTTGCTAAGCCAGTTCCTGCGCAAAGCAGGCTGCCAGCACCTGCGCGAGCAGCCGCATCTGCTGAACTTCTCCTACGACACAAAATTTCATCATCGCATGACCGAAAATTTCCGCATGTTTTTTATCCTGGGCCAACCCTGGCTGCTGAAAACCGGCATTGTCAAGCAAACAGAATTAGACCTACTCTATGAACAAATGGTGCAGGAGATGATGCAGCCCGATTTTAATGGTCTACTCTATTTCCTATCAGCCTGGGGACAAAAGATATAAACAGGCATTTTGAACGCGTCATAGCGACCCGGTTTACCGCGTCCGATTTATCGACCGTCCTTCACCTTCATCCCGTGAAACCTCTCACACTGCAAATTCCCCAATATTGCCGGGAGTGGTGAAGTAATGACGCTCGTTGGCGGCGTTCCCTCCCGGTGATTTCGTTGTTGGGGTGGGACAGGCGCTAAAGCGGACGCGCTGAAGCTGGTCGCTACAAAGAGAGCGGTCCCTTGTTCTCGAATGGATTTTATGTTAGGGAGAGCAGCAGGTCCACCATCCTGTCAATTTCCGCACTGGTATTGAGATGGGCCAGCCCGACGCGCACCATACCGCTATTCTCATCCAGCCCCAGGCGTTGCATGATGGCGAGCGCATAATAGTTGCCGTCCCAGACATAGATACGCTCTTTCGCCAGCGCCTCCGCTACGGCTCGCGGCTGCCATCCTTCCAGCGTGAAGGCGAAGGTCGGGACGCGCTCGTGCATGCGCGCCGGATCGGTAATCCCCCGAATATGCAACCCCGCGATGGAGCTCAATCCTTGCAGTAACGCCTTATTCAAGCCAAGCTCATAGTCTTCAATCGCCATCATGGCCTGCTTAAGGGCGAGAGCGCGACCATGAAAGCGACCCTCGTAGCGGTGCGCGAACTGCTGGCCGAAGGTTGTGCCGACCCAGGCTAAGTACTCCATTGCGCCCAGCGTTCCGGCGATGGACTCAAAGCTCTGCGTGCCGGTCTCGAACTTGTAAGGCGGAATGTTGTCGGCTGGTCGCACTTTATAGGCCATGAGCCGGTCGAGCAGCTCGTATTTGCCGTAGAGGATGCCGATGTGCGGCCCGAAGAACTTGTAAGCCGAGCAGGCCAGGAAGTCGCAGTCCAGTTCCTGCACATCGATAGGCTTGTGCGGCGCATACTGCACTGCATCGACAAAGCAGAGCGCGCCGACATCGTGCGCAAGCTGAACCGCGCGTTTGACATCATTCACCGTGCCGACCGCATTAGAGGCGTAGCCAATTGCGACGATGCGGGTGCGAGGCGTAATCTGCCGCTCCAGCTCTGCCATATCCAGCGTGCAATCTTCGGTATGGATATCAACCCAGCGAACGTGGCAGCCGCGATCCTCCGCGATCAGCAGCCAGGGAGCAATATTAGCATCGTGATCCATATGGGTCACGACCAGCTCGTCGCCCGGCTTGAGCGTGCGCGCCAGGCTGCGGCTGATGTGCATGGTCAGGCTGGTCATATTCTGTCCAAAAATAATCTCTTCCGCTCGTGCAGCATGCAGAAAATCGGCCACGGCCTGCCGTGCCTCATAGACCGTGGCATCGGACGTGATGCTGGTATAGAAGGCTCCTCCGTTATTAGCATTCGTATATTGCAGGTGGTGCTGCATGCGCTGAAGCACTTCTTGCGCAACCTGCGTCCCACCAGGGTTATCAAAAAATATCGCGCCCGAGGCCAGAGCGGGAAAGTGCGCGCGGATCTTCTCCGAATTGAGCATCATATTCCTCCAGGGATAGCAAAGCGTGTTGTAGCTGCCGGTCATAGCTCTCCTCATTGTATCACTATGGCGCGGTGGTTCAGCGAGGAGTAGGAGTCGATGTGTGTCACGTAAGCATTTAGCGAAACGTATAAAATAGGATGGTAGAGAAACAACTGTGAAGAAGTTTGTAAGGAAGGGAAAGATATACTATGCATAAGCGACAGCTAGGCAATACAGATATTCATATCACCCCTCTGGGTCTGGGCGCGTGGGCGATGGGTGGTGGTGGCTGGAGCTTCGGCTGGGGTCCTCAGGACGACGAGGAATCGATCAAAACGATCAATCGCAGCCTTGATCTGGGCATCAACTGGATCGATACAGCCGCCGTCTATGGCCTGGGCCATTCCGAAGAGGTTGTGGGCAAAGCCATTAAGGATAGAGCCGAAAAACCCTATATCTTTACAAAGTGTTCGCTGGTCTGGAACGACAAACGCGAGGTCGGCAATAGTCTGAAAGCCGACTCGATCAGGCGCGAGGCCGAGGCCAGCCTCAAGCGGCTCGACATCGACGCAATCGACCTGTACCAGATCCACTGGCCCAGCCCTGAAGCCGATATCGAGGAGGGGTGGGAGACGATGGCGCAGCTCAAAAAAGAGGGCAAGGTGCGTGCCATTGGCGTCTCAAACTTCAACATTGAGCAGATGCAGCGTATTCAGCGCATCGCCCCGATAGATTCGCTCCAGCCGCCCTACTCGCTTGTTCATCCAGAAGTGGAAAAAGAGATTTTGCCGTACTGCGAGCATTACAATATCGGCGTCATCGTCTATTCCCCGATGGCATCGGGCCTGTTGACTGGCAGAATGACGAAGGAGCGCGTCGAGCGTATGCCAGCAGACGACTGGCGCAAGCGCGACGCGGAATTCCAGGAGCCCCGGCTATCGCGTAACCTGGAACTGGCAAAGCTCTTGAACGAAATCGGCTATCTCCACAACCTGCCCGCCGGAGCTGTAGCCATCGCCTGGGCCTTGCGCAACCCCGTTGTTACCGGCGCTATCGTCGGCTCGCGCCACCCGGCGCAAATCGAGGAACTCATCATGGCCGCCGAATACCGCCCCGACGAGCTAGAACTGGAGCAAATCGACAAATTCTTGCAAGACCATCCCTAACGGTAGGGGCAGGGCTGGCCCCTGCCCTAATTGTGTTCTGGGTGATCATGGCGAGGACAAGCGCAAGGCCCCGCCCATCCTCGCCGCCTCTCCCCTTATCCCTACCGCTAACAGCGGGGCAAGCAAAGGCATTGCCCCTACCCTTTATCCCCGAAACATACGAATTGCCACAAACATTCGTAGAGACCTCCCATTTGTTTCTTGATCATTTTGATATCTCTCTTCTTGTATATTGACAAATGCTTTTATCTCTTCTCTACTTGTCCTAGACCCTTGTGTAGGAAGATAGCGCATCTCCATATCGATGATGGGACCGCTGCTTTCTCCAGGGAAAGAGCTTCTTGCGAAAAAAGATCATCCATCT
>DATGMF010000056.1:0-327161 GCA_035293765.1 Ktedonosporobacter sp.
TCTGAAACCACTATTGCTCTTTTCTCCTGGAAGCTTTTTTCACTATCTGCCACTTTTTTCGAGTAAGTGACACCTGGTTCTTCCTCTCTGCTTGCCACTTTTTTCGTTAAGCAGCTGTCTGGTTTTTTCTTATTGAAAACACGTAGGGGCAACTCCCACAATGAATCGGCTCCCACGATGAATCGGGGAGCTACAGGTGGTTGTCCTCAACCCCTATCGTGGCAGGTTGCAGGGCAGGCGCGAGATACTGCCCCGTCATATCCGTATTTTATCGCTGCCGGTTGATGGGCGAAATTTAGTGCCGTCGTTGATGAAGACCGAAACCTGGTCCTGGCTGGGTAAGTGGATGTGAATCACCATATCAACCCTGCCATTGCCGGTGACATCGCGAAATTCCAGGGTGATAGGGGCCAGATCGCCGCCATCGCCCGCGATATAGACAGGGGCAACGTAGCTCACAGATTTGGCCGGGTCCCCCGCCATAAACTCCACGATAATCGCCTGACGGTTCAGATTCATCGCGATGAAGTGGCTGGGGTGCTGGCGGCTATCCCCACCATGCCCGACGACCGCATCGGTCTGGAAGGTGCGCGGCATGCCATAGCGGTAATCGTTGTAGCGCTGTACCCCCCATGCCAGCACGCTGGAACCAACCATCCATAAGACGAGCATCGCAATCATGCCAACGCCAGCCGGGACGAGCCAGTGGATGCTTTTGCGAGGAGTTGATTTGCGCTCAGGGGAATGTGAGGTTGTGGTACGCGGCGAACGGGGCGGATTCTTTACGTCTGGCTGTTGCGACTGGCGGCGAGTCTGGATGGGAACCGGTGACACTTGCGCACTCGTGGCTCGCGGCACCAGGGCTTTGGGATTCTCCCCCCGACGAACAGTGCTCGTATGCTGGCGAGGCAGGTCGAAGAGGTCTGCTGCGTGTCCGTCTGTTCGAGTGGACGTATCTACCGACTTCCCTATCGTTTTCGCATACTGCGAGCCTGCACTGGTCTCCCGTTCGCCCGTATTGGTTCTGGGCCGCCTCGGTTGCGACTGCTCATCCTGAGGCATGGCTTTCCCTTTCTCTCGCTGCGTATCCCCTCCCGCCTGTCTGACAGGAAGGTCTTACAGTTCTAACGGCGGACTATATCGAAAGCTATCATACTATGATATAGGCCCATTGTCAAATACTGCATGTCAAATCGTTTCAATATGTTCCATCTTGTTGACCTGGTTGACAACGCTTTAAGCTCAAGAACGGTTGTCCGATTCGAAAATTTGCTCGGCTAACTCCGGTTGCTCGGTATCATCAGGGGCAAGTGGGATATCTACCGGTGAAGGGGGATTAATAAAGCCGATCATAGCTCTGATAATACCAATCAGCACCGCAATTGCGCCGAAGCCGATCAGAAGGCTGCCTGCCGAATACATGCCGGTATTGAGAAAAAGGCCGATGATAATCATAAGTAGGCCGACGATGACAAGAACGGCGCCGCTGCCAGCGTACTTGATGAATTTACGCTGGGCCGCCTCATCCATCAGCCTGAAGCGTTGCCTCAGGCTCAATTTCTCTTCTGACATAGAGCGCTTCCTTTCCCGGGCCGAGTGTATACCCCTGTATTACTACGAATTATACCTCAAACACTTCAAATAAGCAATTTGCCCTATTTCTGGAAGAGAGGCGTAGCAATTATACGATCTCTTTCTCAGAAATAGGGCAAGAAGAGCTGTGCTTTATTCTAGCATTACTCTGCTTTTCCTTTAGGGGGCGGGTGTCTGCACGGTCCCCAGGGCGTCCGCGATCTCCTTCAAGGTCATTCTTTCAGCATCGTTGATCGCGTGTCCATTCTCTGAGGAGGCGCCGGCAACTTTGGTGCTAACATCCATCAGCCACTGCTTGTAACCTTCTGCCTCCTGAGGAGGAACTCTCTGCGAGAGCAGCAGGGCGATGTTGCGGCACGTCTGGAGAGCTTCGGGCTTGACCTGCTGACGGGCTTTATTGTCGCTAATGTACGCTTTAACTTTCTGGAAGACGTGCTTCTCTTCCTGATCATTATTGCTGGACAGAAGCGCCTGGATCAGCGAATTTTGGGGATACTGTTGCGCAACGCGTTTATTGGTGGCGTTATACAGCGCCATTGCCTCTTTGGCTGTCCCGATCAAACCACTGCTCGAAGAAAGCAAAACAGCCATCCCGGTTTGAACTGGAGCTAATAGGAGCATTGTCCACTCCTGGGGAGTGAAATCTGCTTTACTCGTCATCTAGTTTTCTCCTTTCCACCTCTGAAAAGTTATCCGTTAGGGGCTAGATTGGACGATATACGCATAATTTGATGTGTTTCGCGCTCCAGAGCGGCGGGATGCGATAAATCGGGTAAGGCGATAAATCGCGTAGGACGCGCTGAAGCGGGTCCCTACGAAAGTGCTTTGGGTCCACCTGAAATAAGAGGATTGTCGCAGGCGTTCCGGGTAAAGGGTAAGGTTCAGGAGAAATTTCTACCGGCGCCTTTACTCAAAAGCGCCGGTATGAAACTGGATTACAGGTTTATGATATCCGTTTAGCGATACTGAGGATTCTGGGGATAAGCAGGATTCTGAGGATAGGCAGGATTCTGCATTCCCCTGGCTGCAGCCATCTGGCGCAGTTGGTTCAGTTCCTGATAAATGGGCCATTCGCCAAAAGCCAGGATACAGAGCATGATAATGTTGGCGATAGGAACCAGCATCAGTAAGCTTAAAGCTCCACTATAGCCGGCTTTTGAGAAAATTTTCCAGTAAATGATGATGCTAAAAACGATTGAGGCCAGGGCGATCAATCCAATGATCAAAGAAAACGTGCCGAGAGCTGCCGTTATTGCTGCGGGGTCATTGTTAGGCATTGCTTTTCCTCCTAGAAGGTTAAAACTCGTTTTTCTATTTCGCACTAGAATATCTGCACGTATAATACATGAGATTGCATCCGCTGACAATGAGATTATTCATACTTTTGGCGTGAGAAAGTTCACGGGAAAGATGGAGATCCTTTTTCAAATGCGCTGATAACTCCAGTCAACCATCTCGCCGTTATGATAGGGCATCCAGCCGT
Source organism: Ktedonosporobacter sp. (assembly GCA_035293765.1). Classification (GTDB taxonomy): domain Bacteria; phylum Chloroflexota; class Ktedonobacteria; order Ktedonobacterales; family Ktedonobacteraceae; genus DASRHT01. Next base: position 3,077 of record DATGMF010000056.1, read on the forward strand.
GGAAAGGTCGAGGATCGTCGTCAAAGACCATCGGCAAAAATTTGTGGTCGCTGGGCCATAGTTGCAGCGTCGGCAGGGCTTTGAGCGAGACCCATTCGAGCGTTCCCTCATGATTGCCCTCGTTGGGCTCACCATGCCATTCTTCGATCCGAAAAATAAAGCCGAACCAGTCCTGTCCCTGTTTCCCGAAGCCGGGCCAGGAGATGGTTCCACGCAGTGTCATCTGATCGGCAATCAAGCCAGATTCTTCCACGATCTCGCGCTTCATCCCGCTGACGATATCTTCCCCTGCCTCCAGACGACCGCCCAGGCCGTTGTACTTGCCAAAATGAATGTCGTCTGGCCTCTTGTTGCGATGAATCATCAATACCCGGCTGCGGTCTCTCGATACAATATAGCCTAATGTCGCTAAAATAGGTGTATACATGCTATGCTGACCTCTTTACTTGTGATGGCGTGCGAGCGAAAAAAGCTCCACATAATAGGACGAAGCAACAACGCTTCCAGAAACCTTGACATACCTTTGCTTTTCCTCATATACTCAGTGCATGAATATTCAACTATCGAGCTTATCCTTTGCGTATCTGGGCCAGTGTGGTTCTGGCATGGCTCAAGCTGGTCGTTCCCTTTCGTTGCTATATACTACCTCAAAGGAGATGTAATGTGAGACAGCCCTTACGCATTTTTTTTCTTCTCAGCCTCTTTCTTTTGCTCGTTGCCGGTTGCGGTAGTTCGCCTGCTGCCAACCAACCCTCGACCCCGGCGCCTGTTACCCTGAACGTTTTTGCGGCGGCCTCACTCACCGAATCATTTGGTGAGATTGCGAAACAGTACCAGGCGAGCCATCCGAATATCAAGATCGTCTACAACTTCAACGGCTCGCAGATCCTGGTGCAACAGATCATCAATGGAGCGAACGCGGATATTTTTGCTTCTGCCGACACTGTCAATATGAATAAAGCTGTCGATGCTAAAGCGGTCAGCAGTTCGCAAATCTTTGCTCGCAACAAGCTTGCTGTGATTATACCTGTGAGCAATCCTGGCAACATCACGTCATTAAAAGACCTCGCACGCAAAGGACTGAAGATCGTGCTCGCGGCCCCTACCGTTCCGGCGGGCAAATATAGTATACAGATACTCGATACGATGGCAAAGTCCCCCGATTATGGTCCCACCTTTGAGAGCGGTGTCAAGGCCAACGTTGTGTCTCAGGAGGATAATGTGAAGGCAGTGGTGCAGAAGGTACAGTTAGGCGAGGCTGACGCCGGTATTGTGTATCAAACCGATGTAACCGTTGCCGTTGCGAACCAGATCAAGATGATTGATATCCCTGACAACTTCAATGTCGTTGCCGAGTACCCTGTCGCCGTCACCCTGAAATCGGCTCACTCTACCGAAGCCCAGGCGTTTGTACAATATCTATTGTCACCCGCCGGGCAGGCAGTTTTGACAAAGTTTCACTTTATCGGCGTCAATGGCGGAGGCTCATAGTCATGAGACCCGCGACAAAGCGAGTGCCTCCAGGAGATGTCCTGCGGACATCTCCTGGAGGCACTCGCTTCCGCCTGAACTGGCCTGGAAGAGCCCTTGTGGCTGTGCTGGCAAGCCTCTTCTTGCTTTTTCTGGGAGTCCCGCTGGTAGCCCTGTTTTTTCGTGAGCCGCCAGCAGCGATCTGGGTTGCCATGATGGAGCCGGATGTCTTCCAGGCGCTGCAACTGAGCTTTGTTACGACCTGCCTGAGCACAGTGGTCGCGGTGCTATTTGGTCTGCCGGTAGCATACCTGCTCGCCCGTACCGGTTTTCCCGGTCGCAGGCTGGCGGAGACACTGGTGGTGATGCCGACGGTGCTCCCGCCGGTGGTAGCTGGCGTTGCCCTGTTGCTCACCTTCGGACGTATGGGCTTGATTGGGCATTATCTGGACCTGGTTGGGATCACCATTCCCTTCACGACGGTTGCTGTGGTCATGGCTCAAGTTTTTATCGCTGCACCCTTTTTCGTCAATAGCGCCAGAGCGGGCTTTGAGCAATTGGACCGGCGCTACGAGATGGCTGCCTTTACCTTACGCGCCTCCCCCTTCTACGCCTTTCGCCATGTAGTATTGCCTTTAATTCGACCTGCGCTCCTCTCGGGCATCGGCCTCGCCTGGGCGCGGGCGCTGGGCGAATTTGGCGCGACCATCACCTTCGCTGGCAACTTTCCTGGCGTGACCCAGACGATGCCCATTGCCGTCTATGATGCCAGTCAAAGCGACCTAGACAAAGCAATTGCCCTCTCCGTCGTGCTGCTCGCCGTCTCATTCGGCGTGCTGCTGGCCCTGCGTATCGGCAAAAAATAACCGATTGCTGCAAATCCCGTGATTATTGTAAATCCCGTGATTATTGTAAATCCCGTGATTGTTGCAAATGCCGTAGGGACCTGGTTTACCGCGTCCGCTTTAGCGCCGTTCCCTCGCTCCACCATCCATGTTAACCTCGGCCCCGAAAATCTTGCTGATTAAGAATAGCGTTCATCAAACGACAATGCTGGTTGGCCTCTCTCGTAGAGAACTGCGATGTTGGAAGCATGTGAAGAGGGCAGGCAGGCAATAAATTGGACGCGATAAATCAGGTCCCTACCACGTTTCGAGCATGTTTACATTGCTTTTGGGCGTTTTAAATTGTTTTCGGGGAGGCTTGTTTATGAGGTATACTATATTGAGCATGAATCTGCGTTGGCAGTTATAAATTTCATTTGTAGGTAAAGGTGTTGCGCATAATGGTTCACAATGAGCATTCCTGGGAAACGCTCTCCTCCCATAAAGTCCTGGAAACGCCCTATTTGAAGATACGCCGCGAACGGGTCGCTTTGCCCAATGGCACCATCATTCCAGACTATTATATTATCGAAAATCGCGGCTGGGTTGGCATTGTTCCAATCACTGAAGATGGTCGCTTTATACTTAATCGACAGTATAAACATGGGATTGGCCTGGAGGTGCTGGAATTTCCCTCGGGCATGATCGATGAGCACGAGGATGATCCTATGCTCACGGCCCACCGCGAACTGATGGAGGAAACTGGCTATAGTGTGGAGTCCGACCAGCTTGAGTTCCTGGCCCATATGCTTGCCAATCCGACGGGCGCGGTGACGCGTGTCTGGTGGTACCTGGCGCGCAATGTACGCAAAACGGGTGAGCAAAAAATCGATCCAACCGAAGTGATTGAGAACCTGCTGGTCACGCCTGCCGAGTTGCTGCAACTGATCCATTCCGGCGAATTCGCGGTGCAGGGGCAGATCGCGGCCGCGTACATGGCGCTGGAACGGCTGGGCTTGATGCGCGTACTATTCTAGCGGATAATTTCAACAGAGGTTGGTAAAGCATCACAAAAATTTTACATATTCCTGGCAAATTCTTGAAAGACTTTTGATACAGTAAAGACGATGAAAATACTTGTGATTGAGGATGAAGCGAATATTGTGCAGGTGATCCGGCTCTACCTGGAGCAGGCGGGCTACACCGTACACAGCGCCAGCGATGGCATCGCCGGTCTGGAAATGCACGCCCGCGAGCATCCCGACCTGGTGATCCTCGATCTGATGCTGCCCGCGCTCGACGGCATGGAGGTCTGCCGCCGCATTCGTGCCTGGGCTAATACGCCTATTCTCATGCTCACGGCGCGACAGGGAGAAGATGATCGTATCGCCGGTCTGGAGCTGGGAGCCGATGACTACCTGGTGAAACCATTCAGCCCGCGCGAACTGGTCAGCCGCGTCAAAGCGATTCTGCGGCGTAGCGTCCCGGCCCTTGTTGCAGGGTCGCAGGAGCCACAGAGCAGGGGAGAGCAGGAAAAAGCTAACGATGAGGAAGTATTGCGTTTCGGCGATCTGCTCATCAACATCCCCGCGCGCCGCGTCAGCGTCGATGGGCAACCAATCACCCTCACCGTCAAAGAGTTCGACCTGCTGGTCACGCTCGCCTCTGCCCCTGATCGCGTCTTCACCCGCGAAGTCCTGCTCAATCAGGTCTGGGGCTATACCTATCTCGGCGACGGCCGCACGGTTGATGTGCATGTTGGCACCCTGCGTAAAAAGCTAGAAGCTAACGCTAATGCTCCCCACCATGTGCAAACGGTCTGGGGTGTGGGCTACAAATTCGTCCCCACACCTTCAACCCGTTCATGAGAAGGAGACCAGGGATGATTCACTTTTCCCCATTCTCCCGCTTGAGCTTGCGCGTCAAACTCGTCTTGAGCTATCTAGGGGTCGCGCTGGGAGCCATCCTGATCCTCGCCTTCGCGGTCGCGCTCTCTGTGCAAAACTACTTCACTATGACGCAATTAAGCACGTTACATTTGCGTGCCCAATATCAGGCTCAAAGAATTGAATATGTTTATCAACGTCTAGGCGGTAAGCTACCGGACTCCCCGAATCCCCCATTTATCCAATCACTATCTAACGATCCAGTAATAATCGCGATCCAATTTTCAAATAACGATCATCCTTTTTGTAGCGCACCACTCTCTCTTGAAAGTAACTGTGATGATCCAACGCTGAGACGTGCTCTCCAACGTGCTCTCCAGGGGCACGAAGTTAACGGAACTTTTCCGGTTTTTACCGGCAACACAACGTTATCTTCACTCTATGATAGTCTCCCGCTTTATTATCAGGGACAAATTTTTGGGGCATTGTTTCTCTCAGCGCCACAACTATTTCCAGATGCATTCTTGAATCAGGTGAACCAGGCCATCTGGATTGCCGGTATTATCGTCTCTGGCATCGTTATCCTTTTCAGCCTGTTACTCGCGCGGCGCCTCACACAGCCGCTTGAATCGCTCACAGTTGCGGCTGAGCAGATGAAGCGAGGACAATATACGCGGCGCGTAACACTACCCAGGTCGCAGGACGAGCTTGGACGGCTGGCGCTGACATTTAACGAGATGGCGGACACCATTGAGGCTGATGTTAACGCTCTCCGCCGCCACGAGCAGTATCGCCGCGACCTGATCGCCAATATTGGACACGATCTTGCCACACCACTCACCGCCATTCAGGGCTTTAGCGAGGCACTGGCGGATGACATCATTCAGGACCCTATAGAGCGACAAGAGACGGCTCAGCGGATCGCGCGTGAGGTGCAGCGCCTGCGCCGTCTGGTCGCCGATATGCAACAAATGTCATCGCTCGAAGCTGGTCGCATCCGCCTCGATCTTGCCCCACTTGATATGCAATCGCTGGTCGATGAGACGCTGGCGGTGGTCGCGCCGGAATGCGAGCTGGCGCATATCACGCTCTGCAATGAGATCGCGCCCTCCACCCCGCCTGTGCAGGCTGATAGTGATCGGCTCATCCAGGTCTTGCTCAACCTGCTCGACAATGCCCGCCGCCATACGCCTGAGAACGGCAAAATTACCATTGGCGCGGCTGCGAGTGAGAAAAAGCTACACATCTGGGTCAGCGATACGGGCGCGGGGATCGATCCCGCCGACCTGCCACATATCTTCGAGCGTTTCTACCGCGCCGACCGCTCCCGCACCGGCGCAACGGGCGGCAGCGGGCTCGGCCTCTCGATTGTGAAAGCGATCATTCAGGCCCACGGCGGCACGATCTGGGCGGAAAGTATCCCCGGCGAGGGAACGCGCATCACCTTCACTTTGCCGCTTGCTATTGCAGACGACCAACGCCGCTCTCGGTCTTGATATTCCGCATCCCAACGCCGCTCTCGCGTTGTAGCTCCCCGATTCATCGTGGGAGGGCAGGGGCAAGCCCAGCCCCTACAGTCGTCTGTGAGGAATTGCTTGCCACTTGAGTTCTGTGCCAATACCGTGTAGTGTTATAGTAAGATAACCGGAGCGGAAGCCATCAGATTATTTTAGTTGCAATGTAAGGAGTCAGACATGGCAATTGACAGCAGTCTCATCGGTAAAAGCTCGGAGCCGCAGACCTTCCAGGTCACGCGAGAAGCGGTGTTGCGTTTCATGGAAGCGACGGAAGATCCCGCTTTGAAAAGTGGCAAACCGATAGAATACGCCCCGCCCACCTTTCCCACCACCTTTCGCCTGCGCAATTCTGCGGTCCACCTCGACACCTCCAAAATGCAGCTCTTACACGGCGAGCAAGCTTATACCTATACACGCCCCCTACGTATCGGTGAAGAGGTGACCTGTGTCTCTCGTATCGTCGATGTACGCCAGCGCGAGGGTCGCAGCGGCGCGATGACCATCATGATCACAGAAATGACCGGCACCGATAGCAATCAGCAGCATGTCTTCACCGCGCGCGGAACTTCGATCATCCGCGTCAAATCGTAATCAAAATCGTAGAGGCCCGCCGAAGCGGGCCTCTACGAACGTCTGCGATAATTGTAACTGTGGGTGCGAGTGGGTGACCAGGGAGTCGAACCCTGAACCTACCGAGTATGGTAGAGAGCCAGCGCGTTACTTTTCTGCACGTTTCTAACTCCCCCCATCCAAACCGTGCATGCAGCTTTCACCGCACACGGCTTTCCAAAGTTTTGCGAGAACGGGGGAAGCTTCCGCATGGTCCCGTTCTTTCCCGCTACTCCTTCTGTACCCCTTCCCCATGTATCGGGTATTAGTCCGATCATTTGAGTACTATGGGCACTCCGTCACCATGAGGCTCTCGCCTTTTAGGTGATCCCGTAGTTCCCTACATACCGTCGATTGCACTTAGGTCCCTTTTCGATGATTACCCTGCTCAGCGCAGACATCTCCCTGGGGAAGCTTTGACGACCCTCTTAATCTTGATCGCCAACCCTGGGAAGCCACGCTTTTCCTACAGAGCGTGGCGGCTACCGGATTATGCCGACGACTCATCTCAGGTTCGGAAAACCCATCCTGACCATATGCAATGTAGCTGCACGGCCTTTTGGGAAGGTAGGACCTCCCTCACCGTACTTTTACAACCATGCTACTGTCCCCTTTCCCTTTCGGGATCAGGTAAGGTTGCGCTTTAGCCACCCTGCTTCAGTGACGCTACCCTCTGGTAGCTTCGATATGTAGAACGCAACGGCGCACTTAAGAGTCGGGTGCTCTGCCATTGAGCTAGTCACCCTAGTGCAGCGATAATAGCACATCGCATAGCTATAGTCAAGCCTTTTATGAGTGGCTCATAGTTCATAATCTTGTGCCCAACGTATGTGTTTCTCTTGCCCATTTTTTGTCGGTACAAGCCTTAACTTTGCCTCTGTCAAACCTACTGCATCTACAGGAACAAGGTATACTTTATTAAGCTGCTCACAATAGACAGCAAAATAATCACATTGGCCCCTATAGTGTCTCCATCCTTTTTGTTTGGTTGTATGATTGTAGCTACTGGCTGTAGCAAAGGTGATTACTGTCTGTTCCTCATCCGTCCAACCCGTTTTACACTGGATACGCCAGAATCCGCCGTCAGCATCCTCAATTACCAGATCGTAACGGTGATTCTTTCCATAAGGTGTAAGTACCATATAGCCTGACTGCAATAAGCGTGCAATAGTGGCAGCTTCGCTAATGTCACCTGTTTTATCCGTATGCCTCTTTGGTCTAGAAAGTGTCATAGCTTATTTCCTATTCTGATCTTATATGAAAGCCTAATCAAGCTCTTGGTTTATGTCTCGCATACGTAGGCTTGTTTATACCTACAAAATACCCCTTCTTTCAGGAAAAGCGGCAAGTTTGTCTGTGTTTTCATAAGTGGATAGAAGCCTAAATTCAGCTTGTTCTCTCAACTTTTCCATGTTACACTCACCGTATAAGTAACATCGGCTGCGACCGGAACTGCTTGCACAAACTATGTGATATCTATCCCTTACCAGGAAAGAGGTGTGCATGGAAGAACAAAATGGCATTTTCCAACCAGGGAGCTTCTCTAGCTCAGGCGAAGACGAGCTATTGCCCCTCGGGCGGACGCCGCAGAAAATACAGCCGCGATCCTGGTTTCGTCTCAACAGCATACTGCTCGGCCTGCTCCCCCTCCTGCTCTTTTCGGCTGCTGGTCTGCTCGTGATCCATGAAGGACGCTGTCAGCCCCATACCGAATCTGACTGGCTCGCGCAGCTCTCTCTCATTTTTTGGGGCGTAGAGGTGGTGGCGGGCCTGCTTTGCCTTTTTTACAGACGAATACGCTCTCTTGCAATCACTCTGCTCCTCACACTCATCCTGTCTGTGCTCCCAGGTTTTTTGGTTTTCTATCTGAGCCTTTTGGCAGCCTTTTGTCTGCGTATCACCTTCTAAAAACTCGTTCTTCTTACGTCAGGTTGCGACGGATATATGTCCTACTCCCTTGACATCCATCTCCCCGACCGGTAAAATATAAACACACGTTTATTAAATAAATGTTTATATGAAGGATAATGGCGAGGCCAATGAACGACTGGCGTGAGCTAAAAATGATGATGAAAGCCCTGGCAGGCGTGGCACGTCTCACCATTGTCTATTACCTCGCCCGGCAGGATGAAGTAACTGTGACGGCCCTGACTGGCCTGCTCGGCATCAGCCAGCCGCTCGTCTCCTGGCACCTGCGCAAACTGGAGCGTGCAGGCTTGATCGAGACCCGCCGCGTTGGCCGCCAGGTGTACTGCTCTCTCGACCGCCAGCGTTTCCAGCTCTGCCTGGAGCGCCTGGGAGGATTGGTCGATCCAAGCATTCTGGTGGAAGAGCCGCCGGTGGGCGCGATTCTCATTGAAGCCGATGCCGGACGGGAAGAGTAGGGGCGATCCCTCGCGGTTGCCCCTGCGTTTAATCGAATCTTTACAACACGACATTCAGGTTTTAATGCAGGCATGATAGTGTTAGAGTAAGTCCAGGCTTTAACGTATTCCAGAGTTGAAGCCTGAGGCACTGGCAAGCACATAGAGGTAGGGGCAAACCCTTGCGGTTGCCCACTTTTTAAAGAAAAGGAAACACATGATCATTGTCAAACGCGACCGAGCGCCCGAAGCTCCGCTTAATGCGTCCGCAGGGACAGCCATGCTGGAGAAGCGCCAGCGTATGACCGCTCAGATTGCTCATCATGAGGGGAAGCGCGGCAAGGCGGACCTGCATATGCACAGCACGTACAGCGATGGCAGCGCCACGGTTGAGCAGATACTCGCGTATACCGAGCAGAACACTGATCTGGACGTTATCGCCATCACCGACCATGATGTTATTGATGGCGCCTTGCGTGCGCGCGACCTGTGGGGGCGGGGGGCATATCGCTTTGATTTTGTTGTCGGCGAAGAAATCAGCACAACTCAGGGTCACCTTCTGGGCCTTTTCATCGAAAAACGCATTCCTCCCGGCCTGAGCATGGAGCGCAGCATTGATTTGATCCACGAGCAGGGCGGGCTGGCTATCGTTGCCCATCCCCTCCATCGCTTCTTCCGCCATAGCTGCCAGCGGGACGTACTGGATCGCATCCATGCCTCTAAAGATGTCTGGCTGGATGGCGTAGAGACCTGGAACGCCAGCTTTTGCGGCATTTACGCCAATTATGTCGCGATGAGCGTCAACCGCGAAGTCTATGGCTGGTCGGAACTGGGCAATAGCGATGCGCACTCCGCCAGCGCCATCGGCAGCGGCATCACCTGGTTTGAGGGCGAGAGCGCGCAGGATATTCGCGCATCTATAGAAAAGGGCCTGACCGCGCCCGGCGGTAATCTCTGGGAAGTCCAGGCATACTACCACTGGATTCGCTACCTGATCAGCAAAGAGGGTCGCCAGGCGCGGCGAGCAAACATCGCTGTGGCCTGATGGCCTGCTTTACAATGGCTGCCAAAACATGACTTTTGGGTAATATGGCAACCGCACGTTGTTTTTTCGCCTGGCGCAACATATTGCGCCAGCTTTTTTCCAGTAAATACACATCTCTACCAAAAAGAGCTAGTCCTTTAAGGGTCAAGTGTGATACAATAGGTGTATGTTTAGCAGACGCATCCAGCAACGAGTCAGACATTTGGTAACGTTGCTCATCCAGCCGCTGGCTCGATCAGGCGTAACTCCTAATATGCTGACGGGCATAGGATTGCTACTCAGTATGGTAACAGCCCTGGTCATTGCTCAAGGATACCTGGTTGCGGGTGGAGTGCTGGTGCTGTTTGCAGGCGTTTTTGACATGTTTGATGGGGCGATGGCTCGCGTTCGTAACGCCGCCACGACCTTCGGCGCTTTTTTAGACTCGACGCTCGACCGTTATTCGGAAAGCATGATCCTGTTCGGGCTGCTCTATTATGCCCTACAGCATCCGGGCCTCCAAGATTCTTTTTGGCCCTTCCCGAATGCGCAAAGCTGGATGATCGTTTTCATCTTTATCGCGGCGGTCGGCTCAATCATGGTAAGTTATGCGAAGGCACGCGCCGAAGGGTTAGGAATCGAGTGTAAAACCGGGCTGCTCGCCCGTCCCGAACGCGTCGTTATACTGGCTTTTGGACTCTTAACTCACACTGGTATCTGGGCAGTGGCTCTTCTTGCGGTCTTTTCTCATGTAACCGCAGTGGAACGCATCGTCTCCGTGTGGCGCAAAACTCGCCAACCTATGGGCATGCCGGAGTATGCATTCCCTTCCCAGCAGGATACCAGCACGGGCAATCGTCATCGAACCGTTGAGATGGACGATACAAGAGAATCTGACGTTCGTCCAGTACACACGAGTGTTCCACCGTTGAGTGGTGGGATGCATCAAGAATGAGAAGACCGAACCGAGTAATAGCTACAGCGCAGCGCAAGAAGACTGCCGAGGATAATGTAGGGGCGGCCCCGTTATGGTCTGCTTTAATGGCTTATGTTCTCGTTACCGCCCATCAGCAATGGAGACCGGCATTATGCTGGAATAAGGTCACCGAGCATGCATGTTCGCCCCAGCTATCTTCAGTCGAACATATCCAATCGTGATGCCCTGCGCTCCGGTTCGTAGAGACTGAGACTGGAGATCTTAGTGACAACACAACATACTCATCATGAACACAGCGACGTCGATGCTTTCGTCGCGGAGCATCCGTCTGTCCCCGAAGATACAACCGCTTCCTCCCCCGAGACCACCACGCCGGGGGAAGCAGAAGCGCAGGCCCAACCCTCCTCTCCTGAGCCTGTTGCGCCTCCCGCTGAGCCTGAGGCTCGCCAGGAGTCAACAGAGGAGCCGCAAGAGCGCCAGGAGCCCGAGGCCCCCACGCTTTCCGGGGAGGCACCATCTGCTCCACCTGAGCCTGAGCCAGCTTCAGCAACTCCTGACGAGCAGTTGGTCCTTCCTGCACAAGAGGTTGATGCAAAGGAATCTGAGGAGGACATTCGCCCATTTACCGCTTTTATTGAGGAGTTTCGCCAGGTAGAGGCCCGGATCAATGCTTCTGTAAAAGAGTCAGAACAGGAGGTCTTCCGACTTTCTTCCACACCCGCGCTGGAATCCTGGCTGATAGCGGAAACGCCTGCTTTCCCTGTATCATCGACATCTGCCGTCGAGGCCCCCGTTGAAACAACCGCTCATGAGGCGACCAGCGTTGAGGAGGCGACGGAACCAGCTTCCCCATCCCCAGAGCAAACGAAGGAGACGGAGGCAACACCCGCTGCGCCGGTGGAACGCACGGTATCTCCGTTATTGCGACCCACAACTCGCCTGCGTTCTTCCCGCCATACGCGTCATCGCAGCGAGCAGAGCGCGGAAATCTTAGAGCAGGCAACCAGGAAGGAAAGCACTGAAGCAAGTGTGAGCGAGAAGACACAGGAAGAACCGGTTGTTAGCGCGGAAACGCCTGCTGAAGCCGAGACGCCTCGTCCCGCTCGCCGCTATCGTTTTGACCGTCCAGCGGCAAACAATGGAACAGCAGCTCCAGCAGCTCCGGCAACACTCGCAGCCCAGTCGTTGCGGTTACGCGTCGAAGAGAGCCGTGAGAAAGCTGCCAATGTGCAGGATGTAGAGACGCAGGAGGTTGAGCCCAAACGGGCCGTGCAGGAGCCTGCGGCAGCCGAGAGCCCGGCGCCTCCAGTGGAGCACAGTCGCCGCCGTGGACATGCGAAAGAGCCGCCGCCCGCAGCTCCAGAGCCGCCGGCACCAGCCGCCGAGGTCGCGCCTCAGCCAAAAGAGATTGCACCGGAAGATCTTCCACCGTTGGAGTATTCCGAGTTGCAGAAAGCCAGCTCGCGCCGCCGCCGCCGCCATCGTTCTGGCGCAGGCAATAATGGTACCGCCGCGGCCACGCCAGCAACCTCAGCTTCAAGCGCGGTCCCGTCGCTACCAGAATTGCCCGGCGTTTCCAATACGCCTTACTCGATTGTCTCGGGCTATACCGTCAACCAGATGAATCAGGGGAATGAACAGAAAGGTCCTTTTATGGGGCCTGAGCCTTCTCCTGCTCGTGGTAGCGTACTCGCCCGTGAGGGGAGAGCCGGTCGAGCTGAAGCACAACGTTCCATCAGCCCTGTAACGTTCCCTGGTCGATCTACTGAGCCTGCGCTCCCGTCTTCTACCTCGATAAACCATCTTGCCAATACGATCACACAGGCATTTCAGTTACAGACAGACCGTATGGTAGCCGAACTGCGGCGAGCGTTACAGGCTCCGACGAACGTCTCGGTCTCCCTGCCAGCATTTCCCTCGACGGAACGCGTGGGCGTCTTTGTGGACGTTGCCAACCTGCTCTATTCCGCTCGCACGCTGCGTATCGCGATTGACTTTGGCAAGTTGCTGGACTTCTTGCGTGGCAATCGCCGCCTGGTTCGGGCGCAAGCTTACTGTCCCACCAGCCCGCAACCCGGCGATGAGCAGATGTTCTTGCAGGCAGTCAAGGGTCTTGGCTATCGCATTACCACGAAGAATTATAAAACGTTCTCCAGCGGCGCCAAGAAGGCCGATCTGGACCTTGACCTGTGCATGGACGTCGTGCGCCTCGTCGAGGGGAAAGCGGTCGATTGCATCGTGCTGGTCAGCGGCGATAGCGACTTCATGCCGATGCTTGACTATTGTTCTGATCACGGGGTACGCGTTGAGGTGGCCGCCTTTGACGAAGCAATGTCAGCAACACTCAGGCAGGGCTGCGACCTGTTTGTGAACCTATCCATGCTTGAAGAGATTCGGGCCGAAATTCGCTAATCGCAAGCGCCTGATAGTCAGAGAATGCTTCGGGCTGGAAGACCTTTCCTGGTCCTTCCAGCCCTCTTTTTATATCCATGCTGCTTATGATCAGGAAGCAAGTTCCATTCGTAGTGGTTGAACGTCTTCCATCGGTCGCACAACGGTAATGGAGCAGGCGTCAATGAAAGCCTGGAAGAGGCGAGCCCACATCGGGTCATCATTGTAGAGCTCTTCAGGATGACATTGTGCGGCCACCATGAAGCGATGATCGGGCACCTCCATCAGCTCAGCCACCCCATCAGCAGCATACCCGCTGATCCGTACACCATTGCCGGGCTCTTTCGTTGCTTGATGGTGCAGGCTATTCACCTTGATCTCATAGGAGCCGAGGATTTTCTCCATATGGCTACCACGCTCGATCCGCACCGTATGGATCAGCGTATTGCGCGGCAGCTCCCAGTTTGGGTGTTTGAGACTGCCGGGGTACTGGCTATCCAGGTCCTGGAAGAGATTGCCCCCTAAAGCTATATTCAACATCTGCATGCCGCGACAAATTCCCAGCGTCGGCACATCCTCTTGCAAAGCCCACCGTGCCAGAGCCAGCTCTAACTCATCAAGTTTCGGGTTTGTCTCACCCAACATCGGGTGCGGTTCCTCCTGGTAATAGCGTGGATCAACGTCGATGCCACCGGAGAGCAGTAGCCCATCTAAATGAGGAAGTAGCGCCTGAAGACCACTCGGGTCGTCGAAGATCGGGATGAGGATAGGCACACCACCAGCACGTTCCACCGCGTGAATATAGGTTCTGTTGTTGTAGTAGATAGGTCGGTCGGTTTCCGCTCGTAACCCTGCATGGCAGGGGATTCCTATTAATGGACGCATTACCAATACTCCTTAACAAAAGATGAGTTCATTGCTTTTTCTTAACAATAAAAAAACGGAACGCTTTATGCTTGCGTCCCGCTCAATGGCTAACACTCTGTCACCTTGCGAAACGCGTTGTCGAAAGTATAAACCCAAGAAGCTCCAGCCAATACTGGAGCTCGATAATCATAAAGGTTAATACTTTGTATACGCGTTGCTGTTTCATTCTGTTATCCAAAGGTTAACTTTTCTGTAACGTGACTACTACTTACGTTATACATTTAGCATACAAGTATTGTCAAGCTTTGGGAACTTTTTCTTACTTTAGTCCCCAAAAAATATGTGCCACCAGTCCTGCCAGTATCCTTGATTGCTTGCAGGTGTTGTCTTCGGCTGCACATTTTGCGAGCTCTGGTTGCTCGCGCCGACAATTACTACTGGTTGCTCGCCCGGACGAATGTATCCCAACTGCTGACGCGCCTCGCTCTCAATCACCGCCGGATCTTTATAGTACGCCGCCTGCTGACCCAGACGCGTATGCTGATCCTGGATCTGCTGCAACTTTTGCTGATCGCTCTGCACTCTTTGCATCAACTGGCTATTTGACCACGCCTGCGCCAGCGAACCCAGTAAAAACGCGATACAAATAAGTCCGGTGATCCACATCACTGTCTGCGTGAAAAGCGAGTGCCGCCTGGCTCGTTGCCTACCCGCCGGCTCTTCCATGCCAACAGCCGATGTGACATTCGCGTTCAGCCCCCCCGGTCGCAAAGAATGATTCGCCCTCCCTCGGCTATTCTGCATGCCTCCTCCTTCTCTTTACTATATACACGAATCAAAACATATATACGGATCAACGTGATCCTGCTACTTATTTTACATGTTAGATAGCGGTAATCACACCTGCAACGCAATGTATACGCGTGGAAAAGGCTGCTATACTTTCCAACGAACGACAGTGGAAAAAAGCACATACGACGATTTTCTGTCATGATTGTTGATGAATGGGGAAGGATAGGAGCGAGGGAGAATGAAGCGAAGAACCATCGTGAAGAGATGATCCCTCGCTTCTAGTGCATATGCAGCACCAATAAACCCATGAAATCGAAACCGGTCAGGACGAGGATAAGTGCAAGGCTGGCAAAAATAAGACCGCGCTGCCAACCACGATTGGAGGCAGATGTGCCGATTGAGACATTTGTGCGTGCAGATGTAACACTTTGTTGTGCAAGAGGATCGGTATCGCGCACTGCCTGGAGCGATGCATTGCTCAGGAGGCGCAATTTCCATTGTAGCGCCCGCTGGCGCTCACTGAGAGCCTCTTCAAAGGAGCTATACACTTCTTCTTCATCGACCAGCTCACATGGCAGCGTCATGACCGGCATGGGTTGAGTCATGTAGCTATCTCCCTTGACCGGCAGATCTGTCTGGACCCCGTATTGCTTGAGTTCTAGATCAGTTGCTATACAGTTCACCTTCACATCCTCCTATATTTACTAATTCTCTATACGAGGTAGCCTACCGGAAATTAGACAGCGCTGCACCTGTCATTTGACCTATTTCACGCTCGCTGACAACGGGTTAAGAAAACTCTAATCCCCTCACAAGCAAGATTTAATAGCCTTAAAGCTTTTTAAACTGGCGAGCGCCATTGCAGAGCTCCTGGTATACTGGACTCACAACCACAAAATCGTAAGGAGTTCTTGTATGCTGCTGGCTACCAATCACACCAACTCTCATCCTTCAACAGCCGTGGCTGAATGCAGGCATGATCTCAATAGCTATCTTGACCAGATCTGGCACGATTTTTTTTCCGATACCCCACGCATCAACGAGGTGCGCATCGCTTACTGCTATCCCTGGAAAACGCGCCTCGGCCTGATTCGCCTGTCATTGGACAAGATGGTCTCGTTTATCGGGATCAATGCCCTGTTGCAATTGCAGCAGGTACCGGAATATGTTTTGACCACCACTATTGCTCACGAGATGGTCCATTATGCTCAGGGGTTTGGCTCGCCTTTGCCTCGCGTCTGCGAGCATCCACATGCTAATAAAGTTGTTGAGCGCGAGCTGGAGCGCCGGGAATTGGGGGAGGCATTGCGTTGTTGTAACGAATGGATTGACAAACACTGGTATCCATTTTATGATAAATTACGTGAGTCCGGTTGGGCGGATCTTCCTGGCAAACGTCACTCCGCCCGGTGGAGGCACAGATCAGGGTGCTAGCCTGCCTATAGCAACATGTAGCAATAAAGTTCAGAATGCAGGTCTATCACTTGACATCCATTTTTGCCTGTGGTATATTCTTGCTAGCTCCGAAGATTCGTACCACACCGCTCAATGGTCTTGCAGGTTCCCAGTTGTGTTAAGTTGTGTTGTACAGCATCTTTGGTATTATTGGCTGACACCTCTTATTTTCACCAGAGCTACCTGTCGCCGCATGTGATTCAATCAAGGGGATTCTAGACCAGCCCTATTCGTAGATTTCCCACTTTATTCTATCCGGTTCAACACAGAAAGGAGAATGGGCGTTTAACCTCACAGTGTACACCGCCCTACACAACGTGAACATAGCAGAGTTAGAAATTAAAACCGTAACGGAGTTGCGCGATCTCGCTCGCGATCTCGAACTCTCCGGCTACAGTACCCTCAAGAAACAGGACCTCGTCTTCAGACTACTTCAAGCCAATACCGAACAGCAAGGAAACATTTTTAGCGCAGGGGTGTTGGAGATTGTGGAAGATGGGTTTGGCTTCCTTCGCCAGGAGCGCTTTCTGCCCGGCAACATGGATGTATACGTCTCCCAGTCGCAGATCCGCCGCTTCGGATTGCGCACCGGAGATATGGTTTCAGGCCAGGTGCGCCCGCCTAAGGATAACGAGAAGTACTATGGCCTGCTGCGCGTCGAAGCTATCAACGGGGTTGACCCCGAAATCGCGAAACGTCGCCCCCACTTTGATATCCTGACGCCGATTTCTCCCCGCGAGATGTTTAATCTGGAAACCGGACCATCGAATATTTCTGGTCGCATCATCAATCTTGTCGCCCCGATTGGCCGTGGACAGCGCGGCTTGATCGTTTCCCCGCCAAAGGCCGGCAAGACGATGCTGCTCAAGTCGATTGCCAACTCGATCACCGAAAATTATGAGGACGTTCATCTGATGATCGCACTCATCGGCGAGCGACCGGAAGAAGTGACCGACATGAAACGCTCGGTGAAGGCCGAGGTGATTAGCTCGACCTTCGATGAGCCGACCGAAGCCCATACTCGCGTCGCCGAAATGGTGCTGGAACGTGCGAAGCGCCTGGTCGAAGGCGGGCGCGATGTCGTGGTGCTGCTCGACAGTATCACCCGTCTGAGCCGCGCCTACAACCTGGCAGTACAGCCCAGTGGGCGCACGCTCTCCGGCGGCCTTGATCCCAGCGCGCTCTTTCCTCCCAAACGCTTCTTTGGCGCCGCCCGCAAAATTGAGGAAGGCGGCAGCCTGACTATCATCGCCACCACTCTGGTTGATACCGGCAGCCGTATGGATGATGTGATTTACGAAGAGTTTAAAGGCACCGGCAATATGGAATTAGTCCTGAACCGCAAGCTTGCCGAGCGCCGCGTCTATCCCGCCATTGACATCTCCCTGTCCAGCACTCGCCGCGAAGAACTGCTCCTCGATGAGAAGACACTGCGGGCCGTTGTTGTAATGCGTCGTATGTTCTCGACCCTGGCCGATCAGCCCGGGCGCAGCAGCCTGGAGGCAATGGAAGCCCTGTTGCAGCATATGTCCAAAACAAGCAACAATATGGAGTTTCTGGCAACCCTCAACAAGAACATTTTGTAACCGGTACCCTATCTACGACCCCGCGAAGAGATGGTATGAGGCGCTCTCACGGGGTCGTACTATGTTGTGTAGGGGCAGGGGCCAGCCCAGCCTCTACAGAGCCCCGGGGTTGAGCGGTTCGGTCTGCCCGGTGCCACGCAGGAGGAAGCGCTGGATCTTGCCCGTGGCGGTCTTGGGCAGTTCGGGGATAAATTCGAGGTAGCGCGGGTACTTGAAGGGCGCGATCTGGTTTTTGACGAAATCTTTCAGCTCTTCCGCCAGCGCCGTCGATGGCTGCTGCCCCTGCTTGAGCACGACGTATACTTTGGGCTTGACCAGGTTCTCCTCGTCAAGAATGCCAACGACCGCAGCTTCCAGTACCGCCGGGTGCATCACCAGCGTATTCTCGACCTCAACCGGCGAGACCCACTGGCCCCCGACTTTGAGCATATCATCCGAGCGACCGCAGTACCAGTAGTATCCTTCTTCGTCCTGGTAATATTTATCGCCGGTATGAATCCAGGACCCGCTGAAGGTCTCCTTCGTTTTTTCGTGCTTGTTCCAGTAGTATGCGGCAATGCTATCGCCGCCGATGAGCAGATTGCCGATATCTCCCTGCGGCACCGCCTTGCCATGCTCGTCTGTGATCAGCGCCGCGTAGCCGGGGACGAGCTTGCCGGTGCTGCCGGGCTTGATCTCGCCAGGACGGTTGCTGATGAAAATGTGGCAGATTTCGGTGGAACCTATGCCATCAAGGATTTGCACATTGAATGCCTTTTCCCAGCGCCGCAGGATATCGGCTGGCAGGGCCTCGCCGGCGGAGACGCAGACGCGCAGTGAAGAGAGATCGAAGTGCTTCCCGGCATCGTGCAAGGCCAGCATGCTTGCGTAAAGCGTGGGCACGCCAAAAAAAATGGTGGGACGATACTGCTCAATGGTTTTAAACATATCCTCGGCCAGTGGGCGTCCGGGGAAGTAGGCCGCGCTCGCCCCCACGCCAAAGGGGAAGTAAAGGTTGTTACCAAGCCCGTAAGCAAAATAGAGTTTTGCCGCCGAAAAGGTGATGTCGTTTTCGTTGATGCCCAGGATGGGTTTGGCATAATATTCGGTGCAATAAATGGCATCGTGCTGCAAATGCACGCAGCCTTTGGGAAAACCGGTGCTGCCTGAGCTATACAGCCAGAAGGCACTATCATCTTTGAGCGTCTCCGCCGTCTGCAAGCTTGATGAGGCTCGATCTATCCACTGCTCAAAATCATGGGTGGCGGCATCAAAGGTGAGGGAGGCGGACTGTCCAATGTTGTTGACAATGACAACGTGGCGCAGGTACTTGAGGCTGGGGCGGATCGATTGGATGGTTTGCCAGATAGAAGCATGGACGAGCATAACGCGGGCGCGGCTATCGTTGAGCATGTAGATGTAATCATCGGGACGCAGCATGGTGTTGATCGGGAGGGAGATCGCGCCCATCTTAATCACGCCAAAGAAGGCGGCGGCAAACTGTGGCGAATCGAGCAAAAGCAGGGCTACGCGCTGCTCCATGTCAACGCCAAGATCAAGCAAGCCATTGCCAATACGGTTAGCAAGCTCGGCAATCTGCGCATACGTATATGACTTGCCTTCATGGTAGACAGCGATTTTCCCGCCTCGCCCTTCGGCGATATGCCGGTCTAAAAACGTGTCTGCGATATTAAGCTGGTCGGGTAGAACGATATCAGGAACGGCGGTGTCTGCTAGCGGCTTTTCGTAAAGCATCGGTACACCTCTTTCTGTGGGCTACGCTGCAAAAATGCTGATGAACTGGATAATAATGCTCTTATTGTACCAAAACTCAGCGGTCATTGCTCAATCTCGGAAGATTTTCGCCGCAGCAGGCTGAGAAATTCGCGGTTGCCGTCACGCCCCAGGATAGGGGATTCGATGGTGTCCTGCACGGCGAATGGAGTGCGCAGGGGAATCCACTCCTGTAGCTCTTGCAGCACGCGGCGATGTATCTGCGGATCGCTGATGACTCCACTGCCCCTGTTAACTTCGGCCTTGCCCGCCTCGAACTGTGGCTTCACCAGAGTAACTACCCAACTCTCTAGCGATGGCGCGAGGAGTGTCGCCAGGGGAGGCAGCACGAGGCGCAATGAGATGAAGGAAACATCAATGGTGGCACATTGCGCCAGTTCCGGCAGCTCAGTGAGATGGCGAATATTGGTGCGCTCCATGACGACGACGCGCGGATCATTGCGCAGCGACCATGCCAGTTGTCCATGACCGACATCGACCGCATAGACGCGCCTCGCTCCACGCTCCAACAAACACTGCGTAAAACCGCCGGTAGACGCGCCAATGTCTATAGCAATCAATCCCTGCGGATCGAGATGGAAAGCGTCAAGAGCCTTCTCAAGCTTCAATCCGCCCCGACTGACATACTTGAGTTCGGGCGCGATCTCCGCCAGGCGACACTCGACCGCCAGCGGAATCAGCGTGCCAGGCTTATCGACCACCCGTTCCCCCACATAAACCTGCCCCGCCATGATCAACGCGCGCGCCCGCTCCCGACTAGGAGCCAGCCCACGCCGCACCAGCGCAACATCCAGTCGCTCTTTATTCGCTGCCATACACCAATTCCTACGAATTGTGGTAAATCAGGGCGCCCGCGCCCACCAGCCCCACATTGATGCCCAGTTCGGCCAGCACAATGCGCACAGCCTCGCGGGGAACGCTCATGGCTCGCTGCTCCACAATGCGCCTGGCGGGATCGAGCAGGACCGCGCCCATCTGCGTCACCCCGCCCCCCAGAATGATTAGCTCGGGATTGAAGATATGAATGATATTCACCAGCCCCACCCCCAGTGCCTCTGCCGCTCTGGCGATGATATCCCGTGCCAGAGGAATGCCAGCCTCCGCCGCCATTGCTACCGTGCGGGCGTTCACATGGATGGTCGATGTGGGCGCTCCCGACTTGTTCTCTTCAGTCGGCTTTTGTTGCGTGAGAGCAAAGGCAAGCAGCTCCTCGCCTTTGCCTATGGCGATCATTTCATTGGCGCGACGACCAATCGCTGTGCCGGAGGTGATCGCTTCCAGACAGCCGATATTGCCGCAATTGCAGCGCTCGCCCCGCCAATCAATCGTCATATGCCCAAGCTCTGCTGCCGTTCCAGAAACCCCTTCCAGAATCTTGCCATTAGAGATGATGCCGCCGCCGATGCCCGTGCTGATCGTCATATAGACCATCTCTTTGCTGCCCCGACCAGCCCCGAACATATACTCGCCCAGCGCGGCTGTATTGGCGTCGTTCTCGACGAAGATCGGCACGTTGAACCGCTGCTGAAACAGATCCTTCAGGGGAACATGGTCCCAGCCCGGCAAATTAGGTGGGGCGAATACCACCCCTGTCCGGTTGTCAAGTGGACCGGGCGCGGCGATGCCGATGCCGCTTATCTCGTCCAGCATGGTATCGGCGGCTTCAAGCGCCTGTTCTACCGCTTGAAATATGCGTGGCATGATGCGGTCCGGCGTCGGGTCCTCGCCCGTGAGCAGATTCACGCGCGACTTGAGAATCGCGCCCTGCAATACCGCCGTCCGAAGCTGCGTCCCTCCCAGGTCCACGCCGATGACCAGGGGAAAGTGGCCTGACGAATATATCTGAGCGTTACCAATCAACGTTGCATCCTCTTCCTTCATGGATTGCTCCCATCTAATTTATATGGCTAGATGATAACCCATTTGTGAGAAGGGGGCAAGGGTAGGTGCAGGACTCGACGCACAGCCGCAACTCTGATATAATGGGGGGCAGCATTGTAGAACACTAGTTTCATGCGGGGAGTATACCATGCAGGAGCGCCTCGTTTCGCCTCATATGAGCGAAGAGGAACAGATTATTGAGGGCAGTCTTCGCCCTCGTCGCCTGGCCGAATATATCGGGCAGGAGAAAATTAAATCGAATCTTAGCATATTGTTGGAAGCTGCTCGCAGGCGCAATGAATCGGTCGATCACGTCTTACTTTACGGGCCTCCAGGGTTAGGAAAAACCACCCTTTGTAATATTATCGCCGCGGAAATGGGCGTTAGCATGAAAACCACCTCCGGTCCCGCCATTGAGCACGCGGGCGACCTTGCCTCTATCCTGACATCGCTTCAGCCCGGCGAGGTCCTCTTCATCGACGAAATCCATCGCCTGGCCCGCGCTGTGGAGGAGCGGCTCTATTCCGCGATGGAGGATTTTGCTCTCGATGTGATGATCGGCAAGGGACCGAGCGCCCGCGCGCTGCGCCTGACGCTGCCACCCTTCACCGTGGTGGGAGCCACCACGCGCGTTGGCGCCTTAACGGCTCCCCTGCGCGACCGCTTCGGGGCCATCTACCGCATGGAATACTATCATCCAGATGCGCTTAAAGAGATTTTGCACCGCTCGGCGCGTATCCTGCGGGTGCCGGTGAAAGACGATGGCGTGGAAGAAATTGCCGGTCGCGCCCGTGGTACGCCTCGTATCGTCAACCGCTTGCTCAAACGCGTGCGCGACTATGCCCAGGTGCGCGCGGACGGCGTGATTACCAGGGAGGTGGCGCAGTCAGCCCTCGATGCAATGGAGGTTGATGAGATCGGGCTGGACCAGACCGACCGCAATATGCTCCTGACGATCATCCAGAAGTTCAACGGCGGACCCGTCGGCCTGGATACCCTGGCTGCCAGCACCAGCGAGGATTCCGAGACGATTGAAGATGTGTATGAACCGTACCTGCTGCAACTGGGCTTCATCGCTCGCACTCCGCGCGGGCGTGTGGCGATGCGGGCAGCATACGAGCACCTCAAACTGCTGCCCCCGGGCGAAGAAAGTGGACCAGGCTTGTGGACAACGACAACCCCTTGAAGATCAGCGATTTTGATTATCACCTGCCTCCAGCATTGATCGCGCAAACGCCGATAGAGCCGCGCGACGCCTCGCGTTTGTTGGTGGTGCGCCGCGATTGCGCCCAACTGGAGCATCGGCATTTTCGCGCTATCGGATCATACCTGCGCCCCGGCGATCTGCTCATCGCCAATCAAAGCAGAGTTATTCCAGCGCGCTTGCTCGGTCGCCGAGTGGGCACCGGCGGCGCCGTCGAGGTGCTGCTATTGGCGGAACGGCCCGATCTTGGCCCCGATTGCTGGGAGACGCTGGTGCGCCCCGGTCGCCGCCTGCGGGAAGGCTCGCTGATTGCTTTTGGCGCTGAAGCAGCGCCAACACGCTTGCAGGCTGAGATATTGCAGCGCACCGATGCGGGCGGGCGCATTGTGCGCTTCTCTGTTATCGGAGCTAAGGCCGCGAACGACGATCCGTACAGCGTCCTGGATGTGCGCAACCTGATCGACCAGCTAGGACGAATGCCGCTTCCGCCATATATCCATGAGACGTTGCAGGACCCCGAACGCTATCAAACTGTCTATGCGCGCATTCGTGGCTCGGCGGCAGCTCCGACCGCTGGCCTGCACTTTACCCCGCAACTGCTGGAACAACTGCGCGGCCAGGGGGTACGCATTGGCTTTGTCACTTTGCATGTGGGGCTGGATACCTTCCGTCCGGTCGAGTGCGAGGATGTGAGCGAGCATAAAATGCATAGCGAGGCGTTCGAACTGGATGCCCCCACGGCGGAATTGATCAACGAAACGCGTAAAGCTGGCGGGCGCGTCGTCGCCGTCGGCACAACTTCTGTGCGTGTACTCGAAAGCGTGGTTGCCTTCTGTGATGGACGCATTGAACCGTACCAGGGGCACACGCAGCTTTTTATCACCCCTGGCTACCACTACCAGGTCGTGGATGCGCTTATCACCAACTTCCACCTGCCCCGCTCAACCCTGCTGCTCCTCGTCAGCGCCTTTATGGGCAAAGACCTGATGGAACGCGCCTACCAGGAGGCCATTCGCGAACAATACCGCTTCTTTAGCTTCGGCGATGCCATGCTGATCCTGTAGGGGCAACCCTTGCGGTTGCCCTGCCCCGCAATCCCGCCCCTATAAATATGATGCCAGACGTTCTAGACGCTCTAGCAGGGGCAGGGCTGGTATAAGTCGGGAGGGCAGGGCGGGGGCAAGCCCCGCCCCTACGCCAGCCGTTCTAGCAGAGGTAGGGCATATCTGGTATAAAAATCGGGCCTGTCCTGCTTCAACCAGTGTAGAGGCGCCAGCAGCGGCGTCGGCAGATTGAGTGCTAGCGCGCGTTCCAGCATAGCGCCCGCCTCCTGGTCGCGTTGCAGCGAGGCGCAGAACAGGCCCTTCCAGAAATAAGCTCCCCACTTCGCCTCATCTAAGGTAATCGCGTGCTCTATTGTGGTCAGGGCTTGTTGGTAGTCAGCGCGCAACCATTGGGCTACACCCAGGCATAAATAGGCGTCGTAATCTTCGGGATCGGCCCGCGCGATCTGTTCCAGGCGCTCCGCCCGTGTGGGATCAGGGCCATCCAAACACATATCGATCCACTGCGCCATCCAGCCATGATCGACATGCGAGGAATCGAGCTGCCAACTGCGATGACAATCTTCCCGCGCCCTTTCGATATGGCGCAGGCGCAGATGCGCTTCTCCGCGATTATTGTAAGCGCAGGCAAAATCGGGTAGCAGGGCTATCACGCGGTCGAAGTCCTCAACTGCCTGCTGGGGCCGATTCAGTTGCAAGGCGAGTGTTCCTCGGTAGAAAATCGCTAACGCATCATCGGGATTCTGGCGCAAAATCTGGTTATAGTCTTCAATGGCTTCCTGGAATCGCCTTAACCCATAATAAATTTCCGCGCGATCTTTATAGACGTTGATCAATGAAGCGTCCAGGGCTAGCGCCTGGTTGTAGTCGATCAGCGCCTGGATGGGCTGTTTGCTACAGGCGTACGAGATGCCCCGATTGTAATAGACGATGGCGAGCGAAGGATCGAGCGCGATAGCCGCGCTAAAATCGGCAATGGCCTCAGCATACATCGCGAGCTGGCGATAGGCTTCCCCGCGATTATTATACGTGAAGGCGACAGTGGGGCCGAGTTTGAGAGCTTCGTTGTAGTGCTCGATTGCCTTGCGCGGTTGTCCATTATCGGTATGGGCCGCGCCCAGCCGGTTCAAAATAATAATATCGTCGGGATAGAATAGCAGCGCCCGCTCAAAATCGGCGATAGCGCGGTCAAATTTTTTCTGCGCTGCATAAGCCTGTCCCCTGCTTCCATAAGCTCCGACGCTGCCTGCCTGCTCGGGATCTTGCGTGATGGCTCTATTCAGATTCAAGATCGCCTGCTCGTATTCTTCTAATGCCAGGTAAGAGATGCCTCGCCCAACAAGAGCTTGAGTGTCGCCGGGTTTTAGCATCAGGGTCATGCTAAAATCTTTGATGGCTCGGCGCTGCTCTCCCAGCATATAGTGCGTGATCCCGCGCTGGTAATAGGTGGTGACGTGCCTGGGTTGAAGTTGTAGCGCCCGGTCGAAATCGCTGAGGGCGCGCGAGAAATCGCTCAGTTTGCGGTAAATAAGGGCGCGGTTATAATAAGCTGCGGCATCATCGGGCCTTTTTACAATAGCGCGGCTAAATTCGGCGAGGGCCTGCTGATGGTTGCCCTGCAAAGCATATTCCGCACCGCGTTTATTGTGGTCAATGATGTGATCGGAGCTCATGCCGTGTTTCTCCTTAGATGTGGCTGTGCCTAGAAAATACCGGTGAAAGTGGCAGTATGGCGCGTATAGCGAGTATGTCAGTCAAAGAAAATATAAAGCACGTAATGAAGGCTTCTGACTGAACAGCAACATAATATGCGATTGCATGAGCACTGTCAACTTTATGGGAAATAGGGGATGATGGCTAGTTCCCCTGGCCTTTGGCGCTAGAAGGTCGTTTCCCCTGCTCTTTACCCCTGACCAGCGAGGCAAAGATGCCAATGGCGGCGATGGCGGCGCTGATAGTAAAAGTGATCTGGAAGCTGTGAACAAAGATTTGCTGCAACTGACTGATGTCTTGTCCAGTATGACCGCTGATAAGTAGACTGCCGGCCTCTGCGCCTCCCAGGGTAGCGAATATCGTGCCGGCCAGCGCGACACTCAGACTCTGTCCCATCGTGCGCCCGGTTGCCAGGAAGCCGGAAGCAATCCCCTGCCGCTCGCGTGGAGCTGAGCCCAGCAGCGCGCTATTGTTCGGCGATTGAAATATCGCCTGCCCCGCACTGGTAAACATGAGCCGCCAGACGATATCCCAGATGGAGCTTTTCTCGTTGAGCTGACCGATGAAGACCAGCCCGATACAGGCTATGGTCAGCCCACCTGCTGCCAGCCAGCGCGTACCGATACGATCCGCCAGCGAGCCGCTCAACGGCGCGATAATAGCCAGTGTAATAGGGAACGGTGTGAGCAGTAACCCCGCCTGCTCGGTTGAGAAGCCGTGCAGTTCCTCGAAATAGAAGGGGAGCATAAAGCTGACGGCGAAAAGCGCCAGGAAGCTCAAGACCAGGCTCAGGTTCGCCGAGAGGAAGACGCGATTATGGAACAGCGACAGGTCGATGATGGGATCGGCCACGCGCATTTCAACAAAAGGCAGAATGATCAGGCTGACTATGCCAATTATGAGCAGGCTCATCAGCAGCGGCGATGTCCATCCCAGTTCCTGCCCAAAGGAAAGTCCGGCGGTAATGGCTGCGAGTCCTATTGCCAGCAGCAGCGCCCCCCACGGATCGAAGTGCCCTTGCGAGCGACGCATTGGCTCTCTCAGGACGCGTAACGTGGCGATGAGGCCAATAATACCTATGGGGACATTCACATAGAAGATCCAGCGCCAGGAGAAATAAGCGGTGATCAGGCCACCCAGCGTCGGTCCAACGCTGACGCCAAGCGCGACAATGATGGCATTGAGTCCCAGAGCTTTGCCGCGTTCATTAGCTGGAAAGGCGCTGGTGATGAGTGCAGGGCTGATCGCCATCAGCAGCGCGCCGCCTATACCTTGCAATGCGCGCGCACCGACCAGGAAAACGAGCCAGGGTGAAGCCCCGCAAAGAGCAGAGCCGCCGGTAAAAACGATCAGCCCGGCGATCCAGACGACCTTACGCCCGACCATATCTGCCAATCGGCCCGCAGTGAGCAATGCTGAGGCTGTAGCAACAAGGTAGGCGATGATGACCCATTCTATCGCCCCACCCAGGGGAACTTTAAAATATTGTGCTATCGTTGGCAGACTGATGTTCACGACACTTCTCTGTTACCTATTGGACACATACATTAAGCGAACTGGAAGCTATTCTGCAAAAGCATACTGCATAAACACTTGGGGTATGAAAGAAGGTGGGGCAAGTGCCCCACCCTCTATTACGCTGCTAAAGTGAAAATTATCCTGCGCGGATCTCGCGCATGCGGGAACTTTGCCCGAAGCACATAGCGATTGGTGGGCCGATATGATACATTGTCACCGCCCTCTTCAATCCGCTCATGAAACTGCCCGACATAGAGATCCTGGAGATCTGCCATATTCTTGCCCCATTGCGTTTCAATGATTTCCTTGACCTTGCTTGATAAAGCAGCATCCACGCTCTCATAGTCGGCTATGAATTGCTCAGGGCTTTCAAACAGTAATTCTATTTTACCAAAGGACTGAAACTCGTCGTCCCCAAACATATCGAGGTCAATGATCGGGTCAATGATTGGATCGAAAATCGGGTCGATAAAGGTAAACATATCATCCGGCATGTTGTCATCCTACCTTATGGGTTGCTAGGATATCGTCAAGCTTATCTCCAGTGATAAACTTCACGGATTCTATCACCGGCTCGCCTTTTCGCGGCGGTAGAAATTCGTTTTCATGGTATTCTTGGATAAATTCACACCGACCTTGTTGTATAGCCCGCCTGACATCCTTGAGGTTTTTCCCTCTGACTTCCACGACTATGAAGCTGTACAGCAAGGTGAATCCATCGTCAAAGTCCGTGCTGAACACCGATGCCATGAAAAACCGCGATTGCGGCGACTGCGAAGACTGCGTGACGCATCGGAATTCCATATAGGGGCAAAGCTTCCCGCTAGTATCATAGGCTGCATAAGGCCGCTTGCCCGTGCTGTTTCCGGTCGTGAGGCTAGTGGTTTTAGTAACAGGTTCTTTACGAAACTGGGATAATGGATCGCTGCTCATGGCATCCTCTACCTTTCTGGCCCTTCTAAATCAGGCTGCTTGCCTTTTTCAAGCTTGGCAACATCTTCAAAATACTCATGAAAAATCTCGTTTTTCCAGAACTCCACGTTCCGCTGCCTCCGAATATGGTCTGCCGCTATGGTGCTTCCCGCTTCGCTGAAAGCAGTCTGGGCTTTGTGTTTTGCCTCTTCCCAGCTTGGCTGGGATTTGTCTTCCATAGGAACCTACCTTTCCATCTCCAGGCCGTCAGTGCTAAGGCCGTAATCTTGGGGTAATGGGTCGCGTACCGGGTTAAGAGTGTCCTGCGCGTCTAGGTGCTGCTCATATTCCTTGCGTATCGCCGGAGCATGGAAGTGGTCATGAAAAAGTCCTTCCGCTATGTCCCTGTTGATATCCCTGCCAGGCAAGAAGCTGCCTGTGCGCAGGGCATCCAGGTATAAATCCATTACGTTAGTAAATGAGGTCTGCATCTCGCGCTTGAGGGTTTCAACGCGTTCGATGTTCTCCGTCGTCTCGCTGGGGTCTCTGTTGCCGTTCAACCATGCACCTACCTATCTATCTGGTTCTAAGCCCTGGTCTTGCTCTGGGTCATGCCCATGAAAATGATTGAGGTAAAACAGGGGTTCTTTTTCCTGCTGTTCCATCTCCGGCTCTGGAAACTTGTCCTGTATGATCTGCTGGGTAAAATTTTCCTTCCCCATCGGGGGATAAAGGTGCCCTGTTGTCATGATTTGCTGATAGGCGTTCCCGATACTGCTGTGAATATCTTTCGCGGCATCCAGAAAAGCCATTTGCATGTTACGTTTGGTCTCCTCCCACGTTGGCATATCATCTCCTTTACATTCAGAAGAACGTATGAATGTTTCAATTATACCAGATTGACGGGTAAAAAGTTATCCACAGGCCGGGAGCGATTCTTTCAAGCCAGTACCCCGCCGCCTACGGCGCTTAATTGAAATTGCGCGGCGGCGGGGTTTGCTTTATAGCTTTTTTATATATAAGAAGAGAAATATATATAACTATTTGATTTATATAGATGTGGCCGGACAAAATCTTGTCATGAGCGGACAAAAATGCTTCATAGACGGACAAAAAAATATTTGCTATTTGTCCGTTTACGGAATACAGTGCTCCAAATACGGACAAAAAAGTATGGTTAAAATGGCTGAAAATGGGCAAACTACGGCTATTGTGATTGGGGAAAAACAAGGCATTCCTGTCTATGCGACTAATCCCAGCATACCATCAAAAGATGCAATTGCACGCCTCAAAAAAAGACGCCTCGGAGATGAACATAAAGGTCTCATCATAGACGGTACCTCGGAGATTTTAGGCCGAGGAACGGCTGTTGTTTACGAATGGGAAGAAGTAGATACAGAGCGTTTTGTAAAGTTATTTCTGGGAGGCATAAAAAAGGCTTCCGGTCTATCAAAAACAGGGCTTTCCATCTTTGAAGTGATTTACAACCAGATGCGTGAAAGCCCCAACTCGGACAGGGTGATGCTTAGTTTTTACCGCGCATCCCAGCAAATAGAAGGATTGAATGAACGTACATATAGGCGCGGTGTTCGTGAACTGCTGGAAAGAGAAATTATATTCCGTAGCCCTGAAGAAGGGGCTTTCTTCGTAGACATAGGCTGCATGTTCAATGGTGATAGATTGGCCTTCGTGAAGGGGTATCACCTCAAGGAAGTACAACCTGAATTGCCTTTTCTGGAACAATCCAAAAACAGAGAGGAAACATGATCCAATCCCTGATAGAGCCAATTAATGCACCCTTTGAACAGGTAGCGAAATCGCTGATCCCCAAGCTAGAGCCGAAACCGGAAAAGATAGTGACTCCTTCCTTGCAAAACTGGACTGGCAAAATTCATTGCATGGATTGCATAAAACTCATGAATGACTTGCCGCAAGAGAGCATTGGAGTAATCGTCACTTCACCGCCATACAATATCAAAAACAGCACTGGCAACGGTTTAAAAAACGGCTCCGGTGGTAAATGGCCGCAGGCTGGATTGTTAAACGGCTACAAAGATCATTCTGACGATATGCCCTATCCTGAATATGTGGAATGGCAAAGAAAATGCCTTGATGCCATGATGCGGGTTTTAAGGAATAACGGAGCGATTTTCTATAACCATAAATGGCGCGTACAAAACGGCTTGTTACAAGATAGGCACGAAATAGTGAGCGGGTTTCCCGTCCGGCAGATCATCATCTGGAAGCGCAAAGGCGGCATTAACTTCAATCCTGGTTATTTTCTGCCTACCTATGAAGTGATTTACCTCATAGCCAAGCCGGATTTTAAACTCGCACCAAAGGCAAACGCGCAGGGAGATGTATGGGACATCCCGCAGGCGCGTGACAATGAACATCCAGCACCATTCCCTATTGAATTGGCGCAGCGTTGCATTGCCGCCACTACGGAAGGCGTTGTACTTGACCCTTTCATGGGTAGTGGGACAACCGCGATTGCAGCAGAAATCCTGAATCGTGAGTGGATAGGCTCTGAAATTTCAAGTAATTATTGCAAAAAGGCGGAAGATCGGATTAAAAAGCATCAGGAGAGCAAAATGGTGTAATGAATGGGACGTGGGAAAATTGTAGGCACGATTCAGCCGCGCAGTAGCACTGCCACTTTCAAGAAAGTTGCTGAAATCCTTAGAACTGGCACTTGGGAGTTGCCAACTGACGGTAAATACAATGGACACGGCGGCCCCGGCAGATACCTTGAGGATTTACTAGGTATAAAGGCTAATAATGCCGATGCGCCAGACTTAGGTGATTGGGAGATTAAATTTCACGGTGGTAATTCTCTCTTAACCCTTTTCCATAAAGACCCGGAGCCGAGGGGAATAATCAGGGCTATCGTGCATGATCATGGATGGGATGACAGTAAAGGGCGTATCAGCTTCCGGCATACCATAGGCAAGGAAACGTCTCGCGGGTTCTATGTAGTCAATGAAGGCGACAGAATTGTTATACGGAACAGGCATAAAGACGCGGCTGTGCCCCATTGGGATCATAACACGCTTTTCAATGCCTTTGCCGCAAAGCTACGGCGATTAATCGTTGTAGAGGGAGAAGTGCTGAAAAACCCTAGACGTGTCATCTATAAGGAAGCAACCGCATACTGGGAGCCGGACATTAAAGGCTTTATGCAGGCGATAGCAGACGGTCTTTTCTATGTGGATTTTGATGCAAGGACGCAAAAAGGACGTGGATCGGCCATTCGCAATCACGGCACCAAATTCAGAATAAAAGTTGAAGATTTATCAATAGTTTACGCAAATAAGAGAAAAATAACCAGCCACGAAAGTTAGCCAAGTATATACCTCCCTAAATTTGCACCGAAGGAAACATGAGCATACTCAACGAACACATGGAGAAGCAGCGTAAGTATCTGGCGCGAGAGGCCATAAAAAACATGAAGAAAGACCAACGCATACAAGCTCTCATTGAAGAGTCGAGAAACCCCACTGTATTACCAGAAGGGCATGCAGACATTGATACGGTGAAAGAGATTGCCAATGCTCTTAAATTCGGAGAGCATACATGGGGTCCGTCTCATGATTTTAGTTCTCCACTTCTTGCCTTGCTGTTACCCCTAGTTGTCAGAAATTACAGCCTTATACGGCTATAATACTATAGCATTCTTCTCCTTCATCACCGTCCGCGTCGATAGCTTCAGCTCTGTAGCGATATCTAAAATTTATATGCTTGCTCATATCTTCCCCGTTAACCCTTTGTTAAATATTTGATGCTATAGTGCCTGTTAGCAACCGCAGTACAGGGACACTCTATGGCCGATGAGGAACATGTAAACATTCTTAAACAGGGTGTTTCTGTCTGGAATGCATGGCGAGATGCACACCCGAATATACAGCCCAATTTAAACGAAGCGAACCTGAACAGGGCAAACTTGAGCAATGCCAATCTGAGCAAGGCCAATTTGTTTATGGCTGATCTCATTGAAGTTAACCTTATGGGGGCCAATCTTAAAGAGGCTTCATGCATTGGTGCTAGCTTCAATAGAGCCAATTTAAGCGGCTCCAATTTACATAAAGCTGACTTACAACATGCGGAGTGTTGGGGAACTAATTTTACTCAAGCCAACCTGGCAGAAGCTTCACTCATATACGCTCGCCTGAATGGTGCTTACTTCACTAGGGCTAACCTGACTGGAGCACATTGTGTAGGAGCAGAGTTCACCAACACCGATTTTCAAGGAGCTATTCTTGATGGCGCTCTGTTTATTAATGTCAAATTGAATGGTGCAAATTTTACCTGGGCAGATCTTAGCGGAGCAGATCTTAGCAATGCTCGTCTGGGGGTCAATGACTCTAAAAAACCGATACAGCCTGCCGACTTTGCAGCGAAAGAAATTGCAATAATCGGCAGGCTGAATGCTGCGAAAGACCCAAAAGAAGCTAATCCGCACATAGCTACCTCTCTCAATGTGTCAGAGTTGACACCGCAACAGATTGACCATTTTGAGCAGCTACTCAAGGCTAATAAATTTACTGTTCATAGAGTTGAGAACGACAGGCATAAGACCATTGCCATTGAGATAGATGCAAACCCTAACAGGCCAACAAGACCAACAAGGGGAAGATGATTGCAGGTCACAACAACTAGCCTGCTTTTTAGAGATCCCCCTAATTCACTTGCTTTTTTGAAAAATACCATATATTAACTTTTTATTAACCATCATTAAAGAAGAATTAACAACGGAAGTTATTATGGCTGACCGTTTCACCATACCTACGATGAACCATGACAGCGCGACTGCTCCGGCGAGTACACGCGATATGGAGCGCGAGGAAGAGGCATTAAGGAGGCACTACAGCCGGAACCCATACCCAGAGTTGACGTTTGAATTTACTCGCGATCCAGGGTTACTGCACCAGTATTACAGAATCCGCTCCGATGAATATAAGGCTGTTCACAGGGTACATCTGCTTGCAACTGAGGGTGAAGAAGATCGTGGCAGCCATATTTTGGTCGTCAGAAGGGATAATTTTTGTGTTGGCGGCATACGCATTAACACCAGAAACCCGCGCAAAAATTATCTTCTCCCAATAGAGATAGCGGATTTCCGGCTTGAAAAACATTTCCCTCAACTGCTTCATGGGCAGATGGGATATTGCCAGTTCGGGGCGCTCGTGCTTTTGCCGGAGTTTCGCGGTGCAGGAATCACAACGGAGCTATTTCGCCGTGTTCACAACAAAGCGGTGGCGTTGAATTGCAAGATGATGTTTCTCTTCGCGCCGGTATTCATGGTCGAGCATTATAGACAAATCTTTATATCATTACGGCTGAAAGCAACGATACATTATGAAATTGATTTACCCACTTATCCTAATCTTGAAGAATTTCAGAATCACCTCGTAAGCGTGGTCACCGATGAATCACTTGTAGGGAAACCCGCCGACTTTCTGATAAACTCAGAAAATAAGTCTCTGACAGAAGCCTAGCTGGGCGCTACCTCACAGATGCGTTGTGCGTGGCATATCTGCATCACTCCATATAATTATGGAGCAATTTTAGTTGTTTATGTTGCTAATCCCCCTATCTCCAATGTAAAAAAGGCATAAGTAGCTCGGTTTTAGTTAAATATTTCTTAACTGTTTACTGTTAAGGATAATCCTGCAACAAAACCAGTGGGGAGACACTTGCGTAATAGAGTTTTTTTGGCACTTACTCTCGCTAGCACATTATTGGCTTTGAATGCTTGTGCCGACGATCTCAACGATTCTGATATTTTCAATATGTCCCTCCAGCAGCTCACGGATATTGATGTCACTTCCGTATCGAAGAGAACCGAAAAAGCTTCACAAGTCGCCGCCGCGCTTTACGTCATCACCCAGGAAGATATACGCCGCTCCGGGTTGCAAAGCATCCCGGAGTTGCTGCGAATGGTTCCTGGTATTCAGGTCGCGCAATCCGGTTCGCAGAATTGGGCGATAACTTCGCGTGGATTTGACAGCCAATTTGCCAACAAGCTTTTGGTAATGATTGATGGCAGGACGGTATATAATCCAATATTTTCGGGAGTATTCTGGGATGTACAGAATCTGATGCTTGAAGATATTGACCGTATTGAGGTGATCCGTGGGCCGGGTGCTACGCTCTGGGGAGCCAATGCCGTTAACGGCGTCATCAACATCATTACGAAAAATGCCAGGGATACACAGGGTGGCTTAGTGACAGCAGCAACAGGAACTCAGGAAAGGTTTGGGAGCAGCGCACGGTATGGCGGGACGGTTGGCGATCTTTCTTACCGCACGTATGCGCAGTATTTTGACTACAACCAGCAGCATACCTTAACGGGTGCGGGTGCGGGCGATCTGTGGGATAATGGACAGGGTGGCTTCCGCATGGACTGGAACGGCTTCGGCAAGGATACCAGAACCTTGCAAGGGGATGTGTATAAAGGGCAGGAAAACGCAATACGTCGCTACCCTGTTACTTCAACGGTCTCACCGTCATTGATAGAGACGATAAGGGATAGCGACGATGTGAGCGGCATGAATATACTTGGCCGCTGGAAGCATGAATTTAATAAAGATTCTGATATAACGTTGCAGGCATATTACGATGACAGTATCAGGCAGTTTTTAGCTTCGGGGGATGGCGAATCAAGTTTTCATACGCAAACACTGGATCTTGACTTACAGCACAACTGGACCATGAATAAATATAATAATGTTACCTGGGGATTGGGATATCGCCGTATCAACAGCATTTTCGGTAATGATTTTTACTGGAGTTATTCGCCGGAAAATTATTATCAGAATTTGTACAGCAGCTTTTTCCAGGACAAAATTTCTCTTATACAGGATAGACTGTTCTTAACCGCTGGCAGCAAATTTGAGCATAACGACTTTACCGGATTCGAGTATGAACCCAGCATCAGGCTTTCATGGCTGCCATCGGAAAGACAGACGCTCTGGGCAGCGGTGTCCCGTGCTGTACATACGGCAAATCAGGCTACCCATGATATAGCTCTTGTTCTTGCAGCAACAGGCCCAAGCACGATGTTGGCAGAGAACCATAATTTAATGCAAGAGTCGGAAAATCTCACGGCTTATGAAATCGGTTATCGTGTGATGCCGCGTGAAGATTTCTCGTTTGATATTACGGGCTTTCTCAATGAATATCGCGATCTTACATCAGCCTCCAATGGAGCAACGGTAACGCTTTCTGATCCG
This sequence comes from Ktedonosporobacter sp., assembly GCA_035293765.1. GTDB lineage: Bacteria > Chloroflexota > Ktedonobacteria > Ktedonobacterales > Ktedonobacteraceae > DASRHT01. The sequence goes on from DATGMF010000056.1 coordinate 38,098, forward strand.
GTGATGGGTTCGTATACCCTTGCGCCGCTCATCCCCGGCAATGCCAATAGTGGGGAGACACATGGCGTTGAAGCGGCATCCACCTGGGAAGTGACTAGAAATATCAAGTTGAACGGCAGCTACTCCATTTTTGTTTCGCAGCTTGACATCGTGGGGTCCACGCTGGTCACTAGGCAAGGCACCGCGCCGAACCAGCAGTTCAATCTGCGTTCATACGTGGATCTGTCGAATGACGTACAATGGGATACCGTGCTCTACCATGTTGACCAGTTGCCTACTCTGTCTGTGCCTGCCTACACGCGCCTTGATACAAGAATTGGTTATACGCCGATCAGAGGACTGGATTTAAGCCTTATCGGACAGAATCTTCTGAGGGCAGAGCATGAGGAATATACCGGCTTCATATATGAGCCTGTTGAAAAAGTAGGCCGTTCCGTGCTGGCTAAAGCAACACTCAGGTTTTAGTGAGAAAGCATGGCCGCAGGAAGCAAGGAAGTAATTGAACGCAGAGCAAAGATCGGCTATATCTGCAACTTTCTCAAAAGTGTGACCTGGCCTCGCGAAATAGCGCCCAGGAACACATGGATCGCCGATGTGTGCATTGTCGGCGACCGGAAATTAAGCAAGCATTTCGAGGCAATAGTAAAGAGCAACCCCGATCACAGTATGACGATCAATGTATCGTACTCCACAACCGGCGCGACTATTCCAGATTGTCATATCCTTTTTATCGACAAGAGCGCGAGGGTAAGACTCGCGTCTATTCTTGAACGGGCAGGAAACCGCCCAATCCTTACCGTCAGCGATATAAAAGGATTCGCCGACAAAGGCGGAATGATCGAACTGGTAAAAGTCAGAGAGGTGAAGGCCACCTATTTAAGGCCGCGCATCAATTCCACAACAGCAGAAATAAGCAGCATCACATTAGGGGCGGAGTTGCTGTTCATGGCCGACCACACGCAGCAAGAGGAGTTATTGATAATTTCCGATCATGTACATTGAAGGAACTAACCAAGTCAGGTTATCTAATAAATAAGGTGCTACTTTAGTTGACTTTCCTACGTTTTTCTCTACAAACAGCGTCATGTATACATTAAAAGATGCGGAATCAGCGTGGCTTCGTGGTGATTACGCGAGGGCGATGCATATGTTTTACTTTCTGGCGGAACAAGGCAATCCGGCGGCGCAATATAATCTAGGGTGGATCTACGCCTATGGCCGGGAAGTCGAACGGAACGACAGTGAGGCAGTGAAATGGCTTCGCCGAGCTGCGGAGCAGGGGCATGTTGAAGCACAATATGAACTGGGAAGGATGTACGCCTGGGGCCAGTGCGGCGTTTGGGACGAAGAAGAAGGGGCAAGATGGTTCCGGCGGGCGGCAGAGCAGGGGGATATGGATGCGCAATGCAATCTGGGATTGATGTATGCCTATGGACGTGGGGTAGCCCAGAATGAGACAGAGGCGGTGAAATGCTACCGTCAAGCGGCGGAGCAAGGGAATGCAACTGCGCAATGCAATCTGGGATTGATGTATGCCTACGGGCGCGGAGTCGAACGGAACGATGCGGAAGCAGTGAAGTGGCTTCGTATGGCAGCCGAACGAGGAAATGACGTAGCTAAGTATAATCTGGAACTGCGGTATTTGGAACCCGGAAATAACCTGATAAGGCATAATTCGAATCAATTACATTAGAACATTCTATTCCTTGTTCGGGGCGAAGCAATGTTGGGGATTTTTGCATAACGCACCGAAAAGGTGGAGTAGCTGTAGCGAACTGCAAATATAAAAGTTCCGACCTGCAAACAGCGATTGCCGCGCAAATCAAACAGGAAGAAGCCAAACTTACGGCAAAAAAACGCAAGGATGACACGCGCCGGAAAATCCTCGTCGGTGCAGCTATTCTTGATTGCGCATCCACAAAAGCAATACTGTGGCGTTTCTGGTTCATGATGTCTTTCTCTTCATCCCATTCGAAGGAGTACAATACCATATTTTTCCCAATAAATAAATATGGTTGGAGTAGCCCCCATTTCAGCGGACACGTTTAGCCTAACCAGGAGGGACTAGTCGTAAGACTGGTCATACAGATGTCTTTTAGTATTCCTACAAATGTGGAGGTGATCACCGATGGTGGCCGTCGCCGTCGCTGGTCATATGACGACAAACTGCGTATAGTGGAGGAAAGCCTGATGCCAGGCGAGAGCGTATCACGGGTAGCGCGGCGCAACGGTGTGCGTCCCAACCAGCTCTACTACTGGCGCAAACTGATGAGCGAGGGAGGCGCGGTCGCAGTGAACAGTAATGAGGAAGTAGTAGCAAAATCGGAGGTGACGCGGCTGAAGCAGCGCATATGTGAGCTGGAGCGGGCGCTGGGCCGTAAAACGCTGGAGGCGGATATCCTGCGTGAAGCATTGGAGAAAGGGGATCAAAAAAAACGGATGCTGCGCTTGCCGTTATTGCCGGAGGGAGGTGGTCAGTGAAGACGGTAGCCGATATCATGGAAGTCTCACGCTCGAACCTGGTGGATAGGCTGGGCAGTAGGAAAAGAAAGCGGGAGCGGTATTGCATGGAGGAGGATGCCCAGATCGCCCAGGAAGTGCGCCAGGTGGTGGATGCACGATCTACCTACGGCTACCGGCGTGTTACCAGCATACTTAATAAAGAGCGCCAGGCGCGAGGGTTGCCCCCGGTCAACCATAAACGGGTGTTCCGTATCATGCAGATGCAGGGCTGGCTGTTGCAAAAGCACACGGCCAGGCGCACAGGACGCGCCCATGATGGCAAGGTCATTGTCATGCAGTCGAACCTACGCTGGTGCTCGGACGGCTTTGAGATCACCTGCTGGAACAGGGAGACGGTGCGTGTGGTCTTTCTCATCGACGCCTTTGACCGTGAGATTATCGCCTGGGATGCGGTTGTGGGCCAGGGGATCAGCGGGGAGATGGTGCGTGACCTGCTGTTGGAAGCTGTAGAGCAGCGGTTCGGATGTCTGAAGGCTCAACTCCCGACCGAGTTCCTGACCGACAATGGGAGCTGCTATACGGCGAAAGAGACGCTGGACTTTGCTGCCGCCCTCGGTCTCAAGCCGTGCTTTACCCCCGTCAGAAGCCCGGAATCCAACGGAATGGCGGAAAGCTTTGTCAAAACGTTCAAAAGAGATTATGTTCGTATCCACCCATTGCCCGATGCACTCACCGTGCTGACGGCGATACACGGATGGTTCGCGGATTACAACGAGAATCATCCCCATAGTGGGCTGGGATGGAAGTCGCCTAAAGACTTCATCCAGGCTCAAAGTTTAACCCGCTAGGGGTGTCCGGTCGAAATAGGGGCCAATCCAATGGTATTTATTACACATAGAGCAAATCCACAACAAAAAAAGAAGAAAGGGCGGCAATGTCTGCTATCTGAGCAGTTGGCGTCAACCTATCAAAGGCTCGTTTCATACTTTGACAAATTACTATGACTCTTGCCGCTATCAGGTAAAGCAGAGACATATTTCATCTCAATACTAGGGTAGCTTCCTACTTTTCAAAAGAAGAGTAGTAGCAGCTCGTGTACGTGGAATGATCCCAGCCTGTCGCACAAAATCTCGTTTCTGACGCGCTGGGCGAGAGCTATGAGGCTTTCTTTTCAAACTTTTTAGCCAGTTGCTCAACAATAGTCGCCTGAGTATACCCACGAGACAAGTAAGTGAGGATTGTATCGGTAAATGACCGAAAGTCTATGTCATTCTCGATAGCAATATAAAGCGTATCGTTTAACATATTTATTAGGCTCTTTGGTGTACTTTTTCCTTTAAGAATATATAATTTCAGTGTTTCCTTATTTAAGGTGAATTCTTCTTCTGTATGAGAAAGATAAGAGATATTATTTAACAGGACAAGCAGCACGTCAACATCTAGTTTTGTCATCGTATAGATGAAGTTTAAGGCTTCGATGAGCATTATCATTTTATCCTTTGCAACTTTTTGATAGGCAAAGAACAAAATGGCCTCTTGCTTATTTTCGATGGAGAGCAACCCCGCCTGTTTCTTAACCGTTTCATAGATCTCCTTCAGCTCCTTTTTATTTGTTTCGGGGTCGTGAATATAGGAGCTTGCAGCGGTAGTAAGCCTTTCTTGCTCTTTGGCTGCCATTCTGATGGATGCAATAAAGAAAATGCCTATGACGAGGACGATAAAACTAACAAAAAAAATCGTGAAAGTTGAACCATTCCAGGGGACGGTAAAAGCGGTGAATATTCCTAAGCTGAAAGAAAAAATCGCGTTTAAAGACTTCTTTTCTGTTATATAAAGGCAGATTGAAAGGAGGATAAAAAGAAGTGTGACAAATGCAGAGTAAAGATAGCTGACATCTATAGCTCTAAATAGCAAGAAGACACAAATAAGAAAAATAAAAACAACAGTCACTACCACTGATGGGATGAGACTGAAGAGACCTTTTAAAGCTTCCCCCAATGACTTTACCACGTCATTGAAAGGTTGCGAGGAGTTATCACTTGTACTTGTTTGTTGTTGTTGAGGTCGGGAATGTTGTGTCATAACGCTCCTCTATACCATTCTACTTTCTTCCCCAGACTTTGATTGCCTTATCTGTAGTCGCAGCACTAAGGGTATTTCGTTAGTTCAATTACTTTAGCTAACGAAATACCCCATCTTGTGTTGTTAGGTCCGCCAGGGTTCCAAGCCCACGCTCGGGCTTATCGGCCTTCCGGCCTCGACCGGCTCTTTTGCCCTGGGAGCGCATTGATCTACAAACACGCTATATGACGTTTCAAGCCCTGACGGGCTGCATCGGCTCTTTAGTCAACTGCTCTGATAATATAGCATTACGGGCGGATTCACGCAAGGGATGGCGGGAAGTTCTTTGCTGTCATTGTGAAGTACACCCCGTAGAGGGGCCAAGCCACACCATCGCCTCAGCTTTGTTAATCTGCACCTAACATTGTCATGGTGAGGTATACATTTGAGCGAAACGTCGAGCAGGAAACGAGGAGCAACCTCCCTTCCGTCAGTTTGACCCATTCTGGATGAGCGTATCGTTGTCGTTTGGCAAGAGCCCGTGCGTAGCCTGCATCCCTGGCCTCAACATCCACCAATGCTAAGCATCGCCTACATTCATACCGAATCCTGGGGAAAGAAGGGTAATCGCCGCCTGCGAGGGCTGCGGCTATGAAATAGTACTAACTGGAAACAGGACAAAAGAACGCTGATCAGGAGAGCACTCAGAAATGTGAGGTGGAGATGGTATGTCGGACTGAGATATACAGAGCCAACTAGTGTCCATATCACACAATAGACAAAGGTGATGACCGCAGCAATCACATTATTTTTACCGGTAATACCCATCACAAATAACAACAAGGATACAGCAAACGTTATCGGAACGACGGATGGGCTTCCGCTCCATTGGGAGACCATAAATGGCAACGCTATTAACTCACGTATGCTGAATAAAAAGAGCAACAGCAAGGAAAACCCCTTGCTTCGCCTATTTGCCGCTTTAAAAGAAAAAAATCTTCCCGCGAGCCTGATGTGGTGTTGGATTCTCACTCCTATCGAATAATCACGCGCTATTGTTTTGTATAAGTTCCTTCTTTTCTTTCTCCGAGATTTATTGTCCGTCCGTTCCGATGCTCCCTGCCTATCTTCCATAGCGTCTTGAGCGTTATTCTTCGTACCTTGTAGTTCCATGACGACATTTCTAATGTTTTTACTTATCTCGGTAAAGGCGCTATCCCTATCGCTCCAGTTAGCCACCGGTTTTAGTGTGAACGGCAGTGCTTGCAGTGTTCCAATTGAAGAAGTTTCCCAATCAACGGCACGAACCAGAATAGGAATGACCCACGCCTCTCCAGCTTCATGCCTTTGCATAGCAAGCTCAACTTCTGAGCTTTCACAATAATTTGTCGCCATAAAGTTGGCGCTAACTAGTAACAGGATAATATCAGCACTCAGCAGCTTTTTATTGATTTCTTTTCTTCTTTCCTGCCCAGGCTTAACGTCTTGTTCGCTCCAAGCAGCAATATATCCTTGTGTTTTCAGGAGCCTTAAGTGTTTCTCCAGCTTAACCATCAGCGATTTGTCTTCACGAGCGTAAGAATAGAAAACGGTTATTGGTTGGTTGCTCTTTGGTATCGCATCCATCTGGTTATTTTCTCCTCATGCCTCATCATATGCAAATAATCCTTTACTACATAATGACGCATAAACAGAACTTGAGTGAAAAATCCATGTACTCTAGCGGTTCGTATATTTCCAGATTCTCCGACATCTCGGATACGTGCTTACTGCTGATATACATTGCTCCTCCAAGTCTGCAATCTTCGTGTTTTCTTGATGGCACGAATGGGCACGGTAACCCTTATATGGCTTCCGCCACCTCCGTTAAACCTTCTTTCCCTCTATGATCTTTGCGGAGAGGGAGCCGCTCCAATTCCCGGCGGTAATTTCTATCTCACCACCTTCCGTCAATCTTACAGGAGGTATCGTATAAATCATATCTGTTGTGCATATCACAGGTACCACCTGATTAGGAAACACATTCACCGCTTTATAGAACGGAAGTGCGCTATCGTCGCCAGGTATATAGACACAGCGGGGCACATCAAGAAGAGGAGGCATGATAAATCGCTCCTTTTTGGAGATCCGCTTTGGTGGCATCAAACGTTGTGGCTCCGCGCTTGGGGCAGGCAGGTCTAACATCATCCCGCCCATATGGATTTCTCTATTGTCTCCAGTATCTTCTCTGTAATCGCGCGGTACAAAGGTACAGATAATGTTCTTTCCCACCCTTTTATTATATTCTGCTGCCTCTTGAATTGCGTGTGTGAGGTGCCAACCTATCGTCTCAGGCCGAACCGCATCTGGCTTCTTTTGAAAGTATTTTTTAAGCGTTTTGTTTAGCTGCCTTTCTGCATCTCCTGGGAGTCGTTGGCCTGCCCTAAAAAGCTTGAATGTAGGGGTTGTAAGCCGGAACCCTCGAAATTTTTGACGAAAGCGATTTCATGAGTTATCCCAATACGATACTGACTATCATGGCTTCTAGGTCAATCAGGTTTTTGTTCCCCCCGAAAGACATCGTGGCCGAGGAAATGAATGTGCTGCCAGGCAACTGGGGAGATATGCTTGAGCCGCGAATCCATATTATTCGCCCTCCTGCTTGGATTCCAGCACTTCCACCGGAACAATACGGAAATCTTCCGGGTCGTAGCCTTCGTTCGGCGCACGTTCGCCATGAAAAATTTCCTGAGCGATGTCGGCCAGAAACTCTTCCAGTTCGACTTTCGCCTCGGCTTCGGTATCAAACACCTGCTTGGTTTCATTACCTTGCGCGTCGATGACGCTCCAGCAATTGATCCAGCCCTGGCAGATGGTGTACGTTTGAACTTCGTATGTCATCGTCATATCAATCTCCTTTCGTGCTGTGAGTAGTTTCCGAAAGGCAGAGATTGACGCGTCTGCAACCCGCTCTCGTGGGGAACCGGCTGCAACGAAGTGAAGCTGGGCGGAGAGCGTTTGCAGGCAGAGCGGAAATGTCTGCCAGGAAAACACATCTCACAGCAGAAGGGATTGATGTGATGAACGCAGAAGAGGAGGTGTGCCAGTTCTGAGCGTGCGATAAGAAAAGATTCTACTTGCAAGGCTCCACTCGAACTGGAGCAGGAGAATGAAATTGTATCGTGCCATACAAAACTGGCTATGATTGACTACTGGAGTAGCCCCTAATTGATGAGCGGCTTATGGTCACTCTGTCCTGATAAACTTGACACAGTGACCGTAATCCTCTATGTCCTGTGATTTATGGATTTACTAATTTCACTTTATTTGATCTTATGCTTTGTGAGCATCACAAGACGGTTTCTGGCTTTTCACTCATCCAGATAAGCATTCTGCTTACCGTTGCGTCTCTGATTATGGTCACAGTGCTCCCTAGTTCTCAAAGCCCCCTTAGACAAAACGCGAACAGCGTCAGCAAAATGCAGGCGATTCTTACCTCGCTGCGCCAGTATCAGGTAGCCAATGGCACTCTGCCCTGTCCCGCAGATCCAACTCAGCCGATTGGAAGCAACACTTATGGCGTAGCGGCAGCCAATTCCGGCTCTACGGGTAATTGTGTTGGGGGATCACCGGCAGCGGCCTATGCCGACAGTACAAACCATATTGCGATTGGCATGATCCCGGTACGGGCGCTCCAGCTCCCTGACGCTGCGGCGCTTGACGACTGGGAACGGAATATAACCTATGCTGTTGACACAAATGCCACCGGTTGCTGGTCGGCCCCCTCTCTTTCTGGCGCAATCACCGTTAATGACAACGGCAACATCCATAACTCGGTGGCCGCCCTGGTCTCTCACGGCCAAGACGGCTACGGGGCATGGCTGCCTTTGCAGGGAACAAGCGGTACGGCCTCGCGGTTTAATAGTGGTTCGACCGATGCCAATCAGGCCGACAATGCGCAGGTAGCGCATGGCGGCGGCCTGACGGCGAATACCAGCTTTGTGAGCTTCATAAATAAAACTGCAACCAGTACTTTTGACGATAATATGGTGTATAAGAGTTCACAGTGGAATATCAATGCGCTGCCGCTTAGAAATGGGGTTCCAGGCATAACCGCTCCTGCCAATGGCACCTACTCTACAGGTAACACACTTACCTTCACTATTACCTTCCCCAATACGGTGATGGTCACTGGCACGCCGCGTTTGGCGCTCTCCGCTTTGGGGACCGGCAAGCTCGGCAATGGCGTCTCTCCCTATATAAGCTATGCCACCTATGCCGGAGGCTCCGGCACGAATACGCTTACTTTCAGCTATACCGTGCAAGCCGGTGATTCAGCGCCAACCAGCGGCATCGCTGTCACTGCTCCCATAGATCTCAATGGCGGGACCATCTCTGGCAGCACATGTTTTTTTCCGCCCAACCTGTCCCAAGTGCTGATTGGCGGCACCCTGTGGGTGGCAGACTTCTGCAACAACCGGGTATTAAATCTAACTACAGGTGGCAGTTTTATACATGGCTTTGGTTCCGGTTACAATGGCGATGCTCATACTGTCGGAACTTCTGGCAGTGGCAACTATCAGCTATATAATCCAGCAGCGGCAGTAACGGACAGTTCCGGGAATATCTGGATAGCAGATGCCGGAAATAATAGGATAGTGGAATATAACAGCAGCGGCCAATTTGTAAGAACCATTGGCTCATCAGGCTCAGGTAATGGGCAGTTTAGTGTCGGAGCCGATATACCTCAGCAGGTGAATTTTGATATAAACGGCAATCTCTGGGCAACAGATTTTTACAATAATAGGGTGCAAGAATTCAATAGCAGTACAGGCGCTTATATGAGCAAGTTTGCAGTAGCAAGCCGACCGGCAGGGATAGCCATAGACAGCAGCAATACTATATGGGTAGTAAGCGTTAACGGCGGACATTTGCAAAAATGCACCACTGGCGGGTCTTGCACCACTATCAATACAGTGACATTTAGCGGTGGTAGTGCCTCAGATTATGTATCTATCGATGCAACCACAGGCAATATCTGGGTGAATGACCAGAGTAGTGGAAGTATACATAAATTTAGCAGTAGCGGCAGCTACCTAAGTGACCTGACAGGCGCATGGAGCAACCCGGAAGGCGTATTTTACGACAGTTCCGGGAATATCTGGATAGCGGATAATAATGCTAATACCGTAGATAAAGTGAACCCAAGCACCGGGACAATAACCCAAACTATAGGTTCTGGAACCGGCACAGGAACCAGTCCCGTACAATTCGGCGGATGTCCCCAGAATCTTTTTATTCCCAGCAGATAAGGGGTCATGGCAGAATATTCCCGGAATTGTCATAAAATCTTAACTTTCACTATTAGACAGAAAATTGTACACTTGGATGATAAAGCAATATCTTTGGTTTTTATATGAAATATGCTGTAATACCGCCTGCACCAAGCGAAGCCGCCGGAGTAGAAAATTCCCTCGCAGTCTCTAGCAAAGAAGCCACTGTGAATTGTGGCGCTGAGTCTGCTCCAGGACATGCCGCAACAACATTCCATCCCAGCAATGCTGTTTCAGGACAGCATCTTGCTCCCGTAGCTACGCATTTTGGTTTATCTCTTCCTACGCTAACTACTGTCAGCGAGGGCTTAGCTGTAGTTGGCATCGCAGGGCTTCTTGCTGGTGTAATTGGTTTGCTGGTCAATTCTATCCATAAAAAACTCACCCTCAACTTACCCCCTTCGCCTCCTGGACTATCTATTCAAAACAAAAGCCTGCCTCTCCAAAACAAACAGTCAATAACAATAGAATCTGGTCTTCAGGCTCCTCGGCATCAGAAAAAGGGTGTATCTCAGACCCCAGGCCAGAGGTAAACGCTCAGCTATATTTAATGATTTGAAACACTAATAAAGAGGAATAATGTCATGCCACGCACAATAAATTATAAATTAGAGTTAGATACTAATGGATTAGAAATACTTCCTGTGGCAAGAGGGGAGCTAATGGCGAGAACCATTACTAATCTTTATGGAGTCCTAGAATATTTTGATGTGTCCCACGAGGGGATTATGTCGGAGAAAAAACTAACTTCAGGAATACTGGGTGGCGTATTAGGCGGAGGAGACATTGGAAAAATTAAAAAGCAATTAGAGGCTATACCCGCAGCAGGGTTGCTAAACGCGCAGGTAGTTTTTGATAATGGAAAAAAGGTTAATTTTGCGAGACTCGTATTGGGTACTATGGATGGATTTGAACATTGGGCCAACATACATACGGGTGATATGCAACGGTTTCAAAAAGAGATGGCAGCCGATCTCAGACCTTTGGCAGATAGAATAAAAGCAGCGATGAACGAAACTGGCATAGATCGTTCTAATTTACCTGATCCGAGAGGCACGGTGACAGCAGCAACAATAAGTGAGGGACAATCAGGAGTAAGCGCAGTTGAACAAGAAGCAAGACAACTTACCGATGAATTAAAAGCTTCCCCGGCTTTGCAATGGTTAGCCAATACAGCTACTATTACCACTGAGGTTGAGGTGATCGGTAACGGAGTAAAAGTACCTACACTAGATATTCACGTAAGCACTATCTCGCCCGAGAACGCAGAGGTATTAGGGCTGGAGCTGGCAAAGGTAGGGCTTCACCCCGAAAGAAGATTTAATTCTCAAGATCCAGTAATACATGTAGAACGAGAGGAGAATGTTGAAATTTTACAAAATATAGTAACTGCATTGCGGAAGAACTATGGCGGAGCCAAGCATGTTGGCAACGAAAATCTTGGGATGACGAGTCCATCAGCAGGAGGAAGTAAGCCTCTTGATGGTGGGGAAATCAAAAAATAGAATTAGACAAAACGTACCTTTGACACTGGAGGACAGCCCAATATTTTAATGCTTTATTAATTTCTTTCCTCTATGGTATCTTAAGAACCAATCAATTATCTTCTCAATTCATGGCAACGATAGTATTTTTAATTAGTCGCTGTAGTCGCAGCAAGTCGGAAGCAGCAAAGTGTATAAAGGCGATAGCAAAACAGCACAACCTTCCGGTTTCTCATATTAGTGACTATCCGATTTTATATCGCATGTATCAGGAAGATATGCAGAAGCTGAAATTTCAGCCCGCCGATCCGCAAAGGCCGGAGCTTGGTTTCACTATAATAGATCCTTCCGTGATGGTAGTTGCTTTCCAGCAACTCCAAAGGCAGATTCAGGAAATAAAACAGCAAAGCGGTATCGTTCTGGTTGAGCTTGCAGACGATGATTATAAGTTATTCTTCGAGCAGCTTCAGCCAGAATCTTGCCAAAACCGTCATATATTGTTTTTTGAAGCTGAGCTAGAAGCCAAGAATACTCGCCATACAAAAGAATTTTTAGAGCAAGTTAAAACCTATGTGAAGCAGAAGGTAATCCCACAGGCATTGCTTTAGTTATAGCAACTTGCAATGCTAACTGGGGTAACGGGAGTGTCCCTTTGACACGAACCCTCCCGTTACCCCTGGCAGAAAGCTTGGGCAAAACCTTCAAAAGGGATTATGTTCGTATCCACCCATCGCCAGCAGCACGGTGGGCGCAATGTGAGCGCCTATGGCTTATATATTTTTGTAGCAGGCATGCCGGGGGTACAGAAGGTTTCGGATTCGTTCGCCAATTCAGCCTGGTATATGCGTGCCTTATTTACAACTCCGGCGGGGAAGTTGTGTCTCCAATCCATAACAGGCTTGAGTTACCAGAATTTCCGAATTATTCCTGAGCAGTCCTCACACTTGCGGGAGTAATAGCTTTTATGAGAGTGAAACGGTTATTTCCTCTGCGGGCATTTCCCTTGAGGATACACAAAAGCTGTCTGGCAATCCTTGCCATACTCTTCTGTTCCTGCGCATGGGCTACCGATTCAAACGATCTTGTCGTTAGCATGAAAATCCTTCCGTTATTGGAGAATAGGCTTCATGGCACCGCCGTAGTAGCGGTATTATATAATCCTGCCAGTGCTGAATCCATAGCAGACGCAAACAATATAAAAAACGCCCTGGAACATGGTATGGGCAGTCTAATCGAGGTTACGCTTGTACCGAAACTGGTAAGCATCTCAGAACTCAACCAGATGACAGGAAGTAAAATCGCTTTTCTGGCAAAAGAGATCCCTCCAGACAATTTTGACGCCATAAGCTCCGCTGCTGCATCCTCCGGGATATTAACCATATCAACTGATCTGCGATGCGTGAATGCTAATAAATGTGTCCTCGGCGTCGTATTCGCTCCCACCGTAAAAATTTACTACAGCCGGACAGCAGCAGAAGCCTCACACATCAGCTTTACGCCTGTATTCTTAATGCTGATAAAACGGCTATGACGGAAGGATGAGATAATACCATGAAAATACTATCCCGAGAGACCTGCATCATGCTTACCCTATGCATCGGATCTCTGCATGCATCCGTGGCAAAAGCCCAGATATCTGATTATAGTTCGCTGGAATCATTGTTCAGGGAACCAGTCACTACCAGCGCAACCGGAACTCCGCAACGTGCGAGCGAGGTGGCGGCGAATATGACCATCATCACAGCGGACGAAATACGGCAATCCGGCAGCCGCAGCCTCCCTGAAATCCTTTCGCGTGTGCCAGGTCTTGATATCTTGCGTGAGGGTATAAACGGCTATGACGTAGGTATACGTGGTTATCAGCAGGCAATGCAGTCACGCCTGCTCGTATTGGTTGATGGCCGCCAGGTCTTTCTCGACGACTTCTCCCGTACTGTCTGGGCAAATATTCCCGTTAATATTGATGATATAAGGCAGATTGAAGTGGTAAAGGGAGCATCCTCCGCATTATTCGGAACAAATGCAGCGGGCGGCGTGATAAATATCGTAACTTACAATCCATTATATGACAGCAACAATGTCGCACATACAGACATTGGCACACAAAAAGAACGAACAGGAGATTTCACCGCCACATTTCATAATGACTGGATTGGCACTAAAATTTCTGCCGGAGGGATGAACGTTGACGAATTCACTACCCCTCGCGGCGAGTTTGACACCAATCAAACTCCCTACCATCGCTATATCACCAATAGCTCGGTCATGAACCTCACTCCCAAGTTACAGATCAATACCGAAATCACTTATGCAGAAAGTACTGACAATGCGGCTGATCCAACAGCGGGCGAAGAGATAGGCGCAGAAAAACTGACTACCTACTCATTCAAAGCCGGTGCAGCATGGGATACGCCTTATGGGCTTATATCCACCACAAATTATTTCAATCACTCGTTTTATAATATTTTTGAACAGGGTGCCGATGGGCTTCCTTTCATAAACATATTGACATTGTTATCGAACCAGTTGCAGGACGAGTTTACAGCGGGTCCTGATCATACTTTTCGTATCACGCTTGAACAACGTTATAAAACCTACCGGAATGGCGGTTTTCAACTGGTCCAGCCTGTGCGCCCTGAAGTTGGTGAAACTACCGATTCCATAGGCGGCATGTGGTTATGGCAGATCTCCGACAGGCTTACTTTTACTAATGCCATTCGTGGCGATCACGTTGTAATGTCTGATCTGGGGCAACTGGTTCCAGGCACAATCTTCAGTGCTGCCGATTATTCTCATGTGAATAATACATGGAGCGCAAATTCCAACATCAACTACAAGATCACTGATTTAGACTCCCTGCGCATAGGTTACGGTCGCGGCATCCAGCAGCCCAGCTTCATCGAAAGCGGCTATCAGCAAACGCTTGATCTCGGTGTTAATGCTGATTTTGAGGGTAATCCGAAATTAAATCCTACCATTGTACAGGATTATAGCATCGATTATGATCGCAAAATCCCACAAATATTTTCAGATGCAAAAATTTCCGTATTCTATGAACTCAACCACGATATCGTTTTTCCTTTCTGGAATGTCTCCTCCATAACTATTAATGGTATACCTTTTATCGGATTTGCCGCAGCCAATATCGGTGATAGTAAGGGTATCGGAGGAGAAATAGAAATAAAGGGTAATCATGACGGTTTCCGTTGGGATGCCAGCTATAGCCTGGCAAGCCTCAAAGATCAGGCCAATATAGTCTTTGCATATAACTATCAGGATTCCGCCCCGGAACATCATTTCCGCTTCATTGGTGGATATACAAAAGGTAATTGGGAATTTGACGGAAATATCCAATATGTCACTTCTACCGAATTGCCGCGATATGGCGTGCCTGTTGTAACCGATGGTTACTCCAGCTTTTCCGGGCGTATTGGGTACAACATTAATGATAACCTTACACTCGCTCTTTCCGGCACCGATCTGGCACATAAAGTCGTTGATGCCAGCCCTTATCCACTTCTCGAACGCCAGGTTTTTCTGGGATTAACCGGAAGATTTTAATTAGGCCCAACAGGAGGGTTTTTACGATATGGGGCCACTTATAGAGAAAGTGTGGTAGAGTAGACCTCCACATACCCCTACTTTGTCATGAAAAATTCACGTTTTATTAACCAGTTTCATGTAATACTGGCTTCTGCATGCTCAACAAACATAGAGGAATATATGGCAAGGGGGGGGAGAAAAAACCGTTATCAGTGTGGCAATCGCTGGGAATAGCGGCATTGGCGGGAGCCGTAGTTGTAGTAGTAACAGGAACATTGGAAACAGTATCAACAACAGTACAAACGGCTTTTCAAGGCTTTCGGCGGCAAACACCGCAGTCAATACCGACGCCAACGCCGCAGCATGTCGCTATTATAAGCTCTGGTACTGATAAGCAGCTAGCCGCCGCGAAAAAATTATTTGCTTCATCAGGCAAAGACGTTACGGAAAGTGTCTCAACAGCCACGCTAGGTAACCTCCAATCCGCTATAGACGCGAATCACAATGCTAATACGCTAGTGTTTGTTGGATTTAACACGGATGACGTGCTGAAGAATATTGACTTGCGAAATGTAAACCCTGGGACCAGGGTTGTGTTCGACGGTATTTCTTACAATAATTTGTCAAATGAGCAAGCAGGCAATATTCAAGGCTTAGTCAGCGAGAGTCCTATCGAAATGGCTTTTACGGATGGTAAAACCGAAATGACAATCTTTGGTTACCACTCCTATGGTCTGGGGGGGGTGGTCAACAACAAGAGTATTCCTATTAAAGACGGCGTTTTTGAAACTTCCCTTCCCCCTCCAGGTTCACTCTTGCAGGGAATGGCTGCCCCCACCGGCCCTACTACATCGAGGGAAGCATTCTACAATGAACTCAGAACTGGCGCACTAGCGGAAATGCAGGGAAAATATCCTGGCCTGTCTATAGAAACGAGCGCCCCAACAGAAGCATCACCACCTTCTAATACTCCAGCACATCCCTCGCCGCGCCGGAAAGGTAAAGTAAGTCTGCTATCTGTAAGAACCTGAGATCATAATCGGTCAAAACTGAGATTATCAAGTTGTGGCAGTATTGACTGAGACTGGCCGACAGGACCATACATTATAGCCGGAAACACATACGAAAACGATGAGTAGGAGGCGATTGGCCCAGGCCATTGGTATCAGTAATGAAATCGGAAATGCGAATATATAGACTGGTAGCAAAAGAACCTCCCGCTCTAGTTCTGCTAACGATGTAAGTACGAATATTGTCACTGGCAAAAGCACGTAACAATCTTGCACATGGAGCCAGGGAGAAAAGAAGAATGAGAGACTAAGTGCCAGAGGCAGTGTTTCTTGGCAGAGAACTAAACGTGTCGATCCATAATTTCCTATTAACCAACTCGCTAGCATAATGAGGCTATAACCGAGGAATGAGACATAAGTAATCAGGGTTTCATAACGCAAACCCAGAAAATAAGAAAACACTCCCCGCAAATTGATCATATAAACGCAGGCTGCTGCACGCTCCGTTAGGTGAGCGTTAAGCGCCGCTATTTGAAGAAAGAAGTCAACCCAGGCGTGATACCCCACTAACAATATGCTCAGCCAGGTAAAAAACAGAGTCCAGAGAAATATATATGCCAGAAGCCTGTAACGTCTGTAACCTGCAAAAAAGCACAGTAGTGGCAGAAAAAGATGCGGTTTTATGCAGAGAGCCACAGAGAACCAGAATGCTCCGAACTTCTCCTGTCGATTTTGTAAATATAGCAGAAAAATGGTGATGGCTGCTGTGATCACAATAGATGCTTGTCCTTGCAGAAGAATATTCACCCAAAGCGGCAATCCCATAGTCAAGCTCCCGAACAGATTTTTGTATTTTTGGATACCTATCAGCTCAGATAGTGCTCGAATCTTTTTTATAAGCAGTATGCTGACCGCTATGTTGAACATCATCCAGATGCCGTAGGCGACAGGATAAGAAAAAAAAGCCAATGGGCATAATATCAACAAGAAAGTGGGTGGGTTAATATAGGGCAGAAAATGGACAATGTGGCTATGGACGGGATAAGCTGACACGTCATACAGTTTGTCAGGATCAATAAATATAATATGAGATGCCCGGAAATAGGCCAGAAAATCAAAGTCAGGTTGATATACGCTATTACCAAATAATAAGTATGTAGCCATAAGTGATGCACACATACTGAAAGCGTAATGTATATAGGGCAGTTCAGTGTCCCATACCCGGTCACGGTTCCACCATCGATTAGGCAGTAAAGAAAAGCGCAGCATCTTAACCTTAATTCCGTCTTTGTTGCGTGAGAGCATGGCTCTTCCCGCGCTGACCAGATGGCTAGTTATTTTTGGCGTACCCCAATAGGGTTCGACGCTGGCGTAAATACTACAGACGGATACAGATTTCAAGGATGAAAGACAAGATAGTGTCATTTCCTGAAGTGGACTTCAGCAGATTTCTGGAGTCGGCTCCAGTGGTCAAGGCATGAGGAAATGGGTAGCTACAAGTAATTGAGCTAACCGTGAAGGTGGCTATGCTCCAAAGGTAATTTCTTAACTTTCAACGGAGTCATAGCCATGAAATACTATATAGGATGCGATGTATCAATGAAAGCCATAAGTGTTTGTGTGATGGAGGGCGGTGGGAAAATAAAGTTGCGCCAGGACATCGCGGCCTCACCGGAAACATTGTTGATAACAATCAAGCCTTATCTTCCCCATTGCCTAGTGGGCCTGGAAGCAGGCAGTACCACGAGCTGGCTATTTCATGGCCTGCAAAAAGCCGGGGTAAATGTGGTATGCATGGAAGTACACCATGCTAGGAAAGCCTTGTCTGCCCAGCCTGTCAAGAATGATCGCAATGATGCGGAGTGTAGCTTCTCTATGCTACCGCGTAGAGAAGAATATCTTCTCTTTCAGTCTTGACACGCTCAATTAGAGAAAAAGGTTAGGAAGGTACCAAATGGCACCTAAAAGGTGTAGGTTGATCACTTATACATCCTGTCTGGTGCTCTCTGCCTTGAGGTCTCGCAACAAGCGTTGCAATCCTTGCTGATAGGCATCGTGTTCTTTCCAGCGGGTAAAATCGCTAATATGACGCACAGATCGCAAACCTGCCGCCCACGAACGTTCTGTTCGCATCACCGCATCATCCACTCGGATAGGGAAAAGAACCAATGGCGCTCCTGGCTGCATTTCTCGTTCCCACGCTTGTTGAACTTCTTCTTCTACCCGTTTGCTTTTGATCGAGTGCTGCGAGAGAACCAGGACCAACTTGTCGTAGACCTTGATCGACTCTTCAATCTGGTAGCGATAGAAGTCACCAGGTTTCAGATCTTTCGGGGCATACCAGCAGCGGACGTTGTTGCTTTGCAGGTCGGCATAGAGGCGCTCGGCAAAGTCCTGGTCGTTGCTCGAATAGCTGATAAAGCAGGTGTAGTATTCGATGGGTTTGGCTGCAAGCGCACGCATATACTCAAGGAAACTATCAGGGGCACCCGTCCCGCGCACAAACACTTCTGGAATATCACCCTCCGATTGGTAGATGGTATTAATGCTCAGCGCCGAGGGTCCATTGTGCTGAATGGTCTCAAGCCCTTTCATCACGCGAAGATCACGATCTCCCAAGCGTGTCCCCCAGAAGCGAGCATGGCTGAGGTCGGCTCCGCTCAGGTCAGCTCCAAAGAAGTCGGCATGGCTGAGATTAGCTCCACTGAGGTTAGCTCCGATGAGGTCGGCTACTCTGAGATCGGCATGGCTGAGATCGACATGGCTGAGATCGGTGTCGCTGAGATCGGCTCCAAAGAAGTCCGCTCCGATGAGGTAGGCTCTGCTAAGATTGGCTTCGCTGAGATCGGCTCCAAAGAAGTCGGCTTCGCTGAGCTTGGCTCCACTAAACTTGGCTCTGCTGAAGTCAGCTTCGCGGAACTTGGCTCTTCTGAGGTTGGCGTTGCGCAGATCGGCTCGTATTTCAGGATGTTGTTGCCTCCACGCATTCCAAGCAGCAACACCCTGTTTGATCAGCTTGAGGTGTTCTTGTCGCGCCATACACTTTTCCTCCTACTATTGCTCCCTTTTCTTTATAGACGTGTATATGCTCGAAAAATCAACCAGTAAGGGGTAACAGACGGGCCCGTGTCAAAGGGACGTTTTGTTTTATAACATCTTATAATTAGTCTCTTTTTACTTTGATAAAGGAGACAAATATGCGACAGGAGTGGTCGTTGCTGGATTTAGAAGAATATTGGAAACTGCAACAGTTACAATTAGCGTTTCGATGATCAGAGTAAGAGTAAACGGCTCTGATGAGCACTATTGACAAGCTGTGCTACACTGTTTCTGAACACCAGTTCAACATACTAATCGCAAATGGCTTGTTATTTGCAAGCCTACAAAAAGATGAAAAGTACTCTTCTCTAACAGCGCACTCAAGAGTGCTTTGCTGGACTTTCAACTGAGCTATTCGATGGTTCTGCGCCATGCAGAGATATAGATAGACTTCTCACTCAGCGAGTGAGACAGAGGGCGTAAATGTTTGATAATGTTATCCGAGAATTAGAAAAGATGGAGAGCGGGAGCCAGTTTCTCATTTCCTTTCCTATTGATAACAATGGCTACTTCGACCGGCGTTGTCCTTCTCAGGCTTGTCAGGCTGACTTTAAGGTTCTGATGGAGGACTGGGATCATAAGTTCAGTGCCGATCAGGTGTTCTGCCCAATTTGTCGCGAGGAGGCGGAATCAACCGAGTGGAATACCCAGGAGCAACAGGAGTATATCGGCCAGATGGGAGGCAACTACATCGGTGGCATAATCAGCCAGGCGCTTTCTCAGGATGAGCAAAATTTCAATCGTGGGCAGCGCCCCGGCTTTATCAATATATCCATGTCTTACAAACCAGGCACTCCAACACTTATTGTTCCTATCAGCGCTGCCGAAGAGTTGAGGCAGAAATTCACCTGTGAACAATGTGGATGCAGATATTCATCGCTCGGAGCTGCGTTCTTCTGTCCCGCATGTGGCTACAATTCTGCGGAAAACACCTTCTCGCAGACCATCGAGGCGGTACAGAAATCCCTAGCGGCTTTGCCCGCTATACGAGAGGCAGTACAAGCAGCAGCCGACGCGGACGCAGCCAGGAACACGACGCGGGAAATCCTTGAGAATAGTATGGGGCGTATGGTAGGGGCTTTTCAGCGGATAGCAGAAGCCCTTTTTGACCGCACTCCTACGGCTGCGACGACACGACGTAGAAAGAACACCTTCCAGAATTTAGCCGAAGGCTCAGTTCTCTGGCGTACTGCGACGGGCAAAGGATATGAAGATTTCCTCACCTCTGTGGAAATGGCTGATCTCTTGCGGTTGTTTCAGCAGCGCCATCTTCTGGCCCACTGTGAGGGTATCGTTGACCAGGATTATATCAACAAATCAGGGGATACCGCCTATGTTGTTGGTCAGCGGCTTGTCATTCGGGAGGAGGCTGTAAGCCGCTTCGCCGAACTTGTCACAAAGCTAACTGAAGAGATGAGAAAGTTAGTATAAGCCGTACTTTGCTACGGGATTATCTATTAAGAAAGACCTACCTTATCGCAATCACTGTGACACGCGGTATATCAGACTCAATATGTGGCCTGCTTAATCAGGTGGCGCAATAATAGGAGAAAGACGAATGGAATTAAACGAATATCAGCTTCTCTATATCCAGACGGTTTATGACTACTTTCAGGAAAACTTCCAATGGCCGACATTTAGGCAGGTTCAGAAAAAGCATCTTTCTACGTATCGAGACTTTAGGGCGCTGGATGTTGCGAAAAGTATTGAAGACAATCCGGCCAGGCATTTTCCTTATGGCCTTGAAGCTTCAGCAACTATTACCCTCAAGGAAATTCATCAGCTTCCGCAGGCGCAACAAGACCTCAATGACTTGCTGAAGGTAATTCAATACAGCGTCGAAAAATACATTGCTGAAGATAAAGATGGGGTGAGAGTGACGAGTGAAGAGATTAGCCAAAACTTGCATCCGAGCGAGACGGCCATTCGTAAGATTTTCCCATTATCGGGCTTGACAATGGGTATCTTCGGCTCAAGTTCAAATTCACTCGATTATCGGACATGGCATTTTGAGGTATTAGATAGTGCTGTTGATTACCAAGACCTGAAATCGATTGATGATTATTTGGTCCGACGCGAGGAGATGGTAAAATCGTATCAGGCCAATCGATCAGCGCACAGTACGATGGCCGCGATTGCCATGAACCCTGTGCCCCCCACTGCGGCAGTGCAGCAGCGCATATCGCAAGAAGTGGTAGATGCCATCACCGACCCTAAGATTAAACAAATTTGCGCGGAACTAAACAATACGCCTGGCGAAAATGTACTTTTCATCGCACAAGGTATAGGGGAAGCGCTGAAGTGGACACTGTGGTATCGTGCCCAGCAGGTCGGCCCTTCAATGACCGTGAGCACAATGAAAATGAGCAGATTATTAGACGATGCCATTAACTCCTATTATTCGGGCAATGCGACAGTGAAATTCCTGAAGGATTTCAAATATGGCTTTTTGAAAACAGGCTATGATATGGTTCGTCATGATCCCGCCTATATTCCCAATAGCAATGCTTTAGGTCCAGCTATTGACGCGCTGGAACATATCCTTAAAGAGACTTTTCCTGTTTAGTGTTGCAAAGCTACCCTACGCCGGTAGTAAGCGCTCCCAACTGGCTTCCGACAATAAAGTTCTCTTATTGGGAGCGTCTTATAAGCCTTGCTCTCTGCGCCTTTGCAGCCGCAATAAACTTGGCTCGAACCAACTCAAAGAAATTTGCAGGAAGATAGCCATATACCACGCTGGACGGATTACTAGGCTTTGCTACCCGTAGATCCGGGCCGGGCCATAGAAAACGGTTGGCCTCCGAGAGGACAATCCACGACCGTTCATCATCCAGGCCCAGGCGTTGTTTAGTCTGCTGGGGGATTTCTACCGCCAGTTCCAGATCAGATGGCGGCGTATGGGTAACAGGCAATACGGTAACAAGCCTTTCACCATCATCACCTTTTGTGACCATGATAACGGCGCTGGGCCTGTCCTTCACGCCTTCCTCCTGATGGTTATCGTATTCGTGTTTCCAGAGATAGGAGTAACGGATGACTTGGCCTGGCTTTGGCTCTGGGAAAGGCATGCGTTATTCTTTAAATTCATGGTTAAAAGCTGCTGCTTCCGCAGGAATTTCCGCATTGGCAATTTCCTCCAGTTCCGCATCAGTGAAATCCGCAGCCGCCATAACCTGGCGGTCTCGGCGCTTCAGCCGATGATATTCGTCAGTGGAAATCAGCACAGTACGCTCCCTTCCCCTGCTTGTAACCACAACTGGCTGCGTCAGTGCTATATCCTGATAGCGTCCTATATGTTTCTGAAAGTCTCCCGAAGGCACCTTTAACATTGTTTCCTCACTTGTAATACGCATAACACATATAATACATGAAATAAGCACCAAGCGCCACAATTTTCTCTGCCTCAACTGTCATGTTAGGGTAGACCCCAGAATGACAGTAAGGAATGTTTTTATAAATGTCAGAATAGGGTGCAATATAATATTTATTGACATTATGCGCGTAAGGTCTAAGAGTCTATCCTGACAGTATGGAGCAAGAATGCCACCCAAAGGACAACGCATAGGGTATGTGAGGGTCAGCAGCTACGATCAGAATGAAGATCGCCAGATCGAACACATGGATGGCCTGGATCGCATCTTTACCGACAAGGCATCGGGGAAGAACACGGAACGTCCCAGATTGCAGGAGCTATTAAGCTATGCCCGCGAGGGGGATACGATAGTGGTTCACAGCATGGACCGTCTCGCCCGCAACCTAGATGATCTCCGGCAACTGGTGAACACCCAGACCAGGCGCGGCATCCGTGTGGAATTTATCAAAGAGAACCTGACCTTTACTGGCGAAGACTCTCCGATGTCGAACCTTATGCTTTCGGTGCTGGGAGCGGTCGCGCAATTTGAGCGCGATCTCATCAAGGAGCGCCAGAAAGAGGGGATTATCCTGGCAAGGAAGCGCGGAGTCTATAAGGGCCGAAAGAAGTCCTTATCGCCTGAGAAGATTGAGGATCTGCGCCAGCGAGCTAATAATAAGGAGAAAAAAGAAAAAAAGCTCCATCTCGCCAGGGAATACGGCATCAGCCGCGAAACGCTGTACCAGTACCTCAAACAAGCAAGTGGAAATTGAGTTATGAATCCCGTTACGCTTTATCGCATCGATCTGGCCCGCAACATGCAAAGGTGGTATCACCTTGACGTGCAACCTGACCTGTTCGGTAGCCATTGCCTCATCCGCGAATATGGACGTATTGGCAGCTCCGGCCAGGTGCGTATGACTCCTTACCCCACTGAGGAGGCAGCGCAGGCGGCATTCATGAAGCAGCAGGAGACAAAAGAACGAAAAGGATATGCCGCAACGTAAGCTTCAAGTGTTTTGTACACCAATCACTGAAGTTGTCTTTGAAAACTCACTGAAGTCAAACTGTGGCTGAAATGGCAGTCGTCAGCCAGCGCCATATCTCTATGGGCTTTTTCCAAAGTGATTTCACGGAGGTCCATCCTTTTATGGATCTAATTACAACATGGATTTTAATTGTATAGATTTTATCTATCCGCTATATAGAAGCTACCTGTTACCTATCGGAAAGCTAGTAGATAGATAGCAGATAACTACTATCTATCTACAAGATAACCGTTAACTAACAGGTAGTTATATGACAACCGTTATTGCGTTTGTGTCCCAAAAGGGAGGCGTTGGGAAGTCCACGCTTTCACGGGCTTTGGCAAGAGAAGCATCGGCCAGCGGAATGAAAGTTAAGATTGCCGACCTCGATACTCAGCAGGCCACATGCGTTGACTGGAACCGGACGCGCCTAGAGAAGAACATCCAGCCAGTGATAGCGGTGGAGGTGTTTGGTAAGGCATCTGAAGCCCTAAAAACAGCGGTTCAGTATGAGCTATTCATTATTGATGGCCCAGCTCGTGCGAGTGCTGGTACGCTGGAAATTGCCAGAGTGGCTAATCTAGTAGTACAGCCCAGCGGCCCATCAAGTGATGACTTACGGCCTGCCATAAAAGAATTTCACGCGCTTGTTAAGGCTGGCATCCCGAAGAAGAAGCTTGTCTTTGCCATGAGCCGCATGGGGACACCTGTAGAGGAAGCCACAGCGCGGGAATATATCGAGGATGCAGGGTATGAAGTGCTGGAAGGATGCTTATATGAACGGCCAGCATACAGGCAGGCGCATAATAGCGGCAGAGCCGTGACAGAAACATATTACAAGAACCTTAACGACCAGGCCGATGCTTTGATACAGGCTTTAATTGACAGGGTGGGGGAAGATGGCGGATTTATCTAAGCTCAAGAAACGCAATAGCCTCGGTGCCCCTCCTTCTTTTGAAGAGGCAAGTCTGAACCTCGCAGCCCCCGAAATTGCCCCCATATTGCCACAACCGCAGCAGGCTGATAGCGAGATACAAAGGATTGATGGCCGTAGCCTCCGAAAGACTGATCGTAATGTGCAGTTTGCAACTAAGGTCAGACAGGTATTCGATGAAAGATTTCGCTCTATAGCTGCGCGTGATAATCTTGTTTTTGGTGATTTGTTGGAAAAGATGCTTGATGCATATGAAGCGAATAGAAGATAGATAGCAGTTAGCTAGATATTAGCTATATTCTAACTATCTTTTATATATCCGTAAAAACTCCGTAGCTTACTTGGAGATGGCACGGATAAACTCCGAAGAGTTCCCTGTTACAAAACCCAAAAACTGATCGTTGTATAGAATGGACGGAGGTTTATCGAAGAAGTTCCGCAGTTTGCTCGGATATTACACGGAGAAACTACGAAAAATCTCCTGTTACAAAACGTCAAAGCTCATCGTTGTATAGAATATACGGAGCTTTTACGATGAAAGACCGTAACTTTTACAGACTATCTACGATTGCAAGGAAGGAGCAAAGTATTGAATTTCTATCAGCCTCAGCCATCACCGCAACTTCCCCACCGCGTCTATTATGGCGGTTTTGACCCCGGTTCAGGTTTCTCTGAGTTATGGGTTGTTCCGGCAGACAACCCTCATCAGGTGAAGCATATGGTTATTCCGTCGTGGGTTGCATCGGGGACGCTGAATGATATCGCGAGGCGCTCACGCACCATTGGCGCAGACCCTATGGAGGAACTGGAACAAGACGAATTCGTTGTGCAGCTAGACGGCACGGAATGCTATGTGGGACGCCTTGCCCAGACGAGCGGGAGCAACAGCACGAATGCGTTTAATGATCCACGCCGCTACACCAATGAACATGCAACAATGCTGTTACTGGCGCTGGCTGGGTTGCTAATTCCCGAAGATACGTTTTGCCTGAAATATGTTACCGCCTTACCTGTTTCGCTCTATGAAGACCAGCGTAGAACGCAGGTGCAGGATACTTTTACACGCAGTTTCCGTTATGTGTGGAACGGCCAGCCAAAGCATGCGGAATTAATCGTCGGCGCAGTCGTGCCAGAGGGTACTGGCGCGTTGGTGCTCTATGGTGATACCACCTCTAGGACGCTGGTGGTCGATTATGGCTATCGCACGACCGATGTGCTGTGCGCCGTGGGTCAGAAAATAGAATTTGCCCGCTCAGGCGGCATCCAGATCGGCGTCGGCCAGATGATAGACGCTTTTAATGACGAGTTTTTCAAATTTTCTGGCCGCCGTCTTCGGGAAGACGAAGCGGAGCCGATCTTGCGCGCCTATGTGCAAGATGAACCTCTGCCGATGGTCAAGAGCAATCGCAGGGTGGTCAACGAGAGCCTGATCCGTGCGTCGCTTCATAAAACATACACAGCGATAGGATTGCAGGCAAACACGAGAATTGCGGGCATTGTCAACGAGGACGATAGCCAGATGGCGGCAGACTATGATCTCGTTATCCCTATCGGAGGAGGTGCGCATCACTTCAGGAAGATGCTGGAAATCATGATCCCCAATGTGGAATATGTGGGGGAACCCCAGAGCGCCAACCCAGAGGGGTACATGGAGATTGCCATCGGTCTGAGTGAATCGGTATGGGGAAAAGTTGTAGGTGACGTAGCGAAACGGACGGGAAGGGTGCTGAATGGCTAAAACATCAGGCGGGGAATCCGTAGAACCGCAGAAATTGCGTATAGAAACCAGTTGGCCTGCCGGTTCCCGCGAGCTGGACGACCTGGCGCGGGTTGCCAAGCGCATCAGCGGCAACCCGCAACGGCGCGGGGAGGCGAGTGCGTATCTCATTCGCCTATGGAGTGAGGTGTTGCATGGGGAGATCAGCCCGGCCACGTTCTGGGAGATGTTTGGAGTGACAGCCTTGCCTGCTGCACCGTCAGTAGCGCAGCAAAGCGCGTTACCGCCCGCACCTGCCAGGGAGGCATATACGCCACCTCCAGCTACGCAAGAAGTGTCACAGCGGGAAGAACGCCGCGCCAACCGAGAGAAGAACCGGGCGGCGCAAGCGGATCAATGGGCGAATTGATTATTCTTGGATTGAACTGGAGGGTGGCCTCTCGCAAGGCTGCCCTCCTTCTATTTCCAAATTCCCATTTAGTGTCCGAGCAGGATCAGCGGCTTCTAGGGGTCATGAACTGAAAAAATAAGAAAGTCAGAAGTGAACGCCCCTAAGAAGGAGGAGCGTTCACAGTGCTGACTTAATTACCTATGACCAGCAAGGCAACTAGGCCCGCAGGGTCCTCCCCCGGCGACAGTGAATGCTTCAGCCGGGAGGCTATAAGCCAGTGCGGAAAGAGCAAGTTTCTTCATAAATTCCCTCCAAAAGTTGATTGAGTTCAGGCAGAAACGCACCTGAACTTGTATTCGTACTCTAGCAAGGATAATTTTTCAATAATTCTTGTGTTTATAAAAGTTAACCCACCACGACGGGTTTAGTGACAGATATTTTGTGGTTTTCGGGGAATATTGGCAGTGTATAGGCCCAACAGCATGGTCGCTCCAATGAGTCAAAGAGCATTGAGCCTGCCTACGGCCAGTTTGTGGTAGTTGGCATCCAGCTCAATGCCGATATAGTTACGGCCTAACGATTTTGCCGCATGGAGGCTAGTTCCTGAGCCAGCGAAGGGGTCGAGCACCAGGCCGCCCTTACGAGAGAAGGTTTCCACAAGAGGAAGCAATGCAGATAGAGGCTTCTCGGTTGGGTGCAGTTTGTTGCCGCTGTACACGAAGTCAATCACGTCACCGATGGGATAAGCAGGTTCCTGCGGAAAGCCCTTAGCCAGCACATAAGCACATTCATGCTGATAACGCAAGTGGCGAGTGGTAGATGTGTAACGCTTGGGGAAGACAAGGTGCCCGATGACGCGAAAGCCTGCGGATTTCCAGGCAGCCATGAAGCGGTCTATGTGAGGCCAGCCATAGAAGCTGATACAAATGGAATCCTTAGCCAACACCCTGAAGATTTCGGCAAAGGCGGGTTTCAGCCAGGCATCATTGGTATCGTTCTTGATGCTGCGGCCAGAGCGATCTTTGTAACCTACCAGATAAGGCGGGTCGGTAAGCGCCATACTGACGCTGTAAGCAGGTATCTTTGGCATCACCTCCAGGCAGTCGCCATTGATAATAGTGTTTTTCTGAATGGTATTCATGTCAATCCCCTTTCTGTTGTTAGTAATTTCCCGAAAGGACAGGGATTGCCGCGACTTCAACATGATCTCGCGGGGCACCATTTGCACAAAGCGGTAGCTGCGGAAAATGGGCGGAGAGCATTTGAAGTGTAGCGGTGATTTCTGTCAGGGAAGGCTACTGACAACGAAGAGGATTGATAAGTTACATGCTGACATTATCTACGTGGAGAGATGGCTGCATGATAGGATGCGCCGGAACTGCCTTTATTATTGGTGGTGTGAAGGCCCGCATCTGGGCTTGCCTTCATCATCGATTCGGTCATCTGCTGCATCATCCGATCCATAGAGCTATTTATCTGCGAACTAGCGGTATCTTCATTATTGTTGCTGGCCTGTAGCTCGTTATCGTTGACGATGACCTGGATGTCGCCCTTGTCGAGGTCAAGCTGCTTGTTGACATCTTGCTGCTTCATAAGCAGCTCGCCTAATCTAGCCTCATGCTCAAACGGTTTGCCTTGCTGCTCTTTATAGTCGGCTAGTTCCTTCTCACTATGTTCAATAAGCTCCTTTTCCTCCTCCGCCAGTTTGTCCAAATGGCTAAGGACATATTCCATAGATGACAATGTGCCAGAAGCATTTTCGGGGTTGAAATGGATCTGGTGCATTTTCTTACCGCGCAGATATAGACCCGGCTTGTCAAAAAAACGCTCTCCTTTTTGCGTCTCAAAATAGCTAGCCCTGGTCACTATCTCAAAGCCCTTGTAACTGCCAATAACCCTGACCGTTATATCTTCCTTCCCAGCCATAACCACCTCTGTAAGCGCGTTGGCAGCGGTCTCGCGGGCCTTCTTCTTGCCGCTAAAGTGCTGCTCGCCTATGGTGATGATAAAGCCACCCTTCCCATGCTGGTTGCGCGTGCCGATGTCATCCAATAGAATGGCATGATAACTTCTCGATTTTTCAATACGCTCCGACAACCTACCCACTGCCTTCGAAATTTCATATTGCTGGTTGATATGCGCGGAGCGGAGCTGGTCGAGCTTCCTGACTTCCATATCAATCTTGACTTTCTCCATCACTAACGGATTGCCGCTCGCAATCGCCTTGATTTCTGCAAAACTGAGCGCACCGCCTTCAAGATCTTCGGCTTCGCGCACAGTTACATCGCCGGTCATGACCTGCTGGATATAGCGAGCTTTCGTCTCCAATGTCTGCCACATATAGGCGTCGAAGCTGCCTTCCGTCACATAGCGGTAAATCTGAACCTCTTTATTTTCATTACCCTGGCGAAGTATGCGCCCGTCGCGCTGTTCAATGTCGCGTGGCCTCCACGGTGCATCCAGGTGATGCATGGCAATCAGCTTTTTCTGAACGTTTGTGCCCGCGCCCATTTTCTCCGTAGAGCCAAGCAAGATGCGGATTCTGCCTGCATTCACCGCGTCAAAGAGCGTCTTTTTCTTGGCATCCGTGTCAGCATCATGGATATAAGCGATCTCCTTCTCAGGCACGCCTCGCGCTATAAGGTGGCGGCGTATTTCATCATAGGCGTTGAACTTATCGGGGTTCGGCGTGGACAGGTCGCAGAAAACGAGCTGCGTGGATTTCTTTGCCGCTGTGTCGCGCCATATCCGGTGGATGTTATCGACGGCTCTATACAGCTTGGAATCCGATTTCGGCTCGCTATCTGACCTGACTAGGCGCATATCGAGCGCGGCCTTCCTGCCATCACCCGTAATCTTGAGCATGTTGTCTGCACGCGGGTCAACGCTACCGCTCTTGATACGCTGGGCGCGTTTCACCAGGCTTTCAACATAGTCTTTGAGTTCAGGAGAAGCAGGGGATACAATGATTTTTTCTTTCCCGCCGTCCAGTTTGGGGCGGGGGAGATTGAGCATCTCTGCCGTTTGTATGTCGGCAAAGCTACGGAACATCGAGAGCAGTTCCGGCAGATTGACGAACTTAGCAAAACGCGTGTGCATCCGGTAGCCGCTGCCATCTGGTGCCAGCTCCAGCCCTGTAACGGCCTCCCCGAAGTTGGCCGCCCATGCGTCGAAGTGCGCCAATCCCGATTCTTCTAGCATTTGTGGAGCAAGGTAGCGCATAAGCGTGTACATTTCTGCCATCGTATTACTGATGGGCGTGCCAGTCGCAAATACCACGCCGCCGCCTTTCTCAGCGAGGTATTGTGTTTTCATGTACATGTCCATTGCGCGGTTACTCTCCGTGTTCGGCAATCCGGCGATACGGTTCATCTTGCTGGTATAGCCGAGATTCTTGAAAAGATCGGCTTCGTCCACAAAAATCCGGTCGATTCCAAGCATCTCCCAGGTCACGCCGTTGTCTTTCTTCTCGCGGCTTGCATGGTCTTTTATCCGGGCTTCGAGTCGCTTTTTCGCCTTCTCAAGCTGCTTGACGATAGAGCGATTATCGCCCTTTTCCTCCTTCGTTTCCCTAATCGCATCTTCCAGCTCGTCAATTTGCTTGTTCAGGAAGCGGTTGAACGTTTCATTGGAAACGGGAAGAGCCTCAAAAGACTTATGCGAGATAATTACCGCGTCATAGTTGCCCGTAGCGATTCGTGCCATCGCTTTTTCGCGGTTGCCTGCGGTGAAATGCTCTTTGCCAGCGGCAAAGATATTGGCTTGCGGATAAAGCTGGAGGAATGCTGCGGACCACTGTTCCACCAAATGATTTGGCACGACGATCATAGGCTTATTTGCCAGGCCGAGGCGTTTTAGTTCCATACAGGAAGCCGTCATCTCGGCAGTCTTACCTGCGCCAACACAATGCCCCAACAGCGTATTTTTATTCTGTATCGTTCGCCATACTGCTGCCTTTTGATGCGGGTCGAGGTCATTGTTACGCAAGCCCACGCGGTTCATGCCGGGGAATGCGAGGTGCGATCCGTCATAGGTTCTCAGGCGGATATTATTGAATGTATCGTTATAAAGCCGGGTCAGCCGCTCAGCGCGTTGTGGGTCTTCCCATATCCATTTGCTGAAACGGTCTTTGATTTTCTGCTGCATTTCGCGGGCGGCCAGCGTTTCGGCCTGATTAAAGGTGCGCGTGCCATCGGACGGGTTGTAATCGTATATCGTTGGCGTGCGCAGGTTAAGCGCGTCTTCTATGAGACTCGCGGCGGTCGTGCGCTTCGTGGCGTAAGTCGTCGTGTTGCTAACGGCGAGATTGGCATAACCATTAAGTGCCACTGACCAGCTCGCTATCGGACTGGAATGCGCTACGGTAACATCGCGTTCATTCACCTTCAGCAGGTCGCCGATAAATGCCTTAATATCCTGTTTCGGTATCCATCCGGCTCCCAGCCTCGCGCTAATGTCGCCTGGATTCAAATCTTTCGGCTGCACCGCTTTCAGTGCGGTGACATTGCGCTCATAAACGGGATTGAGGACGGCAGCGGCTTCTGCATGTCTGAGCTTTGCCCGCACGTCCCCGCTTAGGTATTCGTCGGCGGTTTCCCAATTGCCGTCCGGTATCTGATACACCTGCGTATCGAGTTCCGCCTGCATCTGCTTGACGCTGTGGCCGGTAAGCTTTCCCATGCGCTGCCAGTCAATGTAGCCCTTCTCATTCAGTGAGATGGCAAGGGCTTCGGCTGCGGTGTCCACATGGTCAGCAGGCTTATAGCGTTCCAGCGTCCTGCGCTCAAATATGGCCGTTTTAGTGGCGATTTTCGTCTCAGCATTGTAATTTTCGAGGGAGAGAAGGAGAGGGTGATCAGGGTCGCCCGCAAATGCTCTAAAATTCTCCTTAGAGGAGATATAGCCGTTTCGCTTGACAAACCGATCATAAACCTGATTAAGGTGCTGCCTAGCCTCGAATATACGCACTCCTGACTCATCATCAAGCTGCGTCCTGAACACCTCGCGCACCGCATCGCGGATTTCCATAAGTCCGCGCACCCTTGCAGCCTGCGTCGTGGTCAATGAAGTAGGCTCGAAGGTCTGCCCGTTGCGGATAACAATCTTGCCGTCTACCTCAGCATAGCCGCCATCCTTTACCCCTATGAACCGCTCTGGCTCTATGATTGGGATAGGGGCAGGAGGACTGCGCCCCTGGTCGCGTGGCGTATAGATATTGAATGGTAAGAGAGAAAGAGCCTTTTCCAGATTATCCGGCGTCAACTCTCCGGTCAGCGTTGGCTCCTGCCCCCGGTACATGGTGCCTTCCAGCGTCATCTTGCCCAGCATCATTTCGGGGTGCCTATGATAGTATTCGTTTAGGAACGTTTCACGGCCTTCAACCGTGTACTTCTGAGCATCCTGCCAGCTCTCTCCTTCCCTTTCTTTTCCTACTGCCCGTTTCTTTAAGAAGATAACGTCAGTTACCACCTCAGTGCCCGCGTTGCCTTTGAATGCGGTGTTGGGGAGGCGTATCGCGCCTATGAAATCAGCCTTATCCGCCAAGTGCTTGCGGATAACATCATCCTTCTTGTCCATCGTGTAATGGCTTGTTACTAACGCCATAACGCCTCCTGGACGCAGTTTATCGAGGGATTTGGCAAAAAAGTAATCATGGATGGAACGTGTTAGCTTATGTTTCATTGCGGGATCGTGAACGGGGTAATCCCCGAACGGCACATTGCCCACTATTGCATCAAAATAGTCATCGGGAAGCTTTGTTTCTTCAAACCCTTGCGCGAATATCTTGCTATCAGGATAGAGCTTCCTGGCGATCCGCGCCGTGATGGAATCCAGCTCTATGCCCGTGCGGTGGCGCGCCTGCAAGCTGTCGGGCATCAGCCCGAAAAAGTGGCCTATGCCCATAGACGGCTCTAAAATCTCTGCGCCTTTTTTCACTCCCAGGTGTTCAAGCCCCTGCCAGATCGCGCTAATGACCATCGGGGATGTAAAATGAGCGTTGGGGGTCGTCGCCTTCGCCGATTTGTACTCTTCTTCCGTCAACAAGGCTTTTAGTTCTTCATGAGTGCTTCGCCATTCCTGGCGCAAATAATAGCCTTCTGCAAATGCTCCTGCGAGTGCTCCCCAGCCTGCATATTTGACCAGCACGGCCTTTTCGTCGTCGGTCGCCTCACGGTTTTCCGCTTCCAGCTCCTTGAGCAAGCGAATGGCGGCGATATTAGCATGCGCCTTCTCATGCAAGCCGCCTGCGCCGACTCCATGCTCCGGCGTTATTCGGAAGTCGCGGGAGGGTCGCGGTTCTGGCTCTGGTTCTTCCAGATAGACCCTTTGGCTTGAGAATTCCGGCTCAATACCCTCTTCCTGAATGTCCTCTTCGGGGTTTGCTTCCGTGATAGCTGGGGCGTCTGTCGTTTCATGGTTGTCTGTTTCGGATACTTCCGGGGCGATATTGAACAGGCTCTCTTTCGGTAGCCGATTCGTTTCTACCATCGGAAATTCGCTGTAGAGCGCGTTTACATCGATTCCTCTTGCTCGTTCCCCTCCGGTTCCCCATGCAGCATTTCCGCTATGATTATTTCCTGAGCCTGGTTGTAGGGGAGCTTCTGAATGACTGTCAGATTGTGCAGCCTGTCGCTCATGGTTTCCGCCGTCTTCTCCAGTTCCTCCTGCAAACAGTTCTCCTTCTGGAACTGCTGGTACATCTTCGGTTGGTGCTTCTGCCAGTGAGTCAAAAGTAAGTTGGTTAGTATGTCCTGGTTTTGCATGGCGGGTTCTCCTGGTTGGCTTTTTTTCTGGGATTGGAGTGGCTAGGACTGGATCTAGCTCCTGCGGCTCAAACGATTCTGCGATCAGGCTAAATATGTCCAATTGCTTCACTACCTGCGGCGGTTTGGGCTTATGTGCCTTCCGCTGGCGTTTGGCAGGGGGGATCGCCGGAGCTACCGGCGTGAGAGATGTGAAAAGCAAGAGTTGGTCAATGCCTTCGGGTAAAGGAGCCTGTTTCTTCCTGCGGGGAGTTGCGACAACCATACATATGCCAAATTGTTATAATTTCTCACAACATAGCACAGGAGAGGTTAAGGGATGGTTAATACGGCTCCTATTTATGAGTGCAAGCCGCTATACCTACTCTGGATTGGCCCCTATTTGATAATTGCCATCAAGCGGGCAAGGGCTTCTTCCACAATGAATGTGGGAGCTTGTTCTATTTTCTTTGCCCCACGTCCTTCCAGGTCGAGCGTCCTAATCGCGTTAACCAGTATTACCCCCTGGGTTTGTGTGCCTGACCCCATGAGGTTTATAGCGAAACCTGCATACCTGGCAAAGTTGCCGCCCTGCGTGATGGGAGCAACCAGCGAAACGCCAAGCATATTGAAAGAGAGGGGGGAAAGTACCAGCGCGGGACGCATATCACCTTGCTGCTCCCTTCCAACTGTAGGGTTGAGGCAAACACGGACAATATCCCCGCGTTCAAAGCAGGATACTCTCACCATGACTCTTTGCCGATTGCTGGCATATCCTGCCATTGTGCTATATCGGGGGAGTGTGGCGCTTCCAGGTCACACTGGGCTAACAGTTTCTCTAAAGTATATTGCGGAGCCTTTGTCCTGACAAACAAACCTTGCTGTGTCTGTTCCAGGGTTACGATTTGACCAGCACTCAGATGCAACGATTCGCGCACCGGCTTAGGGATAACTAAGCCTACACTGTTGCCAAAATGTCTTAAAACCGTTTCCATAATCTGCCTATCAACTCATTCGGATAGTATAAGCTGGATAGGATATTGCGTCAAATTTAATTTTACCTGCATCAGAATTAAACCGCCTGACTGCCGTGAACATCCGATCCAGCGTCACAATAGAGCGACAGAATCCACAACCATAAAAACCGGACTGACTTGGAGAAAAGTCAATCCGGCGAGATGTGCTAAAAGGTGGCCTGGCCGCCTTTTTTATGCCTTGAATGTTACGGGTTATACTGCTGCTTGAGTCTGGGCCTCCCCCAAATCATCCAACGCTATGTGCTTTTTTACTTTGCGCCTTTCAATCTGGTGCTGAAGATCAGGCGAAATTCCGGTAGGAATTCCTGCTGTCTCTGTAATGGGTTTTTGTTTGGGTTTTTCCTGTGAATAGTACTCTACGTTTGCACTCATAACTTCGCTATCAATCATGCTATCAAGCATGTCTAGCATCTGATTAAGCTGTATCTCGTAGTCCCACGCCGCGAAAATGAACAGGCATCCAGCGGCAAGCAGAATATAAAATCCTAGATAGGGAAGCAAGAAAGCCAAAATCAAGCCAATAACCGCACAAATGATCGGCTCGACAAATCGTTTTATATGATTGTCACTCAATGGCAGGAAAGAAAACCAGCTTACTCCCCTACTATACGTATGCCAGGGAATGCCTCTTTTAATAT
Source organism: Ktedonosporobacter sp. (assembly GCA_035293765.1). GTDB lineage: Bacteria > Chloroflexota > Ktedonobacteria > Ktedonobacterales > Ktedonobacteraceae > DASRHT01. The sequence goes on from DATGMF010000056.1 coordinate 72,910, forward strand.
CACGCCAGCGGAGTTGTCTTTGAACCATTGCCACAAGAAAGACAAGACCCGCAAAAAAGATGACCGCAAGAGCGCCAAGATAATGCGAAACTACTGCAAATTCGGCGGTAGCTGCCGCTGTCTGGGCCTGCTGTGCGGTAACAGGCTGCCCATAATAGTTAATGGTGGCAGGCTGTTGTCCTTGTGATAAAGAGGTCGATGTCAAAGTAAAAATACCATAGATGAACAGTATCAAAACCATCGCAGAAACGCGGGTGGGATTCAAGAATCTATAACCCACTTTACGTCTCAGGAATACTATCACAGGAAGCATAAGAAACATAGCTATTCCTGCAACAATATCAGCCTTCTGCGCGAGTGTTGTAGCTTGCTGTTGAGAATTTTCTGCCATTTTTATTTCTCTCCACTTATCTTTGATTAAATGTCAGCATCTTGAACGGTAAACCATCTTCAAACAAGTGGCCCCCTTTGTACACTATGGTTTCAACCTGAAAGTCGTATACATCACCTCCTCTCTTGAGGGTCGTAAACCTTGACGGTTCCACAAAAAAACGCCGTTGCTCATTGCGCGACACGCCCCCGCTACTACCCTGGTCGTTCCTGCTCACATTCGTCCCCGCCACCTGTATCCACCTTTCCCCTAGAAGCTTCGCAGCCCATTCATTGGTGTCGCCTGAGTTCTGGCAGAAGAATTTACTTTGAAGGTTGCCCAGCAGGGAATCAACCGCGTCATCATTGCCTAATACCCTGCGGTAGCTTTCGCGGTTCTGGGTCAGATAGACGGTACATCCGCCCGCAGATCGCGCTACCGCCTGATATTCTGCGTCGAAGTCCGAGACAAAGTTCTGGGCCTCGTCCGCCCACAAGAAAACGGGCCGTACATATCCGCGCTGCGTCTGCATCCGGCGCATCACCGCTACCTGGAAACAATATTTCCATGCCAGGTTCGCAACCCGTCCGGCTAACCGGAACTCCTGGATAGGAAGGTCAACAATAATAATTTTGCCTTTGAACGTGTCCTCCGGCGTGATAGTGGTATCGGTCGAGAATAAGCGACGGAGCGGGCGAGTGATAAAAGGACGCACCAGCATGGAGAAAGACAACACGATGATGCTCCGCGTCTTCTCAGCAAGTACCGGAAATTCACGCAGCCAGTAGTTCCGGCACTCCTCAAAGTCATCTTTTACCTCCTGCGGGGCGTTTTTGAGGTTCCTCTCGGCTTCTGCAATGATGGCCGCGCAGGTGCTTGTTTGTTGCCAGTCAGAATCTTGCAGTTCTTTCAAGCTGGTCGGCGCTGTCACCACAATGGAGCGCAATAACGGCAGCGATACGGGAATGCCTGCAAATATCGGAAGATCCACCAGATTTTGGTTCATGTGGTGAAGGGCATCGTCGAAGAATTTGTTATCGCCGCCGCCTTCTTCCTTGCCTGCTTTTCCGGCAATGGCCCCGGCGATCTCGTCGAGGAGGGCAACAATATTGATGGTGAGACCGCCACCTTCGCCTACCCTTGATGCTTCCCAATCGAGGAAATTGAACCGCCAGGTGGCGGAAGCATCCACAATAACCAAATCATCCTCGCGTCCCGTTGCCTCAGCCCACGCCTGCCACTGCACGCGCTCTTCTTTCTTTGCACATAGTACCAGGCCGCCGAAATCCCCGGCGAGATAGCCAAGCGCCAGGTGCTTCGCTACACCAGAAGTTTTGCCACTTCCTGTAGCTCCGAATACTGCAACCCCTGTAAGCGCGTCTGCGATCCTGAATGCCTGCCCATTACGCCAATCGCGTACAGGCGTTAAAGGATGAAAGTCTGCAAGGTTCGCCATGAAGCATCACTCTTTCCAATAAAAATGAAGCTCTACTCTTTTCTAACTACAACTTCGATTTCATCAATAACCGCGTCTTTTGGAGAAGGAGATGGAAAATTCTTGGCATGGAATTCCTGAATGAAGATGCAGGTGCCATCCTCAATAGAATGGACAAGCGAAAGCATGTTCCTGCCTGTGATCTTCACCATGAGAAAGCTGAATACCAGAACAATCTGCGTTCCCTCATCGCCGTTATACATAATGTCCATTAGATAACGGTAGCTTGGTGAATGCGTTTCGCCTTTGATGCGCTTTATTTTCAGGCGCTCCTGGCTACGGTCTCCTGTGTCGAAAGCAAGATATGCTTTATTTACATCTAAGCCTGCAACGTCATCGGTGGTTGCATTTCTTTGGATGTGCTTAAAACGCGCAAGCGGATCGTTCCGGTCAGATGACATAGATGTCTTCTTTCCTCCTTCAAACTACATAAAGATAACAAAAATTCTTTAATTTTCCCTTAAAGGTTGATCATTAAAGGTTGATTACTACCTGTCATGATACGTCCCATAATCGTCTCTTTCCTGCTCTTTGACTTGTGTTCTGCCAAAGTATTTCTGAAAAGAGTTTTTGACGTAATCTATTGTATCATAATATAAATTTTCAAACATAGTTACAGTACGGTCATACCACGATTTTCCTAGCCCAAATTCCCTAATTTCTCCTTGCGCAGCGATAGCCCGTTCATATTCGATGCAAGACGCGCTGTTAAATACATCACGGCTGTTCTCCGACATCTGCTCTCCATGCTCAGCAAGGACTGTCGCCTGCGAAAGCTCTTCTTTCGGATTTCTGAATATCAAATCCTCGTAGGCTTTCTCCGCAATGCAGTTAAACGCATCCTGGGCTGCGGCTCTTTGCTCTTCCCACGTTAACGTAGGCTCTTCTTCTGGTTCAGCAGCAGGTTGCAAATCAGGTTCATTATCTGGCAAGATAGGTAAGAACTCTTGCTCAAGTTCCTCGGCAATTTCCGCATTAGTAGCCGCTAAGTCGCTTAACCGTTCTTTCACTATCTGGTTGTGAGATATAATCTCCCGGTTTACATCTCCCAGAGCCGTTCTTTCACCACGCCGTTCCATCGCGCTTGCCTGTGGGCCGAGGTGGCGCGTTGGTTCATAGGGCAGACCGCGATCTGCAAAACTGCGATGGTCTACGCGCTCATCAATGTCATAATTTTCCAGATATTCATTAATCAGCGTGGCAGCGTACTCGCGCAGGTACTCCACTTCCTGGGGGCCGCGTTTGGCATCATCCAGCTCGCGGGTCTTTGCGCCGAACCCATTTTCGTCTATGCGCCGGGTGGTCATCATGATATGCGCGTGGTGATTGCGCTGGTCGCCTTCCTTGCCTGGCTTATGGAGAGCAACGAAAACCGCAACATCGTAACGGTCAACCAGGTGGTTCGCAAAATCCCGCGCCAATTGTACCCGCTCTTCCAAATCAAGCGAATCAGGAAGAGCGAGTTCTATTTCACGCGCCATCCTGGAGTTGACGCGGTTGTCCTTTTCCTGTGCGCGGTTCCATAATTCCTGAAGGTTATATGTCCAGCCTGGCGCATTTTCAGGCGCAACAATGAACGAGGCTTCTACGCCGCGCCGCATCGTATAATCGTATGTTTTTTCAAGCTGTTTGTCGTGCAGGCGTTCACCGCTTCGGTAAGCTGCGGCTGCAACGGCGGTGCGTCCGCTGCTGCGCGAAATTGGCTTGACACTGCAATGATACCATGATGCAATTGTGGTCATCGTTGCCGTCCTTGCAGGGGTCGAGGGGGAGGTGGATTCTCCCTCGTCTGGGTCAAGGGGCAGGAACGCTCCTTGTCGCGGGTTCTCAGGGGCGCGAAAGCCCTTGAGGCAGGTTCTAGGATGCAATTCCTAGCGCACGGCAAACGCAGTTTGCGTAAGTGCGCCCTTGCAGGTCTGGGCATGTCATACCCCAGCACTAAAATGAAACCTCCCACACATTTCCTGATGCTTAATGTATTATATCACCAGTGGTAAAAAACCGGCGTTGCCTTATTGTAAAGGAAAGGAGTGAATGAATGGTAAATGAGAAGCTGGAAAAGCTAAGACACAAAAAGCAGGTATTGGATGCGCAGATTAAGCAAGAGGAAAATCGAGAAAAAACCCGCGCTAGAAAAGCCGATACGCGCCGCAAAATTCTGGCAGGAGCGGCTGCATTAAATGAAGCCGAGAATAACCCGGAATTCCGCGATTACCTTTACAAATTGATAGATAGTTTTTACAAAAGGGCAGATGACCGAGCATTATTTGGTCTACCTCCATACAAAGAGAGTGCAAAAACTGCACCTATGCCAGAAAAACAGGCAGCGTCTCAAACCAAAGAAACAAAAAAGACAGATTCTCAGGAAGAGCAATTTTAAGAGAACAAAAGCGGGGCAGTTGGAAAGAAAAGCTATTGCGGCATCTAAGAAACCAGGCCACCAACAAAAGGCTTGGTTTTTTCGCTCTTGTTAAGAAAATAATAACGATTCTTTGATAGAGTAATTCCATACAATACGAGATATACTCTTATGTACACTATAAAAGATGGTTTAACAGCTATACATTATGGGGATTACCAGAAAGCCCTGCGAACATTTCGCTTTCTGGCATGGCAAGACAATGAAGAAGCCCAGTATTATATGGGCCGCATCTATTCGGAAGGGTTGGGAGTTCCGATTAATGATACAGAAGCAGCAAAATGGTTCCAGATGGCTGCGGAAAATGGTCATACTGTTGCACAGGGGTGTTTAGGCAAGTTGTATTTGCAGGGTAGAGGTGTTGAACTGAATTATATAAAGGCATTCAAGTGGGTTCATTTATCCGCATTACATGGAAGTGCCAGCTCTCAGTACAATGTGGCGCTCATGTATCTATATGGCGATGGCGTAGAATACGATGACCAAAAAGCTATTAAGTGGTTCCGCTTATCCTCTTCTAATGGGAACGCCAATGCCCAATTCGCGTTAGGCGTATTGTATATGGAAGGGCTAGGAGTAGAGCGAGATTTCTATGAAGCAGGTATATGGCTACGCAAGGCCGCGCTTCAGGGGCATGAGAAGGCACGCTATTATCTGAACATGAAGTAAAGGGCAGGGATTATTCCCTGCCCTCGGTTTTGGCGATAATAGCACTCAAATCTATCTCTTCGTAAGTGCCATCTCGTTTGCGATGAATAGTATGTACATAACTTGGGGCTGCCTCATCAGATAAAACAAGAGCAAGTGCTGTAGCCGCCTCTTCCTCTGCAAGGTGAACATCACCAAACCAGGTATCATATTCGTTAATCCAGATTTCTCTTACTCGTTCTATTGATGCACATTTTTTCATGTCTTCCATAAAATCCCCAATTTGAGATTAGAGAAAAGGGCGGCTGTTACGCCGCCCTGGCAAAGTTCCTAGAAGGGGATTTCATCGTCTTGGGATGCTTCGCTCGCTTTCGGCGGGCGTGTAACTAGTTCGCCACTAACGGTAAGGCCGGGAATGATTATGATTTTGGAGCCTTCACCGTTTTTGTGCGGGAACTCGACGCCTACCTTCGTCCAGATATCCTTGCCGCCTTTTGTCTTGCTGACGATGAAAACATTGTTGTATTTTACGGTGCTCATAATCTTTCTCCTGTTTTTTAAGGTTGTGAAGCTACACCATATAGCTCCTTGAACGCGAACGGAGTATGACGGAGCATAGCAACTATTCAACTTGAATTTTGTCTATGCGCGAGGAAGCCGTAAGGCGGGGAAAATTCCTGTTGAATAGTTGCTAGGTTCTGTCACGTTAGCGTCTTCAAGAGCAACGGTGGTGTTTTTCATCCTGAAAACAGGAAAGAGGATGAATGCAGCATGTAAATATGGGGAATGCCAGGTCACTCAATCAAGGTCATTCAACATCTGGAGTAAGGTTGCTGCGTCCTTTACCGCGCCAATTGATGGGCGTGGAACTTGCATTGACTTCATGGGGCTTGTGGTGGATATGTTCGGCCTGCACCTGCTGATTGCGTGAAGGTGAAGCGGAAGTATGAATATCTTGCTGAGGCGGTTGTACCGGCCTGTCCTGCAAAACATCATTCCAGTCTTTATACTTGGTGCTGGAGCGGGATTTCAGGCCGGGGCGGTTGCGATGTGCATCCGGGCGTATGGAGTGGACGAACACCGCGTATTTTTCGCCTTCCTTGTCAGCATCGGTAGCGGTGATAACCTGCGATTTTGGATACTGCTTTAGCAGACGGACAAGCTGTTCGCGCTGCTCGCTGGATAGGCCGCCGGAGAATGACACATACAGACCTGGCCTGTGACTAAGCTGGGCGTATGACATAGCATCAATCGCCGCTTCTGTAATGACGATATAAGGTGGGTCGCTGGCATTGCCGTCTCCTATCCTGCACATGAAAAGCGACTTTTTGCCGCCCCCTGAGAAGCCCGTGAAGCCCCGGTTCTTTGTTTCCCATCCCGATAGGCCATCGTCATCATCATGGCGGAAGCAGACATTCCCGCGCTGGTCAGTTCGGATTTTGCTGGAAAAGGATTGTATAGTTTCATCATCCAGCCCCCGAAACTGGAGATAATCTCCATCATAGGGTTTCATGGAATGCCATTTGCTGACCAGCTCAGCGCGATTATGGCTGACAGGGGATGGTCTGGTATACCCCTTCCCCTCCGGCAATGGATGAGTTTTTCCAGTGAAATCACGCAGTATCCTGCGCGCCTGCCCCAGGTTGCAGTTTTCCCGGTACATCACAAAGTCAATGGCGCTCCCCTGAGCGTCGCCATGTACATCAAAGAATATGCCGTGTCCATCTTCGGCAGTGGCGACAATTATCTTGCTGGCGGAATCGCTGCTACGCATGACAACGCACGTCCGGCAGCTCTCCTTGCTGTCAATCGCATAGCCATAGGACGCCGCCAGTTGAATCAAATCAACGCTGCGCTTGAAATTTTCTAATTCCTGGGTGCTATGTGTAAACATACTATGCCAGATTATACCACCAGATCCTTAACAAATGTTTAAGACGACAAAAAACGCGCTTGCTGGAATTCCGGTAGTGGGAAGGAAGCGGAACAGCTAAAGTAGAAAAAGAAAGGGCAGGGAACAGCTCCTACCCTTTCTTTTTCTACTGCCCGTCATAACGCAGACACGTAGAACTGTAGGCGCTTGGCAGCTCCTATCGAGTCCTATTTCCTGTCGGTTTGCCAATCGTCGGTGCCCCGGCTTTGCTCGCGCCTAACATGCCAGTTAACCCAGAGTTTAACTCATTGATAGTCGCTTCTGCTGACAGAACTGTTTGATTAAAATCATGGTTTTTAAGCAAAGCGTCAAACCGTTGATTATTTAGAACGATTAGATGAAGAGGAAGGGGTATCTTGGTTTTTCTGTTCTTGTTCTATAGATGCTTTCCATCTGCAATAATCTTGTTTATCTTGAGGCAGCATATTTGACTTGCCGTTTTGTTGTCTTGTTACCCATTTTTCACCGACATAGTGCTCTGGAAACATACCATCATTATAATGCATTATGCTGTGACGCGCGCTTAATCTAAAATCAGTTAGTTTTCTTCCTTCTCCTTCCCTTGCAATTCCTGTGATTTGTGTGCCGGAATGGTTGTTTCCTCTTTCTCTACATCTCTCAAGGCACGCTCCCAATCTTGGGAAGTAATTGCGAAGTTCTCTAGACGTGAGCGTATAGAATGGTCTTTTGGCTTCTTCTGCATTTTTTCCCTCCACATCAATATATGCTTTTTGCAAAAAATTAAGGAAACTTTGGTTATCTAAAATCTCTTCTTGTGTTGTCCTGTAGATAAGCCTCGGCGGGCTATGATCTACATCCATTAATAATGTGGCATGAAAAAGTTGGGTATATATATCGAAATTACGGGATACATCTCGATGTTCCTCAAGTGCTCTCCTATGATCATTTATCATTCCGTCTGAACTTCTTCGGTGTACAATATCAAAATATCCATCTACGGAACAAGTCATTACTTGTGCTATGGTATCATAGCCTTTTTCTTTTGCCATTCGCACGAGATTTTTCATTCTCTCCGCATCTTCACCATGATTGTTAAATACTACGTTTATCCCTCTCTTCGTAGCCTCCCGCACAATCTTTTCAGTGAGATCGTAAAACTCATCAACTAAAATTGGTAATTTTTCTGGATGCCGCACATTGATGTTTTCCCGAAATTCCGACAATCCTATAAATGATTTTGGTCTTATGATTACTGTTGATTCAGGGGGAAGAACGGGGTCTAATTCCTTATCAGTTCTCGTCATCCCCAATAATAAGCGGGCATAAGCGGAGCGACCACTGCCAACTCCCCCCGCAAGCACTAGAAGTACCGGATCAGAACTAGGTTCCTTTCCCGCTAAAACGTAATTTATTATTTCTTGATGTAACGCACTACGTATTTCATCGTATATGGGAGTACCATCCTGTTCTCTTTTTATGGAACCATCTGTGTTTTTTACGGTATACTTCCATTGCGTAGTTTCTATATTAGACATAATAGAATTATGAAAACAAAATAATAAAAGAAAGCTATAAAAATCATTTTTACATAAAACCAGCTAATAAAAAGTGAATTTTTTATGACAAGTGCCGTTAGGATTGAAAAAAAGAAGCTCAGGGGATATCCATTCGCTTGGAAGTATCCGGCAGAGATGAATGGCCTTTGCTTCAAAAAGGGGTAACAGGAGGGTCGGTGTCAAAGGTACGTTATATGATATAAGTTATTGATAAATATTAATCATTAACTGTCATAAAAGTGTCATTTGTTTATCCATTGGATGATACATATAATACTTCTTTATACTACTATAATACTTATGCTTTCCTCAATATTACTAAAGGAATGATGCAATGTCAGATGATAAACCGATTTCTACAAGTCCTATCTTAGAGAGTATAACGAAAGTGAGTGTGGGCCGCCAAAGAGGAGGAGAGGTTATGTTCTCCATACATCAAGACGATATTCCTGGAGGGACTATCCGTGATGCTCAAGCAGCCCTTGAGAGGGAAGGTATTGCCGCAACTATAGATACTTCAAAAAGTAGAGGGGGAAAAATCCTGCGTATAAAGGAAGAAAAATCGCTGGAGACGTTTTACGGTAAATATAGGCATAAGTTAGATGAGCAATCTTCTCGTTCTCTTGGGCTGGCACAGGCCATGACACCAGATAGACCTGTATTGGACAATGCTCTGGGAGCACCCATTGAAGTCAATCGCAACGAGAAACTGAATGGTACACCGATTGATCCCACTACTCTTGAGAAGGCTTTAAAAGTCGCCAGCCAACTTGAATCTATTCGGGAAGGTAACGCGATTACTGCTGTCAATGGAAGAATTACTGGAGGAACTACAGTTATTACTGAACCTACAAGCCGTGATCAGACAGCTATCAATGCACAGAAAGCCGCCTTTAAAGCATCCCGTAAAGATATTCAAATATAGATCAGCGACACATCTCCACCCACTTAACTGTTTTGTCTACACAACAGAGCTTGGAAGTATCCGGCAGGGATGAATGGTCTTTCCTTAAAAAACAAAGGGAAGAGGCTGTCACCCCTTCCCTTTTCCCCCTGTTCATACCGAGCGGGGAGTAGGGGCCTCGTAGACGAGATAATCCGTAATACCCTCATCCCGCCTGAGCTTCTGATAAAAACTCTCAGGGACAGGCTTGTCCCATGCCAGGAGAAGAAAGCCATCGTTGGCTTTGGCGGTGATGCCATAGAGCAGGAGATGAAACCCTGTCCCGACCTGTGATAGATCATCCAACTCCTCTACAAGGGCCTTCAACTCCCGTTTACGGCAGTGAACAAGCATCATGTTGCCGTTCGTGCCTGTACCCTGATTCCTGTTATCTTCACCCATTTTTCCCTCCCACTCCCGCTGCGTGGAAGACATTGCCATCGTTGTTGTAGACATACAGTGCGTTGTCCACCGTCAACTGCATCTCTGGCAGACCGTTATGGTTGACGTCCTCAAACCGGAGCGTAGGAACTGCCGTGGTGGCTCCCTTCCCCAGAAGCACGGGGCCGTCATACAGTTTGGTCTTGTCGAGGTGATCGGTCAGCACTTCAATGATCACGATATGGTCATGGAGGTTCTCGACGATAAAATGGCTCACCCCGCCATGCCCTACGTTAGCATCACACTGATAGGTCGGTGGATCGCCATATTGCCACCCCGCTATGGCCGACTGGAACCAGTTGACCACCATGTTGCCGACGACGATAACCAGGAACATCGCCGCCATGCCAAGACCAATGGAGGTGATCCAGGTGCTAACGGGAAGGCGGCGTTTGGGATTCGTTTCGATGCGCATGACAATAGGTGGCTCCGTCAGCTTTACTGCCGCATGACGTGAGCGATACACCCGTGCGCTGCTGGGCTTGCGCTTCTCAAAGAGCGAATCGTCATCCAGCATCTCATCTGCTGGAGCGGGACGTTTTGTCCTTGCCATGCCTTGTCGCAGGATGATCGGCGGAGCATAGGGCTGCTCTCCGTTGGGTTCCATCATAGTGTCCCCTCCCCTGGAATGCGCTGTATGGTCACTTCGGTACGCCGGACGCTCTCCAGCAATGCGGATGTGTAGGGGCGATATTCCTGACAGAAGCAATGCGGCTTGCTGCAAAAAGGCTGTTCGATGCTATGCACCCGATAGACCGGTATAAAGGCGAGTCCGAGCGGTGACGGCTCTTTATCTTCGGGTTCGGGGAAAAAAGTGCAAGTGGTCGCAACCATGCGAAATTCTCCTTCTCTCGACAGGCGAAGGGAGAACGTGGTACACTACCACCAGACTTTTCGCCTGTCCGGGCGGCAAAAAACGCCTACCACAGCGTCCAGTGCCGCCGCTGTGTCAAAACAGTACATCGGATTGGTCATCTTTTTGCGCTGTGGAACTTTGTCAGGGCAACACAGCACAAAGCCAAAGTAAAAAGTCTGCGGGGACGCCTGTTAATTCAGGCGTCTTTCGACATCACCTCCTTAGAGTCAAGCCTGGATGCATCAGTCTACGAGGTTCAGCCCTTCGATATCCTTGTAGGTAATCTTCGTTCCCAATCCCCTACTGATAGCGATTGCGATCTTTCCGGCTGTCGCCGCATAGATCGGCTTCCCTGAGAGGGCTTCACGCAACGTCCTCTCGTCTATCTCCGCCTCACGCGCAAGCTTTCTTCTCGACCATCCAAGCTCAATCCTATAATCGTTCAGATTCATAGGGTAAGCACTCCAATAAATAGATTAAGTCCTTATTCCAGTATGCCATCATACTATGGGCTATGTCAATAGATTACCTAGCAAATACCATACATTCTATGGTATAGTATTCATACCGATATCGTTCAGTTAAGTCGTTTATCTTCGAGAGGATAGTTTTAAGGATTTGAGAGGGGAAACCCATGCGTAAATTTAAAACTGTTGAAGAGCTGGAACAGGAACGCAAAGAAGCATTGGGGCTGATTCCGTTTAGGATGCCTGTTGATAAGCTCATATTAATTTATGCCCGCCAGTCCACCAAGAATCAGGCGATAAAAAATAGAGAATCAGCGTTACAGCAAACTGAGGAACAGTTAACGCGGGCGCTGGAATTGGGATGGGCAGAGGTAAAGAGGCTACTCTTTATCGAGAACCAGATGAAGGATGGTACGGTTCGCAGCGCATCGGGCAGGCTGCGCATTGATGAGCGGGAAGGTCTTAATACCGTAGTGCTCCACATCAATAGCGGTGAAGCAGGCGCGGTTATGGGAAGAGATGTAGCGCGTTTTTTTCGCGATGAGGATCTTGTTGGGCCGGTGGTATTCGCTAAGGCGTGCAAAGATCATCATGTGCTGGTTATCACGGACGACTATATCTACAACTTTAATGATCCCAGACGTGGCAGAGACGATTACAAAAAGTTCATAGAGGAAGCACAGGCCGCAGCAGACTTTTTAGAGAAACACCAAAAAGGGGTAATGCTCAAAAACCGTGCTCGCAAGGCGCAACGAGGAGAATACTGGGGCCATAACGTCCCTGCTGGTTTGATGCTGGATGAAACCCGGACATGGTATGTTCCTAATCCCTATTGGGAAGAACCTGTTAAAGACCTTTTCAAGCGGTTCCGGGCGCTGGGAGGGGATGTAAATGCGCTGAGACGTGAGATTGTCGGTAAGAGAATTTTCCCGGATTTGCCGCCGGAAATACTGGCAAGAATCGGCCATATCTCCCTTCAGAAGGTTGAGGGAGGATATACGATTAGGAGCCGGGAGGGGATTATAGGTATTCTGACCAATCCGGCCTATATTGGGGACATCTACTACAATGGGAGACTCGTTAAGAAGGGAGCACATACGGCGATTGTGGATGAAGAAGACTTTTTCTTTGCGTTCTATCGGCTTTCTCCTACCGATCTGGACGGCAATCCGATTGAAAGGCCGGAAGGCGTTACGAAGCGATACACCCAAACCAAACAGAGTTTGCCACCCATACAGACGCTTCTGAGCGGGTTAAGATATGATGGTACCCCCATGATAAGCACAAACAGGGGTCCTAAAACAAGCGTCTATGCGAGTCGTGATGGGTCGCGCAAGCATTATGTCATCCAGGACCGCTCTAAGATAACCGTACATCCCGATCACGCTCGTTTAAACGCAGCGCGACTAGACGATCTCTTTTCTGAGCGTATTGTTTATCGTGCAGGGCAAGCTCTGCGAAGTGCGAACAATGTACCATCAGAGCAGCCGCTTGAGAGCGCGAGACAGGCTATACATGCTCAAATATTGGGGACGCTTGATAAAGTAGAGCAGGAAAAGAACGAGCAGAAGAACCCCCTGGAAAACCTTGAAAAGCAAATGGCAGAAACAAAAGCGAGAATCGCAGAGAAAGACCGGATAACCGAATTTGGAACATCTGCGATGGACGAAACAGACCTGAAGCGCCATTTTCAGTCACTCAAGAATTTACGCCTGTCGCTTGCTGAAATGGAGAAAAAAATAGACCAGATGGAAAAAGAGAAACAGGATAAGGCGGAGGCAAAAAATAAGCTGCCAGCGGTTTACACCACATGGGACAGCATGGACATGGAAGAGAAACAGCGATTTATCCGGGTAGCCACATCAGAGATCACCCTTGATGAAATTGCTACAGGCTGGTTTAAATTAAGCATAGCGTGGGCACCGTTGTTGAATAACGACATCGCAGGTGAGACCCTGATAGACGAAGCCTATGTTTTTTCGCCCAAAGGCTGCGATTCAGCATGGACAGAAGAAGAATTGTTGCTATTGAAAGAGCATTATGCTACCGCACCCCGCTCCTGGCTGATGGAAGCCATCCCTCAGCGGTCATGGAACGCGATTCGCCGGATGGCCCAGAAAAAGAATATTATCGGTCGTCCCAATGTTCGCCGTAGCGGCAAAGAAGACAAATTGTCCCTCTGGCTGAGTGTTAGTGATATACAATTCCTCCGGGACGAAGACATCTGCACGGAAGCCATTCTGGCGCAGGGGGTAGTCTGGAAAGAGTATATTGATAAGGAGAAGGAGTATGATATGGACTCGCTAGGTAACAGCGATGGGTTATATTCACAATCGAAGAATCAAGCGTAGCCATAAAGACGCCAATGGCGACGGTTGCCATGACGACCCACTTCCCGGGCTGCTCTTTCTGCCCCGTGGCGGTTCCGGCGGTTGAAGGCGTGGCAAGCTCTGACTCAGATTGGGGAACGCTGGCACCTGTTTTTCCGATGGCTTCTGGTCGGCTCTCCTGTTGTTTCATCGTGATGCCTATCTCCAGGTAAACTATTCATTAGGTTATACAGGGATACTACGCATCTCACAAAAGAAATGTTACCTGCGCAAGAAAAAGTAGATGGTCAGGACGATACCAACAACAATAACGAAAAGCCGGACCCAGCGGGGATCGATTTTGCGTGCATAGTAAGCTCCGCCATAGCCCCCCAGGATCGCTCCAAAAATCATCAAAATGGCCTGGAACCACACGACGGCTCCTGCAATAATAAAGGTGACAACGGCGATACCGTTGATGCAACTGGCGAGCAGAGTTTTGAGCGCGTTCATTTCGTGGATATTATCCAGCCCCATCATTGCTAGCGTTGCCAGCATCAGAATGCCGATGCCGCCGCCGAAATAGCCGCCATAGATAGATATAATGAATTGCGCTACTGCTAGACCGATGAATGAGCGCCATGAGAGGCGCGTTTTGTTTATGGAGCGCGTACGCAGTCGAGCCGTAACCGGTCCGCTGAACGCGAAAAGTAACGTTGCCAGTAGAAGAAGATACGGGATCAGGAGCACAAAAACCGCCTGTGAGGTTCTGAGCAGCAGGATGGCTCCAAGCACCCCGCCTATCAGGCTGATGCCAACCAGCAGCAAGAGCAGGCCGCGCTTCTGCTTCTTCAACTCGCGACGATACGCGCCAACGCTGGCAATTGTACCCGGCCACAGCGCCACTGTGCTGGTGGCATTGGCCTGAATGGCTGATACTCCCGTCACTATCAGCGATGGAAAGGTGAAAAAGCTGCCGCCACCTGCGACCGCGTTAAGGATGCCCCCCAGGATGGAAGCGACAAATAAAACAAGAATTTGTGGTAATGCCATCAAAAAACCTCTAGCTGCTACTAATCATTGTCCCTTAACTATATCACGTTGCGCCCCTGGACATGAGCACTTTCTCATCAACGACGTTAAATCTCATATCCCGAAAGCGTTGCAAAAGGTCCATCACATAAATCCATGAACTATCGCAATCGTCGTAGGGACCTGATTTATCGCGTCCGCTTTATCGCCTGTTCCCTAAAAAACCGGCTCTCATGTAGCTTTAATGACAAGGCTACCAATACGATAGGGTAATCAATACCCTTTTTCCCAAACAAGACGAGCAATGTTTGTTGCTCAAGTGCTACTCCCATTGATGGGATTGTCACGGTGAAACGGTATGGGAGGCTGGACAGGGCGATAAATCGGACGCGATAAATCAGACGCGATAAATCAGGTCCCTACAATATGAGTCTTTTTCAATATAATAATGCTGAAGCCATCATCTCTTGACTTTCCATATAATCTCAAGTATACTCTAAATGTAGCAAGCAAGCGGCTAAAACGAAAGAAACGCCCAGCCACTTCCTACGGTTAGCGAGCGTCGTCCTCTGTAGAATCTCCCCGTATTGAGTCCTTTCCCCCCTCACAGGTGTTGCTCCGCACCTGCCAGCAGTTCCCTGCCCCTCCCTTGATGGAGGCTCCTTTTACCTGTTCCGCGTCCATACTCGCTCTGTTGTCAGGGTACGCGAGCAGGTAAGGGAGCCTCTCCCCTCTTCTTTTCATTTCCTTGCCCTCTGTATGATGAAAGCAGGTAATGATAACGCTACCAGGGGAGAGAGAATTACATGGTCACGACGGACCCCGCCTCAGCAAGCCGTACGCGCTTTTCAGGGCCCTATGAAAAGGACGCAGCGAGTTCATCCGCGGATGAGCTACAGAAGGCACTGATCGAACGCGAGCGCAGCCGCATTGCTCGCGACCTCCATGATGGTGCATCGCAGCAGATCGCCTACGTGCTGCATAAGCTCGAACTTATCCAGCGTTCTCTGGAGAAACAGCCGCCGCCCCAGGTGCTGCCAGAAGTTAAAAAAGCGTACAGCATCCTGCAAAACTGTTTGAATGATCTTCGTCACAGCATCACCTCTTTGCGGCCCGCACAGGTGGAGGAACAGGGCTTTATCGTGGCCTTTAAAGCTTTAATCGATGAGTATCGGCGGGAGCACACGCATATGCGCGTCGTCTATGACATTGACGAACTGCCTCGGCTGCCATCCAGACTGGAAGCGCCCATTTACCGCATCGTTCAAGAGGCATTGAACAACGTGCTCAAACATGCGCATGCGACAGATGTGGCTATTCGTATCCACTCTGGCAGTGGCGCTCTGGTCGTCGAGGTTGACGATAACGGCGTTGGTTTTGAACCAGAGCAGGTGGTCAGTGGCGCTGGCGACGGGTATAAAGATGCCGCTGGCGTTTTGCATACTGGCCTGAGCGGCATGCGCGAGCGTGTGCAGGAGGCCGGCGGAAGCTGGGAGATTCAGAGCCATCCTGGTCATGGCACAACCATCACATCTCGTTTTCCTCTTGTCAACCCTGCTCCCAGGCTAACGCAACGCGAACTGGATGTGCTTCGCCTGGTCACTGAAGGTCTATCCAACCGTCAGATTGCGCAACGTTTGACCATTAGCAGCGAGACCGTAAAAACGCACCTGCACCATATTATGCAAAAGTTGCAGGTGAGAGATCGAACGCAGGCCGCCGTTCTCGCCGCTCGCCAGGGCTGGCTCTAGCCCTGTTGTGGCGTGACTATGCCATCAGCTTTCTTTACAGCCAGCCGTCCGGCAGCAGACCATGTCGTAGCGCGAAGATAGCCACCTGTGTGCGATCCCGTAAGTGCAATTTTTGGAAAACGATGGAGAGGTAGTTTTTCACCGTTTTCTCCGAATAGGACAACTGTTCCGCGATCTCCTTGTTGCTCATGCCGGTCGCCACGTAGCGCACGATTTCCAGCTCTTTCTCGGAGAGCATGCCCAGCGTGCGATTTCCCATGCCTGCATCGGAGAGGCGGCGCACCTCGTTCACGATAGCGCCGGTCATCCCCGGTGCCAGCGCCATCCCGCCGGCGTGAACAGCTCGAATAGCCTCGGCGAGCTGCTGCATCGAGGCACTTTTGGGCACATAGCCTCTGGCGCCGCTTTTCATTGCCTGCACCACCTGCTGATCCTGATGATGCATTGTCAACATAATCACGGCAATCGTGGGGAACTCAACGATGATCTGGCGCGTGACGGCGATGCCATCGATCACCGGCAAATTAATATCCATCAGCACCACATCTGGATGCAACTGACGAGTTTTACTAAGAGCGTCGAAGCCGTCTGCCGCTTCGCCAACCACCTGAATATCGCGCTCCAGTTCGAATAACTGGCGTAGCCCTTCCCTCATCAGAGCATGGTCGTCCACGAGCAATATCGTGATGATACCAAGAGGTTGGGTCACTACGGCGGTCCCTGTATCTTCTACCGTCACCATTGCGCGTGTTTCTTTGCCAGCGCTTGAAACCGGTAAAGTAGAAGCAGGCGCTTCTATCGTTACCAGGGTTTGGCGCCTGTTATCTACGTTTGCGTCTCGCATAACGACTCCTTCCGACATATTGGAAAATCGTGAAAGGCAGGACCCGCCCTATATATATCTGCCTTTCTGCGGTAGAATGGTAAATGGGTGCAAGGTCCGCTCTTTATTTAGTATAGCAAGCGAGGACTATATTACGTCACCCGCGTGGGGGATTTTTTCTGCCACTTGTATCCTCCAGGTCAGGGAGTGAAGGCAGAAATGATGAGGGAAGAGAATGAAAGGATTTTTTGTAAAATGGAACCGGTAATTACTGAAACGCAGATACTACTAGAGGTGCATGATGAGGTGCGAGAGCGTTTTATGCAGGTGGATGATCTGGCGCATGGTTGGGAGCATGTGAGCAGGGTTTATACGCTGGCGCAGTATATCGCCGAGCGCGAGGGGGCGAATTGTTTTGTTTGCGCAATGGCCGCTTTGATGCACGATCTGGGGCGCACAGCCGCCCAAGATGGGAGCAGTCATCATGCCGATCTCTCGATGAAGCTTGCCATTGAAATACTCAATCGCTATCAGGTCGCTCCTGAGGTGCAGAAGGATATTTTGCACGCTATCATCGCCCACAGCTTTAGCCGCGGCGTTGAGCCGGTAACTCTGGAAGCTGGCGTTGTGCGCGATGCCGACCGCCTCGACGCGCTGGGCGCGATTGGTATTATGCGCTGGGCTATCACGGGCACGGTGCGCCGCACGCCGGAGACGTTATCATATCACCCCGACGATCCCTTCGCAGAAACCCATACCCTTGATGATAACCACTATATGCTCGATCATTTCTACGCCAAGTTGCTCAAACTGGGTGAAACGATGACCACGGAGACCGGGCGCGTTCTGGCGCAGCGTCGCACAGCCTTTATGCGCACCTATCTGTACGAGTTTGCACGCGAACTCAGACCGACATAAAGCGATACCCTGCCGCCTCGCTTATCCCTGCATCGCGGCTTTAATGGCCGCGAGCTGCTGGGTGTGCTGCTGGTCATGCACCGGTAGTACGTTTACCAGTTGATAAAACTTGAGCGTACCCCAGGTGGGATGGCGGAAGGGGCGCTCCCAGCTATCGTGGGGGAGGCTGGAGAGGTACTCGAAGATCTCTTCGCGCCTGGCCGCCATGCCTGCCAGCACAGCATCAAGCGATGCGGGCGCCTCAGACGTGCGGGTGCGATCTGGCGCCTCTTCCGCCAGATTCTCAAGCAGTGGCTCCTCTTCCTCCTGCACGCGCCGCATCTGCTCCAGCGCCAGGCCATCCGCGATATACAGATGATGCGCGATTTGCAGTGGCGACCACTCTTCGGTAACCGGTGGGCGCAATAACTCTTCTTTGCTAAATTTTGCTAGCTGCCCCATAAATTCAATGCGGGCGCTAGTCATCTTACGCCGGACTTTCTCAAACGAACTTTCAACTGTTGTCATGAAACCCTCCAAACTACTCTTCACGCTTAACCAGTCGGCTATACAGATTTTCTAGTTCTTCTGGATCATTAAAATGCAGCACCAGCGTCCCCTTACCCTTAGCGTTCCATTTCAGATCAACCTTGACCATCAGCGCGTTGCGGAACAGCGTCTCCAGTTCTTCCTGTTCGGGCGAGCGACGGGGCGAGCTAGTGACCCGCTGAATGGCCGACTCGATATCTTCAGCCGCTTTAATGCGCGCGGCCAGCTCTTCGGTCTGGCGCACGTTCAGGTGCTGGCTGATCACCTGGTTCATCGCTGTAATCTGATCTTCCTCGCGAGCAATGCCCACCAGCGCGCGGGCGTGCCCTTCTGTAAAGTTGTCAGGTTGATTAATCAGTGCGTCGCGCACTTTGGGGGAGAGTTGCAGCAGGCGCAAAGAGTTAGTGATGGTGGAGCGGTCCTTGCCCACCCGTTTCGCGACCATTTCCTGGGTCAGACTGAATTCCTGGATCAGAGCCTGGTAGGCCAGAGCTTCCTCAATGGGGTTCAGGTCGGCGCGCTGAATGTTCTCGATCAGAGCCAGTTCGAGCATTTGTTGCGAGGTCACTTCCTTGATCACAACAGGGACTTTGTGCAGTCCTGCTATACGCGCGGCCCGCCAGCGCCGTTCGCCCGCGATGATCTGGTACTGAATGGCGTCACCTGCTGGGGCAGGCGTGCGTGCAGCCTTGCCCGCGCCGCCAGAAAACCACGAATCGGCCTGCTTCTCGGCTTCTTTTGGCGCATCGATGCTATCCAGGCGCGCGACAATGATCGGTTGCAGCAAGCCGTGTTCTTTGATCGAGGCGCTTAACTCGAGTAATCTGGGATCATCTTCACGAAATGCCTTGCGGGGCTGACGCGGATTGGGGATGATGCGATCAAGGGGCAGTTCTGTAATTGCCTCGGTATCGACCTGCGAAGGTTGCTGCGGCGCCATCACCTCGGATGCCCCTGAGATCAGCGCA
This sequence comes from Ktedonosporobacter sp., assembly GCA_035293765.1. Classification (GTDB taxonomy): domain Bacteria; phylum Chloroflexota; class Ktedonobacteria; order Ktedonobacterales; family Ktedonobacteraceae; genus DASRHT01. The sequence continues at coordinate 92,328 of DATGMF010000056.1, forward strand.
TCCAGCCCTCGTCCCAAACCAAACTTTTGCTTAGCCACGAGCCATTACCTCCTCAGCGAGCGCGCGATAGGCCAATCCCCCCGGGGAAGTGGGATCGTAATCAAGAATGGATTGCCCAAAGCTGGGCGCCTCGCTCAAGCGGACATTGCGGTTAATAATGGTCTGGAAGACCTCCTGCGGGAAATGGCTGCGCACCTCGCGCACGATATCGCCCGCCAGGCGCGTTCGCGGATCAAACATGGTCAGCACCACACCGGCAATGTACAGGTCAGGGTTCAACTTATTCTTGACAATGTTCACAGTGTTTAGCAACTGACTCAACCCTTCCAGCGCCAGGTATTCGCACTGGATCGGGATCAGCACGCCATCAGAAGCTACCAGTGCATTGATGGTGAGCAGACCTAGAGAGGGGGGACAATCGATAATAATATAGTCACAACGGTTGCGAATCGGCTCCAGCACCTGGCGCAATCGCTGCTCACGGGCCAGCTCCCCGACCAGCTCTACCTCGGCGGCGGCGAGATCTACCGTACAAGGCGCTACCACCAGCTCGCGCCTCGCAGTGGGCACGATGATATCAAATATGGTAGCTGCTTCATCCTCTTGCACTAAGAGATCGTAGATCGTATGTTTGCGTACGCTTTTCAAGACGCCGATGCCGCTGGAGGTATTTGCCTGGGGGTCCATATCGACGAGCAATACTCTGCGTCCTGCGGCGGCCAGATACGTAGCAAGGTTTATGGCGGTGGTCGTTTTCCCCACCCCCCCCTTCTGATTAGCGATTGCATACACTCTTGACACAGGTTGCTACCATACCTTTCTCGCCATGCCATTCGTTGCAGGCGGCCTGAGCGAAGCTAGGCGCTGTAGCTCCCCGATTCATCGTGGGAGCGTTGGCCGTCTGGATAGCAAGCCAAAGTAGAAAAACTTGGCCTCATGCTGTTCCCATTGTAACAAAAGTCCCACGGAGAAGCAAGAAATTTGCTTTAGGGCTAGTTTAGAGTGTGACGCGATTTCCCCCGGCAGGCATGGTGAAGCGCAAAAAACCACCCTGCGCCAGTTTGGTGCAGATGACGGTTAATGTGAAGAAGGAGAAGAGGGCCACAACAGTTCTTAGCTCGTAGAGGCCATAATCAGCAAGGCTGAGATGAGCCGGCCCCACCGCCGCAAAACGCAGCAGAGCAGGCCCTTGCTGCACGCCAAAGTTGCTGACGGGTAAGCCGATTGCCATCGTGATGACAAAATCAATGACGAAACAGATTGCAGCCATAGTGGGGCCAAGCAGCCAGAATCGCTTGCTCAGACGCTCTCGCCTGGGCGCTGAGATGCGGCGCGTGGCCCATAGGGGGGCGATAAGATATTGCAGCAACAAAAAGAAGAGCGGAGCCGCTACAAAGGTCCAATCGGGGAAGAATGCCGGGTTAATGAGCGCGCCCAACCGTCCCAATGTGTACAGCACGATCCCCTCGATCATGCCACGCCGGTAGTCAACTTTGTTGAACATAATACAGACCTGACTTCAGGCTAGAAACCGCGTCTATTAATGGCAACCGCAGCCGCCCTCTCCGCAGCCGCAGCTCCCCATCGCGGGCACGGCATCATCGAAAGAGCTATTATCGCTACCGCCACGGGGAAGCGAGAATGTCGAGAGCAGGCGACGCACCTTCTCACTACGGCACTTCATACAGACCACATCATCGGCGTGCTGATGACCAACGAGGAGTTCAAATTTGGATTTGCAGTTCGAGCAATAGTACTCGTACAATGGCATAGAAAGTTACCTCCGGTTCGTGGAAAACGCTATAATCAACAGATATTGTAGTGGCTAACCGGAAGATCGTCAAGTAGCACAGGAAACGCAGGTCTCGGATACTCACTCTCGGATATTTCGTAGCGACCAGATTTATCGCGTCCGATTTATCGCCAGTCCTGCGCGAATAATAGATAAATTGTAAAGGAATCGCTATGGCTCTTACCATTGGAATTATAGGTCTGCCGCAGAGCGGCAAAACAACGCTGTTCAATGCCATCACCAGGGCGGGCGCGCCCGTGAGCGGCTACGCTACCAGCACGGTCCAGGCCAACCTGGCGGTGGTGCAGGTGCCGGATGCGCGCTTGCAGCCGTTGGCCGAGATATTTAAGCCCAAAAAAGTGACCTATGCCACCGTCGAGTTTGTTGATGTGGCAGGGATGGGACAGGCTCCCCAGAAGGAGAAGCGCGAGGGGCTGAGCGCAGAATTTTTAGGCCACATTCGTAACGCCGATGCCCTGGCAATCGTGCTGCGTACCTTTGTCAATAGCAACGTTCCGCATAGCGACGATACTATCGATCCCAGCCGGGACCTCGATAGTCTGAATGCCGAACTGGTGCTGACCGATCTCGCCTCCGTCGAGAGACGCATCGAGCGCACGACCCGCGCGGCCAAATCCGGCGATAAGAAGTACCAGCAGGAACTGGACTTGCTGCACCGTCTCCAGGAGTTGCTTAACGAGCTCAAGCCGATCAGCCAGCTTGAGATGTCTGCGCAGGAAGAAGCCATCGTCAAAGAGCTTTTCCTGCTGACGATGAAGCCGCGTATGTATATATTGAACGTGAGCGAGGACGCGCTGGGGGCCGCCAACGACCTTCTAGCGAAGGTTGCAGCGGGCGAGGCGGTACAAAGTGGAGCGTTGAAGGGCGAACTGCGAGGCATCGCGGCCATCGCGCAACGGGCGAAAGCTGAGGGAGCTGAGGCGGTTGCCGTCTCCGCTCGTCTGGAAGCCGAACTGGCAGAACTGCCTGAAGAGGATGCGCGCGAATACCTGGAATCGCTCGGCCTGCCCAGGCTGGGCACGGACCGCGTCATTCAGGTAGGCTACCGCCTGCTGAACCTGATTACCTTCCTGACCGCCGGCGAGGATGAAGTGCGGGCCTGGACAGTGACGAAGGGAGCGAAAGCGCCGGAAGCCGCAGGCAAGATCCACTCGGATATCGAGCGCGGCTTTATTCGCGCCGAAGTGACGCATTTCGACGACTTCATGGCCTGTGGCTCTTTTGCTGTCGCCGCTAAAAAAGGCTTGCAGCGCCTGGAAGGCAAAGATTACGTGATCAAGGACGGCGATATTGCCCATTTCAGGTTTAATGTTGGCAAATAAGTCTACAGTTTCAGTATCCTCAAGCGGGTCGTGATACTGCGCTTCCACGTTCCTGAGCTGTAGCTCCCCGATTCATCGTGGGAGCGTTGGAACGCGGAAGGTTTCAAGATAGCCATCGGCTCACGCCGTCCCTCTTGAGGAGAAGTATACCATCGGGTCCGAAGATGTCAAGCGGAAATGCACCAGGGCTTCTCAGGATGAAGTCCTGGCGATGCTCGCCCTTTTGCAGCATACATGGAGGTCTATAGCGTATGGCTATTTTTATCACCGTCGTTGGCCCGCGACGTACAATTGATCTGGAGATTGCCGCGGACAGGCCGATCCGCGATCTGCTGCCTATGCTGGTCGAGATCCAGCATGCGACACAAGATGCTCATTCACAAGATACGCCTGAAAATTGGCGGTTAGAGCTGCTCGACCGGACCCCTCTGCCCGTGAGCCTCTCCCTGACCGAGTGCAGTATTCTCGACGGCGCGATCCTTAGACTCCATAAAATTGACCCGAACGAGGACCTACAAGCCAAAAAGTTGCTGCCCGATATTATTCCCAGCAAAGAGACTGGGGGCATTGGCATCAAATGGCGTAGAGAAGAGGCATGGCCTAACAAATAAGAACAGGCGTATATGCAGGTTGTGAACAGATAAAAAATAAAGGTCACTATTATAATGGGATCTCTATAAAGTGAGAATATGAGCAGCTTTTCTTGACAAAATAATAATTTATGTCCTATGATAAAACAGATGCATATATCTGACTGTTTCTCTAATCCTGGTCAGTTTTATATCCCTGGCGATTGCACGTTTTATTACTTATAGCAGCAGTGGCAATATTAAGCACCTATACGGTTAAATCACATGGAGAACTTTGTATTTAGCACGATAACGGGGGTAATCGCGCTAAATGATGTGCCACATTAAACAGCAAATAGCCACTTTTTGCAGTAAAAGGACGCTTTGCTGTCAATAGCTCTTGTATAGCTTCTGTTTTGTGCCTTTATCCGGCTAACAAGAGGTGATTCCTATTTGAAAACGCTCGACCGGCCACAAGTTCTCTCTGTGTGCCCATGCCACTCAACCAGCTTAGAGTATTGCTGGTCTTTTTCTAAAGGAGTGAAATATTGGCACGCATTGTATTTATCTCCCCCTATTATCCGCCTGAGCAAGGTGCAGCAGCCGTATGTGTAAGCGAGAATGCGATCCGCCTGGCAAAGCGAGGACACAAAGTAACCGTTCTCACCACGATGCCCAACTATCCAACAGGGATCGTTCCACCAGCATATCGCGGGCATAGGATTTTACGCGAAACCCTTGATGGGGTGGAGGTGGTCCGCGTTTGGAGCTACGCCAGCCCGAATAAAGGCTTCTGGCGGCGTATTCTTGCCCATACCTCTTTCGGTTTTATGGCACCTCTCCTGGGTGCAGGCGCGGTTGGTCAGCCTGATATCATCATCGTCCAGTCGCCGCCGCTTTTTGACGCCGTTGCGGTTCGCCTGCTCTCCTGGCGAAAGCGTTGTCCTTATATATTCATGGTTTCCGATCTATGGCCCGCGTCTGCTGTGCAACTGGGGGCGTTGCGCAATCGATTGTTGATCCGCCTATCGGAGTGGCTGGAGTGGTCAACGTATCAGCGTGCGGCTAAGGTCTGGGTTGTGACCGAAGGGATCTGGAAGAACCTGCGCCAGCGCGGGTTGGCGGCGGATCATATGTTTCTGGTGACCAATGGGGTGGATACACAGAAGTTTCGTCCATTACCGCAGCGGCAGACTCGTGCGGAACTGGGCTGGGATGATCGTTTTACCGTCATCTACGCCGGGACGCATGGGTTGTCGCATGGCCTGATGACGGTGCTGGCAGCCGCGGAGCAATTGCTCACCAGGAGCGATATACGCTTTGTGCTGGTTGGCGATGGGGCTGAAAAAGCATACCTGGTAGCAGAGGCGAGTCGGCGCAATCTCATAAACGTCACCTTTCTCGATCCGCAGCCGCATGAGCGGATACCAACCTTGCTGGCTGCGGCTGACGTTTGCCTGGTGCATGTGCGTAATATTCCGCTGTTCTCGGGGATGTTGCCGATAAAGATGTATGAGGCGATGGCCTGCGCTCGTCCCATCTTGCTGGCAGTAGATGGGGAGGCGCGCCAGCTCGCTACAGAAGAGTTCGGAGCGGCAGTCTACGTAGAGCCTGAGAATGCCGAGGCGCTGGTCTCCGCCATTGTTTCAATACAGGCTCAGCCTGAACTGGCTCAATCGCTGGGGCGACGGGGGCGTACACTGGTTCAGGAGCGTTTTGACTACGATCTGCTGGTCGCTGCATTGGATAAACAGATTCTGACATTGCTGGGAAAGGACGAAGCTGTTGAGGATGCAGAGCCTGATAAAGTAGTGAATGTTTCAACGGAAGCCAGATAAATTGCTGTATTCCTACCTATGACATTTACATTTGGGGAAGGGAAACAAGACGTGCAACATGATCTTGAGCATAGAATACCACTGGCGCCCCAGAAGAAGTTTTCTAAGCTTAAATCAGCCTGTGGTTATTCACTCTGTTATCTTGCATGGCATAAAATGATCGATCTTTTCTTTGTGTTATGCGGTATGATAGTGCTGATACTGGTTTTGCCATTGATCGCGCTTTTGATTTATGTCGATTCACCAGGTCCAATTTTCTATGCTCAGGAGCGGCTGGGTTTTCGGGGCAAAAAATTTTATATCATCAAGTTTCGTTCTATGGTGGTAGATGCGGAGGCAGCAGGACGCGCTATCTGGGCATCCGAATATGATAGCCGCGTCACACGCATCGGGCGCGTGATGCGGCGTCTGCATCTGGATGAATTGCCGCAGGTGATTAATATCCTGCGAGGAGAAATGAGCCTGATCGGGCCACGACCGGAGCGCGAAGCGTTTGTGATTGAACTGGAGAAGACGATCCCACAGTATCGCGCTCGCCTGACGGTGAAGCCCGGCCTGACCGGTTGGGCGCAGGTAAAGTATCGCTATACCCGCACCGAACAGGAGGCGCTCGCAAAATTGCGTTACGATCTCTATTATATTGAGCATCGTTCCATCAAACTCGATATAGTGATTATCTTGAAGACTGTGCTTGAGGTATTACTCTGTCATGGAACATAAAGAAACGCTTTCCACAATGCACGATATGCCCACGGAGCCTGTGGAAACCGTACAATCAACCGAAGCAGAGGCTGCCCAGCTTGAAGATGCAGAGACCGCACGGCTAGAGGCAGCGTCTCTTCCTGAGTCTACTCAAGCGACTGCCACCATGCCTGTGGGAGGACAGCCGGAGAAGCGGCGCAGGCGTAAGAAGATCGTGCTAATAAACTCGCTCCTGCTTTGCGCCCTGCTACTATTCGATACTTCCGTGGCTGCCTTTGGCTTTCAAACCTTCCGGCACTATTATGCGGACTATCAGCACTATCTGGCGGTTGCCCGCTCGGGCATACAGCATCTGCAAACGGCAGAGAGGCAACTCGCAGCTTATCCACAAAATCCGCTCGATAACCAGCGAGTGATACTGGCGCAACGCGAATTTAGCGCGGCGCAGGCGAATTTTACCCAGCTCAGTGACGGTTTAAGATCATTGCCCAGCGCGCTTACCACAATCCCTGTTTATGGGGCGCGTTTAAACTCGGCCTTGCGTGTCGTTCCTCTTACGCTTGAAGTGACAAAGGCAGGGCTGATTGGCTGTGACATCTTAAATTTGCTCACCGACCGCTTTCACACGATGCTCGCCACCAAGTCACAATCCCTTACCGCGGCAGACATTACTACGGTCAGAGCCAGCTTACAACAGCTCAAGCAAATTTTTGCGCTTGTCTCCGGCCAGATTGATCATCTATCGCCGGCGGATCTGCAGCTCGATCCCCGCCTGGGCAAGCTGGTGGACGCGTTCCATCAATATATCCCTGTTTTATTGAACGCCTTCGATGATATCGGAACGCTTTTGCCTGTTATCCCAACGCTGCTAGGTATCGGGCAATCGACGAATTACCTGATTGAAATACTGGATATGTCCGAACTCAGGCCAGGAGGCGGTTTCATTGGGAATTATGGCATTCTCACGGTTTTAAACGGGAGGCAGGTCGCTGCTCATATCACCGATGTGGATCTGCTCGACAGGCCGTTTGAGGCCGCAGGCAACGTGATCCCTTACCCGTCCGCCTATCAATGGTTTGATATTGGCGGTAATAGCTGGAGCCTGCGCGATGCCAATCTGGACGCCGATTTCCCCACCGTTGCCCGCTATAGCGAACAGAACTATATCCGCGAGGGGGGGCAGACACATTTTGAAGGGGTAATCGCGATTACGCCGATCCTCATTCAAAATCTGCTCAAAGTGACCGGTCCAATCTCGGTACCCGAATACCACGAGACGATAACCGCGCAAAACCTTACCGACCGTATCCATTTTTATCAGTTAGGGACGAAATCCGGCTCCGATACTGTGGTTGCGCCAGATGGGAAGTCGTCGTTACGCAAGCATTTTACGGCTGTGCTGGCCGAACATTTCCTGGCCCGTTTCCGCCAACTGCCCGCCTCCAGTATGGAGAGCGTGGTGCAGGTCGTTACGCAGGCCCTGCACACCAAAGATATCCAGGTCTACTTCAATTCTCCTGTGGCAGAGAGCTTCTTGCAGCGGTACGGTGTGGATAGCGCCATTCAAGCGCCCAATAGCGATAGTTTATTCATCGTAGATACCAATATCGCGGCCAGCAAAGCGAACCAGTTTATGATTGATAAGCTGGATGACCAGGTGACACTGGACGCGCAGGGAAATGCCGTGCATACCACTAAGATCAGCTATGCCTGGACAATCCCAGGACCGATCTATGGAAACCCGACATACCGTGATTATGCCCGCATTTATGTTCCTCCTGGCAGTGTGCTACAGAGCCAGGATGGCTGGGAGACGCGAGGCACGAGCAAAGCCTTTGGCCGTACCGTCTGGGCGGGCTTTTTCACGCTGACGTTTGGGCAGACACGCGTGATTACGCTGCGGTGGGTCGTCCCAAAAGCTGCGACGAAAGATGCTACAGGTTGGCACTATACCTACTTGCTGCAGCAGCAAGCCGGTACCCGCTGGTCGGTTGACATGCATATCACGCTGCCGACCTGCGCGTTTGTAAAACGTACATCGGCCCCATTGAAACCAGACAGCAATCAAAGTATTACTGCCTCTGCTTATACGCTGGATGAAGATACTACGATGAACATTGATTATGTTGGTTGCTGATGCAAAAAACCTGATTACCAGAAATTTGCAGAATCAAGCAGAATCAAAAAAGCAATCAACAGGAGCAAAGGGATGATTCAGGAAAATACGTTAGGGAAAGATGCGTCGCACCAGAAAAGCGTATGGAGAACACGCATTACTAAAGCCATGCAAATGGTGCTACAACATGCTGAATTAGCTGTAGTGCTGATATTTGCAATCCACTTGTACGTGGATTGGTATCTGGGATTGGCTCTTAGCGCTCAGGTCTTAGAGCTAGGCTTGCTGCTGGTTTTCTTTGTGAATCGCTCCGAGCAATATCCCTGGGTGATGCCGCGCGCTTCGTGGCTGTGGATCGTCTTTCTACTCCTTGCCATTTTCCCGGCACTACACGGTATCAGTTTGAGCGATAGCATCTATTACTATTTCAATAGCCTGTTTAATGCTTTGCTGGTATTCTGGCTGGGGCTCTTGGTCGCGCAAAATACTGCCAGTGTACGACGTATCTTCAAAATGTTCGCCTTTTTTGCGGCCCTGCTGGCTATTCATACAATTATTGAGGCCCGTACAGGAATAGTGCTTTTTAAAACAGCTCGTTACGATAGCTCTCTGAATGCTCTGCAGCATTTTGCTCTGGGCACAACGGGTATATATCGCGCCGAGGCTTTCATGCTCAACCCAGACTCGAATGGAGCTTTTTTCGCCTTTATGCTTTTACTCCCTCTGGGGCTTTTTATTGATAGCCCATCATGGCGCGCGAAGGTGCTCTACCTGGTCGAAATTATACTGATGGTGCTGGCCTTGCTCTTCACTTATAGCACAGGGGCCTGGTTTTCTCTGGCAGCGGGAGTAATTGCTTTTGTTGTTTTTGTTGGATCAATGCGTGCCCGTGTACAGATTGTAGCGTTTTTATGCGCGACATTGCTCCTTATCATTGTTGTTTTCCCTTCACAGATCTACCATCTGGCGCAACATGCAGCGGCAGCTGATGAATGGTCGTTACGTCTAGGGGTATGGCAGACAGCTATCCGGGTGATACTCGCGTTTCCGTTAACAGGCATTGGCCTGGGTCGTTACATTTATATTCTTAGATCAGAGCCGTATCGCGTGCCAGCCCAAATTATTCCTGTTTATCATCCGCATAACTCGTACATGGAGCTGGCCGTCCTGGGAGGCATTCCGTTCGGACTGGTATTTATAGCCCTGCTCGGATTGGCTTTATGGCAAGCATTGTGCAATTGGCAGCAGATGGATAAAGCTGTACGCGCAATGCTGGGAGGTGGGCTGGCATCTGTGGTTGCATTAAGTTTCTATAGCCTGAATAATGCGGGCTGGACTTTGACGCCATTATTGGCAGGCGGCTGGTTAATTCTCGGCGCGATTGCTTCACCTCTCCTTGTACAGAAGCAAAAAGCTTCTTTGACTGCTGAAAAACAGGATGCAGTGGCCGTAACAGGGGAAGAGCATGGAAAATAAACCTGTGGATCTGATGAGTAGCAGTTTATACTCTTCCTACCCTATGGATCTAAGGAAATTCCAACTTATAGATCTCCATTCCCAATGTACAGTAGGTGTATCTTATCGAGATTCTGCTGAATATCATCCAACAGCTATCGCTCAAAACGCTCTGATACAATGGAATAACTATCTTGCAACCGGAGATAACGCTTACATGCAGGCTTTCCTTCGGCAGGCTTATTGCTTGACCGAACATGAAATGCGCATCGGCGAAAACGCCGGTGGCTGGCCCCTTGCCTTTCCTGCACCTGAAGGGACTGCTCGCGGCTCCTGGCTATCAGCGGTAACACAAGGGCTCGGTATCTCTGCATTGGTTCGGGCCTATCAGCTTACCCACGATGATATGTTTCTTGATGTCATACAACGTGTAGTCTGCACCTTCGAGCGAGATATTCTGGATGGTGGTGTATGTGTACCATTTGAACAAGATGGCCTTTGCTTTGAAGGGGCTGCCGTCTATCCGGCGGCCCATGACTTCAGCGGCTTCCTCTTTGGACTGTGTGGACTTTACGAATATATAAAATTGCTTGACGATAGCTCCATTGAAAAGTGTATACAGGCTGGTTTTGCGACTCTCCATGAGTTGCTAGAGGAGTTTGAGGCAGATTTCTGGGTTCATAGTCACCTGCTGCAACGGCGACTGGCATCACCCATTCAGTTAACTTTATATGCTCATCTATTAGATGCTTTAGCCGTGCATTCTGGCTGTAAACATTGCTCAGAGTTAGCACAACGTTGGAGAAGCTATAGGCATCGTATAGATAGCCGTATATATTATCGTCTTGCCTGCCAGGGAGCTGCTTTGGAACAGTATATACAACATTGGTTCAAGCATAGACCCATATCATCTGTACCGCTTAGGGTCTGTGTGGCTGTGCCAGCCTTTCCCTCACCTGGCGGTATTCAAACCTTTATAGAAAAAATCGTCCAGGTGACGCGCAATGATTGGCAAATAGAGTATCTGACCCAGCATCGTGGGCCTGACGGTGAAGAATACCATATTCGTTGCTTTGGTACCAGAAGAATGACCCCCTGGTATTTTCCTTTCATCTGGCTTTACGTTATCTCAGGCTTCAGAAAGTTAGTTTCCCTTGTTTTGTATGGCTCAGGCTATCATGTCGTCCTGGCGCAAGATGGAGTTTTTACTGGAGCCTTCGCTGCGCTGGCTGCCCGGCTTACTGGTATGCGCATTGTATGTATCGATCACGGAGATTTGAGCCTGCTAATCGCGCGTAACCGTCAACGCTATTGTGCTGAGCGCTTACGTGAAGTCATGACGAAGCCCTGGCCTCTGCCGGTACGTTTGACCGCTCGTCTGCTCCTGTCCTTATACTGGCCCTCGCGCTGGCTGCTTGCGCATATAGCAGCCAGATTTGTCGATCATTATCTCATTCCAGGCGTACCCCAGGATGGGGTGAATGAAGTATGCAAGCAGCTTGGCATACACCGAAGCCGTGTGACGCGTTTTTCGAATATGATCGATATAGAGCAGTATGTTATGCCTGATATGACCACAAGAGCAAACTTGCGTCAGCGATTGGGCATTGCATCTGATGCTATAGTAGTAGCCATTGTTTGCAGATTAGCGGCAGAAAAAGGGCTGGAAATTGCGTTTGAAGCTCTTCATAGATCGCTTGTCACCTGCTCTTCTACTGGTGCGGAGATAGGTGTGATTGTTGTTGGGGATGGGCCTCTGCGCCGAGAAGTGGAGCTGTATATTGATCGGTATGGGCTGGATAAGGTTTGTCGCATGCAGGGAGAGCTGCCTATGCGAGAAGTGATTGCTACTTTAGGGATCAGTGATATTTTTCTCTACACCAGTTGGAGAGGAGCTGGTTATCCGCTAGCAATTATGGAAGCGATGGCGGCAGGGTGTGCTGTGATTGCCTCAACAGAGCCGATTGCTAATGTGTATTTATTAGATGAAGGACGGGGTATTACTGTACCAACAGGCGACGTTCCTCAAACAGCTCTTGCATTATCGCGCCTTTTGCAAGACCGTGAGCTTTGCCAGAGGATGGGACAGCGAGCCAGAGACTATATTGCGCGACACCATAGCCCCGCCATGTTCCAACGAACATTGCTGCGGGCTACCTATTGGTCTGCTCTCGATAGCTTTTTGTCATCAGAAAAGGATTCGTAGGTGAGTGATGAATATGTTGTTAAGGAGTAAGGGAAAAATAGGGGGCTATACAGCAGACATTCGCGAACTGCTGACCAGCTCCGGTGTTTATGCGCTTGCTTCGTTGGCTCTCCCGCTCGTCGCGCTTGTGCTATCGCCATTTCTGACCCATACACTTTCGCGAACTGATTATGGCATTCTGGCTGTTCTTACCACTGCAACTTCCTTATTGACGGGTATTACGCAGTTCGGCCTCAATAATGCTTTCTTTCGCGCTTATAACTATGATTATGAGTCTCGGGAAGATAAGTTAGCTGTGCTCTCAACCGTCATTATACTGCTGGCGCTCTCCTCGTTGCCACTGGCTCTGGCGGTTGTGTGGCTAGCGCCGTGGTTAGCACTGTTATTGCTAGGGAACTCCTCCTATAGTAATCCGGTGCGTTTACTGGCCCTGATAGTGGTATTACAAAACTTGACGGTCCCGGGCTTTTCATGGCTGCGCGCCGAGAGCCGAGCAGTTTTTTACGCGGCACTCTCAATCCTGAATCTGCTGGTGAACCTGGTGATGACGGTGATTTTTGTCGGTACATTTCAGCTTGGCGTGAGTGGAGCGTTGCTAGCAGTAGTGGTCAGCTATGGACTGGTGGTCATCTGCACTTTACCGCTAATCCTGACACGGATAAAGCTACGCTTCCGCCGCGATATTAGCTGGAATTTATTGTCATTCGGCTTGCCGCTGGTGGCTAATCTAGTTTCAATCTGGGCCTTGCAACTGGCAGATCGCTTTCTACTCAGTCGGCTTGGTTCATTGGCAGAGACTGCTAGCTATACGGTTGCCTATAGCCTAGGAGGGATTCTCGGTGTGCTGGTGCTTTCACCGTTTTCTCTGGCCTGGCCCTCAACGATGTTTGCCATTGCCAAGAGGGATGATGCTGTCGCTTTGTTCAGATTGGTTTTTCGCTGGTACAGTATTTTTTTGCTTTTTGCTACTTTTGGCTTGATGCTCGCCAGCGTCGGCGCCCTCTATCTGTTTTTTCCCGTGTCCTACTATGCTGCTATGCCGGTTATTCCGATAGTTGCGCTCTCCATCATGTTCTTTGGCATGTATAACTATTTTACGGTTGGCATTTCAATCCGGCGCAAAACCTGGCTGGCGGTTTTGTTGACGGCAATGGCGGCGCTTGTCAACATCGGGCTGAATGTGATCCTGATACCACTCTATGGCTCGATTGGGGCCGCTGTTGCAACGCTGGCTGGCTATCTCCTGCTAGCAATTGGGGGCTATATTGTCAACCAGCGCCTCTATCCCATTCCATTTGAAATCGGCTTATTCTGCCTTATCCTGTCGATCGGCATTTTACTCTATGGATGCGGCGGTTTGCTTGTACAAATGCAAAAAATTGATGGTATAGGCGCTCTAATCATCTTTATTGGCTTGTTCTGTCTCTATACAGGAATGCAAATTTATCTATGTATACATTCCTCCTCCACGTCAGAATGTCACGTAAATCTATCAGAAAAAGCATGAATATATAGTATGAAGAATTAAAGTGTTTCTGCTAGAAAATGAAAATATGGAGGTTAACATTGGATAAAACATTATCCCTCACCGTATGTATGCATGTGCTGAGAGACGTAGAATATGATGTACGTGCTATACGTGCTGCATCGGCTTTAATAGAAGCAGGCGCTTCTGTCTCTATGATTGATATTAAAAGCCAACAGGGACTGCCTGCTGAAGAAATCATTGGTGGCTTGCATGTAAAACACCTGTCGATGCCAACCATGTTTAGCTCGGAACGCTTTGAACGGCATACGTTGGTGAGTGCCGTTCAATTGTTTTTGCGCAGTATAGTGCTTTTACTGCGAACGCCCGCCGACATCTATCACGCATGCGAGGTGACAGCGCTCCCTGCGTGTTATATTGCCGCGCGGTTGCGGCGCAAACCGCTAATTTTCGAGGCCTATGAACTCCCGTTGGAGGATCGGCCTGTAGCGACGATGGGCAAGACCAGACGAATACTACATCAATTATTGAAGATGTTGTTGGCGCATATTGTGCCGCGTTGCGCAGGTGTAATCAGCGTCTCTCCCCCTATTGTAGAGCGGATAAAACAGCGGTATGCCATAACAAATGTCTCGTTGGTACGCAATATTTTGCCATATCACAAGATTGTAAAGAGTGATCGATTGCGACAGCACCTGGGACTGGGCCAGAATATACAAATTGCGCTCTACCAGGGGTATTTGCAGCCGGATCGAAGTCTTGATATCCTGGTGCGTGCTGGAGCTTTTTTAGCTCCCAATATAGTCATAGTCCTGATGGGAAAAGGCATTGGGACGACACAGGACGATTTACAGGCGTTGATTGCCAATGAAGGTATTGAGGATAAGGTCAAAATTCTTCCACCAGTTCCTTATGCGCAATTGCTCGACTGGACATCTTCGGCAGATGTTGGCTTAATTATTAATGCACCCGATTATGCTCCGAACATACGGATGCTGCTTCCGAATAAACTCTTTGAGTACTTGATGGCAGGAGTGCCAGTCCTTACTTCTCAACTTGAGGCCATTGTAGAGATCGTTACTACTCATGATGTTGGACGAGTCGTGCCCTCGCTCCTACCTGCTGATGTTGGGGCTGCAATTAATGAACTATTGGCGAACACCAGCGATCTCGCACGTCTGCGACAAAATGCCCTACGCGCGGCCAAAGAAGAGTTTTATTGGGAGAAAGAATCTGCTGAGCTAATTTCCTTCTATCGGAAGATCCTGAATGCTAGCGGTAGAAAGCGGGGTTGGCCAGCGCGTCCATGACATTAGCCATTAAGCGTTGCATGGCGGGGATGGCGGCGGTTTGACCGGCGCAAGGGTCCTGTGTGCTGATGCGGTAATCGTCCAGCGCTCCCGTCCAATAGACGGACCCACTGGCAAAGACCATCGCTTTAGCATTGGCGAAGTAGTACGTGGTATAACTGACATCGGCCTCGCCGTCATCAGTGGTAATAGGGGAGATGGCCAGAACCTGTAGATCGCCGGGTGTGGCTCCATTGGTGAAGACACGATCCCATTCGTAACCTACCAGATCGCAACCATATGGCGTTGATGGTCGCAGATTTATGCCTTTCAGCAGAGGCGAATTTGTCTGGGGATTGATATACCAGGGATAACCACGCCTCCTATGGATCACGTTTGCATACATGATCCCGATCAAGCTATTTTCGGGGCGACCAATGACCGGATCTCGCCATTGTGCGGTGACGCGGCTATTATCGACGCCGTAGAACGGATCTCGCTGGAGGTCGTGCAGCGCGGTTTCGACTTTATAACAGACGATGGTGCGGTCCGGCACCCCTTTGCTATCGGGTTCAAAGCGCATTTGCCAGTAGCTCGCGTTTGCTCCTAAAAATGCCAGGCTGACACCACGATTGCGGGCATTTTCTACGCCGTCGCGCATCTCTTTCGTCCAATATTCGTCGTGGCCAAGCGAAAGATAGGCTCGATAGTGTAGGAGCTGTCCAGGATCGCGCTGTAAGTCCACATTGCTGATATAGGAAATATCATAGCCTTCGCGCTCCAGCCAATGCAGCGCATCCAACTCGAAAGTAAGCGTTCCTCCGGCTCCAATGACATCTGTATAGGGCCGATCAAATGAAACTTTAGAGGCGCGGTGCAGGCCATTGCTGCTGAGGCTGTTGTAGTCATAGAGACTGTAGCCGCCCCAATTGTTATAAGCCTGATAGCTGGTATCGGGATTGACTGCTATATACAGGGTGGGAGTCAAACTGCGCACAATGAACGGGATATAGGTTTGTAAGCCTTTAGCGTCAGTGCATTTTGCCAAGTAGATCCCGCTTAGCCAGCCTGGCGGTATGGTGAGGGTATAGGAAGGCTGCCAGTGGGCCTCCACCAGCCCCGTTTTTGTGTCTACTGTGCAAGAGCTACAGTTCACCAATGATTGACTGTGCTGATCATAGTATCCCTGAGCAACCCCTTTGAGATCGCTGAGCGAATCTACCAGCCTGCCGCCTGTGCCGCCATACCACCCAAGCCGATAAATGTCGATAGAATAGCTGGTGCCCTCTTTTTGTGTACTGACATAGAACGAGATCGCCTGATTAGGCAGAACAGAGGGCGTATCCGTGTACATTTGTATTTCATTATAAGCGATCTGGGCGGTAGGAATCTGCCAATCTTTTGTGCCAGGGAGAGCATTTTCTCGTAGTACGGCGCTGCTGGTGGTAACGACCCTTTTAGGCGTAACTGCTGAAGAGCGGCTGGGCGTCGAATGCTCTGCAATGAACGCCATAAGTAGAGTAATGACCAGCGATGAAAAAAGGACCATTACGTAGATGCGCTGGAGCCTTCTACTCCTGAAGTGATAAAGGATCTTTTTCATAAAGCCCATACTTTTAAGTTGCTGAAAGCAACTTCCGTGGCCCCTGTTTCTGCTTCGGCAACCAGCCCTAAAGCCCCCTGGCTATAACTATTATCCAGGGCAGCTGGCCCGATAACATTGTTGTTCACATAAAGGGTAAAGCTGCTTCCATTGGCTACGATGGCAAGGGTATTATGCTTTTTTAAGCCTGCATTAATGCTTTTCGATTTGCCTTGCGCAAGGACAAGACCTGCGCCAGTGGACCCATCGGTGTAGACCTTTAAAAAGTAGGAACCGTCCTGGCCGATACGGAAAAAGTAGTATCTATTGCCCTGTAAACGGAAGACGACTCCTCCTTGGTCACCGCTAATGATGCTCATGTCTACTTGAAGGACAAAATCACGCACTGGTATTTTTGTCTCTGTACAATAATAGATGCGCTTTTTATTGATTTCGATCACATGGTAGGCGTTGTCAATAAATGTGCAGCTTGTGCCGCTGGCATCAATCGTATAACCTCGACCCCAATTATAGCTGCCGGTATTATCATGTAAAGGATCATTAAGTACTAATCTGCCTTTATAAGGAGGATAAGGGATAGCTGATAGCCCGGGCGTGGGCGTCTTCACAGGGGCTAGAGGTGGAGTGTGGGGCCTGAGTACCAGAAAGGCGCTGACACTGGCAGCCACGACCAGGAGCGCGAGCCCGATGAGTAGCAGATTGCGCCCTTTGAGTTGTCCCTGCTTATAAGATTCGTAGAGCTTAAAAAATGGAGTGCGAGCCAGGAACGTTTTTTTGGTCTTTCCCTCGCTGAGCAGGCTGGTGAGAGAGACGGGGATATCCTCGCTCTGGTAGCTCCCCGGGGTCGTTGGAGCGCCAGGTTGAACGTCCGGTAAAGATGGTGGCGTTGCTTCGCGTTCGAAGCTAGACAAAACTGTTGGCACATCCTGGGGTGCGGGAGCAGACTGCTGAGCTCCTTTTGGCAGCGCCTTTGCGAAGGCTTCCGCGAACGCAGCAACGGAAGAGAAACGTTGCGCCGGGTCCTTCGCCAGAGCCTTGAGCATGACGCTATCAACTTCTGGCGGAATAAGTGGCTGTAAGCTGCTGGGCGGGGGCGGCGGGTTATTAAAATGTTGGTACATCATCTGCTCTAGCGTACCGCGGAAAGGTGGCGCGCCCACGAGGAGCTGATAGATCATGATTGCCAGGGCGTACTGGTCGGTGGCGAAGACAGGGTAGCCGCGCCATTGTTCCGGGGCCATATACGTCGGCGTGCCGCGAATAGTTGCGCTCGCATCCGATGTGGCGGAATGAAATTTGGCAATGCCAAAGTCAGCCAGTTGCAGATCGGGATGGTTGGGATTGTCTTTCCTGCGTCGCAACAGAAAATTAGATGGTTTGACGTCGCGGTGAATGATGCCATGATCGTGCGCATGCTGAAGGGCATCTGCCGCCTGTCGTAAGAAAAAGCTGATATCATCCAACGGGAGAAGCTGAGTGTTGCCGCGCTGTCCCAGCCAGCTTGCTAACGAGCCTTCCTCGCGAAATGGCATCACAATATAGGTAAACGTTGTTTCTCCCAGGTGTTCTTCACCATAGTCTAATAGCGGCAATATATTGGGATGGTCCAATCTGGCAATAGCCCTGACTTCGCGTAAAAAGAGCTGGTCGATGGCTTGGTTCGCGCCTGTGTTGCCGTAGGGTGTGGCCTCGTTGCGTACCACTTTGATAGCAATTTTCCGTTCAATGCGTGCATCTTCTGCCTGATACACCTCTCCCATGTTGCCAGTTCCCAGCAAGTGTAGCAATCGATATCGACCAATTTGAAGACCTTCAAGACGCATAGAAGCACCTCATTTTAAGAGAACCAGGTGAGTGGATTTATTCTGCTTAATCATATAGCGAAAAAAGTATACCACAACTATAAAGACGAAGAAAGCTTTTAAAGCAGAAAATATTGGGGGTCTGGATTGATTACCCGTAATATGCGCCTGTGGCATCTCTCAGGAAAGATGTCGGTAAACCAAGAGGAGGTAAATGATGACTACTGTTGTAGATCCGCGTGCTATGGATCTTGAACCCAACACGCTGGCCTGGCTCAAGACGCTTGAGACCCAGGGCGGTCCTCCTATCTACACTTTGTCGCCAACCGAAGCACGCTCCGTCCTTGTAAATCTACAGTCCAGCGCTCATATTCCCCCGCTCCCCGCCGACAGCGAGGACCGCATCATCAGGGGTGGCCCCATCGGCGAGATTTCTCTGCGCATCATCAGACCGCCGGGTGTCACCAGCGCCCTTCCCGGCATCGTGTACTTTCATGGAGGGGGATGGGTGCTGGGAGATAAAGAGACGCATGATCGCCTTATTCGTGAACTGGCAAATGGGGCCGGAGCTACTGTGGTATTCGTGGATTATGCGCGCTCACCCGAAGCCAGATATCCGGTGGCTCTTGAGCAGGCGTATGCCGCTACCAACTGGGTGGCGGAGAATGGCACCCTGGTGGGCGTTGACCCATCCCGCCTGGTGGTTGCTGGCGATAGCGTCGGCGGCAATATGGCGACCGTCGTTGCCATGTTAGCGAAGGAGCGCGGCGGGCCAAAAATTGGCTTCCAGGCCCTCTTTTATCCGGTGACCGACGCCAATTTTGAGAGTCAGTCCTATCAGCAGTATGGCGCGGGCGGCTACTGGCTCACGCGTGATGCCATGCGCTGGTTCTGGGATAGTTACGCGCCTGAGGCTGTGCGCAATGACCCCAAAGTCTCGCCGCTACGGGCGTCGCTGGAGCAACTGAGAGGGCTGCCGCCGGCCCTGGTAATTACCGACGAGAACGACGTGCTGCGTGATGAAGGCGAAGCATATGCGCATAAGTTGATGGCGGCTGGCGTGCCAACGGTGGGAACGCGCTACCTGGGTACCATTCACGACTTTATGCTGCTCAATCCGATCACGCCAACGCCCGCCGCGCGCGCAGCTATCTCCCAGGTGACCAATACGCTCCGTATCGCCTTCACGCAGCGAACCGCGTAGAGGAACAGAGGCTTGTAGACAAACTTCAAATACGATAACGAAATGGAGTAAAACATTATGACGACGAAACAGGCAACGAAAACCCAGACCAGGCCAGCGCCCGCGCAACTGGCGACGGTGACTGATCTGACGCAGCAGGAGGTGCAGGCCATTACAGAGGCGGTCAATCCGTTGATCGCGGACGCCTTCGCCCTCTACGTGAAAACAAAGAATTTTCACTGGCATCTCTCCGGCTCGCACTTCCGCGACTATCACCTGCTTTTCGATGAGCAAGCTGATGCCATTTTTGATTCCATCGATGTGATGGCCGAGCGTATCCGCCGCATAGGAGGCACAACCATTCGCAGCATCGGCCATATCGGGCAACTCCAGACCATCCAGGACGATAACAACGACTTTGTGCCGCCGGGTGAGATGGTGAAGCGGCTGTTGCAGGACAATGCCCACATCGCCAAAAAAATCCGCGACGCCATCGAGCTATGCGACAAAAACCGCGACTCGGCCACCAGCAACGCGTTGCAAGAGATCCTTGATGAAACGGAACGCCGCAAGTGGTTCCTGTTCGAAATCACCCAGGGCATGGATAACACCAACTAGCAGGTAGGGCAACCACACACGTAGGGGGCAACCGCAAGGGCTTGCCCCTACGCCTCGTTCCCTTTGTAAAACAACCTCCGTAGGGACCCGCTTGAGCGTGTCCGATTGATCGCTCGTACAGCCTCTCACGGCTCCCCGACAAAAAGGTGGGCGAGGAAAAAATCATGTCCTCTGTAGGGACCCGCTCAAGCGGGTCCCTACGAAGCGTTCGACCTGCCGGAGCGATTGCTGTCAAGCAGAAGGTTGACGCTGTCCTCTCCTGATGCTAAAATATATCCTAGTGAATAGGTCGGATTAATTAGGTTCATGATGAAAGAACATGAGAGATCATCTGACAAAATGTGATGCGAAGGAGAGGCCGTGATGTTACGAGTGTCAACAAAAGGCGAGTATGGCGTGCGGATCATGGTCGATCTTGCTCGTCACTACGGTGGGCGTCCGCGCTCACTGACCGACATCGCACAGGCAGAAGCGTTGCCATTAGCATATCTTGAGCAACTGGTGAAATTGTTACGCGAGGCCGAGCCGCCGCTGGTGATGAGCACACGCGGCGCGCACGGGGGGTACCGCTTGACCCGCGCGCCAGAGCATATCTTTATGGGCGAGGTTGTGCGCGTGCTGGAAGGCCCCATCTCTCCTATGATCTGTACCACCGAAGGCGAACTGGGCCAGACGGATATGAGTCAGATTTGCGGCTTCTTCGACGCTTGCAAGACGAAATATTTGTGGGCAAGAGTGCGCGATGCCGTAGCTCAAACGCTTGATGCGATCACCCTGGCGGACCTCGTGGCCGAATCTTCAGAGGAGCAGAGCTTGCCCGCGCATTTTATCGCGCTCTCCGATATTCACGGTCCGACCTCTAAGGGGTTTTATGTTGAAGGGCAGTCGGAGACGCAACTATCCGGCTAGCCTTGCCATACTTTGATTTTTAAGGAAGGTGTGTTTCGATACATGGTATCAGAACTTGTGATTAAAAACCTTCATGCGAATATTGAAGGCAAACCAATTTTACGTGGGGTGGATCTGGTCGTGCGGCAGGGAGAAGTTCACGCGCTGATGGGTCCGAACGGCTCCGGCAAAAGTACGCTGGCAAACGTGATCATGGGCAACCCCAAATACGAAGTGACCGAGGGGGAGATCTGGTTTAAGGGCGAGAACATTCTGGAATATTCGCCTGACCGGCGCGCGCGCATGCGCCTCTTCCTGGCCTTCCAGTATCCTATGTCTATCCCTGGCGTCAGCGTTGCCAACTTCCTGCGCCGCTCGCTCGAAGCTATACGTGAGGGCAACAAGCCGCTGGAAGAGGGCGAGAATCCGACCGGGCGACTGACGAAACGCAAAAGCATTCCCCCCGGCGAGTTCCGCAAACTGCTCCAGGAAAAGATGCGCCTGCTCAAAGTCGATAATAGCTTTATTAACCGTTCCATTAACGATGGCTTCTCCGGCGGCGAGAAAAAGCGGGCTGAGATCCTCCAGATGGCGCTGCTTGAGCCAGAGATTGCCCTGATGGACGAGACCGACTCCGGCCTGGACATCGACGCGCTCAAAATCGTCTCTGAAAGCGTCAACGCTCTTACCGGCCCCAACCTGGGCATCCTGCTCATTACCCACTATCAGCGTATGTTGAACTACATCACGCCCGACTATGTGCATGTGATGTTTAATGGTCGTATCGTCAAGTCCGGCGGCAAGGAGCTGGCGCTGGAGCTTGAGGAGAAGGGGTACGAGTGGCTGAAACCTGCCGACGAAGAGAACGAGGTGGCCGTCGATGCTTAAAGCTTTGGCAACCGGATTCTCTCGTGACGCCGTAGTGGCTTTGTCGCGCCAGAAGGGGGAGCCTGAGTGGATGCTACAGCAGCGCCTGCAAGCCTGGGAGCTCTATGAGAGCACGCCCGCACCTCTTGGACGCCGCGGCGACCTGGGTACATTGCGCACCGTAGCGAATTTCAAATTTGATCAACTCAGCCCATATGTCCCTTCCGATCAAAACGAGGCCCTGCCCCCGATCATTGAGCAATCATTATCGCAGGCCCTGGTTGGTCAGCGCGCGGGCCTGATTATCCAGCACAATGGCTCGGTCATTCGGACCGAACTCAGCGCGGAATTCAAGCAGCGAGGCGTGATCCTGACCGATCTGGATAGCGCCGTGCGACAGCATCCTGAGTTGGTGCAAAAATACTTTATGACCGAGTGCGTCCCTGCTGCCACTGATAAGTATACTGCGCAGCATGCCGCCTTCTGGAGCGGCGGCATCTTCCTGTACGTGCCTGAGGGCGTCGAGATCGAAGCGCCCATCCTGGCCCAGGTCTGGCTCGACGCGCCCGCAGCCGCCACCTTCTCGCATACGCTCATCGTTGCCGAGCAGGAGAGCAGCGTGCGCTTCGTTGAGGAGTACAACTCAAACGTGCCGGATGGGCAAATTGCCTTGCTGAACGATATTGTCGAGGTCTATGCCAAAAATGTCGCGCGAGTCGAGTTCAGCAACTTGCAGGATCTTGGGCAAAACATCTGGAATATCACGCGCAAAAACTCGGTACATGAGAACGATGGCAGCGTGACTTTTGTCATGGCCGAGCTGGGCAGCAAGGTGACGCTCAGCGGCATCGGCGCGGGCCTCAGAGGCAACGGCAGCGCGGCAGAACTGGTGGGCGCCTTCTTCACCGATCACGATCAGCGTTTCGCCGTCAATTCGCTCTCCGACCACGCCGCGCTCTCCACCAACGCGGAGACGCTCGTCAAGGGCGTGCTCACCGACGATTCGCGCGTGGAGTTTGACGGCATGATCCGCGTGCGCCCAAAAGCGCAGCAAACGGCCTCCTTCCTCTCCGCACATGGCTTGCTGTTGAGCAAGAAAGCGCGGGCCGAGTTTATTCCAGGGCTGGAAATTGCCGCCAACGAGGTCAGCGCCAGCCACGGCGCCACCACCGGGCAGATCGACGAAGAGCAGCTCTTCTACCTGATGGTGCGTGGCATAGCGCGCGCAGAGGCCGAGCGCGTGATCGTCCAGGGCTTCTTCGAGCCTGTCTTGCAGCGCATCCCGCTGGAGAACCTGCGTATTCGCCTGCGCCGCAGCATCGTGCGCCGCATGAGCGGAGCCTACGAAACCGAAGCTGACACCTGGGTGGACGCTCAGGAACGCTGGGAGATCGAGGGCGTGGACGAAGGCGCTGTCCATCTCGACGGCAATCCCGACGAAGAAATACAGCTATCCGAATATTGATCTGTCAGGGTACCTTCTAACCGCTATAGGCGGAGGGGTACCCTCAATGATGAAGAAATCAGGGAAATTATGGTCACGTCCGATAACAGAACAACGACGGTACATGCTTCAGCGCAGACGAATGCTCATGTTCGCTCTGTAATGGATATTCGTAACGACTTTCCTATCCTGTCTCGCCAGGTTCACGGCAAACCGCTCGTCTACCTCGATAGCACGGCGAGTTCGCAAAAGCCAACCTCTGTTATCGAGGCAATGAGCCATTATTACCAGGCGTATCACGCCAACGTGCATCGCGGCGTCTACGAGATCAGCGAAGAGGCAACGGCTGCGATGGAGAAGGCGCGGGTCAAAGTGGCCCGCTTCATCAATGCGCGCCAGAGCAAACAGGTCATTTTTACGCGCAATACCAGCGAGAGCATCAACCTTGTGGCCTATAGCTGGGGCGGCGCGAATATTCATGCCGGCGACCTGATCATTCTGACCGAGATGGAACACCATAGCAACCTCGTCCCCTGGCAACTGCTGGCGCAGCGAACGGGCGCTCGCCTGGAATTTGTGCCCGTGAGCGACGACGGCCTCTTGCGTCTCGATGTCTACGAGCAGTTATTACAGCAGCAGCCCAAACTGGTGGCCTTTGCGCAGATGTCCAACGTGCTGGGCACTATCTATCCCGCCCGCGAGATGATCGCTATGGCTCACAAGGCTGGCGCGCTTGCACTCGTGGATGGCGCGCAGAGCGTACCCCACCTGCCGGTCGATGTGCAGGAGCTTGACGTTGACTTCCTCTGCTTCAGCGCCCATAAGATGCTGGGACCGACCGGAATCGGGGCGCTCTACGGGAAACGAGAGCTTTTAGAGGCCATGCCTCCCTTTATGGGCGGCGGCGATATGATTCGCCGCGTCGGTCTGCGCGAATCAACCTGGAACGATCTGCCGTGGAAATTTGAGGCGGGCACACCCGCGATTGCCGAGTCCATCGGCTTTGGTGCGGCCATCGACTATCTCAATGAACTCGGCATGACTGCCGTGATGCAGCACGAGCGCGAGATTACGGCATACGCGCTGGAGCAGTTGCAGACGGTACCGGAGCTAACAATTTATGGCCCTGATGCCAGCAAGCGCGGAGGCGTCATCTCGTTCACGCTGGGCGATATTCATCCGCACGACCTGGCGTCGATCCTGGATCAAGAAGCAGGAGTGGCAATACGGGCGGGGCATCACTGCGCGCAACCGCTGATGGAGCGCTTTGGCTTATCCGCGACGGCGCGGGCCAGTTTTTACGTGTATACTATTAGAGAAGAAATTGATACTCTGGTGCAGGGGCTTAATAAGGCGCGACAAATCTTCCAGTTGTAAGCTTTGTGTGTCAGAATAGAGGTGTGGTTGCCTGATTTCATCGCGCCAGAAAAACCCCTGGGAGGCTCTTTTATGTCGATGGACTATCGTGAATATATCCTGGATCATTATCGCAGCCCGCGCAATTACGGCAGGCTGGAGCAGCCAGACATCCATGCCGAGGACTCGAACCCGCTCTGCGGCGATCAACTAGGCATGGATATCAAAGTTGAGGGAGATCGTATCGCCGAGATCCGCTTTCAAGGGCGAGGCTGCGCGATCAGCCAGGCAGCCGCCTCCATGCTCTCAGAGATGATCGAGGGCAGGTCGATTGAAGAGGTGGTCAAGCTAGGCAAAGAGGACGTGCTGGAGGCACTGGGCATCGATATCAGTCCCGCTCGCACCAAATGCGCCTTCCTCTCCCTGCGTGTGCTGCATCGCGGGCTGGCTATGGCCGGTCTGGAGAAGCCCTCTGTAGACGACGACGAAGCATAAAAATTGTTTAAGAGGATAGCTATGGCCGACTTTATCAAAGTAGCCAATGTAAATGATCTGGAAGAGGGCGGGTTGTGTCCGGTAGAGGCGGATGGCGAACTGATCTGTCTCGCCAGGGTCAACGGCAATGTGTACGCCTTTACCGACAACTGCACCCATATCAGCGGTCCCCTCAACGAGGGCGAGCTAGAGGATCACATCATCACCTGCCCCTGGCACGGCGCTCAATTCGACGTCCGTACCGGCAAAGTCATGCGCGGCCCCGCCCGCCAGGACATCCTGACCTACCCGGTGAAAGTGGAAGACGACGGCTCCATACTGATCAGCCTGCCGGAAGAAGAAGCATAATTTACGGCTATCCGTAAATATGGCGAGCCGCCATGTCGTAGGGACCTCCCACGATGAATCGGGGAGCTACAGCGCCTGCACATCTCTCCCCAAACCACGCCATCACATCGCAGGGTAATTATCCTGCCAAAGGGCAAGCGCGAGGCCCCACCATTTACCATTGCCCCGTTTGCCGTAGGGACCCGATTGATCGCGTCCAATTCATTGCCGTTCCCCACCCAAAACCATGCCAACCCGTGCCAGGGCAAGCGCGAGGCCCCGCCCCTCTCTTCACCGCCCCTTGCCCCTACCAGCCCCATCCAACATCACCTCTCGCCGATGTTTGCGAAAGGCTCTTTTCTAAGAGGGAGTTGTGAGGTGATCAATGCGGACACTTTTCTGCCTTGATTGACCTGAGATGGTGCGCGAGAGGCGCGAGCTTGACGCTGTTGCTATCGAGCCTCTCGCGGCCGAGCTTAGATCACAAGGAGCCGCTCAACTACCTTATTTAGGAACGCGTGTGCGGGTCGGGAAGAGGATGCGCATGCGTAGAACGCGTTCGCGCTGGCGTTCCTCGTTCAGACTACGCGAACGGGCCTTGAGCAGATCGGTCAGCCCGACGATCCCCACCAGCTTCCTGGGATTATCCCGCTCAACCACCGGGAAGCGCGTAAAGCCCGTCTGCGCCATGCGGTAGACAACGGGGCGCAGCGATTCGTCGGGGTAAGCCACGACCGGGTTGGCCTGAATGCAGCTTGTCAGGAGATGATCGCTCTCCTGCATATTCTGCGTCAGGTGCTGGAGATCATGCCTGGTGGCGACGCCAAGCAATTGCCCGTGATCGTCAACGACGGGATAGAGCCGCTGCCCATGCTGGTTCGGCTTGGTAATCAGTAACTGCTCCAGGTCTTGCTTGGTAATAGAAGCAGGGAGCGCCACAATATTGGTGCGCATAACTTCGCGCACGAAGAGGATCTCCAGCGGATCGGTAGAATACTCGCGGCTCATATGGTAGCCGCGGCGACTCACCTTCTCCGTCAGGATCGAGCGGCGCATCACCAGCACGGTGAAGCCGTGGGCAATCACCGTAGCAATCAGCAAGGGGAGTACGGCGTTGAAGTCGTGTGTCAGTTCTATCGCGAAGATTACGCCCGTGAAAGGCGAGCGCATCGTTCCGCCCAGGATCGCGCCCATGCTGATGAGCGCCCAGAAGCCGGTGCCCTCGTTCGGCAGGAAGAGTCCCAGCAGGCCGCCCAGCGCGCCACCCATCATCAGGAGCGGAGCCAGGACGCCGCCCGACGTTCCAGAGCCGAGCGAGGCTGACCAGATAATCGACTTGACGATCAGAATGCCCAGCATCAGTTGCAGTGTAAAATGGCCCTGCAATATCTGGTCGATCACATCATAGCCGACTCCGAGCGCCTGCGGAAAAATAAAGCCGCCAACGCCCACGATCAGGCCGCCAATCGCTGGCCACCACATCCAGTGGATTGGCAGCAGACGGAACCCATCCTCAAAAGCGTAGACTGCCACCGTGAGTAGTGACGAGAGGAGGCCGGCCAGCAGGCCAACCAGGATGCAGCTCAGGAAACCCATAGGACCGATAAATGCCACATGCGGGGGTACCGGAAAGAGGGGACCGGGACCGATGATATAGTAGCGCACAATGGCTGCAACCGCGCTTGCCAGCGCCACCGGAACCAGGCTGCGCGGCTTCCATTCGAAAAGCAGCAGTTCGACCGCGAGCAGGACCGCAGATAGAGGGGCCGAGAAGGTCGCCGACATACCGCCCGCCGCACCGGCAACCAGCAAGATCTTGCGCTCCGTGCTGGAAAGATGGATGAACTGGGCGATCATCGAGCCAAAGGCCCCGCCGGTCATAATAATTGGTCCCTCCGCACCAAAGGGGCCGCCGGAACCTATCGAGATGGCGGAGGAAAGCGGTTTCAGGAAAGCAACTCTTGGTTCTACCTTGCTGCCATTAATCAAAATCGCCTCGATTGCCTCCGGGATGCCGTGCCCCCGGATACGCTCGGAGCCATAGCGCGCCATGAAGCCAATAATAAGCGCGCCAATCACCGGGACCAGTATGACCAGTGGCCCTAGATGGTTCCCCGCCGGCGAAACCAGGTCAAAGCCCCAGCGCTGGAAGAAAAAGAGATTGGTGAACAGACCGATTAAGCGTAGCAGGATCAGTGCCACGAACGCGCTCAAAACGCCAATTCCTATCGCCAGCAGGGAGATATAAACAACTCGTGGCCTGGTGGTAAAGTCACCCAGCCTTCCCGCCTCTTCATTAGGCCCTAAACGATTCAACTTATCAACAAGATGTTGCCAAGCAGCAGCCAATATGTTCCTCCTTATGATCTTATGGTATCCTGGACACTTTTACTAAAATTATATCGTACCACGACATAAATAGCAATCAATGGAAAATATTGACATTCGTGCGCTTTACCCCTACAATCCCGATAGATAGGAAACGTATCTTTCGCGCAAGAAAGGAAATGGATGGAAGGTAGGTCACATCTGCTGATTGGCCTGACGGCTGGCGTTGTGCTGGATAGTATGATTCACCTGTCGGGCGACCCTTTGACGATGGCAAAGGCAGTCCCGCTGGTGCTGCTGGTAAAAAAGGCCGTCTACTACTTCGCGGTAGGGTTTGGCGCGCTGCTGCCCGATATCGATAATGCGCGCAGCACGCTGGGCAGGAGGATGGGGGTAGTCAGCAAAGAGATCCAGCATCTTGCGGGACACCGCACATTCTTTCATAGCATGCTCGGACTTATTTTTGGTTCGTTACTTGCTATCGGGTTAGAGCAGGTGGTAATCTATCTGCTAAGCCAGCATGGTTTGTCCCTTCCGGCCCAACTGGTCGGGGCGTCGCACCTGGTCTTCTTTGGCGTGTTGTTTGGAGCAATCATGCATATAGCGGCTGATGCGCTGACTCAGGGAGGTGTCCCATTGTTCTGGCCCAACCGTAAGCGTTATGGGTTTCCGCCTAATCCGCACTGGCGTTTTCGTACCGGAACCTGGCCTGAGTTTGTCATCGTCTGGGCATTTATGACTGTGGTGGCCCTCGGGGTCTGGTGGGCCGTCATAACAGTTTAGTTGTTTCCTCTGCCTCTCCCGTAGAGACGCGATTCTATCGCGTCCGCTTCAGCGCTCGTCCTTGCCGGGAAAAGGGAAACAAGCTGGAGAAGATGGCGCTGCTGGTTCGTTGGCGATGGCGAGACGGACAAAGTGAGCGAGAGAGGCGCTAAAGCGGACGCGCTGAAGCGGGTCCCTACGGGGGTATTACCACAGTAAAAACATGAAAATATCTGCTCTGCGCTTGCGTTTTACGCGGCAAACTCAGGAACGAATCGCGTGGCTGCTCCTGGCGCTGCTGATACTGATATACGCGCTGGTGATCAGCTATCTGGCTGTGCTGCGCTACGACACGTTCAAAGCGACCGCCTTTGATCTGGGCAATATGGACCAGGTGCTCTGGAACACCATTCATGGGCGCCCATTCCAGTTCACCAATCAAGGAGCTGATTGGTTTGGACCGCCCACGCGCCTGGCGATCCACTTTGAGCCGATTATCTTTCCGCTCTCCTTGCTCTATATCTTTGGCGCCGACCCGCGCATTCTGCTGGTATTCCAGACCCTGGCTCTGGTTTCAGGATCGCTGCCCGTTTTCCTGCTAACGCGCAAGTATTTGCCCGCCTGGCCGCTCCTCTCGCCGATGATGGCGCTGGTCTATCTCCTCATGCCCGCGCTGCTGAGCCTGAACATCTTCGATTTTCATCCCGTCAGCCTGGCAACGCCCCTCCTGCTTTATGCCGTCCTTGCCCTTACCTACGGGCGCTACGTCTGGTTTTTGATTGCCTGCGTTCTTGCAGCCTCCTGTAAGGAAGATATACCGCTGTCCATCGCTATGTTCGGTATCCTGGTGATCTGGATGTATAAGCTGCCGCGTCTGGGGACCGTGCTTATCGTGGGAGGGTTGATCTGGAGCCTGCTGGCTTTTTTGGTGATTATTCCGCACTTCTATCCCGGCGCGCAACATAATAACTACTGGTATCGCTACGAGGCGTTGGGCAGCTCGCCGGGCGCTGCGATCATCAATTTGCTGCTCCACCCCTGGTTACTGTTCACGACCTTTATCACGCTGGATCGTCTCTACTACCTGGCGAATCTACTGCGCGGCGGCGGCTTTCTCGCACTGCTGGCCCCCGAATGGTTATTACCGGCCTTGCCCAGCCTTGCCGTTAACCTGCTCAGCACCGATCCCCTTCTCTATAGCGGCGTTTTTCACTATAATGCTGCTATTATCCCCTTTATACTGCTGGCAGTTATTCACGGCACGAGCCGTTTTGTGTCTTTATGGCAGCAGTGGCGAGGCGAGGCGAAAGAACATGCCAGTTGGCGAAGCTCAATTGAACAATTCACGACGATGGGACCATCCTGGGCGAGCAAGGGTATGCCTGTATGGCTGGCGTCACTCGGCAGCAACTTTGCGCTACTGCGCTCAAATGTTGTCCAGTCCGTGGCTGTCCATCCTGCATTTACCCGTTCAACGGCGTTTATTCAGCCACGACTAACGCGGCTGGCGCATACGGGCAATTATCAGTGGCAGCGTTTTAGCGAGCGCCTCACTCCTCTGGCTATCACCACCTCTGCCGCTCGTCTGCAATGGTTTATTTATGGCTGGCTCATCGTCATGATGGCGCTGAACTTTGTCATCATGTCTCCCGCGCTCAATGCCTTCTGGCCCGATCACCTGCCAGGGACGCGCGAGCAGCATATCCAGCAGTTGCTCTCCATGATTCCCCCCAACGCCTCAGTATCGGCGGGCAGCAATCTTAATCCGCATCTGAGCGAGCGGCTCTATGTGACGGTCTTTCCCGCCATCACCTTCTCCTCCTCAGAGAAAAGCATCAACAATACCGTTCAATACGTGATTGTTGATCTGCAAGCGGTCTTTCCTGAAGATCA
Organism: Ktedonosporobacter sp.; assembly: GCA_035293765.1. Classification (GTDB taxonomy): domain Bacteria; phylum Chloroflexota; class Ktedonobacteria; order Ktedonobacterales; family Ktedonobacteraceae; genus DASRHT01. The sequence continues at coordinate 122,690 of DATGMF010000056.1, forward strand.
GGTGGGCACTGCCAACGAGCTCAACCAACTGATCAACTCCAAACAGTTTCGCGTTTTAGCGCGAGCCGAGGGAGTTATATTATTAGTCAGACGACGCCTATAGCAAATAATGAGCAAATAATGTTATAATCCGATCAAGAGCAGTAAATGTTGGCTCCCATTTGTGCATGCGAGCTTGATTAATGTATGGAGGGATGTAGGATGCGCAATAATCCAAACCCTGAAGATGTTGCGAATGCACGTCCTACCGATGTGTTGCCGCAAAAGCGTATGGAAGATTTGCCATTACGGCCCGTGCCGCCGCCTGCCATGCCGACCGCACCTGGCGGGAATCCAGAGGAAGCCGAAAACGCGGAAATACGCCTGGAAGAGGCGCGCACGGTTCGCTATGCCATTGGCAAACTGAACGATTTTATTCAGTGGTTTATCATGGTGCTGGAAGTGACCCTGGCGATACGCTTTCTTTTGAAGTTGATCGGCGCGGACCCCGCGAATCTCTTCGCAGGTTTTCTTTATGCACTGACCGGCATCATTCTGGTTCCTTTTAGCGATATCGTACGCGCCCCCTCGATCCATACAAACCAGGCATTTGAATGGTCTACCCTGATTGCTATGGTCATCTACTGGCTGGTCTTCTGGGCGATCAGACAATTCCTGCGCATTCTCATCTCCAGCCCGGAGGAGCCCGTCGGCTAAATCTATCAGGGCAACTGCCGCGCGTGGTTGCCCTTGCTTATCGCAGCAACTTCCTCAATGTTGAGCCTCATGCGATAAATGCCGCTCGCGCCGCTTGCAAGCGTAATTCCGCTATGCCATATCCCCAGAGCATATGATATAATTTTGGCAAGCAGGAGGTGCAATTTGAATCTCAGTATTTTTAGCGGGAACGCGAACCGCCCGCTAGCAATAGCCATTTGCCGACATCTGCAAATCCCTCTCGGAGATGCTGATGTTTTTCAATTCAGCAATGAGAATATCTTTGTCAAGATCAATGAAAATGTGCGCGGCCATGATGTTTTTGTGATTCAACCATTCAGCTCACCCGTGAATCGCTCGATTATGGAACTGCTGATTATGATCGATGCGCTCAAACGCGCTTCCGCTGCTCGTATCACCGCCGTTATCCCTTATTATGCCTATGGTCGCACCGATAAGAAGGATCAGCCCCGCGTGCCAATCACCGCCCGCTTGATTGCTGACTGCATCACTGTCGCGGGTGCGCACAGGGTTTTGACGATGGATATGCACGCCGGACAGATTCAGGGCTTTTTCAATATTCCCGTTGATGAATTGACCGCGCAAATTATCCAGGCTCGTTATTTTGGCGAGAAGGGAATGGATAACTTCACAATTGTCGCCGCCGATGAGGGCTTTGCTAAGAAGGCGCGCCAGCTCGCGGACCGTCTCGATGCGCCTCTTGCCATCGTCGAGAAGCGTCGCCTGGGCAATAACGGCGTGACCGAAGCGATGGGCATTATTGGTAGCGTCCAGGGAAAGGATGCGTTGATAGTTGATGATGAGATTGATACCGCTGGCTCGCTAACGCAGGCTGTGCGCGTGGTCTACGACCGTGGCGCGCGCGATATCTACTGCTGCGCGACTCATGGCGTGTTTTCAGGACCCGCCATCGAGCGCCTGAGCAACGCTCCAATCAAGGAACTCGTCGTTACCGATTCTATCCCGTTTCCTGAGCATAAACACCTGCCCCATTTAACGATCCTCTCAGTGGCCGAACTGCTCGCGGGTGCCATCAGCCGCATCCATGATGGGCGCTCCGTAACTGAACTGTTCAAGTAGGGGAAGGGCTGGCCCCTGCCCAGGGCAACCGCGAGGGATTGCCCCTACTAGCGAGCCAGCGGCGTTCGCAACTGCATTTCAAGCAAGGGGATTATATGCTATAATAGGCTCCAACTATCTGTCTGCAAATTTTTACTCAGGAAAGGGTGGAGGGGCGCTGTATGAAACCTCTGGTTGCCATTGTGGGCCGACCCAATGTCGGCAAATCCACATTTTTTAATCGCATGATCGGCGAACGGCTCGCCATTGTCGAAGATCTGCCGGGTACGACCCGCGACCGCCTCTATGGCGATACTGACTGGAACGGGCGCGAGTTTACTCTGATCGATACGGGTGGCCTTGAACTGGGCTCGGGTATACCGGTGGGGCAAGTGGGCCTGACCGGCCAGCCGGGCGACCTGATGGAGCATGTGAAGGCTCAGGCGCAGCTCGCTATCGATGAAGCGGATGTGATTATCTTCATGGTTGATGCCCGCAGCGGCATCACGGCGGCTGATGAAGAGGTGGCGGATGTGTTGCGCCGCGCTAATAAGCCCGTGATTGTCGCGGCCAATAAGGCCGATAATCAGGCCCGCCGCCTGGATTCCGTCGAGTTTTATCAACTGGGGCTGGGTGAGCCCATCGATGTCTCCTCGATTCAGGGCGTCGGCACGGGCGATCTGCTGGACCGGGTCGTAGAATTGCTACCTCCGGCGGAAGAGGAGGAAGAAGCAGAGGAAGAGGTAACGCGCCTCGCTATCGTCGGACGCCCCAATGTGGGCAAGTCCTCCCTGCTCAATGTCATTCTGGGAACGCAGCGCTCCATTGTCAGCGATGTGCCCGGCACGACCCGCGATATCATCGACACGGAGATGGAGTTCGAAGGGCACCGCGTACGCATCGTCGATACGGCTGGTATTCGGCGTCGGGGACGCGTGATTCCCGGCATTGAGAAATATAGCGTGCTGCGGGCTTCGCGCGCCCTTGATCGCTGCGATGTGGCCCTGCTGCTGATCGATGCCAGCGAGGGGCTATCGGCGCAGGATACGCATATCGCGGGCGAAATCCATGAGAAGGCCAAAGGGGTGGTGGTCATCGTAAACAAGTGGGATCTGGCCCAGGAGCAGCGCCGCGCCGCACGCGAAGGCATATTTCCCCATTCCGATGAAGAGATCGAGAGCGCCGAGGAGTACCGCAAAATCATCGCGGAGGGGCTGAAGTTTATTCCTTACGCGCCCATCATTTTCGCGTCCGCCAAAACAGGCTATCACGTAAAATCGATCCTTGAAACTGCGCTGCGTATCGCTGGCATGCGTTACCTGCGCATCCAGACTTCGCGGCTCAATGAGGTGGTGCAGGAGGCGATTCGCCGCCACAATCCTACCGTTATTCGCACTAAACCCCTCAAAATCTATTACGCGACCCAGACCAGGGTCAATCCGCCGACCTTTGTCTTTTTTGTCAACGATCCCACGGCTGTCCATTTCTCTTATGAACGCTACCTGGAGAATCGCTTGCGCGAGGCGTTCGGCTTTGAGGGCACCGCTTTTCGCATGCACTTCAGGCCAAGATCGAAAACGGAGGAGCGGTAGCAATGCGTGAAGGTGAGGTGGGCGCACCATTTTTCGCAACCTTCCCCTCACCCCAGGCGTATATGATGTATGTCAATAATTTCAGTACCCTCAAGCGGGTCGAGGTAGCCACAGGCTCCCGCCGCTCCCCTTGAGGAGCAGTATAGCATCACACCAGAAGATGTCAAGTGGAAATGCAATAAGCATACAAAATATATTATGCTATACTCACTTATCTTATATAAGAAGCGATGAGGAGCGTGAATTGTATTGGATACAGCTATATGTTATAGTGAGCAGAGAATAGACCTGGAAAAATTGCGCTTCTGTGAGGTACCTACCTATGCATTTAAAACTAACTGCCGCTGATAAAACAGACGTTGGCAAACAACGCGAACAAAATGAAGATTGTGCTTACAAACGGATCGAGTCGTCTGCCGAGGGGGATCAGGGACTATTCATCGTGGCCGATGGTATGGGGGGGTACAAAGCAGGAGAGATAGCCAGCAAGCTGACAGTAGAGACGGTCAGCAAGTCGCTCGATAGCCTTTTCAGGCCGCTGCCAGAGCAACCGACGATCAAGCTGGAGACCTCAGCTCTGGAGAACAGCGTCAGAGCAACGGCTGAAGATGCTCTGCATAAGACCCGCAAGCTATCGGAAACCCCGACCGTTACGGCGACAGAAGATCAGTTGAGCAATGCCATTCAACAGGCGAACAAGGCTATTTTGCGCTATGGAGAGCAGCAGGCCGCCGCTCGTGGCCTGGGCAGCACCGTCACCGCCGTCCTGATCCAGGGCGATCAGGCGTATATTGCGAACGTTGGCGACAGCCGCACATACTTATTCCGCAACAAGGAACTGACCCCTTTGACAAGGGACCATTCGTTGGTAGCCAGACTGGTAGAAGCGAAACAGATCGCGCCCGAAGACATTTACACCCACCCGCAGCGCAACCTGGTATATCGTTCGCTGGGCGCCGGACGCAAAAATATTGAGGTCGATATCTTTCATGAGACGATTCAGCCAGGTGATGTCTTTCTCCTCTGTTCCGATGGGTTGTGGGAGATGATACGGCCCAAAGACCTGCTCAAAACGCTCAACGAGGGGGGAAACCCACAGAGCATCTGCGATAAATTGATCGATCTAGCCAATGAGAGCGGTGGAGAAGATAATATCACTGCTGTTGTCGTCTATGTTAGCGCAGGCTAAGCGCCTTTGGAGAAAACAGGAGTATGGCTCTCCCAGTAGGAACAATTCTTGATAGCAAGTTTAAAGTGGTACAGGTTCTTGGCGAGGGTGGGATGGGTACCGTCTACAAAGTCGAACAGACAGGCACTCCCCCGGGGACACCTCCATATTATTATGCTGTGAAAGAACTGTTAATCAATCCGAATACCAGCGAAGAAGACCGTAAAGCCGCTATTGACCGCTTCAACAAAGAGATTGCGCTTTTGCGGGGCCTGAAGCATCCACGCATTGCCGCGCTGATGCTGCCATTCCAGGAACGTGGCAACTACTACTTTGTGATGGAATTTGTCCCCGGTCGCAGCCTGGAGAAGATCCTGGAAAATAGCAAAGGCCCGTTGCCTGAAGAGCAGGTCATCAGGTGGATGATGCAGGTGTGCGAGGCATTAAGCTATATCCACTCGCGCAACCCTCCCATCATCCTGCGCGATTTAAAGCCCGGCAATATCATGGTGACGCCCGACGATGAGGTGCAGTTAATCGACTTTGGCATTGCCCGCCGTTTTGATCCTAATAAACGCACAAATACAGAGAACCTGGGGACGATCTCGTACGCCTCCCCGGAGCACCTGGGCTCGGTGACGGCCCCGGGCCAGCGACGGAGCGCGCAGAACCCCGGCAAGCTGGTGCAGACGGATGCCCGTTCGGATATCTACTCGCTCGGCGCTACGATGTATCACCTGCTTACCGGCTACGAGCCCGACCCGATTCAGACGCCGCCACCCGGCAGCATCCACGCTAAGAATCCGCGCCTGCGCACAATGCAGGTTGGCAACAGGGTGGTCTGTCCGGTGGAACAGGTGATTATCAAAGCGATGCAGCAGGACCCGGCGCAGCGTTTCCAGAATGCCGAAGCCATGCGCGTCGCCTTGCATCAATGTATTCCCGGCCAGGCTGCGTCTCAGACTGTACAGATTCCCGCCATTTCGCCAAATGCGACCATTATTGTGCCTGCAACCACCACTGCGTCTGGCCTGATCTGCCCTAAGTGCGGCTATCAAAACCGTCCAGGAGCTAAATTCTGCAAGCGCGATGGGCAGCCGCTGGTGCAGGGAGCAACGATTGCGCCTCCGCAGATTCGGGCGCAGGCCGCTCGTTCTCCCATTCAGCCCCGACCGGTGCAACAGCCCGTTCCCGCCCGCACAGGCGGCTCCATCCAGCCCCGACCGGTTTCAACCGTTGCATCTCCTTCCGATCCAAGCGCGGCCTATCGAGCAGGATTACAGCACCTGGCGAATAAGCATTACGCCGAGGCCATTACCCAGTTCCAGGCAGCTCGCAGCGCAGGCGGAACGTCTTATGATGTGCTCTACAATCTCGGTCGCGCCTATCGGCAGCAGGGGCAGAGCGTCAAGGACAGCAATCGGAAGCTATTTACCGACCATATGAAAGCCGCTGCCGAGTACTTTGATGAGGCGGTCCGGCTGAAACCCGATGCGCTGGACGCCTACTTTCAGCTCGGCATGTGTTACCGCGACCTGGGGCTCTATACCCAGGCGAGCAGCACTTTTAAGAAGGCATTGGGGCTGGCCCCCCAGGACCCGGCCATCTACTATCAATTAGGACTGGTGGCCGTGGATCAAGGGTACTTGCGCGAGGCGGAGGCGTACTTCCTCGATGGCCTGCGCATTAATGCCAGTCATGCTTTAATCCTGGTGGCGTTGGGGCGGCTCTATACACAAACAAAACAGGTTTCTTCCGCGATCAACGTTTTGCGCCAGGCGACCCAGAGCGATCCCGCGCTCTGGGAGGGTTGGTATGAGCTTGGTCGCGCTCATATGAAGGCGCGTGAGTGGCGGTTGGGACTGAGTGCATTGGAGCGTGCGCGCCAGGCAAATCAACTTGCGCCAGAAACCTATGGCGCTATGGCAACTTGCTATCTCAAGATGGGTAAGAAAGTAGAGGCCCGGCAGATGGTGAACGAGGCTCTACAACGCGATCCAAAGAATGGCGAGGCAATTCGTGTACAAAAACAACTCTAAAGGAGGGCAGTAATGCTCTGTCCATCATGCCATACACCAAACCGTGATAATGCCAGATTCTGCAAACGTTGTGGCCTGTCTTTTACTGCCCCCGGCGGAGAAGCTGGGCAAACGGAAGCCGCGGGACAGCCTCAGTCGTCGTCTCCGGTTGCTCCTGTCATGACTCAAGAACAACCGCAGCCATCGCCCGCCGATCAGCCTCTGGCGCAGACACATGCTCCGATGGAGATAGAACCGGAGGATGTGGAAGATATCAGCCTTGCGCCGACGCAAATCCTTACGCCGCAGCAGATGATGGCTTACCACGCGCGTCGCTGGCAGCAGGAGCTGGAACAGCAACAGCGGCAATCAGGAAACGCCGTGGATATAGCTGATATGCCGACGATGCTGACTCCACTGGACCAGCCCCCTCCGGCTCCTTCCTCCGTTCCCGTTCAAGAAGCATCCGGGGGGACAACGCCAACGGAGATGCCAGGTGCGGCGAGCAGTACGGAAGCCAACGGCATGCAGGAAGAAGCTGCGGTTGCGGGAGCGGCTACTTCTGCGCCAGCGGCGAGCGGCGATAATGCGACCACTCCCCCGGCGCCTCCCCTCCCCGTAGATGAGATGCCAGCAGGTTCCGAGACAGCTAATAGTAAGGAAGAGGTAATGGAGCAAACATCACAACCGGCAGCCGAACAGGGCGAGCAGGAGCAGGCAGTTGCTAGCCCGGAGTTTCCCCTTCTTGCCGTTGGGGATACCGTCAGCGGGCGCTATGAAGTCACCCAGGTGGATGGCACAGAAGAAAATGAACATGTCTACCAGGTGGTAGATCACCAGGGCTACCAGCGCTGCTGGAACTGCGGCTCGGAACAGAACGCCGAAGGTGATGAGTTCTGTATTGACTGCGGCGCAGAGCTCCTCAACGCGACCTACATTATGCATGAATACCCGGCAGCCGAGCATAAAGACAAGGAAGAGCACGTTTTGCAAGGCGTTATCGTCAATACCTTTGTTGATCATGGGCGAACCTACGTCGTTGAGCAACCTCAGGCCAGTCAGCTCGTATTTCCTAATGGAGTACATTTACTGGCCTCCTGCGAATCGGATGCGGGCGTGGTACGCAGCGGTGAGCCGAACGAAGACAGCACGCTGGTGCTATTGCTTGAGCGCGTACACGAGTCCATAGCCACCCCGGCGGGCGTGTTTGTGGTCGCGGACGGTATGGGCGGCCACGCCAACGGCCAGGGGGCCAGCAAGATGACGATTGGCCTTATCGCCGAACGCATTGTGCGGGAATTGCTGATGCCGCCTCTCACCAGCGAGAAAAGCGGCGAGGCGCCGGCGCAGATGGATGAGGATGCCTATGTGGCTCTGGTGCGGGGAGCGATTGAGGACGCCAATGCTGCCCTCTGTCAGGCCAACCAGCGCGATAAATCTGATATGGGCTCGACCCTGACGGGTTTTATGATGGTAGGGGATCATGCGTATATCTTTAATGTTGGAGATAGTCGCACCTACCTGGTAAGAGATAGCAACTTACACCAGTTGACGTTAGATCACTCGCTGGTCGGGCAGATGGTCGCGGGCGGGCTGATAGAGCCAGACGACGTCTATACCCATCCGCAGCGCAGTCAGATTTATCGCAGCATTGGCGATAAGTTAAACGTCCAGATAGACGTATTCAAGCAGCAGGTCTACCCAGGAGATATCCTGCTCAGTTGTTCTGATGGCTTGTGGGAGATGGTGCGCAATCCCCAGATCGCCGATATCCTGATCAACGCGCCTGATCCGCAGGCCGCATGCGCACGCTTGATTGAGGCCGCCAATGCCAATGGTGGGGAGGACAACATCAGCGCCGTGGTCGTTTTCGTGCGTTGATATGATATACTAATTTCGGTATCCTCAAGCGGATCGTGATCATCACGCGCTCTCGCCGCCTCCCTTGAGAGATACTATACGGACCATTCCCGAAGATGTCAAGTGGGAATGCTCCAGGATCAGCCAATGTGAAAGGAGCTGATGTATTATGCCCGGAGAAGTAACACTGACGCACCAGGTTGGAAAAGAATATATGCTCACAACCGGAGGGAGTCAGGTCGCATACGTGTTATTAGAAGCGAAACCAACATCAATGATGGCTCAAGTGCGTATGCCGCTGAACTTTGCTCTGGTGATCGACCATTCTGGCTCCATGAAAGGTGCAAAGCTCAGAAATGTCAAAGAAGCCGTAAAAATGGTGATCGACCGCCTGGAGCCAACGGACTACATCTCGGTCGTCATTTTCGACGATACCGCCCAGGTGATTATTCCATCCATGCCCTCCAACGATAAGCCCGGCATGAAAGCTGCCATTGATCGCATCATGGATGCCGGTGGCACGACGATGTCGCTTGGCATGATCCAGGGCCTCGGCGAACTGCGCCGCTGGAATATCCCCAACGCGGTCAACCGTATGATCCTCCTGACCGATGGCGTCACCTACGGCGATACGGAGCGCTGTCGCCAGCTCGCCAGGGACGCTGCCGCCGGCGGCATCGCGATCTACCCGCTGGGCATCGGTTCCGACTGGGATGAGGGCTTGCTGGACGATATCGGACAGCTCAGTGGCGGCATGCCTGCCGAGTTTATCAGGACGCCTGCCGACGCTATGACCATCTTCGAGCAGCAGCTCCAGAGCGCCGTGGCGGTCGCGGTTCGCAACGCTACCATGACTCTGCGCTTGCCCGCCGGCGTCTCCCCCCGCAAAGCTGTCAAGGTGCTTCCCCTCATTCGCGACGTTGACCAGTCTTCGCTGTCAGATCGGCAGGTCGTCGTGCAACTCGGCGACCTGGAGAAGGATACCCCTCAGTCGGTGCTGGTTGAGCTGATGATCGATCCCCGCCCGGCTGGCCTTTTCCGTATAGCGCAGGCCGAACTGACATACGATGTGCCGATTGCGAACGTTGTCGGCGAAAAAGAGCGCGACGACATCAAGGTTACTTTCACAACTGACGCGAATCAGGCCGCGCAGGTCAATGCGCTGGTGATGAATTTCGCGGAAAAAGCTAACGCGAACCGCCTGGTGACGCGTGTGCTCGACGAATACAAACGTACCGGTAAGGTAACAACGCGTCTGGCCCCCAATATCACGCGGGTGCTCGACGATGAAACCCAGGCCGCCCTTGAGCAGATTAACCAGGGCCAGCAGATCTCGCAAGAGCAGGTAAAATCTATTGGGAACAAGACGCGCAAATTGACACAACGATTGGACGATTTGTTGCCTTAGAGGTGAGAAGGGTTCCCTGCCATTGACCCCATACGATGGGAAAATTGCAAAGTTCTTAGAGGAGGATAGATTGTTATGACGATCAAGTGTTCTTTAGGCCATGAAAATCCAGACGGTTCCGCTTTCTGCGATGAGTGCGGTGAACCTCTGAGCAGCGCGCCGTCTGTGGCGGCAAATACGCAGGCACCCGCGGCTGTCGCGTCTCCGCCGGCTCAGACCGGGACGCAGACGTGCCCATCCTGCGGCGCGACCAATCCGGCTGGAGAGGCGTTCTGCTCCAATTGTGGCGTGAGCCTGATGGGTGCGCCCGCCCCGGTAAATGTGGCTCCCACTCCCACCCCGCAGCCAGTCCAGGCGTCCGACGCGGTCGCATCAACAGCCGCGCCCACCCTGCAAGCCAGGCTAATTGTCGAGGCCGACAACCAGGAGTTTGACCTGAGCGGGAAAGATAACATCACTATGGGTCGTGAGGATGCTGTTAGCAACATCTACCCCGATGTGGATCTGACCGCTCACGGCGGCGAAGAGGGAGGAGTATCGCGCCTGCACGCTCGCATCTTTGTAGAGAATGGGCAATACATGCTGGAGGATGAGAATAGTACCAATTTCACCTTCCTCAATCGCCAGCGCCTGGCTGCCAAGACGCCCACGCCGCTCAACGATAACGACGAGGTCCGGCTCGGTCGCGTCCTGTTACGCTTCAAAACGCCGTAGAGGGAGGGCAACCGGTAGCTCCCCGATTGGGCAACCAGTAGCTCCCCGATTCATCGTGGGAGTTGCCCCTACTGCCCTGTTTGGAAGGCACAATTGACAGGGAGGCACCGGAATCGCTATAATCTACGAGATATCCTGAGGAGAGGAGACGGAAAGGTCTTATGAAACGTACCTGGCAGCCAAAGCGCATTCCACGCAAACGCGAGCATGGGTTCTTGAAACGTATGTCAACCCGCAACGGCAGACGCGTCATCAAGGCTCGTCGTGCTAAGGGGCGCTGGAGCTTAACCGTTTAATATTCTGATAACAAATTGTGGCACTCAACCGTGCATTACGCTTACGTAAAAGTAGTGACTTCCAACGGGTAAGGCAGCAGGGACGCGTTGTTTCGTCTCGGCTGCTTATACTTGCCTGGGCGCCCAATAATCTATCCGGCCTCCGCGTCGGTTTTGTGGTAAGTAAACGCGTCTCAAAGCACGCGGTTGAACGTAATTACCTGAAACGATTGCTGGGAGAGGCGATCCGTCCTATGCTGGCGGATATTCCCACAGGTTGGGATATCGTAATTAGTGCCAGAAGTCAAACCATTGGCGCTGATTTACGTATACTTATACAGGATGTTGCTACATTATTACGTCGGGCACACTTGCTGGAGTCCGCAAAGACGACCGAGGTTGAGAACGCGCAAAGGTTACAGCAGTGAAATATATCGCACTTGGCTTAATTCGTTTATATCAGCGCACGTTGTCGGTAGTCCTGCCTTCATCGTGTAGGTTCGTTCCCTCATGTTCGCAGTATGGATATGAGGCGATCCAACGTTTTGGTTTTTTTCGAGGCGGCTGGCTCACGGTCAAACGTATCGGACGTTGTCATCCCTTTTATCATGGCGATCTATATGATCCAGTCCCAGAACATCTAGGGAAAGCTGGATTGAGGAAGGCAGGAGAGTAAACGTGGGTGAAATAGGTTATCTATTTAATCTGATTTTCACATACCCCATTTTCAATGGTCTGATGCTGCTCTATCACCTCTTTGGTGATCTGGGGCTATCGATCATTGTGCTGACGGTCATCATCAAATTGATCTTGTTCCCGTTGACGCTGCAACAACTGAAATCCATGAAGGCCACGCAGGCGCTACAGCCGCAGATGGCCGAGATCCGCAAGAAGTACGCTAAGAATCAGCAGGAGCAAATGCAGGCGGTGCAAAGCCTCTATAAAGAATACGGCGTGAATCCGGTCGCCGGCTGCCTCCCGCTGCTAGTTCAGTTGCCGGTGCTCTATGGCCTGTTTTACGCTCTGAACAATGTGCTCAAGGCAGCAAGCGCAAGTGCAAACTCCAAACTCGATGTGATCAATTCACTGCTCTACCCGTTTGTGCCGCATTTTACCAGGTTTCCAGATGTGAATCTCAACTGGTTTACCTGGATTAATCCCGCCTGGCACATTTCCCTGGCTGTGCCCGACCATACGCTGATCCTGCCGATCCTGGCCGGCGTGGCGACGTTTGTGCAGTTGCGTATGTCGCAGCCGAAGACAGCTCCGGGCACGCCGAGCGATCCCTCGATGCAGTCGATGAAAATGATGCAGTACATCATGCCGTTTGTGACGGTCTTCTTTGGCCTCTCTTTCTCGGCTGGTCTGGCGCTCTACTGGACAGTCTCATCAACGTTCCAGGCGGTACAGCAGTACTTCGTCACCGGTTGGGGCTCGTTGCTGGTCACGCCGAACTTTAGCTTTCGTGGGCCGCAGAGCGAACCAAAAAGCGACAATGGAACTAATGGAGCCAATGGAATAGTCAACAGTAAGAGCTATAACGGCGACCGGCGACGCGAGGAAGCCCTGTTGCGGGATGCAGAGGATGAAGATGAGAGCGATGGATACGAGGATATCGGTCCAGTGGAACGTAATCTCCGCACAGACCCCCGGCCCGGCGTCAGAGGCCCTTCTCAATATACACGACGTCGCCAACGCAGCAGTAGTGCGTCAGCCCGGCGTCGTAGCGCCCAGCGATCAAGGAGTTGAAAACGCTTGCAGCCATCCGCGCAAGGCGCAGGCTGCAAGCTGATTATAATGATATTAGGGAGGCAAGGAAACTGTGGAAAGCATAGAGGCTAGTGGCAAAAGTGTTGACGAAGCAATTGCTCAGGCGTTAGGCCGCCTGGGGAAGCGGCGTGACGAAGTAGAAATTACCGTTCTGCAAGAGCCGAGCCGCGGTGCCTTCGGTCTGGGTAGCAAAGACGCTCTGGTACGTGTAACCACTCGTGTCAGCAGCAAACCTGGCGCAGTGATTACTCCCGAAATGGCTGACGCTATTCTTGGTCCCGACGGCCCGGAAGTTCCTCTCCCTGATGATGAAGAAGAGCTATACGACGAGGAAGAGTTTGAAGAGGATGAGGAATATGAGGGTGAGGAAGAGTTCGAAGAGGAGGAGCCTGCTCCATTTATTTCTACGATGGGAATCGATGAACCGCAATTTGTAGATCAAAGAACAACAGGTGAAGCCGGTACGGAAGAAGGCGAGGAACCGGTATTTGAAGCGCCTTCACGCGAGGACGTCGAGATTACGGTCGATGTGCTGCAATCTATTTTACGCTATATGAACATTCATGCCACCGTCCAGGTGCGCTCTGCCTCTCCTTTGACGCTGAATATTCATGGGATCAATGAGAATCTTGGTCTGCTGATCGGACGGCGCGGCGAGACATTGGCGGCGCTCCAACTCCTGGTCAACCTGATCGTGCGCCATCGCACCAGGCACCGCATCCGCATTATTGTGGACGCGGAGAACTACCGCGAGCGGCGCGAGGAGAACTTGCGCTCCCTGGCCCTGCGCGTGGCCCAGCAGGTGCGCAATTACCGCCGTTCCATTGCGCTGGAAGCTATGCCTCCCCACGAACGACGCATTGTACACATAGCCTTATCCGATAGTCAGGATATCAGCACCGAAAGTATCGGCGAAGGCGACGAGCGCCGCGTGGTGATTTCTCTGAAACGACCAGGTCGCTAACACCTATGCCCGGCTTTCCCGATTTCCTGACCATCGGACACGTTGCTCGCGACCTGCATCCAGATGGCACATTTTCTCTCGGTGGGACAGTAACTTTTGCTGCGCTTACTGCCCACCGCCTGGGTGTAACTGCCGGCATCGTGACCCGCGCCGATCCGCAGCTAGCCATCGACCTTCCCCAGCTCCTGCCCGATCTCGCATTCCAGCTCTGCCCTTCAACCGCAACAACCACGTTCAAAAATCTCTACCATGAGGGATTTCGCACACAATATCTGCACGCCAGAGCGGAAGCGATCCTGCCTGCAGATGTCCCCACCGCCTGGCGCGCTTCTCCCATTGTATTGCTGGGGCCATTGGCGCAGGAGCTTGATCCTGCGTTTGTGACACTCTTCCCTCGTCGCCCGGGCGCAACTATCGCTGCTACGCCGCAAGGCTGGTTGCGACGCTGGGATGCAAGCGGACGCGTCTGGCCCACCCCTTGGCTGGCGGCGGAAAACGTTCTGCCCCGGCTCGACGCCCTGATCCTTAGCCACGACGACCTGTTACCCTTTGCCAATCATAATCGCGAAGAAGCTGATGCCATGCTTGCACATTGGAGCTACCTCGTTCCCTTGCTCGTCGCTACCGATGGCCGCTACGGAGCAACCCTGTTCCGCCACGGAGTCGCTCAACGCTTCCCGGCTTACGTCGCCAGCGAGGTAGATCCGACCGGGGCCGGTGACGTATTTGCTGCAGCCTTCCTGATCCACCTGCACAAATATGATGAGCCTGAAAAAGCTGTTGACTTCGCCAATTGCGCCGCCTCTTTCTCTGTCCAGCAACAGGGAATCGCAGGCATACCAACCCTGGCAATGGTGGAAGAACGGTTGAGATTGCCTGATCGATAAAAGTAAATCTATCCCATATAATCACTCATAGCTCTGTAAGATGCCACAGCAAGCAAACAAGGGCAAAAAGTGCTTTCTGCCATTTCCTCACCAAACTTTAACCATTTCTTCACCAAACCTCAACCACGCTATGATGTTTCCAGGTTCTATTTTCCTATATAATTAATTTCGTGCCACTTTTGTAAATCGCTCGTTAACCGGTATTCTTTCACCAGTTACCAGGAGGTTCTTTCATGCAGGGAAGGATTCTCTCCCTCAGTCGTGCATCTAATCTGATCGTTGCCATGCTTGCAGTGGTAAGTACGCTTGTCGGTTTAGTTTTTTTGAACGGCGCCCAGACGTACGCTTCCGGCCTTGTTACTCCCCATACGGTGAATACGCGCCCGCAGTATGTATTCGCAGGTATAGCGCAACCTAATGCGACCTTTGGCTGCCAGAAAGCTACGGCGTTCGTTCATTGTTATGGTCCGCAGCAGATCCGCAACGCCTATAATGTCCAGGCGGCGCTCAACGTCGGCATTACAGGTAAAGGCCGCACCATTGTGATTGTTGATGCCTTCCAGAGCCCGACTATCGCTAACGATCTGCATATGTTTGATCAGACCTTCGGCATCAATGACGCTACCCTCAACGTCATTGCGCCCGATGGCCTTACTCCATTTAATCAGCGCGATGCTGGTCAGGTCGGCTGGGCCGGTGAGATTACGCTCGACGTGGAATGGGCGCATGCCATTGCACCCGACGCGACCATTGATCTCGTGCTGGCTAAATCCAACCAGGACGCGGATCTCCTGAGCGCGACCAGATTTGCGGTCGATCACAACCTGGGTGATGTGATCTCTCAGAGCTTCGGCGAGGCCGAGTCCTGCGTCGATCCCACGATTTTAAAACAGGAGCACCAGGTCTTCTTCGAGGCAACCCTGAAGCATATTACGCTGCTGGCCTCATCCGGCGACCAGGGAGCGGCGCAGCCAACATGCGATGGCAATTCCTTTATCAAAAGCGTTAGTTCGCCTGCCAGTGATCCATTGGTAACGGCTGTTGGTGGCACACAGTTGTTTGCTGATCTCACAACGGGCGCTTATCAAAGCGAGGTTGCCTGGAACGAGCCTGATTTATTTGCTGGCACCGGTGGCGGCTTTAGCACCATTTACCACAAGCCCTTCTACCAGATCGGCACTGCTGGCATTGGTCAGTTCCGCGGCGTACCCGATATATCCTATAACGCAGCTATCAATGGCGGCGTGCTCGCCGTTTGGAGCACCTCTGGCGCGGGTCCAAACCGTGTTGTCCTTTTCGGTGGCACGAGCGCGGGATCTCCACAGTGGGCCGGGATTACGGCGCTGGGCTCGCAGATGGCTCATCGGCGGCTGGGCTTCCTGAATCTGGGGCTATACATCCTGGGCCATACGGGCTTCTCCGCGAAGACCTTCCATGATATCACGGTCGGAAACAATACCTTTACTTTCCCGGACGCCAATGGCAATAGCGTGACGATCACGGGATTTGATGCCAAAAAAGGCTGGGATGCCGCTACCGGCTGGGGCTCCCCTAATGTGGCCCAGCTCCTGCCGTTCCTGGTGCAGCTCACCTTCCCGGGTGACGATGCCAGGACGATGTCACAGCTCAGAGACGCTCACTAAACTCCTGGAAAATGTGAGCAAGCTGGCCCTACATACATTGCTGTATGTAGGGCCGCCTGTTCAGGGCTATTTACTTCTCTGAAGAAGAGGGGGTCAAGGGGCTGTGCCCCTTGCGGGGCGCGGGGTGTCCCCGCTCATTCTTCTCCTCCCTCGCCCCCGAAGGGGGCAAAAAAAGAAGAATTAAATAGCCCTGCCGCCTGTTGTGTTCCCCTCGACGCCAGTCATAAAATCTGATATAGTGAAATTGGTATCCACTAGTGATGCAACACCTTCTGAAGCGCATTGGAGTATTTGGATGACAACACACGACAGCGCCGTCGCCCGGCTGAAGCGCACGCCGCTCTACGAGCAGCATTGTCAACTCGGAGCTCGCATGGTGGAGTTCGGCGGCTGGGAAATGCCCGTGCAATATAGCGGTATTTTGGAGGAGCACGAGGCGGTGCGTACCCACGCGGGCCTCTTCGATGTGAGCCATATGGGCGAGTTCAAAGTAGAGGGACAGGATGCTCTGGCCTTCCTGCAATACCTGGTGCCCAATGATGTCTCGCGCCTCGTTATCCACCAGGCCCTCTATACACAACTCTGCCTGCCCGATGCTGGAGTGATCGATGACCTGCTGATATATCGCCTGGCGGAACAGCAATATATGCTGGTGGTTAATGCAGGCAATATCGCAAAAGATTTTGCGTGGGTGCAGGGTCAGGCGAAACACTTCCAGCACGTTACAGTCACGGATCAATCAGATACGATCTCCTTGCTCGCCCTGCAAGGCCCCGCTGCGCAGACAATTCTCCAGCGGTTGACTGAAACCGACCTGGCAGGCATTCGCTACTATCATTGCGCAGCAGGGATGGTGAACGCAATAAACTGTCTCATCTCGCGCACCGGCTACACGGGAGAGGACGGCTTTGAACTCTACTGCGCTCCGGTGGATGTGGTCAGGCTGTGGAACGATCTGCTCGCAGCAGGCAAACCATACGGACTGCTCCCCACCGGCCTGGGCGCACGCGATACGCTACGCCTGGAAGCTGGCCTCTGCCTCTATGGTCACGAACTGGATGAAAAGACCAATCCCCTGGAGGCAAGGCTGGGCTGGACCGTGAAATTAAACAAGGGCAACTTTATCGGGCGCGATCCCCTGCTCCAGGTCAAGCAGCAAGGCCCGCAACGGTTGCTCGTCGGCATTGAATTGCTTGAACGTGGGGTGCCGCGCGGTGGATATTCTATTTACGATAACGATCAGCAGATCGGAACGCTGACCAGCGGGGCTCCCGGTCCGACCGTTCACAAAAATATTGGTATGGGCTATGTCGAGGCCGCGCACGCTGTGGTTGGGCATCCCGTACAGATAGAGATTCGCGGCAAGCGTGTGGCCGCTCAGATCGTAGCATTACCATTTTATAAGCGCAAATAAGGCGTATACGTACCTTGAGATGTGCCGCGTTCCAACGCTGCTGACGCGCTCCGACGATGAATCGGGGAACTACAGTTCAGGAACGCGGCGTCGAACTACCTTGAAATGTTTCGCATCCCAACGCCGCTGACGCGCTGGTAGGGGCAACTTCCACGACCTCCCACGATGAAGCGAGGAGCCACGGAGCTACCGGTTGCCCTGCCCCTACGGAACGCAGAATCGACGTACGCCTGCTGTGTTGTAATATGATATTGGCAACAGGAGAACGTCCTGAAGAAGGGAGATACATACAATGGCAAGCTTGAATCATCCCAGCAATTTGAAATACAGCAAAACAGATGAATGGGTCAGGGTTGAGGGCGATGAGGTCGTGATTGGCATTACCGACTATGCACAGGATCAACTTGGCGATATTGTCTACATTGAACTGCCGTGGGATGGCAGCCAGGAGGTCGCCTCCGAGGCAAAATTTGGCGACATCGAATCGGTCAAGGCCACCTCTGAGCTTATTTCTCCTATCAGCGGCCAGGTTGTCAAAGTGAACGAAGAGCTAAAGGAACGCCCCGAACTGATCAACGATAACCCTTATGATCAAGGATGGATGCTTGTAATCAAGCCTTCCAGTCGCGCAGAGCTTGATCAACTGATGAATGCCGAAGAATATGTCAAGTATATCCAGGGACGCTAACCTGCGGTATAATTAAAGAAACTCCAACGCCCCAAAGTAGCATGTTTCTCTGAATCTGTAGCGCAGGCAATGCTGGAGAAGCATGCTACTTTGCAGTACCATAACATCCATCATAGCTCCCCCTGTGTGCCAGTGCCCAGATAAAGCAATGTATTTCCGGGGAGCTTCCAACCACCGAGGGGGGTTCGATATGAGCTACATACCCAATACAGCGGAAGAGCAGCAGGCGATGCTGGAGCATATGGGCCTCAGCTCCATCGAGGATTTGCTGACGCCGGTACCGGAGAATGTGCGTCTGCGTCGTCCGCTCGATCTGCCGCCCGCGCTACCAGAGCCAGAGTTGAAGCGCCTTCTAAGCGGGATGGCGGCGCAAAACAAAAATTTAGACTCGACCATCTCTTTCCTGGGAGCTGGCACGTACGATCATGCAATCCCCAGCGTCGTGCCACACCTGCAGCGTCGTTCGGAATTTGTGACCTCGTACACGCCCTATCAGCCGGAAGTGAGCCAGGGTATGCTACAGGCGATTTACGAATTTCAGACGATGGTTTGCCAGGTGACGGGACTGGATATCGCCAACGCCTCGCTCTACGATGGCTCGACGGCGCTGGTCGAGGCGGTTCTGCTGGCTCTCGGTCCCGGTGGGCGGGGTGAGGTGGTCATATCGGCTGCCGTCGATCCCCAATATCGCCGCGTGCTGCAAACCTACGCCTTCTCGCGCGGCTTCACCGTCAAAGAAGTACCAGCGCAGAACGGCGTCACCTCGCTGGAGGCGCTTGACGCCGCCATCGGCCCCACTACCGCCGCCGTGGTGATCCAGCAGCCGAACTTCTTTGGCTGCGTCGAAGATGTACGCGCCATCGAGCCGGTTGTCCACAAAGGGAAGGCGCTTTTTGTCACGACCATTACCGAACCCGCCTCCCTGGGCATCCTCGCCCCTCCTGGCGCCTATGGAGCCGATATCGCCGTGGGCGAGATGATGAGCTTCGGCAATACGATGAGCTACGGAGCGCCGGCGCTCGGCTTTATGGCGGCAAAGCAAAAGTTTATGCGCCTCCTGCCCGGAAGACTCGTCGGGCAGACGGTTGAGGAGGGAGGAAAGCAGCAGACGGGCTATGTCCTGACCTTGCAGACGCGCGAGCAACACATTCGTCGCGAGCGTGCAACCTCTAATATCTGTACCAATCAATCCTTGCTGGCGGTGGGTGCTACAATCTTCCTCGCGGCCCTGGGCAAGCAGGGATTTCGCGAAATGAGCGAGCTCTGTCTGCAAAAAGCTCATTACGCCTTCCGTCAGATTACCGCTATTCCAGGCTTTAGCGCCACGTTCAGCTCTCCCTTCTTCGATGAGTTTGTGATTAAGCTGCCCATTGCCGCCGATAAACTGGAGCAGCACCTGACGAAGGTGGATATCATTGGAGGCTATCCATTGGGCGGAAGCTATCCAGGGATGGACGATCATATGCTTTTCTGCGTCACAGAGACGCGCACAAAAGAAGATATTGACCGGCTGGTCGCAGCATTGAAAGAGGTGCAGGCATGAGCGTCGAAAGCTTGATTTTTGAGAAGGGAGCCCCTGGTCGCCGGGCAGCGACGATGGCAAGTATGGATGTTCCCACGGAATCGCCTGAGAGCATGATCCCTGCCCATCTCTTGCGCGAGCAGCCAGCTCCTCTGCCCGAGGTCAGCGAGATAGAAGTGGTGCGCCACTATACGCACCTCTCGCAGCGTAACTTCGGCGTTGACACAGGGTTCTATCCGCTTGGCTCCTGCACGATGAAGTATAATCCCAAAATCAACGAGGATATGGCCGCTTTGCCCGGCTTCGCGCGCATCCATCCTTTGCAGTCGGAAGAGACGGTGCAGGGAGCCATTCAATTGATCTATGAGCTTGAACAATACCTGGCAGAAATCGCAGGTATGGCCCGCGTAACGCTGCAACCTTCCGCCGGCGCGCATGGTGAGCTGACCGGGCTGATGTTGATCAAAGCCTATCATCGCAGCCGCAACGAAGGCCATCGCAATCTCGTCCTGATCCCCGATAACGCGCACGGCACCAACCCCGCCAGCGCGACCCTGGCCGATTATAAAGCCGTGGAGGTCAAAACCGATCCGCAGACTGGCGGCATCGAAATGGAGCACCTGCAAGTGCTGCTGGAGGCGAACGGCCCGAATATCGCGGCAATTATGATGACCAACCCCAATACGCTGGGCCTGTTCGACGGCAACATTCTGGAAATAGCCCGCATGGTACACAAAGTCGGCGGCCAGCTCTATTACGACGGTGCCAACGCCAACGCAGTGCTGGGCATTACGCGTCCAGGTGATATGGGCTTTGACGTGGTGCATTTTAACCTGCATAAGACGTGCAGCACTCCCCACGGAGGCGGCGGTCCGGGCGCAGGTCCCATCGGGGTAAAAGAGCATCTGGTCTCATTTTTGCCCGGCCCATTGCCTGCGAAAAATGAGCATGGCTACTATTGGCAGAAGCCCGACCCCCAATCAATCGGCAAAGTGCGCGCCAATATGGGCAACTTCGGCGTGCTGGTACGCGCCTATACTTACATCCGTACCTATGGTCCCGATGGCCTGCGCCACGTCGCCGAGAGCGCCATTCTCAATGCGAACTATCTCAAGTACGAGCTGGAGTCCGATTACGAGATCGCTTATCCACCGACCTGCCAGCACGAGTTTGTGGTGACAGCGCAGCGCCAGAAAGAGGAATACGGGGTCGCGGCTCTGGATATTGCCAAGCGCCTGCTTGACTTCGGCATGTACGCGCCAACCATCTACTTCCCGCTAATCGTCCACGAAGCCATGATGATCGAGCCGACCGAGACGGAGACGCGCGAGACGCTGGACTACTTTGTGAGCGTGATGCGCCAGATCGCTGAAGAAGCGCGCACCAACCCTGAGATCGTCAAGACCGCCCCCCACACCACCGTTATCGGTCGTCTTGACCAGGCGTTGGCCGCCCGCAAACCAAACTTGCGCTGGACGCCGGGGCAGGAAGTGACGCATTGATTTCTAAAAACGTATAGCAGATATATGATACCTATCTGCTATACGTTTTATGAGGATCTGCACTTACTGCTCAAGCAGAAGGAGACGGCTCTACACCCATTCCATTTCTCTCCAGCCATGCCTACTGTAACTATTGTGATGAAGTGAATGATTCATGCGTATTCTACTATACATGAGAATCAAAATATTAAAATCGAAATACTAGGAGCAGGCTGTTACTAAACAGGAGAAACACCTATGTTCCCATTCTCATCAAAAGAACCAGACAGAGAGCAAGCAGAAAGAGAGCGGCTTGTTGCTCAAAAAGGGCTTGGAGCCCTTCAAAAAACCTATGCGCGAAATCATGAGTCCATAGTGCGTCCCATTGTGTGGTTTGGCCTGGGGGTAGTTTTTTTTCCATTTGGGTGTCTCGTGTTTTGGAGAGGGCTGCAAGAACATGATAGCTTGGGGATTGTCGGTCTTCTCACCATACTTACATCTCTCGGACTATTATGGGCGGGATTCTACTTTCTACGCTCGCTCAGGAAAAAAAATCGTCTTCTGCAAAAGCAGCCGGATGCCATTTTCCTCTATGAACATGAATTGGTCAGCCATCAATGGCGAGAAGCAGGGAAGAACACCTGGAAGCGCGAGTTGTATGTGCTTCGATGGAATGAGGTGCAGTCTCTTCAATCTCAGACCACTCATAACCAGGGATACAGCGAGTTCTCATTCTGGATCAAGACCAGATATGGCGACAAGGTCGATCTCAGTCTTGGGAAAGAAGAACTCGCTAAATACCTTGAACAGCGCATTTGAGATACATACAGCTTGTTTCGATTTGATATATCTGGCTACTTAACAGAATTGTAGGTAGGGCCGGTTAGTTTTTTCTGTAACAACAAACAACTAAACTCCACCTGCGTTCGCATCTCCGTCTCCTCCGCCATATTCCGCTTCGTTTCTTCGGTCAGATGCCAGTAATTGGGCGTCATCATCACGGTCAGAGCAATTTCCGCTCCGGTCAAATGTATCTCGTAGGCAAGCGGGATGGTCGTGATAAGCTCAAACTGGGGTGCAAACTGCTCGATGATATGCTGCTGCTTATCCTGCTCAATGCTCAAAAGGTGGAGTGCGGAGCGCAATTGTAGCAGGTGTGTGGGACCAGGAATGACCACCACCAGCAATCCGCCAGGCGCCAGTACGCGAGCATACTCCTGGGCATTTCTCGGGGCGAAAATGTTTAAGAGCGCCTGAAACGTATCATCAGCGAAAACCAACCGCTCTTTGAGATTGGTGACTACGAAAAGCGTTTCCCGGTAGCGTTTCGCTGCCATGCGGATCGCGTCCTTCGAGATATCCACGCCAACGCAGCAGCTTTGTATGGATAGCTGTCTGCTCGTCAGATATTGGTGCAAACGACCCAGATAGTAGCCCTCGCCACAGCCTGCATCCAGGATATTGACCGGTGAAGGGGTGTTATGGATGTGGCTGGCGACGAGTTCATTCAGCGTATCGGAGAGGGGACGATAATGATCGCGCTCAAGAAAGTCACGCCGCGCCTGCAACATTGCTTTGCTATCGCCGGGCAGCCTTTTGAGTAAAAGGTTAACATAACCCTCCCGCGCCATATCAAAGCTGTGTCGGTTAGCGCATTTGAGCGTTTGATCGCTTTCGGCAAGTGCTACGTGACAGACGGGACAGGTTAATAGATGTGTATAGAGGATGTTCATGTTCTGATTGCTGTTGGATAACGCATAATATGGCTCCTCTTTTCAATTCGTCTGTCCAGAATACACCGCTTTGAGGAAATGATCAATATCCCCTTCTCGAACGCTTCGTAGGGACCCGCTTGAGCGCGTCCGATTTATCGCCTGTGCTTCCTCTTTTTCCCATGTAACCACCAACGTCATAACTTCCCAATAAGATGGTGTTGTTACAAAATGTGACTTGTTAGATTCGAGAAAGGCGAGTTGATCACGCTTTCTCATTTCGTCGTTGGAGCTACATTGGAACTGGGGCGAGGATTGGCGGTAAACCGGACGCGCTCAAGCGGGTTCCTACGAAGTCCCTTTGTCAGGGGAGAAGGGGCCATACCATTCCACCTCCTGTTGTGTTAGAATGAACAAAAATTAGAATACATCATTGCACCAAAGAATGGGGAAATAGGCATGGAGTACGCAGTCCTCGGTGGGGGAGCATTGGGGCTGATGGCGGCTTATCGGCTGGCGCAGGCCGGTCAGTCGGTGATGGTGTTTGAGCAGGAGCAGGTGGCGGGCGGGCTGGCGGCAGGCTTTCAAATCGACGCTGTCTGGCTGGAAAAATTCTATCATCACCTCTTCCGCACGGATAAGACGGCGATCAGCGTCATAGAAGAGTTGGGGCTGGGCGAGTGGCTGGAATGGCTGCGACCCCGCACGGTGAGCCTGATCGGAGGCGAGATTCACCAACTGGACTCGCCGCTTTCCCTCCTGCGCTTCAAGCCCTGGCGGATCGACGAGCGTCTGCGCGTGGCGGCGGTGGCAGCTTTTCTCAAATTCAGTGGACCCGGCCCGATGGAGGGGAAGACCGCCGATCCCTGGCTGCGCCGCTGGATGGGCAAACGTCCCTACGAGATGCTCTTTGAGCCCTTGTTCATCGGAAAGTTTGGCGCGCTCTATGATCAAATTGCCCTGCCCTGGTTCTGGGCTCGCTTCCATGATCGTACCACGCAGCTCGGATATCTGCGCGGCGGCTTTCAGCTCGTCTACGAACGACTGGTAGAGCGCATCCGCCAGCAGGGAAGCAAGGTTCTGCTTGGCACCCGTGTAGAGCAGGTGGAACAGATCGATGGACGCTGGAACGTCAGGACCGGCCAGGGAACGTGGGAGTTTGACCGCGTGCTCTCGACGCTGCCGACGCGCCTCACCTGCCGACTCGTTCCCGCGCTCCCGGACGACTACCGCGCAAAATATGACTGGGGTCAGGCGTATGGCGCGCACTGCCTGATCCTCTCGCTGGACCGCAAGCTGACCGAGAGCTGCTACTGGATCAACATTTGCGATAGTGGCTACCCCTTTATGGCTATGGTCGAGCATACAAACCTTCGCGCGCCCGCCGAATATGGTGGGCGGCACCTGGTGTACTTCGGCAACTATCGCGCAATGAACGATCCTCTCTTTACTATGAGTAAGGAAGAGGTCATCACGCAATTCGTGCCGCACATTCAGCGCATCGTGCCCACGTTTCAGCCTGCCTGGATTCAGGAGAGCTGGCTTTTTCACGCGCCTTTTGCCCAGCCGATTGTGACAACTGAGTATAGCCAGCATATTCCTCCCCTACGCACGCCTCTCGACGGGCTCTGGCTGGCGAATATGTTTCAGGTCTATCCGCACGACCGTGGGCAAAACTACTCGCTGGAGCTTGCCGATAGGGTAGTGAAGCAGATGTTGCAATCGTGAAGGTTGCCGATGTTCAAGCTTAGTAGACGAATTTGGGCAAATGCGCAAACTGGCTATTGTCAAAAATCTAGAAGTTATGCTATACTAGGCATGAGCAGAGTAAACGCCTGGAACTGGTGGAAAGGCGAAGCTCGGTTCAGCGGATAAGTGCAGCGGGTAGGCTTGCATGATAATCAGACCGGGGTGTAGCGCAGTCGGCTAGCGCGCAGCGTTCGGGACGCTGAGGTCGGAGGTTCAAGTCCTCTCACCCCGACCAGGATCACACATACTCCCTGTTCCAGGGTCCAGAGTGCGTTCCGCTTACGGACGACGAAAAGTGTGTGTCACATCTCTACTAGCAGGTACGAAGGAGTTTTTACAGATGCAAGGGTATCAGATCCACGCCGCAGCTTTAGCAGGCTGTCGTCTGATCATACCACGCACGGCCTATAGTACGTCGGAGATACCAGATCTGCCGAGTACTCTATGGGCGATGGATGGTACCCCCTTCGCAGTACCTGGCTCACCTGGACATGCAGGATACCTCCATTCTTATCCACCTGGTCGTTGCAGGCGCGGTAGAGGCTGAAGCGGCGAGTCGAGTCCTCCGCAATGCTTCAGTTATCGTCCTCGCTGTCTGCGACTGTTATCGGCTCTGACAGAGAGGAAGGTAAATTATTCATGCCTGTTCTAGTGTTGAACTCCTCCCTACAGCCTCTCTCGGTCATCCCGGAGCGCCGTCTCATCGTTCTGCTTTCCAAGCGGAAAGTGACCTTTCTCGATGAGAAGGTACGCGAGTTGATCGAGGAAAGTATCCGGGCGCGTCGCCTTGAGTTAGAGCGGCCCGTGATTGTGCAGTTGCTGGCTAATGTCCGCGTGCCCCGTGTTGCCCTGCAACCGACGCGGTCGAATATCCTGCTGCGCGATGACGAAACCTGCCAGTATTGTGGCAAGCGGAGCCGCGATCTTACCCTTGATCACATCATTCCGCGCTCGCGCGGGGGCCAGAGCACCTGGGAAAATCTCGTGGCCTCGTGCAAAGTGTGCAATGGGAAGAAAGGGAATCGCCTGCTGAAAGAGGTGAATATGCGCCTGCTACGCCAGCCGCGCCCGCTCTCTCAGGAATACGCGGGGCTCTTCCTGCTGCGCTACCCCAAGCTGCGCGAAGCCTACGAAGAGTTCATGATGAGCGCGCAGGGCGGCCTCAGCGCGTAGGGGCGAGGCTAGCCCCCACCCTGCTAGCGATATCGCCAGGGCGACCGCGAGGGCTAACCCCCGCCCTGCCTGATTGATGGGGATATGCCTGCCATATCCCCAGGGTGCATCTACAAAGCCTTGCGATACGTACCAGACTTGTCTGAAAGGGGATACGCTATCAGCAAAACTGTATGATCGCTCCTGTGGTTCGGGAAAGGTTTGCAGGTTGACATGTTCCTCATCTATATATATGCTCTGGAGTAAATAGTTCTGCTTTATTGTTTTACTAGATGTAAGGTTTGACTCCGTTCTGGTACACGGTGCTGTTTTTACTGTATACCGGCGAGGATAGACACATGATTGAACAGATGCTTCCCGATGAGTCCTCCACCAGCTCAAAGATGAGCCAGGTCTACCTCTGCATGCATGGTCATTTTTATCAGCCGCCGCGCGAGGACCCATTTACCGGCACGATCCCTGTAGAGCCCGGCGCTACTCCATTTGCCAACTACAACGAAAAAATTACCTCCGAATGTTACCGGCCTAACGCTGCAGAGGGCAACTTTGAGGCCATTAGCTATGATCTGGGGCCGACATTGGCTGCATGGCTGGAAAAAGCCCATCCCGCTGTCTACAAACAAATCATTGTGGCCGATCAGCATCATCGCGAGCGTTACCGTGTCGGTAATGCGATGGCGCAGGCGTATAACCATACCATTTTGCCCTTAGCCACTACCCGCGACAAGTACACCCAGATCGTATGGGGCCTGCAAGATTTTCGTCATCGCTACGGATATGAGGCCCACGGACTCTGGCTGGCGGAGACCGCGATGGATCTGGAGTGCCTGGATCTGATGGCACAGTGCGGCATCACCTATACGATCCTGGCTCCCTGGCAGGCAATCGAGCCGATTGATCCCACAGAACCATACATTGTGCCGCTGCATAATGGGCGCAGCATGACCGTGTTCTTCTACAACGCGCCCCTCTCAGGTGGCGTCTCCTTCGACTGGAACACCACCAATGACGCCGATGCCTTCGCCGCTCACTATCTGCCCGAGCAGCTCGTGCAGAGCAAAGCTGCCGCAGGGGACGCTCAGCTTATCCTGGTGGCGACCGATGGCGAGCTTTACGGCCATCATAAGCCCTGGCGCGATAAGTTCCTGGCTCGTTTGATACAGCATGGGGCCGCCGCATCGGGCTTCGAAGTATGTACATTGGAACGTTACATGTGTATGCACCCGGCCACGAAAGAGGCGCATCTGCGTGAGCCAAGCGCGTGGAGCTGCGGGCATGGTGTGGCGCGCTGGGATAGCGGCTGCGAATGTACCGAGGGCGATAGTAGCTGGAAGGGCGCTTTGCGACAGGCGCTGGTCCGTTTAGCTCAGCGTGGCGATAGCCTTTTTGAGCAATATGCAGGAAAAATCCTCGCCGACCCCTGGGCCGCACGCAATGATTATCTCGCGGTGCGCAATGGCTGGGAGACAACAGAAAACTTCTGGGCGCGCCACGGGAAAAAACAACGCGAATCGCGTGATCCGCGACAGGTGCAACAGGCTATGCTTTTGCTAGAGGCGCAATATTATCAGCAATACAGCTTTACCAGTTGCGGCTTCTTCTTTGAAGATCTAAATCGTATCGAGCCACGTAACAATATCGCCTTCGCTCGACGCGCCATCAGCCTGATCTGGCAGGCGCTCGCAATCGACCTCCAGCCGGATTTCGTCAACGATTTACAGGCGGCAAAAAGCTGGCGTTCGCATTTAACTGGCGCGGACCTCTACCACCAGTTACCCGTCGTACCGGCTAAGCTGTTACCGCCGCTGGCAAAGTAGGATAAATTACCATTGCTGCTGAAGCGGTTGCCCGGTCCAGACGCTTTCTAGCATTTTTTCAAAGAGGAGAAAATTGGGCATGCCGGAGATGTGGAAGCGCCCCCAGGGCGTTGCGCCTTCGCCAACTGCCTCTATGGTCACAACCCTTGCCCCGATATCGATGTTTTTAATCTGTTGCCAGGGTAAGGTTCTCCTGCGCCCGCTGATGCCCTGCAAGCTTAGCTTGAGATCGCCAAAAGCGACCGGGTGACCGGCGTAGTAGGCCGCCATCACCTGGGAATACATCAACTGAGCTGTTTCATTAGCTATTATCTCGCCCAGGGTCAAAAGATTGCGCCAGTTACTATCGAATCTGAAGGTCTGCTTATTGGCGAGTCGTAAAATGAAAACGTGGGTGTCATAAATATAACCGTAGACATCGTTCCTGTGCCAGACTGCTTCAACCGCGTCCCAACGAATGACGTGTGTTTTGCGCCCTTTGATGAGTAGCAACCCTGCTGGGCATACATAAAGGTGCGCGGCCCGCAAAGGGAGTGTTTTGAAGGAGAGATAGAGCCCGTATGCCAGCAAAAGCAGGCCAACCACCAGGACATGTAAGGGGGTGTAATGCATTGGCAAGGGTAAGAAGTTCAGGAATGCCAGTAGCGCTGATAGCAAGGCGAGTACGGAGAGAAAGAGACAGAGAAGCCCGAACCAGATTTTAAATGCAACGCGCGTGCGATATTCTGCTGTAGGCATGCCCAACTGGTGTGCCACCACCAGGTCATAGATTTCCTGCGATACCTGTAATTCCTGTGGTGTTTGCGCATTTATCATCTACAACTATCCGTTTATGCTAGAATCTTCCAGCCCCAGAATCGCCACCGTCGTAGGGACCCGGTTTACCGCGTCCTACGCGATTTATCGCCTTACCTTTGCCCATTATTATGGGGCGATCCACTGAGCGAACAACCAGTGGCATGGAAAAGAGAAACACCTATAATAAATCATGAGCTTTACTACCACTATAGCATAGGAAATACAGCTTAGCAATAAACTAGGCAGAATGGCACATACAGAACCATATTTAAGGTTTGCCACGCATAATATACTCCACCAGTTCTTGCAGCCTGGGTGTATCCGATAGTCTCCAGAGGGGGATGGTATGCCATTGCGAGACCTTGCCTTTAGTGTGGATAATCACCTCATTTTCTCCGATGCCGACGCCAGCAATCTCCCCCCAGGGAAGCCTCAACTGGTTATCGTGAAGCTCAATCCCCTGACGACTGAAGCTCAATCCCCCAAAGCAGATGGCGGCACCCTCGTTAAAGGCGGTAATATGGGGATGCTGCTTGCGCGCGTGTTCTCGCAAAATATAGTCAACAACGCCTTTGAACACGCTTGCATTGGGTACGTCCGCGATGTTCATCGTCTCCCAATCCCGGGAGTCGTCTTTGCGATGAATACTCATGGTTGCATCTTTGAGCGTCACGTTCTCTACCTCATCCCAGGCCAGCAGCTTGTTGTCACGCCTGACGCTGATGCCCTGCGGCATTACCGCGACATCGCCAAAATAGAGCGGTGCGCCAGTTTTATAAGTGGCAATAGCCCGCGGCAATAAGCGGTGCATCACCTCATCCTCCAAACGCTCGCCCAGTTGCGTGAGGTTGGAGAGCTCTGCGCCCAACTCGAATGTCTTTCCATCAACGCGCCGTATTGTATAAGTATAAGCCGCGTTGTTTGTCTGGCCGATGACAGGGACTTTCCAGAGGCCCATGATCAGTTCCCAGGGAATCGACTCTTTCTTGCGCGTGGCGTAGATGAGACCGTCCGAGTGGATAAATACACGCGCAGGAGGATAAAGTAGTGGTGCGAGCAGTAGCCAGAGACCGGCGGCGATCCAGGCAAAGCCAATGCCAGGGAGAAGCGTCTGCTGCCAGAGGGGCCACCAGCTAAAAATACTATCGTAGAGGAAAAAGAAGACGGCTATGAGCAGACAGCCGAGAAGTACACAAATGATCCCCGGCAGACGAGATTTCAGTATCCTCATTTTAGTGTCCTCAAGCGGATCGAGATAGTCATAAACTCTTGCCGCCTCCTTTGAGGGGTAGTATATAAAGCAGGCCCTGAGATGTCAAGTGAAAATGCGCTAAGGCCATTACGACGTTCAGCGCCGTAATGGCCTTAGATGAGCAGCCAGTGCAAGCAAGTTAGTAGATCACAATGATGGTATTCCAGTTCGTAGTGTTGTACAGCCAGGCTGCCATCTGTTCCTGTACATTAACGCAACCATGACTGCCGCTGCCCGCGAAAGCTTCGTCTCCACCCGTGTCGTAGTGGGGGAATTGCGTCCCGGGGCCGTAATTAACGCGCCACCAGGAGTCATGGATGAAGTAGCCGCCGCGATGGTACAGGATAGCATAGTTAATAGGCGTATCTGGATACCAGAAAGGCGAACCTTTAGGATCGGGTGATTTGAAAACCGTTGGCGATTGGCGATTCATCACTGACCAGACACCGGGAACAGAGGGCAGTTCCACGCGACCGGTAGTGACCTGAAAGCCGCGCACCAGCTTGCCATTCTGATAGAGGCGCAGCGCCTGCTCCGTGAGCGAGACCATGATTACCTGCTGCCCCATCAGCTTGTAGCGGTTAAGCAACTGCATATCGGTCGCATGCACCTGATCAAAAGGCGTGGGATCATTGTAATCCTGCTCCATCATATGCAAGTTGAAGAGCGCGTTGTTGGCCTCATCGACCATTGCCTGGTAGTCATCGGGCGTAGAAGCCCAGGAGAGGGCCAGATCCAGATCAGAGCCGATACCAGCTTGATCGTAGCCAGAGTCCAGCACATAGTTCTGTCCATCAAACTTATCGTGGAAGAGGTGAGCCTGTCCCCAGGCGGTGACCTCCTTATGGAATTGCTTGACCAGGTAGCCAGCTTCCCCCTGAATGAGATCGTTATGCATCGATGCAAGATCGGCATCAACCTGTTGCGCAAAGCTGGAATAATCCTGGATGCTCACTGTCTTGCTCATGCGCACATTGTCTGCATCAAGCTTCTTCTGATAGGGGGTGGGGTCCATCCCGTAAGTCTTGAGAAGCTGAATCTGCTGCGCGAACTCGTTGAGTTTGGCGGCAGTGACGTAAGGGAGGGCCTGGATGCTGTTGACGATTGCTTGCTGGTAGGATGCATTGATCATGACGAGCATTTTCTGGAAATCGGCGGGATTTTCAGCGGTCGTGAGATCTTGCTGATAATTCTGGTACTGCGTTTGCATTGCAGTCACATCCAGATGAGCGTTCTGCATCTGATCAATGGTCTTTTTAAGCGTTGCCAGTTTACCGGATGTGATCAGCATGAGATCAAGAGATTGTTTGGCTATGCCGGCCTTACTGCTGATGGCGGCGTAATCTTTGGGGGTTTTAGCGGCAGCCATGAGGGACTGATCCAGATCATATTGCTGTGTGAAGTAATCGACCGTGAAGCCCTGAGAGCGACGTTGCGCCAGCATCGTCTGGAAGGTCTGCATATCTTGCTGCGCCTGTGTTTGCGCCTGCTCCGTGCTTGCCGTGATGATCCCTTGTAGCTGGGTCGTTAATTGCACATAGCGAGTATTCAGATTTTTATAATAACTATCGTATGGTTGATCAGAAAAAAAACTGAAAGGCGCACTGCCATGAATTAACTGTTGCTTCTGGTCAAGGACTGGTTTGATCTGTGAAGCAGGGACGCCGATTGCCTGTGCCTGCTGGAGCAGGTGATCGAGCGCGACCTGGCTCTGGTACGCTTGCTGTTGCAGGGTGGTATTGCCGCCACAGGCACTAATCGCTACCAGGATAGTGCCGAGGAGTATAGCAGCAAGCGTGACCTGAGCGAGCCGGGGCATCATGCTCCCGGGACGCAATACATGCATAAGAGGTCATCTCCTTCCGCCTCTAGCTTTCATTTTCCGTTTTTCTTTCCGTGCGGCTTTGCCTGTCTTTTTGCCACCCTTCATAGCAGGTCGTGGCATATCAGGCATGCCTGGCATCCCTGCCCCTCCACCATATTGTCGAGCTAACTGCGCCCAGGGACCTTTGCCAGAGCTGATCTGGCGGATCATGGTACGCATTTCGCCAAACTGCTCCAACAACTGATTGACTTCCTGGACGCTTGTCCCACTACCGTTGGCGATACGTTTGCGACGGCTCCCGTTAAGCACATCGGGGTTGCGCCGTTCCTGCAACGTCATAGAGAGGATGATCGCCTCAATATACTTGAGTTGATCGCCTTCCAGCGCCTCCTCCATTTCTGGCGTTGCTGCCAGCTTGTTCATGCCCGGGATCATCTCCATCACCTGGCGTAACGGTCCCATGCGTTTCAACTGTCGCATCGCATTCAAGAAGTCTTCCAGGTCAAACTTGCCTTGCTGCAACCTGGCCTGGGCTTTGAGCGCCTCTTCCTGATCGATAGTTTCCTGAGCGCGTTCGATCAGGGAGAGCACATCTCCCATACCTAGTATACGTGAAGCGAGCCGATCTGGATAAAAGGGTTCCAGCGCATCGGTCTTCTCGCCAACGCCCATGAATTTAATCGGCACTCCGGTGACCGAACGAATGGAGAGGGCCGCGCCACCCCTGGCATCGCCATCCATCTTGGTCAAAATCATGCCTGTGAGCGAGACGGCTTTATTAAAGTCGTCCGCCACCCGCACCGCTTCCTGTCCGGTCATGGCGTCCGCCACCAGCAACACCTCGCGGGGCTGCACACGCTGGCGAATGCTCATCACCTCTTGCATCATCCGCTCGTCGATGTTCAAGCGGCCCGCGGTGTCGAGGATAATCACAGAACATGCCTGTTCGCGCGCGTATGCCAGCGAATTCACACAGATATCGACCGGATTGGCTCCCATCTGCTCGGCATAGACGGGAATAGAAAGTTGTTTCCCCAGCGTCTTTAGCTGGTTGATGGCGGCGGGACGATACATGTCTGCCGCGACCATCAGTGGGCGTTGCCCCTGTTTGCGCAGGTAGTTAGCGAGCTTCGCGGCTGTGGTTGTTTTGCCAGAGCCTTGCAGGCCGACCAGCATGATGATGGTTGGAGAACTGCCCAGGTCGAGCTGGTTTTTTCCTTCGCTCCCCCCCAGCACCTCGATCAGCTCTTCATTGACGATTGAAAGCACCTGTTGCGCCGGGGAGAAGCTGCCCACCACGTCCGCGCCAATGGCCTTCTCTTTGACGCGCTCCACGAATTTGCGCGCTACCTTGAGATTGACATCCGCCTCGATCAAGGCGATGCGCACCTCGCGCAGCGCGGCGTTGACATCTTCCTCAGTCAGTTTTCCCTGGCCGCTAAGGTTGTTGAAAATACCTTCCAGGCGTTTCGATAGACTCTCAAACATTGCCATAACTGGACTTGTTCCTCTCTCCACCGGTTGCTAATCATGCCAAATATCAGCCCTCATTATACCACGTTAGTCGGCGCTTTTTTTATACTTTCTCTTACTATATCGAGTAACTATGGCGTAATGGTAACATATTCGAGAATTTAGGTATTGATCGAGCAATACTTTGCCGCCAGCCTGAGCGAAGCTAGCGCGTGTAGCTCCCCGCTTCAGCGCGGCAGCGTTGGCTGGCGGAATTTCAAGACGGTACCTTCACCGTTTCCTGCTACTATTTTATCATTACGACCACGCCGCGCATATCTTCGCATTCAGGAGTATTACCTCTGTAGCGTAACCTATGGTATGATTTAGTTACGTAGAGGATGCACAGTTGAAGGGGGGTCGAAAATGACAACGACTACGGAGCAAACGATGGGAGTGATACCTGCAAATTGGGTAGCAGGACCACAGCAAGGGCACTGGACCTACAATCACTATGCGACCCTTCCAGAAGATGGGCAGCATTACGAGATTGTAGAAGGAGTGCTTTACATGACACCCTCGCCCAATAAATCACATCAGGATGCGGTTTTGTGGTTTTCACATTACCTGTTGCTCTATGTCAGAATTGCCGGCCTGGGACAGGTATTTGTAGCGCCGTTTGATGTCGAGCTGGCGCCGGATGTGGTGGTGCAGCCGGATGTCATCGTTGTTTTGAACGCAGGGCTGGAGAAAATCACGCCGATGCGCATTATCGGCGCGCCCGATCTGGTAGTCGAGGTATCATCTCCTAGTACGGTTGGCTATGACCGCCACGTTAAGCAAGATGCTTATGCGCGCGCAGGTATTCAGGAGTACTGGATTGCCGATCCGGTGGCGCAGACAGTCGAAGTGCTGCTGTTAGAGGGCGGCGAGTACTATTCTCTAGGTGTCTTTAGCGGGCAGATGCCTTTATCGTCAAAGGTTGTCCCGACCATCACAGAAGTACAGGCTGAACGGTTCTTTGCATAGACATAGAAAGTCAGGTGCGTGAAACTGCAACAGAGAGGCAAACATTCGCAGGAAGAGATTTTCACCTCGTATACATGGTGGGACAAAAGTTGCGTTCTGAACCATATTACCGCGGAACGCTGCGATTATATTGCGTCCTGCGTTGACCGCGTCTTTGGGCAGGAGGCGCTGACACAGCAAGAGATTTTAGAGGTGGGGTGCGGTGGCGGCTTGATCTGTGATGAACTGGCACATCGAGGCGCGATGGTGGTGGGGATCGATCCAGCGCAGGGCGCGTTAGAGGTTGCGCGCAAACATACGCAGCAGAGCAAACTGGGGCAAATCGCCTATTATGAGCAGGGGTACGCCGAATCGCTGCCCTATGCCGATGGCAGCTTCTCCGTTATTGTTTGCCTGGATGTGCTGGAGCACGTCCGTGATGTACAGGCAACCATCAAAGAGATTGCGCGCGTTCTGGCCCCCGGCGGGCTCTTCATCTTCGATACAATCAATCGCACATTGCTGGCTCGCATCGTGCTGATCTGGTTTGGTGAACGTTTTCTCCATCGTCAGGGCCTGGTCCCGGGATTGCATGACTACCACGCTTTTATTAAACCTCATGAGCTACAAACAATGCTCACAACTCATAACCTACAGGTGCGCGAACTGACAGGCTTTATGCCGCGCCTGGTCAAGGGCCGTTTAACGTTAGGTCCTGGCTGGTTCAAGGGTGTCTCCTACGTTGGCTATGCCACGAAAGGACGTCAGGCCAATTCGTAACCATAGCAGGCCGCCCTATTGCATTTCCACTTGACATCTTCGGGTGAGATGTCTATACCCCTCTCATGGGAAGCAGTGTGAATTGATAGCTGACTCGACTCCGCTTGAGGGTGCTGAATTATTCATCCAGCCAGAACTGGCGGTCTGCCCGCGACATCGTGCTGCGCGCTATGGCTTCGGCGAAACTCTGCTTCTCTGGCCCCTGCTGCTCGCTGTTGGCTGCCGTGCGTGTCTGGCGCCGATTGAGCGTTACGGCGGGCTGGCTGTTATCTAATAAACTGCCGAACTGGTCGATGCTTACCTGGAAAAATTGGGCCAGGCGCTCCAGTTGACGCTGGCTCAGGCTTATCAGTTCGATTGCTCCACCTTCAAACTTGTTCCACACATCAACAGTCAGGCGCAAACCCTTCGCGACGTCTACTTTGCTCATATTGCGACTCTTGCGCAGTTCGCCCAGCGTGGCGACCGCTGCCCGCTCCTCAAAAACGCGCTCCAGGGCGCTCTGACAGGCTCGCATGGTTATATCTAGAAGGGACATATCCTGGGGAATGGTCTCTGCTCCGCCTGTGGCGTAGTAAGCTGCGATAAAGTCGATGAGCGCGGCCTGCTCGCCTGGATGATCTCGCAACAGGCCGAGCTGCGTCTGGACATCGCCCGCCTCTTTCGCGGCCAACCATTTCATTTTCAATTGCTGCAATTCAGGAGTATTCATTATGCTATCTACCTTTCTGCTTTTCGATCCTTATTGTTGCTGGATAGCTGGCGCGTAGCCAGACTGCTGCTCTTTAGCGATGCATTCGCGCAAGTAGCTGCGAGCTCGCTCATAGCGCAAACGTACGGTACGCTCGGTACGCTTACAGACCACCGCGATATCATCCCATTTCATCCCCTCAATAGCGCGCAAGACCATGATCAAGCGGTCCAGAGGGTCTTGCAGGTATGTGAGAATACGCTGACTCTCATCTTCCGCGTGCATTTGTTCATACTGGTCCTGCGGGTCCGCTACATCGGCTACCGGCCCGCCTTCGTCGTTGGACGGAAAGGTTTGCAACGATTCCATCAACGAGCGTGGCACATGCTGCGGACGCCCCGATGGCCGTCCTTCGTCGTCGCGCCGGTAAATCAATCCTTCCTGGCGCAGGATGCGATTAAACTCGTCCACGCACAGGCAGCGCAGGTAATGCACAAAATTTTGCGTCATAAACACTTCGTCCGGGTTCTGGGCCTCACGTAACAGGTGCTCGCCCATGTTCGCAATAGCCTCCTCGCGCAATTCTGGACGGTGGCGCAATCCCTGGGAATGCCGCTGAAACGCTGGCGCGCAACGGTACAATAGCACTCCACAGAGCCTGCGCACTCCGCCCATATCGCCCTTTGCTCGCAAAGAGCGAATCGTTAAAATAAGCTCGATCTCGCTAATCTCGTAGCGCCCCTCCGGCGTCCGACGACTGAGCCGCTCATCGAGCGTAGGATCACTCAGGTCGATCATATCTTCTCCCACAAGTAGTACTGACTTTGGTGGTTTGCGTTTTCTTCCAGTGTTCCTCTACTACGGTGTTCTTCATCAGGATAGAAAAAGCGGAAATAGTTTTTGCTGGCTGTAGCATAGCAGAAACATGCCACAGAGAAAAGTGGGCATTCCCCATCACATGATATGGATGCGACGGTGTACAATACAAAATAAAGGTGTCTATCTAATCCCGATTATGAAACGAGCCAAAAAGTATTGTCGAGGTCTTCCACCTCTGATAATACAGGCTTTCTGTATTCGTAAGAGGGCTGTAATCGACAACATCTAAATACATAGGTAGATAACCGTGAGAAAGAGTGAAAGGAGCTGCACCAGGTGCAAAAGCAAAACGTACAGGATCTGGTCTCCGAGGAACAAAAAGCGATGCAGCAGAGCATCACGCAAGATCAGCAAAGGGCTCTCCAGGAAGGGATACCGGATGGGCAAAGAGCGATTCAGGAAGGAGTGCAGCCTCATTATCCTTCCTGGCCCACTTCCGTGCCGGGTCCCTGGGAAACTCCGCCACCAGAGGGCATGCGACCGGTTGCTAATGCCATGCGCCGGGAGCAGGTTCTTGAGATCGCCTACAACCAGGAAACGGGCGAGCCCAGGCTGGATCGCTCTCCCGATGTGACCGGCGGCCAACCCCAGCCCTATGCGCAATCTTACGATCAGCAAGAGGTCGCACAACGACAAACCGGCCAGGACCTGCTTGGGAAGCGCAAGCAGAGATTGTAACATATCTTACCTGCCCCTCATACTAAGCAGCGCGCTTGCAATTGCCAGAGGAATCCCGGCTTCTATAAAGAACCTGAGCATTTGTGTAAATCGACGTACCTGATATGTACTTGAACACGCATGCCCAGGTTATTTTTTTGCCTCTATTTTTCCTGTCGAAAATCCACAAACGCATCCATACATATGAGCTCTTTTTTCGAATCCTATGTAGCCTATTTTGCTATGTATCAGCATGCGTCATTTTAATTCATTGTGTATAGTGCTAATATATGTCTGTTTCCACTTATTTATGTGTAAGACAGCGTATCGCTTGTATACACATCAATTACTGGAAAGCGACAGATTGCAGGGGGTCTGCAAGTTGTATATTCGGAAGAGGGTACATTGCAAACACAACAATACCTCTGGAAGTTTTTCCAGAAGCATAAAATCGTCAGACTTGTAGCGAAGGTGAGCGTAGTAGCGGTTGGATTATTATTGACAGGAGCAACTATAGGGACAGGTTTGCAGGAGGTGCAAGCAAACTATTTTAGTAGCTGCCCGGCCAGTGATCATTCATACGTAGTTGCAACGGGGGATACCCTGGGCAAGATTGCCTCCCGTTATGGTATGAGCCAGGCTGCTCTTGCAGGATATAACCATATCGCCGGCGCTAATTTGATATATACCCACCAGTTAATCTGCATCCCTCACACCAGTGCTGTTTCGGGTCCGCACTCGTCCAATACTCAACCAAAGCCAGGTGCTCCGACCCGGTCCTCAAATGGAACTGGTCGAGGCCCTGTCGTGAACACAACCTCTAGTCCTGTCGTGAATACAACCTCCAGTCCTGTTGTTACTGCGACAGGCAATGGCCCTGTTGGACATACCAATGTTTTCCCATATGGGGCATGCACATGGTGGGCTGATCAGCGGTACTACCAGATACATGGCTTTTTTGTGCCGTGGACGGCGCAAGCGAATGCAGGGCAATGGGTTGCGCGCGCCTATCAGTTTGGCTGGCACGTTTCCAGTGTTCCGGCGGTTGGAGATATTATGGTACTCCAGCCAGGAGTCCAGGGGGCGTACTGGCTGGGCCACGTCGCGATAGTGGAGCGTGTGCTCAGCAATGGGCATGTCATTGCGAGTTCAATGAGTTGGGGGAGCCGCCCGTGGGCCGTGACCACCTGGCAATTTACACCCGGCCCTGGCGTGGCATTCGTAACCAGGTAGCATGCCTTCTTGGCGTCGCTGCACTGTGGCGCCAGGCATAATAAGCGGTTATAGTCAAAGTACAGGACCCCATGCATTTGATGCCGATACTCCATGAAATGTCGGCATCATTTTTATCAAAATCTCATCTTTTACGCATCGGACGCTGTGACGTCAGTGCGAAGTGATCCCAGATGCTGCTTTGCCAGTCGTCAAGGTGCTCCACAGTCGAGATCCATTCTGGCAGAGGCGTTAGCAGGTAATTGGCTAGAGCGTTGGCGTACGGCTCGTACATATGCCGCAGTTCGGTAAGCCGTTCTTCCGCCGTCTCTTCATCGCGAAACTGGATGCCCTCGGCAGCCATTTGCTCCTGTAAACGGGCAAATTCGGTCGATGGTAGCCGGTCTTTTTTAGGCGGAGATGGCTCCGTCCCAAAACTCTGCGAGAGATCAACCACGGCATGGCGCGCGATGGCAAAGGTAAATTTGCCGGTCTGTTCTGGAATATTGTCCAGTCCAACCATTACCAGCGCACAGACATCGAGGATGGTGGTCAGAGCGGCCAGCCACGATTGGCGATCATGCTGGGAGCGGTAATACGATAACACGGGATAGGAGAGATGGCTTTCCAATAATTCAGCGCACCAGCGTTCCCAGCTCCGCAAAAACGTGACAAACTCTTCTGCATGCAGGTTCTCTCCTAGATGGCGGCGTATAAATTCCGCTGCCGTGGGAGGGGAGCCTGCTCGCGCATCCAGTAGCGTGATTTCGGCCTCGCGGCGCGAAAACGCCTGGTAGATGATCGGCGCGTAGCCAATCACCAGCGCCAGGAACCCGAACCCCAGCCCACTTTCTACCACAGTGCAGGCCCTGGCCCATCCCGAACGCGGCACGACATCTCCCAGACCCAGGGTAAAGAATGTTGTGCCGCTCATATAGAGATCGGTGAGGAAGCCAATCGTTTTCTCGGGCGCGCTAATAACCGAGCCCAGACTCCACTGTAAAAGCGCGAAGGCGATGATCAGCATAAGAGCCCAGATGATTAAGAGCAACAATAGCGAAAGTGGCCCATAGAAACTAATAAAATATTCCCTCCGATTGTTTGAGCGCAGCTTACGCGCTATCGCCGACCAGAGCAGCCAGCTAGTAGCATAAAACAGGCGTGCCAGTCTGAATTTCCGTGCGACGCGCCGCGGCAAAACGACGGTTTCGAAGCAATCTTGCAGAATAGTAAAAATCAAAACAATACCGGCTATGGCTGCCAGAACGTTCATGGAAGCTCTCCTGTTTAGTGAGATAAGATATCTATCGGCCAAAGTAACACACATCGCGGCAAAATAATTCCATCTTCACCGCTGGCACGGAGATAAAAAAAGACACCTCGAAAGGCGTCTTTTTTTATCTATTTACACATAATAGTCATCAAGCTATCATGAGAGCCCACCTCAGGCCAGCAGTTTTTCTACTACCTCTAGAAACTCAT
The DNA here is from genome assembly GCA_035293765.1 of Ktedonosporobacter sp. Classification (GTDB taxonomy): domain Bacteria; phylum Chloroflexota; class Ktedonobacteria; order Ktedonobacterales; family Ktedonobacteraceae; genus DASRHT01. Next base: position 162,357 of record DATGMF010000056.1, read on the forward strand.
CAAGCTCGAACGGCTTGTTCAAGCCTATCAGATTGCGCTTCTTTATCTCTTGTTCGGGGAGGTACGCACTCATAATAATGGTAGGCGTATCTGCCAGGTCTTTTGTGGCTTGAAGCCGGTCATACAGTTCAAGGCCGTTAATATGAGGAAGCCAGTAATCTGTAATGAATAAACATGGCTTGATGTTGCATGCAACATTAAGGGCCTGCATGCCGTCGGTTACCAGCATCGCGCTATAAGGCGTCTCCATCGCGAGTGCTTCGACCAGTAAAGTACCGATACTCGTGTCATCTTCTACTACCAGAATCGTTTTGTCATCTATTTTACCCTTAGTCGGGGAAGGGCTTTCAATGTTCTGCATAACCATACCCCCCATCTCATACAGCTATCAACTGCAACCTCCATGTACACTGCACCTTTCCGCGTTCTGTAGGGGCGGGGCTGGCCTCTGCCCCTACAGATTTCTGCGTTAATTTTCATACGTCTTGCAAGATTGCCTGGTTTCGCCCAGAAATTATTTTTTGCTTAATTTTGTATTAGCCTTTCCTAACTTGTGGCGATGGGCAGAAAAAAGCAAGCCGGACTCGGGTTTTGTTGCGAAGAGACGGGGATACACCGATTCCTGCTTGTTGGAGGGGCATCTGTGATAAAATGCATTTGGATGTACGTACATATGTGCGTATATCCGTTCGTTGTCACTTCCTATCTCTGCATTCAATATCTACTCTATCAACGTGTAAAGATAGGAAAACGAAATCATATACCGTGTCATCAGCATTCTAGCAAGTCTGAGAAAGTCGCCACCTGTTTCTCCGGTTATAAGAGCAGTGGCCTTTCCTTGATGACACGGACGCACAGGCCCGCTGTGTATATTCTTCCAGTGAAGAAAGGATTAGTAAGAATGGTACGGATGCGAAAGCTGGGAGCCTTGAGTTCTCTTGTCTCATTGCTCACTCTATTTTCTCTCGTGCTTGCAGCCTGCGGTGGTAGTACCGGTGGCGGTGGCAACCCTCCTGCGAATACCGCGAAGACGGTAGCGTTGGTGACCGACATTGGCGGCCTCAATGACCAGGGGTTCAACCAGTTGGCTAATACCGGCTACGAGCAAGCCAGGGCCAGGTATGGCTTCCCCCGGGCGGTCATCGAGACAAAGTCGCAAAGCGATTATGTCAGCAATCTCACGCGCGCGGCGCAAAGCTCAGACCTTGTCATCGGCGTGGGCTTCTTGATGGCAACAGCTCTTGATACGGTCGCCAAAGCCAATCCGACGAAAAAGTTCGCTTTGATCGATTCGTGCGCCACCGACGCGCAGGGCAACTGCGATACGCTGCCCAATGTGGCCCCGCTCTTTTTTAAAGAAGAGCAAGCGGGCTGTCTGGTTGGTGCGGTAGCGGGGCAAATGGAGGCGGATGGCAAGGCGAAGGTGCCGAAGCTGCTCGGTCACAATACGATTGCGGCCATCGGCGGCATTAAAATTCCCCCTGTTGATCACTATATTGCCGGTTATAAGTTCTGTGCGCAAAAAGTCAACCCCAACGTCCAGGTCATTTATAACTACTCACAGAGTTTTGATGATACGGCGAAGTGTAAAGACGTGGCGTTGAGCCAGATTAACCAGCATCAGGCCGATATCATCTTCCAGGTGGCTGGCGGTTGTGGCATTGGCGCTCTGCAAGCGGCTGATGAGAAGGGCGTTTACGGTATTGGCGTTGATAAAGACCAGGCTTCTGTGAATAAGAGCGTTGTCACCAGTGCCCTCAAGCGCGTCGATAAAGCGGTATCCAGCACAATTGATACGTTTGAATCTGGCAAGTATACCAATAATCCTCCTGCATTCGACCTGGCGAGTGACGGTGTGGGCTACGCCACGCCGAGCAGCGATGTGCCTGCCGATGCGAAAGCGGCGGCGGATAACCTGATCGCACAGATCAAATCTGGCGCGTTCTCTATCCCCAATACGGTCCCGTAGGGGGCGAGCCGCGTAGAAGAGAAGTCGTATATTGCATATCAAAGCAACAAATATGCAATATATGATTTCTCTTTGCCTCCAGGAAATAGTCCACTTGTTTCTCTCTAGCGCCGATGCTATGATAGATTGACGGTTTTATGGCCTTCCTATGGGATGGACGGAAGGAAGACACTACTTTTCGCACAGGAGGAGCTGGTATGGCTGCGCCAACGGTGCAACACGGGACCCCCTCGCCCAGATCGAAAATTGCCTTATGGACTCATAAATTACAAATGGCCCTCGGTCGTCCGCTGTTCGCGGTGCTGCTGGCGCTGCTCGCCGGGAGCATCATTATTATGATCACCTCCCCAGGCTCGTTGGTGGATCGCTTTACGAGTGTGGTTGCAGCTTACCAGAATCTCTATGCGGGCTCTTTTGGCAATCTTCAAAGCACTTCATATTCGCTGGTGAATGTGACTTCCCTTATTTTTGCGGGCCTTTCCGTGGCAATCGCTTTCCGCGCCGGGCTATTCAATATTGGCGCAGCCGGGCAGCTCACGGTGGGGGCGGTGGTTGCCGGTATTATTGGCATTCGGCTGCCCACCTGGCCGGGCTGGCTCCTGATTCCGTTGATGATTATCGCCAGCATCCTGGCCGGAGCGATCTGGGGCGGCATTGTTGGCGTCCTCAAAGCCTGGCGCGGCGCTCACGAGGTCGTGACGACCATTATGCTCAACTGGATCGCTTTTTTTGTGGCGGCCTATCTAATCGATGGTCCCTTTCAAGCTCCCCACCTCTCCGAACAGACGGTTCCTTTACCTCCACAGGCAACGCTTCCTTCGCTTGCAGTACTCTATAATCAAACGCTGGGCACGTTTCTTCCCCAGATTGCCTCACCGAGCAGCTACACGGTCGATGTCAGCCTGATCCTGGCTTTGCTGACTCTTGTCGTCTACTGGTTTATTACCGCGCGCACAACCTTTGGCTATGAACTGCGCGTGATCGGGCAAAATCCTAAAGCAGCGAGGTATGCGGGTATCTCGATTAAAAAAAATATGGTGCTGACGATGGCCCTGTCTGGAGCTTTTGCCGCGCTGGCAGGCTCCCTGCACCTGATGGGACAGGCTCCCTATCAATTGATCGGCCCTTCCTTTAGCACCGATACCACTGGATTTGATGCCATCGGCGTTGCTCTGCTCGGACGCACAACATCGATAGGTATTCTGCTCGCAGGGTTGCTCTTTGGCGGGCTGCAACAGGCGGGACCTTATATGGAGCTCTTCGCCCATATCCCGGGCGATCTGGTCCTGATTATTCAAGCCCTGGTGCTTTTCAGTATCGCTACCGAGTTCTTGCCCGCCATCCAGCGCGCCTTGCCAGCATGGGCGCGTCTGGGCCGTAAGCCTTCGCTGGTGCCGGATATCATGGGGCATACAGTGATCGATCTGCCCGCAAAAGATGAGCAAGCATCACAAGATATGGAACCAGGCAGCGTTGTGGATGAGGATATGATACAGCCGACGGCCACGCCTGGAAGTCAGGAGGACTGAAGATGTTTTTTCAAGTACTGGCGCGTGTCATGGCATCGAGCGATCTCTGGCAGGCGACCGTGCAATTTGGCGCGCTGCTCCTGTTGCCGGCGCTGGGCGGCGTGATTTCCGAGCGCAGCGGCGTGATCAATATTGCGATGGAAGGCATGATGTTGATCGGCGCGTATGTGGGCGTGATGACGACGCTGGCAACGCATAGCATCTGGTTTGGCATGCTGGGAGCCATTATTGCCGGCGGCCTGCTGGCGCTTGCCCACGCGATTGTCTCTATCAACTTTCAAGCCAATCAGATTGTCAGCGGCATCGCCATTAATATAGCTGCTCTGGGATTGACCAACTTCCTTTTGCCCATTCAAACTGCCGGTCAGGGAGTCTCCGCTCTCCCCCGCGATTTGCGTCTGCCCACCGTGACCTGGGGGCCGCTGGCTAATATCCCTTTCATCGGGCCGGTCCTGTTTCAGCAGAACCTTATTTTTTATGTTGCCATCCTGATCCTGCTGGGCATACAATTCCTCCTCTTCCGCACCAATATCGGCTTACGCATCAGAGCGGTGGGTGAACATCCCCAGGCCGCCGATACCGCAGGGGTCAATGTGCGTCTGGTGCGCTATCTCTGCGTGGTTGGGAGCGGCTTCCTCTCCGGCCTGGCGGGCGCATTTCTCTCGCTAGGGATTGCGGGCATCTTCAATCCCAACATGACGGCGGGGCGAGGCTTTATCGCACTGGCAGCGATGGTCTTCGGCAAATATACGCCGCTTGGCACCGCCGGGGCCTGCCTGATCTTCGGTCTGGGAGAGGCGCTGAGTACGCGCTTGCAGGATACTGGCGTCTCTGCCAATCTGCTGAGCATCTTGCCCTATGCGCTTACGCTGATAGCGCTGGTTGGCCTGGTGGGTCGCACTATACCGCCAGCCGCCGATGGCATCCCGTACGAGCCGGAAGCAGATTAAGTTTCAATCCCGCAAGCGGGCCGAGAATAGATGTTGACTCCCGCCTCTCCAATCAAGTCCCGCGGAGTCAAATAGCAGTGCATTAGGAGCAGACGAGCATGCAAGAAAGTACAATAACCGCACCGGTTGAAGGACAGGCCGCCCCTCTGGCGGTAGAGATGCGCGCTATCTGCAAAGCCTGGCCTGGTGTAATTGCCAACGACCATGTCAATCTCTCAGTGCGCAAAGGGGAGATTCACGCGCTGGTGGGCGAGAACGGCGCGGGCAAATCGACGCTGATGAACATCCTTTACGGCCTGATCCATCCTGATAGCGGCGAGATCCTGATCAACGGACAACGCGTCACCATCGGCGGGCCGCGCGCTGCTATTGCGCTGGGTATCGGCATGGTCCACCAGCATTTTATGTTGATCCCTCCCCTCACAGTGGCGGAGAACATTGTGCTGGGTAAGGAGCCAGGAGGGCTCTCCTCCGCCTACCAGGCCGGTCTTGCTCGTACGCGTATTCTGGAGCTAAGCAAGCGTTATGGCCTGCCCATCGATCCCGATGCCCGCGTCGAAAAGCTGTCCGTGGGTTTGCAGCAGCGCGTTGAGATCCTCAAGATGCTCTATCGGGGAGCCGATATCCTGATTATGGACGAGCCAACGGGCGTTTTAACGCCGCAGGAGACGACCGACCTTTTCACGGTTTTACGCGATCTGGTGAAGCAGGGGAAAACTGTTATTTTCATCACGCATAAACTGCGCGAGGTGCTGGAGATTACTAACAGGATCACGGTATTGCGGCGCGGCAAAAATGCCGGTGAGTTGGTGACGAGCGAGACCAATCAGAGCGATATTGCGCGCTTGATGGTTGGGCGCGAAGTGCTTTTACGCGTCAATAAAACGCCAGCCCGGCCCGGTCCCGCTGTGCTGCATGTAGAGAACCTGCACGCTCAATCTGACCGTGGGCTGGAGATATTGCACGGCGTCAGCTTTGATGTGCATGCAGGCGAGATCCTGGGTATTGCGGGCGTCGAGGGGAACGGGCAAAGCGAGCTGATCGAGGTGCTGACAGGCATGCGCAAGCCAACCAGCGGCGCTATCGCCATCACCCCGGTCAAAGATGAGAGACAAGGAGCGCCAATAGATATTACCACGATGGGAGCGCGCTCCTCGCGTCGAATGGGCGTTGCGCACATCCCCGAGGACCGGCGTGGCAGCGGACTGGTCCTGGCCGAATCGATCAACGACAATGTTGTGCTGGGGCGGCAGCGCTGGCCGGAGTTTTCGCAGGCTGGCTTTGTGCTGCTCCTGCGCCATATCAGGGATTGGGCCGCTAAACTTATTGCCGATTTTGATGTACGTACACCTTCGTCGGAGGTGCCGGTGCGTGCGCTCTCCGGTGGCAATCAGCAAAAGATCATCATCGCGCGCGAACTGGCCTGTAACCCGACGATCCTGATAGCGGCGCAACCCACGCGTGGCGTTGATATCGGCGCTATCGAGTTTATTCACCGCCGCCTGATTGAGCAGCGCGACGCCGGCAAAGCTATCCTGCTGGTATCCGCCGAGCTGGATGAGATTCGTTCGCTCTCCGACCGCATTGCCGTCATGTACGAGGGCCGGATCGTCGATATCATCGCTCCAGACGCGACCGAAGAGGAACTGGGCATGTTGATGACCGGCGGCCAGAACCGCCAGCAAGCTGACCAGCACAGCGCAGGATAGCCTCTTATCACGACTGAAAGGCACACAAAGACGCCATTATAGGCACTCAAAACCTGGCAAAAGGCGACAATATCGACTATGCTGCAAAGAGAAGTCCTAAATCCTTTGAAATGTTACTAGCGGGGCAGGGGCTGTAGGGGCAATTCCTTGCGGTTGCCCGATGCCCCTATGGAACACTGGTTGGAGGGATATATCTGTGCTGAAATTTATTGTCAGGTACTGGCTGCCCATTGCCATTTTAGCGACCGCTATAGCCTGGCTGCCGTATGTTGTGGGGCAACAGGTGCTCAGACAGTCCGCCAACGATCCTCAGATTCAGATGGCCCAGGATATTGCCGCGAAGCTGGAAGCGGGGCAGCAGATTCAACAGGTTGTGCCCGCGGAGAAAGTTGACATCGCCAAAAGTTTAGCCCCCTACATCATCATCTTCGACGCCAACGGCCATCCTGTTGCCTCCTCGGCCCAACTCAACGGTCAAACTCCAACCATTCCCTCTGGCGTTTTTGATGATGTGAGGCAGACTGGTGAAGATAGAATTACCTGGCAACCTCAGCCCGATGTGCGTAGCGCCATCATTGTGACGCAATTCAGGGGTCCCGCTCCTGGCTTTGTCCTTGTCGGTCGCTCTTTGCGAGAAGTGGAGCAGCGCGAGAATGGCATCATGTTGCTCTCCCTCCTCGTCTGGCCCATGCTGCTCGTCACGACTTTGCTGGCAACGATGCTCTTCTTCAAGGTGACCTCGTAGCGAGCAGGTAAGGATGAGATGTTGCTGCTCAAGGAAGGATATTCGCCAGCTTTCGTAGAGCGTAAGGGCTGACCGAGATATCCCCGGTTAGCCCTTTTGCTTGTATTTGCGGTATGTACATAGTACTGGGGAGTGGGGCTGAGAGGACTCGAACCTCCGACGCACGGTTTAGGAAACCGACGCTCTATCCACTGAGCTACAGCCCCGCGAGCAGACGCTACAATCGCATCGGCAACGGTTCGAGTCCTTATAACCGTCTTTCTATCTATCATAACCGTCGCCTTACTTACTTCACGCCTGACACACACAATCATACCAGTTGTCACGTCAATTCGCAAGTAGTTTATATCCTTGAAGCCAATACGAAGGGAAGCATAGATATAAACAGCTAGTTTGCTATCTTGTTTGATTCTGCATGTCGAAGACTACTTTTCTTGGTTCCGTCTCCGGCGTGGTTTACTTGCTTTTTCCTGAGTCTCTTGGGTTTTATCCTCTCCTACCTCGTCTGAAATAACTTCTCCTGCTCGTGTCTGATGGCTAGCTATTGGTGGTCGCCAGAAGTCCAACAAATACTCAAAGGTTGTTCCCATCGTGATATAGTTACTAGGCCAGCCGAAGATACCGATGTTATTTACAATGTTGGTGCGGTCCCAAATAATGGTATTTCGTAATTCATATCCGACAGAACGTAATGCCTCAATAACTGCAACGTGTATAGTTATTCGCTTGTTCTCCCACCACATATCAGGAACGTTGATGACACAATGTCCTTTCTTCTTCAGCAAAGGAAGCATCCCGCCAAAGATTTCAGCCATTGCCTCGGCATAAGCGTCTAAATCAAGCGTCCCTAAGTCCTCGGGACGTTGACTGTACTGCTCTACTTTCTTATACTGTTCATTCTTTCGTTCGACACCACGTCGGCTTTTATTCAGACGCTCCCTATTAAGAAGATTTGCATAAGGGGGTGAAGTAACGACACAAGTGATACTTTCTTCTTCGAGATATTGTGCGGCATTTCTAGCATCGTCAAGCACAGATATCTGTCGAGTGGTGCTAAAAAGCGTCTCTTGCATCAGTCGTTCCTGCGTTAATGCGATGTAATCAGGGTGGATATCAAAGCCTACAGCGTTTCTACCTGTATCGCGAGCGGCAAGAAGCGTAGTTCCGCTGCCCGTAAATGGATCTACAACTAACTCTCCCTGATGCGAGAAAAGTTCAATGCATTTACGAGCTAGCGATATGGGATAAGTGGCAGGGTGCTTTGCCTTATCTCTAATGTCACGCCCTTCATAAGAAAATTGCCATACGCCCAGCTGGCATTTTATCCATTCCTTTGCTGTAAGACAATTTATATGGGAAGGTCCACAGTCGCATGTTCGATTTGAGCCGATATCTAGTTTTTTTGATTTGCCCTCTTCAGGAAATTTGTCTCTATCTGTAAGTAAGGCATCCGCCAGAGTATCTTCCTCCATTTGATCACCAACAATAATATCTGCTTCGTGACCTGTTCGTTGTAATACCACATTGACCTCCCCATTAAATAAATATCTCTAGGGACAGAATGTAAATAAGCAACACTATTTTTTGGAAAAAAACGTCCTGCCTCAACATAGATTAACAGATAAAGCCCCTCCAATACAATAGGCACGTTAGACACAATGTTCGAGTAACAATCTTGACTTTTGGTACTATTTAATACTAGTCTGGACGCACATAAGAATACGAGTTAAGAGCGGAGTTACAGGATGAAGGTATTTACAAAGGAAAGTCTTATCGCAGAGTTGAAAAATATTTGTAATAGCGGTTGGGTTCGTAGTCACAAAAAACCAGGAAATGATGGGGCTGTTGGAAACGCACTTGAAAGGCTTCTTGGTATCCCCGAAAACAATCTTCCTCTTCCAAATGCAGCTGAATGGGAGATTAAAGGCCAAAGAAGAGGCACTTCGTTACTAACGCTCTTTCATATGGACCCCTCTCCTAGAGCAATGCGTCTGATTCCACGTCTTTTATTACCTAAATATGGTTGGCCGCTTAGAGATTCTGAGCATGAAAAGAGCTTTCGTTTAACTATTGGTACTGCACCGTCTAATGATCGAGGTTTTCGTGTCATTGTTGACGATACTATTGGAAGAGTTGCTATCTCGTTTAATGCTGCGCAAGTAGGAGAGAATCAACAGGAGTGGCTTCGGACTGTTGAAGAGCGCGTTGGGCTAGGGGAATTAGACCCTCAGCCTTATTGGGGCTTTAATGACTTAGAGCATAAAGCTGGTACAAAGCTAAAGAACCTATTTTATATTCTGGCTGACTCAAAGATACAAGAGGGAGTCGAATACTTCTGGTATAACGGTATCATAATGTTACAAACATTCGATTTCGACCATTTTCTTAACGCACTACGAGCAGGCACTATGAAAATAGACTTTGATGCGAGATCAGGCCGTGGCCGACGTGGACATAATCATGGAACGAAGTTTCGCATACATAGAGATTTATTCCCATCGATGTATGGTCAGGTAACAAGGATATTAGATGAGCCTCTCAGCCCTTTAGTATTGGCTCAGCGTATTGATACTGAAATAGCAATTACAACTGACAAACCTTTCGAGGGAAATGTGGTAAATACAAAGAAAGGAACGTTACTCTCCCAATTACCTCTCATCGAAGGTGAAAATTAATATGACTAATCTAGGAAAGAAACTAACTACATTCAGTACAAAAGCCCATCAACGAGAGGATACAGAAAATCGCATCCTTCCACATTCTCTTTGACACCGTACTTTAGACAAATCGCTTCTCATGCTGGATGTCAATTTTATCGACAGACCTAAGTAATTACGAACATATTCAATATGCTCAACTCGCAAGCTCCGGTTCCGACAAGGCCACCTGGATCAGCGTCGAGGGGAATTTCTGCTGCACGAAGTAGCCGCGCCCGGGCGGCAGCACGCCAGCCGCTTGCCCATAGAGAATCTTGCCCTCCTGCGGGTCGCCGCTCAGGATAATGGCTGAGGTGCCCATTTCACGCAGGCGCTGGAAGATGGGTTCAAAGGAGGCTCGCCCAACTCCCCCGACGCGACGCGTCAGCACCAGGTGAAAACCAATGTCACGACCAGCCAGCAAGTACTCGCCCAACGGATTCAAAGGGCTTGAACTGGCGGTGGTGAGCGATTCATAGTCATCGACGAACAGGAAGTAATGACGACCGCTCCACCGCTGGGGGCTGCGCAACTTGCCCAATGGCACGTCGGCATTGGCCTGCACGCGTTTCTCCATGTCGGCTTTGAAGTTTCCAACGCAGGCGGTAAGCGTCGGCGCATTATAAGCGTACGTCAGCAGGTGCTTGCTCTCGGTGAAATCGAGCAGCATTTTGCGAAAATCGATAATGGCGAACGAGGCTTCTTGCGGGTCGTAACGCTGCTCTATGCCGCGCATCCAGGTGCGCAGCAGCGTGGTTTTGCCCGCTTCCATATCGCCTAGCACGATAAAATGCGGCCCGCCGCCGATCAGGTCGATGTACAAGGGATCGAGCCGGAACTCCTCCAGCCCAACAGGGACGCCCGGCGGTTGATTTTTCGCGGGCGCGGGCAGATCTTCCCAGCGCACCAGAGCGGGCAGCATACGAATGGGCGGCGCCGGATTCCCTTTCCAGGAGAGACGGATCTGGCGCACTAACGCTTCCAATGCCTCCTGAACGGAAAGATTGTACTGCTCGGAGCTATCGATGATAGGCAAAGCGGTCTGGAACTGGAGCTTGCTTTTGTTGATGCCCCGTCCAGGGATGCCCACCGGGATGGTTGAGGCCACCGCTTTGCCAAATTCCGAATCGAGCGGATCGTTGAGGCGCAATTCCAGGCGCGTGCCGATATTATCACGCAATTTTGTGCGGATCTCTGCCCAGCGGTTGGTGGCGATGATCAGATGTACCCCATAGGTCAGTCCGCCAGCTACGATTTCGGTAATCTCTGGCTCAAGCTGGTCGAATTCCTGGAAAAACTGGGCAAAGTTGTCGATGATCAGAAACACATCGCCAAAGGGAACGTCCGCCAGCTCGCCCGCTCTGCGGCGCGCCCGGAATGTGGTCATGCTGTCAATGCCGTGATTGCGGAAAAGAAACTCTCGCTCTTCAATCACTTTGCGCATTTGCCGCACGACCCGGCGCACTTTATCGCGCTCGGACTTGCCACAAACAGCGCCAACATGCGGCGCATCTTCAAACACGCGCAGGAGTCCGCCACCCAGATCAATGCAGTAAAGCTGCACTTCTTGCGGGGAATGGGTGAGCAAAAATGAGGTCACTAACGTACGCAAGAATGTGCTTTTCCCCGATTGTGGAGCGCCTACCAGCGCAAGATGTCCGCCCGTACCGGAAAAATCAAGCTCCATCGCCGCCTGCGCCTGCTGTAACGGGATATCCAGCAGGCCGACCGGAACGCGTAGTTCGTTGCCGGACACTCTGGTGCGCCAGAATTTGTCACTCCAGGCATGCAAATCATTGAGATGTAAAACCGAACCGAGTTTCAGAGCCGCAGGCAGAGGTGGTAGCCATACCTGGTGAGTTGGGGAGTAGCGGGCTGCCTGCGTCTGAGCGACGAGCGATGAGATAATCACATCCATATCTGTCGGCTGCTCGTTGCTGCTCTCCCGCGACACCACGACGGTAGGGGCATCGAAAATGTTGGTGTCCAGCTCGATCAGCCGACCGGTCGCGGTGTACTCGCGCATAAGGGGAGTCGTATCGGCATAGTCTGTTGATGAAGAAATGTAAGGGTTGGTGATCAATGCCGTTTTGAACATCTCGTAGATGCTGGTATCCACTTTGAAGTAGCCAACGCCAGGGAACGAGGGCAGGTAAAAAGCATCGGGCGTATCCAGCATCGTCGAGCTTTCAGCCGCGCTAAAGGTGCGCAAGCAGATACGATAGCGCAAGTGGCCCGCCAACCCTTTCAGCCTGCCTTCCTCCAGGCGTTGAGTCGCAAAGAGCAGATGCATGCCGATACTTCTACCTATGCGCCCGATACCGATGAAGAGATCAAGGAATTCGGGGCGGCTTGCGAGCAGCTCCGCAAACTCGTCAACGATAATCAACAGGTACGGCAGCGGCTCCATCCCTGGCGTGAGCTGGTACTTTGCCTGATACTGCCTGATATTATCCAGGTTCCCGCCTTCGCGCAACATGCGTTGCCGTCTTTCCTGCTCGCCGCTCAAAGCCGCGTAAAAGCGGTCAACCAGGGAAAGGTCGTCGGAAAGGTTGGTGATCATGCCCGCAACATGGGGGAGCGCGGCCAGATCGGCAAAGGAAGCGCCGCCTTTGAAATCGACCAGCACGAAATTAAGCAGTTCGGGCGAGTGCGTGATTGCCAGGCTGGTTACCATAGTACGCAGCAATTCACTTTTGCCCGAACCTGTCGCGCCCACGACCAGTCCATGCGGTCCCATGCCGCCATGCGCGGCCTCCTTTAAATCAATCACCAATGGCTCGCCATTGGCGTTGATGCCGATGGGAACGTGCAGAATATCGGGTAGAGAGCGAGCTTGCCAGGTCGCACGAATAGAGATCTGATCGGCAAAATGAACGTCCAACAGGTCGAGCAGGCGAATATCCTGAGAGAGGTCGCTCTGTGTGCCTTTCTCATTGAGCTTTAGAGGTGACATGGTGCGGGCAAGCTTTTCGCAAGTGGCAATATCGGCGGGATCGATCTGCACATCCTGCACTCGACGCCCACCCGGGATCGTCTCCTCAATTGTGAAGCTGCCCAATGCTGCAATCTCTATGCGGGCTTGCAGAATAGACGGCTCCTGGAGGCGCTGATTGATCAGACAGATGACGGAGACGCCGGGCGAAGAGGCATGGAGCAACTCTTCAATAATAGGGATTTGAGCGACGGGGTTTTGAGGCGTGAAGCCATCGATAATTACAATAAAATGGGGACGGGTCATCTCGATGGCTCTATTATCGTGCCAATCATTCCCCAATTTGCGGCGTCGTTCCAGCTCGGGCAACACCTGGCTTTCAAGCATCAGCCGGAAATCCTCCACGCTATTAGCCAGCATATTGAGGATTTCGGGTGCATCCGACTTCTCTTTTTTGATCCGGCGCAACCTCCTGGTATGTGGCAGCCATTTAAGCCATGACCATTCAGCCGTGGCTTCAATAGGAAAATAGCTCAGAATGCGTACATCTTCGGGGGCATGGTGAACCACGGTATGACAGAGGATGGAGCGCAGCAAAGTACGTGTCTGGACAGATCTGCCACAGATGGAGAGCGCGCCAAACGAGCGCAAAGATATAACCACCGGCATCATGCTCACCTGGGCATATGTCGCCTCAAGGCTGCGAGCTTCATTCAGCACATCGGCATTATAGTCAACATAGATATTAGAGCCGAGGTCCAGACGAAGCGGACAGCAGAGCGGCACTGTACCGGTCCCGGCGCGCACCGTTAAAAAATCGTTATCGTTTAAGCGGCGTTCCCAGAGATACTCTTGTAAGCGCACGCGCGCCTGTAATTGTTCGAGCGGAGGATGGAGCCGTTCAGCCGTGGCGCGCTGTTGTTGTACTGTCATCTCCAGCATCTTCTTGCGGTCATCCAGGTAGGCCCGATACTTATTATGCTGTACCTTGAGCATTTTTTTCGCGCTACGCGATTGTATCACCCGCGTAAGCACACCTACGAGGACCGAAGTCACCACTATGCTGCCGATGGCGATCAGCGTGATGGGATTATGTAGTGCGGAGGGTTCAGCAATAAAAAACAGCACCGATCCCAGGCTACTGATCGCGGGAAGCAGATATTGAAGCCACGCTCCCGATTGCTGTTGAAGTTGCAGCGGAGGAGGGCCAGCAATAACGACCTCCTCCTGGGGCAAAGGGTCGGGATAGCTGCGAGCCGGTCTGTGAAACATGCCGTTTATCATCGTAATATCTTTCGTCTGGAGGGAGAGCTATCTTACCAATATGCAGTTGCTTATATATTCAAGCTTTTATACGCCACTTGCTATATCATTCCGCTATCTCATCATCAAAAGCATAGCAGTTCAGATATTTCCCTGTCAAGCCTCGTTCAACATTATCAGCTAACAGAACCGGGTCTGTTAAAGAGAGGCGGTTGTACGGAAAAGGGCTTGACTGTGATGCCAGTTTAAGAGTATAATTTGCTTCGTCAGATGGGTTATCAAGCAAGGTCAGCGGGATAACCATCAAGCCGGTGTAGCTCAGGGGTAGAGCAGCGGTTTTGTAAACCGCCGGCCGGGGGTTCGAATCCCTTCACCGGCTCTAACTTTTTGTTCCTCAACGTCTAAAGTGGCTACTGATGCCATTTTAGACGTTTTTCTTTTTGTGTTTTCCCTCAACTTACGACGGTTCTCACCACGAGTCCTTTGCAACTAGATACACACTTTCTGGTATCTATTTGATAGAATGCCTCTCTCTACCGCCTGCACTCGCCGGGATTGGCGAACGTAAACGGGTAAGGAGAATCTTTCTTTTCTTTTTGTAGGAAGGTGACGCTATGGATCAAGGGGAGCAGGTCCTGTTGCTCTTGCTGGCAACAGACCTGCATCGACACTTCAAGCAGGTGGTTCTGTGCTATCAGCACCGCCTCTTCGCCTTCGCGCGCCGCCTGACGGGAAGTGTGCAGGATGCGGAAGATATTGTCCAGGAAGCATTTGTCAGCGCCTATGTTTCGCTGGAGAACTACTCGCCGCAACGTATCCAGGCGCTCAAGCTGCAAGCGTGGTTGTATCGTGTGACGCTCAACGTCTATACCCATCATGCCCGTGGCTCGCGCCTGCAACTGGTGCCCCTGGACAACAGCCCTGTATGGGAGATGGAAGGCGAAGAGGAAGCGCGTCCAGAGTTGTTGTTTGAACACCAGGAGCAGCGTCAGGAACTCGAAATGCTGGTGGCTCAACTGCCGGAACGCTATCGTATTGCCATTACCTGTTATTTCTTTGAACATCTCCCCTACCAGGAGATTGCCGAGTTGCTTGATCAACCTTTGGGAACCGTCAAATCCACCATCTCGCGGGGTATTCGGCTATTGCGCGCACAGCTCAATACGCCAGAAATAGCAAAGAGGGAATATCGTCATGGAGCATCATGAGATCCAGAAGCAAGAGGTCCTGAAGTCATCTGAACAAGCGCCGCCCTCTCTTCTTACTAACGTGATGAACCGTCTGGAGCAACGTAAAAGCTATCTTTCTGCTCGCATACCTGAACAGGAGCATATGGTCGCCCTTCAGCATCCACAATGGGAGATCCGCGCCGCCGCTGTGCATGCACTGGGAGGCGCGGATAAGCTGTCTGCGCGTGATCTGCTGCTGAAGGCATTGAACGACGAGCATCGCCTTGTTCGTGCCGCAGCCGTCCACGCGCTGGGACGCCTGGGAGAGCACGCGCCGCTCGATATATTGTTGCGCTCCATGCAAGATCCTGCCTGGGAGGTACGCGAAATGGTCATCCTGACTCTCGTCGAATTGGGCAATCACGGACCTGATCCAATCAAAGCGCTGCTTCTCGCTGCTCAGCATGATTCTCATAGCAACGTGCGTGATGCCGCTACATTTGCGCTCAATAGCTCTACCTCACCTTCTGAGGCTGCTCCCCAGGTGGCTATACTTGACGCGGTATCGCCGGGAGAAGCTGCGCAACCATGTTCGACGTGGCCCCGCGTGATGAGGCGCTATTATCTGATCTTCTCGCGGCAGGTAACGCTGATGCCCAAAAGTATCTGGATGAGTACGTTGCTGCTCTTGCTCGTATGGGGCATCCTGTACTTGCCCGTTCCTTTTCTATTCAAAGGAGACGCTCATAGTGCGAGTCTGTTCCTGGCGTTGTTGACAACGGTCGCTGCCGCTACTGGCACTGCGTTTATCTTTGGGGGGGAGCATGATAGTGCGTTCGAATTGACGCTTGCAACCCCAACCTCCATTCGTGTGGTAATGTTCAGTCGCTTTCTGCTGGTCGTTGGATACAATATCTTGCTGGCAGCCGGTGCCTCGTCGATGGTGGCATTATTGGATGGCGGGGGCTTCTGGACGACGATACAACTCTGGTTAGGGCCTCTGGTGTTGCTCTCGTCGTTGACGCTGACGCTTTCACTGCTCATGGGCTCATGGCTTGCTACATATGCGGCTCTTATCGTCGAGCTTTCGCAAACAGTAGTGTTTCACAGCCAGCAGCGCTGGCTCACATTCGATTTCGTGATCTCGCAGAACTGGCAAACCAGCCCTATCTTGCTCATACTGTCCATCGCATTGCTTATCATAGCAGCCTTCTACGCGCCCCGACAGCCACGCCTGGCAGCATTGTAGCTGTTATGAAGAAAAAAGGAGATGCTCTCTTGATACTGGATCGCCTCTATTATGAACTCAAAATTATGGGTCGTTGGGCCACCTTGACGCCTTTACTGATAGTGGTGGGCGCAATTCCCTTCGCCTTCTTATTGTTCGCTCTAAAAACTGATCCGAAACGCTTCTTAATGGCGGTGCCGGAGATGCTCTTACCGCTTGTTGGGGGCGTGGTGGTTGGTGCAGTGATTACTCAGGATTCAGCACTGGAGCTCCATTTGACGGTGCCGCGCAAATATCACTTGACCGGCATGTTGCGCCTGACCCTGGTGCTGCTCTCTATAGGATGTATTGCCCTGCTCTTTATCAATCTCTTGCCTGTCTTCAACTTGCTTTATATGCCACCCCAGGAACAAATACTGTTTTCTCCCTTTCAGTTGCTGCTGATTCGGCAAGGGATATGGTTTGCTCCGCTCTTGTGGTGTATCGCGGTCGGCTTCTGCTTTGCGCTCATCATGCAAGGCTGGACGGGGAATGTCGCTTTGCTCGGTGGTATCTGGGTGATCGAAATCGTCTTTAAGGATCTGATTGCCCTGAATGACTGGCTCAGGCCGACGTTACTTTTTCCCACAACGCTGCTTTTCTTTGGTATATCAGATGGTCCGCCGAGCGCCGTGCTGAGCTTTTTTGACACCTACTGGCTGACCACCCGTTTTGAACTGATCGGCACAGCCGTTGTGCTACTCGTGCTCGGTTGGCTACTCTTGCGGCAGACCGAACGGATGTTGAAAGGGACGACTGTCGAATGATGAATCAATATACTGTGTTTTATGGCGCTGTACGCTATGAGTTTCTAATGCAGATCCGCCGCCGCTCCGTCTGGATCACATTCCTGTTCCTGGCGGCCTTTGTGGTCACGATCTTTCTTCGGCGCCCCGACGTTACAGGGCTGAAGGCCATCATACTGGGTTCCCACCCGCTGGCCTATGGTCTGGCCTATTGGTCCAGAACTATCGATGCGTTTTTGCCGCTTGGCTTTGGTTGTTTACTGGCTGATCGCCTGGTCCGTGACCGCCGGACCAAAGTGGATGAGCTATTCACTACCCTGCCGAGTGGGCTGAGTGCGCGTCTCCTGGGCAAGTATGCCGGGAGTACGCTGGCAACGCTTGTGCCTTTTTTTATCTTCTACCTGCTGGGAGTTGGCGTGATCATCTTTTTCACGCATAATCTGCTCGTCTTGCCGGTCGCGCTCCTGACCTTCGTCACGATCTGTCTCCCGGGTCTGCTGTTTGTCAGCGCCTTCTCATTGGCCTGTCCGCTGATTATGTGGGTACCACTGTATCAGTTTTGCTTTATCGGCTACTGGTTCTGGGGTAATGATCTTGGAGTTCGCAATGGCATCCCTACACTCAGCAATACCATTCTTACGCCGGACGGGAAATTTATCGCCAGCGGCTTCTATGGCTGGGAGCAAGAATTTTTTCCTGCTACCCCTATGACTGCCAGTGCAAGTATGCTGTTGCTGCTGGGCATAGCCGCTCTGGTGCTGTTTGTGCTCTATTATGTCATACGCTGGCAGCAAGCACGCCAATAATGCTTGGCCGCGTGCATGCTCCATTTTTTTAAGGACAGATTTTTCTTAATTATAAGGAGTTTGAGGCAATGAAAGTAGTGATTGATGATCTCACCAAAACCTATCGTGGGGGCGTTCAGGCGCTTAAAGGGATTAATTTAACAATTGAGAACGGTATGTTTGGCCTGTTGGGACCCAATGGAGCGGGCAAGACGACGCTGATGCGCATTTTAGCTGGAATCTTGCGCCCGACGGCTGGAACAATCAAGGTCGGTGAATGGAATGGCAATACGGAGAGCGGACGGACGCACATCAAACGTATCCTGGGATATTTACCGCAAGAACTGGGGATGTATCCTGACTTGAGCGCGCGCGAGTTTCTCGATTACATCGGCATCCTCAAAGGGCTGGATGACCGCAACATGCGCAAAAAACGCGTTGGGGAGCTGCTCGAAACAGTAGGACTCAGCGATGTGGCGCAGCGTAAACTAAAAACCTTTTCTGGCGGCATGAAGCGCCGTGTAGGCATCGCTCAGGCATTGCTCAACGATCCTCGCCTGCTGATCGTGGACGAACCAACGGCAGGACTCGATCCCGAGGAGCGCATTCGTTTTCGCAACCTGCTCTCCGAACTAGGTGGCAACCGCACTGTGCTGCTCTCTACGCATATCGTCGAGGATATTGCCCAGACCTGTCATAACCTGGCGATCATGAAAAGTGGCATAGTCGTTTTCCAGGGCACCACGGTTGATCTGGCCCGTGAAACCGGTGGCAAGGTCTGGACAGTGACGACGCAAGGGGCCAAGCCGCAGGGGAATTTCACTGTCGTATCCACGCTCAATCTGGGTTCGTCCATCCAGTATCGCGTGGTTGGCGATCCCGAAGCGATTGTCCATATTCAAGGAGCAGTTGCCCGGCCAGCGGAACCCAGCCTGGAGGATAGTTATGTCTGGCAGATGCGCGAACTGCATGCCAGCCTAAAGGCAGAAGCTGGCCTCTAAAATGAGACAATATGCAGAGAAAGGTGCCATAGTCCTTTCTTTAGACCATTCCTGGCAGCAACCATGTGGCCGTCATCAACCTCATGGTTGCTGCTCAACATTCCCTGCATTCATTTACTGTGAAAGAGAGACACGCGAAATCTGCTCGCAAGGATGGGGTTTTGCGGCAGCAGCGTACAAACAGGCACTTGACAATAGAAACATCAGGATAGGATAATTGTAATCTCAAAAATAGGTATGTTTGACAGAAAATACTTTACCATATATCATCAAAACTGTATATCATCACAGCACACTCTTAGTCACAAAATTTATATTTTATTACTGTGTAAGGATATAAATCGGGAAATACACGAATTACAAGCAGATGACGATAGATACTCAGGCCATAGAACAGGATATTCGCAACTATATTCAGGAAAATACGCGCAATTTCACAGGCCGCGAATGGGTTTTTCAGGAGATCGACCGCTGGCTGGCAGATCCCAATGCTGCCCGCATCTTTCTGCTGGAGGGTGAGCCAGGAAGCGGAAAAACCGCTTTAGCCAGCCGTCTGGCGCAATTCTCGCTGGGGGATGCCCAACCACCTGCTTCAACCACGCATCTCCAAAAAAACTTCCTCAGTGCGATCTACTTTTGCTCGGCTCATAGAGATAGAAGAGACATTCTGCCAAACAACTTCAGCGCCTCCCTGATGGCTCAATTATCGGCGCGCTATGAAGCATATATCCCCCCGCTGGTAGAGAAAGCAGGGGTCTATTTTAATGTGAACCAGGACGTAGGCATCGGCTCACCCACTGGTATTGTTATCAAGCAATTGAGCATCTATATGGATAGAATGACCAATCCTGAGGATGCTTTCCAGTTTTCGATCCTCGAACCCTTGCCCGCCCTGGTGCAGGCCGATCCTGCCAAACAGATCCTCTTCCTCGTCGATGGGTTGGATGAAGCTGCTCTTTATAGCGGTCGCATTAATATCGTCTCGTTGCTCGCCCGTGTCAACGACCTGCCCCAAAATGTGCGTTTCATCTGCACCACTCGTAGCGACAACACCAGGGTAAAAAGTCTCCTATCAGAGGTAAACGTCTTTTATTTTTCGGCGCAGAATTATGATAAGCATAATCATGACGATATTTATGAGTATGTGGCACACCGCTTTACCAACGAAGCTGCACTCAGTGATCGCATTGCAAAATATGAGCAAAAACAAAAAAAGGTGCAGTACGAAACAATCACTCAGAAAGCTTCAGGCAACTTTCTCTATGTCCTCTACCTGCTCAATGCCATCGCGCGAGGCCAGCAATCGCTCAAATCGTTGAAAGATCTGCCGGTCGGTCTGGATAAGCTGTATTTTACCTATTTACAGCGTATTATTCCGCCAAACGATGATAGCCGCTGGGATGAAGAGTATGCTCCCTTTATGCAGATTTTGAGCGTCGCGCAAGAGCATATGACCCTGACCCAGTTGATGGCTTTTACAGGGAAAAGCAAGATGAAGGTGAAGAGCTATTATCGCAACCTTCAACATTTTATTGAATGCACCGATGATGGCGAGCAAAAAGATAACGCTCGCTTTCGCCTTTTCCATCAGTCTTTTATCGATTTTCTCGGCAGCAGTACCTTGCATGATGGCACAGATAATCGCTTTTATCTGCCGGTAGAGGAATGTCATCGTTTTATGGCGGAATGCTGCGCCCGGGAGGGCCTGGAGATCATTTGGCAGAACGAGAAGTATGACGATATTGAGCAGGAGCGCCGTTTGTATGCCCGCAAATATTACATTCTGCACCTCTATGAAAGTGGGCCGCGTTACAGGAGAGAACTACATAACATATTGACCGAAGAATCATATGGAAGAGCAAAACTGAAATATGACCCGAGCATGCGTTCTTACATCCTGGACCTCGACCTGGGACGACAGGCTCTCCTGTCAAACAATTACGATGAGCAGGAGAGTGTCGAACGCCTGCCACGCCTCTGGCGCTACTCGTTGCTCTATTGCAGCCTGGTTAGTAAAGCTGATCAGTATCCCGCGGAAGCGTTTCGCCTGGCAATGATGCTGCATCTGCCGCAAGATCGTTTCTATGGATTGGTGGATCTCATTACTCAGGCATTAAACAAAGTAGAAGCGTTAGTATCCATAGCAGAGTTTACTACCGATGATGAAGAACAGGATCGCCTGCTGCATAAAATAGTTGATGTGATTACTGGCATAGAAGACGAGAGTGAGCAACAACTGGCCCGGCAACGCTTGGGTCAGCTCCTGGCAAACATACAACATCCTGAGAGGGTTGAGGCCATCTTCAAGCTTATCGATGATGTGGCTAAGCAGGAGCACCTGATCTACTGCGTCTGTGAAACGCTCATCAATCGACAGCAGTTTGAACAGGCATTCTGCTATATTGCTCTATTTAACGACGAAAACAAGCGCGCCCAGCTATACTACAACATGGCATTGCAATATATTGATAAAAGCCAGTTTGATGATGCTTATAAAGCCATCAGCCAGGCACATGGTACTCCGTATTACGTTATGGGATTATGTAAATTTATCAAAGCTCTCGCCAGCAGGGAGGATGAGGCCAGCAGATTACAGGCGCAAACAACACTGGAGAGTCTGGAGCAGCATATTCAGACGTTATCTTCAGTGAAAGAGCGCGTGGAGATGCGCTTTACTCTGGTGGAGGTATTAGAGGATCTTGTTGCTAAAGAAGCTGTGCAAAAAGTGTTACAACAGATTGATGATGATGTAAAAAAATCCGAATGGTGGATGTTACGGTATCGTCTATGGGCGAAGCAGAAAAAATGGCCTCAACTTGCAGACGCTCTTCAAAAGAGGATCAAAGATAGGAAATCACGAGAAAAAGTGCGTGACCTCTATCTACAAGGGCTGATTAAACATCAGCAATTGGATCTGCTGCGTCAGCAGATCCCCGTTAATACAAGAAACAGCCGTCTCCAGCAGAGCATCGTGAAACAGATTATTGAGCATCTGGCCGAAAAACTCTGCTGGCAAGAGGCGGAGGATATATTGACCGGGCTGGAAAAGAATGTTGTGGCGGAGGCAAGGTATATTTTAGCCACAAAGCAGGCAAAGTTGCACCTCTGGGAGCAAGCATATAGTAACATTGAGAAGCTAGGCGATCCCAACCTTGAGATTTCTTCCTGGTATACCTTAATACAGGAGCTTATTCGGGAGCATCAATGGACGGAAGCGGAACGACATCTTGATCGTCTGAGCATCCCGCTCAAGATCAAAGCCCTGTGTGAACTGGGGATAGAGTATGCACGAGAGCAGCAGCCCGAGAAGGCCGCCATCCAATGGAGCCGCGTTGAAGCTTTATTGGGAACCATGCAGGAACAGCATGTCCATCGCAAAGCATTGGCAATCTTATCAGCAGCAGAGACCTCAAAGCAGCGGACCGATTATGATAATGAGCCTGTTGGTGAAAGAATCACACATTTTATTGAGCTTTCAAAAAACGTTACCTCGAACGCAATTCGTTCTATGCTGCTCCAGGGATTGGCAGGTATGCTGGCTAAAGCCTGTGAATTGGAGATGCTCCAGCGTATTCTTGAGGAGATTCAAGACAACAGTAGAAAAATCGAAGTGCTCCAGGCCATAGGGGAAGCCAGACTCAAAGTAGAAGGTGAAGAACAGCCAGTTGCCCCGGTCATTCAGGAAATGGCAGCAATCATTGAAGATACGCAGGACCAGATGCTGAAAGATCTGCAACAGATCCATCTCGTCCATCTGCTGGCGCAGGCAAAGATGTGGGAGCAGGCTGAGCAGCGTGTGGAAAACATTCAGGGGACCATTGAAAAAATACAGGCGTTGGGGAGGTTAGCGGTTGTCAGGTCTCAGGCGCAGCAAGTAGAAGAGGCCGAACAGGTATGGTCTAAAGCGAGAGCATTGGTAAATGTTATCTCTGAGCCAAAAGAAAAAGATGATGCCCGTTGTGCGCTCGCTCGTTTCATGGCGCAAGCGCGCGATTGGTATGCTGCCTATGCCATCATCAGCCTGATTGAGCTGAAAAACGAGAAGATTTCAGCACTCAGCAAGCTGGGCGAATCGTTTATGCTGGCCCAACAGCCGCACTATGCGCAGCAAGCCTGGGCAGCGGCGAAAGAATGCTTGCTACAGTTACAAACTCGGAGTGAAAGAGATGCCGCATTACGTGCCCTTTCCAGTGCGTTGATCAATGCTCAAGAAGGAGAAGAGGCTCGTAAAATTATTGATGAGATTCAGAATCCACTTTTTAAAACGAGAGCTTTGGCCGAACTGGGTTCTTTATTCTGGAAAAGCGAAAAGCGTAAGCAGGCCGAACTGGTCTGGATGGATGCTGAAGAGTCCCTCCTGCTCTCTGTGCCTGGCATCAGTGAGCGTTTGCACATCTATGCAGAGCTGGCGATAGGCATGGTGCGAGCCAGAGCATGGGAGCACGCAGAGAACATCTGGCACGAGATTTTAGAACAACAGGATATCTTGCTCACGCAGCAAGAAGCGGGCTCACAGGATCAACCTGTGCAGCCGACGGAAGAGTTTGCCACTGTGGTCATGCAGAGCACAACTCCAACCAGGAAAAAGAAGCGGCGAACCGTTAAGCCTGTCGTGCCAGCGCTACTTCAGCCGCAACCTCAGCCCCAGGAAAAAAAGCGAAGAAGTCGCGGCAGACGTGGAGGACGTAGAAAGAAAAAGGCGAATAGCACAGAAACAGCAGTAGTTGACCAGCAACATCCTGAACAACCAGGGCCGGGTACAATAGAGCCCATAGCAGTGTCATAAGGATGAGTGGCTATAATCATGCAAGAAGTGAACGCACATGAGAAGAGAGATGGTATGCAGACTCAAGGAGAAGATACGGTTTCTTTGAGCCTGACATCTTCTGATGCTGTACCTGGCAACAAAACCGGCGAGCAGGGTGAGCAGCCCTTAACGTTACAGAATAAAGAAGGGCTCAGTAGAAGAGCTCTCAGGAGGAAAAGGAAAAGAGCGAGGATGCTAGCAGCCGGCCTGTTTATCACCCGGCGGCGAGAAGAAACGTTGGACCCATCTCTTGAAAAAGCAGCCGACCCATTGGCTCAGGAGAATGAGGAAAAAACTTTTGCCCACTTGACTCAGGAAACCTTGAACCTGCAAATGGCACAGCGCCTCACCGTCGTTGACGTATGTATATTAAATGAGAATTTTGAGCTTGCTCATCGGCTTCTGCTCGCCTGGGAAGCTCAGACAGGGAATTTGCAGTGTCGCTATTTCTCGCTGCTCATGCTCCTGCATCTGGCTCAGTATGAGATGATGAAAAAGCTGCTTGCTCCGTTACCCCGCCTGCAAAAAAGGCAAGCTCTACTTACCTTAGCTCTTCTGCTCTCTATGGAGAGATCGCACGCGCAGGCGGTACAGGTGCTATTTGAGGAGCATACGACTTGGGAAGAGGCCATTCCAGGAATTTATCAGCAGGTCGCTGAACTATTGGCGAAAGCTGCCAGAATATTGCCTCCTCATAACGTTACCCCTATCGTCAATCTAAGGAACATTGATTTTCTCGCACATACCTGTCAGCTCTGGCAACTGCCGGAACTGACGGAGACAGTCCTATCGATCATACCTGAAAAGAAACGGCTCGCCTTACAACATCTTCTGAGTTTCCAGACGACCGAAGAGCGATTAACCAACTTTCAGACTCTTGAGGCGCTTGAGGACAGTAGACAAAAACATATCGGGCTTCTTCTGCTCATCTTCGCAGGTCAAAATACGCAATTACGGGCGTCTATACAGCAATGGCTGACAACGCCCCTTGAAGCTCCCATTGTTGCCATTCCTGAAAGCTTGCTGGCGCTATCTGAGGACGCGACACTAAAAGCCTTGCAGCAAAGTTTATTGTGTGCCTGCTTATATTCCCCTTATTTTGCGGCAATGGAATCGACAAAGGGATTATTACAGGAAGCGCCGTCGGTCCCCATTACACCGCAAGCTGTATTGGCGAGCCCTCAAATAGCAGCCGATGAGTTGCGGGCGATCCTCGAAGGCGAGCAGATAACGACGGAGCAGGTCAGTCGAGTACAGCAACTCATGCAAAGCTTGCCGGAATATGAACAGATATTGATAACGATGCAGCTCGGTGAACGTTTATTGCAGTCGCAGCGATGGAATAAGGCCAGATCCTACTTTCAAAAATTCGTGGTCCCGCTCTATTCACCGGTGGTTTCTCACAGCGTATCCGAGTTGCCTGAGAGCGTGTGGCAGCGTATCGAGCAGCTATTGAAGCCCATTTTTGAGCAGGAAGAGCTTAAAAAGACGCAGGAAGAGTTTCTGCTCATTCTTATTAAGATAAAACAGGAGGAGCGTGCCCTGCGATTGGTCGCGTCTATCACCTCATCCGAGAAACAGGAAAAAGTGGTTTTGCAGGCAAAAGAACTCTTTATCAAAGAGCAGCGGTGGGAATTGGCGCTGCGTGTCATTGAAAAAATGCATAATGTGATCCATCGGGACAGGCTGATGAGGCTCTTGAGCGGTCGATTTGCCCTCGAACAGCAATGGGAATGGGCTGAGGAAGCCATAGAGAAAATTCGAGATCGTCGCCAGAAAACGCGAGCGATCCAGAAATTGGGGGAGGAGTTGTTCAATGCAGACGAGCAGCAGCGATTGATTCGCTTGATTAGACAAGCCTGGGGTAAAGCTGAGACGCGAGAAGAGGCGCTAGAACTCTTCTTGCCCATTAAAGGGCTGCTTGTTAAGCATGAAGAGCTCATTCCAGCGTTGCGCAACGCCTTTGCCT
The DNA here is from genome assembly GCA_035293765.1 of Ktedonosporobacter sp. GTDB lineage: Bacteria > Chloroflexota > Ktedonobacteria > Ktedonobacterales > Ktedonobacteraceae > DASRHT01. The sequence continues at coordinate 187,897 of DATGMF010000056.1, forward strand.
GGACAGAGGCTTTTTTATAAGAGCTATCATCCCTGCTGCCATAACAATTGCAAACTGTACAGTTCCGCTTCCTCAAAGTGCTCCTCATACGTTGGGTCGGAAGTTTGCAGGAGCTCTGTCCAGATTTGACCGGCTCTCCGACTGATTGCTTTGAGTTGCGTCTCTACATGTGCCCAGGATTGAGCATCACCCATACCTCGGATGAGCTCCAGGTAAAGCAATAAACCCTCATGCGTTGCAGGCATAGCCATAAGTTCCTGCTCCAGCATTTGCCAGATTTGTTCTGCCCACTCTTTTTGTCCAGCGAGCCATAAGCCGCCCGCGAGTTCGGAATGCGCGCGTATTCTCAGCCCCGCTCGCTCAATCTGCTGGAGCGCCAGTTCTGCCCTGGACCACTGCTGTGCATTGCTATAAGCGCTGGAGAGGGCGCGCCTCATCAAATCTTGTTGCTGCGTTGTCGCAGCATCCTTTAGCATTTCCTCGGCCTGTTGCCAGCAGCTCTCAGCCGCCTCGCCCTGCTGATCAAGCAGCAGAAGTTCGCCAAGCTTGCTCAGGGCCGATACCTTCCTTTCTATCTGGACAATTTGCGCTATCAATTGCTGCGCCTGTTCCCATTGCTGAGTTTGTGCCAGAGCTTTACAAAAAACGTAGAGAACTTCGTCCTTCTCGGCTGTATGGGGAAGAGGTGCCAGCAGCATCATACCTTTTTGCCAGACCTTTTCAGCTATTTCGTGACGTTGTCTTGACCACAGGACAGCGCCATAACGAAAGTAAAAACTGGCTTTCTCCAGGTCATTTTGCTCAATCTGATCGATAATCTCCTGTGCATGCCCCCTCTGATCGATGAGTGCATAGCTATAGGCCATGATCGTCCATAACCTGGCGTACCGCGCGCTATAGGTGATCTTCGAGAGGCTCGCCTCTATCTGTTTGCAGGCATTCAGTGCCTGCTCGTTTGCCCCTGCCTGGACAGCGGCCTCAACGCAATACGCTAGCGCCTCTATTTTGCGCACCGATGTTTGCGGCAGCAGGCCGATAAACTCCTGCGCTTGCTGCCAATATCTCGTCCTGGCGAAGGCTTTGCTCATGAGGAAAAGCAAGCGCAGGCGCAAGGACCTGTCAGCAAAAGAAGAGATCAGCAGATTGATCCGATGGGCGTGCGTCAGGTGACTATGAAATTGGAAGAGGGTCGTTACTTCCTGCTGAACGCTTTGGTATGAGCCTTTTTTGTGCTGCTGCATTGCCAGCGTAAACTTTTCGAGCACATCCTGGATATTGAAGGTCTGTGCAACCAGGCGTTGATCCGCAATAGCGACCTTGCCTTCAGATTGGATATGCCAGGTGAGTGGACGCGTGCCATGCTGCTCGATGAGAACGCGCAATTGCGTGCTCCAGGCCCGCTTGAACTTCGTTTGCTGCCAGGAGATGCTACCTTCAGCGATATGTTTTAGCTGCTCTGCCGCCCACAACTGAGCCCGGTCGCTATCCAGATCTATCTCGTTGAGGGGAGGTGGGGTAATATGCTGTGCTTCGGGCCATTGCGCAGGATCAATAGTTTCAGGTAGAAAGATATTGTGTCGCCATTCGTAATAGAATGGCAGCCCCATCGACTTCTCGGTGGTCTTTCCTCCTTTCTGGTAGATTTGTAACAGCCCCTTTCTGTTCTTGACCTGCCAGAGTTTATCTTTTTTCTCTCCTTTAAGCGGTTGAAAGGTGATATACTGCTGCACATGCAATTGTTCTAAAATGGTATTGACAAAAGAGGGATTGCGCAACTTTAAGAACAGGACTATCTGTCTGGTTGTACAAGGAGCAAGATCCAGCAGGCAGCGGATAACAAATTGTTCAATAGGGGTATCAACGATGCGCTGCTGGATGGTGAGTTGTACCGATCCTTTCACCATAAAGAGTGGCAGGGCCACCATTGTCTGCTCACCCTCAGTAACTACCTGCCAGGGGGAGAGGGCCATCGCATCAGACGGTCGCCAGCTCATTACCATATCACCTTTCCTCTCCGGGGGTAGAGAAACGTACGCCAACATGCGTTCTGAGCGATTTAGCAACAGAGAGTATCTTTTGATAGAACTTGCGCGCTTCCCCTTTTAGTCCGGTATAGTTGTGCGTCGAGCCAAAGATGAGCAGGAGCCGGCGAGCGCGACTCATGGCAACATTAATACGCCTCGGATCGGCCAGGAAAGAAGAAGGCATGGTGTTTTTGTCATTGAGTACCAGACTGAGGAGAATAATATCCTGTTCCCTCCCCTGAAACGCGTCAACCGTGCCAAATTCGACCAGGATGTCTGCTGGAACGTCTTGCATCTGCTGCTTGTAGAGCGATTGCAGCAGATTAGTTTGAGCGCGATAGACCGAGATGACGCCGATCTCTAAAGGTCGTATCTGGCATGGAGAGGAACTCGCTCCCAGCTTATCAATAATGTCTTTTAATACGCCGATAATCAGAAAAGCTTCGGCTTGATTGAGGCGTGACTCTCCTTCCTGCTGATGTATCCAGTATTTGTTAGGAGAGGTGTCGATCCAGGCCAGATGAGCCTCCGCATTGGGCAACCACCAGCAGGTCTCTAGAAAATGCTCCCGCTCTTCATCTCGACAGCCCTGCGTTAACGCTCCATGATAAAACTGATTGATCGTCCCCATAATCTGAGAATGCATACGGTACTGCCGCGTGAGCATTAGCGTACGCTGATAGTGAGGAGCTCGCTGTGATAGGTATTCAAAACGTTCGGCAAAAAATGCTGAGAAGAAGTGGCGTTGAATGGTTTTTAAGTTCATTGAGACCTGATCATCGTTGTCAGCATACTTTTTTGCCAGCTCATGCAATTGTTCGGCCATCTCAGAATGAATAAGCGGGGGAAGCTGTTTATGGTCTCCCACGAGAATAATTTTTTTGCCAAAGAGACAGGGGATCAGCAATTCATTGGCGGAAGCTTTCGATACTTCATCAATGATGACGTAATCGAAGCCTTTCTGGCGAATGTTGGTAATCGTATTCAGAAAACCGTAGGTGCCGCTATGGACGCAGGTAGTGCCGTAGACGTTCGCGTTTTGCAGAAACATCTCCCAGACGTGTTTGGGCACCTCAATACCGTCCTGCTGTAACGCTGCCAACCAATCTTCGAGAATAGAGATGCGTCGGGCCAGCGTGTGGATATCCCAGCCTTCGCTGGCTACATATTCCCAGTTCTTCTTCATCTCGACGATATCTTCATAGTACGGAATGCCTTCCTCGTGCCAGTGGAGCATATCTTTGACCGTGGTCGGAATGAGATCGTAATAGCGCTGCCAGTAAATCTGTAAAGCCTGTAGTGAATGCTGGGCGCTTCCGTATTTTATCTGCGTTTGCAGTGTTTTACATTGCTCCTGTGCTATAGCCAGCAGTTGCTGTGTGTCCGCAAGTGTGGCTTCGCACTCCTGCAACGCTAAACATTGTTGCTGCACCTGCATTAACTGAGCTTGCAGGGCGCAGAGATCAAGCTCTTGTTTGCTGATGAAGCTCTGATAATGCAACTGAATGCCTTCCCAGCATTCGACAAAGAGGGGATATAGTTCAAAAAAGTAGCGTAATGCTTCAAGATCCGCTTTGACCCCATCAACAATGGAAGCAAGCCAGCGTCTCACAGCACTGCCCTCGACGAACTCCAGGCCGATCTCGTGCATCTTTCTTTGATTGCCAATACGCACCGCCAGAATGTCAGCGTGTTCAGCCAGGCGAGAGAGGGCATTATCAACGGCCAGATTGGTCTGCGAGGCAATCAGCACAACGCCGCCCTGTTGGACGATCTGATAACATAGCTCTGCAATAAAAGTCGTTTTACCCGTGCCCGGCGGCCCCTGCAAAAGAAAAAAGTCAGGTGTAGCCAGAGCAAGTTGAATGGCCTGTTTCTGCTCCTCGTTCAGATCATCACGCAGATAGCGTTGAATGGGCGTCTGTAGATCCTCTTCGCTCAGTGGGGGAATTGCGTTCACCAGCTCTTCATTATCGCCAAATAAAAAAAGGTCAAGCGGTAGTACGCCGGGCAGCCTTGTATACGTTAGCAGACGTGTCAGGGCATCCCTCTGAATCGTCAGATCACCGATAGGATTAAATTCAAATTTTGATTGAGTCGCCAGTGTACGCAGCAATGCATCTGGTACCGGGTTTGTATCATCGGTTTTCAGCAGTAGCACGCCATTTTCCGCTTCATAGTGTTGAATCGAAAATGGGTAATATATCTGTTTTCTCTTCTTTTTAGCTTTTTTCCCCTTTAATACCAGGCTTATTTTGCGTTTTTTATCGACGCACATCAGTAATTGCTCTGAACAACGCTTATTATCTTTTTCTGAGAGCCTGATCTCCAGCATGCCCGAATGCAATAATTTGCAATCAACCGTTGTAAACGTAAAACTTTGACTTTTGGCAGTTGCAATGGCTGCATCCAGGTATTCCATGTTGAGCAGCGTTCTACCTTCGAGCCGAGCGCGGCGTAACCGCTCTTCCTTTAATAAAAGTTCGTGCAGCGTTTGTAACTGCCGGTCATCAGCAGGTACTTCGGCACTAAAAATACCCAGGCAATTTATCCTCGTCTCATAGTGCTGGCACTGCTTCAGACTGATCTCTCTGGCAAACGTTACAGGGACGACATTATCAATGCACGTTGCTCCGTCTTGTGCATGAGCCAGAAAACGCCATGCAGCGAGCGCATTGATGTGGGGGAAGCGAATGCCAATTTGACTTTTCGCTTTGTTCTGCCAGCAGACATAAACCAGGAGCTGAGCCGGCTCCTGCTCATTGTGAAATAACGCCTGTAATGCTGTGAGGGTTGCTTCAGACGCTGCCGCGTCCACCATAGATGATACGAGCCTCTGTTCAACAGCGCAAGGAAGAAAAAACAGCGTGATAGGCGAATGGGTAGAAGAAGTGCGAATCGCTTGCGTCACCATAATTCTGCCACCTGGTATGGCTATGATAGATGAATGATGCTGTGTATTAAGAATTCCTGTATTCCTGATATTGCTATGGCAGCTTCTCAAGAATGATAATTAAGAACAGATCATGTCTAACATAGAGAGCTATCTTTGACCTTTGTATATCATTGCGTTTAAGTATAAGGTAATTCTTTTTGACAGTAAAGGCTAGTAGCCATAAAATGTGATAATCATAGACTTTAAAAAGAATAGAATATCTGAAAGGAGAATGTGATGATTCAGGGCAGGAGGGAACCTCTACACAATAATGCGCGCCAGCCTCTCCGCTACCACGATTTTGCCATTCGCTTTAGCCAATATGATGAGTCTAGCAGCACATTCAAAGTCTGGGTTGAAGGCGAGACCCCCGGTGGCAGTATGCGCCCTGATGATGCAGTTCTCTGTGCATATACGCCAGCCGACTTTGGGAACGATCCTACCTCAAAAAAGGGCGGCATACTTGACAGATTAGAGCGGCGCAAGCTCAACGCCGGAGAAATGTATGCTCTGGGGCATTTACTTGCTAACATGGCGTTACCTGAAGGTATTGTCCGTAACCTCTTGCAGCGTAGCCTTGCCGCCCTGGCTGCTGACGAAGGGCTGAGAATACGTATGCACCTCGATCCGTTAGTGCTCGTTCAACTACCCTGGGAATTTATGGCCCTGCCACAGGTGACAGGCGAGCCAAAGCCTACTGATTTTCTGGCTTTACGGCGTGAAATCTCGCTCGTGCGCGCAGACAGCGTTGAGTCGGCCATCCGTCCTTTACCCGACCAGAACCAGCTCAGGGTGGTAGGCGTTTTTTCCAGTCCAACCGACTTGTCGCCTCTTGCAGTCGAGAAAGATAAACTTGCCCTTCAGGAAGCCCTGGAACTGTTCCAGAAGGCTGCAGGACAAAAGATAATCTCAACCATATGGGTTGAAGATCCTGCAACGCGTCTTGCGCTGGAACAGGCGCTATTAGATGGCGTTGATATTTTCCATTTCGCCGGTCATGCCATGTTTGACGCACAAATCAGGCAAGAGGGCTTTATTGTGTTGGAGCGGGAAGATTACTCCAGCGAGAGGTATAGCGGCGAGCGTCTGGCTCAACTGCTGCGAAACGCGGGCGCTCGTCTGGCGATATTAGGCGCATGCGAGACGGGGCGTCGCAATGAGCAGAGAATGTGGAATGGCCTTGCTCCAGCTTTGACGCGCGAAAAAATACCAGCCGTACTGGCCCATCAATTCGATATTTACGATGCCAACGCGGCCCTGGTGGCTGAAAGAGTATACCTGCGCATTATGACCGGCTATACCATTGATGAAGCAGTATTCGAGGCCCGTCAGGCCATTTACCAGCGCAAAGGTTTAGAGAGCCGTGATTGGGGCGCGCCGGTGCTCTACCTGCACGATAAAACAGGAATACTCTTTCCCATTCCAGAAGTGGACGCTTCAGCAGGCAACCCGAACATGCCATTTATACAGGTAGTAAACGCCTTCAAAAAAGTTTCGGGTGATGTGATTGACGTGAAGCTGCACAAAATGAAACGAGGCCATGTTTCCATCAATGACAGTGTTGATGTCATTGATGAGCATGGCTCGTTCACCAGCCTGGAGATTGATGAGTTAACGTAAAAGGTCTAAGCATGTAGCGTTGCGGGATAGCTATCAGGCGTTGGCCTTGAGGATGCGAGTTTGTTCAAAAGCCATTGCAGATGTTTTCCTTCTAACATCAGAACGTCTGCAATGGCTCTGTGGTTGACATAGCGTTATGTAACAATAACTATCATATCCATAGTCGCAGGATGAGCAGTACAGGTCAGATGGAATGTGCCCGCGATATTCCAGGGGGGCGATGTCCAGGACTCTCCGATGTCAATGCGTATGCCAGCAAGGCCGCCGAAATCAGGAGCCCCCGCTTCGCTCTCCTGTATTCCCAGTTTTCCTACAGTCAAAATATGCAGGGAGCCGTCGCCCGCATCATCCACGAAGGTAATGGTCGAGCCTTTTTTGATAGTGATTGATGGTACGGCGAAGGATGCTCCAAGCAATTTCACTGTATTTGGGTTGTTAACCTTAGAGCCAGATGCGTCACCACAAGCAACAACCAGCGTGAGAACGGCGCAGCAGGCCAGCAGGAAAAACCCCTTCTTCACAGAGACCCCCTTCTCTTTAGTCGCCCTGTTCAACCCTGACTTCTATTGTAGGATCGACTGCAGCCGGAGTCACGAGGCGGCGTGGACGCCTGACGACGCGGATCGGCTCGTGCCCTGCCGCAGATTGCGCACTTAACCATTGCGCCATAGAGCGTTCCGGGCCGGTGCGGCGCAACAAATAATAGGTTAACAGCGCCACCGGACCAAAGAAGGTCTGAACCGGAATGGTGATCCCGATGCCAGCGCGCCCGAATTGCTGTACCACCAGCGGCGAGAGAGAAGGGATAATCGAGCCAAAGATGGCGATAATTACCAGCGAGGCCAGGACCCCTTTGCGCCCAAAACCTTTAAAGGCGCAGATGGTAAATAGAGCAAAGATCAGCAGATCGCCAATGCCCAGGTTTGAACTGTAGGAACCCATAATCCAGCCCATCGCAGCATCCAGTGGCTGACCATGAAAGCGATCAGCCAGGTGCTGGCTGATGGGGATAAACACAGTGAAGGTGAGATCGTAGGCCGCGAGGATAAAGCTCAGCCAGGCTACCTGGCGCAGATGCATCCCTCCCTGGACATAGAGGTTCGAGACGCCGACCACTGCGGCCAGTACAATAATATTGTTGAGCACCCAGTAAATTTGCCATCCTTGAGTGGTTCCCATCAAGGTACGCGTGACTACGATATTACCCGCAACCAGGAAAATGATCAGCGGCCAGAGATAGCGGGGTCGCAGAAAGGGTCGTAGAGCCATATAGAGCGCGCTGCTAAACGTCAGAACCAGCATGCCGGTCAGCAGATAGCCTGGCATTACCAGGTAAAGGAAAGGGAGCAAGAGAATGAAGAACAGGACCAGGGTGATATCGCGCGCATTGAATACTCCCAGCGCGGGTCGTTCCAGGCGCACGCGCCGGAAGTAGAGCAGAGCCAGTGCTGGAGCGCCCAACCCGGTGATGAAGGTCACAATAATTTGAAAGGTCACTACAATCCGTATGTCCATTTTAATCAACCCTCCTGGCTGCAAAAGTCGTCTCCAGCAGATCCGCACGTAGCGGGCGGAGTTGGACCAAGTCCTGATCACGCGTGACACAGCCTACGACACGGACATTCAACCCTGCCTCCTGATAGCGCCGTTCGATCTGCGCCTGCGTGACGCCGCGGAGCAGTGCTTCTGCGGAGATCATCATCTCGATCCGGTTATTCACAACCTCGGCACTAAAGCGCGCGGGCCAGGGTTCGGAGGGAAGTGCCTCATAGACCTCAATGAGGTCGCGCATCGTCACGTACTGATCATTCACGCGCAGCACATTAGAGGCTTTCCCCAGGATATTCGATGTGGCAGACACGGCTGCCAGGTCACAGGTCAAGGGAGAGTCGGGCAGATTTCTCACAACATCGCGGGTATCATAGCGAAACACGGGCATACATTCTCGGTAGGGATAATAGGTCGTGACCACGAGGGTTCCCAGTTCGCCGGGGGCTGCTGGCTTGCCTGTGTCAAGATCAATCACCTCAAAAAAGCCCACATTGAGGTCGTGATGGAGGTGTCCCTGGTTGCAAATACGCCCCCCCATTGGCAGAATCTCAGTCATACCGTAGTTATCGCTGATGATAGCGGGTCCCAGCGTCTCGGTAACGGCTCGTTGAAGCGCTCGCGAGAGCACCTCGCCGCCGCAGTAAATACGGCGCAGGCGGAAAGATTTGGGTCCCAGGCCACGCCGTCGTGCCTCTTTGACGAGTTGGGCCAGATAGCTTGGATAGGTGGAGAGCAGCGTGGGAGCTTCATCTCCGCCGGTCAGTAACTGATCCAGGCTCTCCTCTACAGGGATGATCCCCAGAACAGAGATACGCATTTTTGCCAACCGGGAGATCGCGGTATTTATCTGGACCGCGCCGGTTGCGCGCGAACTAATATTGATTTGCCAGCAATCACCTGGATAGACCTCGTTACGCAGCAGACCACTAAGAGCGGCGAGTGCGGGCCAGAGTTCTATCTCGTATTTCGAGAGCCATATCTCGGCTGGACGACCGGTCGTGCCAGTCGTGCGGGTAGAGATATGCGGTTGAACGTCACTACAGAGGAAATCTTGCTGTCGTTCCAGCAGATCCTCCTTGCGCGTTACGGGGATACGGGCCATGTCGTCCAGCGTCAGCTTATCGGGGATAATGTTGTGCGCAGCAAAAAGCTTGCTGTAGTAGGGAGAGGTACGCATCAGGCGACCTGCCGTATGCTGCAGCATCCTGAGCTGATACTCCTTACGCGCTTCTGGATCGGTAAAGGGGCCATCCAACAACTGTTGCACATCATCGCCTGCCGAGCCAAACTCTTCCAGCGTCTTCAAGGCGTCTCCAACCAGACGCTCAAGATTACGTGGATTGATATGCCAGCCCCACATCATCGCCATAGCCATGCGAAACTGGCGAATCCCTGTCTCAAACACCTATCTTCTCTCTTTCGTAGATAGCTATCCAGGTGAGCGACAGGACCCCTTATGCAGCTACGAATCGACTCCCATCGTAGAGACAAAACCAATGAGAGCCACTTGCAATGCCTGGACCGGCTAGAGCAGCATATTTCGGTTACTAGCCGCAAATATTAGCAAGGGTATCTTTATCTGAATAATCTACAGAGCGGTCCTGTCATTTTAGGGAAGTGGGAACGTTAGGAGCTTGCACCGCAGCCCAGAAAGAGGACAGCAGTCAAAGATCCGAGTGCATAGCGGCCATACTTGAGGGTACAAATGAAACGAGCCATAGAAAGATCTCCTTTCCTGATCGCGGTACCACTGATACGCATCTTTGCGTATTCTTAAAAAAGGCGATCTAGAACCGGACTCGCTGCTAGTCTCTATTACCGCAGCCTGGTTCGATAGATACTTTAATTATAATCTCCACAACCTTATTTTGTCAATCGCTTGATAGATACTCACTAATAGCTTTCAAAGCTATTCTAAATTAGAACAAATCTATCGGATAATGCTTCATTTGCTGGTAGTTTCCCTTGCTTCAACTTATCTCGTAGCCTGGTCCGAATAAATCTGGCACCGGGGGGACTGCGATTGCCTTCCCTCATATCCGTTAGTCAAGAAGATGTGCTATACTGCTCTTTGAAGATAATTTAACGGAGGGGAAGAAGCTCCAAAAAGACCTGCCCGGATGGAGCTTTATTGCAAGATAAAGAGGCGGAAAAGCGAGGCAAAGAGAAAAGCGAGACGGACCGCGTCGCCAACACGCATCCCTCACACAAGCTCAATGCCTACGTGGGCGATTACGAACATCCCGGCTATGGCGTGATCGCGATAACGCGGGCTGGTGACGAACTGCAAGCGAACTTCAACAACATCACTGCTCCGCTCAAACATTATCATTACGATATCTTTGATCTGCAAATAGAGCGTTTCGATCTTGACTTGAAAGTCTCCTTCTTGAACAACTTCAAAGGCGACATTGATACGCTTGTTGCGCCTTTAGAAGTAACGGCCAGGGATATCGTCTTCAAACGCGTCGCCAGCAAGGAAATGACGGAAAGGAGCTTCCTGGAGCAGTTCGTTGGAGCGTACGAATTGATGGGCGTGCGTGCCACTGTTGCGCTCAAGGGGGAGAAGACTCTGCAATTGACGGTACCGGGGCAACCTGAGTACGAACTGGAGCCATACAAAGGCACAGAGTTCCGTGTCAAAAACATGTCCGGCTTTAGCCTGGAATTTATGCGCGCTGAGGCCGGGCAGATTACCGCAGTGGTTATCACCCAGCCATTCGGAACGTTCACAGCGCAAAAAGTCTGATCCCAAACTTGCTTACATGTTGTTATTCTATCCTTCGTGTGCGTGCCTGCTCGCGAACAGCCTGCAAATTGAGCAACTCGGCCACCTCGTACGCTGGTACGGGACCGGATTTAGGGCGCAGGCGGATCAGCGTGGGAAAATGCCCTATGCGCCCATGTAGCTCGGCTAATAGCACAAAAGCCGCGGGCGCATAGCCCGGCGGATTGATGAGCAGCGGGCGCGTCTGCCACTCCTTCGCAGTCAACCCGACGGCATCAACAATGGCGCTAACCTGCGCCGCCAGTGACTGCGCCTGATCGATCTGCACAGGAAGCGTGCGGATCTCGTCGATACTCGTCCCGGCAAGCGCCTCAATCTGTGCCCTGTGCTCGTCGGTAAGTGGGTGCGTGAAGTTTAGAATGAGCATTATCTTTTCTTTCTTCCCTATTATGATCTTTTAGCCGATCCCACTTTCATGGTTTTATCTACTACGGCTAATAACGTTTCAGTATCCTCTTGCGACAAGGATAGGGAGTTTGGACCACGTTTATAGTGCGGCAAACAGATGATAGGAATCCTCAATATTTCACACATCATTTGCAGATCATCTTCTGGTTGAGCGTTTATTACCAGAAATTGTTGGATATATGTTCCTCCTAAGTACCGCATAGCAGTGCTGAGTTGTTTAGTACCGTAGAGACCTCCAATTTTTTCCTTATCGGAAGTTTTTGCTTCTATGATACCAACTTGATTCCGGTATCCAATCATGACATCAATATCTACCCTATTACTTTTATCCTTAACGCCGCACATCACTTCGTACTCGTGGGCACGCAGCGCATTTGCTATTGCTTCTTCGAACAGATGCGCATGAGTATCTTTTTGAAAAGTCGCTCCTTTTTCTTCCCATATATCTTTTCCTGGTCCCAATTGGAGATCTAATACATCATGTAGATGGAGATATTCTGGTAGCTGTTCTCGTCGCTCGTGACAAAGTTGATGATTTTGCCAGCTATACCAATCAACAGCACTTTGTCCCCCTTCGCTCTGGAAATAAATTACCGATCCATTGAGCTGTGCCGCAATCTGGTAGGCTGCCAGGCACATTGTTTTCGTACCACCGGTCAAATTGAAGATAAGCGGTTCCGTTGTTACTCCTGGTAGTTTCTCAAATCCTCTGTTAAGAGCGTTAGCAATGGTCTCGATATCATAGGGGCCAGTTTCTACTCCGTAAACGTTCAATTTCTGTTTCTCAAGCACCGTTTTGAGGTTTTCGAAGATCCTCTGCGTTCTTGTCGTGTAAATAAACACTACATTATCTGGCTTAAAATGTAATACCGGCAAAAAATTCGGTAATGGTTGCTCTCCTATCAGGGCGATCATTGTGGTCATTATTACTTTCCTCCTCTATTTCTTCCGAATCCTTCTTAACGCGTAACATTCCCTTTTCCATAAGTATACCGGCATAATGGGCAAAACGCCTCATCAGTTTTACTGAAAAATCTCATACATTTCTCTTATATTTTCTGCAAAAGTGAGAGATAGATATCACTCCTCATCTCCGAAATACTTGCCGAACTTAGCTGCGAGGAAGTGATAGTCCAGGCGCTCATCTTCGGGAATGTTCCAGGCTGCGTGACAAAGGCTGAGCAGGACAGTTTTGTGCGTGTTGATGGTGACGGGCGCGAGGCCGAGTTCTTGCGCTACTTGTTGCGGTCGCAACCCCCTGGCAAAAGCTCGCAGCACCTTGAGTTGCGCCGCAGTGGCGTTGTTGGCAACCTCAGTGCAACGAGCGCGATCCTGCGCGTCCATTTGCGCTTGCTGGTCCTCCTGAGCGCGCTGGAAAGATAATGCGGGACTGTAGAAGTAAGCTCCCAGGGAAAGGAAACGGCCCTGAATCAGCTTAACCCCGGCATCTGCTGGAACATGCATCATTTTGCCCTGGTCCGCCTTTTCTCGCACAGCATCAGGCGTATAGAGGTGCCAGATATGGTCGTGATGATCAAAATTGAGTGCCGCCACCGAGATTGCCAGCAAGGCCATCAAACGCCGCCCGCCGCTCACAGAGAGATGGACGCGATACCCCTGCTGTTTCAGATCGCCCAACAGCCGATGGATGCTATCAAGCGTGCCATCAGCATGTGGATTATCGACAATATCGTCAATGGGTTGCCCATCAAGTTCAAGCACTTGCGAGCGAAAATGGATTTTCTGCCGCGTCAACGGATGGGGATAGACAGCGCCGCTAAACTCAACATTGAGGCGCAACAGGGCCTGGTAGAGCTTTGAAGGAGCACTGGCTTTGGGGTGCAAAACAATAACTTTCGTGATAGGAAAGCCCTGTTGTAACAATAAATCAAGCGTAAATGTCACAACCTGCGGCTGACCGCCCAGCGTCGCCACAAGAATATGGGGATGATCCGGCATCCGTCACTCCTTCCTCTCAATCACACTTTACCCGAATAGCCAGGAATAGAGCAATTATAATGCAAGGTGATATGAACCTGGCAATTTCGCTTTGAGTACCAAAAACGAAATTGTCGATATCATATCATAGAAAAAGCAGTAAGTATATGATCAGTTTGCCTAAACAAAAACGCTTGAGCTGTGTTCCCCAACACGTAAGCTCAGGCGTTTTTGTTTGTCTGCGAGGATGGCTATTCGGCGATCTTTCTCGTCAAAACAGTCAGCAACTGTAGTACTGAGTCAAACTTATTGTCTAACGAAGCAAAACGCTGCTCTAGCGAAGCAAAACGCTGCTCAGTTTTGTTTTCCAACGAGGTAAAACGCTGCTCGAACTTGTCGAATTTGTTTTCCAACGAAGTAAAACGCTGCTCGAACTTGTTTTCCAGTGTTACCAGGTCTTCCTTCGTTGCCATATGAGCTTCAAGCCTATCCAAACGGGCATCAATGCGCCTAAAGCGGATATCTAATTCATGCTCTGTAGCCCCTTGATACTTCGCCAGATGTTGAAAGCTTGCCGTTATATCTTTTGATAGCTTTTCAACGCTCGCATGTAACATGGCGGTCGTGTGTTCTTGTGCTATTAATCTTGCCTCAATGTCTGGAAACTGAGTCATTAGTAATCCTCTCCCTTGCTACGTTTTTCAACCTTGAAAGAGTATAACATTACTCAGCAGCATCTGACAATAAGCGAAGGGCTTTTCAATCGCTTACCGATTGAAAAATTTACTCATGCCCAGCTCTCCCGGCGAATGATCCAGCGCGGTTAACTGCATCGCGATTTCGCTGCGGTGTTGGGTCTGATGGTTGATAATCACAAACAAAGAGGAAGGTGGCACTGCCAAATCTTGACATAAGATGACAGCTATTCATATTACAATACTTATGGTATGCTATAACTCTCCTGGGAACCAGTTGCATATTCCTTATGTACATCTGCTTCTCTCTGTCTCGGTTGCTAAAGGAGGTTCTGTTTGTCCAAGCGAGAATTTACCGTTGCCAATGAACATCTCTATAATCGCTCCAGTGCGACCCGCTGGATCATCTCCCATCTTTTGCGCTATAAGCATCTGGCCTTAGGCTTTATGTTCCTGTCAATTATCACAAATATACTCTTTTCTGTCATCCCGACGTTAACCGGCGTGGCCTTCAATGTTGTGCAGCAGGGGAGCGCGGGCTTCAGCCAACTGGTGCAACTGGCGCTGACCATGCTGGTCGTGGTGCTTGCCAGCGGCCTGATTGACATCTCCGCGCGCTTGACGGTGGAGGTTCTCGGGAAACGCTTTGCGCGTGACGCCCGTGAGGAACTGTATATTAGCCTGCTGGGGAAAAGCCAGACCTTCCATAACCGCCAGCGCGTCGGCGATGTAATGGCCCGCGCCGCCAATGATATGACCCAGTTGAGCGATATGGTCGTGCCCGGCTTTGATGCCATCTTCGATTCGTTTACCAGTTTAGCCGTGATTCTTACCTTCATTGGCTTCCTGAACGTGAAATTGCTGCTCACCCCGCTGCTCTTCACCGTGGCCTTCTTGATTGCTCTGCGCGCCTACTCGCGTAAGCTCAGTCCGGTCTCCGATCAGATGCGCGAACAGTTCGGCGAGACGAATGCCGTGCTGAACGAGGCCGTGACGGGCATTGAGGTGGTCAAGGCGACCGCGCAGGAAGAGCAGGAGAAGAGCAAGTTCAATCGCAATGCCTCCCGCTACCGCGATTTCTACGTGAGAAATGGGCAGATTCAAGGACGCTACCTGCCAATGTTGCTGCTCGGCATCACGCTGGCGCTGGCCTTCTTGCAGGGCCTGTATATGGTCACGCAGCAGCAGCTATCGCTCGGCAGCCTGGTGGCTTTTATGGGCCTGATGGTCAATCTGCGCTTCGTCTCCTTCATGTCCCTCTGGACCTTTAGCCTGGTCCAACTGGGCGTGGCAGGCTCTAACCGCATCCTGGCGTTGATGAAAGAGGAGACCGAACTGGATGAAAACGAGTCGGGGTATCGTGAAGCGATGCGCGGCGATATCGTCTTTGAGCATGTGACCTTTGGCTATGGCTCGGTTCCCATCTTGAAGGATCTCTCGTTCCACGCGCAGCCGGGGCAGACTATCGCGATTGTAGGACAGACCGGAGCAGGCAAGAGCAGCCTGACGAAGCTGGTCAACCGCATCTACGATGTCAACGAGGGGCGCGTGCTGATCGATGGCGTTGACGTGCGCGACTGGAGCCTGGATTCCCTGCGCTCCCAGATTTCCACCATCGAGCAAGACATCTTTCTCTTCTCGCGCTCCATCGCCGAAAATATTGCCTATGGGCTGGGGCAGAAGGCCAACCGGGACGCGATAGAGGCAGCCGCGAAGGATGCTCAGGCCCACGAGTTCATTACCAGCTTCAAAGACGGCTACGAGACTGAGATCGGCGAGCGTGGCGTGACGCTCTCGGGCGGTCAGCGCCAGCGCGTCGCCATCGCCCGCGCTCTGCTCACCGATCCGCGTATCCTCATCCTGGACGATTCGACCAGCGCGATTGATAGCGCGACCGAGGACGAGATTCAGAAAGCTATCCGTCGCCTGCTCGAAGGCCGGACAACGCTGCTGATCACTCATCGTCTCTCGCAGATCCGCTGGGCTGATAAGATTCTGGTCTTGAGCAAGGGCGAGCTGGTCGATCAGGGAACGCACGAAGAGTTGCTGCAACGCTGTGATGCCTACCGTCGCATCTTCTCGCATTACTTTCAGTATTCTCAAGCGGATCGAGATGGCTATCACCTCGCGCCGCCCCTTTGAGGCTGTGTAGCACCAAATCCTAAGATGTCAAGTGGAAATGCATTAAGAATGGGGGAACCAATGGGCTTTATCATGGATGGCCTGGATGCCGAAGCGTACGACCGGACATATAAGGATAGGCAACTTGTCGGGCGCATCATTGGCTACTTCCGACCACATCTAGCCACGATGCTCTTTGTCGCCGGGCTAATTGTGTTCAACTCGCTGCTGGATACCGCCTTCCCTCTGCTGATCTCGCGCAGCCTGGATACGCTGACCCTCTCCAGAGCCTTACAACCGGTGTTCTGGCTGGTCGGCTTTATCCTCCTTGCCGCCGTGCTCTCCTGGACCTGCAATATGTTCCGCCAGTGGTATACCGCGCGCGCCGTCGGGGACGTGGTGTTGCAGTTGCGCAAAGATGCCTTTGGCGCGGTCATGGATCGCGATATGTCGTTCTTCGATGAATTCTCGTCGGGCAAGATCGTCAGCCGTGTCACCTCCGATACCGATAGCTTCGCGACGGTGGTGACGCTCACGCTCAACCTGCTCAGCCAGTTCCTCCTCTTCTTCCTTGTCGCCGGCATATTGCTGGTGAGAGACTGGAGCCTGGCGCTGATCGCTTTTGCTATCATGCCCGCTATCCTGACGGTGGCGCTGGGCTTCCGCTATCTGGCGCGTCGTTTCACCCAGCGTTCCCAGCGCTCACTCGCCCGCGTCAACGCCAACGTGCAAGAAGTCGTTAGCGGCATCACGGTGGCGAAGAACTTCCGGCAGGAGCAGAGTATGTACGACGAGTTCAAGAGCGTCAACGATCAGTCGTATCATGTCAATGTGCGCTCGGGATTCCTTTATAATGGCGTCTTCCCCGTTCTGGTGGGAATTGCCAACCTCGGCACAACGCTGGTGGTCTACTTCGGCGGCATGAGCGTGCTCGGTGGCAAGATCTCCGCCGGCGAATGGTTCCTCTTTGTACAAAGCATCGGCCTGCTCTGGTTCCCGGTGACGAGCATCGCCTCGTTCTGGAGCCAGTTCCAGCTCGGTCTCTCGGCGAGCGAGCGCGTCTTTGCCCTGCTGGACGCGGAGCCGCTCGTGCATCAAATCGATAACCGTCCGGTTTCGCGCCTGACCGGTAAGATCGAGTTCAAGGATCTGCACTTTAGCTACGATAATCGGCATACCGCGCTGGCGAACTTCAACCTGACAATCAACGCGGGCGAGACGGTGGCCTTCGTCGGTCACACGGGCGCAGGCAAGTCGAGCCTGGGCAAGCTGGTTGCGCGCTTCTACGAATTTCAGGGCGGCCAGATCCTGATCGATGGGCAGGATATTCGCAGCTTCGACCTGCATGACTACCATCACCATCTGGGGATTGTGCCGCAGGTGCCGTTCCTCTTCTCCGGTACTGTCACCGACAATATCCGCTACGCCCAACCGGAGGCAAGCGACGAGGAGGTCGCGGCTGTGGCTCAGCAGATCGGCGGCGGCGACTGGATCGATGCTCTGCCCGAAGGCTTGCAAACGCCGGTGGGAGAGACCGGCAAGGCGCTCTCAATGGGACAGCGCCAACTGGTCGCCCTCGCACGCGTGCTGTTGCAAGATCCTTCGATTATCATCCTGGACGAAGCGACCGCCAGCGTCGATCCGCTGACCGAAGCCCAGATCCAGGAAGGGCTCGACGTTGTGCTGGAGGGCCGGACCGCTATCGTCATCGCCCATCGCCTCTCGACCATCCGCAACGTTGACCGCATCATCGTTCTCAGCCATGGCCGTATCGTCGAAGAGGGGAACCATGATCTGCTGATGAGCCAGGGCGGTCACTATGCCCAACTCTACAATACCTACTTCCGCCACCAGTCGCCCGACTACAAGCCCGGCGAAGGCTTCGTCCCCGTGCTCGTGCCGGTTGACGAGAAAGAAGCGGTGTAAAGTTTTATGTGAAGAAAGGAATGGTCAACGAAGTCAGGAAGCCTACCTCTCAAGGCTTCCTGGCAGATCAGAACGCGTCATGTGCTACTCTGGCGCTATCTCCTGACCTGGCAAAAACCAGAAGACCAGCCCATTATTTGAAAACAACCTCTTCTTAACGTTTTTATTGATAGATAGAAAAAACTGACTAGCAATGAAAAGCATAATCATTTAGCCGTACTGGTTGGTAAGAATGCCATGAAGAAAAAGAAGCATAACGCCTATACCTCACCTCGTTTCACCACTCAAAAAACCAGAGGTCAATGGTACGCGACCGGCAATGGTCATTATGCACTTGGGCACTATGAGGAAGCATTGGCCGCCTATACCCAGGCTATCCAACTGGACCCCACGGACAGTAACCTCTACACTCGTCAGGGCATGGCCCTTTACAAGCTCAAACGCTACGAAGAAGCCCTGACAGCTTACAACAAGAGCCTCGAACTAAATCCTGAAGCAGATTGGAATTTGCGCAACAAAGGGGATGCGCTCAGAAAACTGAAACGTGAGGAAGAGGCGCTAGCCGCCTATGAGCAGGCTATTCCCCTTTCACCAGACAACGCCGCTAACTATTATAAACAGGCAGGCGCCCTGGTGGCCTTACAACGCTATGAAAAGGCGCTGGCTGCCTACGAGCGGGCAATCCAGCTTCAACCAGATGAAGCGTACTATCACAATAGTAGAGGATCTACACTCTATCGGCTAAAACGCTATGAGGAGGCGTTGACCGCCTATGAGCGAGCTGCCCGGCTTCAACCAGACGAGGCCAGCTATCACCATAACCAGGCGCTTGCTCTCGATCAATTGCAGCGATACGAGGAGGCGCTAGCCGCCTATGAGCGAGCGATCCGGCTTCAACCGCATAACGCTGTCTATCACGATAATCGCGGCCACATGCTCGCTACATTGAAACGCTATGAGGAGGCGCTGGCTGCCCACGAGCAGGCGCTTCGACTTCGACCAGACATAGCCGGCTATCATGATAATCGAGGCTATGCGCTCTTTATGTTAAAACGCCATGAAGAGGCGCTGGCCGCCTATGAACGAGCGATCCAGCTTCGACCAGATAACGCTTTTTCTTATAATGCCAGAGGAAATGCGCTCTACGAGTTGAAACGCTATGAGGAGGCGCTGGCTGCCTATGAACGGGCAATTGAGCTTGAGCCAGACACGGCTACCTACCACAATAATCGAGGAAGCGCGCTCTTTATGCTGGGGCGCGCGGAAGAAGCTCTGGCTGCCCACAGAATGGCGCTGCGGCTCGATCCCAACCAGGGCCTCTACTATTGTAATCAGGGGAAAGATCTTTATCACCTGCGCCGTTACGCGGAAGCGTATGTGAGCTACGTTCATGCCACCGATCTTGATCCCACCTATGCCCCCGCGTTCACAGGGAAGGGCAGCGCTCTGTATGCTATGGAGCGCTACAAACATGCCCAGGCCGCTTTTGAAGAGGCGCGGCGGCTCGATCCCGATCAAATTGCTGCCCACCTTGCTATAGCTGAAACGCTCACTAGACGCAAACACTATAGTCAGGCGCTAGCCGCCAGTGAGCAGGTTATTTTGCTCAATCGCAGCAGCGCTCGCGCTTATGGGGCAAAAGGCTATGCGCTCTATGGGCTCAAACGGTATGAGGAAGCGCTGGTCTGTTATGAGCAGGCTAGAAAACTCGAGCCCACCGAGCTGCTATACCTGTTTAATCGAGGCAACGCGCTAAGAGAACTCGGTCGTCACGCGGAATCTGTGGCGGTCTTTGAAGAACTTCTAGCCGTCTATGAGCAGGAACTGCAACAGGGCAGGGCCAGCATTTCTACCTATGTTGGGAAAGGCAACACTCTCTACGAGCTCAAACGGTATGAAGAGGCACTAGCCGCCTACGATCAAGCTCTGGAAATTGATCCAAAATATATCTGTTTGCCTAAAATAAAATGCCTCTATAGACTCCATCGCCGGAGAGAGGCTTTCGCTGCGGCGAAAGCAGCGATCCGGCTGCGGATGAACCAGGGCATCTAATGCCATCCTGTCGCTTTCTCTTTTGCTCTCACCTCCAAACTTTCTCCCAGCCCTGGCAGGGTCAACGCGAGGTCCAGAAGATGTGGCTTACCTGCGCTCTTTTGCTGCTCGCGGAAGATCAGTATAGCGTACTGTAAAATATTGCCTGCTATAACGTGTAACCTTCGATGGTATACTCTATAGAAGTAAGTATATTGGTATACTCTATAGAAGTAAGTATATTCCATAAAAGAGGCTCTGTTATGCAGGCAGTACATCCCTTCTCACGCAAACAGCGCTTTGGCATCGGATTTCTGTCCGGTCTGATTGCGGGCGTTATTGCAAGTATTGTGATGCTTATTTTGAGCGTCACGTTCAACGGCGTCTCGCTGCCAGAAGCCGCCGGTGCTACATTCACCGCGCTGGTACCTCTTCCTGTCTTTGCCTATCTACATCAGGTGATCGGGGGAGATGCTAAGCATTACTTATTCTACGGCATTTTAGTTGGACAATTTCTTGTCTTCGCGCTTAGTGGCGGCCTTTGTAATCTCGTTGCAGCTTCTCCCCGTTTTGTCAAAAATAGTGCGTCACAGGAACAACTACACTGGCTGGTCGGGATCGCTCTGGCTTTTATCCTCTGGTTACTGACCGGCCTGCTCTTCCTGCCCTTTACCGGTGCTGGCATTTTTGGTGCCGCGCTGACCATTGGCGTGGGCAATACGATGATCAGCCTGGCTATCGTTGGCCTTGTCTTTGCCCTGCTGTTTGTCTATATCCAGAACTGGCTGGTGCAATACAGCCTGGAGAAGCAAGAGGCTGCGCGGGAGGCCGGTGGAGAAGGTGCTGTGGAGAATGGACTTTCACGCCGTACGCTGATTGGCAGTAGCCTTGCGTTGATCGGGTTGGGCGCGCTTGGGGTAGCTGCGTGGCGCTTTATCACCGGCTCGGGACCGAGCGCCGCCCTGACCGGAACGGTGCAGGGGTATAAGAGCAAAGTTGTTCCTCCTCCTCAACCCAATTATGGCACGATTCAGCCAGTAGCTGGCCTTTCCGCCGAAATCACGCCAAACGACCAGTACTATATCGTCTCCAAAAACCTCGTCTCCGACCCCGTGGTCAATGGCACAACCTGGAAACTGACCGTTGAGGGAGAGGTTGCCCATCCCTTTACGCTGACATACAACGAATTGATGGCGCTGCCTCGAAAACAGCAATACGAGTCGATGATGTGCATTAGCAACGATGTCGGCGGCGAGTATATGAGCAGCGCCCTCTGGGAAGGGATTCCCCTGGCGAACCTGCTCCAGCGCGCAGGAGGAACGACGCCAGGCGCGACGAAAGTCGTGCTCTACGCGGTTGACGACTATAGCGATAGCATTCATCTCTCTAAAGCTCTGGAACCAACCACGCTGGTTGCGGTCAAGATGAACGGCGCGACTCTGCCGACGGGCCACGGCTTCCCGGCTCGTCTCCTGGTGCCGGGCATCTATGGCATGAAGCATGTCAAGTGGATCAATCGTATCCGCGTGGTGCATGAAGACTACCAGGGGTACTGGCAGGTGCGCGGCTGGAGCGATCCTGCTCCCATACGGATGACGACCCGCATCGATACGCCCCTGACCGGCTCGCTCTTGCCGGCGAACAAGCCTGCCTATGTCGCCGGTGTGGCCTTCTCCGGCAATAAGGGGATCAGCGAAGTGGACGTGAGCTTTGACGGCGGCCATAGCTGGCAAAAGGCGACGTTAAAGCGGCCTTTGTCGAATCTCACCTGGGTCCTCTGGGAAATACCCTGGCAGCCCGCCGTTGGCAAATACACGGTCGTCGCCCGTGCCATCGATATGGAAGGCAATGTGCAGATCCCCCAGATCGCACCGCCACTGCCCGATGGCGCGACCGGCTATCACGCCATCGACATTATTGTCCAGTAAGAACGCTCAGATACGTTCTTCTCTTGCCATGCCTGAATGCGGGCGAGCAACGCCCGCCTCAGACATGCCGCTCATTGCTGCAAGAACTCCAGCATCAGCGCATTGACCTGTTCCGGTTTCTCTTGCTGCACCCAGTGTCCGCTGTCGGGGATGCGTTTAAGCTGTAGCTGGGGAACCCATTGCTCAAGATCAACGGTCAGGCCGTGACCGAGCGCAACATCCTGCTCTCCCCAGATGAGGAGCGTCGGCGCGTTGATGAGCGTATTGGGCTGTGCCCCGGTCGGCCTGCGAATGCGGCGGAAGGTGGCCCGATAATAATTGATGCCGCCGGTCAACGCTCCCGGCTTGCTCATGGCATCACGATATCGTTCCTGCACATCTGGAGGGAAGGCCGATTTTTGCACTGCGGTCCTCTCAAGGACGCGTGCAATCGCGGCTGCTCGGTTGCGCCCCAGCACGTACTCCGGCAGCCAGGGCAACTGGAAGAAGAACATATACCAGCTCATGCGCATCTGCTTGAACGTCCGCAGTTCGCGGGCAAAGGCCCAGGGATGGGGCGCATTCAACACAATCAGGCGTTCGGTCATCCTGGGGTAGCGCATGGCAAATACCCAGGCGAGCGCCCCGCCCCAATCGTGCCCGACGATAATGGCCTTTTCCTGCCCCACTCCCTTGATCAGCCCCTCGATATCGCGCAGCAGGGTCGTCATATCATACCCACTGCGAGGCTTGTCGGTATCATTGTAGCCGCGCAGGTCGGGCGCGATTACCGTGTAACCGTGTGCGGCGAGGAAGGGGATCTGGTAGCGCCAGGAATACCAGAACTCTGGAAAGCCATGCAGCAGCACGATCAGCGGCCCCTCACCCTGGGTCACGTAATGCATGCGAATGCCATTGGTAATGATATCGTGATGTTGCCAGGTCTCTGTGCTCGTTGCCATGAATATCCCCCATTGTGGCAGCGGGGCGGGGGCCAGCCCCGCCCCTACAGAATCGAAGACCCTACGCTTCTTTTGTGCTGTTGTAGACGATGGCGCGTTTGACCTGCTCGATCAGGTCCGTGACCGGGATGCCGCGGGGGCAGGCATCAGAACAGTTGAAGATCGTGCGACAACGCCAGACGCCGTCGCGCTGACTGAGAATTGCCAGGCGTTCGGCTGCTCCCTGATCGCGGCTATCGAAGATGAAGCGATGCGCGTTGACAATCGACGCGGGACCGACCCAGTCGGGATTACCCCAGATCGAAGGGCAGGAGCCCGTGCAGGCGCCGCAAAGAATGCACTTGGTGCCCTCGTCATAACGTTCTCGCTCCTCGGGACTTTGCAGCCGCTCGGTTCCCGGCTCGTTATCGTGGGTAATCAGGTAAGGCTTGATCGACTTGTACTTGTCGAAGAACTGGTCCATATCGACGACCAGGTCCTTAATCACAGGATAGCCCAGCATCGGCTCAATTGTGACCTTCTTGCCTACGTCGCGCATCAGTACCTTGCAGGCCAGGCGATTGCGCCCATTAATGCGCATCGCATCGGAGCCGCAGACGCCATGCGCGCAAGAACGGCGATAGGTCAGGGTGCCGTCTTTAGTCCATTTGACGATGTTTAAGGCGTCCAGCAGGCGATCAATGGGATCGACCTCGACCTTAAACTCGTCCCAATATGGCTTTGGGTCCCGTTCGGGATCGTAGCGCCTGATACGCATAAGTACTTCCATGGCTTGGTACTCTCCTCATAAATTCCCTCAAAAGGGGGCATAGCTCTCGCCACCCGTTTGAGGAATTGAAACTTAGTATTTTCTTTCTTTGGGCTTGAAGATGGGATCGTCGATCAGGATCACATCTTTATAGTCCAGGCGAACGTCGTGCGTTTTCGTGCCTTTGTAAGCAAGCGTGTGCTTGAGCCAGTTAACATCGTCGCGCTGCTGGTAGTCCAGGCGGAAGTGAGCGCCGCGACTCTCAGTGCGCCCGATTGCTCCATGAATCGTTGCCTCTGCGCAATCAAGCAGGAAGCCAAGCTCAATGGCCTCGACCATCTCAGTATTGAAACGCTTGCCTTTATCTTGCAGTTCCACTTTCTTATAGGCATCCTGCAAGCCCGCCAATGTATCAAGAGAGTGACGCAGGCCGCGATCAGTGCGTTCGACGAAGACGTTTTCCATCATTTCGTTTTGCAGCTCGCTGCGAATGCGGGCTGCCGATTCGCCACCTTTGGAGTCGCGGAGGCGCTCAAGCATCTCACGCGAGTATGCCTCGGGCTCTGACGGCAGCGGCACATGGTCGTTCTCCTGGATGAATTTTGCCATGTGTTTGCCTGCTCGTCGCCCAAAGACGATCAGGTCTACCAGCGAATTGGTGCCCAGACGGTTGGCCCCGTGGACGGAGACGCAGGCAACCTCGCCCGCCGCGTAGAAGCCCGGCAGCGGGGTCCACTGCGGATCAATGACGACGCGCCCATCCAGGTCCGTGGGGATGCCGCCCATAGCGTAGTGGGCCGTCGGTTGAATCGGGACCGGCTCGGTGATTGGCTCAACGCCCAGATAGTTACGCGCAAAGTCGGTGATATCCGGCAGCTTCTCGGCGATGGCCTTCGCGCCCAGGTGCGTGACGTCGAGGTAGACATAATCTTTGCCGTCTACGCCATTGCCATCCTTAATCTCCTGGATGATGCAGCGCGAAACGATGTCGCGCGGGGCCAGGTCTTTGAGCGTGGGCATATAGCGTTCCATAAAGTACTCGCCTTTGCCGTTGAGGATCTTGCCGCCCTCACCGCGCGCCGCCTCGCTCAACAGGACGCCGACTTTGTAGATGCCGGTGGGATGGAACTGGTACATCTCCATATCTTGCAGGGGAATGCCGCGCCGGTAGGCAATCGACATGCCGTCGCCCATGCAGGCAAAGGCGTTGCTGGTCACACGCCAGGCGCGACCATAGCCGCCGGTCGCGAAGAGCACAGCCTTGCCGTGGAAGGTGGAGATTTCGCCCGTGCGGATCTCCATCGCGACCACCCCGCAGGCGCGACCTTCGTTCAGCAGTAGATCGAGCACGAGGTATTCGTTAAAGAAGCGCACCTCGTTC
Organism: Ktedonosporobacter sp.; assembly: GCA_035293765.1. Classification (GTDB taxonomy): domain Bacteria; phylum Chloroflexota; class Ktedonobacteria; order Ktedonobacterales; family Ktedonobacteraceae; genus DASRHT01. The sequence goes on from DATGMF010000056.1 coordinate 212,932, forward strand.
TTGATCGCATTCTGATACATCGTCTGTAGCAACATGTGCCCGGTGCGATCAGCCGCCTTGCACGAGCGACGGACAGCCGCCTCGCCATAGTTGCGGGTATGACCGCCGAAGCGCCTCTGGTCAATGCGCCCATCCGGCGTACGGTCGAAGGGCAGGCCGCGATGCTCTAGCTCATAGATCGCGTCAATCGCATCACGGGCCAGAATCTCAGCCGCGGGTTGGTCAACCAGGTAATCGCCGCCCTTGACGGTATCATACATGTGCCATTTCCAATGGTCTTCTTCCAGATTGCCCAGGGCCGCGGCAACGCCGCCCTGAGCCGCGCCGGTATGCGAACGCGTGGGGTAGACTTTGGTCAGCACCGCCACGCTCGCGTTCGGCAGTTGCATCGCCGCCATCAAGCCAGCTCCACCAGAGCCAACGATAATCACATCAAATTTCTGGTACATAGCAGTATATCCTCACCCCTACCTGACGCACGCCGGACCAAGACTGCCCGCGACAGGCTGGAAAGTAATCAGCGTAATGGTTCCTAACATAAAAAAAACAAGCAGCAAGATGCCCACAATCGAGAGCAGCACGGTGCGCGTTCGTTGCGTGCGGGCGTAATCGTCGATAACGACGCGCAACCCATTCATGCCATGCGTCAGGGCCAGCGTCAGCAGCACCCAGTCGTAGAGCCGCCAGAACGGATTGGCGTAGCGTGCGGCCACAAAGGCGTACGATGTGCAGGCCACGTCGGTCGTCACATGCATGATGATCAGGTGGATGATGACCATGAAAATCAGGACAATGCCGGAAATGCGAAAGAAGTACCAGGAAAAGGTCTCAAAACCACCACTGCTTGCCGGACGCGGACCGTATCCGCTTGATAGACGTAACATAACTACTCCTTCTTCGTACTTCGTCAGGGCGCCTCTTCTGCTCGCTTGCGCCCACCATACGAACTGCAAATACTTCCCGCTAATTCAGGCCGGGAATATGGAAGAACCAGGCCACCAGCGAACTCAGGGCGGGCCGCAGCACAATGTAGGCCACCGGAATAAATAGCACGATGGTCAGCACCATCACGATGGCGAACATCACCTTCTGGTAACGCACACCCTTGCTCCAGAAGTCCACCAGCATAATGCGTATGCCGTTGAAGCCATGCAGGAAGACCGCGCCGAACAGCGCCAGTGACAGCAGGCGGACGATGAAGCTATCAAATAGCAGGATACCGTTGTCATAGACCTGCGGGCCAAATCCCAGCAGGGAGACATCAACGATGTGGATGAACAAGAAAAGAAGCAGCCCCAGTCCTGTGACGCGATGCAGCAGCCAGGACCACATACCAGATTGACCTTTATACATCTTTTCCTCGATTCTGTAGGTGGGAGGTAGGACGCGAGGCAGGGAGAAAAATAGGAAGCTCGCTTTCCTCGACCGGACACCCCTTTGTGCGTTCTTAATTGGGTAGTGTTGCTATTTAATATTATACGTCACTGTGGATGGGGGCGCAAACCTGTAGGGGCTGTTCCTTGCGCCTGCCCTTGTAGCGAAAAAATTGAACATTTCCCCTTTAAATTTGCGCGGAAATGGTGTATAATTAACAGGTAAATTCCATCAAACTCTGATGTTGGCAAACATCTTTCGGGGTGGGTTGTGTTTCGCCCCTGTCAAGGTAGACCTCGTAGCCCGACAGGGGTGTGAAAGCGCGGCCCACCCTTTTTAATCATCAACCTGCGTCTTCGCGATACCTTTTTTCGGTCGTTAACCTATTTGGGTGCCATTTCGTCAATATTCTAATCGATTCAATTCGATTTGCTGTAACCTTGAACGTAGTAATAGTTGCCAGAACCAATCTCGTGGTGTGTTTCTTTATGTAATAGTGGAACGGTTTGGGCGGGGGAAAGCCGAAAAGGTTCTGGTGGGGAGAGCGTTGTGAGCATATCACAAAGAAGATTCACACAGACGCATCTTGTTGCGGCTGAACAAGGTCGGGCCGTGTCGGGAGACCCTGAAGGGGGAAAGCAACGTGGGAGCCAGGATGTGCAGGAGTTCCAGACCTTCTATCAAGAGAACCTCGCCCTGATTTATCGCTATATTTACAGTAAGGTGGGGAACCGGGAAGAAGCCGAAGACCTGACCTCACAGACTTTTATCAAGGCCGTACGGAGTATGGATTGCGAACGCAATCCACATAGCATGCAGAAATGGTTATTTCAGGTCGCCAGAACAACAGTTGCCGATTACTGGCGCGCCTATTACCGCGTCTCTGTCGGCTCCCTGGAGGAGCTCCTTGATGCTGGCTGGGAAGGTCCGGTTGAGGAGGAACCGGTACCCACAAGCACGACGCCTGCTGAACGAGTGCAGCGTATTTTAAGTGTACTCCCCGAACATTATCGGGAGGTACTCACCTGTCGTTTCTTGCTCAATCTCTCCATCAAGGAGACCTCGCTGCGGATGGGATTGACGGAGGCGAATGTGAAAGTATTGCAGTTTCGTGCGCTTAAACGCGCCGCCGACCTCGAACCTGTTGTCACGGGGGCCACAGGGTAAGGAGCGGCGTTATCACGTCGGAGAAAAATCATGGCCGGTGAAGATCAGGAACGGTTTGAAGACTATCTGGAGCTGGAACGCTACATTGATGATCTGCAAGTGGGACTGCCTGCGCATCCCCCAGCGAATCTCACCCCCAGCCAGGTGCGACTCTATCGCATGGTCGCTCTTTTTCGCTCGGCCTCATCCGATGCAGCCGAACCACGGCCAGAGTTCGTACAAGCGTTACGCGAGCGGCTTCTGGCAGCAGATCAAGCATATGACGAGGAGGATACGTTAGAACTGCCCGTCGTCCGCAAGACAGCCATCACTGAAGAGATACCCCAGGATCAGCCGCATGAGCAGCCGATCCCGTTGCGCCCTGCGATGCAAGCTAAGCGGGAAGTGAAAAAAATGCACTTTGTCTCTCGCCGCTCCTTGCTCGCGGGGAGCGCGGTGGCCGCTGCCTCACTGGCTACGGGCGTGAGTCTGGGCGCGGCCCTCCAACAAACTCAGCCAGACCAGGTGGCAAGTGTCCCAACACAACATTTCTATGGCGATGTTCCTCTTGTACCAGATAGTATCCCTACCACCTGGCATTTTGTCACAACGCTCGCAGAACTGGGTACCAGTGCGGTAAAATTCTCTATCGATACTCTTGTTGGGTATGTTATACTAAATGACAGCGATGGTAGAGGCGATGACCCGGATGGCGATGATCGCAATAGTGTGATCGCGATGTCGGCGGCCTGCACGCATATGGGCTGCATTGTCCAGTGGGATGATTCTGATCGGCTCTTCCACTGTCCCTGTCACGGTGGGCTGTTTACCGAGTATGGCAATCCCGCTGTCGGCGGCCATTTACGCTATCTGACATCTCTACCGCGCTTGAACACAAAGATCGTGAACGGCGAGATCTATGTTCAGGTGCCGATGAGCAATGCTAATAGCTCTGGTGGTTCTGGCACTAGCGATTATTAACTTTACGAGTATCCAATGAAACGAAGCCTGCTGGTGATTGCCTTTGGCATCAGCTTTTTGATAGTGATGACCTGGATGGGGACGATCCTGGTTGATGCCATTCCCCGGCCCCCAACGGCTCAGGTCCAGGTAGCACAGGCTGGCCCTTACCGCATTTCCTTGCAAGTTGAGCCAAATCCTCCTCCAATCACGCAATCCTCTACCCTCTCGATCCAATTGTCGAATAAGAAGACGCAGCAGCTCGTGTCCAATGCACACGTTTCGGCAGAAATGGTGATGGAGACGATGGATATGCGCACAGATCGCGTTGATGCAACGATGCAGAGCGAAGGGGTGTATGTTATTCCTATCCAGTTTACGATGAGCGGCCCCTGGCAGGTGCGCGTCCATGTGCAGGTGCCCGGGACGACAGCACAAAGCACTGTTTTTGAGGTCACTGCTCAATAATATGGCAACTTCTCTCGATTCCTTGAAATATCACTATTGCGTATGAAAGGCAGTATCCATATGAGCCTATCTCGCCGGAGAAACATCACCCTCGTCTCCTCTTTTCTGCTGCTGTGCCTGGCGCTCCTGGCCGCCTGTGGCAATACGCCGCCGCAGACGCAGGCGAAGCCCACCCCCTCGCCTACCCCAGGACAGGGGAAGCAGCTCCTGACTGCGATGGCTCGCTTACTCACTACTGCGCAAACGTTGCACGGCGTCTTCGATCTGACCATCACCGGACGAGCTTTGAACGGCAGCGCCACGACCGAGCTATGGAATATGGCTCCCAATAAAAATCGCACCCTCGTGCTGCAATCAACGGTCTCGCAACTTGTGAAAGGCGCGATTACTGTCACCGATGGCAAGCAGCTCTGGCAGTACGATCCTGTGCAGAACGTTGTCTATAACGGCCCTCTCTCCTCGACGAATGGCGCCCCGGCAGGGGGCAACCAGAGCCAGTTTGTACTGAACCTGGTACAAACCATCTTTACACACAGCGACGGCGCCATCAAGTCGTCTACTACCGTCAACAATCACGCCGTTTATGATGTACATATCGTGCCGCAGAAAGACAGCGCGAGCGCCGGAACTGGAAATATAAGCTTCAATTATGCCGGTGAGGTCTATATCGATAAAAGTACTCAACTACCGGTGAGGCTGAGTCTGGAGATTGCGGGCGTTGGCACGGTGCTACTGGATCTGCCGACTTTTGAGCTCAATCAGACCCTGCCGGATAGCCTCTTCACCTTTACCCCTCCTCCGGGCGCTAAAGTATTGCCGTTGCGCCAGGCAACGCCAACGGGCTCGACCGGCTCGCTAACGCTGGTGCAGGCGCAGCAGCAAGCTGGCTATCACCTGCTCAGCATCCCCGGCGATCAGGCCGATTACGTTTTGCAAGGAGTCAATGCGCTGGGCGCGCCAGGCAACCAGATTTACGTGCTAAACTACATGAAGGGCAACCTGGCCTTTACCATCTCTGAAGGCAAGCCGCTGGCAAACCTGCCCGATCCCTCCGGTCATCAGGTTAACCTCCGCAATACCATCGGTACCCTTTCGTCTGCCAATGGGACGCCAACCCTGGCCTGGACCGAAAACGGCGTCGGCATCCACATCACCGGCCAGATGAGCCAGGATCAACTTGTGAGTATCGCCCGCTTGCTAGCGTAATCTCCGCAGTGCCAACAGGCGCGTGAAGCATCCTGAATAGCAGAAGAGAGGCTCACTGAAGGCGAGCCTCTCTTCTGCTATCGGAAGCGCAAGGATGTCAGACTGTTTAACCTGAGATATTTACCAGCCACGACACGCCAAACTTGTCGGTGAGCATACCAAAGGTATCACCCCACGCCGCTTTTTCGAGCGGCATGGTGATGATGCCGCCAGCCGCCAGCTTCTCGAAGTAGCCTCGCAATTCCGCCGCGTTGTCGCCGCTCAGTGACATGCTAAAATTCGTCCCGGCTTTATATTCCATCCGGTGGGGCGTGTCGGAAGCCATAAATGTAATGCCGTTGTCGGCTTCCAGCATAGAGTGCATGACTTGGTCGTCTTCGCTCGGATCCTGGGAGGCGTGGAAGTCTTTGAATGTGCTGATCGCCAGCTTGCCACCAAAGACCGTTTTATAAAATTCCATTGCTGCGCGCGCGTTGTCTTTAAAGCTAAGGTACGGGTGCAATCTGCTTTGCATAGTTTCTCCTCAGTTCATACGTATCGTCCACAAAACCTCTGTGCGACTGTTCCTGCACGACATTTTTCTGTGTAGGAACAGTCTACTCTTTTTTAGCAGATTAAACTTCTCGAATCTTGCTCTAAATTAGCGTTGCCTACAATATCGACGAAACGGCAACCCTGTCAGGTGCCGGCTGAGCACGCAATGCCCATAACAACAGCGCGACAATGACGATCAGGCAGCCGACGATGCTGATCGCTACCTGGAACAGCAACCCGACAACTGCCAGCAACAGTCCCAGCGCGGTAATGATGGGCCAGATGCTGGGAGCTGTGTGGACGGCGTATGCAGCCAGCAGAGCATCTTCCTCCCTTGCTTCTATGGCAGCCTGTTGCGCGGCCCGGGCGCTGAGCAGTTGCTCGATGGTGGCAAGCAGCGTGCGGGCATCAAAGGGCTTGGCCTGATAGATGACCTGCGTTTGCTCGAGCGTGGGAAGTCCTGTGCGAGGGGAAAGTTCCTGCGCTGGCTCAGATTCCCAGGTGAGCACAACGGCGGGGAGTTGGGAAAGACGAGCATGAGATCGAATGGCATCGAGCGATGACCAGTCACAATGGATATCGCTATCAATGTCGAGTACGAGCAGATCTGGCTGCTGGCTACTTTCGCCGATAGCAGGCAGGGAGGCAAGGGAACTGGCTTCGATGACCTGCATGTTGCGCGACTGCAATCCCAGGGCGATAAGCCGCCGCAACGAGATATCGGCTTCGATCAGAAGAACGATTGGCTTTTTCTCTGAAGACATGCTGGCACCCCTATGCTACTTATCTTTCAGTATCCTCGAACGGATCGAGCTAACCATTGCTCCCTCCGCCTTCCTTGGGGAACAGTATATGTGTCACAGCCAAAGGCGTCAAGTAGAAATGCCTTAAACACTAAGGTAAATACCTTACAGCAACCTGAACGTTTTTACTGCCTGATTTACAATTTTGCCAGTTTATACCCGACATCAGGGATGGTCAAAATATACTTAGGGTGGCGGGAATCGGCTTCGACTTTACGGCGCAAGCGGCTAATGTAGACCCAGATAAAGTCGATATCTCGATTATACTCCGGCCCCCATACTTTTTCCAGTAAAAGCTCATGCGTCACGACCATCCCCGCATGCTGCGCCAGCAGGCTGAGCAGCTTGTATTCCGTCCGGCTGAGCTGGACGGGACGGCCCCCGACGCTGACAAGGTGCTGGGCGTAGTCGATGACGAGGTCGCCCGAGGTGAAAATAGATTGACCGGTCGCCTGTTCGGTCGCAGGAGAGCGGCGGCGCAGAAGGGCGCGTACCCTGGCGAGCAGCTCCTTCATGCTAAAGGGTTTGATGACAAGATCATCGCTGCCAAGATCGAAGAAGTGTACGCGTTCATCCTCGTCGCAGTCGTCGCTAAGCATAATTACTGGCGTCTGCGAGAACTCGCGTAGCCGTTGGAGCAGTTCCACGCCGCTCATATCCGCGAGGCGCGTTGAGAGTAGAATGATATCGGGCTCCTCCAGATCGAGCTGGCGCAAAAATTGCACCCCGTGACTGACGGCCTGAACCCGGTATTGCCTCTCCTCCAGGTTGGCCCGCAGATAGCGCATCAGACGGGCATCGCTCTCGCCCAGCAGCACGCGCAGACGCCGATCCTGCTTGAAGAGGGGCGAACGGGCAATACTCTGAGACTCGCCAGGTAGCACGTCTATTGTCTGGACCTGCGCCGGTGCGGATGTGCGTGCCGTAAAAGGCAAAGTGAAATAGAAAGTCGCTCCCTGTCCTGGCCCCGGCGAGTCAACCCAGATCCTTCCTCCATGCGCCTCAATCGTGGAACGAGCGGAAGCCAGCCCCAGACCGCTCCCTCTCGGACGATCATCCTGCTGCTGAATACGATAGAAGCGATCAAAAATGCGGTCGATATGCTCCGGCGCTATCCCGATCCCCTCGTCGGCAACGCTGATACACGCTTCCACATCGTTGGTCTCCAACTGAATCTTTACAGGTTTGCCACTATGCGAATACATCACTGCATTGTTCAGCAGGTGGTTAAGCGCCTGCTCGATGCGTACAGCGTCGCAGCAGATCATGGGGCTTTGCGATGATAAGGTTAGCAGAAAACGATGACCGGATGCCTGCCGTTGCCAACGTGCAACCAGTTGTTGCAGCAGTTCCGGTAGATGTACCTGTGACAGGTGCAAAGGCTGAGTTCCTGTATCAAGCCGCCACACGTCGAGCAGGGTGTTCAAAATATCGTAGAGGCGATCCGATTGTGTATCGATCATTTGCAGCATCTCGTGCTGCATAGCGGGGTCCCAGCGCGCGGAATTGCCGAGCAGCGTTGTGGCGCATCCCTTGATAATGGCGAGCGGCGTCTTCAGTTCGTGAGCAGCTCGCGCCAACGTCTCGCTGCGCGATTCCGCCGCAGACCGTTCCAGCGTGATGTCATCGAAAAGCAGGCCGCGACCCAGGATGCTGCCCAGGTCGTCGCGTACAGGGAAGGCATGCACGCGTAGCCAGCAGATAGCGGCGTCGGCCAGAGCCAGATCCGTGTAATATTCCTCTTCAGAACTCTGCCAGAGGCGATCCAGTTCGGGGCGAACCTGCTGAGGATCAGCCGCGATGGCAAGCAGGTGATCGCGCACGCTGAAATCCTCTAGCTGCTCGGTATCTCTGGTGTTGATACGCAAAAGCCGCAGCGCGCTTTGATTGGTGTAAGCCACGCGTTCTCGCTGGTTGAGCAGCATAAAGCCATTGCTCATGCTCCCGCATACCTCGGTGAGAACGTGATACTCTTTTGTGAAGCCCGCTGGTATCCTGGCAAATTTTTTTATTACAGGTTGCGCGGGTAATACTATTTCCTCTTTAGCCCGCCAACCGTCATTAAGCTTCTCCGAACCATTTCCGGTTGCGAAGTCCATCCGAACAACCCTTTCCCGCCTGTCATTTTGTTTTTTTCGACTATCTTTATTTTAGCAAAGAAAGTCAACCGCAAAACATAGTCTAATTGCATTAAAAAACAGTGTTTGTCGTACCGATACGCTTGACCGTGTCAATCTGCAATTAATCGTGCTCTCAATATTTGCCGTAGGGACCCGATTGTATCGCGTCCGGTTCACCTCGGTTCCCCCTCCAAAAAAGGTTCCACCCCGTGGTAGGGACCCGATTGTATCGCGTCCGGTTCACCGCCAATCCTTGCACTGGTACCAATGCGCTCCAACGAACGATGGCGTTCAACACCGTCATAGAGGGAATCATAGCTTTCGTGGTGGCATGGGGATAAGAGGAAAAAACGGGCGCTAAAGCGGACGCGATACAAGCGGGTCCGTCCGACGCGTTCAAGCGGGTCCGTTTAAGGAGAGAGATGAGTGGATGGGCGCTAAAGCGGACGCGATACAATCGGGTCCCTACCGGATGCTGGCGATCATCACGATCAGGGCGAGGTGCAGGATCATGGCGATGATAAAACCGACGGCCATGAAAATGATCCAGCGGCGGTCGCTGATGCGCTCCTGGAGGCGGTCGCGGTAAGCCATCGGCCAGCGTTCGGCAGCAATCATGCCGATAGCGATGCGCAGACGTAACGGAGAACGAACGGGCGAACGTTCCATCTCAATATGCAAAGCCTGAGCGCATGGCTTGCACAACGTCCAGGAGAGGCGCGGCTCCGGCACACCTACCGGCTCCTCCAGACGCATAGGATTGAACCAGATGTAACGGGTACAAACTGAACAGGTGGTCAGGGTCCACTTTTTCAACCCGCGCGCATTCTCTTGCTGGACTGCCGTCATTGCCCCATTTTCAGGCATAGCCTCTTTCATCAAACAATCCTTTCTGGTTCCCGGGCTGCTTGCACATGCAGACTGCCTGAGCTTGTATGGGGCCGGGTTTACCGCGCCCGGTAGCGTTGGCAGTCTGTGTATCAGGCTGTAATATCGGCACTCATTTTGTTCATTGTAACATATTTTTTCGCGCTATCCTAACGAATTCAAAGAGGAATTTCCGGCGGTTTTCGGGTAAACCGCTCTTATGCTTCCTTCGCCGTGAAGGTGATGGTGATCCCAAATATTGCTCACAGCAACATAGCACAACTTTATTGGAAGCATATTGGAAAAAAGGTCCTATTGGACTATGTCAATCTCGGCAAATACGCTATGATATAGGAGGTTGAAGAGAATAGCGAATGAAGCAACCGCAGGGGAGATTGCTATGCTTGAGCAGCGATTGCGCCAGGGGCAACCGTTAGGGCATTACCGGCTTATACGCCTGTTGGGTCAGGGAGGGTTCGCAGAAGTCTATCTGGGAGAACATATTCACCTCAATACGCAGGTCGCTGTGAAGGTGTTGCACACAAAGCTGGTGGATGAGGATGTGCTGGCCTTTAAACAGGAAGCTCAGACGGTCGCTCGCCTCGTCCATCCTAACATTGTGCGCGTCCTCGACTTTGGCGTGGAGGATGCCATCCCGTATCTGGTGATGGACTACGCCTCCAATGGCACGCTGCGCCACGCCTTCCCAAAGGGCCAGCGCGTACCCCTGCCCGCCGTCGTCTCCTTCACCAAACAGGTGGCGGAGGCGCTGTACTATGCGCATAGCCAGCGCCTGATCCATCGCGATATCAAGCCGGAAAATATGCTGCTGGGGACACGCGGCGAGGCGCTTTTGAGCGATTTCGGCATCGCACTTGTGCTGCAAAGCCAGCATTCGCAAAGTACTCAGAATATTGCCGGCACGATTGCCTATATGGCGCCCGAGCAAATTCAGGCGCATCCCGTTCCCGCCAGCGATCAGTACTCGCTAGGGATCGTGGTCTACGAGTGGCTCTGCGGGACGCGCCCCTTCCAGGGGTCCTATACCGAGATCGCGGTCAAGCAGAGCATGGTACCACCCCCGCCGTTGCGCTCGTTCGCACCCGATCTTCCCCCCGCTATCGAGATGGTGGTGATGCAAGCCTTACAAAAAGATCCTCGCCAGCGTTTCGCCGATGTGCGCGCCTTTGCCCTGGCGCTGGAGCAGGCCGCCCAGCAAGCTCGTCAAATGGGAACGCAGCCAGAGCCATCTCGCATGCCATCATCGCCTTTTTCGTCTTTGTCCACTACCAATACCCCTCCCGTCTCGCCGCCGCCTTCTTTCGTGTCCACTTCAACGTCTCCTTTCACGCCGCCTTATCAGATGCACACACCGCCCGTTCAGCAGCCGCAATACCCATACCCGCATCCCTCTTATGGCAATCAGCCTGTCTTCGATCCCTCGCTGCCAAACAGGGAACAAAAAGGGTCCCGTTTATCGCGCCGCGCCATGCTGATTGGCGGTATCGTGGGAGCGGTCGCTGTGGGCGGCGCTGCGAGTGTGTTTATGATGCAGGTCTTGCGTAATACGCAATTATCATCCAGTCCGCTCAATCAGGTTTTTAGCAACATCCAGCATGCGAACGGGCAGGCGACGGCTGAACTCACCTACACGCGGCATACCAATCAGATCTTGATCGTGCGCTGGTCGCCGGATGGCAAATACATTGCCTCAGGCTCTATGGATGGTACGATGCAGGTGTGGACTGCCGATAAAGGGGAGACGAAGCTCTCGGTGCGCAGCACTGTGCAGCCTATGCAGTCGAACGACTATCCCTGGTCAATCGTCTGGTCTATGCGCACGGATCACAAGCTGGCTGTCGCTTTTGCCGATGGCGTCATCCAGGTGCTGGATGCCAGCAGCGGGCAGCGGTTGCCATCCCTCTCCACGCGTGTCTCCTTCGTGCCAAAGCTGGCCTGGTCGCCCGATGAAAGGTATCTTGCCTTTGGTGGCGGCGATAATATTGTGCATGTCTACCAGTATCCCGCCTGGCAGCTCGTCGCATCTTATCAGGAACATACAAATAACATCACAGCGCTGGCATGGTCGCCAAATGGACAGATGCTGGCCTCTGGCTCCGAAGATACAACTGTACGGGTGTGGGAACCGTTGAGCGGGCATACAAAGCTGATCTACAAAGAGCATAGCGACACCGTCGGCTCGCTCTCCTGGTCCCCCGACAGCACGCGCGTTGTTTCCGTGGCCCGGGATCAAACGGCCCGCGTCTGGCGCGTAGACACAGATACCACCCTCTACACCTATAATGCCCCGGGCGGCGCGCCGCTTGGCGAGGCGAGCTGGTCCCATGATAGCCGCACTATCGCGGTCTATGGCGGCGATGCTACCATCTATCTGCTGGATGCGCAGACGGGCGCGGTCAAAAAAAGCTACTTCACCGGCGTCGATTTCAGCCTCTCCTGGTCCCCCGACGACACTCACATCGTTACCGGCAGCTACGATAAGGTGGCGAAAATCTGGCGTATTGATGGCGGCTAAGCACACTGGCTACCACTCTTCATAGATGTTATAATTCACCTATGGATAACAAACGCAAAGCAACACTTTTTGCTGTACTGGCTGCGATTTGCGCTGCGAGTACCGCACCATTAGCCGCTAATCAATCCGTCAATCATGCTTTGTTAGTATTGCCGCTGGTATTGATGGGCCTGCTTCTCTTTGTCGCAGGATATTATGTCGGATTAGCTCGCAATAAGCAATAAAGTATAGCTAACTACGCCCCCGCCAGGTGCGATAGCTCTGCACACAGAGCAAAAAGTAAAGAAGTCGTGTCATGCGCCTTTGCTGCTGCAACGACAACAGCTCACAATGCATTTTTTTCCGCATAAAACAATATTTTCTTTCTATTGCTATGTAGAAGAAGATTTATTCATTTCTCGTACATATGTATTTATAAGAATAAATTATAGCTGTCTTGCTGTATCAATATATACACCATTTCATGGTTAAATATATTCTGTTGCCATCAGATATTTTAATGCTATTCTTATTGACTTTCTTTTCCTTATTGGGTATGCTTGTACTGAGCAGTATGTTGCTCTATTATTCTAGTGCGATTTCCACTTATAAGTTGAGAGACCTCTTCTAGAGAAGGATATGTTGTTGTGGGGACGTCTCTGGCTTCCTTACACTGGATAACAATATTTGATCGTGCTGGTGACTTACCGTTCCATAGGGTGAGGGAAGCCGCTCCAGGTCTCAATGGAGCTCTACAACAACTAAGTAGATCCCCTCCGCAGCGGTGGAATAGTCACACTTGCTTTGCCCGCCGCGTTCCCGACGACTTCCCACGGCCAATGGATCTATGATGGTATTTGCTGCTGCCTGAAGGAAGTTGGGCAGATAGTACTTTTGGGGGATAGCTTATATCTGGCGTCGCGGCCTGCTGGATCTTTTCATTTATGCCAGGACGTGAGGTAATGTGACTGCTAAGTGTTAATGACGTAACATATTTTTAGGGATAGGTGGCTTCAATGGATATGTATGAATTGCCCGACCCCCCCCTGTCAACAGAGCTGCAACAACGGCAATTAGCCATCATGTCGCAGCTTTTGAAGGCTATCGCCACCATGCAGCATTTTGATGAGCTGCTGCGCTGGCTAGCCTATATGATTGTACAACGTCTGGATGTCCAGGTGGCGCAGTTGTGGACAAATCAAGGCGAGCATCCCGCCCGACCGATGATGCAGTTGCGAGCTCTGATATCGCAGGATGCCTCGTTGCCAGAGCAAATTGTGATCAATGATCAGGTGGGAGCAATGGTGCAGCGTTGGGCTCATGAGCGCATCAACTACCAGCCGCAACTGGTAGAAAATGTTTTTCCTCACTACCAGGCTCTTTTGCTCAGACGCTATAGCCTGGCCTACGTGACCTGTTGCTTCAACAACAGCAATCTGCTCCCCCCGCAAAGCATCGCCTCGCCTTATATCGCGCCTCCGACCTCCTTGAGCGTCATCGCGCTGCTTTTTTCACGGCGCGGACCCCAGTTGCATTTTGTCCCAATCATTAACGGCCTGGTCGATCAGGCGCTGACGGCGGCTGGCAATCGTGGTCTGCTTGCCCCCGCCGGACTGGGGACGCACAGGCAGTCTGGGCCTCAAGTTCCCTTGCAGCAGCCTGTTACGCCGCCTGTGCCGGTCATGCCTTCGCTGTCAGAACTGATCCCACAGCGCAAAGAAGATCCTTCGCTGATGCTGTCTAGCAATCCTTTTGCCAAAGCTCCCACGATTGGGGATAAACAGGCGCGTCGCCTCTATGCGCTCATCGATGGTCATACCAACGTCGCCCAGCTTGCCCGCCTTGCCGGTATGAACGTCAAAGAGGTCAGCAATACATTACAAACCCTGATCAGGCAGAATCACGTCGAGTTGTATGGGCCGGGCGGACGCCCTGTCGAGCCCTCCGTTCTTTTCGATAATTACTAAGCAGTTCGCTCCGTTTTCTAGCAAAGGAGAACTTTTGATCATGAACGCTAATCTGATCCCCAACGTCCTCGCTCTCATGCTCTTTCTGGTCTCGCTGTTCATTGCCTTGCGCGCATTCTACATCTATAGCCAGGGCCGTAACGCGCGCCTTTTCATCCTGGGGCTATCGATGAGCATTATCGCGCTCACTGCTGCGGCTGATTTTCTCTCCAGCAATATTACCAGCGTCGTCCTCAATACCGACTGGTTTCTCTTCATCGGACAAGCGGTCAGCCTGTTGTTTATCTTTATGAGCTTTCTCAACAGTTCTGGCAGCTACTTGCGCGGCCTGATGCTCTGGCATGTCTGTGTCTCCGCCTTGCTGCTGGGCCTGTTCCTGCTCTCGCCGGCTCTCCCCGATTTCCCCAACACCGCGCTCAAAGCGGCGCTGAGCGGCTCGCGTTCGCTGATCTGCTTTGGTATTTTCGCCTGCTACGTCTCCGCCTTCCTGACGAAGGAGACGCGCTTTAGCTTTATGATGGGCCTATCGTTCCTGATGCTGGCGCTTGGTTACCTGATCATTTTCCAAAAATATTTAGTCACCAACGTGCTGCTCTTCGATAACATCGGCGATGTTACGCGCATGATCGGCCTCGTAATCCTGCTCTTCGCCGTCTTTCTCGGCTGAAATGTATGGCTGCTCACTGCCGATGTGGTAGGGACCCGCTTGAGCGCGTCCGCTTTACCGCCAATCCTCGCACCGGAACCAATGTGGCTCCGGTGCGAAGCCTGCGAACGATCATGTTCCCCGCCGTCAGCCCTCCTGGGAAATGATCGCTTTCCTGGCAATATGGGAATTAAGAAGGGCAACGGGCGATAAATCGGAGGCGATAAATCGGGTCCCTACGACAATGCGGTGTTGCTGGCAACCACGCTTGTTTTGTATCTGTGCAGGATGGTACGTGTGGGCAAACGGGCGCTAAAGCGACGCGCTCAAGCGGGTCCCTACCGGGGGTGGCATTTAATGTTTTTGAAAACGGCAATACCAGCCCTACAACCCCTTGACGAAGATGAGATGATTATGGTAATACGACGTTTATTACAGACCACCCGAACTTCGCCCAAACGTCGTAGGGACCCGCTTGAGCGCGTCCGGTTTACCGCGTTCCCAAATTCATATACAGCAAAACAAATTCAGGAGAGGCACACCGCATGAAGCCCGAAGAGCTTGCACGGCAGCAGATTGACGAGATGTTGAGCATGGCAGGCTGGGTGGTGCAGGACCGGCAAGCCCTCAATCTGGGCGCGGGACCCGGCGTGGCGATCCGCGAATTCTCTTTACGCACCGGCACGGCTGACTATCTGCTGATGGTCAATCGCGAGGTGGTGGGCGTGGTGGAGGCCAAACCTGCCGGCCATTCATTGATCGGCGTCCGCGAGCAGAGCGCGAAATACCTCTCAGGCATCGACGCTACCCTTCCAGTGGCGCGCACACCCCTGCCCTTCCACTACGAAACCACCGGTCAGGAGACGCGCTTCACCAGCAATCTCGATCCCGTGCCGCGCAGCCGCCTGGTCTTCAGCTTCCATCGACCAGAAATGTTGCAACAATGGCTGGAGCTGGCTCCCGAAGGCGGCGAAAATGCGACCCTGCGCGCTCGCCTGCTGCAAATGCCCCCTCTGGCAACACACGGCCTGCGCGACTGCCAGATCGAGGCGATCACCAACCTGGAACGCTCCTTCACGAAAAATCACCCCCGCGCCCTGATCCAGATGGCGACCGGCAGCGGCAAGACTTTTACCGCGGTGAATTTTATCTATCGCCTGATCAAGTTCGGCGGGGCCAGGCGCGTGCTCTTCCTCGTGGACCGCGATAACCTGGGCAAGCAGACCTATAACGAGTTCCAGCAGTTTATGACCCCCGACGATGGGCGCAAGTTTACCGAGCTCTATAACGTGCAGCACCTGCGCGGCAAAACCATCGACAACGTTGCCCGCGTCTGCATCACCAATAT
The DNA here is from genome assembly GCA_035293765.1 of Ktedonosporobacter sp. GTDB lineage: Bacteria > Chloroflexota > Ktedonobacteria > Ktedonobacterales > Ktedonobacteraceae > DASRHT01. The sequence goes on from DATGMF010000056.1 coordinate 228,886, forward strand.
CCAGCGCCTCTACTCCATTCTCAGCGGCGAGGAGGAGCCGGACGAAGCAGCGGAAGAACGCTCCCTCTTCGAGAGCGAGGAGGAGGATGCCCAGCTTCTCAAAGAGCCAAAGCATGTGTACTACAATCCCGCCGTGCCCATCGAGACCTTCGATGTGATCGTGACCGACGAATGCCATCGCAGCATTTACAATCTCTGGCGCGGCGTGCTGGAATACTTCGACGCCTTTATCGTCGGCCTGACCGCGACGCCGAACAAGCAGACCTTTGGCTTCTTCAATCAGAACCTCGTGATGGAGTACGGGCACGAACGCGCGGTGGCCGACGGCGTCAATGTCGATTACCTGGTCTATACCATTCGCACGCAGATCACAGCCCAGGGCAGCACTATCGAGAAGGGCTACTACATCGATAAGCGCGACCGGCGCACGCGCAAGCTGCGCTGGGAGCAGGCCAGCGACGATATTATCTATAGCGGCCACCAGCTCGACCGCGATGTGGTGGCGAAGGACCAGATCCGCACGGTCCTGCGCACTTTTCGGGATGTGGTCTGCACCGAGATTTTCCCTGGACGCAGCGCCGTGCCCAAGACGCTGATCTTCGCCAAAGACGATAGTCACGCCGATGATATCGTCGAAATCCTGCTCCAGGAGTTCGGCCAGGGCAACGAGTTTGCGCAAAAGATTACTTATAAGACCACAGGCCGCAAGCCGGAGGAGTTGATCTCGCAGTTCCGCAATAGCTACAATCCCCGCATCGCCGTGACGGTTGATATGATCTCCACCGGCACCGATATCAAGCCGCTGGAAATCCTGCTCTTCATGCGTGCTGTGAAAAGCGCCAACTTTTTCGAGCAGATGAAGGGGCGCGGCACCCGCGTGATCGACGACGAGGAGTTCAAGCGGGTGACGCCCGACGTGCCTGGCGGCAAGACCCATTTTGTGCTGGTCGATGCCGTCGGCGTCTACGAGAGCGCCAAAACCGACGAACCCCCGCTTGAGCGTGAACCGACGGTGCCGCTGAAAAAAGTGCTGGACGATGTCGCCGTAGGCCGGTGGAGACGCAACCCCGATCTGCTCTCGACCCTGCTCTCGCGCCTGAGCAGGCTCAATCGGCGTCTACAAAAGCCGGGCATGGAGCAGGCGGCTCAGACGATTCGCGAGTTAAGCGGCGGCAAAGACCTGCGTGGCATGATCCAGGATCTCAACCGCGCCCTCGATCCCGATACGCGTCTGCAAGAGGCGCAGGCCGCCACGGGCGAGGAGGAGCCGGGCGCGGTCGCCTTACAAGAAGCCGCGCGCCGCCTGGCGGAGAGGGCGCTGCTGCCCTTCGACGAGCCCGGACTGCGTGCATACCTGCTCACGCTCCAGGCCCGCGATGAGCAGATCATCGATACCGTGAGCCAGGATCGCTTGCAGGAGGCTGGCTGGGATGTGCAGGCGCGTGAAGCCGCCCGACAGACGGTGACGAACTTCCGTCAGTTCCTGGAGACGCACAAAGACGAAATCACAGCCCTGCAAATCTTCTACAGCCAGGGCTTCTTCGGGACCTCCCACGATCAATCGGGGAGCTACGGCGCGTCCGGCAGTAGCGTTGACCAGAACTCGGTAGGGACCCGCTTTAGCGCGTCCGATTTATCGCCTACCCGTCCGCATAGCAAGAAAATGACCGAAGACGACCTGCGCCAACTGGCCGAAGCGATCAAAGCCCCGCCGCTCGGCCTGACCGAAGACAAGCTCTGGCAGGCATACGAAACCCTGGACGCCAACCGTGTACGCAAAAGTACCAGCGTCAAGCGCCGCCTGACCGACCTGGTCTCATTGTTGCGCTACACTATGAGCTATGAGACCGACGAAACCGCCATCCTGGAGCCATACGAGGAGATCATCAACCAGCGTTTCGCAGAGTGGCTGGACGAGCAGGAGCAGCGTCGCGGCGCGCCCTTCAGCGCCGAGCAGCGCAGGTGGCTCGAACACATGCGCGACATCATCGCCAACTCGCTCACCATCGAGCGCGACGACTTCAGCTTGGAGCCCCTGCTCCAGCTCGGCGGCCTCGGCAAAGCCACCGAACTCTTCGGCCCCGACCTGCCCAACATACTGCAAGAACTCAACGAAAGGTTAGCCGCCTGATGATGGACGAAAAATTGCCTGAAGGATGGGTATGGACTACTATAGGAGGGGTGGCAGAAACAACAAGTGGAGGAACACCCGCTCGTAACCATTCCGAATACTACGGAGGAAATATTCCGTGGATAAAGTCTGGTGAATTAAGAGATGGTATTATAAATGCAGTTGAAGAATTTCTTTCAGAAGAAGGACTTAGCAAGTCTAATGCAAAACTTTTTTCTAAAGGCACTGCTCTAGTTGCGATGTATGGAGCGACTGTTGGAAAAACAGGTATTCTTGGTATGGATGCTGCAACCAACCAAGCAATTTGTGCTCTTTTACCAATACAAGAGGCTTTTCGAGCAAAATATATAACCTACTGGGTACAATTTCAGCGTCAAGAATTGATTAATCGAAGTGCAGGAGGGGCACAGCCTAATATTAACCAGGAAATTATACGTTCTTTTCCTTTGCCTCTTCCCCCTCTTCTCGAACAACACCGCATCATCGCCGCCATCGAGCAGCAATTCACGCGTCTCGACAACGCCGTCGCCTCCTTGCAGAGCGCGCAGGCCAGAGCGAAGCAGTACCGCGCCTCCCTGCTCAAAGCAGCCGTCGAGGGCGAGCTCACAAAGGAGTGGCGGGCCGAACATCCCGCGCAAGAAACGGGCGCGCAACTGCTAAAGCGCATCCTCACCGAACGGCGCAAACGCTGGGAGGAAGAACAACTGGCAAAGATGCGCGAGAGTGGGATCGTGCCGAAAGATGATCAATGGAAGGAGAGGTATAAGGAGCCACAGGGGCCGGATGTGGGGGGATTGCCGGAATTGCCGGAGGGGTGGTGCTGGGCGACGGTGGAGCAGATAGCTCAAATTCAAGGGGGTATTCAAAAACAGCCAGGCCGCGCTCCACGGCAAAACTCTTACCCTTACCTTCGTGTTGCTAATGTGCTACGTGGGCGATTAGACTTGTCTATTATTGAAAAAATGGAGCTTTTTGGAAATGAGCTAGAAACTTTACGCTTGAAAAGTGGTGATCTTCTTATTGTTGAAGGGAATGGTAGCAGAACAGAAATTGGTCGAAGTGCTCTATGGAATGAGGAAATTGAAGATTGTGTGCATCAAAATCACATCATTAGAGTGCGTTTAAATCACGTTTTGCCAAATTATGTAGATTTCTATTGGAATTCGCCCGAAGGAAATCAGAGGGTTATGGATGTGGCGGCTTCAACTACAGGCTTATATACGCTCAGCGTAAATAAAATTTCTCGTTTGCCCGTTCCTCTTCCTCCCCTCGCCGAGCAAGCGCAAATCGTCGCCGAAGTCGAGGAGAAGCTCTCGAACATTGAGCAGATGGAGGCGACCATCGAGCATAGTCTCAGGCGGGCGGAGCACGAGCGGCAGAGCATTTTGCGCGAATCGTTCGCGGGCCGGCTGGTGGCGCAGGACCCGCACGATGAGCCAGCCAGCGTGCTGCTGGCAAAGATTCGGGAGGAGCGGAAGAGACGGGAAGCAGAAGCGAAAGTTGTTAAAATAAGTAGAAAGGGAGTTGCGATGGGAATGACACGAAAGCGGCGCATCAAGGCCGGTCAGTCGGAGATAGGTTTGTATCAGACGCTGGTCGAAGCCGGTCAGCCGCTGCCGCCGGACGATCTGTTCAGGCGCGCCGGTCTGAAGGCGGACGAGCAGCATGAAGCGGCGGAGGCATTTTACCAGGAACTGGATGTCGAGGTCGCGGCTGGCCTGATCAGGGAGATGCGACCAGATTATGAACACGTCCTGCTGGAAGCTGTGGGGCCGCCCCCGGAGGAACTGACGGCGATGGAGGAGGAAGAGACGGAGGCAAGGGAACAACCTAAGACGTTGTGGGATGCGTAAATGTCGTAGGGTCCCGCTTCAGCGCGACCGGCGCGATTGATCGCGTTCCCACAGCAGGGCGGCACGATGTTGGGGAACGGCAGGGCAAGCGTCAGGGATGGCCCTGTTCAAAACCACGCTGGTTCTGCGGTGGTCCCTGGTCCCTTGCACAATGGATGGGTAGGGGCAATGCCTTGCGCTTGCCCTGCGGTGGACCCTGCTATCGTGTCCATCGCGGTGGTAGGGGCAATGCCTTGCGCTTGCCCTGCGGCGGACCCTGGCCCCTTGCACAATGGATGGGTAGGGGCAATGCCTTGCGCTTGCCCTGCTGCTAAATTGGACGCGATAAATCGGGTCCCTACGAATATTCGTTATTGCACGTATATGGAGGGTTGGCAGGCGCTGAAGCGGGTCGGTACGAATTGTGGTTGGGTCGGTATGGTTATAAGGATGATTGGTTTATGAAACTACGCAAGCTGGAGATCGGCGAGTTTAAAAATCTGCGCAATTTCTCCGTTGATTTTTCGCAGAAGCTGACCACTGTGCTGCTGGGGCAGAACGGGTGCGGTAAATCGAACCTTTTAGAGGCGCTGATCATCATTTTTCGCGATCTCGACCTGGGCGAGGCTCCTGCTTTTAAATACAAGCTCGATTACGAGTGTCGCGGCAATGAAATTCATATCGACGCAGATCCGACTCGCTCCAAAAACAAACGCGAGCAGATACAGATCACCGTGCGCGAGCGCGCCAGCGGCTTTGGTCTGTTTAGAGAATTGCGAACAATACCATACACCCAGTTTTATAGCGATAGCGAGCGGCGCTACCTGCCCAGCTACGTCTTTGGCTACTATTCCGGCCCCAGCAACCGCATGGAGAAGCACTTTGATAAGCACCAGGAACGTTTCTATCGCGATCTGCTGGATGGCAAAGAGCAGGCACAGCGCCCGTTGTTGTACGCTCGCCCCGTGCATAGCCAGTTCGCGCTGCTCTCGTTTTTTATCGAGGAGGAGCAGCATCTCGCGGGAGGGGAGCAGAGCATTCGGGAGTTCCTCAACGAACTGCTAGGGATTCAAGAACTGATCTCGGTCCTCTTCATCATGCGCCAGCCGCCCTGGACCAGTAAGCAGGGAGACGCCCGCTTCTGGCATGCGCGCGGCGTCGTGAGGGACTTACTGGCCCATCTCTATCAGATTGCCCTTGCCCCCATGCGGCTCAAAGTGCGTACCTCGACCGAGTTTGCCAGCGACAAAACCTTAGAGCATCTCTATCTTTACCTGCGTGGCGCTGAAGATCTGAAAAAATTATTCAGCCATTATGGCAACCAGCAAGCATTCTTTAAGGCCCTCGAAAGCACCTATATCTCCAAAGTACTCAGCGAAGTGCGTATCCGTCTGAAAAGAAGCGATGCCGATGGCAACCTCACTTTTCGCGACCTGAGCGAGGGGGAGCAGCAATTACTGATGGTCCTGGGCCTGTTACGCTTCACCAAAGAGGACGAGGCACTGTTCTTGCTAGACGAGCCTGATACGCATCTCAACCCCGCCTGGAGCGTGCGCTATCTGGAATTTATGCAGCGCGTCGTTGGTGAGCAGCCGACCAGTCATGTCATCATGACCACGCATAACCCGCTGGTCATCGCGGGCATGGAGCGGGAAGATGTGCGCATCATGCAGCACAGAAAAACGGGCATCTTTGTGGAGCAGCCGCGCGAAAATCCTAGAGGCATGGGCGTGGCGGGCATCCTCACCAGCGAACTCTTCGGGCTGCGTTCCTCGCTGGACCTGCCCACCCAGCGCCTGCTTGACGAGCAACGCGTATTGGCGGCGAAAGAAGAATTAACGCCGGAGGAGCGGCACCATTTAGGTGATCTTACCGATAAACTGGATAGGCTTGGCTTTAATACAGCGGAAGATGATCCTGATTATGCAGTTTTTCTCAAAAAGCTGACGGAGCGCGAAGATCCGGCAATTCGTGAGCAAGCATTTTTAACGCCTGAGCAACAAGAGGAGCGGGCACGTTTGATCGACGAGATTTTGAGTGAAATGATCGCGGAAGGTAGGTTGTAATGCGTTATATCGATATGGTCAGATTGTTAAGGGAAAGAGATGATTGGCCTCCTCCAGAAAAATGGGAAGAACGCGTTCGCAAAGCAGAAGCGGCACTGAGAAATCTTCCTCCCGGCAAGACACGCGCTAAGATTTTCGATCAATATAGTGATGTATGGAGCGAGGTAAAGGAGCAATTCAGACAAATTTCGCATCAAAAGTGCTGGTATTGCGAAACCGATACCAGTCGTATTCGCGGGGATATAGATCATCATCGACCTAAGGGAGGCGTGACGGGTACAGATCATCCAGGCTACTGGTGGCTGGCTTTTCAGTGGAGAAACTGGCGTTTTTCCTGTGAATTCTGCAATAGCAGATTGACCGATCACGCTACAGATATAGTGGGGGGCAAAGGGAATGATTTTCCTTTGGAGGATGGTGAGAGCCGCAGGATCTGGGATGAATGTGAGCATATTGATTATGACGACCTGAAAAAAGAGCGTCCCATGCTACTTGATCCTACCAATCCAGGCGACCCGGAGTTAATTACATTTGGCGGTGACGGGCTACCACGTCCAACAGTAAAAGATAAAGCGTCAATTGAGTATCGGCGGGCTGATATCTCCATCAAAACATATCATTTAGATCATACTGCACTATGCAGGAGACGGAGAACTGCCGTAATCCATCCATTACATGATCTGGTTGAAAAGATACAAAAATATAAACTTATTCGGTCAAGTAATCGCGATAATGATGCTCTGGATACGATTATTGAAGATGGTTTGAGAGAATTGAGAAAGATGATTGCTCCCGATGCTCAATATTCCTCCACTGCCAGAGCCTATTTGAGAAAATATCGCCGCTGGGACTGGGTAGATCGGCTCTTGACGGCCTCCTGATCGCAACGTATGATTAGTATATATGTTCTACGCTATGTATATGTTCGTAGGGACCCGGTTGACCGCGTCCGATTTATCGCCCGTACCCCCTCATCCCGCTTCCCAGGCGGCTCATCACATCCCCAAATCGCAACGGGCTCGACAATGTTGGGCGGGGCGATAAAGGCAGGGAGGGGCCTCACGTTTGTTCTGTAGCTAGTTGGGGTGGTTTGTGGTGAGTGAACGGCGGTAGACCGGACGCGATAAATCAGGTCCCTACGACGTTGCGATGTTGTTGGGAGAATGGCCTTGCGCCTGCTCCTGATGTGGGAAAATTTTCTTTTTGCTAGCCCCATTCCCAGAAAAAGTGTATAGTGTGACGGAAACCGTAGGGGCAAGGGGCGGGGCCGGTGGTGTGGTGGGGGCCTTGCGCTTGCCCTGCTGCTGTGGTGGGGGCTTGCCCTGCGGTGGGGAGAAAGGAATTATTATTTATTATGAGCGCCGACACACAACGACTTATTCAGAAGCTCTGGAACTATTGCAATATTTTACGCGATGATGGCATGTCCTATGGCGATTATGTCGAGCAACTAACTTATCTACTTTTTCTAAAAATGGCCTACGAGCGCACGCTGCCGCCGTGGAGCGAAGAATCGCGCATCCCAAAGGGGCTCGGCTGGGAGACGCTGCGCACGAAGGATGGCGACGAACTGGAGAAGCACTACCGCCATATTTTAGAGCAACTGGGATCGCAGTCCGGCATGCTCGGCGTTATCTTTCGTAAAGCCATCAACAAAATCCAGAATCCCGCCCATTTACGCCGCCTGGTGGTAGACTTGATTGACGCGGAACAGTGGTCAAAGATGGAGGCCGATGTTAAGGGCGACGCCTACGAAGGGCTGCTGGAGAAGAACGCCGAGGATACCAAAAGTGGCGCGGGCCAGTATTTTACGCCGCGCGCGCTGATCCAGGCCATCGTCGATGTGATGCGGCCCGGGCCGATGCAAAAAATCTGCGATCCCGCGTGCGGCACCGGCGGCTTCCTGCTGGCCGCGCATGACTATATTTCCCGTCATCATCGGGGCATGTCGCGTGATGCGCGCAAATTTCTAAAAAATGAGGCGTTCCAGGGCTGGGAGATCGTCGATAGCACCGCGCGGCTCTGCGTCATGAACATGTTTCTACACGGCATCGGCGACGAAAATGCCGAGGAGCCGCCGATCCATGTCGTCGATAGCCTGCGCTCAAGGCCGAAGCCGGAATTTGATATCGTCCTCACCAATCCGCCGTTTGGCCGCAAGAGTAGCCTCAGCCTGGTGAGCAACGGCAAAAAGAACGGCGGCAACGGCTCTGAGGAGAAGGAGGCCGCGACCGTCAGCCGCGACGACTTCTGGGCCACGACCAGCAATAAGCAGCTCAATTTTGTGCAGCATATCTATAGCCTGCTCAAGACCAGCGGGCGCGCGGCGGTCGTCGTTCCCGACAACGTGCTTTTCGAGGGAGGAGCAGGCGAAACGGTGCGGCGCAACCTGCTGCAAAGCTGCGATGTGCATACCCTCCTGCGCCTGCCCACCGGCATCTTTTACGCGCAGGGCGTCAAAGCCAACGTCCTCTTCTTCGACAAGCGCCAGGCCAGTCCCAACGTGCAGACCGAGCGCCTCTGGGTCTACGATCTGCGCACCAACATGAACTTCACCCTGCGTACCAACCAGCTCAAGCGCAGCCATCTCGACGACTTTGTCGCCTGCTATCACGCTGAAAGTCGCCATCAGCGCCAGGAGAGCGAGCGTTTCCGCGCCTTCAGCTACGAAGAACTGCTCAAACGTGACAAGCTCAGCCTCGACCTCTTCTGGCTGCGCGACGAGAGCTTAGAGGGGACCGACAACCTGCCCCCACCTGCCGAGATCGCGGCCAGCATCGTCGAAGACTTGCAGAACGCGCTTGAACAATTTCTGGCTATCGCCGAAGATCTCGGCGGCAAGAAAAGCAGCAATTCAGGCTCGCTCTCTCCCTAACGCCCCCTCCGTATGGTAGGGACCCGGTTAACCGCATCCGGTTAACCGTGGTTGCCTCCCCCGAAACAACAATAGCGTCCGGTTAACCGCAGGGCTTTTCCGTGTTCCCTTTGCACCGCCTTCAGCGGAGAGAGAGGGGTGAGGGCGAGGACCCCTCGCGCTCCGGCAGGGGACTGGCCGTCCCCTGCACCCCTGCTTTGCCTCCAAACCTGAAAAGCCCTGCGGTTAACCGCCGTTCACTCACCCCAAATCGTCCTCCCTGGCAGCATGGGGTGAGGGATGTATGAGCAATAAATTGGACGCGGTAAACCAGGTCCCTACGAGGAGGTCACGACCTCATTTGGCTTTTCGCGCAATGTGCGCAGGCGGCGAAACTCGGGCCAGATCCAGGCGACCAGCAGCACGACCAGGATCGTACCAATGCCACCTGAGACCACCGAGAAGATCGGTCCTCCAAGCTGGGCCACCAGGCCCGATTCGAAGCCGCCGAGCTGGTTTGAGGTACCGATAAAGAGCGAGCTGACCGCGCTCACGCGCCCGCGCATCTCGTCCGGCGTGCGTACAAGCAGCAGCGTCGAGCGAATGACCACGCTGATATTATCGAACGCGCCAAGCAAAAAGAGCATCAGGAACGAGAGCCAGAACCAGTGCGACAGGCCAAAAACAATCGTTGCCACCCCAAAGCCCGCCACCGCCAGCAGCAGGGTTCGGCCCGCCTTTTTGAACGGAGGCCGATGCGCCAGGGAAAACGCCATACAGACCGCGCCAAGCGAACTGGCGGCCTGCAACCATCCCAGGCCGATTGGCCCCACGTTCAGGATGTTCTTGGCATAGATGGGCAAAAGCGCCGTTGCACCCCCCAGCAGCACCGCGAAGAGATCCAGCGTGATAGCTGCCAGTAAGACCTGCGTCTGTCCGAGGAAGCTCAGCCCCTCCATCAGCGTGCCGAGCGTTTTGCGTTCGCCTGCCTTCGCCTGACGTACCTGCGGCTTGACTCGCATGCGCAGCAGGAGCAGGACGAAGATGACCGGAGCCATTGCGCTGATGACGTACACAATGGTCGCCTGGTGGAAAAGACCGATCAGCAGGCCGCCCGATGCCGGACCTATCACCGCCGAAAGTTGCCCGACGCTGCTCCGCCACGTCATCGCATTCTCATATTCGCGCTCAGGAACGACCTGCGAGACAATCGCCGAACTGGCGGGATTGCTAAAGGATTGCACGCTGCCAATCGCCACCAGGCAAGCGTAGATCAGGAAGAGCGAGCCCTGTTGATAGGACAGGACAGCCAGGCTCAGGGAGGCGAGCGCGAGCACTATCTGCGAGACGAGAATCACATCTTTGCGGCTATAGCGGTCCGAGATATAGCCGGAAGGCAGAAAAAGGGCAATGATGGGGATCACCTGCGCCAGACCAACGCCGCCCAGAACCAGCGCGGAACCGGTGCGCTCGTACAGCTCCCAGCCAATCGCGACCGCAATCATCTGCCGCGCGAACATCGTCAGAAAAATACCAACCAGCAAAAGTCGGAAATCGCGAAACCGCAGCGAGCTATAAGAATCGCGCGCGCTATCATCTTTCTCTTCCAGAGCGACCATAGCTGTCTCAATGCCCTCACTTTCAGTCAGGTAGATAAAATATGCCTTTTCTTTACCTAAACAGCCAGCGAGGGCGCTTAATTCCGCCAATGTTGAAAATGAGCTTTGTGAGCTCGATCAGGAGACTGGGGCGCCCTGCTGCCGCAGGAAATTTACAACGGCGTCATGTCCCTTTTCCTGTGCGAGATCCAGCGCCGTCTTGCCTGAAGATAGCCGCGCAGTGATATCGGCGCCATGCTCCAGCAGTAACTGGACCATCACCAACTGTCCATTATGCGCGGCCTCCAGCAACGGCGTAAAATCGTCGGTTTGCGTTGCATTCACGTCGGCCCCGTGCGCTAACAGTGCCTGCGTGATCGCGATATTCTCAACGGCAACCGATGAATGGAGCGGCATCACATGTTGAGCGTTCTGCGATGGGAGATTGACATCGGCCCCTCGCGCCAGCAGCAGCTCGACAACTTCCAGATGATTGAAGAAGGCAGCCAGGCCAAGCGGTGTGAAGCCATCCGGTGCAATCGCATTGACGCGGTCAGGCTGCTCATCAAGCAGCGCCGCCACTCGCCCGGTCTGACCGGTTGCCGCCGCTTCAAAGATATCCAACTGATCGCTACGGGCAAGCAGTTCCTGTACCATCATGGGCCTGTTATAGTAAGTTGCTAGCAATATACCTGATATGCCCGATTGCGTCCTGGCCTTGACCAGCTCAGGCTCAGCCGCAAGCAACGCTTTCAGCTTCTCTATATCATCGTCCTGTATGGCCGCAAAAAATTGCTGTGTCGTCTCCATCTCTATCTCCTGACCAAAGAATAGCATTATCCTTGAAAAATAATAAAATGCTTGAGCTTGCGTGATGACGCGGTAAACCGGGTCCCTACCGGAGCCGTTCAGCGACATCACTATAATGTCGCTCTATTGCAATCTGGAGGGGCGTTTGCCCTTTGTTGTTCTTGACGTTGAGCTTTGCGCCATTGGTCAGCAGCAACTCGACCATTGTCATATTGCCGCTATAGGCTGCGTGATGCAGCGCGGTCCAGCCGTAACTATCCTGGATATTGACATTGCTGCCGTGCATGACGAGCAGTTGCGCGATATCAAAGCGACGACCGGCAAGGGCGGCATGTAAGGGGAGATTGCTGGTCGCGTTTCTGGAGCGTGCAGCTATATCGGCTCCACGTTGCGCCAGCAATTGCGCCACCTCCCTATGACCAAAGAAAGCGGCCAGGTGCAGCGGCGTCCAACCGTCGTGGCTGTAAGTATTGATCTGCGTGGGATCGGCATCCAGCAGTTGTTGCACGCGTTCAACTTCCCCGACCGCTGCCGCTTCAAACAGGTTTAGCTCAACGCCCCGCTCCAGCAGCAGCCGCGTCACCTCCTGCGCTCCATAGTACGCGGAGAGCAGGATGGGCGTATCGCCTCCTTCAGACCACAGACGCAGCAGGTTAGGATCGTGATCTAAGAGCGCCTTCACGCCCTCAATGTCCTTAGCCTTCACCGCCGCGAACATCTCCCCCTTCAATCGCTGCAAATTCTCTGCCAGTTGCTTTGCCTGTGCCAGCAGCTCGCCAGCCGCATTGATGCCAAGAGCAACCAGTTGCGCCACCGCCTCAGACCTGCTCTGCGCCAGCCCGGCCTGGACGAGCAGATCAATCGTGCGCGAAGTTTCGTCGTCAACCCGTACCGAGATCACCGTATTGCGCGCTTGCGATGTATCCATACAAACCTCATACTAATTACGCTGTAATTGCAATTACGTTGTAACTTACATTACGTTGTAATTATGACCATATTGAGAAGAGAGTGTCAAGAAGGAGCGCTAAACTAGCAAACCTCTCCTGGCTTAAACTCATGCGAAAAGTTTTACAATGGAGATATTTTATGGTATAATAATATTAACCCTAAGGGTTAATATTATTAGTGGCTGGTTGGGTTAGTGGATATTCTCTTTCAAGATCAGAAACTGGCTAAGATATGTAATAGTGAACCTCAGTTAGTGCGAAAATACGGCCAGGAATGTGCGAAATTGCTTAGACGCCGCCTCGATGAATTTAGAGCTGCCGACAACCTCAACGTATTACGTTCATTACCACAGGCGAGATGCCATGAGTTAAAAGGAAATAGAGAAGGAACATTAGCCGTAGATCTCAAACAGCCTTATCGTCTTATTTTTGAACCAGCTAATAATCCCACTCCAAGAAAACCTGATGGTGGTTTGGATTGGACAGGCGTTACAGCAATCAGAGTTCTTACTGTGGAGGATTATCATGGCTAGCAGGCTTCAAAACGAATATCAACCGGATCTCGTCTCATCGCCTGGAGAAACTCTTCTAGAGACTCTAGAAACCATCAGCATGTCCCAGGCGGAGCTTGCCAGGCGTATGGGGCGTCCGGTAAAAACTATCAATGAGATTGTACAGGGCAAAGCTGCTATTACTGCTGAAACTGCCTTGCAACTGGAACAGGTTTTGCATATTCCGGCCTCTTTCTGGTTGAGACGAGAGCAGCAATATCGCGAGTCGCTTGCCCGGCTCGCCGAAAAGCAACATCTTGCAGGCTGGGTCGAGTGGCTAAAAGAGATACCAGTGCGAGAAATAATGCGTCGAGGTTGGATGCCATCCTGTTCCGATAAATCTCAACAAGTGCTGGAAGCTTTAAAGTTTTTTAGTGTGGCTTCTCCTGAAGCGTGGAGAGCTATCTGGGAGGATAAGGTCGTCGTATATCGCAAATCCGCGGCCCTCGCGAGCAACTTTGGAGCAGTAACGGCATGGTTGCGCCAGGGAGAGAAGGAAGCTCAGGCAATTGAAACTGCTCCATATAATGCTGAAGCATTTCAAGAAGCTTTAAAGCACATCTGCACCTTAACAGAGGAGCCGGTAAGCGTTTTTCAGCAAAAACTGATGCAATTATGTGCCGATGCAGGTGTAGCTGTGGTGTTTGTACAGGAGTTACCTAAAACGGGAATTTGTGGCGCTACGCAGTGGCTAACGCCCAAAAAAGCGTTAATACAGTTGAGCCTGCGCTATAAAACTGATGATCAGCTCTGGTTTACGTTCTTTCACGAAGCAGGTCATATTCTGCGGCATGGCAAGCGGCAAATTTTTCTGGAGATAGAGCAAAAAGATAGAAAAGAAGCCGAGGATGAGGCTGATAAATTCGCTACGGATATATTGATTGAGCCTGCCAGATGGAAGAGCTTTGTGGAGGGCTCCTCTTGTCGTTCGAAAACAGGCATTAAGCAGTTTGCCCAAACTGTGGGGATTGCTCCAGGAATTGTGGTTGGAAGGTTGCAGCATGAACAGCGTCTGCCCTTTAATTATTGTAATGACCTCAAGCGCCGCCTTGAGTGGAAAACGGATAAATGATTTTTTCTCGTTGCGCTTTATGTTGCTCCCAGTGCCTCTAGCATTCAACTGGCAGGCCGCGTGCTAATAGCATATAAGCAGATGGCAAACGGCCTGTGGGTAGGATTAGATGAATTTGAACGACTTCAGCATTGGCTGGAAGTCGTTCGCAGCAAGCCTGCCAGGGCTACTCTTTCTCCATCAGCCCTTGTTGCCAGGCAAAAACGGCGGCCTGGGTGCGATCTGCCATGTGCAATTTACTCAGAATATTGCTAATATGCCCTTTTACCGTCTGTTCGCTCACCACTAGCTTTTCAGCTATAGCTGCGTTGGACCGCCCTTCTGCCAGCAGACGGAGAACCTCTAACTCGCGTTCTGTGAGATGGGCGAACGAAGCCGGAACCCTCCTTTTTGTTTCACGCACCTCCTGAATCAGGCGCGCGGCCACATAGGAATGCAGGACGGCCTCCCCATCGGCTGCTTTCCTGATGATATCGGACAGTTCCTCTAAACGGATATCTTTCAACGTGTAGGAAAGCGCGCCCGCCCTGAGCGCGGGAAAAATGTTCTCATCTTCGTGGAAGGAGGTAAGTACGACGATCTGAGTTCTCGGGCTGATCTGTTTGATCTGCCGAATTGCTTCTACGCCGCCCATGCCAGGCATGAGGAGGTCCATCAGAACCACACGGGGGATCAGGTCGGGAATCAGCTTGAGAGCCTCCTCGCCCGATGCTGCTTCCCCTACGACGCTCATGTCGGGCTGGGCCTCTAAAAACGCGCGCACCCCCTGGCGAACGATGCTGTGGTCATCAACAAGGAAAAGGGTAATGTTTTCTGCCATGATTGATCTTTCCTTTTCTCTGCTCAACGTGGATTATGCCTCTTGCTCGTGTTGAGAAATCGTTGCCTGCGGGGGATACGGATACTTTACTATGATCCGCGTTCCCTGCCCGACTGCGCTTTGAAGCTGGAATGTACCGCCGATCTCCTCCAGGCGTTCTTGCATCGACTGAAGTCCCACGCTTTGGGAAGAAACTGCCGTGGGATCAAAACCCTGTCCGTTGTCGGCAATAGTCAAAACGACCTGCTCCTGCTCCTGTTTCACGGAGAGGCATGCATGAGCGGCCTGGCTATGGCGAGCGACATTTGAGAACGCCTCCTGGACGACGCGCAAAAGTTCCCTGGCAATCGCAGCAGGAAGCTGAGGCACATCTTGTAGCTGGATATCGACCTTGATAGCATTCTGGCGGCTCCAACGCTCCAGCTCATCGCGGAGCGCCTGCTCAAATCCTTGCTCTTCCAGATGAGTTGGACGCATTTGCTGAATGAGGGCTGTGAGTTCCTGCCGTACCTGATACGCCAGTTCACTGGCTATTGCAAGGTGTGCATGTGTCGCTTCAGGTTTGTGATCAAGCAGAGCGAGTGCCGCGCTGATCTGTGCGGCAAGCGCAAATACCTGTTGCTTGATGCTATCGTGCAAGTCCCGCGACATGCGCGTTCGTTCAGCCAGGCGAGCGTTTTGTGCGGTAAGAATCTGTTGCTGCCGGATACTTTCGGTCAATTGCAGGGCCATACGGTTGAAGTGACGTTCCAGTTGCCCGATTTCATCCTGACGACCGGCGGGAACGCGCTCGGCGTAATTCCCATCAGCAAAGCGCGCAGTGGCGTTCACGAGCAGGCGTACCCGTCGAACCAGACCGCGCATAGTCAACATGCCAAAGAGTGTGCTGATAGGCGTAAGAACCATCAGTAAGACCAGTCCTCCGATGAAAAAGAAGCCAAGCCAGGCTGTGGGTGCAGTAAAAACGTTGCGTACCGTTGGCAAGTTCATGAACTGCACATAAATTGCGCCAATTGGATGCATTTGCTGGCTCCAGACGGGTTCTACCACGTAGACGCTGCTCTCGGCCAGGGTTGTCTCTTGCCCGCTGCCTTCTGTGCCCATCAGTGCCCTGGCGATGAGCGACCCTTTGCCCACTAGTAAGGAAGAGGCCAGAGCGTGGAGAGGATAACGTTGCGGGTAAGAACTGGCAAGGATAGAACCATCAGGAGCAATGAGCAGCGCAACGGCAAGAATCTGTGTGCCGGAAGCTTGAGCAGTAATATATGGAACAGCACCGGTATCAGGTGAAGTCGTCTGTCCAGGTAGCGCAAGCGTCCCGGGCTGGCCTTCTTGAAACGTACTCTGTGGGTCGAGTGCATCTGTTTTTGCCTTGAGAGAGGCGATCAAGACATAGTGTTGCGCCACCTGCTTTGCCTCCAGCGTGTACATAAAGGGGGTAACGATCAGGAACAGGATAAGGGACAGGCCGATCAGCGCCAGTATTTCCAGCACAAAAACAAGGCTCGCCGTCACCCACACATATGATAGGGCCATCCGGCCCTGTAGCCCTGTTATATTCTTTCTCATCGAGAGCTTTTTCCCCGTAAACATGTACTTGCCTCCTCTTGTGAAGTATAGGTGAATTGCTATTACTCCACAAGACAGAGGCGAGATTACTACAAATGCTCTTTGTTTGCCAGCGCCAGCACATCGTGCGCATTGTCGGTGAGCGGGGCAGTCGTTTCAGACGGCTTATGGACGAAGTAATCAGACTTTGTTACCAGCATCACAATCGCTGCTGCAATACAGAGCAACACGTTGAGCAGGATATTAGCCACTGACACGTTGGGCGTAACAGGGATAGCCAGGAACTCGCCGAGCAGACCGATGCTGACATGAAAGAGCGCAACGAGCAGCACGCTTCTGCCAGTGCGGTTGTAAATCCAGGTCATCATAATCGAAGCGGCAACATTGAGGATCAGATCACGTAACTCCAGGCTGACTATCTGCTGCAGCGAGACACCTGTAGCTGGTCCTGCCAGAGCTTCGGGCAGATGCCAGGCCCACCAGAGCAGACCAACAATCAAGCTGGCGACCAGGGCATTATAGCGGCTCTGGAGGCGTGGCAGGGCGAAACCTCGCCAGCCGAGTTCCTCTCCAAGGGCAAAGATGGTAGCGGCAACGACCACCGGCAGCACCCTGATACCAGGAAAAACGAACCCGGGGAAAGCCTCTCCAAACGGTATCGCCAGGACGACGGCCAGCAGATTCAGCGCCAGTGGGCCTGTCAGTGCGATAAGGTACCACACAGGAGCCACGCGCAACCTGCCTATCTGGCCCAACAAGTCCTTGATGCCTCGTCTTCCCGCCAGGACCGCCACCGTAACAAGCGCTGCCATAGCTGGAAAGAAAGAGGGGAGAAGCCTGAGTAAAATGTTATCGGTATTAGAGAGCACTACAGGTATTTTGATGCACCATGCCAGACCAAAAGCCAGCAGGTAGAAGAGAATAATCGGGTGGTTTTTGAGAGTTTTCTGCATGTCCAAATCCTTTACTTAACTATGTGTATCTTTCCATCACTGATGTGATGTAGAGAAGTGTAGCCTGTAAAGGTATAAAGAGAGAACCATCCGAAGAGGGGATCACCCCCTACTGAAGAGGCGTTTCTAGCAAGCCGCAGTGTTCTCAAATGCACTTTGGGATATTTTCTTTACCTAAATAGCCTGTGAGGGCGCTTAATTCTGTGGATTATGTTTATCCCTGATGCGTCATCATGGCAAAGTGAACTCGTGCAGAGCTAGTTCGTAAGCATTCTCATAATCATGCACACTGATTTCCTGCGTACTATACATATGCCAGGTAAATGATGCAACGCGGCCCCCGTGCTTCAAAGCTCTATCGATCCAATTTGCTAATCGAGCAGTTTCTTCATCAGTTAGTGGAGAATTTTCGCTATCACCGTCAAATAAGAACAGCATTTCTATTTCATAGGGAACTGCGTCGTTGAGTAAAAAAAAACGGATTTCTCGTAGGTTATCGAGTGTGTTATGAAGAGGATCTTTGGCCGATAGTTGGCGAATAGCTTTAACAACAGGTTGTTGTACAGCCATTACGATTTCATTTGCAAGAGCTTGACGGAGATATCGTCGGCCCAACCACTGTCGAAAGCGGCGTGCTATAGCTGCATCATCCTCATACCAGGTGTGCGGCCTTAGTTGTTCGCGCACATCTTCGATCTCTTCACGTCTGCGAGGCTTAAAGAGACGTCTGGAAGGTTTTAGGGGACGGAATTGCTCTTTACCGGTGTGTTGATGTAACAGGAAACCGCGAAAAAGATCGTATTGTTTTGTGGCTAGATATTCTATTGGTTTTTTTCCCCCTGGCGATACAGGAGTAAGCAGCCATGTGCTGACCGCTTCGGGAGAGCCCAGACGTTGTGCAGCTTCTTCAATGAGAAGTTGTATTTCGAGCAGATGATCTCGATGTCTTTTACTGATAGGCAACCCTTTCAACCAACGGTGATAGGTTGCGCGGGACACCTTAAAAATCTGGGCAAGCGACTCGATATCAAGGTTGGAAGAGTTACGCAGGCTGCTTGCTAAAGCTGCGATTTCCTGTTTCCTGCGGGAAAACCCAGGCTCTTGTGATGGATGGGGAGGAACTGCTCCAGGCCGCTCTGTATGTACGGGTATAATTTCTAGAAGAAAGAAAGATGCATTTGTAATGCTATTGTGCGAAGCGACTCCAGTTCCTATGATGATAAGCAACTCTCGGCATTCATACGTATCCGCGCCTGTTGTACCCGCAAGTAATCTATAGGGAAGAGTATCCCGTATAATGTCAGACTGTTTTTGTAGAAGTTTACTATCTTTCCCTGCTTCATCACGGATGAGTTGATAGTTACCCAATTCTGTCACTTCACTGGTGGATAAATCGGTAATGCAATAGATATCGCCGGTTGGATCGGTGATTTCACTGATGTTTAACATTTTCCGGCTCCAGGTAAGTAAAAAGTTTCTCGTTCAGTGTCCATCGGAAGAAGCGAGATGTGATCTCATTATAATTACGCATTTTTTTAAGAATATCTGGGATATCAAGATCATACTCGTTATTATCGTAGTAATCTAAATCAAGGAGATAAAACCTTCCCCCCCCGGGCTCTTCTTTGGGAAGTGGAGGAACTGCGGCGCCATTGAGAAGGCCATGTCTGATGGCAAAGGTGCCATCAGGACGACTAATCTGTATTTCCTGTAATGTGTGGTTAAGTTGACCTGAAAGTAATTGTGCTGCGTCAAATCCTACTAATTCGGGATTAAGCAACCCTTGCCAGTCTGCTAGCGTCTCAGCGGCAGGATAACGTAGCTCGTTAATGTAACGTAATCCCAGCCGTAAGCAATCTGTAATTTCTAGTACCTCCTGTGCTGCTTCTAAAAGGTGCTGAAAACGATCAATGAAGTCATTGATTGAGCGGTAATTTCGAGCTTCAAGGGTAAGTGCAGCTTCGTTGATAATCACAGCCCATTGTAAGTCTTTTGAGGAGAAACGCCAGGCGGTGTTGTTTGTATCTGAGTTAATGCCTCTCGGTGACAGTTGATATGTCACTACCGCTTCACGAGATGTCTTTGGGTAGTCAGCACGAATAGCCTCCTGAAAATCGGCAATGAACCCTTTCTGTTCGAAACGAGGCATAATGGTAAAACGTATCTGTCCAATCACTAACCTGAGAGGTGATTTCTTAAACTGAATCCGCTCATTCTGAGGAAGACCCATTGACATCAACCCTTGCCTCCTATATCTTCTTACCTCACTATTCTTTCAATATTTTACACGTTGTTTTACACTTCGTCAAGGTTTGTGTAAAACATTGGTATGATGCTGGGTGGTCGCAGTAAGATACGGAGCAAGAAAAGACGAAAATAAGGCAGCTACTGCTTTACTCGCCAGTAACTGCCTATCAAGCTACTATGTTGCTATGCAACCTTACTATTTACAAATGCTTACGGCCGTCGCAGCCTCCTCACTCCACCGTGACCGACTTCGCCAGATTCCTCGGCTGGTCCACGTTGCAGCCTCTGGCGACTGCGGCGTGATAGGCGAAAAGTTGCAAGGGGATCGTTGCCAGCAAGGGGCTGAGAGCTTCGGGGGTGGCCGGGACGTAGAGCACGTCGTCGGCGTGGCGGCGAATATTCTCGTCTCCCTCCGTTGCCACGGCCAGCACGTTCGCGTCGCGGGCGCGCACCTCCTGGATGTTGCTCACAACCTTCTCGTAGACGTGCGAGGCGGTCGCGATGCCGATCAAGGGAGTGTCCGGGGCGAGCAAGGCGATGGAGCCATGCTTGAGCTCGCCCGCCGGGAAGCCCTCGGCGTGGATGTAGGAGATTTCCTTGAGCTTGAGCGCGCCCTCTAGGGCCGTTGGGAAGCCGACGCCGCGCCCGATGAACATGATGCTGCTGGCCTTCGCCATGCGTTTTGCCAGCGCGGCGATCTGATCTTCAGGACTCGATGCCTGGTCAAGGATGTGCTGGATCTGGTCGGGGACGCGCTCCAGAGCTGTGAGCAGTTCGCGCATTTGCTCGGTATTGATGTGATTGCGCTGCTGGCCCAGGTAGAGGCCCAGCAGGTAGAGCACGGCGACGGAGGTGACAAACGTCTTGGTCGAGACGACGCCAATCTCTGGCCCAGCTTGCAGGTAGAGCACGGCGTCTGAGAGCCGCGTGATGGCGCTGGCAACAACGTTGGTGATGGCAATGACGGGCGAGCCATGTTCGCGCGCCTGTCGGATGCCGACCAGCGTATCCGCCGTCTCACCCGATTGTGTGACGGCGATGCAGAGCGTCTCCGGCCCGACAATCGGATCACAATAGCGGAACTCAGCGGCGGTAACCGCCTCGACCGGAATGCGCGCCCATTGCTCGATCACATATTTGGCAACCAGGCCGGCATGATAAGATGAGCCGCAGGCAACGATAACGATGCGCTGAATGTTGTCGAGCAGGCTGGCCTGGCGCATCTGGTCCAGCTCTGCCAGGTGCAATTGGCCGTCGCGGATGCGTCCGAGCAGCGCCCGGCGCATGGCCTGCGGCTGTTCAAAGATCTCTTTGAGCACGAAATGGGGATAGCCCCCCTTCTCGGCTGCTTCCGCATCCCAGTCAATCACAATCTGGCCGCGCTGTACCTGCGTCCCATCGAGTTTGACGATAGAGACGCTGTCGGGATGCAACGCCACGACTTCGCCCTCGTCCAGGATGATAATGCGACGCGTATGCTTGAGAATGGCAGGAATGTCGGAGGCCAGGAACTGCTCGTTCTCGCCCAGACCGACGATCAGCGGGCCATTGCAGCGCGCCCCCACCAGTAGATCGGGATGCTCACTGCTCACGACAGCGATAGCGTAGGAGCCGGTAACGCGCTGAAGAGCGAGCCGGACCGCCTCTTTAAGGTCGCGCTGTGCTTCGCCGTAATACGCATGTTCGATCAGGTGTGATAGCACCTCGGTATCGGTTTCGGAGCGGAAGGTATGTCCTCCCGCTTCCAATTCGCGGCGCAGCTCAACGTAGTTCTCGATGATGCCGTTATGGACGACCGTGAGCACTCCGGTGCAATCGGGATGGGGGTGAGCGTTTGTATCGCTGGGGCGTCCATGCGTGGCCCAGCGAGTGTGACCGATGCCGAGCGTGCCCTGTTCGGGACGCGAACCATTTTCAACGGTGGCGGCCAGGTTGGCGATTTTGCCAGCGCGACGATGCAATTCGAGGTTGCCATTGGTGGTGAGGACTGCGATGCCTGCGGAGTCGTATCCGCGATACTCAAGTTTGCTCAGTCCTTCAAGCAATATGGTAGTAACGTCGGTGCCCTGTGGGCCGACGTAGCCGATGATACCGCACATGTGGTCGGGTACCCTTTCTGAATTGAGAAGCAGCACACGCACTCGTGTTGCTGCTACATCACTGAGAGCTTTTTGTCCTGACCGTTACCGGCAGGCGTTGTCGGCCCTCTTCACAGGGAAGTGATCTGCCCTGGAGGCTCCCCGCTGACACATCCGAACAGCCTCCACCTCGTCAACCGTGGCTTCCTCCTCTAGCCCGGCCCATGCGCTACTATAACATCAACAACTATCCATGAGAGAGTATACCATATCATTGGTTAAGGTTTCATGGTCATCTGGTTGAGATTTGTACCCATGATTATACCTGTTCTACGATGATAAACGCAGGGAAGATGCAGATTTATAGCACAATGCTTGCTTCCCGTTGCAACGTCGGACTCGCGCCTGCGGCGCTCGTTTTCCGGCTAGAGGTGGTGCAACAGGTGCGCGAAGCGCACCTGTTGCACCACCTCTAGCCTTTTTGGTGTGGCATTGCCACGCCATTCTTAACAAAATGTATGCACTATGCATGGCGTATACTTCGTCGCTGAATGGCTACTCCAGGCTCCTATACTGACTCCCTGTAGCGGTTAATGATAGGCAAGCGTCGGTCGCGTCCGAAGGCGCGCGGCGTGATTTTCACGCCGGGAGGAGCCTGACGGCGCTTATACTCGCTGATATCTACCAGGCGCATCACGCGCTCAACGGTTTTACGGTCAAAGCCCATCGCGACGATCTCGTCAAAGCTGCGGTCATCTTCAACGTACGCTTTAAGGATAGGATCGAGGATATCGTAAGGGGGCAGGCTATCGACATCTTTCTGACCGGGGCTTAGTTCGGCAGAGGGAGCCTTTTCGATCACTGTTTGCGGGATCAGCGGTCTGCCTGCCAGACGGTTGCGATAATTTGCCAGATCGTACACCAGCGTCTTGAGCACATCTTTCAGGACGGCAAATCCGCCCGCCATATCGCCGTAAAGCGTGCTATAGCCGACGGCCATCTCGGACTTGTTGCCCGTGGTAAGGACAATTGGGCCGAGCTTGTTTGAGATCGTCATCAAGACATTGCCGCGAATGCGCGCCTGGAGATTCTCTGCCGCCAGACCCGGATACTCATCGCCCAATGCTGGTTGCATCATCTTGAGCGAGGTGCGGAACGTTTCCTCGATAGGGATGGTGATGCAGCGAATGCCAAGATTTTCGGCCAGCTCGTAAGCATCGGTCTTGCTCCCTTCTGATGAAAAGCCAGAGGGCATCGAGATCCCCATGACATTCTCCGCTCCCAGCGCATCGACCGCGATTACTGCGACCAGGCTGGAGTCGATACCACCAGATAGGCCAATGATGGCCTGCTTGAAGCCCGTTTTATGGATATAGTCCCGAGTGCCCACGACCAGAGCATGATAAATTTCCTGAAGGTAGCCCATCTCCGGTTCGATGCGTTGCGGCGCGCCGAGAACAGCGTGGTTGTTGGTAGCCGGTGGCGTAAGTGGGCGAGAATCGATGGTGATGACGGGCGTATCGGTTTCCGCGAAATGATAGCGTTCCTGACGGCGGCGCGGATCGTGCAGACGCGAGCGGAATACAGAGGCGGTATCAAGATCGACAATCAACATATCCTCTTCAAACTGCTTCGCGCGCGCGATCAGCATTCCCTGTTCGTTGAAGACCATACTGTCGCCATCAAAGACCAGTTCATCCTGGCCGCCGACCATGTTGAGATAGGCGACGATCAGCCCGTTATCGGCGGCGCGCGTCGCGATCATCTCCTCGCGCACAGTTCTCTTGCCGGTATAGTAGGGAGAGCCGTTGATATTGATAATAACCTCCGCTCCCGCGTGCGCCTGTCTGGTCATTGGACCCGTTGGGTACCAGATATCCTCGCAGATATTGATGCCGATATGCACATCGTGGAGCCGGAAGAGGGGAGCCAGGTGGCCTGCCTGGAAGTAGCGGTTTTCGTCAAAGACGCCGTAGTTGGGAAGAAAATGTTTGTGGTAGACGCCAACGAGCGTGCCTTCATGGATCACCGCCGCCGCATTATAAATATCGTGTTTGCGATCTACAAAGCCGATCACAGAGGTAAGCCCCGGAAAATTGCTGCTTGCCGCCACAAGCTCGTCCAATTGACGTAAATTGTGCGCCACAAAGCCGGGCTTGAGAAGGAGATCCTCGGGCGGGTAACCGGTGAGCGCCAGTTCCGGGAAGCAGACGATATGCGCTCCGGCTTGATGAGCCTCTTGCATCTTCGCGAGAATTTTCTGCGAGTTGCCGTTGAGATCGCCAACGGTCACATTGATCTGGGCGAGGGCAACTCTTAGCGGTATGATATTCATGGTAGTCCTTTCGCTCTTGACGAAATCTATGTAACGCATTACGCTAACTGAAAGAGACAAATAAAACAGCGCGTGGTTAAAGGAGTTCTCTCTCTCATGGAGATTCAATCTTTTTTCGCTCTCGTCGTCCCCTTTATGATTTTATTCTATTTAGCGGTCCTATTATTTATACGAGCGCCGAGGAACGTGGTTTTCGCCTCACTGCTCGGCGGCGTGATTATGGGCCTGCTCAACCTGCTGGTCGATCTGGCAGCGTATTATGCTCACTGGTGGCATTATAACCTCAGCGGGTTGATCCTGCACCTCCCCTTGCCATTCTATGCTACTCCAGTGCTGATCTATGGCAGTCTGGCGTACCTGTTAATCTGGCGTTTCTGGCATGGACGCGCCCACTGGTTTTCGCGGTTGCTGCTGATCGGCATCCCCATCTTTGGCGTCATTCGCGATATCGGAGGGGCGATTACGGGCTCGTCTTATGTCGTGTTTGATAATATCGTGCCGGCTGTACTCATGACTCTGGTGATGTGGGTGCTGATGTTTTATGCTGGCTATGTCGTCTTCAAACGCCTGTCGCCTCCCCGCGAGGAAGTAGAGGAGCGGGAGGCAGAACAGCGACAGAATGATGCAGTCGCTCGATAAAAACGCAAGAGGAGTGCATCTATGGAATATTCGCAGGAAGAGATTGTGGCAATGATTAATAGCACGCGTGAGGGTTCAGTGTGGGAGGTGCTGGACATCACACTGGTGACGGCAGAGAAAAACAAAGTGGTCGCGACCATGCCGATTGGTCCCTATCATCGCCAGCAGATTGGCTATTTGCATGGAGGCGTTTCGGTGGTGCTGGCGGAGTCGATAGCCTCGCTGGGCAGCGTCCTGAACATCGACGCGACGAAACAGATGGCGCTCGGGCTGGAGATCAACGCGAACCACCTGCGCCCGAAGCGCGAGGGGAGGCTCACCGGAGTGGCTACGCCCATTGCGCTTGGCCGCACAACGCACGTCTGGGATATCAAGATCAGCGATGAGAACGACAAACTCGTCTGCGTCTCGCGTTGCACCGTCGCCATCGTCAATCGTCCGCCCGACAGCGATAGCCCGCTGATGAAGAATATGCCCGGCTTGAGCTAAAAACCCACACTCTCCCCGTGGATAGCTTCCCACGGGGAGAGTATGCTTTAGACGGCTGGCGGGCCAAGCAGCATCTTGCGGGCCGTTGCTTCATCGGGCGCCATTACTGCTTGCTCTACAAGCTGGTCAAGCTCTTCAGCCTTGTTCAGTTGCTTCACTCGCTCTTGTACTAGTTCGGTGAGAACTGGAAAGCGCAGGCTGACAATGTGTACCAGCGTCCTTTGTAACGTGGTAATTTCTCCTTCAGCCTTGCCTTGAGCAAGGGTCTTTTTGACTTTTGGGTTGTCTTCCCATAATCTATCGTACATACTCAACTGCTCCTGTATTTTATTTTTCTCCTCAGGAGAAATAGTATCAGTACGCGCTAACAAAAGTTGCATCCAGACAAGCTGCTGAGATAAAGTGATCTCATCCTCACGATAGTGCATCGCCAGTTCGTCCATTGCTTGCTTGATCAGTGCGGCGTTAGCTCCTTGCATAGTCGGCAACAAGGGATACATGCTCACGCACCGCTCGCGCACGAATTGCTCAGCATCGAGGCAGAACAATGGCAGAGTGAAAAAGTGAAAGGTGAGCAGTTCCCGCAGCTTGCTGACGATGCGCAAGGGTGATTCGGCCATCTTAACGCGAAACGGGTAGATGATCATCGAGATGACCGGGAGCCGGTGATCGCGATAGAGCGTCGAGTTATACGCCAGCAGGCGCGAGGTCATTTCGCTATCCGCTCCCGACTCGAACTCCAGGTGCAGAATGTGCTCTTCCGCCTGGTAGGTCACTTTATAGACTTTATCGCCACGCATGGTCGATCTGACCATATCAACATTGAGCGTGCGTTCGTAGACGACTCCGGGGAGGAGCACCGGCAAGACCGCGGGCGCTTGCTGTTCTATCAGATCTTTAAGACTGGAATCATAGCCGTGTGGCTGTTGTGTGCGTTGTGTTTTTGCCATGCCAAAACCCCTCTATCCACATATATCCTCATCATAGCATGTCTCACGTCTCCCTACAAGGACAATTTTTATTGTCCATTGCTATTCTGGCTGTATCTCCCTCATCACCGCAGCCAGGTTCTCATACACGTAATCCGGTTTGATCGTTGATCTGGCGAGGCTTTCGCGGGTGTCTTTGCCGGAGAGGACGAGCAGGGTATAGGTGTGGGCGGCTTTGCCTGCCAGGATGTCGATTTCGAGGCCGTCACCGATCATGACGGTTTCATCCGGCTGGCTGGCGAGCAGGCGCATTGCCTCCTGGAGCAGCATGGGTTGTGGCTTGCCGATGACTTCCGGCTGCGTCTGGCTTCCTGCTTCAATCGCAGCCGCCATTGTGCCACAGCCGGCAATGAAGCCCTCGGCGATGGGAAGTAGCGGGTCGCGATTGATGGTGATAAATGTAGCTCCCGCCCGTACAGCCAGGACCGCATTGGTCAAGGTCTGAAAGTCGAATTTGCGGTCGAGCCCGACCAGCACGACATCGGCAGAATGCGCATGCGGATCGGCAGTCTTCAGGCCATGTGAACGTACCAGTTCAAAGAGAGGAGTTTCGCCGACCACGTAGACGGTAGCCTCAGGGAAACGGCGGGCGATATTCTGGACAGCAGCCTGGGCTGCGCTCAGCACATGGGCTGCGTCGGTATTGATGCCCAGGCGTATCAGCTTCGCCAGCACCTGTGTATCGCTGGCAAAGGAATTATTGGTGAGGAAAAGATACTTTTTATGCGTCTCGTCCAGCCAGGAGACGAACTCTTTAGCTCCGGGCACGAGTTCATCTCCTCGATAAATGACGCCGTCGAGATCAACGAGATAGGTTGTGAGTGATGGTAACATAATGCTCCGTTGTCTTTAATGATGTGGGTGATAAAGCCAGCTACTCTCGCAGCAACTGCTCGCGGATCGCAATGATTTCACGGCGCAGGGCAGGATTGAGATGTATGGCGCGATCAATTTTTTCGCAGGCGTGAAGCACAGTGCTGTGGTCGCGCCCTCCGAAAAGCTGACCAATTTCGAGCAAGGATGCCTGCGTCTCCTGGCGAATCAGATACATAGCAATCTGGCGCGGCATCACGATATACTTATCGCGCTGCTTACCGCACATTGCATCGAACGAGATATGATAGTATTCCGCCACAGCTTCAGCGATCTGCCTGCTATTCAGATGGGATTCGCGAGTATCGTTGCCCAGCGACGACATGGCGGCGCGAGCTACGTCGAGGGTAAGATCGGTGCGGTGCAGTTGCTGGTAAGCCATCAGGCGGTTGAGGCATCCTTCCAACTCGCGGATATTCGTCTGCACGCGTCCGGCAATATAGGCAATAATGTCATCGGGGACGCGGTAATGCAATAGATCAGCTTTAACGCGCAGGATCGCCATGCGTGTTTCCAGATCCGGCGGCTGAATATCGGCGATCAGACCCCACTCGAAGCGCGAGCGCAGGCGCTCCTCCAGGCTAACGATAGCTTTGGGAGGACGGTCGCTACAGATCACAATCTGCTTGCTCATCTCGTACAGGCTATTGAAGGTATGGAAGAACTCCTCCTCGGTCGATTCTTTGCCCGCGATAAACTGGATATCGTCCACCAGCAAGATATCGACCGAGCGGTACTTGGCGCGGAACTCTTCGGTTGTGCGGTAGCGAATGGCGTTGATGATCTCGTTAGTGAATTGTTCTGAGGAGACGTAGAGCACGGCCAGGCCGGTCTGTACTCCCTGGTGTCCGATGGCATGCAGGAGGTGGGTCTTGCCCAATCCTACGCCACCGTAGAGGAAAAGAGGGTTATAGGATTCGCCGGGGGCTTCCGCGACGGCGAGCGAGGCGGCGTGAGCAAGGCGATTGCTGCCACCGACGATAAAAGCATCGAAGGTGTAGCGAGGATTGAGCCGGTTGTGCATCAAGATATTGGCGCGCTGCTCGTTATCCCAATCTTCCAGCGTATCTGTCGATCTATTGCCCGTATAGCGGGAATCGGCCTGAGCGGAACGGGGCGCGATGTCATAAAAAGTATAGTTTTGCTGGTACGTGTTTGCAGGAGCAGCCGGATGGTCGAACGGCTCCTTCTCGTTAGAAAGCTCCTGTTCGGCGGGTGGCTCATCGGAGGCATTGGCAACAGAGATGGTTACCGGTTGACCGGTAACAGCGGTCAGCGCCTCCTCAATGGTGTGACGCCAGCGTGTGCTTATCATGTCGCGTGCCAGGTCGTTAGGTACCTGGAGCATAAAGTAGAGCCCCTGATCCTGGGCATTGAGCGGCGCGTCGATATCATCCTTGCTGGTATGGGGAAGGCTCGACAGGTGAGCATCCTGTAACCATGCTTTACAGATGGTATCGACGGGTGTTTGATCCAATCTCTCCAGGGTGGTGCGCCAGATGGTAGCAGTGTTCACCGGTACTCCCCCATAATCAGCCCTCGACCAGCGCGACGCATTCTATCTCGACCAGCGCCTTGCGTGGCAGTTCCGCCACCGCTATCGTCGAGCGAGCGGGCGGCGTACCTGTGAAGTAGCTTGAATAAATGGCATTCATGGCCTGGAAATCGTTCATGCTGACAAGAAACACGGTTGTTTTGATGACATTGTTGAGCGACGTGCCTGCGCTGTTGAGCACGGCCTGCATGTTTTGCAGGACGCGGTGGGTCTGAGTCTGAACGTCTGTGCCAACCAGCTCTCCGGTGGAGGGATCGAGCGCGATCTGACCGGAGGTATAGACGAATTGGCCGCAGCGGATAGCCTGGCTATAGGGCCCGATGGCGGCTGGAGCATGGGGCGTACTGATCGTTGTAAGTTCCATAAACGTTTTCCATCACTTCTATTGTGAGCAAATAAGCTTGCTCCTTACACAAACAAATCCTGAAAAATCTCTTTAGGTGGGTAGAGGCTAGCAAAGCAGGGCACTCTACAGGGATAGTATCACGGTGGCTGCTTCCCTTTTATGGTGAGTAGCTTCCACGCCCGGGTGGAAATGGACCATCGGAATAGCTGCGCGGATAGACTTGAGCGGCTTGAGAGACAGATGGCGCTACTTTCCCTCTGGTAATTTCTCTGGCGCAGCCTCGCAGAGCTTGCTGCATCTCTACAGCGGAAGTGAAGCGATCTTCGGGTTCTTTCTGTAAAGTGCGCAGGACGAGCTGTTCGACGGCGGGTGGGACATTCTGATTGAACTGGCGCAGCGACGGCGGGTTAGCCGATGCATGCTGCATCGCGATAGAGACGGCGGTAGGACCGACGAACGGCGGTCGCCCGGTCAGCATCTCAAACATCACGACGCCAAGCGAATAGAGATCGGAGGAGGCCGAGAGGTTTTCCCCGCGCGCCTGCTCTGGGGAAAGGTAATCGGCGGTGCCGAGCACGATCCCGCTATTGGTCAACCCTGCGTCTTCGGCCACGCGCACAATCCCGAAGTCGGTCAATTTCACCCATACTCCTCCGTCGCTGAGCCCGCCTCCCATCGCTCCGCCGCCGCTCCATGCCAGCATAATATTTTGTGGTTTGATATCCCGGTGGATGAAGCCGCGGGCGTGAGCCACCTGGAGCACGGCACAGACTTGAGCAGCGATCTCAATCGCCTCGCGTGCCTGGAGCTGGCGGCGCTGCCCGATGAGCTGTTTCAATGTTGGGCCATGAATATATTCCATCACCAGGAAATACTGACCTAGCTCTTCAACAAAGTCGTAGATTGTGACCGCATTAGGATGGGCGAGCGCAGCAGCGGCCCGCGCCTCGCGGCGGAAGCGTTCGACGGCCCGCTGATCGTTTTTATCCAGGGAGCGTAAAACCTTGATCGCAACAATGCGCTCCACGCGATGGTCCCAGGTTTTGAAAACGCTCGCCATACCACCAGTGGCGATATGTTCGCGAATCTCGTACCGTCCGGCGATCAGTGTGCCTTCAAATTGGTTCAACATTCCACCTCAAGCGACGTTGGCAAGTACACCACACAGGGATTGACAGTGTCACAGGCTAGTATACCATCAATGGGCTATCGCGTCCAGAATGGCGCAAATTGTACCAGGTTACTGAGTCCAGAACAGCCGTGAATCTCCATTCAGATGGCCGCCAGCATCGGTCAATTGCACCGGATCGCCCTTGAGTGTGTAAG
The DNA here is from genome assembly GCA_035293765.1 of Ktedonosporobacter sp. GTDB lineage: Bacteria > Chloroflexota > Ktedonobacteria > Ktedonobacterales > Ktedonobacteraceae > DASRHT01. The sequence continues at coordinate 258,969 of DATGMF010000056.1, forward strand.
CCCCTGTCTTGGGATCGACGCTCAGGTTAGCCAGCCAGATGTCGAAGTTGTTGTTGGTGTAAGTGATGTAGGCGAGCTGCTTGCCGTCGGGCGACCACGTCGGTTTGGTGAGGTATTGCTGAGTCAAAATCAGCGAGGATTTATCGTATGGCGCCAGAGCCTTCTTCTGCACATCCGGGTTATTAGGGTTGTCGGTAACTCCATCGGCCACTGGCATAATATAGATACCGTCGTGGGTAGCATCCTGCCGTCGTACATAAGCAATAAAATTGCCATCAGGAGAAAAGGCGGGTTCCAGGTTAGCCAGATCGGGCACTCCTGGAGTCAATGGAACCGCGGGATCGAACAAGGGAGTGTACGGAGGGTAATGCGGCTTAGCCATCAAGGTCGCATCTTCCAGAAAAATCTGGATTAATTGCTTGGTTTGCGTATTGGGATCGTACATATAATGTGTATAAATGACCTGGTTGGGGTGGTTGGGGCGATAGGCAGGATCACGATCACCACCATCACCATAAGCAGCATACGCAATTGGCTTTACCGTATACACCGCTTGACTTGCTAACAATGTTGGCGCATTGATAGGTAACGAGAACACTTGTAAATCCAGGAAATATGCGTTCGCGAAGACGCCCCCCAATCTACTCCAATAATACTGTTTCTGCAAATCGCTCAAAAAAAGTAAATGCGTGCTATCGGAAGACCATGCGGGCTGGAAAAACCAGTAGCTATCATTAGCACCTGTATCGCTGTTTTGTACGTAGTGTCCTGAACCGCTGATTACTGTGTGCCAGGGGCCGCCATTGGCGGGCATATAGACCAGATCGGAATGGTCTTTATAACGGACGGTGAAGGCAATCCATTTACCATCGGGAGAGACAGCCGGATCTTGAATTCCCGTGTTTTGCGTCAACTGGTGCAGGGTACGAGTGCCATCAATCATGTAGAGTCTGCTATCAAGGGTAAAGTAAATTTTTCCTTTGAAGATGGCCTGGTCGGTATTGTTGATACCAATAGCCCCGTTTGAGTTTGAGCTTTTAGTAAAATTATTGTTACCACCAATGCCCAGGCAACCCTGCATGCTGAGGGCGAGGGTTGCCAGCAACAAAAGCATATACCAGAGCTTATATCTCTTCATGGCGCTATTCTACCTCTATCATGAACACAGGGTGATTTAACTAAACCACCCTGCTCAGCCATATATTTATAGTATCATACAGCAACGGGGCGGCCTATGTTACACCTGCGCTCCGTCAAACGACTCAAACACGACCATGAACATCAGATCGAGCAGGCTGTGGACGCCGAAAATATCGCCATTGCCGCTGCTCAGGCTTAATGAGCTCACCTGCGCAAACTGTCCGGCCTGGCTCATCGCGTTGCCGGGATCGTTGCTGGAAACTGTCGCGGCGGTAGCAACCGGATTGGAGATCACTGGAGGCATCGTTGCCAGCGAAGAGTTTCCGGCATTGGCTGTTTGTGGAGTACAATTCGCTTTGTTCCCCAGATCAAACATTTTGGCGATCACTGGTATAATCAGCTCGCAATTGGGCGCGAGATTAGATGTGTTTGGCAGTGGATGTGAATATGGAGGACCCAAAATGACGCGATCAATCTTGTTCGGGTCAATTGTGCGTGCAAAGTTCATTAACTTGAGAATGTCGGGGAGCTGCATATCCGTTTTCACATGCCCATTGAGATCTTGAGCCAGTTCTGGCAGCTTATTAATAATGCTTGGCGTTGCCAGTTTGGTCTTCAACTGCGACAGGATCTGCTGCTGGCGAGCTGAACGGCCAAAGTCGCCGACGAGATCGGAGTGGCGTGTACGCACGTATTCCAGAGCCTGCGGTCCATTCATATGCTGAGGACCAGGAGCAATGTACAGGCGTTTATATGCATAAGCATTCTGATTGTTGACATCATCTGGATAGACGTCGTCAACCATCGGGTGAATAGCATCGATATCGACGCCACCGGCGGTATCAATAACTTTGACAAAGCCGTCAAGGCCCACCCAGGCGTAATAGTCGATAGGGATGCCAAAATTCTCCTGGATTGTTTCAATGCTCAATCCTGCCGCGTTGGAAAACGGCGTTGGACCTTTATGAAGATAGGCCCAGCCGAGGGCGAAGGCTGCGTCAAGCTTGTTTGGGGCTGAGCCAGGAATGTTCACCTGCAAATCACGCGGAATGGAGAGCATCCCCACATACTTTGTCTGCGGATCAATGGTGACAATGATATCCGTTTGGGCCAGAGGCGCGGCGTTTTTGCCATCGGTATCGCTGCCCAGCAGCAGAATGTTAATGCGTTTGCCGCTCAAAATATCTGTATTGGTCGCTGGAGCCTGGGCAACAGTATTGCCTTCTTTATTAAAATGTACGACCTGCTGGCCCGTAATGTTGCTGACCGGGTTGGCGAAGTTAGCCTCATAATACCAGGCTAACGCGCTGCCTCCGCTAATCAGAACAAGCAGCACGGCAGCGACTACACGCGCCCAGATTGGGAAGCGTCGCTTTTTGCGTCTCTTGCCATAGGATGTTTGTATAGACGGCGGTGGCGTCATTACCGGCGGCATGCCGTTGATGCCGGGAGTATTCGGGCCGATTTGACCTGGATAGCTGAAACCGTTTGGATAACTTGCGCCTGCTTGAAAACTTGCGGGTCCCATCGGGCCGGGCTGTCCGTGCGCAGGAGGTTGTGGGAGTGGAGAAAGTGTCCCCGCCTGCGAGCCTGAGAAGGGAGAAACTCCTGGTCCTGCCTGGTACGGCGACATTTGTGTCGGAGTTGATCCCTGGCCCTGATAGTTGCCACGATTGAGCGGGCTGGTTGAAGGATGGTAGCCAGCTTGTTGCCGATCTGGAGGGCCATATGGTGGTCGTGGCGTTGCTGGCGTTTCCTCCGTCTGTGGAAATTGCATATGCTGGGCTTTCCAGCTTGATAAAAGCCCTTTTCCCATAGCTTTAGGCGGATAGGGTGTTGTAGATGTGGGTGCTGCCGGAACCTGCTGAGTGGGAATCTCGTCGAGTTGCCCATCTGTTGGCGGCCACTTGCTTGGCGGCGTTGCCTGCGGCGGTCTCTGCCCCTGACCGGGCTGCATTCGTACAAATTGATTTTTCACCTGGCTTTACCTGCTTCCTACAACTCTCTGACCATATTTAAGAACCGAGTTCTATCTGCTTGCATTATTGCCCACTTCGGTCCACCTGGCTAAGGATCTTCACTTCTTCTGACCATTGACCCATAAAGATATAAAAAAGTTGTCTTTGATTAAATATAACGCATGGTTGAGTCAATCTTCACGATCTGCTCGGCTCTCCCGATGCCAATAGGATATATGGCATATGATCGAGAAACTTTTAACTACTCCTTAGCCTTCGCTTAATTGTTCACTAACTACAACGTGCTACTGTTGAACAGGGGCACAAAATACCCTTTTGGGGGATAGTATCTTGTTGGTTTAAATCGTCTCACAGTGTCTCTTGACGGATCTGAGGGTGCAACGTGCGCATTGCAATCATTACTGAGAATTTTTTGCCGAAACTAGATGGCGTGACTCGTACGCTGGCTCGACTGCTGGAGCACTTGCAAAAAGCCGGTCACCAGGCTCTTTTGCTTGGCCCCGAATGTGGCATGGAGCAATACGCTGGCGCTGAGATTGTGAGCACTGCCGGGCTGCCATTTCCTTTCTATCCTGAGCTAAAGTTTAATTTCTTTCGTCCCCTCTTCTTGCGTCGTCTACATGAGTTTCAGCCAGATGTGATTCACCTCGTTGATCCGGTGATCCTGGGGGCAACGGGGTTAGCCGTCGCCAGCTTTTTGCGCAAGCCCATCGTTTCCTCGTACCATACTAATCTAGCTGCGTATTGTGAACATTTTGGCTTTTCTTTCCTGACTAAGCCTATGTGGCTGTATAATCGCTTTATTCACAGTCAATGTGCCCTGACCTTTTGTCCCTCGCCATCTACCGCTGCCATGTTGCGCGCGCAAGGCTTTGAGCATCTACGCATCTGGCCTCGCGGCGTGGATCTATCTCTCTTCGCTCCAGAGCGCCGTAGCGAGGTATTGCGTACTTCCTGGCTGAAAGATAGAACGGAACCGGAGAAAAAAACGATCATCCTCTACGTTGGCCGCGTCTCATGGGAGAAGAATCTGCGCTTACTGATGCAGGCATATCAACAGATAGACCATACAAACTGTCATCTGGTAATCACTGGCGATGGCCCGGCATGTATTGAGATACAACAAGAAATGAAGGCAATGCCGGTCACATTCACCGGCTATCTCGCGGGCACTGAACTGGCTACGGCTTATGCTTCGGCTGATGTGTTTGCTTTTCCCTCGGTTACGGAGACGTTCGGGCAGGTGGTGCTGGAAGCGATGGCTTCACGCCTGCCTGTAGCGGGAATACTGTCCGAGGGAGTATGTGATCTGGTCAGCGATGGAAAAACCGGTCTCTTGTTAGACGCAAGAGGGATGAGTCATGATGAGCAGGTTACGGGATATCGAGAGAACCTCATACGATTAGTGCAGAATGCTGCTATGCGCAGGCGTATGGGTGATGCCGCTCTCTTAGAGGCGAGTCGGCATACCTGGTATGAGGCGATGGAGTGTCTTGTGCAAGGGTATCAAGAGGTGGTAGAGCGGGTATATGTATCAGCGGCTGCGTGATCAGGGAACAGGATAATTCTGTTCCCTGATGAGCTTTTATGACTAATCACGAACTGCCCACGCTTTGCCGTCTGGACCGGCGGTCAGCACCTGGACGCCTTTTTTGGTGATGGCGAGCGTGTGCTCGAAGTGGGCGCTGGGCAGGCCGTCCTGGGTAGCGATAGTCCAGTGATCGGAAAGCACTTTGACCTTTTTTGAACCCATGTTGACCATTGGCTCAACCGCAATGACAAGACCGGGCTTCAGTTCAAAATCGCCCAGCGTTGCAAACTGGCGCGTAAGGTAGTTGGGGACTTGCAAGCCTTCCCACATTTCGCGCCCGATACTGTGCCCTACCAGTCCTTCAACCACAGAAAATCCAGCATCTTTGACGTATTGCTCCATCTCTTTCGCTACCTGGCTCCAGAGGCGAGAGCGCGGGATCAACTCGATTGCCAGCTTTAACGTCCCCTCCGTGATATCCAGCAGGCGCTGCACTTTGGGGTTAATCTTGCCGACCGCGTGCGTCACCGCTGCGTCACCGCACCACCCGTTGAGCCTGACGCCGATATCAATGCTGATAATGTCCCCTTCCCGCAGGCGGCGAGGCCCGGGAATGCCATGCACTAGCTGCTCATTGACGGAAATACAGGCAGAAGCGGGGAAAGGCACTTTGCCGGGAACGCCCTTAAAAAGAGGAGTGGCATGATGGTCCGTGATGTATTTTTCAACGGCTGCATCTATCTCAGCGGTGGTTACTCCGGGTTTTACAAGCTCGGCTGCGGCCTGGTGCGCTCCCCAGACGAGCAGGCCCGCCTCTCTCATTAGCGCAATCTCTTTTTCTGTTTTTAGATGCTGTTGCATAAATTACCCATTCCTTAGATATCTCAATCCGATCCTTATTAATCTTGATCCCTAATCTTTATTGTTATTCAAATTTGAATACTTGTCAAGGTGCTTAGCCTGATTGGCTGCGTACGGGAAGATTATGGTAGCTCTCCTTGCTCGATCTTGTAAAGAATCTCATCGATCCAGCGTAGCTCGGTTTCGATATGCGCCTGCACCAGGCGCATGCCTTCAGCAATGTGGCGGAGGTGGTTGTGTTGTTGAGGGATGATATGCTGGAGCGTCGCTCTGGAAGTGCAGAGTTGATCGGCACGGTGACGCAGGGCATCTCGCAATTCTACAGGCGAGAGCTTGTCCATAAATGTTAAAGCAATCTGAAAAGGATCTATTGTTGGTTTAAGTTCCCACCAGAACTGACGCAGCAGGCGCTCAAACTCGGCCCTGCCACGTTCCGTAATGATGTATTCGGTTCTGCTGACATGACCGTCGTCAGCTTCAGCGTTGATTGCCTCCACCAGCTCCTCTTCCGCCATTTTGCCCAGGGCGGAGTAAATCGAACCGTAGCCAATGGTGGCCCATTTATCGGCTCCCCACTGTTCCAGTTCGCGGCGAATATCATAGCCATGAATGGGTTGCTTGTGGAGCAAAACGCCCAGAATCAGTAATCGTATCGAAGACATTTGACTGTAATTTCAAGTAACTATTGTGTGCAGGTTGAGATCATTCAAGCTGCTACAAACATGCAGTCTAGCGGGCTAACAGCTTCGTTAATGCTTGCTCATAGGCGGCGTAGGTCTTGCCATCGAACAGCACGAACATGACCTGTTGCAGACTGGTTGGCTTTTTGATATGGTCGATGACTGTGGCAAGCGCGATTGGTGCGGCCAGCGTCACCGGATAGCCGAAAGCGCCTGTGCTGAGCGATGGAAAGGCAATACTCTTGATCTGGTGTTGTTCCGCCAGATCAAGGCAGGACCGGTATGCGCTGGCTAGCAGCCGCTCTTCCTCGCCGTGATGGCCGTAAATGGGGCCGACGGCGTGATAGACGTACCGCGCCTTGAGCAAGCCAGCGGCAGTGGCTACCGCGCTGCCGGTGGGGCAACCACCAAGCTTACGGCATTCCTCCATGATCGTCGGGCCGCCGGCGCGATGAATAGCGCCATCGACCCCTCCTCCGCCCGCCAGAGCAGAGTCCGCTGCGTTGACAATGGCGTCCGCCTGCACCTCGACAATATTGCCGCGTAGCAGCGCAAGCGTGACGCCGTTGATAGTATGGGTCAACATAAACGTGTCCATTATTTAAAGTAGTAAGCCGAAGGGCTCTTCTAGCAGTCGTTTGAGCTGTTGCAGGAAGCGTGCGGCTATAGCGCCATCAATGGCCCTGTGATCAGAAGAAAGCGTGACCTTCATGCGATCCCGCACAACAACCTGACCGTCCTCCACCACTGGCGTAGGGGTGATAGAGCCTACGGCAAGGATGGCGGACTCTGGCGGATTGATAACGGCGGTAAAGCTATCGACATCGAACATGCCAAGATTGCTGACGGTAAAGGTGCCGCCGCTCAGATCTTCCGGGCGTAGCTTGCCGGTGCGAGCAGCCTCGGCCAGGCGCTGCGTTTCGCGGGCGAGGTCGAGAATACCGAGTTTATCGGCGTGGTGTACCACCGGCACAATCAATCCCTGCTCCAGCGCCACCGCGACCCCAACATGAACCTGTTTTTTCTGCAAGATGCGGTCCTCGGCAAAAGAAACATTCACCTCTGGCATGCGTAACAGCGCCTGGGCGACGGCTTTAACGATCAGGTCATTGAAGCTCACCTTGACCGGAGTGGGAGCGTTGGCTGCGTAAGCATTGATCTGCTGGCGCAACTGTGCGAGCTTGCCCGTATCAATCACGCTGGTGACATAGAAGTGGGGCGCGGTTTGCATGCTTTGCGTCAGCCGGCGGGCAATAGTGCGCCGCATCGTCGTCAGCGGAATTTCGAGCACGTCTCCCGCCTCGGTTGTTGCCACCGGCTCCGGCTCGGTATAAGCTGCGGAGATTGGCAGCGCCTCAGGAGCGGTCGGCGCAGTTTGTTGCTGCGTCGTGATCGCGGCCTCGATATCCAGTTTGATAATGCGCCCGTTGGGTCCGGTGCCACGCAGTTGCGCATAGTCGATGTGGTATTCCTCAGCCAAACGGCGCGCGACCGGCGAAATAAAGATGCGCCCGCGCTCGGCGGCTGTTTGCGTACTGTGCAGTGATGGTGGCGCGGCGGTGGCACTGGTTGCAGTGCTGATCGAAGGAGAGCCAGCGGTTGGGGAGACAGAGGGCCGTAAATCGCTCTTCTCGTCCACACCCTTATTGCCAACGGGCTTCGTGCCTGCAACGGAGCCGACCTGTCCTGGACCATCTACACTTTCCGGCAATGGTTCGTCAGCGGAGCCGACCAGCGCGATGCTTGAGCCAATGGGAGCCGAACTGCCCTCGGGAACAAGGATCTTGCGCAGCACGCCGCTGGTGAAGGCTTCAATCTCGATATTGACCTTATCCGTCTCAACTTCTGCGAGGGGCTCACCTCTTTTGACCGGCTCTCCCTCTTTTTTGAGCCAGCGCAGGATCTTGCCCTCTTCCATTGTATCGCCCATTTTGGGCATCTCTACTGTTTTCATCTATCTTAACTCGCTAGCGGCGCACGAGGGCCGCAGGTACAATTCTTTTCACCGCTTCGATAATATCATCCTTCTTAGGCAACGCGGCTCGCTCCAGCACTTTGGAATAGGGCATCGGGACATCAGCGCCGGTAACATGTTGAATGGGAGCATCCATGTAATCGAAGGCGTTTTCGTAAATCAGCGCGGCCAACCCCTGACCGGTCCCGTAGTATTTCCAGCCCTCTTCAGCAATAACAACCCTGTTAGTCTTTTTCACCGAGTCAACAATCAGATCAATATCGATGGGACGGACGCTTCTCAGGTCGATGACTTCGGCCTCAATGCCCTCTTTAGCGAGGTCTTCAGCAGCCTGCAAGGTGACGTGGAGCATGCGCGAGAACGTCACGATAGTGATATCTTGACCGGCGCGTTTCACATCGCCCTGATTGAGCGGCACAGTATACTCAACATCCTCTTCCGGTACCTCACCCTTCACATTGTAGAGCAGTTCGTGCTCGATGAACAGCACCGGATCGGGATCGCGCACCGCCGATTTAAGCATACCTTTGACATCGTATGGGGTCGCGGGCATAACCACCTTCAGACCGGGAATGTGGGCGTACCAGGACTCGAACATCTGCGAGTGCTGTGCGCCGCGTTGTGCGCCGCCGCCGCCGGGCGTACGGATCACCAGGGGAATCTCTGGCTGGCCGCCGAACATATAGCGAAACTTGGCGGCACTATTCACGATCAGGTCGCTGGCGAGCAGACTAAAGTTAATCGTCATGATTTCGAGGATTGGTCGCAGGCCCTGGAGAGCGGAGCCGATGGCGAGGCCGGTAATCACCTCTTCCGCCAGGGGAGTATCGCGTACACGCTTTTCGCCGAACTCATCGATCAGTCCTTTGGTCACGGCGTAGGTTCCGCCGTAGCCCGCGATATCTTCGCCCAGGATAAAAACGCGCTCGTCGCGTCTCATTTCATCGCGGATCGCCTCCCGCAGCGCCTCACGGTACGTTATTATGCGCATAAATCTTTACTTCCTCTCGTAGCGATAAGCGAGGGCGGTAGAGTTATCGACCATAACATCGGTGTAAAGCTCATCCAGCGAGGGATCGGGGCTGTTGGCCGCGAACTCGGCGGCATCCTCGGATACCTGGATCGCTCTGGCATCATTTTCATCGAATTCGGATTGCGTAGCCACATTATGTTCCAGCAGCAAGCGTTCGAAGATGCCGATGGGGTCGCGCGTATGACGCCACTCCTGTTCTTCTTCGCGGGTGCGATAATAGGCCGGGTCGGTCATCGAGTGCCCACGGAAGCGGTACGTTTTGACCTCCAACAGCGTCGGTCCTTCCCCGTTGCGGGCGCGTTCGACCGCGCGGCGCGTTGCCTCATAGACGGCGATTACCTGCATGCCATCCACCTGTTCGCCGGGGACATTATGAGCGGCGGCGCGCGGGATCAGGCTATCGACCGCCCAGGCTTTCTCGACCGCCATGCCCATTGAATACTGGTTATTTTCGCAGATAAAGACGATGGGCAATTTCCAGAGCGAGGCCAGGTTGAGCGATTCGTGGAACGCTCCCTCATCGACCGCACCATCGCCAAAGTAGCACACCGTCACCGTATCTTCATTGTTGTACTGGGCCGCGAAAGCGACGCCTGCTGCGATGGGAAGCTGCGCCCCCACAATGCCGTTGCCGCCAAGTAAGCCTAACTCATTGCTCCACATATGCATGGAGCCGCCTTTCCCTTTGCTGCAACCGGTAATTTTACCAAATAACTCAGCCATCACCGCGCCAGGGTCCATCCCTTTTGCCAGCGCATGCCCGTGTTCTCGGTAGCTGCACATAATCTTATCGGTGGGACGCAGAGCGGCGATACTGCCCACTCCTACGGCCTCCTGTCCTATGTACAGGTGCATAAAGCCACCAATTTTGCCGCGAGTGTACTCTTCCGCGCTCTTCTCTTCGAAACGGCGTAGGAGCGCCATCATATAATGCATCTCTACCAACTGTGTTCGAGTCAACCCGGCTAGCGTCGCGTTGCTGATCGCCATAGGTCCCCCTTACATATGAATGCTTGCAAATCTCTACCCTCCCTGGTATACAGCGCTGTATAGTGTTGGGGTCATTCACGGTACACGTCGTTGTGTCTTTCTATTATTGTCTATTTTACCCCATCTCAAGGTAGCATGCTATAGTTTCCGCTGAGTTACAAGGTGATAACTGTTATTGACGAGGGGTGCTGATTGGTAAATGCGTATATGTGCAAACATGGAACATAGCCCCTTGTAAGCACTGAAGGGTACCTTTGGGGGATATACTCCGCCGGAACGGTCGCGTTCCATCGTCTGCTTACAGGGGCCATGTTAAGTTTTTGGCAGTGAGCATTGACTACAACTTACTTTTTAAGAACGGCCTCCGAGAGTTCCTTGCCAGGGGTAAAGCGCACTCGCTCTTTCGCGGGTACTTCGATGGGTTTGCGGTCGCGAGGATTGACGCCTTTGCGAGCTGCACTCTTGCGCACTTTAAAGGAGCCAAAGCCTACCAGGCGTACTTCGTCGCCATTTTGCAGGGCCTCGCGGATAGTGTCGAGCGTCGCTTCCAGAACTTCGCCAGCCTGCTTCTGGGAGAGTTTCGCCTGCTTGGCAATGCGCCTGGAAAGCTCCTGCCGACCAATAGTATTAGACGCTGTTTGAGATGTGGCTGCTTGGCCAGTCTTTTTTTCCGCCATGGATATGAATCCTCCTTAGCAACAATCAACACACGTCGCTTTTCGTCCCAATGTTTCCCTATTGTTGGGCCTGTAGAGCGGCATTGCAACCTCACTGCCGTTTAGGAGTATAGCACGCGGATTTGAGAAATACAAGCATGCAATTCCGCACGGAGAGGTAGCACAATAAATGGAGCCGCTCCAGGAGCCAGCTTAGCCCTATCATCTAATTGAAAAACTGGCTTGACAGGCGGAAGCAAACCTGTTCCCTGTAAGGGGCAGGAACCCGTTTTTAGTTACACTACTGAGTATAGAATAAGTTCATCTTTGGTGTGATATTGTTCAACCTGTCCCTTATAGCGGAGGTATTCGAGGTGTGATAGTACCTCTGCGACTGCCATTCGTCGAGCTTCGTCGTTTCTTAGTCGATGTCCGAAAACCTGCTCGGTCACTTGATACGCATTTTGGGGTCGTTCATCGATCAGGGTCAGAATTTGCATCAGGCGCTCCTCGTGATGGGCCACAATTTCAGCGCAGCGTCCGGCGAGGTCAAAGAACGGTTCGCCGTGACCGGGGAGAACAGCGCGGGCAGGTAATTGAGCCACCTTTGCCAGCGATTGCAGATAATCCTCCAGAGGATTGGGGCGCTCCGTCTCCGAATAGAGGCCGATGTTGGGCGTGATGCGTGGCAGGACATGATCGGCAGCAAGGAAAACGCCGTCTTTTTCGCGGAAAAGGCAGATGTGTCCATCCGAATGTCCTGGCGTCCAGAGCACGCGGTATTGTTCCCCGAGCAGGTCAACGCAGTCGCCATCTTCAACCAGGGTGATGGCCTCGTGAGGTGGGATACGCAGAATGTGGCGCATCACGTTGGGGTCCTCTCTGGAGACCCAGAGTTCGGTACGTGGCAGGCCATGTTGTGAGAAGAAATGTGAGACGCGGCCAAAGCGTTGGGGCAAAGCGCCTGACCAGATATGCTGGATGGCAGCCTCATCGATGGGGTGCATATACACGGCAGCGCCGGTCTGCTCGTGGAGCTCGCCGGAGAGGCCGATGTGGTCGGGGTGATGGTGAGTGAGGACAATCGCTTTCAGTTTATCGAGGCTCAGGTTGATGCGCTCCAGTGCTGCTGCAAAGGCAGTGCGAGCATCAGGTGTGCCCATACCGGCATCGATCAAGGCCCAGCCATTTGCGCCGACCAGCGCGTACATATTGACCGTGCGTAAAGGGAACGGAATGGGGACGACGATCTTCCAGATATGAGAAGCGACCTCACGGGCTTCGGGTAATGGCTCAAGATGTTTCTGCGAGTTGCCTTGCGGAGTTTGTTGCATGATCTGGGCTTATCCTTTATATGCTGTAACGCGCTATTTTACAATGGACAGGTTTTGCCTCTGTCCATGATGTAAAATGCTGGTATTTTGATTGTAAGGTCTAATCTGGGCCAATGTCAAATATCGACTAATCTCGAAATAACGAAGAGATTGCCTCAGGAAAACATTATACCCGTAAAATTCTTACTGCATAGATGTTACTCTCAAATTTCAAAGTTATCCACAAGTTATCCACCGAACTGCAAAAAATTGGTGGATAATACTCTTTCCTTAAATGCCAAAGAAGTGTTACAATGAAGTGGGGAAAAGTGGGGAATTTTGGGGAGATAAGATGGGGAAGGGGGAGAATAGGTGAGGCGGACCAGGACAAGGGGGATCGACTGGAAGTGCTTCACAGGGGAAACCAGGCAGACTCAACAATTAAGAAAGCACGGCTGTTATGTTTCTTGGTGAATACGAACACACGATTGACGTAAAAGGGCGCATGGCTATTCCGGCCAAGTTTCGCGCCCAGATGGATCGTGGTGCCGTAATTAGCAAGGGCATGGGGGCCTGTTTATCGGTGTATACGATGGAACGCTGGGAGGAGAAATCGCGGGATCTGGTGGCGGGCATGTCAAGTGATGAATTACGGGACTTTGAGCGGAGAGTGTATCCCAGCGCCAGCGAGGTTGAGCTGGATGGGCAGGGGAGGATCGTTATTCCTGCGAAGTTGCGGGCTTATGCAAATTTAGAAAATGAAGTGACCATAGCGGGTGTGCGCGATCATTTTGAAATCTGGGACCGTACCGCCTGGCAGACGTATCAGGAACGGCTGGATGCTGAGGGGGGTAGGATTCCCTTCTAATAAATATTCAGGTGAAGGCGCTAGATTAAATTTTTCTGATGAATATCGAACATACGCTGCATGTTCCAGTGATGCTGGATGAGGTTTTGAAATTTCTTCAACCCGGGCCGGGGGGTCATTATATCGATGGCACACTTGGAGGAGGAGGGCATACCGCCGCAATCCTTGAGCGTTCGGCCCCTGATGGGAAGGTGCTGGGAATCGATGCTGATACTCAGGCGTTGGAGCGGGTGAGGATGCGACTCTCGACTGTTCTGCGCGCTGGGCGGCTGGTACTGGCTCACGGCAACTTTGCTGAACTGGCCCATATCGCCGCTGAGGCGGGGTTTGTCGCGGTCCAGGGAGTCTTGCTTGATCTGGGCTTCTCATCTGACCAGATGGAAGATCCACTGCGCGGGTTCTCTTTTAGCGCCGATGGTCCTCTGGATATGCGTCTCGATCAGTCGCTGGCAGTCTCGGCGGCGGATCTGGTCAATAGTGCCGACGAACAGGAACTGGCCGATATTTTCTGGCGTTATGGCGAGGAGACGCGCTCGCGACAGATCGCAAGACGCATCGTGCGTGAGCGGGCCAGGGAGGCGATTATGCACACTGCACAACTGGCAAAGCTGGCGGCAGCAGGAGTTCCATACAAGCCCGGGGCGATCCATCCGGCGACTCGTGTGTTTCAAGCACTGCGCATAGCTGTCAACCATGAACTGGAGCACCTGGAAGCGGCCCTGCCTCAGATATTAGAGGTGCTGAGAGGTGGTGCGGGAAGAATGGTGATTATCTCCTTCCATTCTCTGGAAGATCGTATAGTCAAAGAGTTTATGCGGCGTGAGGCTACCGATTGCCTCTGCCCTCCACGTACTCCTGTATGCATCTGTGGTCATAAAGCGAGCTTGCGGCTGCTGACGCGCAAGCCGGTGATGCCGACCGCTCAGGAGATTGAGCATAACCCGCGCGCTCGCAGCGCCAGGCTGCGAGCGGCTGAAATAATCGTTGGAGCGTAGCGCGTCATGTGTATTTCAGTATCCTCAAGCGGATCGTGAGAACTACCAACTCCCGCCGCCTCTCTTGAGGGAAAGTCTACCGTCGAGTCCGAAAATGTCAAGTGGAAATGTAGGAGGATATGGCTATAGGTCCATCATCGTTCGGTCTGGTTGTAACTGGTTGCCCACTAACTGGTAAGGAACAGTCGCATGAATAACCTGAAAGATCGCATCGGCGCTTCCGATATGAGCTTGCTGAAACCAATGATGGTCGCGAAAAGGCGGCGGATGTACCCATTGTTCTTTCATATGGGACCGGTCGCGTTGTGCATCACCAGCGTGCTACTGATAGCGCTCATGGCGGTGCTCTACCTGAGCCAGCTTGGTCAGGCGGTATCCGCTAATCAGCAGTTGCAAGATATTCATGCGCAGCAGGCAACGTTGCAGCGGCAGAACCAGGATTTGATGGATATCATTGCCCAGGAACAGTCTCCTGCTTATATCGCGGACAATGCCAAAAAACTGGGGTTGGTACCGGCTGAACCTCAGCTTGTGCAGGTAGTGACCGTGCCCAAACTGAGGCCCATTAAGGATAATGGTCATATTCAGCCTTGAAAAGATGAGGGCGATACGGCAAATAGTGTACATATGTAGCTAGTTTTCAGTACCCTCAAATGGAGTCGAGATAGCTATCAGCTCACGCCCCTCCCTTGAGGGGGAGTGTAGACATCGAACCCGAAAATGTCAAGTGGAAATGCACTAAAGGAGGCAAGAGATGAGCGCGGAGCTAAGACGTGCGCGCAATCGGCAAATGGTCATCTTCTTGCTGGTATGTATTGCCATGGTGGGGTTGCTGGGAAGGCTGTATTACTGGCAGGTGCTGCAATCGCAGAGCGGTTATCGCCTGGCGCAAATGGCTGATGCCGAGCATATCCAAAACCAGATCTTGAATGCGCCTAGAGGACTGATTTATGATGCGCAGGGTCATATTCTGGCGACCAACGTTGTGCGCGACGATGTCTATATTGAGCCAATCCAGTTTGGGGTAGATCATCCCGATAGCGATAGTTTTCAGGCTGATCTGCAACGGCAGGCGCATGCGCTGCACCAGATATTGCCCGATGTCGGTGAGGATGAGCTGATAAAGGATTTTACCTCTGGCAGAGCAGCCGTACGGATTGCCGGGCCGATAGATCCGTCTCAGAGCCAGCAATTGCGCGGGCTGCACTTGCCGGATATCTTTCTTGAGCCGCGCACCTGGCGCATCTATCCAGGAGGCGAGCTGGCAGCGCAGATTCTGGGCTACGTGCAGGATGGTCAGGGGGTATACGGCATTGAAGGAAAGTACAACACGCTTTTGGCAGGCAAGCCTGGCAGCTTCACCGCCGAGACCGATTTGAACGGCAACCCTTTAACCGTTGGCGCCAGTTCGGGCCAGCAAGCCATCAATGGCGCGGATATCACGCTGACCATTGATAGCTCTATCCAGTATCTGGTGCAAACGGCTCTGGCCGACACCGTGAAGGCGCAGGGCGCTCAGAGTGGCACCGTCGTTGTGGTGAACGTGCATACCGGCGCGATAGTCGCGATGGCGGGCGCGCCGACCTTCGATCCGAACCATTATGGCGACTACGCCAGTCAGAAAGGATGCCTGGGGAGAGAAGATGTGTACTTCAATCCGGCCCTGTATTGTGATTATGAGCCTGGCTCGACAATGAAGGCGGTAACAATGGCGGCGGCCCTGGATCAGGGGTTGATCACGCCGAATACCACCATTCAGGACCCTGGCTACGTCACTTTTAACGATGCCAGCCTGGTAACGAACTGGGATAACAAAGGCTATGGGACCGAGACCATGACCGAGGTGCTGGAGCATTCCGCCAATGTTGGTGCAGCCCTCGTTGCCCATACGATTCTAGGGCCGGATCGCTACTATCCGTACCTGGCGCGTTTTGGCTTTGGACAGCGCACCAATATCGCCGACCCTGAAACGGCGGGGAGCTATCGTACCAATCAATCTGCGGGCTGGTCGCCCACGGATTTAACCCGGCAAGCCTTTGGGCAGGCAATTGTGGCGACGCCGCTTCAGGTAGCGATGGCATATCAGGCCATTGCCAACGGAGGCGTGATGATGCGGCCCTATGTGGTGGCAGGCATTAATGATAACGGCCATGTGACCAATATTCAGCCGACGGTGGAGCGCAGGGTGATCAGCGAGGATGCGGCGCATCAACTGGTGGGGATGCTAGAGCATGCAGCAGCCGACGGCTATGCCAAGCCCGCGACCTTTCCGGGCTACAGCATTGCCGCCAAAACGGGTACAGCGACAACCCAGGGAATCTCGGATGATCAGACGGAGGCTTCCGTTGCCGGTTTCTTACCGGCATCGAATCCCCAGTTTGTCATCCTGGTGAAGATAGATAGGCCACAGTCCATTTTTGGATCAACTGCTGCCGCGCCTCTCTGGAAGGCTATCGCGCAGCAGTTGATGTGGCGTTATAGTATTGCGCCCGATCAGCCTTGATACTCAAGGAAAACATTTGATAAGAGGTATGTGATGCAAGAAGAGAAGGGAAAGGAGCCTCTGTCAGCTCAATCCGAGTTGAGCCCGGTCTGGCAGGAACTCCTGGGTGGCCGTGTCAATGATCCAACTGCTTCTGGAGAAATGGGAATACCGGTGCTTGAGAGCGATCCCTGGCGGGAGTTGCTGCGTGAGCATGGCGTCGAGATTATTGATCTGCAAAAAATGCACTTGCAAATAAGCGATCAGGATGTTGAAGAGGCGCTCCAGATTATGCGGGAGCAGGCGGATAGTTGTCAGGATGGGCAGGACCCTCCAACCCGTGTGTAGGGCTTGCCCTTACCCAGGGACTAATGATAAAGGCAGGTTTTACCGACCAGGAATAATTTAAATTAGCACTTATGAGGATGCAAAAGCGGTGAAAAAAGGACGACGGCAGGATCAGCTTCCGCCAATTGTGCGTTCCCCCGCGCTAGAAGCGGTCGAGCGCCAACCGCGAGGAAGCAGGCAGAGCGAGCGTAACGCGAACCAATCTATGGCCCGGCGACGTAACATCGGGACCAGTAGAGTAAGTTTCGCTGTGGAAGATACGCTGGTGCGGCCCGTCGCGCCCAGAAAGAGCTTGAAGCCTCTGAGTACTAGAGTACGACAGCGCACGGGCTTGACCGCCAGTTGGCGTAGTCGCGTGGCGGCTCCATCGCCGCTGCCCGTCGAGGCTATCAGCCAGGAGGAGCAGAAGAAGCTGGCAGAACTGGAGATGCGCCTGCCGCGCGTGGCGGGTAGGATCGATTCCTGGCTGCTGGTGACCGTGCTGGCTCTGCTCTGCATTGGCCTGGTCATGGTCTATAGCGCGAGCTCGTTTATCGCGGCCCGCTACTATGGGGACCCGGCGTACTTTTTTCTGAAGCAACTGCTGTGGGCGTTGATAGGGGTGGCCGTCATGCTGGTGACGATGCGCATCGATTACCGGCACTGGCGTCGCGTCTCGCTGTTCGGGCTGATCATTGTGCTGCCCTTGCTGGTTGTCGTCTTGCTGGTCGGTACGAGCGCCTATGGGGCTTCGCGCTGGCTGGCCTTCGGCTCGTTCTTCTCGTTCCAGCCGAGCGAACTGGCGAAGCTGGTGCTGGCCCTGTATATCGCGGACTGGTTGGCGCGCAAAGGGAATCAGGTGGGGACATTTCTCTACGGACTGGCTCCATTTGTGATCCTGGTCGGCGTAATCCTGGGGTTGGTCTTGCTGGAGAACGATATGGGGACCGCGATCATTATCGCGGGTCTGGCAACAGCGATGTTCTTCACAGCCGGAGCAAATATTATCCAGTTTCTGCTGGCAATGGGCTGCGGCGGCTTGATTTTCCTGTCGCAGGCGTTCAAGGGCTATCGCGCGGCTCGCTGGGACTTTCTGGACCCGTTTAAACATATCACAAGCACCAACTTGCAGTTGTATCAATCGTTGTTGGCGCTGGGATCGGGCGGCTGGTTGGGTCTGGGGTTGGGGGCGAGCCGCGAGAAGGCTGGATACCTGCCGTTGCCATATATCGACTCGATTTTCGCGGTGATTGGCGAGGAATTGGGATTTATTGGCGCGGCTCTGATCGTCATCCTGTTTATGTTTTTGGCCTTTCGCGGTTTCCGCCTGGCGCGGCGCACGCAGGATGTCTATGGGGCGTTATTGTCAACCGGTATTACGACCTGGTTGATATTGCAAGTAGTGATTAATATTGGCTCTACTACCGGCTCGATCCCGTACACCGGGGTGCCGCTGCCGTTCATTAGCTTTGGGGGTTCCTCCCTGGTGATCTCGCTGGCGGCCGTCGGGGTGTTGCTCAATATCTCGCGCTATATCCAGGAGCCGGAAACTCCAGCTCTCTCAAGAGATATTATTACGAAAACGTTAAGCACGAAAAAGTTGAAAAAGAAGGTGTAGAGGGCAACCGCAAGGGATTGCCCCTACAGGCGCGACAACAGCGTTGGAGTGCGGAAGAATTCAAAGTATGTAGGTTGTGTATGCGAGTCCTGATATCAGGCGGCGGCACCGGAGGGCACATTTATCCGGCTCTGGCGGTGGCGGCGTGTTTACGAGATGAGTACAACGCCGATATTCTCTATCTCGGCAGTGATGACGGTTTAGAGACCAGGCTAGTCCCTGCTGCCGGGTTTCGTTTCGAGGCGATCAAAGCAGGCAAACTGCAACGCTTCGTCTCCTGGCGAACCGTGGCGGGCATAGCGCGTGTGCCCATCGGTATGGTTCAGGCAATAAAAGTCGTACGCAAATTTCATGCCAATGTAGCGTTTACCAGTGGGGGTTATGTGGCTGTTCCGGCGGGATTGGCAGCGAGACTCAATGGCGTGCCGTTGTTGATGCATCAGCAGGATGTGCCACCTAACCTCTCAAACAGGTTAATCGCACCCCTGGCGACGCGCATCTCGGTCGCATTTGCAGACTCGCTTCACTACTTTCCCTCGCGGAAAACCTTGTTATTGGGCAATCCGATCCGGCAGCCGATTCTGGATGTGCGGCAGAGCACACCGCAGCAAGCGCGTATCACGCTCGGTTTCGCGCCCGATCTGCCGCTGCTGCTGGTCACCGGTGGCAGCCAGGGAGCGCGGCACCTTAATCAGGTGGTCTGCCAGGCTTTGCCTGAATTGCTCAAGTCCTGCCAGGTGTTGCAGATCAGCGGCCCCAGGCTCTTTGACGAGACAGGGGCGCTGGCGGCAAGCGCGATAGAGGGGCTGGAGGAGTCGCTGCGACAGCGTTACCGGCTGGTTGCCTATATGGATGAAGAGATGCCACTGGCTTTACAGGCGGCGGAACTGGTTATCTGTCGCTCCGGCGCTGCAACGCTGAGCGAACTGGCGGTTCTGGGCAAGCCCAACATCCTGGTACCGTTGCCGCCTGCCATTGGTAGCTCGCCGCAGGAGGCCAACGCGGCAACCTTCGGCAAAAAGCAAGCGGCAGAAGTGATCCGTAACGCGGATCTGAAACCCGAATTGCTGGTAGAGCGTGTAAAGTTTATTATAACATCTTCTATCTGCTTGCAAACAATGGCAGAGGCGGTCAAAGATTTCGCGCAGCCGGAGGCAACGCAGGCAATTGTAGCGACAATCGTCGGGATAGCGGGGCTATCCATGAATACACCGAAGCACGAGGTTAGAAGCATTTGAAACAGTCACGTTTGCATTTTATGGGTATAGGTGGACAGGGAATCTCGGCTGTGGCGCAGATGGCACAGATCATGGGGGAGGAAGTTACGGGCTGCGACCGGCAGGCATCGGCGACGACGCGAGCGTTAGAGCGCGCAGGAATTGCGGTGCAGATCGGTCATAGCGCGGATCACCTGAGCGGCGCTGAGACGCTGGTAATTAGCCCTGCCGTTCCCGCCCTCAACCCGCAGAATCCAGAACTGCTGGCGGCGCAGCAGCGAGGGATACGCGTTGTGACCTGGCAGGAGTTGCTGGGAGAATTGATGCGGGGGAAATGTGTGCTCTCTGTGAGCGGGGTGCATGGCAAGGGGACGACAACCGCGATGCTGGCGCTGATGCTGGTTGACGCAGGGCTAGATCCGCTCTGTGAGATTGGCGCAGTAGTGCCGCGCTTCGGCGTGAATTACCGGCTGGGGCATGGTCAGTACTTTGTGAATGAGGCCGACGAGTTCAATCACAATTTCTGGCACTATCATCCCCGGTTGGCAATCGTAACTTCGATAGAATTCGAGCATCCGGAGTTCTTTGCCGATTATGGGGCATTTCTGGGAGCCTTTGAACATTTTATTCGTGGCATGGATACGCAGGGGAATTGGCCGTTGCCGCCAACGCTCATCTTGAACGCTGATAGTCAAGGTTGTCTGGAATTGCGTACCCGACTGCATGATTGGTCCGGCACGGTTGTGACCTATTCGGCGGCAGGCGATCCGCAGGCGACGTATGCCGCCCACAATGTCAGGTTGAGCGGTGAGACCAGTTTTCAAGTGAACGTTCAGGAGTCGCAGGGAGGAAGGGCGTTTCCATCTGAGCGTGCGATCCGCTTGCAATTGCCGGGAGAGCATAACATTCAGAACGCGCTGGCAGCTCTAACGGCGGCGCATATCGTCGGCGTTGATGCGGATACCATCATCGAGACACTGGAGGGTTTTGGAGGGATCAGGAGACGTTTTGAGATCCGTCACCAGGGAGCGTGTCACCTGGGGACGCGCGTGGTTGATCTGGTGCTGGTGGATGATTACGCCCATCATCCAACTGCTATCGCAGCCACATTGGAGGCGACGCGACAGCGTTATTCAGGGCGGCTGGTCGCGATCTACCAGCCACATATGTATAGCAGGACGAAAACGTTTTTTGAGCAATTCTTGCACGCATTCGACGCGGCAGATATAGCGGTGATAACTGACATTTTTCCTGCTCGAGAACAGGATACGGGTCTGGTACATGCGCGCGATCTGGTCAATGCAATGGCGCGGCAGCCGCATTTTGCGCAGGGCGGGGGCGAGGTGTTACATGGAGGTAGTGTGAAGGAGACAACGCAATTGTTGCGCGAGATACTGCGAACGGGCGACGTCGTGCTGATCATGGGCGCGGGCGATATCTATACTGTGACTGAAGAGCTGATACAGCAAAATGATGCGCTTACCGAGGGCAACCGATGACATTCGAGCTTGAGACAATCTATAGCGCATTGCGCTCACGTTTTGGTGAGCGGGTGCGCCGTGATGAACTGCTATCGCGCCATAGTACTTTTGGCGTGGGCGGTCCGGCGGACATATGGATCACCCTCGATTCACGAGCTGACCTGACGGACCTGGTAATGCTCTGTGCTAATCAACGCTGGCCCTTGTTGGTCGTAGGCAATGGGACGAACCTGCTGTTTGCTGATGCAGGTGTGCGCGGGATTGTGGCGCGCGTAGCTTTGAATAGTTATACCGTTGAAGATCACGCAGACGGCACGGCCTTGCTGGTAGCGGATGCAGGCGTGAGCTGGCCCCGGCTGTTGAACGAACTGGCAATGTTGGGCTGGGGAGGATTGGAATTTGGTCCGGGCATCCCGGGCACGCTTGGCGGAGGCGTCATCAGCAACGCCGGAGCGCATGGTAGCAACCTGGGAGAGGTGCTGGCATGGGTAGAGGCCGTGGATGCGCGCCATTGTATTGAGCAAGCAGGAGAAGTGCCTGTAATCCGGCGTTATCAGCACGCGGATCTCGATTTAGCTTATCGTCATAGCAGATTTCGCGCCGAGCGGCGCATCCAGTTTGACGAGCGTGGGTATCCACTCGCGGCCCCTCACAAGCTGATAGAGCCGTCGGAGATTGTAATACAGGTGGGGGTGCGTTTGCACAGGGAGGAGCCGGAGAAGCTACGGGCGATCATCGAAGACCATAAGCAGCATAGGAAAAGGACGCAGCCGCCGCAGCAGAGCGCAGGGTCTGTATTCAAAAACCCTCCCGGGGATTACTCCGGGCGACTGATCGAAGCGGCTGGTCTAAAGGGACTGACTCGCGGTAAGGCGCGAATTTCGGAGCGTCACGCCAACTTTATTGTGAACGTAGGAGGCGCGAGCGCCGCTGATGTGGCAGCGCTCATTATGGAGGCACATAACCGCGTACACGAACGGTTTGGAGTGGATCTGGAGCTGGAAGTCGAACTACGCGGAGAGTGGAGAAAACCATGACAGAGAAGAAACAGCTACGTGAGCAGATGGCCCTGCACGCCTATAAGCAGCAGGAGCCAGCTATGGCGCGTTCTTTGCATAAAGAGTACCTTGAAATTCCGCGTTCCAACGCTCCCACGATGAATCGGGGAGCGACAGGGCAACCGCAAGGGATTGCCCCTACAGAGCGCGGTAAAGAAGAGCAGCGCGAACCTGTACACACTCTCCAACGGATAGTGACGATACCGCAATCCGATCCATCGATGGCGTGGAACACCTTTGCGCAGCGCCAGGCCCAGCGTCGTCGCGCTCGTGCGAAGCCGAAGAAATACGTCAAGCTGGCGTCGCGTACATACGTGCAGACAGGGACGTGGGCGTCGAGTGGGCGCATAAAAGCCATACGGCGTGATGTATCGCATTATGTCAGTTCGCCAATACCTGCGCGCAGCGGAGGGAGTGCAGGACATGTAGGGCAACGTGCGGGACAGCGTATAGGGCAACGGATAAAGCGGCGCAGTTTCTGGTGGCGGCTATTGGGCATTTTCGCTCTCACAGTGGCGCTCGCGCTGGGCGCCAATTTCGCCCTGACCAGCAACGCCTTTCGTATCGAGCAGGTAAATGTTGCAGGCACGCATAACGATGCCCTCATTCACGCGATTCAGAGCATGGGTATGCAGGGTCAGAACATTTTTCTGCTCAACGTCGCCATGCTCACAGAACGTATAGAAGCGTTCCCGCTGGTTGCCACTGCCACTCTCAGCAAGCAGTGGCCTAATCAGCTCCTGGTAACGGTAGCGGAGCGGGTACCGGTCATCCTCTGGCAGACGCCTCAAGGGACCTATAGCGTCGATAGCCAGGGAGTGCTCATCGCACCGCTAAGCGAGACTGCTGACGCAGGCAGCCTGGGCACCGTGGTCGATGTCACCGGTCAGCACCAGGGCCGAGCGGGCGCGCAGTTACATCCAGGGATGCGCCTGAGCCAGGCAGATATCGCCTTTACCAGGACGATTTTTGACCGTTTCTCCCAGGTCACAGGCGTTACCGGGTTTAAACTGGAGTACGATGGTACAATGTATGCTGGTACCACCAGCCAGCCGCTGGGGCAGGGGAGCAGGGGTGCGTATAGAGTAGAAAGTCCAGATGGCTGGGTGGCCTACCTGGGTGGTGCAAACGACGCCAATCCGCTGGACAACAAACTGATTGAATTGCGCGAGATTCTTGCGCTGGCGAAGAAGCAGCAGCTCAATCTGGCTACTATTGACCTGCGCTATGGACTGCGCCCGGTATATACCATAAAGCAGTAATTTCAGAACCCCTGAGTGGGGAGCATCGGTATCGACGTGCTAAAGGATTTTGACAAATTAATATTGGGGATGCCCCCCTGTAGAGACGAGCATGCCCAGATTATCTTGTTAAGATGCATAAGCGGGTCCCTACAGATGTCAAATGGAAATGAGCGGGTCGATTATAGAGCTCTACTACCGTGTTTGTAGTGCGTCTCACAAGTGTACCGCCCAATAGGAGCGTTATCGTGCAAGAGCGGGTGATCGTCGGCATCGACGTTGGAACAACAAAAATCTGTGTCCTGGTTGGCGAATTGGACCGCGACGGGAAGCTGAACATTGTTGGCGTTGGCACCTGCCCTTCACAGGGGTTGCGCCGGGGGGTGGTGGTGAACATTGAAGAGACAGTCACTTCCATTGCTGCGGCGCTAGATCGTGCAGAACGCCTATCAGGAAAGAAAATTGAAGCAGCCTATGTAGGGATCGCCGGGAGTCATATCGAGTCTGAGAATAGCCGAGGCTTCGTCGCTATCTCGCCAAGCCATCGCGATATTGTACAGAACGATATCAGTCGCGCCATCGAAGTCGCGCGCGCGATTGCCATTCCGGCGAACCGCGAAGTGATTCATGTCATCCCCCGGGGCTATGTTGTTGATGGTCAGGAGGGGATCAAGAATCCTATTGGCATGTCTGGTTTCCGCCTTGAGGTGGAGACGCATATTATCACGGGCGCGGTCTCCGCGATCCATAACTTAATTAAATGTGTGCATAAAGCGCGCGTTGAGATTGAGGATCTCGTGCTGGAGCCACTGGCGTCGAGCGAGGCGGTGCTGGCCGATGGCGAGACGGATCTGGGGGTTGCGCTGGTCGATATCGGTGGCGGCACGACCGATGTCGCGGTCTTCACCGACGGGGCGATCTGGCATACTATTGTCCTGCCAATCGGCGGCAATCTGATTACCAGTGATATCGCCATTGGCCTGCGTCTGCCTCTGGGGGTAGCCGAAGAACTCAAAATCACGTATGGACACTGTGATCCATCAACTATTGACGAAGACGATATGATTGACCTATCGCAGTTCATGCCCGATTGCAATGATCTTGTACCCCGCAAGCTGCTGGCGGAGATCATCCAGGCGCGTGTGGAAGAGCTATTCAGTATGGTACATGACGAAATTAAAAGATCTGGTTATGATGGGTTATTGCCCGCCGGTATCGTGGTGACGGGCGGGACGGCGGAACTGCCGGGTATTCTGGATGTTGCGGGACAGACTCTTGATTTACCTGCACGCATCGGCTCTCCCTTGGGCCTGCATGGCCTGGCCGATTCGATCAGTCGGCCCGCTTATGCAACGGCGGTTGGCCTGCTTTTATGGGGCCTGCGCCACACCTCCATGTTGATCGAGGATGAGGAGCTGGAGGACGAGGGCTCGCCGGATATGTTATCGCGCTTCGGGCGCTGGCTGCGTGCATTTATTCCTTAGACGTGTCTCTTATCTGTAACTGCAATGAGTGGCGCGTTCAGTTAGCGCGTGTCGTTCGTTCTACAGATAAGAGACTCAAAAGGAGGCCACGAACTATGTTACCAATAGGAAATCATCAACTTGAAAGCTTCGCCCAGATCCGTGTGATCGGTGTTGGAGGCGGAGGTAGTAATGCGGTTAATCGCATGATCCAGGCCAACATGGTTGGTATCGAGTTTATTGCGATCAACACCGATGCCCAGGCATTGCTACTGACGGAGGCGCCGCATTGTATCCGTATCGGTGACAAACTCACTCGTGGTCTCGGTGCAGGCGGCAATCCTAGCGTTGGCTGTAAGGCCGCGGAGGAGAATGCCGAAGAGATTTACGAGGCGCTCAAGGGCTCCGATATGGTCTTTATCACGGCGGGTATGGGCGGCGGTACAGGCACGGGCGCCAGTCCGGTAGTGGCGCAGATTGCCCGCGAGGTGGGCGCGCTAACCGTTGGCGTTGTGACCAAGCCCTTCACCTTCGAAGGCAAGAAACGTATGCTGGCCGCAGAGGAGGGAACAGCCAACCTCAAGCAGCATGTTGATACATTAATAACTGTGCCTAATGACCGCCTTTTGCAGGTGGCAGACAAGCGCACGCCGCTCTCGGAGGCTTTCAGGCTTGCCGATGACGTGCTGCGTCAGGGCATTCAGGGTATTAGCGACCTGATCACTGTGCCAGGGCTGATCAACCTGGATTTTGCCGATGTGAAGACGATCATGTCGGCGGCAGGCTCGGCGCTGATGGCGATTGGCGAGGCCAGCGGCGATACGCGGGCAACCGATGCGGCTCAGATGGCGATATCGAGCCCTTTGCTGGATATCGATATCAGCGGGGCGCGCGGCGTGCTGTTCAATATCACCGGCGGCATGGATATGACACTCTTCGAGGTCAACGAAGCTGCCGATATCATCAGTCGGGCCGCTCATCCAGAGGCCAATATTATCTTTGGCGCGGTCCAGGACCCCGGCTTCGATGGCAAAGTCAAGATTACAGTCATTGCCACAGGTTTTGACAATAGCAGCGGGTTTGCGCGCTCGACACCGGCGGTCCACCAGTACGGTCAGCCACGCCCGGAATACGATAGAAGCAGGCTTTACCAGATGTCGTCTGGTTCGGGGAACGTTCCACCGCTTGCGCGTCCGGCGCAGCCACAGAGCTATACGCCTCCGGTGACGCCGTCATCGATGAACAACATCTCAAATCGCTCAACGGGGCCAATGGGGCCGCGTGACGCGCAAACGCCGCTTGCTGCGGATGCTGCGCGTCAGCACGCGGTCGCCTCTACCCCTGTTCGTGACGCGATGCCGGTGGTCGGCGACGTGGATGAGAACAGCTATGAGCTGGAACCGGATGATCTGGAGAGTGGGAACCGCACTCCACCCGTTCCTGAGCCGGAGGCCCAGCCGTTGCAGCGACCGGCTGGGCAACAGCGCCAGATCCGCCGGCTGGACCGCAGCGCCGAACTACAGCGCGGGCGCAACACGCCTTCCGGCGACGTTATCGACATACCGGCTTTTTTACGTAAGCGATAAGCGGAAAAAGTAGAGCAGGCAAATAGCAAGCGGTTCCATCACCAGCGAACCGCTTGCTATTATGCTAACGTCTGGTACCTTGAAATGCTAGCCGCCAATCTTATTGATGGTTCTTCCTAGATTGCCGGGAATGTCTTTGTTCAAACCGATGTGGTTCACCACCACGCGGACGCCGGGGATACCCAGCAGCTCGCGTTCCAGCATATGCTTCATTTCGGGTCCTGGCACGTTCCCATACAGGTGCAGGATGTAATTCTCGACCAGGATAGAAATGTTGCTCGCACCTTCCAGCTTCCCCTGTGATTGCAATTTTTCGATGCGCGCGTAGGCCGTCTCCAGAATGGTATCCTCGGCAACAATAAAATTGCGTATGCCGGTGACGCCGGGGATGGAGAGCAGGGCATCTTCCAGCCTTTGCCGTTGCGCTTCCAACTCGACTTTCCCATAGAGCGCCAGGACAATGCCGTCATCCTCGATCTCGACCTTGACGGGATGAACGCTATATTCTGTGCTGCTGACCGTCACTATACGGTCCGCTACATCGCGTGCTCGCTGTAAGACGGTTTGAGCAGCCGCAGAATTTGCCGGTATGATAGTGATAGGGCGTTCGCGTTCTTCATGTTGTTTGGGTGCCATTGGATCCTCCAGGGCCCAGCCCATAATGCCAACAAGTATAAACGGGGTGCCGATGATTGAAAGCCAGGGAATATCGGGAAGGGACAATAGACCTGCCACCGTTACCAGAATAGCCACGCTCAAAATAAGAGGCCATAAGCTTGGATTTGGTAGATGAACGTGATGCGCCGCCTCTTCCTCCGCCGCTGCTTGATTTAATTCAAAGGACCGAGCTAGATCGTCCGCTGTAAGATTGACACTTTGAAGAGAAGTTTCCATAGGGTCGCGCTCTCCTCCGAGAATGGTCTACAATATACAAGGACGTTTATTGCCAATATTCGTCCTTGTATTTAAGCATACCAAATATCTATGTTTCGTGCAAGCAAAACTGTGGGAAGCTGGCTATTGGTTCTCATCGAACGGGAGATTAAGAAATTCTCCTTCGAACTGTTGCCAGACCCTCGTCTCGGCCTGTGGTCTGGTCAACGGTTGCTTATTCCTGGCTGATTGCAGCATACATTGCGTGACATGCTGTGGGAAATGGGCCAGCAGCGGCTGCTGTATTGTGCTGGGAGGCATCAGGCCCAGTTCTATGGCGCTTAAATCGTAGAGCTCATGTTGCTCAAATGCCAGCACTAACAGGTCTACATAAGAGCTAATAAGTTGCTGGTGCTCCTGTAAATAATGGATAGGCTGAGTACTGATAATACAGAGGCAGCCGATAGCACAACTGGATTGCAGAATGGGCCAGATGAGGGCGGAAAGTAGCGCCGCTTGCGGATGATGCGGGCAAAGTGCAAATGCTATCGCGTGGTCCTGTACGACAACAGGGTGTCCCTGGAGCAAAGCCTGCCCAATGGGAGACTCTGCGCCGAAGAACTGCGTCTGGCTGTCCATCTGATTTTCCCACGGCGTTGTTCCTCGCCCGACGGTTTGGCGTAAGCTGCGTATCTTCTGGTTAGAGAGGGGGGGAACGCATTGCGCGACGAAAATCGCCATGCCTGCCTGATCGGGGTCGAGGTGTCCCAGCATCTGTTGCAAAATCAAGGCGCTGATCGTCGAACCGCGCAGGAAGGGGGGAATGCTGGTATAAGCGTTAAGTACGCGGCTGTAGAAAGTAGCAGGGATCTCCTCCCTGATCTTTTCCTGAGGAAGGGAGCTGGATAGATCTGGATATTCTTTTTTTAGCAGTTCTGCAAGTCGTTGCCGACATTTCGGCAAGGCGTTCAGTAGAGCTCGCAGATTTTCAGGGCGCGGGTTCGATTTGTTGGCGACCCAACGTGATAATGTGACGGAATGAATACCCAGCGCGTCTGCAATCCTCTGCCGTTCAAAAGGCTCACTGATCACCTGACCAAGCAGTTCACGCCACGTTTGTGATTCTTCCATGCTACACAATTGACTGTTAAAATGCTATAAAAATAGTGATATGTTATTAAGCAAACGGCGATAGCGTAGTTTTTGAAACCTTGCATACTCTATAGAATAACTCATAAAACCACAACAGTCAACTGAAAATGTCCCTTTTTGGGATAAAAAAAGATTAAAATTGACGAGCAAATGCAAACAGTTGATGAGATTACGTGACCAAATTGACCAGTAAAGTCGGAATTAGCCGCATATTATAGACTTTGATAGTCATTATTGTTAGACAAGTGCAGGATGATGGTCGATGCCTATGCTGGTGCTACGGCTAATGTTTATGCGCGCTATAGAAAATATGGGATATTATACAATATTTTATGCAAAATAAGTATTTTTTACATAAAAGTCGTGGTTAACTGATGTTTAGTGGCGACAAATGTGATTGAGAGGTGGAAAAGCATTACTCAGTACATGTAAATCGATAGGCATATCAGGGAAGATGTGCATTGAGAAAGCACTCCTCGAAACAGGATTTGACGGCAATGTTCACATTATGCAGATTCGCAGCTATAGCTGTTACAGCTTCTCTATTCCTTTTATCGTCGTCAATAAAAAGAATAGTATGATACTGCTTGGCAAAGGATGCCACGATATGCGCTTTCCAGGCTGCCGTTTTTATGGTGCTCTCATCTGAATCTTTAAAAATAAATGTGATGTTTTCATAGCCTGGGCACCAGCGTGTGAACCATTGGAGCGTTGCCTCGCGCATAGAAAGCGGGCGGCTCGTCAAAACAATGACGTGATCATATTGCTCTGAGAGGCATGCAAGAGCTTCGCTACATCCTGCCATCAGTTGGTCGTATTCGATCAGCCTATTATCAAAAAAGCCTTGTTCGCTATAGAAAAAGCTGCTCAATGCCTTTCTCTCATCCTCCCTATCGAGGCTAGATGCTTGTTGGAGTAGATAGGCTTTGGCTCGTTCCTGCGCTATTTTTGTGTGTTCTGCATTATCGGCGATGACTCCATCAAAGTCACAGATGGCTATGCTGCTCATAATTTCAACCTCTTTCCGTTATTCACTTCTTCAGAAAATCCCGGCTTATATGACTTCAATGCCCACACGGCTAAGGAGTTGGCGGCATAGCTCTGCGCGATATTTGATTGGCATGCGACCAGGAGGTCCATGTGAATCTGAACCAGCGCTGATAAGCAAGTTGTGTTGTTGTGCGTATGTAAGATAGGTTTCAACCAGTTCTGGTGAGTGCGTAGGATAATAGACCTCGATACCATCGAGTGGGATCTCAGCGCGCACCTGATCGAGCAGTTCAGGCGTGTAATAGGTAAACTCCTGCGGTTCTCGCAGACCCCGGCCAGGGTGTGCGATCAGGGCAACTCCTCCACTGCGATGTACTGTATCAACCGTATTTGCTATATCGGCCTTCATTTCGCGATACCCGGCATCTATCACCATCTCTAACGCGCTCGGCCAATCTTGGACGTAACCATGTTTGATCAACAAGATGCCGCAATCTCCTGCCACACGGAGTTCTCCGGCATTTGCCGCAGGATATTCTTGACGGTGCGGGAATTGATAGCCTCGGCGCAGTAGTTCTTCATAGACCTGCTCTGCATTGTCCTTCTGACGCTGTCGAACATCATCTGCAATAGCTCTGAGTGCCTGATCATGTGGATCGAAGCCAAAGCATAGCACATCCGCCATTTTTCCGTGCCAGTGGGCGCTAATCTCCACGGCTGGCAGGACAGGCACCTGTTTTTGTGTCCCCAACTGTTGGATGCTAACGACCGTATCAACGCGATCATGATCAGTGACGGCAACCAGACCGAAGCCTTCCAGGACAAGATAATCGAACAATTCCTCTGCTGACCATCGTCCATCGCTGTAGGTTGTATGTAATTGTAAATCGATAGGCGTATCAAGAGACAAGCGCATTGGGAGAGCACTCCTCGAAACAGGATTTGACGGCAATTGTCACATTATCTAGATTCGCAGCTATAGTTGTTACAGCCTTCCTATTTCTTTAGCTCGTCAATTTCAATATAAGAGTGTTCAAAGATTTCGCGATCTACCGGCCAGGCAGAGCCATCGTTGATCACGAGATAATCGCCTGCTTGTCCCCGCATGCCGTCTATGGTGAAAGGTTCTGGCATTTGAGCCGCAAAAGAGGTATCAGTGCGCATATAGTGGGCAAAGCCATTTTCATCTTCCGGGGCCACTTTGACATATTTCTCTTGCATGGTGGTGCGCCAAATTGTCCATTCACCTTTGGCATCCTTCGCCAAATAATCACCAGGCGTAAACTTGAGTATCCCTTCCGGTGCATATACGACCCCTTGACGCTCTTCAAAATCTTGAGCAGTGAGCAGGCGGGCCACGGTACGCGCAACTTTTTTATACTTTTTGAAGGTGATCAAGGGGTTCCTCTCTAGCAATCGGCTGGCTTTATCTTCCTATTTCCGATGAAAAGGCTAACCCTGTTTGCAAATAGCGTTACGTCCCTGAAAGCTCCAAATGGGCTAGCTTTGAGTAGGTTAGCAAGTTTCAAGATCTGCCCTTTCACAAGGTTCTCGTTTGCGCCTAAACCTTTTGCTAAAGTGAGCGCAGCATCCGCGCTAATTACAGCATCCTGATAGTCTCCTTTAGCTATCAATGCTTCTGCTTGTAATATTTGTACCAGACACCGCCTACGCATAAATTTTGGGGAGACAGCATCGTAAGCTAGTTCAATCTGCTCAAATGCAGCTTTATGATCTTCCTGATCAAGAAAAATTCTTGCACCTCGGATATAGCAATATCCTGTATCTGCTTGAATGGTCGCGGTATCCCAGGATGCAACTTTTCTCGCGATAGCTGTAGACTTTTCAAGGAGCTTAGTGGCTCCTGGAACGCCACTTTTTGAATAAATTCTTGCGGCATCCAAAGACACAGCCCCAACTATTGCAGGAGGAAGTTTTAATGCAAGAGCCTCCTCAATATATTTTTGAGCATTGCCTAAGTCATCTTTACGATAGAGCACGCTGCTCAGATTCATCAAGCCTCCAGCTAGCAGGATCGGATCATTCAGCTTGCTGGCTAACGATACCGACCATCGTGAAAACCATTCTGCATGCTTGTAGTCTTGCTCTTCATATGCAATAGAGGCACCAAGTTGTGTGTACTGGCACAGGACATCCAATAGTTCCTTATTTTTGTGGTTGAGTCCCTTTGAGATATCGAATATTTGTTGTACCATCTCCTGAACTTCCGCGATGCCACCGACGGACGCACCGGAGAAATATGCTTCGCTGTGATAGTGCAGAGTTCTCTTGAGGATGCTTGTGCTGTAGAGGTGTGTAGACCCTTTCGCAACATCTTCGAGTGAGATAACCCCAAGCATAATTGGAGCTATCCCTAAAATTTTTGCTAACTTTCTGCGCGTGACAATGCTGTCTAACCCTGTTCCAGAGTTTTCCATACGCGCTATCATGCTACGAGATACACCGAGTTCTTCTGCCAGTTGTTCTTGTGTCATACCTAACTTCTGTCGCCCCTGTCGCATCAGCTCCCCAGGATGGGGAAAACCTACTTCGTCGTAGTGCGTGCCTTCATATCCGAATGACTGCCAATCCATATCTCACTTCCTCCCTCTATTACTTGTGGTAATTATACGGTCTAGCATTTTTTATTGCAATAGGTGATTAAGGGACAGAATGTGAATTTTACTCACATTACCGGAGCAATAATGTAGATATACCAGGGGTAAATACTGCGGAGGGTCGCAATGGAATATTATTGCCATAAACCTGGGTCACAAGCAGAGATTGTGGCAACGGTGAACTATCTCAACAAGGTAGGTTGTAGCGTGGAGCCTGTAGCAATCGATGGCGTTATTTATTGTAAAGTTGTGTGTCCAGAGGGGACTGAGGAGGAGTTTATCGGGAATAATACGCTGCCAGATTATGCTGTCAAGCTCCCATCTGGCGATAAGTTCTGCTTGAGAAAACTGTTCCACAGGCCGAAACTCCTGGCTGAACATGTTCAATGCGTCCTCTTTATTGCGCCGGAGGGAAATCATGCCGATCCCTAAAGTTGCTCTCTCCAGGATTGAACTTGAGAGGGACGAATCATTACATCTGACGCGCCTCCTTCTCTCGCGCACGTATAGCCCGCATATCTCATGTTATATCAGGGAGGTGATTGAGAAGATTGCAGCCTCCCCGACCATCGAACTCGGAGGGATGGCGCTGGCTGTGCTCAATACGACGCTTAATTCGATCATTGCCGATACGTCAACCGAACAGGCGGATGTATTGAGGCTGAGCAATATCCTCTACAAAGTACAACAGCAGATAGCCGAACGCATGAAAGAGATACTCGCTCAGGCTCCGCTCTCGCATTAATTAACGCACGCCCCATTCCCAGAGGCCGAAGGATGTTTTTTTGTCCAGGGGGTGGCCGGATTGGGTGAGGGCGAGACAGATTTCGCCGCGATGATAGGATTCGTGGGAGATCAGGTAGCCCAGGAAGGCGACAGCGTGGGGCTTGAAGCCTTTGATTTTATTGCCGTGCTCCAGGCCATTTCTAAGCAGGATGGCGATGGCTTCGCCCGATTGCGAGAGGGCGTGCAGGAGCAGCGTTTTCTCCGTAGCCCGCTCGTTTTCGATCTTCTCCAGCCCTTCCAGCAACTGGGGAGCCGCAGATTTGAGCCACATCAGCCGCACATTGTGGATATGGGCGAACATCGCGCCGACGCTGCGCCCCTTCGAAGCTGCAAAGCCTGACAACGCTTCGGGAGGGATGGCGTCAAGCAGGTACAGGTTGACGCGGTTATGGATATTCCAGGTATCCAGCAATTGTTCTTCCATCAAAATGCCATCCTTCCCTTACGCAGGCTACTCTTTCAGTAGCGTCCTGAGGTTTGCCGTCAGTTGGGCGGGCGTGAAGTCGTTATCCATGAAGACGCGCTCATTGCCTTGCTTGTCGATTACGTAGAGGCCCAGGCTATGGTTGACCGTTTGCTGCTGCGGTTGCGCATAGACGTTATAGGCGTTCCAGATGGGTGAAAGGGTAGCGTGTGTGCCTATGAGATAGTGCCAGTAATCCTGCATATTGTGCTTGCGCGAGAAGTCGAGCGCAGCCGCGACCGTATCGTGGGCGGGATCTGTGCTGACCGATATGACCGCGACCTTCTGCGCATCGCCGCCCAGACTTTGCATCACCGTATGCAATTTCTCGGCGGTCAGCGGGCACTGATCGGGGCAACTGGTGTATAAGAATGTTAGCACCACCGGTTTCCCTTTGAATTGCGAGAGCGCGACCTGCTGGCCGAACTGATCGGTCAGGCGAAAGTCTGGAGCAGGCAGGCCGCCCAGGTCGGTCCCCATCAAACCAGACGCGCTCGCGTTATTTGTGCCGGTATTGCCGGGGATGGCTGGCACGCTGCTGCGGTTATGTTGCAGCAGCGTCACCAGTGCCACCACCAGGAGCGCCAGCGTCACAACAGAGAGCCGTGAGGCCAGACGCCAGTTTATGTTCATCATCTTTCCTCTAGTGCATTTCCACTTGACTTCTTCAGGTTTAATGTTATCCTCCTCCTCAAAGAGGCGGCGGAATTGTTGGCTTGCTCGCCCCGATTAAGGGATTGAAACATGTACCACGCGGTCAACGACCATCACCGCAAAGATAGCGGCGAGATAACAGTTCGAATACCAGAAAAGGGTACGCGCCCAACTTTTTGTCTGATCGATCATCAGGCGTATCGCCATATAGATCAGGATGCCGCCCAGGATCAAGGCTGAGGCCAGGTAGATGTAGCCCATTGTGTGAATCACGAAAAGCATCATGGTAACAGCCAGCAGCAGCAGCGAATAGAGCAGAATCTGCTTGCGCGTCTCGCGTTCGCCCATCACCACCGGCAGCATAGGCACGCGCGCCTTCTCATAATCTTTCTGGATTAGCAGTGAGAGCGCCCAGAAGTGCGGTGGGGTCCAGTAGAAAATGATGGCAAAGAGCCAGATCGCAGGCAGCGTAATCGTATTGGTGACAGCCGCCCAGCCAACCAGCACGGGAACCGCGCCAGCCGCGCCGCCAATCACAATATTTTGCGCCGAAGTGCGCTTCAATCCAAGCGTATAGACGAAGACGTAGAAGAGGATGGCCGAGAACGCCAGGACCGCGCTCAGCAGGTTGACGAACGCGTCCAGGATAATAAAGGAGCCAATGCCCAGGATAATGCCGAAGATCAGGGCATGGGTTGGCTGTACTTTGCCAGCGGGCAGTGAGCGGCGCTGCGTTCGTCCCATAATCTGGTCAATATCGCGATCAATATAGCAGTTGATGCAGTTCGCGCTGCCCGCCGCCATCGCGCCACCGAGCAGGGTTGCCACTGTCAGCAGCAGGGGCGGAAGCCCCTGATAAGCGATAGCCATTGCTGCCACCGTCGTGCCTAAAAGCAGCACGGTGACGTGCGGCTTCATCAGATCAATGTAGCTGGAGATGGTCTGGCGCACGCGCCCAACTTCTTTTTGCGGCTCCTGCTCAGCTATTGGACTCTCTTCCTGGCTCTGCTCAGTTTCAGCAGTTTTAGGCGTTGCGCGTAGCTGTCGTGCGGCCAGCACTGCCAGAATGACCAGGCTGCCCCACACGGCGGTAGCCAGCGCGAGGTGCAGACCGGCGATAAAGGTTGGCTTATTCCAGAGCACAACCAGCGCGCCAACGGAGGCTTGAGCCACAAAAAGAACGCCAGCCGCTACCGCGACCCATGCCTGTCCGGGAGCCACGGCGCGGCGACGCCAGGCCGAAATCAGCGTCCAGACGAGCACCAGACCCACGATGGTTGCGACGGTACGATGCAGCATATTGATATCGCTCAGGTGGAAGCGGACCGCCCAATCGGGAGCTGCTCCGCACAGCGGCCAGCCAGGGCAGGCCAGCGAGGCGCCCGTACCGACGACATAGGAGCCGCTTAACATCAAGCCGTAGACCAGCAAGGCGTTGGTCATAGCGAGACGAACAAACTTGCGGGTTTTGTCAGGATGCTCGGTGTTGGGTTTGCTGGTACCAGCCATAATCGCAACGGTGATTACCAATGCGAAGATTACCAGAGCCGTTCCCAGGTGAGCCGTGATGATGGTAGCTGGTAGCTTCCAGAGGACCGTCAGGGCGCCCAGCACAATCTGAATGGCGAGAAAGACTGGCGCGACCAGCGCGGGGATAAGGATCTGCTTTTCGCGCCGCGCCCAGAGAAGCGCGCCAATCGCCAGGGCTATCACAAGCACACTGACGATAGAGGCGGTATAGCGGTGGACCTCTTCCAGCAGTGCGCCAATATCCGGCATGGTAAATACTTTGCCATAACAGAGCGGCCAGTCAGGGCAGCTTAACCCGGCATTATTTACGCGCACGGTGCCACCCAGCGAAATTAAAAGATAAGTAAATGCAACCGCCAGCCATCCAATACGGCGTATAATTTTCATAAGAATATCCCCTTTAAAGGTATCCCGTTTGGTAGATATTTCGACGCATACTATTGTCGTAGCCTCTCCTGATACTTCCCTTGCAACGCGTGGGGGACACCTTACAATCGCCTGAACGCCGCAATCTCTCTTGCCCCGCTTTCCCTCTCCTGCTATAGTATGTATCAGGAAACACTGGAAAGGTCACTACACATGCACGCGGATATTGGGGTGGATTTCTGGCTTACGCAATGGAACTGGCAGCCATCGATTATCATCGGGACGGTACTGGCTATTGGCCTCTACCTCTATGCGGTAGGGCCATTGCGCGTCAAGTATCACCTTGCCCCGGAGGTGAAAACGAGCCAGGTAGTCGCCTTTTTACTGGGAATAAATCTTATTTTCCTCTCGCTCTTTTCGCCGCTCGACAAACTGGGTGATGACTACCTTTTCAGTGCGCACATGGTGCAACATCTCTTTCTCACTATCATCGGCCCACCGCTATTAGTCGCTGGAACACCTGGATGGCTGATTCAGCCGCTTGTGCGGAAGCGTGTGGTATTGCGCATTGGCAAGCTGCTGACGCATCCCGCGGTAGCGTTTTTCCTCTTTAATGCCAACTTCTGGCTCTGGCATGCGCCGTCCCTGTATGACGCGACCCTGTTCGACCAGAACCTGCATATCCTGGAGCATCTGACGTTCATCGTGCTGGGAGTGATCTACTGGTGGCCCGTCTTTGGCCCCGCAGTGGATGGCCTGTCCCATCTCTCGATTGGCGGACAGGTGCTCTATATCTTCCTGGGAGGTATGCCTACTGTGGCGCTGGGAGCCGGTTTAACCTTTGCTCCACCGTTATATACACCGTACATTTATGCCCCTCGCGTCTGGGGCATCTCTCCCGCTGTGGATCAGCAGTTGGGGGGCTTGATTATGTGGGTGCCCGCCAATCTGGCCTATATCGTGGTGGTGAGCGTGCTCTTTATTCGCTGGATGCAGGCGCAAGATGCAAAGCAGCGGGCGGAGGAAGCCAGAAGGTACGAGGCTGGAATAGAAGAAGAGGCGGAGGAGGCTGTAGACCTGGCATAGCCAGTAGTTCCCTGGCAAGGCGAGCGGTATTCAGGCGCTTGTAAGGTTCCCTCAAGGAACTGCAAGCCCGCTGTCAGGGTTGCTGGTTACACTACAGCAGTAAAGTGGAAGGAGTGTCGCTGCTTTCGATACATATACTCGCCCATCGTCAAAAACCAAAACTTTTATTAGGAGATGGAGATAAAGACGTGAGGACGCCGTTATTTCGTGGGACTAAGCGCTGGTTGCTGCTCGTTACCAGTATGCTGCTGTTCTCAATATTGTTTGTTGCCTGTGGGCAGGGGAACCCGCCCTCGATCCTGGATACCGCCGGGCCTATCGCGGCCAGCGAGAGCGGGGTATTCTGGGCGATTCTGATCATTGCCACCATCGTTTTTGTAGTAGTAGAGAGTATCCTGATCTTCTTTATTATTCGTTATCGCGGACGACCAGGAGATCCTGCGCCGAGACAGGTGCATGGCAATACCACCGTTGAAATAGCCTGGACGATTGCCCCGGCCATCTTTCTTATCGTTGTGCTCATCTTCACCATTCGCGGCCTCTTCGAAGTGGCCCCGTCAGCGATGCCATCAGGCGTTACGGTTGAGGTGGAAGCGATAGGGCATCAGTGGTGGTGGGAATTTTACTATCCGCAATATCATATCACGACAGCCGACTCTATGATGGTCCCGGTGGGTACGACAGTGCATGTGACATTGTACTCGAACAATGTGATTCACAGCTTCTGGGTGCCTCAGATTACCGGTAAGACCGACGTTATTCCAGGCCACATGAACGATAAGTGGTTTGTGGTTGATAAGGACAAGCCGGGGAAATACCTGGGCATTTGCGCCGAGTATTGTGGCACACAGCACGCGAATATGCGCTTTGAAGTCGTTGCCACCTCGTCGGATGCATTCCAGACCTGGATCAGCACGCAGCAGCAAGCGGCGGTGGCTCCAAACGGCGGGCTTGCGGCTGATGGCGCTAAAATCTTCGCCAACCAGTGTACTGGCTGCCACGGGATCGTCGGCGTCAATTTGAAGACTGAGGATGATCCCAGCACCGCCTGCAATAATCCCAATACCCCCTGCCTGGTTGGACCCAATCTCACCCATTTTGGCAGTCGCGACTTTATTGCTGGCGGCGTGCTGGACAATAATCCAGCGAACCTGGCGAAGTGGCTGAAGGACACGCAGGCCGTCAAACCTGGGAATGATATGGTCGTGCAATTGACGAATGACCAGATAAACGCGCTTGTAGCGTATCTAGAGAGTCTGAAATAATCCAGATAAGCCCATCTACCCTGTAATTGGCAGGACTAGACGTTGGAGGAATTGCTCATGGCAACCCGCACTATCGGCGAAGGTGCAACTACTACACTCGTTCGCCGGAGAGGCTTTAGCGAAAGC
This sequence comes from Ktedonosporobacter sp., assembly GCA_035293765.1. Classification (GTDB taxonomy): domain Bacteria; phylum Chloroflexota; class Ktedonobacteria; order Ktedonobacterales; family Ktedonobacteraceae; genus DASRHT01. The sequence goes on from DATGMF010000056.1 coordinate 297,372, forward strand.
TATGTTGGTGAGTGGCTGACTACGACCGACCATAAGCTGATCGGTATTATGTATATGCTCACCGGCTTCTTTTTCTTCCTTGTGGGCGGTATGGAAGCTCTCCTGATCCGCGCACAACTGGCTCAGCCGAATGGACAGGTGTTGAGCCCACAAACCTATAATGAAATTTTCACGATGCATGGCACGACCATGATCTTTCTCTTCGTGATCCCCACGCTGACCGGCTTTGGTAACTATGTGGTGCCGCTGATGATCGGCGCGCGCGACATGGCTTTCCCGCGTATGAATGCCTTTGGCTACTGGGTGCTGCTCTTCGGTGGTATTTTCCTCCAGGCGAGCTTCCTGGTTGGGCAGCCTCCCAATGGTGGCTGGTTTATGTATGCACCCCTTAGCGAGGCGAACTGCGGAGTGCATGCTGTCCAGTGTACGCCGGGCATGAATGCCGATTTCTGGGTTCTGGGCGTGCTGCTGCTGGGCGTCTCCTCGATTGCGGGCTCGCTCAATTTTGTGGTGACGATCCTCAAGTTGCGCGCTCCCGGTATGAGCATCAACCGCATGCCGTTGTTCTCGTGGATGACGCTGGTTACGGCCTTCCTGCTGCTGTTTGCGCTGCCCAGCCTGACCGCCGCTTCTGTCCTGCTGCTGCTGGATCGCCATCTCGGGACGCACTTCTATCAATACGCGTTTGGCGGCGATCCCTTGCTCTGGCAACATCTCTTCTGGTCGTTTGGGCATCCAGAGGTGTATATCCTGATCTTGCCCGCCTTTGGCATTATCTCAGAAGTGCTGCCGGTGTTCGCGCGTAAGCCAATTTTTGGCTATACCTTTATTGCCTGGTCCGGCGTGGCTATCGGCTTCCTGAGCTTTACTGTATGGGCGCACCACATGTTCGCGGTTGGCCTGCCTCCCATTGCGCAGGCATTCTTCGCCACCAGCACGACGCTGATCGCAATCCCAACGGCTGTTAAGATCTTCAACTGGCTGGCGACGATCTGGGGGGGGAAGATCAACTTCAAAGCCCCGATGTTGTTCGCGCTTGGCTTTATTGCCATGTTCCTGATCGGCGGCCTGAACGGCGTGGCTCTGGCGGTTGTGCCTTTTGACTATCAGGTGACGGATACCTACTTTGTGATAGCTCACCTGCATTATGTGCTCTTTGGCGGTACCGCCTTCGGCATCTTCGCAGGCATCTATTACTGGTTCCCCAAGTTCAGCGGGAAGATGCTGAGCGAGCGCCTGGGAAAATGGCATTTCTGGCTGATGTTGATCGGCGTGAACCTGACCTTCTTCCCCATGCACTTGCTGGGCATCTTTGGCATGCCACGCCGCATCTATACGTACCCCAGCAATATTGCGACGTGGTCTGAACTGAACCTGTTGGCCTCCATTGGTGCGTTCATTATCGCCGTCTCGATCCTGGTGTTCCTGTACAACTTTGTCATGACATTGAAGAATGGCGAGACTGCCCCCAGCGATCCCTGGGATGCCTTCACGCTGGAGTGGGATACCTCTTCTCCTCCTAAGAAGTATAACTTCCTGACCATTCCAGTTGTGCGCAGTCGCCGCCCGTTCTATGATAAGAAGAACCCAGACGTTGCTGACTGGCGTTCGGTTATTCATTAAACGATAGCTATGGATCGAAAAGGGAAGCAGACAGTGTCTCAAGAGTTACAGAATCAACCGGATCGCGTAGAACAGCCATTACAGGGCGAGGGGAGTGCCAGCAATGGCGCTCCCACAGCCGGAAGTGAAATGGTTGCTGGTGCTCAGAAGAAGGTCCGCAAGGTAGTTTCGGAGGAGGCAATCAGTCCCCATCCCAGCATCTGGCCGCTGGCCCTGGCTCTGGCGCTGGTGGTGCTCCTGGTGGGCTCTGTGACGCAGCTTCTGGTTCTGGGCCTGGGGGCGCTGCTGGTTGCGATTGCTATTATTGGTTGGGGATTGGAACGTCGATAAGATCTGGCACGTAGTACATATAGATATGCTACATGCCTGTAAAGATAGGGAGTTACTGATATGAGTGCTGCTCATGGCGAGCAGGTGAGAATGCTTGAAGAGCATGGGGTAGAGGTAGGGCGGAGCATAAACTGGTGGGGCATGATCTTCTTCATCGCCTCCGAAGCCTTGATCTTCGCCAACTTCATCGCCGCCTACCTCTATTTGGAAATTCGCGGTGGCGGGAACTGGACCCTGCCAAACGGAGATCACCTGGATGTAGTATTTCCAGCGATAAATACGGTTATTCTGATATCGAGTAGTTTTCCGGCCATCTGGGCACGGCGCGGCATTGTGAAGGGCAACCAGCGTCAGATGGTGCTCGGACTGCTCGGCACGATCATTCTTGGCAGCGCTTTCCTGGGTGGACAGGCATATGAATATTCTACCCTGGTTTTGCATGACAACTTCGCCCTTTCAACCGGGACCTTTGGCTCGTCGTTCTTCCTGCTCACGGGCTTCCATGGCCTGCATGTGACGGTTGGCGTACTCTTCTTGCTGATTTGTCTCATTCGCGGCATGCGTGGCGATTTTTCGGCCCATAAGCACTTCGCAGTCGAAGCGGGCGAGATGTACTGGCACTTCGTTGATATCGTCTGGATCTTTGTGTTCAGCACGGTGTATCTGCTGCCACTGTTGCACCGCTGATCGTCTTTCCTGATAAAATATATGGGCAGGCGCGAGACGCCTGCCCTCTCTTCGTTCTTATCCTCTGATGCTCATCATTTCTGCAACCCTGGCGCGATCTTTGCGTACAATCAGTGACAATATATTATTGACTGATATAGAGCAGCATATCCTACCTATAATAACATTATGATAGAATTTCTCTTTTTAAAGCCTGGGTGGTCCGGGCGCGATACACTCGCGAAACACTAAGGAGGACATAGATGAGCAACCAGGAATCTTCGTTTACGGAACCTGAGCGCCGAGTTTATGAAGCGCGCAATGTTAATAGCGATCCACGCGAACAGGGACAGCAATACCAGCGTGAATATTCCCAAACCTATGGCGGTTCTGGACAACAACAGCAAGTTGGGGAAAAGCTGTACGCTCCAAATAACAGGCGTCCACGACGTCGTGGACTGCTCCTGATCCTGGCGCTGCTGATACTGATTGTGCTGGCCGGTGGTAGCTTCTTGAGCCAGATTGGAATTTTTACCTCAACCCAGCAATCTACGAATACGCATAGTGTCTCCATTACCGGTCATCCCAGGCTGGTAATTCACGATGACAGCGGCACAGTGCATATTCATACCGGTGGTAATAGCAGTTCTGTGGTCATTACTGAAACAAAGCATGCAACCGGCCTGGGTTCGGTAAGCTTGAATGATATGCATGTGACCTATGGCGGTAGCGGCAATACGGTAGAGATAACCGCTCAAGACGGCATTAATCCTCTCTTCTTCGGCTCCAAAGGCATTGATCTTGATATAACGGCTCCGAATACCTCCGACGTGGTAGTTACCGACGGTTCAGGCCAGGTAGAGATTAACGATATTACCGGGCAGGTGCAGGCAGAGACGGGGAGCGGCTCGGTTACTGTGAATAATCTGAACGGGCCGGCAACGCTGAAAACGGGCAGCGGCACAATCACAGTGCAAGGTCTGGTTGGACAGGCAAGTATGACTACCGGGAGCGGGGACATCGAGGTAAAGGGGGCAACGCTGAGCGGACAATCTACCATGAAAACGGGGAGCGGGTCCATCGACTTCAGCGGCTCCATTGATCCCGCCGGTAGCTACAATTTTGGTACGGGGAGCGGATCTATTACCGTTGCAGTGCCAGCATCTTCAGCGTTCAAACTTGATGCCACAACCGACTCGGGGACAGTTACTAACGGTTTTGGCAGCAATTCAGTGGGTAGCGGTCAGCAAGCGGGGTTGCAGTTGCATACAGGAAGTGGCGACATCTCCTTGCAGAAGAACTAGGATCAACATCTCAAGCTGTGGTCTGAAAATGCTGCTAATAGAGCGGTAGAGCAAGAGAGCTGGCTGGAGCAATTCCTGAGCCAGCTCTCTTTTCATTTACTTGCTATTATGATAATACCTGCCGCGCCAGTCCACACCTGAACGCGTAAGGATACGCCAGGCCGATTGGGATAGAATGCCCTCGAAGATAATCCCTGCCAGGGGATGGGTGAACGCATAGAACCAGGGGACGCCAAGTTGTTTGTTGAGCCAGATACGGTAAGCCAGGAGCGAGGACAGTTCCAGGGCCGCCGCTGCCTGCGCTTCGGTCGAACTGATGCCTCCCTTACGGCGCTTTTTTGCGCTATAGGCGAACAGGGGGAGGAGAAACGGCGCAACTGAGACCATAGGCAGCCCGATCAATTGCAATACAAAGAAGGCGACGCCGCCGCGATTGCCCAGGTAGACATTCTTGCGCCAACCACGCCAGGTATCCTTCAGACCATGATACATGTGGACCGAGACCAGTTCGCGTCCATCTACAAGGCGCAGTTTATAGCCATGCTCTTTGACGGTACGCGCCAGGTCGCGATCATCGACCAGCGTTCCTCTTAGTTCTGGACGAGCGTAACCGCCGAGCTGATCATAGACTGCGCGCCTGATCAGAATATACTGACCATTGGCTAGCGCCACTTTGCTGCGTGGGTCATTGACCAGTTTTGGAGGGTAGAGCATGCTGATACCCAGATAGGCCATTGGCATCAGGACTTTATCCCAGAATGTGGGCAATTCCTGGGTCGTGCCGAGCGTCAGTAGATCGGCCTGTTCGCAGATAGCCTGAGCTAAAGCTGAGCGCAGCGCGTTGGGAGCATGTCGGGTATCCGCGTCGGTAAATAGCAACCACTCGCCTCGCGCCTCCTGCCGCCCCATATGGATTGCGTGTGGCTTACCTGCCCAGCCCGCAGGCAGATCGCGCAGGCGCAACACCCATAAGCGGCTGCCATGAGGATGAGAGGCCGCAAGCTCATCGAGAATGCGACCGGTGTTATCCGTCGATTCGTCATCAACCACGATGACCTCGTAGCTGGCATAGTCCTGTTCCAGCAGTGATTCTACGCAGCGGCGAATATTGCCCTCTTCATTGCGCGCTGGAACAATGATCGAGACCATAGGGGACGTTGTAGCTGTTACGGGAGAAGCCACATTTTCGGTTGGAAGTATGCGTACCCGATCTTTTTTTTCTGGCATGGTACGCAGCCAGGCTGTAATATAAAAAATGACCACATTTATCACATGGGACCAGAGGAAAATACGTGTCCAGAAGCGCCACCAGTGTTGCTTGCTCATCAACCATGCTGCCTTTTTCGTCGTGTATTTCTTATATTGTAGCATAAAAATAAGCCCCGTATTATATTATGGATGAGATTTTGCGGGTGAGAATAGAAGAGGTGTAACCTGGAATCGAAGTACAAAAGTAACGGCAATGACAAAGAGAAGCATCTTTTAGCAGGCTGTATCGTCTGGTAATATGAAGATGTAACTATGTAATATTGCGAGCGCGGCCCCCGTGGTGTACAATCTTTGCATAGGTAATCTTACTGTAGTTTCCCCTTTGCGCCAGGCCCATCAGATTCATGAAGCAAGAATACAAGAGAACATAACGACATATGCGACAACGAAGAGTAGTAATAGTAATATTGGCCTGTCTCTTGAGCATCCTGGCATATTTTGGCTCGGCTGTCGTGGAGCGTGCCCCCGTGGCGTTTGCCCATGCGTTTGTGATCGGTTCCGACCCTGTTGATGGCTCGACCATCAATACGCTGCCATCGGTGATGCGTATTTATTTTAATGCCCCGATCAGCCCTATTAGCCGCGCCCATGTTTATTCGGTACAGGATGGACACCTGGTCGATGTTTCTGCGGCGCCAAGCACTATCGCCAGGAACAATCCGCGCGAGCTGGATACGCCCATCAGAGCGCCTGGCACACAGCCGCAGGGGAGCTATGAGGTGATGTGGACTGCCGCGTCCGACGCTGATGGACATACGTCTTACGGCATCATTGGTTTTAATCTGGGATATTCCAGCACGGGGCTCTCCGGCGTTCCCATTCTTGGGCCAAGCACAAGTAATAATGTAATGTCGATGCATGCGCTGGATCTGTTCGGCATCCTGGCGATTGCCTGGGAGTGGCTGATACTCATCGCTCTGACATTCTGGGTTGGGCTGCTCGTCATGGAGTCTTTCCTGCTTACCGGCAAGGAGCGCGCTGTGACCCTGATTGAGCAGGCGAGGAGGCAGTCTAATTCTCTGCAAAAGCTTTGTCTCGGCGCGCTGCTGCTGGGAGAGGTTGTCTCCTTAGTGCTGCGCGTGACGCGCCTGGCGCAGGGCCTGGGGGGCAGCGGCTTTGATCCTGCTACATTGTTGCAGCTACTGACCGAAAGCAGTTATGGTCTGCTCTGGATGGTACGCGTTGCTCTGGCTCTCATTGCTCTGGGGCTGCTTTACTGGATAAGCAGCCATCCGCAAAAAGTAACGGTCGTGTCGGAGCCAGCGCAGCGCGTCACTGCTCGCACAGGTCCGCTACGTCTGCAAATTACGCAGGATATGCAGCCGGCAGGCAACGGTAATACTACCAAAGACCGAACTGAACGTGAATATACTACCTTCACCTCGTTACCGTCGCATCGTTTCAGCTTGATATTGCTCTCCCTGGCCGCGCTATTGCTGTTAACACGCGCCCTCTCGGGGGAAGCGGCCCAGGTATTCCAGCCGCATATTAGTGCCATCGTTTTTGATTGGTTGGGTCTGGTTACGCAGAGTATCTGGTTTGGTGGCCTGGTGTATCTCGGTTATGTGATCCTGCCACGGCTATCCATCGTTGAATCGGACCGGCATGCGGAAATGCTGGCGGCACTGCTGCGTCGCTTTACGCCATTCCTGCTGGCCGCGATGGGAATTTTGTTCGTCTGCGATCTTTTTCTCTGCGAAGCCAGCTTGCAGGATGTTCATCAGTTTATGACCGATCCTTACGGGCGCGCATTACTGATCCAGTTAATTATCAGTGCTATGATGGTGCTCCTCAGCCTGTACGCTTTATTTGTGGTCCGTCCCAGGTTGACGCGGCAGGTGCTGCTTTTGCCGGTAGTCAATCCTGATCTGCCCGCGCGGCGAACGCGCCAGTTCGCGCTGGAACATACGAGGAGAGGGCTGAAGCATAATGTCAATATGCAGCTTTTGCTGGCCGCAGGCGTATTGTTCTGTGCCGCGCTGATGTTTTTCTTCGCTCCTCCCATTGTTTTCCCCAATGTGCAGTATAGCAATCCGGCTGCGCCAGCTCCTACGCCTGCAACTCCCGATGACAAAACCGATACGCAAACGAAGCAAATTGGCGATTTTTCTGTAAGCTTGCTGGTTCTACCGCGGCAGGTTGGTTATGCCAATACTGTGATCATTACGATCAAAGATAGCAATGATGTGCCGGTAACGGATGCTCAAGTGCAGGTAACCACCAATATGGAAATAATGGATATGGGGACGAAGCACGCGACCATCCGGGGAGGGAATCCTACCTATATTGCCACCTTTGATAAGGACGCGGCATTCTCTATGGCTGGTCTGTGGGATGTCACGGTGGCTATTCAACGACCAGGCCAGGCACCTGTCCAGGACAAGTTCCAGGTGCTACTGGCTGGTTGATAGCCTTCTATGACCGTGAGATGTAGCATACCGCAGCTATGATGGCTTGCTCTGCTGCTATGAGCGATCTTGTTGCAGATCTTCTAATGACTGCCGGTGCGCCGCTGCGATTTCACAGTAACGCTCCGCGCTTGTCAGAATGCGTTCCCGCTCTGCCTCGTCCAGTTCGCGGGCAACCTTCGCGGGTATGCCCACAGCCAGCACTCCCGCCGGTATTTGTCTCTGCTCCCCCACCAGCGCGCAGGCTCCAATGATGGTTTCTGAACCAATGCGAGCGTGGGAAAGCACCACAGAATTCATCGCGATCAGCACGCGATCACCCAGTATGGCCCCGTGAACAACGGCGTTGTGACCGATGGTGCAATCTTCTCCGATGGTAAGGGGCGCGTCGGCATCGACATGCAGCGTGCAATTATCCTGCACGTTGGTGCGGCGACCAATGACGATGGGTGCGGTATCGGCGCGAATAACAGTGTTGTACCAGACGCTGGCCCCTTCATGAATCGTTACGTTGCCGATGACCATAGCGCCTGGAGCAATAAATACACCTTCGGCAATCGTGGGCCAGACGCCTCTATGGGGTAGAATAGGCATGCTTCCTCCTGTTTTTTCAGTACCCTCAAGCGGGTCGAGCAAGCCGTCAACTCGCGCCGCTCCCGTTGAAAGGAGTATAAACATCAAACCCAAAGATATCAAGTAGAACTGCACTCGGATTTTTTCTCTGATCTCTCTTTATTGTAAATGGTCTGAGAATTATGATCTCACACGTTTGATTGCCCAGACAATCTCGGACAACCTCGGGTTATAGTGGGCGTCGGCGGGATCAAAGCTATTGATGAGGACACGCTGGTAGTGCTGGCCTTCGGCATGGATGTATTCTTGATGATTGAGGGCCAGAGCGACATGCGTGATGGACTTGCTGCCGAAAAAGATCAGGTCTCCTTCCTCTATCTCGTCCCTGCTCACGGTCTGCGTCAGAAAATCGTGCTGCTGGTGCGCATCTCGTGGCAACAGGTCCCCTCCCATGCGATAGCATAGCTGCACGAAGCCGCTACAGTCCAGCCCTTGCCAGCTCATGCCACCCCAGAGATAAGGTCGCCCGAGGAACGCCCGAGCGTATGTAGTAACAGTGTCGAGCGGGGTACGCGAATAGATATCCGTCCCCTGGCGAATATCAGCGCCGGTTCGCAATAACCATGCGGTACGTTCATCAGGCAAAGCTACCTGGAGGCGCTGCGGATGGGTGAGGTCGAGCAAAGGCAATGCTGTTGACAGGTAAATTGTGCCGGCGGTCTCATCGCCGGTAGCATTGCTGAATAGAGGGGTGTGGGTTGCGGTGACGACGGCCATGACCTCCAGGGGAGAGGAGCAGGACGCGCCAACCTTGCAGAAGCTTTTGACGACGGGCTCTCCCAGGGCGGCGGTACGAATCCAGCCGCTGTAATCAGGGAGGGCAATATGTGTCCACTCGTCTGCTACTGCATCGGCGGCTGCCGGAGTATTCATCAGAGCCTGGGTGACGCGCTCGGATGACGATGATGGCTCCCTGTGGATATCGGCGAGCCCGACGGAGATAACGTGGGTAGTCGTCATAGCGTATGTTGTATCCTCTTGCTAAACAGGCTCAGCGACGTATGGCATTGCTCATCACAAACATGAGGTTCGCGGGCCGTTCAGCCATGCGTCGCATGAGGTAGGGATACCATTGCGAGCCATAAGGAACGTAGACGCGCATATTATAGCCCTGACCAACAAGTTTTTCTTGCAGATCGCGACGAATGCCGTAGAGCATCTGAAACTCGAATGCGTTTTTACTGATGCCATGATCGCGCGCAAATTTGCAGGCCGCGTTGATAATCGCCTCGTCATGAGTCGCAATGGCCGGGAAGTTGCCGCGTGAGAGCAGCATCATCATCAACTGCACGTAGTTGCGGTCAACGCCATCTTTGCTTTGATAAGCAATGGACGACGGTTCTTTATACGCTCCCTTGACCAGGCGTACGCGGACCCCTTCCGAAATTAACTGCTCAATATCTTTGCGGCTGCGGTACATATAGGATTGGATAACAGTCCCGATATGCTCAAACTGGCGGCGCATCTGCAATGTGATATCGACAGTATCGGCGGTGTAAGCGGACCCTTCCATATCAATGCAGACAAAAGTGGTATTTTGAGCGGCGCATTGCAGAATGGTGACTAGATTTTGTTCGCATACTTCTCTGGAGATATCGAGACCGAGCGCAGTCAATTTAACGGAGATATTGGCATCAATGCCCGTCTGCTTAATCTGATCGAGCGCGGCAATATAGTCCTGGGTGGCCGCTTTTGCCTCTTGTTCATCCGAGACATTTTCTCCCAGATGGTCGAGCGCGACCTGGATATGGCGCTGGTTGAGCATGCGTGTGGCCTGGATAGCGTCATCAAGAACTTCTCCCGCGACAAAACGGCGCGAGATACCGCGAGCGGTCTTATTATGTACCACAAAGTCGCGCAAGTGCTGATTGTGCGCAAGATACAGCAGCGTATCTTTGAGTACCATACCCGGCTCCTCCTTTTGTTTAACGACACTGTTTACACCGGTCACCGGCTTCTTTGCTGTGTACCGGCTATAGGTCCCTGTAAACGATAAAGGTTGAAAGCCTGCTAATATAAAAGCAGGTCCTTCTCTCCTAATCATACCTCTTGACAGGGTGAGGAGACAACTCAGTGCCCTCTTGCTCCTATTTTAGCCTCTGGAGTTTTTGTTGCGGGTCTCGCTCAGTTTCATATGCCGATAAATGGCGTCAATAGGAAATTGAATATTGAGGGTTTCTATGGTTACTATGCTGCCAGGGCCAAATGTATGCAGTTTCCAGCCATCATGTTCGCGATGATACACTTCTACGCGTATGCTTTGGGAGTCAACCATGATATACTCTTGTATCGAGGAGCATTCCTGATAGTAGATGAACTTTTTCCCTCTATCGATAGCTTCGGTCCCTGGAGAAAGCACTTCGATAACGATACAGGGATAGCGTATCATATCGTCTAATTCTTGATCGCTTTGATGGCAACTGATGGTGATATCGGGATAGACATAGCGTGACTCGGATAACTGTAACCGTATATCCGAATTAAACACCCAGTACGAGCTATCCTCTAATGCTCTATTGAATATTCCCGTCAGGTTGGCAATGATCGCCGAGTGATAAGTGCTGCCACCCGCCAGCATTCTTAGCTCGCCGTCCAGATATTCGTAGCGAGCATTTTTGCTATTCCGGTCGAGCGTCAGATAGTCTTCCGGGTCTATTGTCGGGTATTGAGGTAGCGCCATTGTATATTCTCCTGCCCAAAAATTATACCATTACCACTTCGTTTTCTTACTCATTCGCACGTCCTATGCGGCTCCACAAGCCTAAACGTATCAGTTCGTTGCGGGCCTCGAAGCCAAAGAGCTCCCGGTCCATCTCGCGTCCATGCCTGATGACCAGGCCGCGCAACATCTCGATCTGTTCCGCCTTCGAGGCGCTATCGCGCTCAAAAGGAATATGTTGCGCTAACTGCTCGATTGCTTGCCGGTTATACCATTGTTGTTGAGATTCTGCCATAGCGCGATGTCCTTGCCAGGCCGGGTAACATAACAATGTTAACAAAATGGGGAAAGCCCCTGTCACAAGCAATGGTACCACCCAGGTTCGGACTATTCAAGGTTAGAACGCTGCGACCTGAAACAAGGTGAATTAAGAAGAAGATCGATAGCCAATTTTCCCTAGAGGCTGCGTCAGTACTTGATTACAGAAGGATATTAGTGTTAGTGTGGTATGTAAGCACTATAGATCAAAGTATATTTAACGTACATAAGGTAGGCGAAGACGATGTTCTGTCATTATTGCAACGCAGCTAGAATGGATAATGAAGCGCCCTGTCCAAACTGTGGCGCGCCCTCACCACTAGGGGCATCACGGGCAAATGGTCGGGGAACAGCGGGACCGGTGACAGCGGCCTGGGGAAACCAGATGGCGCCGCCCAATCCGTCGTGGGATCAATTCCCTCAGCTCCCGTTTGAGGCGCAGCCTCCGTTGTATGATTTTCAAGATGCAGCGCAACCGCAGGGGAAACAGCAATCCCTGCTGCCGGTTCCTTATCAAAATGGTATGGGGATGCAGCCCGGAGCTGCGCCTGCGTTCCCTCTGCAACTGGTGCCTGCTCAGACGATAGAGCAGATGCTGCCGGCTTTGCCAGAAGAAACCGAAAGCATCTATGTGCCGCCAATGTATACCAAGCCACGGGCCATAATTCCGCGCTATCGTATTGTCAGTGGGCTGCTCAGTATGTTGATTGTCTCCCTGATAGTGTGCTCCGGTGTGGGCTACTATGCTCAGGCCAGCGGCAAACTGGACCTGGTGAAGAACTTCCTGGCTGGCAAGCCTCCTGCTAGCATGAAAGCAACGTCAGTCGCAAATTTGCCCGATCCGCCAGATCGCGTCGATAAAGGTCCAGCGTACAATATCATACCCTCTGCCAGTACAGCCTCCTCCATCGATCCGAAGACCAATATCACGCTGAGGCCCGATAAAGTGTTCCAGCCCGGTCAGACATTTTATATTACATATAGTGTGCAGCATCCGAACAAAGACGGAATAGTGAACATCAAACTCTACACAGATAATGCCTACTATGCCACATTAACCAGTAAACCGATAAAGGCGGGAGATACGCTCAGCGGCAGCGCCTCCATTCGCTTCCCGGAGGCAAGCGAGGGGAAGGCCGAACTGTATTGGAATGACCAGCTAGCGCAAACGCTTTATTTTGTCGTCAGGTGAGCAAAAAAGCTGCAAAGAGCAGTTACCACAAAAACAGGAGTTATCCCGTTGGAATAACTCCTGTTTTGTTGAGCGATATGATGATAAATGGCTCAGCACTGGGTTTCAACGGTGACATCGCCGAAAACCTGGACCTGACAGGCGAGGCGTAGATTGGGGTTTTTCTTATGGGCGCGGCCCAGACGGAATTTTTCTAAAAAAGTGGGGGGATTGATATTGGACGCTGGCGAGACGACGACGCGATCAGTGGCGCACAGGCCATTCCCGTGGCAGTTGGCAAGTTTCCAGATGCCACAATAGACGGGAACATCATTTTCCAGTGCGGGATAGCGAACGCCCTCGCCCTCGGGCACATCGACTCGCACATTTTCACGCTTATAAAAAATAGTTGGCACGGCTCTATCCTCCGTAATCGTCCTTGATTGTATGGTAGAAGTGGGCTGGCTGCAACCAGCAGGCAATTCTCTCATGTCAGAGTGTAGCATAGAAGGGGAGGAGCGTCAACCTGAAAAGGGGCAGGCCCGACATCGGGCCTGCCTTTGTTTGGGGCGTAGAATAGCTGAAGTTCAGCTTACCGTCACCGTGACGGTGATTATTTGCGGGCTGTTCTGAACCACAGCGTTACCGCTGCCTGTGGCTGTAATGGTAATGGTGGCCGTATAAGAGCCAGGCGTAGTTAATGTCGTCGTGTTAAGACTGACAGCAATCGTGGAGCCGCTACCATTGTCCGTGCCCGAGGCTGTATCCACGATGAGCCACGGGCTATTGCTGGTCGCCGTCCACGAGACCGGGCGAGCGCAACTGCCAGACTCGCTCAGGGCGAGATTCTGGCTTGTGGGTGATGCTGTCCCCTGAGATACACTAAAGGACATATTGGACGGGACGCCCTGCAACTGGCAGGGTTGTAGCACCGTCAGGGTGACGGAGAGTGTCTGGGGACTCCCTTGCGCTTGCAGGCTGGCGGAATCGGTCGCTCCAATCGAAACTTGCGCGGTGTAGGTTCCGGGAGCAAGGCCGGCAAGCGTGGGAGCGACGGACAACGTAGTGGATTGTCCGCTGGCAGTAAACGATCCGGCGAGCGGAGAGACCTTTAACCAGGGAGCTGAACCATTGATAGTGGCGCTCCAGTTCAAAGGCCAGTTGCAGTTGCCAGCCGCCATAACGGTTACCGATTGTGGAGTGGGATCGGCCCCATTTTGCATGCCGCTAAAAGCCAGAGAGCTTGAGGATGGTTGTTGCAAGGTGCAGGGAGGCAGCACCGTGAAATTAATCATAATGGACTGAGGACTGCCTCCCGCCACCACATTATTTGGATCGGTACCCGTCAATACAACCTGCCCCACATAGGTGCCGGGGCTGAGAGAACTGGCGCTGACGTTCACCGTCAGAAGGGCCGTCTGCCCTGGTTGAATGGTGCCACCGCTTGGTGAGGCGCCAAGCCAGAGGTTGGTCAGCAGATTGAGCGAGGTGCGCCACATCAATGGGCTCCCGCCGGTATTGGTGATCGTCACTGTCTGACCAGGGGGATTAGGTTGTCCTTGCGTAGTACTAAAGTTGAGGTTAAGCGGCGAAGCACCCAGAATTGGCGCGGACGGCGGCGGGGGTGTCTGGATGGTTAATTGCACCATAACCGATTGCGTTGATTGGGCCGCCGTTACCGTAATGTTGGCGCTATATGTGCCTGCGGCGAGGCCACTCGTATTGACGCTAACCGTCGTTGCCGCGCTGGCTGTACCTCTGAGTTGTCCACTCGCGGGTGTGATAGTTAGCCAGGGAGCTGAGGATATGGCCTGCCAGCCAATTGTGCCAGGACAGCTGGATGTCGCTGCCAGGCTCAAGGTCTGATTGCTTGGATTGCCGTTATTGGCAACGGACGTAAAAGATAAGCTGCCGGTGCTGAGCGTCAAGCTGCAAGGCCGTTGCACCGTGAGGGAAACGCTCACATTTTGCGGGCTATTAAGTGCTGTATGTCCTATGCTGCTACTAAATACAAGGGTATTGATGTAAGCTCCTGGGAGCAAGTTCTGGCTGTGTACACTGACACGTATAAAAGTGGTTACTCCGGGTACAACCACACCCGTTGTCTGATCTATGCTTAACCAGGCCGCATTTTGATCAATAGTCGCCAGGCCCCCACCTGGGACGACCGTCGGCGAGTTATTGCCAAGCGACCAGTAAAGCGGCTGAGAGCCGGGGTTGTTCACAATCAGGAACTGCGCATTGGGATCGGCACCCCCATCGGTAGCAATGAACGAGAGCAGCGGGGGGGTTACAGATAAGACTGCCCCGGCATTGGCTGGCAGTGGGCGCACCACCATTGTTACATCGACATACTGCGATTCTCCAACGTTGGAGGAGAAAGTAATCCTCCCCTGATAATTCCCAGGCGAGAGATTGTTCCGCTCGCCACCAACCTCGATTGTCTGATTGGCGCTAAAGACGCCCTGATTGGGGGAAATCATTAACCAGGGCTGGTTGCTATTGGCCGACCAGGTAATAGCTCCGCTACCAGAGTTTTCCAGTACAAGCGGCTCGATAGTATTCGAACCTTGAATGCCGGCCCCGAGATCCAGTGTTGTGGTCCTGATAAGTAAGTGTGCGGGTCGCGTCGGGCCTGCTTCGATCCGAATGGTCGTATTGGCGGTGTAACGGGTGACAGTATCTTCAGCCTGGATCGTATGAAAGCCTGGTGTCCAGTTGTTTTCGATTAGCATTACAGGGTCGGCGCTACCATCGCGCCCGACTTGCACAACCGAGCTTGAATTCTCTAATGTTATCTGTTCTTCAATATCGCGTGTCAGGGCTACGCGGGCCTGTGATGAAAAATGGCGCAGGTGCAAAGTAATACTCTGTCCATAATCCGCAACGAGGCTGGAAAGCGTAAGCACAGGAAAGCCATTAGTGACCAGTGAGTTGGATTTAGAATGCATAAAGGCATTGGATAACAGAATAGTATCTATCGTGGAAGCAAGCACAACCAGAATAACCAGGCAAAAGAAAGCGGTGCGGAGACGAGCGGTCTTCTTTTGTTGCCGGGCCATAAAAGAGGTGGATAGCCCTGAAATAGCGGCCCGTCTCCTGTTTTCGCCTTCTGCACGAGTGAATTCAAAACTGCGCGACATCAATGGATCGCTACGGTTTGCCCAGATATCTTTTTCGTCCTCGTCCGCATCCGAATCTTGGAACCAGGGCCATAGATCGGGAAGTTTTCTCGCCAGGTCATTGTTGGGAGAGAGTGGCGTAGATATTTTAGGCATAGGGGTGCTGTGACGCTGAATTTCGGCAGAAATATCGCGTAAGGGAGTCAGGCGGAAAATACGAGGGCGCGCCCGCTGACCCGGTCCGCGGTCAGCATTGGCAATGCGTCGAGCGGCATCGCTCAACTTTTGCAGGACCTGTTCGACTGTGGTGGCATACGTTCCCATTGACGATAAAGGCGGCTGTGGTGTCTCAGGAAGAGAGATTACTGCAGGGTGAGGTATGGTAGTGCGCTCCGGCAGATCATCGTTCATTCTCAGCACCCGCTCCTCTGACTTCTCGGCAACGGCTACCTGTGGCGAGGTCGAAAATTCTGTTATATCCACATGCTGGTCGCCATCTACCTGCCGCCCGAGAAGCGTTCGGCACTCTTCACAAAATAAAGATGTCCCGCTACATAGCTTATTGCATCGCAAACACTGATTCATAATTCCATCTCTTTCCCTATTCCCAAATCCTCTGCTGACAAATATCGTGTGGCGCCGATGAGAAAAATAAAGTAAATATGATCCGTCCGCACTTCTGCTTCTTACACAAGCGATCAATTGAGAGTAGACTCTACTGTTAGAACGTTAGATAGCATGATTGGTCACTCTAGAGATAAGAAGTACTGTGTGCTGTCGTTCTACCCCTTTTCATTCTACTTTCCCCTGTTCGCCATGATCTATGCGGTCCATCAAGAACAAGTATACAAATGCGGTAAATTAGCCTGGAATGCCACACTAGAAATTTGCAAAAAGTATTTTTTTAGTGGATTGTCTTTCAAAGGACGTCGCTATGACCGCGATTAAGATGCGCGCATCCTGGGTAAACGTCCCTCAGAGACATGTCTTTTTGTGCTTATTAGGGATAAGCTTTTAATTTCCTATACTTTCACTTATTTTGATTATAGCATTTATTTCGAATATAGGGTATAATAGAGACATGATCGAGAAGGTCCCTGTTAATATCAGTGGCGATCATAAGAGAAAGGAAAACCGTATGCCAGTACTGGAACAATCCGCAATAGCGGCAAATGATAGTGAGAAACCGGCATTAAGTGAGATCAGAAAAGTGCTTAACAAGAGCCATAGTGCAAAACTTGTTGGGCCAGACGGAGTTTCCATAGAATTGCCCCGGTCGGTTTTCGAAGTACTTCGGCGGATTGTGTCTTATATGATGCTCGGCAAAGCGATTTTTGTCGTACCAGAGCACCAGGAACTAACTACCCAGCAAGCGGCAGACTTTTTGGGGGTCTCACGGCCATACCTGATCAATCTGCTTAATGAGCGCAAGATACCGTTCACTATGGTTGGCACCCATCGCCGCGTTCGGTTTTCTGACCTCGTGGAATATAGCAGAATTCGAGATGCCGAACGAGAGAAAGCCATAGATGAGATCACCCAAATGAGCCAGGATTTTGGAATCTATTACTAACATTTTCTTGTATCTGCTTACCATTATCTGCGGTAAGCAGATATAGTACCAGGTAAGGATAAGTCCATGCCACTGATAGCTGTTCTTGATGCATGTGTAATTGTACCTGCGTCGCTGCGCGATACACTTTTTCGTACAGCCAGCGCGAAATACTACCGGATGTGTTTTACCGAGGATATTCTGGATGAAGTTGGTCGTACTTTGATTAATAAGCTTGGCGCATCGGCAGAGCAGGCTGAAAACCTACTGAGGAGCATTAGAAAAAGTTTTGACGACTCAATCATTTCAAGTCATCGACCCCATGTTTCTACTATGCCCGTCAACGAAAAAGATAAACATGTGTTAGCGGCAGCCGTAGCTAGCAATGCTCAGGTGATTGTTACTCAGAATATGAAAGATTTTCCTGAAACATCCCTCGCGCCTTATGGTATTGAAGCTCAATCTCCAGATGATTTTCTCATTAGCCTGTTTCATGACAACCCGCGGGAAATGTGTGGTATCGTCAAAGCTCAGGCCAATGCCCTTAAAAATCCGCCTTTGTCTTTGTCGGAGGTGTTACATCGTTTATCCTCTCATACTCCGCGATTTTCAGGTCTTGTACAAGAAGAACTAATTAATATGGGTGAGCTAGCTTTGGTAGGTTCTGGTTCTACAACTGCTGATGAGTGACAACTAGAGCCGAAAAGGTGATAAGGCAAACTATAAACTCATCATATGCGATAACCAGAGCATCTTTTTCCCAGGTGCTTTTTCTTTTTTCATTTTGCGTGGCGAAACGATAACAGACTACTCGGCCAGACTGGGTAAAGCAGAAAGATAACAATACTATATCGTAGCACAAATCAGCTCTCCTGACAGTCTCTCAGGAGAGCTGAAAACGTGGACGTAAGCTTAGCGTAACGTTGCGCCGAGTTCGTCGTTCAGGGCGCGGATGATCCGCTCTTGCAGGCTATTAGCCTCGGCATCGGTCAACGTGCGATCCTGAGCCTGGTAGACCAGGGAGTAGGTCAGGTTCTTCTTGCCCGCCGGAATGGGATCGCCGGTGTAGAGATCGAAAAGGGTAACCGAGCGCAGCAACTCGCCGCCGTTGCGCTGGATAATCGCGCGCACATCCTCCGCCGGTATCTGTTGATCGACTATCAGGGCCAGGTCGCGGGTCAACTCCTGATGGCGCGAGATGGGCTGATAGATCAGGCGAGCAGGGACTGCCATGTAAAGGCGTTCCAGATCAAGCTCGCACAGGTAGGCGCGGTGCGGCAGATCGTAGCGTTGCTGCACGATAGGATGTACCTCGCCCAGCACGCCCGCAGGGCTCAACACCTGCTCCCCGATGTTTGATGGGCGCGGCAGTTCCAATAGCGCGCATCGTCCTGGATGAAATGTCGGATGCTGAGTTGGAGTGAAGCGATAATGGGTAATCTTCAATCCTGCCAGCAGGGATTCTATAATCCCCTTCAAGTCATAGAAGTCCGTCGGCTGCGATAATGCGCTATGCCAGGAAATTTCTGCCGGGCCGCAGAGGGCGATACCGACGGCCCTGCGTTCATCAGGCTGCTGATCCGGGCCGTTGACCGGCAGGTAGCGCCGTCCAATTTCGAAGAAGCGCAGGCCGGCTCTATTGCGTTTGCTGTTCTCCTGTACTGTTTCCAGCAGGCTGCTCATCAGCGTCAGGCGCAGGCTTTCCTGTTCGCTGCTGAGCGGATTCGCCAGCACAACAGCCGGGAGAGCGTGTGGATCAAGCGTGGCAACCGCGTTAGTGCCCGCCGTGCTGATTGCTGTGTGGGTACCATTAGAGGTGCTCATAGGAGCTTGCAGGAGAAAACGGGCCGAATCCGCATCCGCCTGAGCTAATAGATTAAGCGTGCGGGCGCGGCTGGTCAGGGTATAGGTCACGATTTCGTTTAAGCCTGTGCCAATGAGCAGCGTGCGCACCTCTTGTTCGCGCTCGAACCAGTAGTCGGGGAGCGGTTCGGGCAATGGACCCGTTGGAATCGTACTTGGAATGCGATCATAGCCGATCAAGCGGATGACTTCCTCGACGAGATCCGCCCCTTCATCGATATCTGAGCGATAGGTTGGTACGGTGACGCGCATCGTTTTGCCCTGCTCGTCGGGATGTACGGTGAAGCCGAGCGCGGAAAGCGCTTCCACAACTTCGTTTTGCGTGACCTTCATCGAGGTGAGCCACTCGACCTCATCGGTAGAGAAGTTCAGGATACGCGGCTTGAGCGGTTTGGGATAGCAATCGACGATGCCGGGATGGACCGTGCCTCCTGCCAGTTCCGCCATCAATTGTACGGCCCGATTGGCTCCGATGATCGTCAGCGCGGGATCAAGCCCCTTCTCGAAACGGCTGGAGGCATCGGTGCGCAATCCCAGCGCCACCGAGGTGTGGCGAACGTTGGCGGCCTGGAAATTCGCGGCCTCCAGCAGAATCGTGGTCGTTTTATCGTTGACTTCGCTGATCGCGCCGCCCATGACGCCCGCGATGGCTGTCGCTTCCTGCGGATCGGTAATCAACAGCATATCCGGCGTCAGTTTGCGCTTTACATCGTCGAGCGTGGTCAATGTTTCGCCTTCATGAGCACGGCGCACGATAATGTGATGGTCACGCACCAGGTCGTAATCGAAACCGTGTAGTGGCTGACCGAACTCTAGCATGACATAGTTCGTGATATCCACCACGTTGTTAATCGGGCGCATGCCTGCCGCCAGCAACCGCCGTCCCATCCAGCTCGGAGACGGCCCCAGCTTCACTCCGCTGATCACGCGTGCGCTATAGCGTGGACATAGATCGGGATCTTCGACCGTCACCCTGACCATATCCTGTGCGGGCGTACCCTGTTCCTGAAAAACAGGCTGCGGGATGCGCAACTCCTGGCCGGTCAATGCGGCTACTTCGCGGGCGATGCCAATAATAGACGAAAGGTCGCCGCGATGGGCTTTAATGGCGAAATCGAGCACGACCTCGCCCAGCACATCGACCAGCTTCTGCCCCAGCTTTGTCTCGGGATCAAGAATGTAAATGCCAGAATGATCGTTTCCGAGGCCAAGCTCGCGCGGAGAACAGAGCATCCCCTGCGAAACATAGCCCATTTTACGCGCCTCGGTGATGGTAATATCGCCTATTTTTGCACCGGGGAGGGCCAGAGGCACCTTGTCACCCTGCCTGATATTGGGCGCTCCACAGATGACGCCGATCTCCTGGGTGCCGGTATTAATCCGTGTATAGCTCAGATGATTCGAGCCTGGCACTTCTTCCAGATGCGTGATCTGAGCGGTAATCACCCTATCGCCCCAATCTTTGCCCTGATAATCAATGGCCTCAACTTCCAGTCCGGCCATTGTTAGAATATGGGCCAGTTCTTCGGGCGACAGGGTGATATCAACATAATCTTTGAGCCAGCTCAAAGGTACTCGCATGACAAATTCTCCATCAATCACTACAACCAGTTGCGTTTAGAACTGGCGCAAGAAACGCAGATCGTTAGCCGAGAAGAGGCGGATCTCGCCGATGCCGTACTTGAGCATGGCGATACGCTCCACGCCCATGCCGAAGGCGAAGCCGCGATAGCGTTTGGGATCGTAGCCGACCTCGCGCAGCAGCTTGGGATGGACCATGCCGGAGCCGAGAATTTCCAGCCAGCCGGTATGTTTGCAGAGGCGGCAGCCCTCGCCATTGCAGAGAATGCAGCTAATATCGACCTCGGCGCTTGGCTCTGTGAATGGGAAGTAGCTGCCGCGGAAGCGCAGGTGGCGGCCTTCGCCGAACATCTCACGCGCGAACCGCTCAAGGCACCCTTTAAGATCAGCCATCGTACAATATTCGTCAACCAGTAGCCCTTCGATTTGATGGAACATGGCTTCGTGCGAAGCATCAACGGCCTCGTTACGATAGACCTTGCCAGGCACAAGGATGCGTACCGGCGGATGGACCTGCTTCATAATGCGCACCTGCATTGGCGATGTGTGCGTGCGCAGCAGAATCTGCCCTGGAGCGATCCAGAAAGTATCCTGCATATCGCGGGCAGGATGGTCGGTTGGGATATTCAGAGCCTGGAAGTTATGATAATCGGTCTCGACCTCCAGTCCCTGGATCGTCTGGAAGCCCATCCGCGTGAAGATTTCAGCTACTTCCAGTATGGTGCGCGATATCGGGTGCATATGGCCCTCTGGCAGCGCCCGTCCTGGGAGGGTGACGTCGATGCGCTCCTGCTCCAACGCCTGCATCAGTTCGCGCTGGCGTAGCGATTCGCGCTTTGCCGCCAGGCGCTGCTCTAATTCGGCCTTGACGGCGTTGATTTTCTGGCCCACCACTGGGCGTTCTTCTTTTGCCAGTCTGGGCATAACCGAGGAAAGGTTTTTTAGCTCGCCACGATTGCGTCCCAGGTAGCGGATATCCCACTCGTCCAGCTCGGCACTGGTATTGATCGGCTCCAGTTCCGCAATGGCCCGCGCTTGCAAGGTATCGAGTTGACCAAGCAAGTCTTCAAGTTGTTCTATCATGAGTCCTCCAAGAATCAAAAAAACCGACATATCGTCAACAGGGACGAAGTTGCCGGTATTGTTTGCTCCGTGGTACCACCCGTATTGAATTTGTCCTCACTCTGCAACAGGGAAGGCATAATTCCGCTCGGTTTGTCCGGTAACGGAGACATCCGGGGCTGCCTACTTGACAAAATGTCGTGGTTTTCAACAGCCAGCTCTGGGGTGAACTTCAGCGAACGATCCCGCGAAAAGGCTTGCAGTCGGTGGCCCTTTCTCCCTGAGCGTTCCCAGCCCGCTTACTCTCCCCATCCTCGCTTTTTATACGTTTTTATGTTAGTGTAGAGTGTATCAGATTTTCGAGAAAAAGTCTAGTCCCGTATTTGGCGCTGGTAGTGCTAATATCCTAATAATTCCTGCAATTCCTTCTCGCACTGCTTGCTTAAAGGCACCATTGTTTCTTGCGGGTCATTCAACACTAAGGTATAGCTGTTGCGGGTATATTGGATGACGGCTTTGATATATTGCAAGTTAACGAGATAGGCGCGGTGCGCTTTGAAGAAGCCGCGACCCACCAGGCGGCCCTCCAGTTCTTGCAGCGTCAGGTTAGTCGTCGCCTCATCTTTTGCAGTACGGAGAAACGTCTTGCCTTCGCGGCTGGTGGCGTACAGGATGTCGCCGGGATCGAAGAGCATAATGCGATCATCCTTACGTGCAGGCACTTTATAGGGGAGCAGGCGTTCGGGGGCAGGAGGCTGCTCGTTTGTTTCCGGGCTGTAACTACCGGTGATGCGCCCATCTTCTAACTCCAGTACGCGTGTGCAGCACTTACCCGCCCATGCAAGATCCTCCCCTGTAATCAGCACGGCTGCTCCCTCTGCTGCTAGCTGGCTGATGATGCGGGCGAACACAGCCTGCGTATCCAGATCGGTGCGTAAAACGGGCTGATCCAGCAGATAAACGGAGGCGCGTTTCATTGTTGTGCGCGCGAACGTCAGGCGGCGCTGAATGGTGGGAGCGAGTTTGGAAGCAGGTGTTTGAGCATGGTCGCTCAATCCCACCGCCGCCAGGGCGTCACTAACGCTGCTTTTGGGCAATTTGTGCAATTGGCGATAAAATTCAAGATTTCGCTGGGCGCTAGAGCGTTCATAGAGCAGATCTTCCTCAAACATTGTGCTGATATTGCGACGCAGGTCTGGAACCTGGTAGATATCCTGCCCATTCAGGAGAACGCTGCCACCGCTGGGAGGCTGCATACCGGAGAGGATGCGGATCAATGTTGTTTTGCCGCTGTGAGCAGGACCAACCACGGCAACCACTTCACCGGCGGCGATATCGAGCTGCTCAATATATAATACGCTGCGACCATTGACAAGTTTTTCGAGCCGCCGCACCTGTAACATGGCAGTTTTCCTTTGGTTAAAAGACTGATGCTGAATAAGCTCACGTTGCCAGGAATATTGTAACATAGCGAAGAACTAGCGGAATAGCTATTTTGTTTTAAATTATCTACTCAGCCCGATTTTTACTCCATTCATCTTGGCGCAAGCTCATTCATCCTCGAATTTGCGCCTCTTAACGGCTGATAATCTCCATACGACGGAATTATGTCGCGAGGGCAGTTTTCTCATGGTACAGTTGCTGTAGCGATTGATCGGCAGTCCATTAAGTTATTGGGAACAGGATAGAAAAAGGCAAGGATAAAGCATGAATATACCTGAATTTATGATTGAAGCGCACGATCTTCATCGTGCGTTTGGCAAAAAAGAAGCGGTAGCAGGCATCAGTTTTAATGTGCGGCATGGTGAGATTTTTGGCTTTCTGGGGCCGAATGGCGCTGGCAAAACCACCACCATCCGTATGCTTACGGGTCAGATCGATCCGAGCAGTGGGAGTGCGAGGGTTGCAGGATATGATGTCGTGAAAGAGCGGCAACTGTTGAAAGAGCGTATTGGCGTCGTCTTCGAAGAGCAAAACCTGTATGATCGGCTTCCTGCTCGCTTGAATCTGGAATTTGCCTGCTGGCTTTATAACATACCAAAAAGCCGCATCGATGAAGTGCTTGAACTTGTGCGCTTGCGCGACCGGGCAAAAGAGCCGATTCGCACCTTCTCTAACGGTATGAAGCAGCGCATTATGATCGCACGGGCTTTGCTGCACAAACCGCAGGTGCTTTTTCTGGATGAGCCAAGCCGGGGATTGGACCCCGTCGCGGCCCACGAGGTGCGCCAGACGATTACGCAACTCAGCCACGAAGGCGTCACCATTTTATTAACCACACACTTAATGGAGGAGGCCGATCAGCTTTGCCAGCACGTTGCCTTTATCGTCAATGGGCATATCGTCGCCAACGACACGCCGCGCAATTTAAAGCTGGCGCATGGACAGCGCACGGTGGTTGTCACCCTGACAGAAAATCAGCCATCCAATGGAACTGGCGCATTAGTGGAGAAAAAACTGGCAATGGATAGCTCGACCGATCAAGCTCAGCTCGCGGAATGGCTGAGGCTGGGCACGGTGCGCGCTGTGCATTCGGACGAAGCTTCTTTGGAAGATGTCTTTATCAAAGTAGCTGGCGTGAGTCTGTCATAACTGTTAAAGGAGTTTTACAATGCATATACGATCAATCTTTGCTATCGCCCGTAAAGACGCGATTGATATCATCTTAAATAGAAATGCCTTGTTTGGGTTGCTCACTCCCATCTTTCTCGCGTTGTTGTTTCTAGGAATAAGCAGCGTCGTTGGAGCTAAAACGACGAACATTTTAATCTACGATCCAGGAAATGCCGGAATAGATCAGGTCGTAAGCAGTTTTTTTGCTCATCCTAGCATAACGCGAGCCGGATCTCCTGATGACGTTGCCGCCGCTTTTGGCCCGAATGGAGCTCATAAAAGCTCGCAGTACGCCGTTGGGTTGGTTGTGCCTGCCAACTTCGAAGCTGAATTGCGCCAGAGGAATCATCCACAGCTCAGCTTTTATGTCAATGGAGATGAAGTCAATAATCAGGATCGTCAGCTTTTATTGCGTTTGATGAGCAGCTATGCCAGTGCCGTCATCAATCCACAACCGCTCAATATCACTGTGGCAACCATTAACCCGCCAGTCTCAACACCGGTTCTGGATATCAGCAACTTTTATATCGTAGCTGCCCTGCTTACCTCGTTTTTAGTAGGAATCTCGCTTGTCCCTAACCTGCTGATTGAGGAAAAAGAAAAGAAAACCATGCGTATGTTGATGGTTTCGCCTGCCTCCTTCACTGATATCGTGCTGGGTAAGCTGCTGGTGGGACTGGTTTATCAAATCGTGCTGGCGTTAGTGGTGATAGCAGTTCAGAAAGGCTTTGTGGGCAATATCACTATACTGCTCCTCTTTGTGCTGCTTGGCTCCTGCTTTGCCCTGTCACTAGGTTTGCTGGCCGGTAGCATCTTCGAGACAACGAGCGCTCTTGGTGGTTTTATCAGTATCGCGAGTATTCTGTTTACCGTCTCAGCTTTTTTCACCGGTCCGTTGGGCACACTATTGAGTGGCAATCCTGTGGCGCAGGTGATTAGAATATTGCCCACCTATTATATCGCGGATGGAGCTTTTAACGCTTTGCAGAACCAGAATGCGCTAACCTACATCCTATTTGATGGAGGTATTGTGCTGGCCTGCACTGTAGTTGTGCTCGGTCTAGCCCTGTGGTTGTTACGCCGTCAAGCCTCGATTGTGGCAGCGATCTAGTCACAAAGTGGCAGGCAGCATAGCAGGACCATCTCTTACGGTAGTCTTGCTATGCCGCTGGCAGTTAAAGCTCTGGAGCAAATGAGGCTTGTATGAGAAAAAAACGAAAAAATTCTTGACGGGAAGGTATATTTCTGCTATACTAATCATGTTTCCAATAGCGGGGCGTAGCGCAGCCCGGTAGCGCACTTCAATGGGGTTGAAGTGGTCGGAGGTTCAAATCCTCTCGCCCCGACTGGTTTAAAGAAGCGATGGCAATTAACTGTCATCGCTTCTTTATTGCTGTGATTAGCGTCGCACCCGACATGACCAGATGATGCTGGCGTACTTCAACCATTCCCACTTGCTCCAGCCACGTTTTCACCGTTGAGAAGGGATAGCATGTCCCGCCAATCGTTGCCATTGTCAGTGCCATGAATTGTACCACCAACGTGGCGAGGCGCGATCTATAGGGCTGATCGGTAATCTGATCGACGAAGACAAGCATTCCTCCTGGCTTGAGCGTCTGCACAACCTTCCGCAAAACTGCCTGATTAATCTCGGGTTGCAGCAGGTGAGCGATATGGAAGTAGAGCGCGATGTCGAAGGATGCAGGATATACGGATGTAAACTCATCATGCACAATATCGGTACAAATAAAACTCATCCGATCTTCAAGCTTCATTCGTCTGGCCGTGCGCCGTCCCGCCTCGATTCCTGGCTGGATATCCATAATAGTGGCGTGCAAGCGGGGATATTTCTGGCAGAAGAGCGCGCTGTAGCCCGCGTGGGAGCCACCAACATCAAGAAGCTGCGTCGCTTGCGCCGGAACGTGAACGCACCTGACAATCTCTCCGCCGAGAGCCAGCGCCAGCGAGGCCAGACCCGCATAGTGGCGAGCAAGCAACTTTTGCGTCTCTGGCTTGCTCACGTCTGCCTCGTACGGCATACAGATAGCAGGCTTGCCTGTAAAAAGCACTTCGGGAATGTGTTCCCAGATAGCAACAATATCGGGACTATGCACCACGTAAGGAGCGAAGCTGACCGATGAACTGCTCATCAGCCAGCGTCGCGCCACGCGCGTATTGCTATAATAGCCTTTGCGCTGACGCAGATATCCCGCTGAAACAAGCAGTTGAAGCAGAAGCTGTAGCTTTTCTGAGTCGCATCTCAACTTCTCTGCCAGGGCTTGCGCTGTTAGTTTGCCCTTGCCCAGCGTATCGAAAACGCCCAACTCGCAACCTGTCACAAGCACTCTAGAAATCCCTGGTGCCAGCGGAGCATCGAAAAGGGGAGTGGGCAAGATGTTCAGGCGAGACAATATGTATTCCAGAAGTGACAGGCGTAATGGCATCAGACAAGTGCTCCTATTAGCCAGCCTCCGGCGAGCACAAGACAGGTCAGGACCACCAGATAAAAGTATGGTTTACGCGTCGAGACGGGCTTCTGCGGACCAGAAAGCAGGATCATGATGCTTACCGCGAGGCAAGCGAGCAATAGCGTTGAAACGATAATCCAGAGCTGAGCGGGGACGACGCGGATTATTGTCAACAGCCCGATAAAACAGATACATAGAAGGATCAGGAGGGGGCAGGCGATAAAAGAGCCGCGTGTGCCCAAAACAACGGCCAGCGTGCGAGCTTTATGAGCGGCATCCGCTTCAATATCCGGTAGTGAGTTTGCCAGGTTTAGAGCTACGCCAAGCAATGCAGCGACCGGAGCCAGCCAGAACACAATAGGCGTCATACGTCCCATCCCTACGAAGGCGTAAACAGGAATGAGCGGAATAGCCAGCGCGAAGACGATCCCGCTCAAAGGCGTCGATTTCAGGCCGAGATTGTAGCCCTGGCCCAATGCTAGATACAGCAGAGAGATCAGCAAGGCCAGTGGATTGAGGGGCAGCAAAAGCAAGAGCATCAGTCCGATCAACAGCAGCCCCAAGATCAGAGCTGCGCGAGGATGGACGAGGCCGCGCGGAATCGGTTTGTCCGGCTTCCCTTTGGCATCCAGGTCGCGGTCACAATAATCATTGAGCACAGCAATTGACAGTTGCATAGCAGCGTGAGCCGCGACGACGAGCGCGAACACATCCC
This sequence comes from Ktedonosporobacter sp., assembly GCA_035293765.1. Taxonomy (GTDB): domain Bacteria; phylum Chloroflexota; class Ktedonobacteria; order Ktedonobacterales; family Ktedonobacteraceae; genus DASRHT01. Next base: position 324,729 of record DATGMF010000056.1, read on the forward strand.
AGATAACATGGGGCCATACCGCCAGCAGCGCAATTAGAGCGACTGCAACGATGTGGAAAAGAACCGGTCCAGGGTGGCAAAGCAGGAAAAAGCCCAGCGCGACCTCTGCCGGGCGACGTTTTCTCGCTATTTCCATACCAATCTACCTCTCTGGATGCGCTTAATTAAGCGGCGAAATGCAGGGAGCACTTACCATACGGGCAGGCGATCTATAACCGCTTTAAACCAGATGTCGCGCATCTCGTTGCCAGCCACGATCAGCGTAATCCACACGCCCAGGACGGTGCCAATGACCCAGAGGATCAGCATTAACGTCCCGCTATTGATATTTGACAGCATATGCAGAATATTGATAAACGCCAGTGAAAGTAAATCGTGACCATTGGCGATAGGCAGGATGGCGCGTAGCGATGGTTGTCCGAGAATAACTGCCAGCGTAGCCAGCGTAGCCAGTACGATGGCCGCCAGCAGCTCCGAAAAAGATGGGCGCAAGAAAATGTAGGGGCGTTTTTCAGAAGAGCGGGGAATGAGAGCAACCTTGCGCATAATATCTGTCGTCAGATCTGGCGGCTCGGCAACCGTATAAATATCCTGGAGAGCCTCATCGATTTTCTCCAGCAAAAGCAGCGACTGCTGGCAGGTAGAGCAGGTCGAGAGATGCATCTCAAGGCGCCGTATCTGCTTTAGAGAAAGTTGCTTATCAATATAAAGTTGTAATTGTTTATCAGCTTGAGAACAACGCATAATTATCCTCTGGTCTTCCATTCACGCTCAAAAGCTTCCAGATGCTCCTTGAGCAAATTGCGCGCTCGAAACAAATGGGTTTTAATTGTGCCGATAGGTACTGTCAGTATTTCGGCCATCTCCTCATAACTCATATCCTGTAAGTGGCGTAATATTAATACAATTTGATATTTTGCAGGTAATCTTGCCAGGTGTTCGCGTACAAAAGCTTGCGTTTCTCGTTCTTCTAATTGAGCATTGGCCCATTCATTATCGCCGGTACGTTCTAATGCGCGTTCCTCTTGCATCGCAGTCTGTAAAGCCTGATCTCGTTTACGTTGTTCAAGCTGTTTCATACTACAGTTGTAAGCGATACGGTACAGCCAGGTGGAGAAACGGGCGTCTTTGCGAAAGGATGGCAAAGCCTGCCAGGCGGCGAGGAAAGTCTCCTGAGTGACCTCGCTGGCCTCTTCATACTGGCGAAGAATACGAAAAGTAAGGTTGAAAATGCGACGCTGGTGCAACTGCACCAGTTGCGCGAAAGCCTCCTGATCACCTTCCTGGCTGGCAGTGATCAACGCTGCCTCGTCGTGTTCGACGGGAGCAGAGACAGTATTAGGGAGCGGAAGCCCCATGCTTTGCGATTGTGGTAATAGATATTCGTTCATAATTTTTTGAATCAATCATTAGAGAGTGGATTTGGGAGAAAAGTTTCGCGGAATTTGCGAAACATCTTCCTCCTTAGAACGTATCATATCATACGGGAAATATGTTAAACAAAAGAGGTTACCGATGTCTGCCAACGTCATTATGATTTTGCTGGGCTGGTTGATCGCGCTGGCTATCTTTTTTGGTTTTATCGTCCTGCTGCGCTATATCCACTATAAGGAGCGCATGGCCTTGCTCGCGCACGGGATCAATCCCGATAACGTCCCTCGGCAGCGCCGCAGCAAGGGAATGCTCAGGGCAGGTTTAATTACGGCGATGGTTGGCCTGACGCTCACCATAGGGCTCTACCCGGTTGGTTTTCTCCTGCCCGCCGCGTTTACCGCGGCCCCATTGCATATCGGTCCCTGGCTGCTGCCGGGCCTGATCCCCTTCGGCGTCGGCATCGCGCTCATCGTGAGTTATTATCTGGAACAGAACACCCAGGTCGTTGATGAGAATAAAGAGAATGAGAAAATCATCGCGCTGAAAGATCGCCAGGGGCGGGAGCGGAAGGGAAGAGAGCTTTAGTAAACGAGTTTTTTGAAAATTTGCAAAATTTGATAAAACTCATAAAAAAACCTCTTGACAGGATATATAGACAGTGATATTATCTCACTTGCGCCGGACAGGAAACTGAACGGTACAGCAAAGAAGGCATATAGCGTACCTTGAAATGTTCCAACGACGATGGCGCGTCTCCCACGATAAATCGGGGAGCTACGGCTCAGGAATGTGGCAAGGAAGTACCTGAACAATTGAAGAGTGGTAAGGAACCAATAGTACAGATAGAGCCAGTCAATTCAACGATAAGCTTGTCATCAAAATGAACATGAATCTCTGAGAGAGATTTCATATAACATTGAATGGCGAGTTTGATCCTGGCTCAGGACAAACGCTGGCGGCGTGCCTAACACATGCAAGTCGAACGCCCTTTTTCTCTTCGGAGGGAGAGGGAGTGGCGGACGGGTGAGTAACACATGGGTGACCTACCCGCAGGTGAGG